>CALVQT010000001.1 GCA_944358375.1 uncultured Bacilli bacterium
ATTCTGGAAAAGATATTGCTAAATATCCATTTAGAATTATTCATCACGAACTAGGAATAAAATGCAGGTTTTATGATTTGAGAGGAAGTTTTGCAACTAAGGTGTTAAGAAGTGGAATAGAAATAAAAGACATATCAACAGTATTAGGACATAGTAAGATTGAAACAACAGAAAATTACTATATAACTAGTACAAAAGATACTCTAAAAAAGGTTTGTGAATCTTTTGAAAAAGAAAATAATTATAAAATATTAGATAAATTTTTATAGAATAAATTGTTAATTGCTTAAATAAATGATATACTTAAATAAATTTAGGAGATGATTTTTATGAAAGTTGTAGGCACCATGTTTTTTGATAGAAATAAATTGTTAATAGATAAGCCTAGAAAAAGACCTACATTTCAAATGATAGGTGGTAGAATAGAAGATGGTGAAACACCATTGGAAGCAGCCATCCGAGAATGTCATGAAGAGTTAGGAAAAGATGCTTCTTTTGATGAGTCACAATTTGAACTAGTAATGGAGTTTGACGAAATCGCTACAAGTGATGGAGTTACACCAATTCATTTTTATGTATTTAAATATAATGGAATATTAAAAGGAAATTTAGAAACTTCAGAAGAAATTGAAAAGTTTTTATGGTACGATTCCTCTATGGAAAATAATATTTTGTCAAATACTTTGAAAAATGAAGTAATTCCATATTGTTTAAGTAAAAAACTAATAAAATAGTAATAGATTTTATAAAAGTATAGATATATAGTAAAAATAATTATTATAAAAATTAACGATTATTGAAATAAATTTGAATATGTTGCTGAAAAAAAGAAATATGTATGTGATGTTGATTAAGTAAAAAAGTAATAGAACAATTAAGGAAAAATCATCTTTATGAAGAGCCTGCAATAGATATAGTTTCTCTTCTAGATGAAAAAGAATTTTATTGAAATTCACTAACCTAATTTATAGATTTAATAATCGCACATTTGCTTAAAAATAAAGAATATGGTAACCTATAATAGGTAAATGAAATGTTGACGAAGTCATCTATTTGTCATCCGATGGTAGATTACACTAATACTATATATACTAAAAATATGATAGGTATTAAAACTGTATTGTCTATTAAAAAGAATAAATAGCAATAATAACATAAATATAATAAATAAAGATAATACAAGCCATACCTGTACATGTGGCTCAGGGAAGAAATATAAACAGTGTTGTGGAAAATAGCCTATAAAACAAGGATTTAAGAGAATTTAGCGATAGTAAAAAGTGCAAAAAAACATCAAAAAAATCATAAAAATACCAAAATGTGTGCAATTTGTGTGCAAATATTTTGAATACCTTTGAAAAGCCTTATAAAACCTAGAAAAAATAGATATTGATATGTATGCACAAATTAAAAAGTCAGCATTCTTGCTGACTTTTTTGTTCCCTTAAAGGAGGAATAATGGGAAAAGTTAGTATTATGAAAAGAGGAAATGTATATCAATATAGATTTGAAATAGCCTCACAAGGGGGAAATCTGGCTTTAAAACAAAACGAGATGAAAATGAAGGCTTATAATGAGTATCTAAATACAGGTCGTAAATTTGAACTTTCTAATGTGTCATTTTCGGATTATTTAGATTATTGGATGAAAGAATATTTTGAAGTAAATTATAAATATTCCACCGCAAAAAGGTATAGAGAATCTTTGATAATATAAAAAAGAATTAGGTAATTATAAATTATCAAAATTAACATGATATATTCTTAATCAAGCATTATTAAAATTGTATCAAACATCTAACGTAAATTTTTAGACTAAATTCCGATTGTACTTAATTATTGATTTTTAAAGATTATTTCAGTTTTTTACAAAAAAGCGAAATTCTAAATTAAAATTAAAGCATATATTTTATCTAGACAATTTTTTGATAAATATGATAAAATAATATCATAGGTGAATAGTATATGAATTACAAGCATAAAAGAAGTCAAATATTTGCCAAGAAATTAAATGTTCCAAAAGAAGTAAAAATAAAAATTTATAATTGTGATCTATCACTCAAAGATTTTATTTATTATGACTTAATTGGTAAAGTTCCTTTTTCATGCTTGTCATTTTCAGATATAGACTTAGCATACAAAATTGGAGAAGAAGGACTAAAAAAATTAAAAGCAACTGATTTAAACTTAATGGAAAAATATCTAAAAGATATTGAAAAATCACTTATGCAATATCATACAATGCCAAAAAACATAGTAGAACTAGTCAACCAAACAATAATCTCCAAAAGTGATAGAGAAGAAAAAAGAATTTTTTTAAAATCAATGTTAAAAAATAATTTTCAAATGAATGATCAAAACATAGAGACATTCATAAATGATTATGGAACAATATTAGATATTTTATTTAGCAACAGCAAAATTTTAAATAATTTTGACACAAAAAGTATTATTGAAAATATAATTGAAAAGAAAGATAATCCAGAAAAGATAAAAGAATATCTTAAAAAATTTACCGATGAAATTTTAGATAACACATATAGTGAATATAAAAAAAATTATGATGAAGAATATTTGTTATCAAACAATGAATATAAGGAGATATTTAAATTTTCATCGATAGAAGATTATTTTAAAAAAATTAGTTGTAATCTTTTAACGGAAAAATTTGTAAATGAATTACATGAAATTTCAGAAGACTATTTATTTGCTATGCCAATCCCATTTAAAGAATTATTAAATGAAAATGTCAGAGATTTTATTGGGTTATATGGTCTAAAAAATATCGTTAATTTTGATAACGAATGTGGGCATTTTTTCACAAAAGATAATTGTAAAATGCTAAAATCAATGTATGATATATATCTACGAAATGATGTAAACGTTCTTGATCCTAATATGACACTTAACGTAAAAAAGAATATTGATGAAAAAGGAAATCGTGTTGATAGACCATATACTAAAAATGAATTCTATGAAGTAATGAGAAGAATGATAATATACGGTCCAAGGAATTGGGATTATCATGGTCAGCACCCAGACTATAGAGAAATAACGGGAGAATTTAAAACAAGAAATCCCGAATTATTTATTTCAGAAGAAGCCCCTGAAGAATTACAAAACTTATTCTATCAAAAAAATATTAGCCCAGAAATAATACAAAGTCATCCAGAATGGAAGCAGTTTTTTCAAGGAAAAGAAATTGACTTTGTGTGTGATGCGAACATTAGATCATTCGTTAGAAAATGCAAACAATTAGGTTTTGATAATAATAATGTTTTTGAATTATTTGATAAGTATGGCTCATATATAGTAAGTTGTCAGATAAATATTGATAATATAAATAGTAATAATTTAAGAGAATTAGACAATATTATTAGACAACAAATGATAAAAGCAATAACTGTTAAAAGGCTTAAATACGATGAAGATGCAAAAGCAATAATTGGTCAAGACCACCCAGAATTATTCCTTGATGAGAATGCACCAGATGAATTGAAAGAAGTTTTCTATAATTATACTTTTAATACTCCTTTAACTTTTGAACTTTTAAGACAACATAGAGAATGGCTTCCTTATCTTGAAGGAAAAAATGTATTATTAAGTCTTAAAAAGAGAAATATTGGTATTCATGGTTTGGAGCAACTATTTGAAAAGTATGGAGAACAAGAGGCCTTAAGAATAGGAATGAAAAATCCAGAATCAGTTATGCAAATGTTAAGCGAAAATAAATTCGATATATTGTCTGATTGGTATGATAAGCTTCATTTTATTCCACATCACACAGTTATGAAAGAATTTCCTTTTGAACAAGTAGATAAATTTGTTGCTTCTGGTAAAAAATGGTCACAACTAATGAGAATTGAAAGACACAATATTAATGATGACTCAAAAGCAGCATTGTTAAAAGCAAGCATGTGCTTTGGAGTATTTGATAATGATATGGATGGATTTAATAAAATAAAGCAATTATTTTCCGATATTCCAAAATCATTATCAACACAAGATATGCAAGGAATGTTAGATTTTATACAAAAACAAATTTCATCTTTGGGAGATAATCCTGATCCAAAGATGGTAGAAGAATATAATAAACAATTAGCATTGATACAACAATGTTATGGTCAAAATAAAGATGGTGCATACTCACTAAAAATAAATTCTCAACAAAATAAAAATATAGTACAAACTTTAAGAAGTATAATGGAAGACTCTAATGTTTCAACTATATTAACTACAGATAAGTCACATAAATTATTTGGTGCTTTTGTAATGAATTATGATCCTGATTTTAGAGATTTTATCTTAAAAAATATGGATACAATACTTTCTTCTGATGAATATATATCATATATTAGTTCTATGCAAAAACAATGGTCTGAAATAAGGGCAAACAATAGCAATTTGGTTTTAACTTTGGATTTAGCATTGGCATATGTAAAGTCTAATAAATATACAAATGTGCAGACAGGCAATATAATACTTGCAGAAAAAGTTTCAGAGCGTGGGTATAATCAGGAAGATTTTGAACGGTTACAGCAAATTTATAATTATGCTAAAATGAGAGTATTTAGCACAATACCTAGAGTACATTTTGAAACTGATGAATATATTTGTGAGATTATAAGATTAGATGACCCAATAGCACTAGTTATTGGCAAACTAACGAATTGCTGTCAAGAATTAGGTAATGCTGCAGAATCTTGTATGATACATAGTGCAGTAGATAAAACTGGAAGACTATTTTATATTAAAGATAAAGAAGGAAGACCTATAGCTCAAAGCTGGGTTTGGAGAAATCAAAATGTATTATGCTTTGATAATATTGAGATTCCTGAAAAAGCCTTTACTAACGCAGCTAGAAATAAAATAAGCAGAGAACAGTTTGCTGATACTATATATGCATTATATCAACGAGCCGCACAAGAACTAATGGAAAAAGATAAAGTAGAATTTAAAAAATTACTTGAAGAAGGAAAAATAACTGAGAAAAAATATGAAGCGTTAAAATTAGAAAAAGTTACTGTGGGGACAGGTTATAATGATATTAAAGAAGCTTTGAAGAGAACTGCTATTAAAGACTCAGGTAGATTAGTTGATCCCTTGCCTTATACATCACCTATTAATGGAAGTCACTATCTATATAATAGCGATCATCTTGAAGGACAATATATTGTAGCAGGAAAGCGAGATGTTATTGCCTCTGATTATGAAGTTCCGGCAATATATTCTGATGAATTTATAATTCACGATAATAGCAATTCAAATAAACTGGATGCACTAATGCTACAAAAACTTGAACTGGCAACAAGAGGAGATAGTTATTCTAGAATAACTCAATCAGATGAAACAGACAAAATCGTTTCCAATATTGCTTATAACTATGGATTAAATCCTGAAACAACAAAAATTATAATGAATGCTAATTTTGCTATAATATATGATATAACCAATGAAGAAATTATAGTAGGAGATATTTTATATAATACTTCATTCAACAACCAAGGACAACAAGTTGATATTACTGATAAAGTTGCAATGCAAATAAGAATGGCGATAGAACAAATCGGTGTAAAGGGTAAAAAATTTAATATAAGCAATTTAAGTGAAGAGCAACTTAAAATGTGCAATAAGGCTATGAATTTAGAAGCAGAAATAGATGAAGAAAGGGGATTATCACATGGAGCAAGATAGTGTAAAAAATATTATAAATAATGCTTTAATAGCAAATAGAAATAATAAGTATAATTATGAAAAAGAATTAGTTTCAAATTTTGCAAAGGCAATAAGAGAAAATATTAAATTGTTTGAAAGTACAAATGAAATTGACATAAACAGCAAAAATGGATTTAAATTAGATAATAACCTAATAGATAAAATACTAAAAAAATATGAAAATGTAGATCCTTTAATAAAATCAAAAGATAAGATTTCTCTAATGGATAATCAACTTCTTTCTTCAAAGTTATATACAAAACTAGGTATTGTATTAGTTATGTTTAATGGTAATACATATACTATGTTAGAAATGATATTATTAGGTTTATTAACGCATAACACAATGATATTTGCCTATAATGGTTATATGAGTGGAACTAATGGCTTATTGTTAAATCTAATTCAAACAATTTTAGAAAAAGAAAACTTAAAAAAAGAAATGTTCCAACATTCTATAACAATTCGTTCTAGTGAATTTTTTGATAATTTTAAATCTATAAATAAGACTGTTATTATAGGAGATAATGAGTTTATAAATAAATATGTAAGTGAGTGTACAACGGAAACTATTGTATCAGGTTATCAAAACTACGATATTTATATAGATTCTTTAAAGAACATTGATTTTATCAAAAAAATAATAATGCAGAAATTAAATGTTAATATTTATATAAATAGTAATTTAAAAATTAAAGTAGAAAATGCAATATTTGTTGAGGATATTGATGAGGCAATAACATATATAAATTACAATAATTCAAAATATTGTTCATCTATATTTACTGAAAATAGTGACAATGCTTCTAAATTTATAGATAATATAAATAGTAAATATGTAATGGTTAATACTAGCCCAACAATAGAACAATCATTAGATATTAACCAAGAAGATTTACTTAAAGAGAAAAATATAATGATACCTAATATATATAAGTTTGATGGAACAAATATTAAATTAGGAAATATCAATTAGAAAAAGCAACCGATATTGGTTGCTCGTATTGTTGACAAAGTAACTTTTGAAAACAGTTTTTTATTTAATCATTATAAGTGATATAATTAATATGCGAGTGATAATTCATTCTCAACAAATGTATTGTCAATACTCGCTTTTTGTGCATAAATGATATAGTTGTATTGTTGAGAATGGAATGATAAAAATGGATTTGTTGTATCAAAAACAACGAATCTTGGGAATATACATGATAGTGTAGCATTTTTTGAAGCATATAAAGTTTTAATTAAAAAAATTTAAGGGAATAATAAAAAGAAAAAAAATAGAAATGGTACTTGTAAAAAAAGATGGGATATATATAAGTACTGATATTATAAAATATCCATATCGAATAATATCATTAAAAAATTAACTGTAAGTTCTATGATTTGAAAGGAAGTTTTGTAACTAAAGTGTTAAGAAGTGGATATAAAATAAAAGACATATCAACGCTATTAGGAAATAGTAAGATTGAAACAACAGAAAATCACTATATACCTAGCACAAAAAATACTCTAAAAAAGGTATGTGAATCTTTTGAAAAAGAAATTTATTTAAAAATAATTAGTAAAAATATTATTAAGGATTAATTGTTTAAAAAAATTATAAATGAAATAATTAATTTACAATTTTACCTTTAAAATTAATGAGAGAGCGATAAAGTGAAATCATATAAATTTTATATAAAATTGTGTACATCAAAAGATGTAAAAGATATTTTTAATATTCAAAATATAGTTATAGAAAATTTTAAAGATGAAGAAAAGGGATATTTTTTGCCATTTAAAGAAGAGAGTTATATGAAAATAGTTAATTACCCAATTAATGATAGCAAAATATATGGAGCATTTTTTGAGAATAGAGCAAAAGGAAAAGGCATTACTCATATAATTGCAGAAGTGATATTTGGAAATAAGCATAGTTTAAATAATTTGAAAGAATTAGGATATGAAATAAAAACTTGGTATCAAAAAGATGAAAACATAAAAAAGTATATATTATTAAAAAGATTGGAGGATAAATATTATAAAATGTTACAATGATAGGAAGGGGATAATAATAAAGAAAGATAATTTAAATACTTATGATGATAGTATAGTATTTGAAAAATATATTGAAAGTAGAATAGACGTTAACAGCCCACATAATCAATCAATTAAAGAAAAGTTATTGGAACTAATAGGAAATTATGAAAATAAATCTATACTTGATTTAGGATGCGGTATAGGTATATTTTCAAAAATACTATCGGATAAAGCAAAAGAAGTAATTGGAGTTGATATTTCTTCAAAATGTATAGAATATGCTATGAAAAATAATAGTTCAGAAAACATTAAATATAAGGTATTAGACATTAATGAAATATCAAAATTAGATTACAAATTTGACATTGTGTTTAGTGACATGGTTTTTAATTATATTGAAAATTATGATAAGTTACTATTTAATATCAATAATTTATTAAATGAAAAAGGTATTTTAGTATTTTCTCAAGTTCATCCTATCTCCACAGCTTCAATGGGTGAAAGTAGTTGGGTGATAGATAAAGGACAGTTAAAATTTCAATTAGATAATTATTCAAATGTATCAAAAAGATATAGAAGTTATTTTAATGGGAATTTTAATTTTTATCATAGAAGATTTGAAGAATTAATAAATATAGCAAAAAGCAATAATTTTGAAATAGTAAAATTGTTGGAGCCATATAGCAGTGAAAAAGAATTTAATAGGCCATCTTTTTTAATAATCAAATTAAAAAAAGTAGGAAATAGATGAAGTATAAAAAGGTATTTAAAAAACAATAAATTTGAAAACTTAGCTGATAAAGGTAAATGCAAATAAATTGTATGACTAATACATGGTATTTAAATGCTGAATTTGATTATTTATAATTTGAAGAATTATTAAATAATAAATAGGAGGATTTAAATGAATTTTAATGTAAATAGAGTTAAGATATTTGTAACAGTACCTATTGATTATGCTGGGAATGTATTAAAACTATATTGTCCATTAAAAATAATAAATAACAATAATAACATAAATAAAGAATGTGGTTTTGTATATTTTAATAGGGATAATGAGATTTGTTATTCAAATCCTCATCATGATATAAGTAAAGAAAAAGAAGAAAAACAATTTGATATTGTTCCTTACACCATAGAAAAATTAAATAAAGCTTATGCAACTATTTGCGATTCAAAGATAAAAACTTTTTCTCCAACTCAAGATAATCAAGTTATAATACCAATTGGAAAAGATAATATTGTAATTTTTAATCAAAATGGAGTTATTAAAGTTAATGCTCAAAATATAGTACATAGAGAGTTTGTAAGATCAAATGGTACAAGTTTTGCTATTATACAAGGAAATCTTACTAAAAATGGGTTATATAGTCATGCAATTATTGAAATTAGGAATAATATAGCATATGTGACTAATATTTATTCTGAAGAAGAATTAGCAAAACTATAAAGGGAGTATGATCATATAATTGCTGATGGCTTACTATCGCAAGATAGACTTAGCAAAAAAATAAATAATTTTAATAGATATGTTGGTTATATAGGTAAAACTCATAAAATATATTATCAATCAATAATTGAAGAAGGTTTAAATATGAGAAGATAATTTTTAATCAGTCTTTAAAATATTATTGACATGATAAAAATATAATGTTATTCTTATACTAATTAAACAAAGGAAGGAGTGGAAAAAATGAGAATTTTAATTACAAAATATAAAAATAGAAAAAATAATTTGGCAGTAGATTTGGTAACTTATGATGTTTTCCACTCTTTGATATTATTTACTTTTATTATTAAAGAAAAACTACTGCAAAGTAGTTTTTTTCTGGAAATAGGGAGGAATTATGAAAAAATTAAAGCATTTCAAGATATTTTGGCAATATATAAAAGATGATAAATTTAAATTGTTTTTGTATATGCTATTAGTGGCTTTAATATATTTGCCAGCAATAGTAGCAGTATATTTTTGGGGATATGCAGTTGAATCATTGACTTCAAATAACTTTATGGAATTTGTATTATATTTGATCATTTATGAAGGAATATATATATTACTTTATGGTATGTTACAAATACCTAAAGAATATCTGTACTCATATTTTGAAATTAAATTTATTAATAATATTAGCAAAGATATTTATAAAAAAATTAATAAATTACCCGCTATAGCATTTGAAAATATTGGTGTTGGAGAATTTATAAATAGATTATATACAGATCCAGATAGAATAATGGAATTATTGGCTAAAATGGTTAAATTAATATGTAAGGCAATAGTAGTAATTGTAATACTTGTTGTTTCTATTAGAATTTCATTAATTTTATTTGTAGAAATATTGTTATTGGGCGTTATTATGGGATTTATTTCAACTAAATTTTTTCCTAGAATAAAAAAGACTCAAGAAAATATAAAAAGCGAAACTGATTTTTATGTAAAAGAAGCCACTGAAAATATAACAGGCATTAGAGAAATAAAATCGTTGGGTATTACCAAAATAATAGAAAAAAATATATTTAAATCTATAGATAAAATAAGTATACATACTAAAGATGCTAGAAAGTATGAAAGATGGTACTATGGATTTAATAATTTGGCTTATTTCGCTATTCAATTTTCAATATTATTGACTACTGGCAAACTTTACATAGAAGGAACAATTAATTTAAGTTTATTCTTAATAATTGAATCATATATTTGGAGAATTGATGAAGTAGTAGAAAGTATTAGTGATTTTGGTGTAAGTTTTAATAAAGTAACAGTTTCTTTGAGAAGAATAGGTGAAATATTAAATAATGAATTATATCAAGATGAAGAATATGGTAATAAAGAATTAGTAAATACTAAAGGAATAATTAAATTTGAAGATGTTAAGTTTAAATATACTGAAAAAGATGAATATACCTTAAGAGGATTAAATTTAACAATCGAACCCAATAAAAAAATAGCTATTGTTGGACGTAGTGGAAATGGTAAAAGTACTATATTTAATTTATTGTTAAGATATTTTGATGCTACTGAAGGAAAAGTTACAATTGATGATATAAATATAAAAGATTTAACAGAGAAGTCTTTAAGAAATAATATATCAATAATTAGACAAAGTCCATTTTTATTTAACTTAACTATATTAGAAAATTTTAAATTAACAAAAGACGATATTACTTTAGATGAAGTAAGAGAATATTGTAAAAGAGCTTATATTGATGATTATATAATGAGTCTTCCTAATAAATATGATACTATAATTGGTGAAGGTGGAGTTAATTTATCTGGAGGACAAAAACAGAGAATAGCAATAGCTAGAACACTACTTTTGAATACAAAAATTATTTTATTTGATGAAGCTACATCTGCATTAGATAATCAATCTCAAGAGTATATTAAAAAAACAATTGATGGCTTGGTAAAAGATCATACAGTAATTATTATTGCTCATAGGCTATCAACTATAGTTGATGCAGATATTATATATGTAATTGATAAAGGAAAGTTAATTGGAAGTGGAAAGCACAAAGAATTGTTAAAAAATTGTGAACAATATCAAAATTTATATACAGCAGAATCAGAAAATACTATATGCTTAAGTTAAGGAAGGCCCATAATAATGGGCTTTTAAAATGTTATTATTATATATATACAAATTTATGATATAATTTATATGAAGGGAAGTAATAATGAAAAAAATAAAAATAAACCATGTTTATAGACATTTTAAAGGAGATTATTATCTTGTGGTAGATATAGCAAAATATTCTGAGACAAATGAACAAGTTGTTATTTATAGAAAATTATATGATGATGGTGGATTATGGGTTAGACCACTAGATATGTTTTTAAGTGAAGTTGATCACGATAAATATCCTAATGTTAAGCAAAAATATAGGTTTGAATTACAAAAGATATCTAGTGTTGCTAAAGAATTCGATAAATAATCTTAAATTCTCATGAATATGGACAATTTTTAATAATATATATAAGTTATTTAAATGAAAAAAAGTGAATAACTAGTATTTAGTATTGAAATAATTATATTAAATAAATATTAGAAAATGGTTTTGATTGAGAAAATAATGAAATAATTTAAAGGAGTAGTGTATGATGGCAGATAAAAATATTTTAATAGCATTTGTTTTAAACATATCATTTTCAATTTTTGAATTAGTAGGAGGAATATTTACAAATAGTATATCAATTATCTCAGATGCAGTACATGATTTTGGTGATGCATTAAGTATTGGCTTTTCTTTTGTTTTAGAAAAGATAAGCAAGAAGAAACCTAATGAAAAATATACATATGGATATATTAGATATTCAGTCTTAGGTGCATTTATTACAACAATTGTTTTAACTTTAGGCTCTATTTTAGTGATAATAGGTGGTATATGCAGAATTTTAAATCCAGAAACAATAAATTATAATGGAATGATTATATTTGCAATATTTGGAGTAGTAATTAATTTTTTAGCTGCATACTATACTAAAGATGGTGATTCATTAAATAAAAAAGCAGTTAATTTACATATGCTTGAAGATGTACTTGGATGGGTAGTTGTATTAATTGGCTCTATTTTAATGAAATTTACAGATATATCATTAATAGATTCAATTATGTCTATTGGAATAGCTATATTTATATTATTAAATACATTTAAAAATTTAAAAAATATTTTAGATTTATTTTTAGAAAAAACACCTAGCAATATATCAATTGAAAAAATTAAATTTCATATAAGCAAAATAAAAGGAATTAAAGGAATTCATCATATTCATATTTGGAGTATGGATGGAGTTAACAATTATTCAACAATGCATGTTATAACTGATATCAAAAATACAAATGAAATAAAAAAATTAATAAAAAAAGAAATGGCTGAGCTTGGTATTTCACATACTACAATAGAAATTGAAAATAGTAATGATCATTGCGAAGAAATAAATTGTAAAGTAGAGGCAAAAGTATCACATGATCATAATAATGCGCATCATCACCATTATTAATATATGAAATTAACAATACATGATTAACAACGATATATATTACTATAAAAAATATGATATATGGAAAAATACTAGATTATTTTTATCTTTAAATTTATGTTATAATATTAATAGATAAAAATAAGGAGTTGATGATGTTTATGTTTAAAAAACATGCAGATAGTATAATGTTTACTATATTTTTTATTATAGGGGTCTTTCTTTTTCCTTTTGGTATATATGTATCAATAAATACATTTAACTATGATGATAAAATTGAAACAACCGCAACTATTACAGACATAATATCATATGAAAATCGAGATGGAGAAATAAGTTATGAAGTATACGTTGAATATTTTATTGATGGTCAAAGATATGAATCAGAATTAAATGGATATTTAATGACTTTTTCTGAAGGAGATAAAATAAACATTTATTATGATATAAATAATCCCAGAGTAATTTCAACTAAATCATTGGATCTTTTGGTATTGATAGTTCCATTTATGGGTATTATATTTGTATTGATAGGAGCATTAGGAATAAAAAAGAAAATCAAACAAAGAAGGCAAGATAAATATATAGAAGAACATGGAGAGTTAATTTATGCAACATATGTTGAAACGATTGTGAATTATTCTTATGCAGTGAATGATGAACATCCATATCAAATAGTTTGTGAATGGACAGACCCTACGACAAATATACAATACACATTTAAAAGTAAAAATCTTTGGAGAAATCCTGAAATATTCATAAATATGAATAATATTGAATCATTCCCTGTATATGTCGATAAAAATGATAAGCAAAAGTATTTGATGGACACAGATGGTTATATATAATAGATTTTTATACATAATAAATTAATATTATGTATAATATAGTATAATTTACAATTTAATAATCAATTTTACATATATATTATTAATTAAATATTTATTTATTATTATAAATTTGATACAATTAATCAACGAAGGGAGAAATTATGAATAAAATAAAGGCTGCTAAAAAAGAAGAAAATAAAATTATAAAAAAAGAAAATAGTATAAAATTTTATAGTATTATTATAACAATTATTGCAATTGTTTTATTGTTAATTATTTTGATATCCGGTGCTTCTATTGGAGTTAACGAAGCAAAAAGAAAAGCTTTAAATTATGGTAATTTTAAAGAAGATGATATTATATATATAAATATTGATAGAGATTATGAAGATAAAGTTTACGAAATAAAGTTTAAAGATGATAGTTATATTTATGAAATAGATGTACATATGAAAACTGGTGAAATTATTAATTTTGAAAAAGATGCTATAAATCAATCATCTGTTTCTATTCCAGATGCATCAAATCTAATTGATGAAGAAGAAGCAAAAAAAATTGCTTTAAATCATACTAATCAAAAAGAAGAAAATGTAACATTTACTAAAGTAAAAACAGATATTGAATCAGGACGTGAAGTATATGAAATAGAATTTAGTTCTACTGATGCGTTTTATGAAGTGGTTATTGATATTAATACTAAAGAAGTGATTAAATATGATATAGATTATAAAGAACAGCAAATATCTGAAGATAAATATATTGGTGTTGATAAAGCAAAAGAAATTGCACTAAAACATGCGGGATTAAAAGAATCTCAAATAATATGGCATAAAGCAAAATTAGATGTCGAATATAACTACTCAGTTTATGAAATAGAATTTAGTTATCAATACAAAGAATATGAATATGAAATAAATGCAGCAAGTGGAGATATTATTAAATACGAAATAGATCGTTTTTAGTATAAATTATTAATCTTTTAAAATTAAATTTTAAAAGATTTTATTTTAAATAATTTTACACTTGGTTTTTACTATGCTATAATGTTTAAGAGTTAAAATTTAAGAAAGAAGGAATAGCGTGCCAAGTATAGCATCACATATTGTAACAGCTAAAATTATATCTAAAAATTTAGATATTAATGATGATAATTTTATAAGAGGCAACATATTACCAGATGTAATTAGTAGAGATAAAAGAAAAACTCATCACAGAATAAATGGTAAATTATTTTTGGTGCCTGATATTGATTATTTTAAAAAAACTTTAGATTTTAATAATATGTTAGAATTAGGATATTATACTCATGTATTATTAGATAAATATTATCTTGATGATTTTTTAGTTAATAATGTTGGAAATCCAAATATTTTTAACAATTTTGCAATATATTCTGATTATAGTGTTATTAATGATATGCTTATTGAAAAATATAAATTGGATTTAAAAAAATTAGAAAGAACATTATTATTGTTAAGAAAAGAAGGGGTTGATGAAAATCTTTTAAAAATGAATATTGCTTTTTTATTTAATGGTCAAAAGCATGATACACTCTACATAGATTTAGAGCAATATGATAGATTTTTATACGATACATCTTTTAAAATAGCGCAAGATATAAAATCAAGATTAATATTGAAAAAATAAAATATTTATATATTTATAAAATAATGTTATACTCTTCCTAGGAGGAGAAAAGTATGGAATTAATTCAAGTTGGTAAAAAAACATATTATATTAAAAATAATACAAATATTGGTATATATAAAATTGATGAAGAGTCAGTTTATATAATTGATAGTGGTAATGATAAAGAGGCTGGAAAGAAAATATTAAAAATAGTTAATGAAAATAATTGGAAAGTATCTGGTGTAATAAATACTCATTCAAATGCTGATCATATAGGAGGAAATAAAGTAATACAAGATAGAACTTCTTGTGATATTTATTCATATAAAATAGAAAAATGTATCACAGAAAATCCAATATTAGAGCCATCATTTTTATATGGTGGATATCCATATAAAGATTTAAAAAATAAATTTTTATATGCTAGCGAATCAAAAGTAAAAAATATTGAAGAATTAAATATACCAGGTTTAGAATATTTTAATTTGCCCGGACACTTTTTCAATATGATAGGTATAAAGACTGATGATAATGTTTACTTTTTAGCGGATAGTTTATTTAGTGAAGAAGTTATATCAAAATATCATTTATTCTTTATATATGATGTCAAAGGATATTTAGAAACATTAGATTATCTAGAAACATTAGATGGGATATTTATACCATCACATACCAGCATGTCAAATGATATTAAATCTTTAATTAGAAATAATAGAAATAAAATAAATGAAGTATTAGATGAAATATATAATTATTTATCAACTGGAAAAACTTTTGAAAATATATTGAAACACATTTTTGATAAATATGAATTAATTATGAATATAAATCAATTTGTATTAATCGGAAGTACTATTAAATCATATTTATCATATTTATTTGATAATGAAAAAATAACTTATGAATTCATAAGCAATGAAATGCTTTGGAAGCAAAAATAATTAGAGAAACTTTTAAGTTTCTTTTTTGTTATTTTTTTGATAAAATAGAATTATGGAAATAAAAATATTGGAGAAAAAATTAAAGGAATTTAATGATGAATTAACTAATTTAAAAATAAAGTTAAATTTAGATTTAAAAATAAAAAGGATTATAGAACTAGAAAAAGAAACTTCTAGCGTTGATTTTTGGTCTAAAAGTGATAATAAAAAAGTATTAGAAGAACTTAAGAATATTAAATCAATTGTGAATAAATATAATGATATTTTATTAAGTGTTAATACTTATAGTGAAATGATAAAACTTGATTTGGATGATGTTGAACTAGATGAATTAAGTAAAGAATTAAAAAGTGTTGAAAATGATTTAGAAGATATTAAATTATCTACTTTTTTAAATGGAGAATATGATTCATCAAATGCTTATATTGAAATACATTCAGGAGCTGGTGGCACAGAAAGTAATGATTGGGCAAATATGTTGTATAGAATGTATACAAGATATTTTGAAAAAAATAATTATACTTTTGAAATAATAAGTAAAAGTGATGGAGAAGAAGTAGGGATTAAAGGAGTAACATTACTTGTTAAAGGATATTACCCTTATGGATTTTTAAAAGGCGAAACTGGTGTACACAGATTAGTTAGAATAAGCCCTTTTGATAGCAATAAAAGAAGACACACATCATTTGCATCAGTATTAGTAACGCCTGAAATTGACAAAAATTTAAATGTGGATGTTAAAGAAAGTGATTTAAAAATAGATGTATATCATTCTAGTGGGGCTGGTGGTCAAAGCGTAAATACAACAGATTCTGCAGTTAGAATAACACATATCCCAACTGGTATTGTAACATCATCTCAAGTTGAAAGAAGCCAAGTTAAAAATAAAGAAAGAGCTTTAGAAATGTTAAAATCAAAAATATTTTTATTGAACCTTAATAATTTCAATAAAAAGATAAAAGAGTTAAAGGGTGATGTAATGGATGTTAATTTTGGAAGTGCAGTTAGAAGTTATGTAATGTGTCCATATACATTAGTTAAAGATAATAGAACTAATTATGAAACATCTAGTATTGATAAAGTATTAGATGGTGATATTCAAAAGTTTTTAGATGAATATTTGAAATTAAATTAACAAATAGGAGGATATAAATGGAAGACGCTTATTTAAAAACTGTTGATAAAGTTATGGAAGAACTTGAAACTTCAGACAAAGGTATAAATTCTAAAAACATCAGCAATATACAAAAAAAATATGGTAAGAATGTATTAATAGAAAAAGATAAAAAAACAAAATTGCAAATATTTTTAGCTCAATTTAAAAACATAATGGTTTTATTGTTATTAGTAGTTGGTGTATTATCATTGATTTATGCTATTGTTAATAGAGCTGATTTTTTAGAACCAATTGTTATACTTAGTACTACTTTTGTTAATTGTTTTATGGGATTTTTACAAGAATCTAAGGCAGAAGATGCGATAGGAAAATTAAAAAAATATTCATCTCATTATGTTACTGTTAAAAGAAATAATCGCTTTAAAAAAATAGAATCTAAAAAGATAGTAGTTGGTGATTATATAATTTTAGAATCAGGGGATAAGATACCTGCGGATGCTAGAATAGTTAAAAGTTATTGTGCTAAAGTAAATGAATCAATATTAACTGGAGAATCAGAAAATGTTGAAAAAATAGAAGACATTATTAGTGAAACTAATATAATTGCCGAGAAAAAGAATATGATATTTTCAGGTACTATATTAGTAGAAGGTAAAATAGAGGCAATAGTAACAGCTGTTGGTATGAATAGTGAACTTGGTAAAATTGCTTCATCTATGGATACTAAAGAAGAGCCACTAACGCCACTTCAAGTTAAAGTAAATAAAACAAGCCATTTTATTTTAGGGGTTGCAAGTATATTAATTACTTTTGTATTAATATATAGTTTAATCAATAATTATGATTTTATGACAATAATTATGTTATGCATTTCGATGATAGTAGCAAGTGTTCCAGAATGTTTGCCAATAGCAATAACTGCCACTTTATCTATTGGTGTAGGCCAAATGGCAAAGAAAAAATCTATTGTGAGAAATTTAGCTGCAATAGAAACATTAGGTGCCACAGAGGTAATATGTACTGATAAAACAGGGACTTTAACTCAAAATATAATGGAAGTAACTAAAGTTTATCAGTCATTAGAAGAAGTAAAAGAAGTAGATGAGGTATTCAAAAACATAATGTATTTTTGTAATATGGCTATTTTTAATGATGAAGGAAAGCTTATTGGAGATGCTGTTGATGTTGCATTGAAAAAATATGTGAAGAATAATATAGATGGTCAAAAAATAGAAGAATTACCATTTGACTCTAATAGAAAAATGATGAGTGTTGTTTACAAAATTGGAAAAGATGTAATGTTTTATACTAAAGGTAGTTATGAAACAGTTGTTGAAAAATGTAATAGTGTATTAATTGATGGAAAAGTTAAGAAATTAACATCTGATGTAAAAAATGAATATATGAAAATAGAATCTAATATGTCTAAACAAGCATTAAAAGTATTAGCATTCGCATATAAAGAAACTAGAGAAAAAGAAAATTATAATAATGAAGAAGATAAGTTAATATTAGTAGGTTTGGTAGGATTAAAAGATCCTGTTAGAGAAAATATTAAAGAAAGTATAGAAGAATGCTTATCTGCTGGAATTAGGCCAATAATGTTAACAGGTGATAATGTTGTTACAGCTTATGCAATTGCTAAAGAAGTAGGGATTGTTAGTAGTAAAGAAGAATGTATTAATGCAAGTGAATTAGATGATTTAGATGATTCTGAATTAATTAAATATATTAAAAAATATAGTGTATTTGCAAGAGTAAGTCCTCAAAATAAATTACAAATAGTTAAATCTATTCAAAAAATGCATAAAGTAGTTGCTATGACAGGAGATGGTGTAAATGATGCTCCTGCAATTAAACTAGCTAATGTTGGTATTGGAATGGGTAAAAGTGGAACAGATGTAACTAAAGATACTGCAGATATAATACTTTTAGATGATAGTTTTAATACAATAACAGTTGCAGTAAATGAAGGAAGAAGAATATATGATAATGTTATTACTAATATTCTTTATAATCTTTCAAGTAATTTTACTGAGATTGCAATTATTATATTTGGAATGCTAAGTGGAAATACAATAATATCCGCAATACATGTATTATATATAGATTTAGTAGCAGATACAATTCCTTCTATAACATTAGCATTTGAACAATCATCAAAAAATATTATGAAAAGAAAACCAAATGGTTTAAATAAAAAGATATTTACAAAATTTTTTAGTGCATTCTTAATAGTTTCTGTAATATTAGAAACATTAATTAGCTTATTTGTCTATTATCACTTCTTAGATCAAGGAAAAGAAATAGCTCAAACATTAGCATTATTTAGCATTGTAATTAATGAATTTGTATTTGCATATAATTGTAGAAGTTTAAAAGAACCTATATATATAAGAGGAATATTTAGCAATAAATATTTAAATATTGGAATATTAGCATTAATTTTAGTACAGTTTTTAGTGTTTTTTACACCAATTGGATTTATATTTGGTTTAGTAGTTATAAATGTAAAACAAGTAGTTTATGTAGTAATTGTTAACATTATATCATTTATAGCAATAGAAATATTAAAACCAGTTTTAGTTAAGTTATTTAAGGATGAATAAGGAAGTTTATGCTTCCTTTTTTCTTTAAAAACATCAATATTTTTGATATAATTTTTATGAGGAAATTATGGAAATAAATGAATTAAATAACAAAATTGTAATAATAAGAGATAGTTATAAAAAAACATTATTAAAAAATATATGTGATTTTAAAACCCTTATTAATATTAAAATAATTACTTTAAACGAATTAAAGAAAAAGTATTGTTTTGATTATAATAAAGAGTGCATTTATTATGTGTGTAATAAATATAATGTTGTTTATGATATAGCTAAGACATATATAGAAAATTTATATTATGTAAATAATGAAAGTGATAATGAACAAATTCGATTTTTATATAATTTAAAAAATGAATTATTGGAAAAAAAATTAATAAAAGTAAATTATTTGTTTAAAGAGTTTTTAAAAAATAAAGAAATTTTATTATATAATTTAGGATATGTTGATAAATTTTATAGTAATATATTTAATGAAATAAAAAGTTTTTCAAAAGTCAATGAATATAATTATGAGAATGAAGAAGGTAAGAAAATTTTATATATAGCAGATAATCAAGAAGAAGAAATTTCATTTGTGGCTTCAACTATTTGCAATTTAATAAAATCAGGCATTGATATTAATAAAATAAAATTATCTAATGTGAACAAAGAGTATTACTTTGTTATAAAAAAAATATTCAAGTTATTTAATATACCCATAAATTTAAAGAGTAACTATGTATTATCAGGTACTTTTTTAGTTAATAAATTTAAAGAGTTATATTCAAATAATATGGAAGAAGTATTTAATAAATTAAAAATATTTATTAATACTAATGAAGATAATAATATATATTCACAACTTATTAACATTGTAAATGATTATTCTTTTATAGATGATTATGAAAAAGTTAAACAATTAATATATAATGATATAGATAATACATATATAAAATTAAATAAGTTAAGTAACGCTGTTGAAATTATTGATTTTGAAAGTATACCTAATAATGATGAGTATGTTATTTTGATTAATTTCAATGAAGGTATAATACCAGTTAATCATAAAGATGAAGATTATTTAAATGATAAAAATAAAAAAGAATTAAATATATCTACTAGTGACGAATTAAATTATAATGATGTAAAAAACATTCAAAATAATATAAAATATTCAAAACATGTAATGTTAACATGCTCTACGCATAACAATAGTGGAGAGATATATAAATCAAGTGCTTATTCATCATTATTTATTGATATTAAGAAAGTAAAAATAACTTATAATGATTCAAATTCTTTTAATAAATTAAAACTTGTCGGTTTAAAAGACGAAAATGTTAAGTTTGGTAGTATTAGTGAAGATTTAGTTTTATTAAATAGTACATATAAAGATGAGAAATATTTAACTTATAATAATCAGTACAAAAAAATAAGTGTTGATAAACTTAAAATATATCTAGATAATCACTTAACTTTATCATATACAAGTATAAATGATTATTATAAATGCAAATTTAAATATTATTTAAACTATATATTAAAAATAAATAAGTATGAAGAGTCTTTTGAAATTAATATTGGAAACATATACCATAAGATTCTTTCTGAATGTTTCGTTGAAAATTATGATTTTAATAAAAGATTCGATGAAGAAGTTTCAAAATGTACATATTCATTTAATAATATGGAAAAATTTTTTATAAAAAAATTAAAAAAAGAATTATTTTACATTATTGATATCATTAAAAAGCAATCAAAATATACACAATTAAATAAAAATATGTATGAAAAAGTCATTATAATCGAAGTAGATAAAAATTTAAACATTAATTTTAAAGGTATTATAGACAAGATATTATATGACGAAATTAATGATGAAACAATTGTGTCTATCATTGATTATAAAACTGGGAATCCAAGTGTAAATATTAAAAATATTAATTATGGAATAGATATGCAATTGCCAATATATGTATATTTAATTAAAAATATGAGAGAGTTTAATAATATTAAAATCGGTGGGTTCTATTTACAAAAATTGTTAAGTGCATATAAAAATGATAATGAAAAAATTAATAATTTAAAGTTACAAGGATATACAAATTTAGATTTAAATATTATCAAATATGTTGATAGTAGTTATAAAGATTCGAGTATTATTAAAGGTTTAAAAATGTCTAATAATGGTTTTTATACATATTCTAAAGTTATCAGCGATGATGAAATAAATAACTTGACTGCATTAGTTGAAGAAAAAATTAAGCAAGCAGGAAAAGATATATTTGATGCGTCGTTTGAAATAAATCCAAAGTCAATAAATAATCAATTAATAGGGTGTAATAATTGTAAATATAAAGATATATGTTATATGAATAATAAAGATATAGTTATCTTGGAAGATTTAGCAGGTGATAATAATGAATAAATGGACTCCTGAGCAACAAATGGCAATATGCGAAAGTGGCAAAAATATAATAGTAAGTGCAGGTGCCGGATCTGGTAAAACTGCTGTATTAACACAAAGAGTTATTAAAAAAATACAAGATGGTATTCATATAAATGAATTACTAATTTTAACTTTTACAAGGGCAGCAGCTAATGAAATGAAAGATAGAATAAGAGATGAATTATCTAAATCAAGTAAATTTGAAAAAGAATTAGAATTACTTAATTCATCATATGTTACAACATTTGATTCTTTTGCTTTATCGGTTGTAAAAAAATATCATTATCTATTGAATATACCTAAAACTATATCTATTAGTGATGATGCAATTGTGAGAATAAAACAAAAGCAAATTATTGATAATTTATTTGAAAAATTGTATCAAAAAGATAGTGAAGATTTTAAAGATTTAATTGAAAAATATTGTATCAAGAATGATAATGCTCTAAGAAAATTAATATTAAAAATATCAACAACTATAGATGGATTTGTAGATAAAGAAGAATTTGTAAATAAAATTCAAAATAATTTTTATAAAAATGAAAATATTAATAAATTGTTAGATGAATATTATGATTTTTTAAATGAAAAAAGAAAATTAATATTATTAGAGTTTGATAATTTGAAATATTATTTTGATGAAGAATATTTATTAAAAGTAAAAAAATCTATTAATTCAATAATTAATAATGATATACAAGAATTATATTTAATAAGTAAAATATCTCTTCCAAATGTGCCTAGAAATACTTCTCCTGAAGGTAAAGAAGCTAAAAAAGCGTTTAAAAGTGTAGTTGATGAATTAATAAGCTTTTCTAAATATGGGAATGCTGAAAAAGTAAAAGAAAGTATTTTATCTACTAATAAACAAGTCAATACAATATTAAATATAGTTAAAGAATATATTGAAAAATTAAGCAACTATAAAAAAGAAGAACAAATATATACTTTTAATGATATAGCATTTTATGCAATCAAGATTGTAAAAGAAAATAAAAATGCAAGAGAAGAGCTGAAAAATAAATTTAAAGAAATAATGATAGATGAATATCAAGACACTAACGATATACAAGATATATTTATAAGTTATATTGAAAATAATAATGTATATATGGTTGGTGATATTAAACAATCAATTTATAGATTTAGAGGCTCTAACCCTAATTTATTTAAATTAAAATATGATAATTATTCTAAAAACAATGGGGGTATTAAAATAGATTTGATAAAAAATTTTAGATCTAGAGATGAAGTTTTGAGTGGCATTAATAATATATTTGAATTAATAATGGATTATAATTTAGGAGGAGCTAAATATAAAGAATCTCATGAAATGATATATGGAAATAAAATATATGAAGAAATGAAATCTCCAAATTTCGATTATAAAATAGAAATATTAGAATATGAAAATAATACTGATAAAAAATTTTCTGATGATGAGATAGAAATATTTGCTATTGCTAATGATATTAAAAACAAAATGAAATCCAATATGAAAATATTCGATAAAAAAACTAATAAGTTAAGAGATATTAATTATAATGATTTTGTTATTATTTGTGATAGAGGAAAATATTTTACTAAGTTTAAAAAAATATTTGAATATGTCGAATTGCCTTTATCAATACTAAGAGAAGATGATTTAAGTATTAATGTTGATTTGTATATTATTAAAAATATCATTGATTTAATTATAAGAATAAATAGTAATGATTATGGTATTGAATATAAATATGATATTTTAAGTATTGGAAGAAGTTTTTTATATGAATTAAATGATGAATATTTATTTGATGTAATAACTAATAATAAATTAAAAGATAATGTTATTTATAATGACTTTAGTAAAATAAAATCTATTAATTCTAAAACATCAACTATGATATTAGAGGAAATATTAAATATAACAGATTTTTATAATAAGATATATAAAATAGGGGAATATGAAAATATTAATTTAAGATTAAAGACAATATATGAATTATCTTATTCTTTAAGTAGTATTGGTTATGATTTGGTAAAATTTCGAGACTATTTAGATAATATAATCAATGATGGAATAAATATTAAATATAATTCATATTTATCAAATTCTGAAAGTATAAAAATACTTACCATACATAAATCTAAAGGATTAGAATATCCAATTTGTTATTTCGCTGATTTGAACCATGGATTTAATTATAAAGATGCTAATGAAAAAATAATAGTTGATAGAAAATATGGTATAATAATTCCTGATCAATTAGAAGAAAATTCTATTACTCCATTAAAAGAAATATTTAAAAATAATTATGTAAAAGAAGAAATAAGTGAAAAGATCAGATTGTTTTATGTGGCTCTTACAAGAGCGAGAGAGAAAATAATAATTGTTCTTCCATACAAAAATACAATTAAATGTGAAAAAGACGATACTGGAGTAATCAATGAAATAAGAAGATCAAGATTTAATAAATTATCTGATTTTGTTTATGCTATTAAAGATTACTTAAACGAATATTTTAGTAGTATTGATTTAACTAAAATAGGATTATCAAAAAATTATTTGTATGCAAAAGAAATTAAAAATGAAATAAATTATATTAATAATAATATTGAAGTAAAAGAAATAAGTATTAATAATACTATAGAAGAGGAATTACATTTTTCAAAAGAAGAAAATCTATTAATGGATAAGAAGACTAAAAATAATATGGAATATGGTACTTTATTGCATGAAATATTTGAATTAATAGATTTAAAACAATTTAATGATGAATTAATAAAAGATAATTTTATTAACAAAAAGATTAAGTTATTTTTAGAAAATGATTTATTTAAAAATATTAAAAATTCTAATATATATCACGAATATGAATTTGAATATAAAAAAAATAATATATTATACCATGGAGTTATAGATTTAATGTTAGAATATAATGACTATATAGATATAGTAGACTTTAAATTAAAAAACACTTTAGATAAAGCTTATAAAAGACAATTAAAAGGGTATAAAACATATATACAAAGTATTTCAAACAAGAAAGTTAATTTATATTTATATTCAATTATAGATGGAAAAATTATTAAAGTAAACATATAAAAAGTGAATAAATTTATTCACTTTTTATAGTAGAATATTCAGTAGGTGTCATTATTCTTCTACAACCTTTATTATAATTAGTACAACCTAATATATAGTTATTAAACATAGTTTTTTTAATAATTAAGTATCCAGTTTTACATTTATCACATTTAATTATAGATAATTTTTTAATTTTTATGTTGTTCGTAATAAAACCACAAATATTTGTATCATTAGTACATATAAATAAATGAATCTTATATTTTGTACTATATCTATATTGCATATCATATCCACACTTAGGACATTTATAAGATTTAATTATCTTTTTAATCGACTTTGTATTCCATTTTCCAATTAATTTTACATTAGAATAATTATTTTTTATTTCAATTAAAAATGCTGATGGATTATCTTCAGGGGTAATAAAATAAACTCTATTTTTAGTTCTTGTCATAGCAACATAAAAAAGTCTTCGCTCTTCTGCATAATCTATAGAAATATCTTTTTTTATTACATAAGATAAAATTACATCATCTTCTATTTTTGAGGGGAAACCATATTTTTCATTTTTAGAATTAATTATGATAACATTATCGTATCCAAGCCCTTTTGAAGCATGTGCAGTCATAAAAGTAATATTTAACAATGGATATTTTTTGCAAATAATTTTAGTATTTTCATATTTAAATAATTTTGTATTGAGTAAATTTTTTAAATCATGATTGAATCTACCAAGCAGTAGTATAGAACTATAGTAAGATTTATTCTCATATTCATTATATTTTATTATTTGTTCTAAAATTTTTTGTAATGTTTTTGAAAATTCTAAATCATAATTAGATTTTTTATTATTAAATGTGTATATTATTATTGGATTTTTTATTGTCTTATTTGATTTTAATTTTTTAGTAATTTGAAATTTATTTTTTTGAATAAAATTACCAGCAATATCAATTATTTCTTGTGAATTTCTATATGTATTTAATATTTTTAGTTGTTTTGCATATCCCACCATTTTAGTAAAATCAGTAAATAAATTAATATCAGAACCACTAAAAGCATATATTGATTGCCAATCATCACCTACAGCTATTATTTTAGCATTACATAATTTATGTAAATTATTAATTAAATTAAATCTTTGTTTAGAAATATCTTGATATTCATCAACTATAATATATTTATATTTTAAATTTATATTATTATTGGTTAATATTTTAGCTGACTCGTTAATCATATCTTCAAAATCTATCATATTATTTTTATATAAATAATTTTGATATTTTATATAACAAGATTTACAAATTTGTAAGAATAACTTATTTCTTTCATTTCTAGTAAGCTTTATTAACTCATCAAAATAATTTTCTAAATATCCATTAGTTTTAAAATTACTAATGAATCTACAAATTAAAAAAAATAATCTATCAAATGAAATTTTCTCATCCTCTAATATATCTATATATGATGGAAATAATGTTTTTAAACTATTTTTATAATTATTATCATTTAGTATATTATTATTAATGTAATTTGATATTATGTCAAATATTTTGCTTGATTCAACTATATTAATTTTATTTTTTAATTTAGTATTAAGTATATTAAATCCAATAGAATGAAATGTAGAAATAGGGCAAGGAATGTTTAAATTTTTATTTAATTTATCTTTTAGTTCATCAACAGCTTTATTTGTAAAAGAAATTATCAATATTTCTTGTGGTATAATATTTTTCTTTTCAACTAAATATTTAACTTTAGCAGCTATTGTTGTTGTTTTTCCAGCACCGGCACCAGCAATTACTAAGCAATAATCTTCATCATTTAAAACAATTTCTCTTTGGTTTTTATCAAGGCAAATTTCAGGGCTAACATCTTTTAGTATATTATCTAAATAGTCTTTCTCTATAATTAAATGGTTTTTAATATATTTATTGTTATGTATTTTAACAAGTTTGTCAAATCTATAATATTTTTTAATAATTTTTTTTTGATTTTTGTCTAATTTAATTTTTTTGCATTTTTGAATTAAATTATCATAATAAAAAATTTGATTACAACTTTTTTTTGAAATATATTCATCTTTAGATAAAATATTTATTATATAGTTATTTAATTCTATAAGTTTGTTATTATAATCATTATTCATTAATCCTCCATTTCAAATATAGTATATAAATTATTAATATAAAATTCAAAAATCAAAATTTATATTTTATAATGATTATTTAATTAAAAAAAGAATTTTTTCATATAATTAATTTAAAATTTACTTTTTTTAATAAGTGCTTCGCTTAATAGGGGAGGTAAGAATAAACTAATATAAAATAATTAAATCTTAACAAAATAGTTCAAAAATAGATATACTTGAAAAAAACAAAAAGAATAAGTAGATAAAAAATAATAAGAGATCAAATATTAAATTTTGATTATAAATCATATTTATCTAAATATAATGAAGTAGAATTAAAATAGATGTTGATTTTTATAATAGTAATAATATATCATTCGATAGTTATAAAAAATTGTTATAGTTTGGTGTAATAGAGTAGATGAAATAAAAATATTATTATACCAGTCCAAAATGAAAGTAGTAAGTACTATACTCAATATGCGATAGATAATAATTTTATATTAATTTTAAACTATATAGTAGTGGTTATAAATTAGGCAAATTGTATAATATAATATATCATCATTAGAAAAAATGATATGATAATACAAAAATCTATTGAGAATATTATTATTTTTGTAGTTGAAATTATCCTAGCAATATCACATCAGTATTTTTTTCAACAATAAGTATGTTATATATATAATATGTGCGATATAGTATCTGTTATAGAGACATTATTGTACCAAGTAAATATTATATACCAAATAAAAAATATGATGGTTATAGTAATAATGTATATATGTTTATTGTTTAATATAGAA
This sequence comes from uncultured Bacilli bacterium, assembly GCA_944358375.1. The sequence goes on from CALVQT010000001.1 coordinate 28,285, forward strand.
AAAGGTAAAAGATTTAATTAATCATAAAAAAATATTTCAAGATCAAAAAACACATAAATATAATATTACGTGTTTTTTAAATTTAAAAATTTTTAAGAAATAGGTATTAATAATTCTTGATTTATTTGTAAAATAGTTGTGGATAAATTATTTAACTTTTTAATATTAGCGACAGTTGTATTATATTTTTTAGCAATAGAATACAATGTATCACCTTTTTTAACAACATATGTAATATAATTGTTTGGTATTTTCAATATTTGATTAATTTGTATAATATTTGAAGTTAAATTATTTAATTTCTTTATTTCATCTACTGTTGTATTGTATTTATTAGCTATTGAATATAAATTATCTCCTTTTTTAACAGTGTATTTTATAAAAGAACTTTCATTAGTAGAATCTTGGGCGTCGTTAGTAGTATTAATTTTTAGTATTTGTCCTATTTTTAAATTATTAGAACTTAAATTATTTAATTTCTTAAGATTATCTACAGTTGTATTAAATTTTCTTGCAATAGCCCATAATGTATCACCTTTTTTAACAACGTAAGAATCATTATTATTTGGTATATATGGTACATTTAAATATTCAGTAACTGCTCTAACTACAGCTTCTGCATAATTTTCATAATTATTTTTAATTTGATCTACATCATCTTTCGTACTATCAATAAATCCGTATTCTATAATTATACTCTCATTATTGGCTGTATCTCTTAACATAAAATAGTAATCTTTTTGTGGATTACTTGGAAGTCTTAATTGATAATATTTTCGTATATTTTGACCTTCTTTTTCTAATTCATTCAATATTAATTTAGATAGTGTAGATGTATTTCTTAAAGCATATATTACTTCGGCACCATCTCCACCTGGTGAGTTTAGTTTCCATTAGTAAAATTAATCGATGACTTTTACTTAGCCATCAATTATATTATTTTAATTATCTGTTTGTAATTTTAAAGTTTTTACCATACTATTTGTTAATGTTGATTTTGCAAATTGTTCTTCTAATATTAAAACACTATTTTTATATCTGCTGTATGCTTTATCATAGTTTCCTTGTTCTATTTGTTCAACACAGTAATCAACTATATTATCGTATATATAATCATAAATAATATCAGATTTTTCTTCTCTATTAATTGTTTCAACAATTATTGGTGCTACTTCATAGTAATGTTCTATATCTTCCTTTGAAACAAAATTATCTCTAAACCATCTTAATACTGTTAATTCGTAACAATTGTCATCAAATTTCTCTTGAAAATATTTCATACAAGCAGAAGTCAAATAACAACCGCCAGATCCTGAACTTGTATCACTTTTATCAGGTCCATGTGTTGTAGAACTCCATGAGCCCTTATCATAATTTACATTAACATGAGCTGCATCATGTGGTTTATCAACCGCTCCTCCATAAAAACTAACATGATCATTCCCTTTTTTATCAGTTGTTATTTTTATAGTAACCCCTTTATCATTTACATAATTTCCATACTTATCTCTATCTGCCATTATTAACACCTCCCATTTTAATTTCTGACATCCTTAAAGAAATAATTGCATCTAACCACACCAAAGACCACTCAGCAAAATAAGATTTCAAAGATTTCGTTTCAGTATCTAAATCAATTAAATCAAATTTAATATTTTGTAATATTTCTTCATTTATAGATACTAAACTTTCTTTATTCACATATGTTGCTAAAATCGAATTAATTTCAACTAAAACTTTTTCAAAATTTTCTTTTTGCTCTTTGTATATATCTAATTGAGTTGAAGCTGTAACATAATAAATTAAGTTTTTAAAAGCATAATCGATATTTTCTCTTGTTGGGCGTCCTACGTTAAAAGTTTCTTCCATTACAAAGTTTCCTTTCTTGTCTTTTATTATAGACTTTTTTTAAAATAAATCAATAATTATAATAATTAAATTCTATTTTTCCTTTTTTCCATAAGGATTTCTAACTAAATACCTATTTTCATACATAAAATTAATATCTGGTATTACATCATACTTAAAAATAATAGTTATATTTCTATTTTCATCAATTACTATTTTATCTATTAAAGTATTTATTAACTCTTTTCTGGGTTTCTTTAAATCCAATAGTTCTTTTATTTTCTTTGTATAATCCGGAAGTATATTTGCTTTATTCTTTATATTTTGTTTTTTTATTTTTTCTTCTTCAATTATGTCATTAATCTTTTTTAATTTAATTTCTGACTCTGTAGATAATTCCTTATATAATTCAGGTGAAATTATATTATTACATCTATCACTATATAAAATGGATAACTTATTCATAATTTGTTCTTTTTCTTTTAATAAGTCATTTGTTTTTTTATCTATATCTTCTGTTTCTTTATGAATATTTTTTTGTACTTCTTTATTTAATTCTTCTATATTTATCTCTTTTATAAATATTGATACTGAATTATTAAATTGTTCTAGTATTTGTTCCTCTAAATAATCATATGGATAAAAGTGTGAACTACATCTTCCTCTCTTTGGATCTCTAGAATATTTATTACAATTAATAGACCAATAATCAAGTTTTTTTCTATAATAAACAGATAATCTATTACCACACTCTTTACAAAATATTTTGCCTTCTAAAATTCTTTTTGGTCTTTCTGTTTTTAAACTATAATTTCTAGTTTTTCTTTTTCCTAAAGAATTAACATATTTAAAAGTTTCTTTATTAACTAAAGGTTCATGAGTATCTTCAACTATTACCCATAAACTTTCATCTAATGTTATTTTCTTCTTTGACTTATAATTTACTTTTGTTTGAGTATGCTGAACCATATCTCCAGAATAGATTCTATTGCTTAAAATTTTCTTTACTGTTGATATATTCCAACTATCCCTATCGATTAATCTAGAAGAATAATTTGTTTTCTTATATCCTGCTGGTGTAGGAACATTCATATCATTTAATCTTGTTGCTATTTCTGTTGGCCCTATTCCTTCTGCTCTCCACTTGAATATTTTTTTTACAATTGGTGCAGTTTCTGGATTAGGTATTAAATGTCCTTTATCTAATGGATCTCTCATATATCCATAGCATGGAAGACTTCCTACAAATTTACCACTTTTTCTTTTTTCATTTAATACATTTCTAATTTTAATAGAATTTTGTTTACTATAATAATCATTACATGCAATTATAAATGTTGAAGAATCATTACTAGCTTGATTTTTAAAACTATCATAAGATTCTAATATAGAAATAAATCTTATATTGTTCTCTGGAAAAAATGTTTCAATGTAATAACCAGTCATAACATGATCACGGCCAAGTCTTGATAAATCTTTTACTATTACACAATTAATTTTTTTATTATTAATATCTTCTAATAAACTTTTAAATCCGGGTCTTTCAAAATCAGTTCCAGAAAATCCATCATCAACATATTCTTTAACTAAATTAAAATTATTATTTTTAACATAATTTCTTAATAATTCTTTTTGATTTATTACACTTTCACTATCAGATTCATATTTTTTGTCCTTATCTTCTTGAGATAATCTTATATAGATTCCAACATTGAAATCTAATCCATTTAAGTAAGTATTATTCATTCATTCCTCCAATCCTCTTACTTAATTGGGTATTTAGACAAATGAATGATAACATCATTAATGAATAATTGCAAATCATTAATTATTGTTTACTCCTTCTTCTTTCATTATCTCTTCGATTAAGTACTTCAAAATAAGATCTTTAAATGAAATTTTATTCAAATAGGCTCCTTTCATATTTAAACCACCTATTTAAATTTATGTTTAAAATTATTTTTTTATCATGCATATATCAACTTCCTTTCTCTTTTTAAATATATAAAATAATTTTATAATAAATATATAATATTAATATTTTTTATATTCTATTTATTATATTATTATGGATATAAAGATCCATTGAATGTAAAATATACATCCAATTAATTAGAACATTTCTTCTAAAGTAACGGATGTATATTTATCTTTGTTAATGTAAATTTTTCTTTGAAATTTATGTTTATATTCCATAGTTATATAATTATTATCTGATAATTCTTTTAATAGTTTAGTTATTCTTCTAGATCCTACTCCTATTAAATTACCTAAGTAACTATTATCAGCATAACAATATCCTTCTTTATATGTAAGTAATAACAGTCTAGCATATAACAATTTACCACTATGTCCTATATTCTTATCATCAGCTAAAAACATTGGAATTTTTAAATATTTGTCAAAGTTCATTTATCAGTCTCCTTTCTTAATTCTTTAGTATTAATTTTTAACATTTCTAAATAACCCATTTCCATTAATTGAGTCATCATTTTAGAAATAGATATTTGATAGAAATCTGCCATTAATTTAATTCTATCAAATAGTTCTATTGGTAAATATAATTTAAATATTCTCATAACATTCCTCCTATCTTTATTTAAATTAAACAACAAAAAAGACTTACATTTTATAAGCCTAATTACATAAAATAGCAAACAAAATCCCTCTAAAGGAGAAAATCTCCTTTAATATGTTTAAACTATAACATATGTTTTTTACCCCTTTTCATATTTCATTTTAGTTCTTTGAAATATGTTATAGTTTAAACTGTATTCATCTTATATTTCTATAAGATAGGTTCTAACATAAGCCTTATATCTTACTGAGCCTCTTATAACTAACGTCCTTTGACTCTTTAGTTAAGTGTTACTGTGTACATTCCGTTTGAGTATTCTTGATATATTAGATAATTTAACTCTTCTAATATCTTAAGACTTTTTCTCAAACCTTTGTTTTTGATGTTAACTACTTGCTGTATCTCTCCTACATTTATATCTGTTATTATTCTTCCGAATCCCTTGGTGTAAATGTAAGAGTAGATATATTTAGTCTCTTTTGGAATATTTTTATTCTTCCAAATCTCTTTTGGTACTTCTAAATACCTAATTCTCATCTACTCTATCTGTCTCCTTTCTATTGATGTAAAACTCATCAATTGCAATTACTATACTATTATATATTGAGTTTGTCAATACTTTTTTATACAATTTGTTGACTTTTACATCACATTGTGATATTATTAACTTGTATTTGAAAGAGGTGTATTTTTATGCGTAAAAATAATACAACTGAATTAGGAGAATTAATTAAAAATAAAAGAGAAGAATTGGGTATTTCACAAAGAGCTCTTGCTCGTGAAGTTAATATGGATTGTGCTGAAGTTTCTCGAATTGAAGCTGGTAAAAGACAAAAACCTAATATTCTCTACTTAAAAGGTATATCTGAAACACTTAATATTAGTTTAGTACAATTAATGAAACTTGCCGGATATAGTGATGTAGAAATAAATTGGGGTACTGATTTTTCAAATAAAAGATCAACTACTGATTACCAAAAACAAATTGAAAGCTATGAAAAGTTTTATTTTGATGTATTAGAAGATATAGAAATTAGAAGAAAAAGTGCATTTGAATGTAAAGGCATATTTGCTGATATTATAGATAGAATTGATAACCCTGGATATTATTCATCAGAAATAACTTTAAAAGATATTTCAGAAAAACTAAAAGAAGCCTCAAGAGTAATAAACAAAAATATGGAAAAATTTGATAAAGATAAATTACCTAAAAACTTATTTTAATAACTATCCTACTTTATCTGATTTTTTTATGCAAAAATTACATTCTTAAATAAGCAGGATAAGAAGATGGCGCCACAAAGTAAAAAATCCTTATAAAATAAGGAAACTTAGTGGTGCCATTCTTATTTCGTACTTACGAAATTCATCCTACTTAGTAGGTTGAGATAAAGGATAATTAATAGGTTTATCATTATTTTATAAGACAATTAATATCTTATATATCATCCTACATTTGAAAAATATAGGGAAATAGTAGGATAGTAGACTTTGTTACAAAAATTCGCACACAAAAAACTCAAGTTATTAAAATTAGATAAAAATAAAAAATGAAATAATATAGACATAGTTCTTACCAACTAATTATTTCATTTCTTTAAATTTTTATAAAAATAGATGAATATTATTCCAGCTGATTTTAATATTAAATTTAATTTCTATCGTTCATCAATACTAAATAATTTTTCTGCCATTGTTCTAATAACATCTACATTAACAGCATTTCCGAACTGTTTATAAGCTTGTTGATCTATTTCATTAGGAACAAATGTATCTGGGAAACTTTGTAATCTTGCCGCTTCTCTAACAGTTAGTTTTCTTTTGTATTTACCAACAATTGGAATTTGAACCATAGCAACTAATGCAGGAAAACAAGTTGGCTTTTTTACCCTAATCCCTGAAGGTCTGCATTGAATCAAACCATCCCACAATGTATCAATACTATCCCCTGCTTGCCATTCCATTTTTCTTTGCGTAGGTGTAAAATCTTTTAAATTATTATATTTTTTTAACCACTCATTAATAAATTCTTTATTATTCTTATAAAGTTCATTATTTTTTCTAACAAATTCTGCTTTCCACTCTGGCATTTCTTTTGTTGGCTTTTTTTTAAAATATTCAGCCCATATTGGGAATCCTATAATTTTTTCATCAATCCCTTTATAAAATTCATCCCACGCATTTAAAATGTATTCTTCTTTATCACTTATATAATATTTATCTTCTACTCGTTTATTTACTAATATATCTTCAATATTATTTTCTTCTTTTGTTTTTAAATTATCTAAACATATTTCTAAATCATTATCTTTATTTTCAGGGTCATATATACCTAAAATAACTACTCTTTCTCTCAATTGAGGAACTCCTAATTGATGTGGACTTAGAATAATAGGTTTTGGTGTTAGCCTGTAACCTATATCTTTTAAATGTTTATAAATTGTTTTCCATGTATTTCCACTATCATGAGAAACAAGATTTCGAACGTTTTCTAAAATTATATATTTTGTTTTATGATATTTAAGTATTCTCTCTATTTCAAAAAATAAAGTACCTTTTGTTTCATCTTTAAATCCAAGTTGTTTACCCGCTTTTGAAAACGCTTGGCATGGGAAACCAGCACATAAGACTTCGTGCTTAGGTATATCTTTTTCATTAACCTCTCTAATATTGCAATCTGCATTTATTCCATAATTTTTATTATAAGTTTCTATAGCATACTTATCTATTTCAGAAGCAAAAACACATTTGCCCCCAAGTTGTTCCATAGCTTGATGAAATCCACCGATACCTGCAAATAAATCGATAAATTTGAATTCTTTTCTTTTCATTTTTACCACCCTATACAATTATAATCTATTTTGTTTGAAAAAGCTACCCTAATCTGACAATAATTCACTTAAAATTATTTCTTCTTCTGTTAGTTTATCCAAATTAATTACAAGTTTATCTCTCCTTATGTTTCCGTTTGGATTTTTTAAACCTCTAAGCAGGGTATGTTTAGTTAATCCTTTACTATCTATTGTAATAACTTTTATTTCTTTTGGTATAAACTTTGTTTTTAATTTCCTATGTTTCTTTTTTTTAGCAATATTATCGAGTTGATTTTTGCTTAAACCACCCTTTAACTCGTTACGCCAATCACTAAATTCCCTATCCACTTCTTTTTCTGCATCTCCACTTAAAATAATAAACCCAATTTTTCCATAGTCATTTAAAGCTAATTCTATTGCTTCCATATCATTTGTTATTATTTGATTATTATCATTAACATGTACTTTAAAATCCCATGGTATATTATAAAAACTATCAAAGACCGTTTTTCCATATCTAGGTCCAGGAATTTCTAATAATTGCTCAATTCTACTCTCTTCTCGTCTTAATTCTCTTTGCATTAAATATTCTAAAAAGAATCCTTGCCATTCTGTTTGAGCCCAATTTCTATAATTATTTTCTTTCATTTCTTTTAAACATTCTTTACCGTCCCAAACAGAATTTCTTCCAATCAAATCTTCTTTTAAATAACCAACTATTCCGTCTAAAAACATATATTCATCAATATCTTTATTAAATTCATTTAAATATTCAATAAAAGAAATTTGATGTTCCAGATAAAAATAATTATAGTTTATGAAATCATTTAAATATTCTGGTTTAAAACAATATATATTATTTCCAACTTTATCTTTTCTTTGACTTACACCATTTTTTGCAGCTAATAATATATCATTGGTATATACGTGACTTGATTTTGATTTTCCTGCTTTCTTATTAGAACTAGAATCCCACGCTACTAAAATTAAATTATTTTCATCATATAAATATAAACCTATCATCAATGTTATATTATCATGAGTATTATCTTTTTCTAAAAAACTTCTATCTGCAGAATCAGACAATTGCATACGTTTTTTATATTTTGGATGAGGTTTTCCTAAATATGTTACACATGATAAATATAAATTTATTTGAGTTATCCCACTGCTAAAAGACATTCTAAAATTATATGGTTGTTGTTTTTTATTTATCCACTCTATATCTACATTACTTTTTTTTAATATTTTTTCAAATATATCACATTTTTTATTGTTTGAACGTATATATTTATCATATCCCTCAATTATTTCCTCATTATATACTTGTTGAACTAAAAACATATTAACCACCTATATAATTATAACATAAAAACTCAGTCAACTAACTGAGTTTTTAGTATATTTTATACATTATCAAAATGGTTTTTTATATCAATTATTTCCTTGGTAATATCATCAAATGTTAGATTTAAAGAATAATAAAATGGCATTTTTTGACTTTTTGAATGTACTTGTTGATTTAACATTACTTTTTTACTCATTAAATATTCTTTTGTTACTTTGCTTGAACCAGACCATCTGTTTCCACTAAATACATATCTTACTTTTTGACCAAATAGTTTTCCATTTAAATTTTCATCACCATTTAAATTATCATAAAATTGCTTTTCAACCCAAGCTCTTATTGCTGCATTGTATATTATTTTATTTGCAGTATTATTAAGGTATGATTCGTTTTGAAATGTAGTTGGTTCAAAGTTATCAATTAAATTAACCAAGTAATCATTTGTATAAACAACACCATTTATTGTCTTAGAAAATGGTGAATCATAATGAAAAATCAAATGATTGTCATCAGTTTCTTCCCATGAATCTTTATCTAACAATAATTTTAAATAATTAAAATGCACATAAGTATTATCTATATTATCCATTAATTTCTCAACACTTAATACATTCGCTGTAGTAGTATAAGGCAAAGAATTTAGAAATAAAGTGTTATTTTTCTTTTCAATTATTTCATATTCAAAAAGAGCATTATATTGTGAGTTTGCAATATTAATTGTATCTATATTATGAGTAAATATTAATATGTTTTTGTGCTCTTTTTTTGACGAAGTAATTTCATAGATTATTCTATATTGATTTGGTATATCGTAACTACTTAGTGGGTCATCAATAACCAAAGTAGTTTTATCACTAGATATAAACTCAAGAATACATATAATAAAAGTCATTAAATTAATTTCTCCAGTACTATAAGTTTCAACATTTCTACGTAACTTTATTTTAATAGTTTTTTGTATATCATCAAAAGAAATGTCACTTTCTTCTACTGAAAATTGTAACTTAAAAGTTGAAATAACATCTTCTTTATGTAATTTTAAATTATTATAGAATTGCTCCTTTTCTACTTCTAATTCATTTATTCTTTCATTTATGTCAGATAAAGTTTGTTTTGAAGCCATTATTAATTCAGCTTTATCTGAATTTCCACCACATAAACAATAATTTTCAACATTTTGAATGGTAATATTATTTTCACTTATAACATTTTTAATAGAATTTAGATTTTCCATTATTTCCTCTGGTTTTAAATCAGAGTGAGTATCTTGATAATTTTTAATAATTTCATTTTCTATTTCTCTAATTTCTGATATTTTTCTATTAATTATGTTTTTAATCGGTTCATCAGATGTATGTCCACAAACTGGACAAACGCAACTACTGTTATCTAAAAAGTTATTAATTTCCTCTAAAACTTTTTTTCTATAACTATCTTTTAATTCCTCGACTTGAATTTGAAGTTCTTCAGCTTCTATAAACCTTTTAGCATTTGTGCGAAAAAAAGCTTGGTTATCTTCTGACATTTCAAATATACAGTCTAAATTTTCATTATTAAATTGTAAAATTGCAGTCTCTAAATTTTTCCTTTTAACCTCCATGTTGTCAGAAATAGATTTTGCTGTTTTTGTGCTAGTAATACCAACATTTTTTAAATTTCCTTTAATATCTATCGCATCTAACAATGATTGCTTTTCACTATTCTTCTTGGTTAGTTCAACAATACTTGCTCCGATTACAATATTATCTTTTTTACCTATTATAGAATCTTCTATGTCTTCATAATCTATAAATGCATAATCTTTATGTCTTTGTTTTATATTTTTATAAATAGACGATTTTCCTGTTCCATTTGGACCTAAAATTATTTTTATTTTGTCACCTAAATTAATACTGAAATTTGAATCAAAATTTAAATGACCTATTTCTGTAAAATTATTTGAATCAAACATATATTTATACCTCCTACTTTACTAAAACAGTTTCTATTGTTTCTACTAAATTACCAATATATTCTAATATTTGATCATATTCTATATCTTTAGCATAGCTATATTTTTTAGAATACATTATCCATCTTTTTCTTAAGATATTACTTTCTTTTACTATTTTATAATTTTCAATAATATTTCCCCTAAATTCTCTTTTATTAAATGTATTTTCTATAGCTGTTCTTAAGTTACTCTTATTTATTTTTTCAGAATCTTTACTATATATTAAAAAAATATCATAGAAGTCTCTCATTCTTCCATTAAGTTCTAACCTACTTAATATTGTCTCTAATTTTTCGGCTAATACCGTTTCGATATTATATGTATATACATTAATATATCTATCACCAAGAAGAGGTATATATTTAAAAATAATTGCTCTTGGAGTGATTGGATCTCCTGTTGCTACATCAATATGAAATTTTTCATTAATATTTTCTAAATTTGCAACAAAATTAAACCTAAAACCTCCATATTCGTCTTCATCTCGAATTGTATCTACATCAATTATTTTAAACGTTATACCATCATTTAAATCAATATTAATAATATCAGAAAACATATCTATTAAAACTTTTTCATCAAACTTAGCATTTCTAAACATTGTGTCAATATCCATTGTACTTCTTGATTCAATACCATATAATGTACTTAAATAAAATCCACCTTTAATAACAAAGTTTTTACTATGCTTACTATTAGATAATCTTTCAATAAATCTATCATACATATAAATTCTTAATAAAGTATTAAAATCAACATTTTTTTCAATAGATAAATTTCTTAATTTTGCTTTTAACTGCATACTATTCATACATCATACCTACATAATCCATTACAATTTCTTTAACACCAAGTTTTTCTGCATATGAAGACAGTTTAACAATGTCTTTATCCTTTCTTTTAATATATTCTCTAACACTATATTTAATATGTTCTGAATCCATTCTATTTTTAGATCTGATAATATCGCAAATACATCTTTCAATATCATAAGCTTTTACTTTATTTCCCATAGGTGTTTCTACTTCTGTAAGACCAAGTTCATAATTATCATTATCTACATAAAATACATTATGTTTTTTTAGATGCACACTATTGTAACTTCTTTTAACAGTTATATCATAAATATCATTTGGTGCTTTTATAGATAGTCCATAAAAATAAAGTGCTGTCATGTGAGAATATATTACGTTTGGCATACTTAAACTGAATACATAATAACTATCTTCTATTTTATTGGAATCTATATAAATACCTGGTGATACTTTTTCTATCATTCCTTTTTCTTGCATAATCGATAGATACATTCTATGTATATCAAACATATCTAACTCTTTAGAAGTAATATAACCATTATTCTTTTTCATTAATTCTTGAATAATTTCTATATTGCTTTTATTTTTAAATTCTTTGAGAGACATCTTTTCCATATTATCACCTTTTTGACATTTCTACTGAAATTATACATTTATTCAGTAATTTTGTCAAGGTTGACATATAAAGTTTTTAAAAATGCTATTGTATGTGCTATAATAGAAAACATTTAGAAGGTGATTTATTTGTTTAAAAATATTGAAAAAAAATATAAAAATAACTTAAGAGAAAGTAAATTTAATAAATATTATTGGACTATTGCATTAACATTAATGTTTATTTCTTTAATATTTAAAATGCCAAATAATATTAAAGCATATTTTATTTATATTTCACTTTTTATTTTAGTAATTATATATTTCGGAGTTGATTTTGTAAAAATTACTAAAAATTACACCATTAATAAAAAAACTACATTTTTAACTAAATTTAAAATTTATATTAAAGAAGTTGAAAATCAAAATATAAATAATCTTATATCATTACTTAAACAATATAATTTTAAAACAAAAAATGATTTAAAAATGGCAATTGACTATTACAATAGTGAAAAACCAATTAAAGTTGAATCTAATTACTTAGGATGGATTGTATCTATTGCGCTAACCTTATCTTCATTTATAGAAATCGCATATAATACTGAAACTCAAGCAATAGACACTACTAAGATATCTGTTATACTAGGTTCTACAGCAGGAATAATAATCGTATTTTTAATATCTATAATTTTTTTAAATTTTTTCATAAACTCAGTTGTTATTTCAAAAAAAAGATTACACTCAAATTTAAGCGAAGACTTAACATATATATATTTAAATTTTGACAAATATAAAAATCAATTATCAAAACAAAACAATCCTAAAAAATAGGATTGTTTTTAGTTATTATGATACTAACTTGAGCAAATTAATTTCATCGTCTAGAATCGTTTATTTTTCATTACAACTGTATTTCACCTTGAGTCATAATACTTTGCATAAATTTCTTTTTTATCAATAATATTATAGATGATATTCATTTAATGTATTTAATTTACAGTCTCTTCTAATTTTTCGACAAACTTATTATATAAGTTCTCGTTATTATTATTTATTAGATCATCTTCTAATAATTCTTTACCTTTTCTTTTCAAAATCCGCATTATTCCAACTCTTACTAATGAGTGTCTTATATTTAAAAGCCATTGTTTATAACTATTGTTCGGACTATTAAACTCTGTTATTTGAAAACCTCTTAATCTTTTTTCTAAATTTTCAAGATGATCTAAATCTTCTTTATATTTATATATTATTTTTTCTATTAAATTTTTATCAAATGGAATAATGCCATTAATCATATTATCTATTGTAAACAAATCATTAATATATTCAGCATCTTCTTTACTATCCTTTACTTCATCTATTTTTTTAATAAGACTCATAATTGCATTGGTTTCAATCATTATATTTCCTCCTTTCATAAAATTACTTAACATTATTATAAACCATAAAAAGCATAAAAAGTATAAATACAATAAAAGATTTTAAAAAAAACTAAAATAGTGTCTATTTATTACATAAACACTATTTTAGTCGATTTAATCCATCAATTTAATTAACTAAACTAATTAATCAATTTATTCAAATATAGCCGTCTAAATGCCCAATTAAATTATGTAATGGTAAGTGAACTCCGCTCCTCCTGCGTTTAAGTGATTAGAAATAACTAGTACATCATTTCCATTGCCATAAAAATCTTGAACTCTTGATGTTCTTTCATCAGGGGATAGGGAAGTATCATCATCTCTTGTTAATTGAACAGGAATTCCTAATTCTTTGAATCTATCATACATATATTTACTTATTAATAAATTATAATCTTTTTCTTTTATACCATTAGCAACAGCTCCAGGATCGTTTCCTCCATGGCCAGGATCAATTACTATTTTTTTATTCATTTTTATCACCTAGTTTATTTTATGAGTATTAAAAAAAACGGTGTCGTATTAATAATTTATTATTCGAGTATATATATATTTAGACTTTTTATTTGCTTATTTATATCTATGTTTTAACGATTTTTTAACAATTTTTTCTTTTATTAGAATTTAGTTCTAATTTAAGAGCTTTATTTTTTTCTATTGAGACTATTATATCTACTTGATTTTTATCAGAGTAAAAATATTTTTTTTGTATAGATTGATTAATATTTTTAAAATATGCTAAATACTCATGGTATTTTTTAAGTTGTTCAATGCTAGCTTTTTCGATTAAATCATTAAAAGTTATATCAGTTTCTTTTTTATCAATAATTTTATATGTATGGTTTAAAAGTAATGAATCTTCTTTTTTTAGTTCATCTTTAATTACATTTTTTTTCTTTTCATATATTGGAGTCAATTTTTTTATTAATTTATTAATTCTAATACCATTATATCTTTGTAGCATAATACAATATAAATTTACCCCTATACAGGTAAAATAAACTAAAGTTAAAGGTGAAAAGTTTAAGTTACTTATATCTTTTATAAAGTCAGGAAGGCAAAATTTTAATGCCCAAATATGAATACATGTATTAATTATTAATTGTTTTTTAAATTTTTTAACACTTTCTAAATTTTTAACTTTTCCTATATTATAGTTACTTGCTGTATTATATAAAAAATTATATTTTTCTTCTTTACTCATTTTAAAAGTTAAAGGATAAGCTAATATATCTCGCAACTTAAATGCCATTTTTCTAAAAGCTTTAATTCCCAACAGCTCATATAAGCGCATTTCAATATTTTTTTTATTTCTCATTATAAATAACCCCACTAATTTATTAAATATAAAATTTGATATATTATAACATTAAAAGGAATAAATATCAAAGTAAGATAAAATAAATATGTTTAATTATATTTATAACTTGATAAGTTTTAAGTTTTTAATATTTTATTTCTGGCTATTAAGTGCTCATTTTGATATATGCATTAGATTATCTATTTATTTTTAAAATTTTTCAAAATAAATATTAAATGCTACTTTAATTTTATAAATAATTATTACTATATTTAATGATAAATATTCATTAATTTAATATATTTTTAATGATTTTTCCTATTTCAATTATTCTTTCACTCATAAATTTAGGATGATCTTTAAACCATTTTATATTAAGTGGAGAAGGGTGGGGTAATACAATTGTTAATTTATTGTTTATATAATTATTTTTAAAGACTAAATTATTAAATTCTTCATTTGGAAAAAATATTTTTGCTGCTTTTGAACCAATTATTATATATAGTTTATTATTTACATATAGAAGTTCTTTTTTATCCAAGTTTCATAATAAATTTTGGGTGGTATTTTATCATTACCATTTTTATCTTTTCCTGGATAACAATGTGAAAGTGAAGTAATATAGAAATTTTTAGGATTATAAAATGTATCATCATCTATCATATACCATTCATACTTTAATTTTTTACCACTTTGTCTGTAAAAAGCTTTAATGTTTGATGAACATTAGCTGATGGTGCCTGACTAATTTGAACTATTTTGGAATCAAAATTACCCCAAAATACAGGATGAGGTTGAAATCTAAATTTTTCTTTACAAATTTCGCAAATTTTTAAATCTTCTATTAATTTATTAAATTTTTCTTGCATGGTTACACTCCTTAAAATATTTTTATTATATATTAAAACTACACAAATGTGTAGTTTAATCTTTTAATGTAAAACTATTGTTTACTAATATAGTATTATATAAGAATAATATATCTTGATCAACAAATTTAATTTTATCTTTATATATTTGACTTGATATATATCTTGTATCAATTACGGTGATTTTTTTGTAATATGGTGTAAGTAGGGGGACAATACTACTCCCAAAAGAATCTCTAAATATTATTAGTTCTTTATCATTTATAGATTCATCATTTTCAATTGTAATAAAGGATGATGCGCCATCTAGAAATACTTCATAACTATCTAAACTATTTAACTTATTTGTATTGTATAATGAATGTAAAGTGCTGTTTTCTAAGTAAGTTATTTTTAAATTGTTTTGTAAATCATTTGTCAAGTAAATTAATTTATCTGGATTTTTATTTAAAGCAGATTGTCCATAATATACACCATAAAAATTATCATAAATATTCTCATCGTATTTTATATTTGAGTATTTAAAATTCATTATCTCACTTAATTTTAATATTACTTTATTTAAGTTTTCTTGCCTCCAGTGAGTATCGGTATTATAATAATCGTCCAAATTCATTATATTTGTAATATCTATTTTAGTAGTATTTAATTTATTTAGTTTTGAATACATTAAATCATAATCCATATTTAGAAATAAGTTGTCTTGAATGAAATAATTTTTATCTGGAATTATAACCGAATAAATATTATTTTTATTAGTAGTATTTTCTATTATATTATTTATTTTATTAATAAAATTATCTATTGATGATATATTCATTGGATATTCTATTTTAAATATATAATTATCATCAATATAAATATTATTATTATCAAGCATTTGTAAAACAAAATAGTTATAGTTGGCTTTTAATGATCTGAAACTATTACGAAATGGAAACTGATCTAGTGCATAATCTTCAAAATCATCCATGAAATTGGTAGAAATAATATTGTTGATAGATACTTTTGGAAAAGTATTTAATTTTCTTCTTTCTTCAACACTTATTTCTTTATCTTTAATTAAAATATTTAATATAAAGAATATTTCTAAAAATGAAACAAATGTTATAACTAATATCTTATTTTTCATTTTGCCTCCTTAAAACCTGAAATATAGAAATGGATTAAAAGATCCATCTATTAAATAAGCTGTTATTAGTAACAT
Organism: uncultured Bacilli bacterium; assembly: GCA_944358375.1. The sequence goes on from CALVQT010000001.1 coordinate 45,077, forward strand.
TAGTATTATGTACATTATAGGTTCTAAAAAATTTAATTTTTGTAATATTTTAGATTTTATATATATATTTTTTAATAATGGCGTAGATAATATCATAGATATAATAAAAAATATTGAATAACTTTTTATATAATAAAAGGTTTCTAAATTTATAAATGGTAAATTATTAAATCCAAACATATTATATAAAAAATTTATTAGTTTTGATAATGATTCATATTTAAATATTATAAAACTTATAATTATGAAAAATAAAGAGTAAATATATTTAAATATTTTAGATTTTTCCAAGTATTTACCATAAAACTTTTTTTCAAAAACTAATATTATAGCAAAATATAATCCCCATATTATATAATTCCAACTAGCACCATGCCAAAAGCCAGTTAAGAACCAAACAATAAATATATTTCTAATCCATTTTAATATAGATACTCTATTTCCTCCCAAGGGTATATAAACATAATCTTTAAAGAAACTAGAAAGTGAGATATGCCATCTTCTCCAAAAATCAGTTATTGATGATGATATTAATGGATAATTAAAATTTTCTAAAAAGTGAAATCCAAAAAATAATCCAAGGCCAATAGCCATATCTGAGTATCCACTAAAATCAAAATATATTTGCATAGTATATGATATAGCAATTAATATGTATGATAATACTGATTGATTTGATAATGATGCAAATGAATTACAGCATTCAGCAAGCATATTTGATATTAACACTTTTTTTGCAGCTCCAATAACAAATCTTCTAACTCCATTTGAAAAATCATTATAACTAGCTTTCCTTGTTTTTATTTCTTTATCAATTGTTTCATATCTTACAATTGGGCCAGCTATTAATTGTGGAAACAATGATACATACATTGTAAAATCTACTATATTATTTGCACTTTTAACTTTCTTTTTATATACATCAACAATATAACTTATTATTTGAAAAGTAAAAAAACTTATTCCGATAGGCATAACAATATATAATAATGAAAAATTAGTGTTAAATAATTTATTAAAATTTTCTATAAAAAAATCTAAGTATTTGAAATATAATAATTGTCCAATATCATATGATAATGCAATTATTAAGTATATAAAAGCATGTTTTCTATCTTTTTCTATTCTCTTAGATAATAAATAATTGATAATGCATGTTAATATAAGTAAAAATCCAAATTTAGGTTCACCATAAAAATAAAAGAATAAACTTGCGATTAACAAAATTAAGTTTTTATATTTTTTAGGTGTTATAAAATATGTTATTAATAAAATAGGTAAAAAATAATATAAAAATGTAATGCTTGAAAATACCATAAAACGCTCCTTAATAAAAGTCTTCATTTATGAAGACTTAATTGTTATAAATTAATGAAATTATTTTGTATTTCAGTTGCTGTATCTTCAGAAGCCATAACTAATAATATTAAGTTTCCTCTACTTTCAACAACTACTTTTTCTGCACTGACACAAACCCATTTATCAGGTTTGACATTATCTTTAATTTTAGTTTTAGCATCTTCAACATCCTCTGCGTCTTTTAGTCTAATTAATACGACAGAGTGAGCTATTGAACCAACAGCAGATTCAGAAACTAAAATTTCATTATAATTTATATCATTAGTTCCAATATATCCTTCAACTTGTTCAGCTTCAGGTGTAATATTTTGAAGCATCATAGGTCTTTCTTCTTGTGGAATAGTAGCATATATCTTTTCCATTATTTCTTCTAAAGAACCCTCTACTTCTTTTTCTCCACAACCTACTAAGGCAAAAATACTAATACCCAATAAAAAAATTAATAATATCTTTTTGAACATTTTAAAATTCTCCTTCCTTATCGTCAAAACATTATATCAAATAAAATTGTATTTGCATAGTAAAAAAATAAAAAAGTTTAAAAAATATAAAAAATTTAATCAATAAATCTTATTAGATATAAAAATTATTACTTTGAGTTTATTATTTAAAATGATATAATATAATAGATGTAGTATGAAAAATAAAAAAATGATAAAAATAATATTAGTTATTTTTATATTATTTTGTGTTAATTATTTAAAAGAAGAAAATGTATTTGAAATAGTAAATAATAAGAATTCTACAAATCAAGTGTTTATACAAGATAACATACCAGAGTATAATAAAAATGACTATATTATTATTAATGATAATAATCCTGATTTCGATGATTTATCTAAAAGCAATGTAAGTTTTGAAGTGTATAGTGAGCTTGATGATTTAGGGAGATGCCAAATGGCATATGCTAATTTATCAAAAGATTTAATGCCAACAGAAGATAGAAAAAGTATTGGTTCAGTAAAGCCATCTGGATGGCATACGGTTAAATATGATATAGTCGATGGAAAATATTTATACAATAGATGCCATTTAATAGGATTTCAATTGGCAGGAGAGAATGCCAATAAAAATAATTTAATAACATGTACAAGATATATGAATACTGGCGTAATGCTTGATTATGAAAATAAAGTTGCTGAATACATAAAAGAAACTAATAATCATGTACTATATAGAGTAACGCCTGTATATAAAAATGCTAATTTATTGGCAAGTGGTGTACAAATGGAAGGATTATCTATTGAAGATGATGGTAAAGGTATAAAATTTAATATTTTTGTTTATAATATACAGCCTGGAATAATAATTGATTATAAAACAGGAGAAAGTAAACTTGATGTAAAATAGCGCATTATGTTGAAAAAAAAATAATTTATAGTATAATGTAACTATGTGGTGATTTATTATGGAAAAAATAAAAAAAACAAATAAAATACTACATAAGCAAAGAATTAAAGGGATATTTAAAGAAGCAATTAATTTTATAAATAATAATAAATATATATTATGGTTATGTGTTCCTTTTATTTTAATGGATGTATTTACATTTGTTTTTGGATTGAATATAAGTTTTGTAAATTATAGGATATATGCTCCTATATTATTTTCATTTTTATGGATTATGTTATTTGTTGGTATAACAGTTACTTTAAAAAAGAAAATTGCTGTAGGTGTATATTTAGTTATTAATATTTTATTTTTAATATTTTATTTGGTTAATAATGTATATTTTTCAATGACTAAAACATTTTTTGATTTTACTTTGTTAGAGTCAGCAGGAGAGGGGGCACCTTATTTATTAGATGCAATTAAAAATTGTAATGTTTTTGTGTATATAACATTTATAATTATAATTATTTCACTCGTTTATTCAGTTAAAAAGATACCTAATAGAGAAAAGAATAATTACAAAGTATTAGCAGTAATAGTTGTTGTATTTTTAATAGCGCATGCGTTTGTTCCGCTAACATTAGGCAAAGCGAATGATGAGTTAACTTGGTCAAATTGGAGAAATGCTAGAAATATATATATATCTTTTAATGATAGTAATAAAAGTATCAAAATATCTGGGCTATATGAATATGTTATTAGAAATTTCTATATAACATTTATTAGAGCAAATGATAATATTACGCAAGAAGATATAGATTTTTTAGATGCCGCATTTGAGGATTTAGGAGAACATAAAAATAAATATACTGGTATATTCGAAGGAAAAAATTTAATTTTGTTACAATTAGAAGGTATGGATAGTTGGTTAATTAACAAAAATGATACACCTGTTTTATATAATATGATCAATAGTGGATATAATTTTACTAATCATTATTCATATTATAATGGAGGAGGATCAACATTTAATTCTGAGTTTGCTGTAAATACTGGATTTATAACACCACTTTCTTATAATAAAAACGCATATACATTTAATAAAAATAACTTTCCATATTCACTTGCAAATTTATTTAAAGATAAAAATTATAGTGTAAATGCTTTTCATATGAATACTGGAGAATATTATTCAAGAACAGTTAATTATTTAAATTGGGGATATGATAATTATTATGGATTAATAGATATAGATGATTATGATGATAATAGTTATGAATTGGATAGAGAACTTATCTTAAATGAAAAATTTAATGAGTTATTATTTAGGGAAGATGGAGGAAATTTTGTAGATTATATTATTTCATATTCAGGACATTTACCTTTTACTAATACTAAAGGTGTTTGTAAGATGCTATATGATTTAGACATGGAAGAATTAAAATTAGAAAATTCTACATTAGAAATTGAATTTACGCAAATGACTGAAGAAGAATGTGTTAGAAGACAAGCGCAGGAAACTGATTATATGGTTCAATTATTGATTGAAAATTTAGAAAAAAGAGGTTTGTTAGAAAATACTGTAATTGTTGGTTTCACAGATCATTATTTATATACACTTGAAGATAAAACAATATTAGACAAATACAAAAATACTTCTAATAATTTAATAAATCATACTCCATTCTTTATATGGACTTCTGATATAAAAAAAGTAAGTGTAAAAGAAGTTACTTCTCAATTAAATATATTACCTACAGTACTAAATTTGTTTGGTATTGAATATAATCCAAATAACTATATAGGAGAAGATGCATTAGATCCATCTTATGATGGAACAGTATTTTTTAGTGATTACTCTTGGTATGATAGAGAATACTATGTTGATTCTGGTATTGTAACAAATAATAAATATATAGATCCTATTTTGTTAGAAGAAAAAAATAGTTATATAAATTATTTAATAAAGAAAAATGATTTAGCCCTTAAATATAATTATTTTAAAAATGTTAAGAAGGAAAATAATGAAGAAGAAGTCTCAACTAGTGAAGATTTAAAAGAAATAAAAATGCCATAAATAATTTTATGACATTTTTATTTTAATTTATTGTATAAAATGTATGCACCTATAGCTATAAATATTGTTGTATAAAATATTTTAATTAATAATGATAGTATTTTAACTAATGTTTTATTTTTAACTTTTCTTTTAACAAATTTTATTGGTTTTAAATAAAATGTTGTTCCAAATCCTTCAGTGTAAAACTGCTTTATTAAATTTTTCATTTTTTCACCTCATTCTTTGAAAGATCATCTATTGTAATTTTACTTTCATGAGGAATTGGTTTCCAAGTGACATTCATAAATATTGCCGCATATGTTGTATATCTACCTATAATATCAAATGTAGGCCATGTAAATATAAACAACAATTTTTCCCAAAATTTAATTTTTTTAATTCTTGCATCTTCAATAATAAAAATATAAATTGCCATAATCATATTTGAAAAATACATTGCTATTCTATATAGTATTCTAAACCATATTGTAAATATTATTCCAAGTAGCATTGCATTAATTCCAGGAGCACTTGATATTTTTATGGTTATAATATTTCTTAAAAATTTAGCTAAATATGAACCTCCTTGAAATAAATTAATATCATTAAATCCATTAGTATATGTATAACACCCATATATTATTACAGAGAACACTAACCATCTACATAAATTTATAAATGTTATTGGTGTTAATTGAGATAATGTATCAAATGATGCAAATCTATGTCTTATAGATTCAATTATATCAAGTAATTTTTGTTTGAATGTTCTTTTTCCTTTTTTTCCTTTTTTATGATTTTTCCAATTAACTTTTAAAAATCTTTTCCCAAAAAATATATTTATAAATAAATATGGTCCAGATTCAACAAATGCTTGTAAGTGACCTTTAGACCAACGTAATCTTTGCCTTAGAGCAATTTTTAAATTAGTCGGTTGTTCATCATAGAACTCAGCTTCATCTTGATATGTGATTTGATAGCCTTGAGCAACTGCATCAGCAGTTAGTGCCCTATCTTCAGTTAATGAAGTGTAATGCCAACCATCTTTAATTATTTCGTTAGAAAATAAAAATCCTGTTCCTTGGATATTAGTAGCAAGTCTTAATATACTTCTTGCTCTATGATTTGTTCTAATAGATCTTAACCAGTGAAGAGCATATGTTGAAGCTACCCAATTTTCATCAAAATTTTTGGTATTTCTATATGAAGTAATTATTTTACAACCTTCATCAAATGCATTATTCATTTTTTTTAAGTAATCTGACTTAAGTAAGTTATCAGCATCGAATATAAAATAGCCTTCAAATGATTCGATTCCATAATCTTTTTTAATATTATCTACTAAAAATTCTAATGCGTAGCCTTTTGTTCTATGATCATTATCAAATCTTTCATATACGATTGCTCCTTTTTCTCTCGCAATTTGTGCTGTATTGTCAGTACAATTATCTGCAACTACAAAAATCGTATATAAATCACTTGGATAATCTTGCTTTTTAATGCTATCTATTAAATTACCAATAACATATTTTTCATTTCTTGCGGCTATTAAAATACCATATTTATGTAATTTTTTAGCTTCTTTGAATTTCCTTGTAAAAAACATGCCAATTACAACATAAAATCCTTTATGAAAAACCATTATTGCTAGAATTGTTGCTAATATGTTATTGATTGTTAATCCTGTTTTGTAAAAGCTTCCAATAGCCTCTATTATAGATTCTATCATTTGCTCACCTCAGCAAATATTATAACAAATCTTGCAAATTAATACAATTCTTGACAAACTCCGGGATCAGGTGCATAAAAGCAATGATTTTTATACCTTCCGCTATTTCTTTGATTAAACCAAGTTGCTCTACAATCATCATCACCACTTGGAGAATAAAACCATAGTGCATTGGTAGCAGGATAATAATATTCTCCTTTTAAAACTCTTTTTGCTAGTTCTTTTTCTTTAGTTGTTGCACTTCCACTATAAAATAATTGGCTATTTGTACCAACAAAACCTCCTGGATTTTGGTAAACCACATCACTTATGCTTCTTATATTTTTAAAATCCAAACAATTTGCAATTGCTCTATTAACTATAACATTTCCCACCATTAGCATCCCCAAGTCTCCTTCACCTAAAGCCTCTGCTCTCATTAATCTAGCACATAAGTCTAATTCTTTAGTTGTATAATTGATTAACATAAAAATCACCTAGAATATTATATGATTATATATAAAATAAGTAATTATCTGTTGAAATTATGTTATTTATGTTATATAATTAGTTTGTCTCATGAAATAATAGATCATAGGGGTGTAATTTAGTGGTAAAATTTTGGTCTCCAAAACCAACTTCGGGAGTTCGACTCTCTCCACCCCTGCCAGAACAAATATTCGCTTTTTATAGCGACTTAATATATATTTTCCTAGAGTAATCTAGGATTTTTTTATAATTTATAAATTATTAAAAATCTAGTTTATTAACTAGAATAAAATTGAGAATGGTTTACTTTCTTCTACATAACCAATCTAGTGATATGCTATATGTGATACATATTTGGTAAGCAATGGCAGTAAGTATTAGTTTTTCTCCATTTTTATATGCATGGATTGTAGAATGAGAAGTATTTAAAACATTTGCTAAATCTCTAAATATTAAATTGTTATTTTTCGTATACTCTTTCTTCTACTACCTATAACTGCTTTATCTAAAATTTTTGCTTAAATATAGTATCTATATAATTTTTTTATTTTAGAAGTTTTATGTTATAATATTTTTGGGTGATAGTATGGAAATTTTATTTTTGGGCAGAGGTTCTGCATTTAATTTTAAAGAGGGTAATACTTCTGCTTATTTTATTGAAAATAAACAACTTTTTTTAATTGATTGTGGTGAAAGTATATTTGAAAGATTAATGAATAAAAATATATTAAAAAATATTGAAACTATCAATATTTTAATAACCCATACACATTCAGATCATGTTGGAAGTTTGGGAAGTTTAATTTCTTATTCTTTTTATAAACTTCATAAACAAATAAATATAATTGTTCCTAGAAATTATAAATTTAAAAAAAATCTTAAGAATTTATTAAATATATTTGGATGTAAAAAAAACAAATTTAATTTTATTGATGAGAAAAAATATGATAATAAATTTAAAAGTTTTAAAAAAATACGTTTTATAAAGACAAAACATTCTAAAAATTTGATTTGTTATAGTATTATTTTTTATACTGATAAAGGAATAATATTTTATTCTGGAGATACAAAAGATATAAATAATATTATAAAATTAATTTCGAGTAATGAAAAAATTGATAAAATTTTTGTTGATACAACAACGGAAGATTATAATAATAATATACATTTATTTATTGGGGATATAGATGAAAATATTCCAAAAAATCTTAAGAAAAAAGTATATTGTATGCATTTAAATGATACAAATAATACACAAATGATTAAAGAGTTTGGATTTAATGTTGTTGAAATTAAATAATTGAATTTAAATATGTTAATTTAAAAATTACAAAAGCTAATAATAAATTAATATGAAATACAAAATTTTACTGTATATGAATTGAATATAAAAAGATAGAAGCTATGTGACTAAATAAATAATGTTTGATTGTTTTATATATTTTAAAATAAATTTTTAAAAGCATAGGCATTTTAATATCATATAGAAATAATGATTGTTTTATTTTTAATAATTATAAATTTATTGATTATTTAAAAGATGATTATGCATAGGGCTTTATTTTGAATGTTGATATAGATAAATATGTTAAAAAATAATTTAAATATTTTTAATTAATCAAATGTTATCAATTGCATGAAAGGAAAGAAAAATGGATAAATTTTTAAAATTAAAGATATCTAAGGAAAATGAATTAAAATCTATCAATGCGTTGATAGATTCTAGCAATCTTGAAATATATAAATCAGAAATTAATATAAGACAAATAGATGAATTACTTTTAAAATTAGAAAGAGAACAACAAAAAAACGATGAGTTGAAGAAAAAAATATTTAAATTTCCAAAACTAAAAAAAAGTATAATCATTACTAAAATATTAATATTTATTATTTTGTGTTTAATTCCGGCTATTATAGCAACAATATTATTAAAATCAGTGTCTATAATTTTATTTTATATATTTTGCCTTATATCAATTAATTTAATAATTGGCTTTCAGTTAAATAATAGTTTTAAAAAGATAATAATTTCTTATGAAAATGAACTAAAAGATCTTACGATTGATAATTTAGAAGAAAAAAATAATAATATTATTAAAGAAAAATTAAAATTAAATAATAAAAAAGTATTTAATGAAAGAAAAAAAGCTGAATTAAGCACACAATTAGAACAATATAAATTTAGAAAAAAAAAGATACAAGAAGCTATTAATTACATTGATAATATAAGAAATGAAATAATAGAAAGACTATGTACTGAAACATTAGATGGTGAATTTGAAACTGAACAAGTTAAACAAAACATACAAAGGGTTTTATTTAAAAAATAATAATTTTTTAATTAAAATAAAATTCTACTGATAGTAGAATTTTATTTTATAAAAAGAATTAATATATATTGTATAATTTATTTGTAAGGAGTATATATGAAAAATATTGATTTTGGGAATTATTTATATCAACTTAGAAAAGAAAATAACTTAACTCAAAGATATGTTGCATATCAACTTAATGTTAGTGACAAGACAATTAGTAAATGGGAATTAGGCAAATCTAATCCTGATTTAGAAAAATTAAAATTATTATCAATATTATATAATGTTTCATTAAATGAATTATTATTTAATCAAGAAGAAAAAAAAGAAATAAAAATGAGTAAAATTGTTTTAACTGGTGGACCATGTGCTGGGAAGACTACAGCATTAACTTGGATTTACAATTATTTTTCAAAAAGAGGATATTTTGTTTTATTAGTTTCTGAAAGTGCAACTGAATTAATAACAAGTGGTATTGCTCCATGGACATGTAAAACGAACTATGAATTTCAAAAATTACAAATTAAATTTCAAAAAATGAAAGAAAAAATTTATGAGGATGCTGCAAAGTGCATGAAAAGTAATAAAATTCTTATTATTTATGATCGTGGAATATTAGATAATAAAGCATATATGAAGGATGTAGAATTTAAAAGAATATTAAAAGAATTAGAAACTAATGAAGTAAAAGAAAGAGATTCTTATGATGCAGTTTTTCATCTTGTAAGCGCAGCAAAGGGAAAGCAATCAGAATATACTTTATCTAATAATATTGCAAGAACAGAAAGCATTGAAGATGCGATTATATTAGATGATAAAATAATTTCAGCATGGACAGGGCATCCACATTTCAGAATAATAGATAATAGTACTGAATTTGAAAAAAAATTAAAAAGATTACTAAAAGAAATATCTATATTTTTAGGGGAACCAGAACCATTAGAAATTGAAAAAAAGTTTTTAATATGTTATCCAAATATAAAAAAACTAGAAAGTATGAAGAATTGCACTAAGGTGGATATTATACAAACATATTTAAAAAGTATAGATGGTATAGAAAGAAGAGTAAGGGCAAGAGGGATTGATAACGATTATATTTATTATTTAACAGAGAAAAGAAAAATTTCTGGATTGAAAAGAATAGAAACTGAGAAAAAACTTACTAAAGACCAATATTTATCTTTATTAATGCAAGTCGATAATAAATTACACACAATACATAAAACTAGATATTGCTTATCTGAAAATAATCATTATTTTGAAATTGATATTTATCACGAGTGGAAAAATCAAGCAATATTGGAAATTGAATTAAATAGTGAAAATGAAATTATTAAATTTCCAGACTTTATTAATATAATCAAAGAAGTAACTAATGATGATAATTATAAAAATTATCAAATGGCGAAAGAAATGCCAAAAGAGTTAGTAATGAAAAAATAAATTTTATTCCATATACGATAATTATTTGGTATTATGAAGAATAAATGAGAAAATTAGATTTTTTAATTAATATTAGAGATTCAAATATAGAATTATATTTTTTAACAAATGATTTTATTAAAATTCTATACAAATATGGAATAGTTATTGAGATAAAAATATTCCCAATATTTTAGAAAAATAAGACTAAATAAAATTACAATTGAGAATCTGACATTAGTAATAAATGTTGGAATTAATATCAATTATGAAATTAAAACAAAAGTGAAAAATGATAAAATAATTATTGATAAAACAATTTATAAATATTTTTACATATGCATGAATTACTTGAAGAAGAAAAAAATATATAAATTATACTAGAATGTAAAAACAATATAAAATGATATTTGAATAAATACTAATATCATTTTATTTTATTTTTTTATAAAAGTATTTGAGACTAATAAAAAAGTGTGCTATAATAATGATAGTAAGATAGAGGGAGTTGAAAGTATGGTAAGTTCTTTTTTTATAGGCTCTGGGTTTGCGGTATGCGCATTAATAGTAATGATGTTGTTATTATTTGTATTTATTTACAAAAATAAAAAGTGGACATTACAATCTTCAATATTCTTTATTGATTCATTTATTACAATACTAATATTAGTATTGGAAATATTAATTTCTTATACAATTATTAATAGAAGTTCATTTCCTACATTAAATATTGTACTTTGTAGAATATTTTTATTTTTAAATATAATGTGGTTTTTCTTAGCTACTGCTTATGTTATTTCTGTTTTTATAAATAAAGAAAATAAGAAAAAAATTAAAATAATTTCTATTGTATATTTATCTATATCACTTATTGTCTCATTATTATTTGCATTAAAATATAGATTAACTTTTGATATATGTGTAGAAGGACAACCATGTTTTATTTCAGGTTCGTATTATTTAATAATGAAAATAATAAGTATTATCTCTAGTACTTCTCATATATCTATATTGTTCTTTAATCGTAAAAAAGTAAATCATGTTAATATGATATCTATATTTTTTTTAGGATTTATGTTTTTAATAGGAAATTTAATTTTGTACATTTCCAACATTGAATTAAATATATTAAGTATAACTTTAGCAGCAACAATTGTTATTTTGTTTTTTACTATTGAGAATCAAGATATAAAATTATTAGAAGAATATGAAGCTATAAAAAAAGAAAGTATAAAGTCTGATAAAGCAAAAACTAATTTTTTGGTTAATATGTCACATGAAATAAGAACACCATTAAGTACAATTTTAGGCTTTGGTCAAACTTTACTTTATAAATCAGATTTAACGGAAGAAGTATTAAAGAAGGATTTATTAAACATAAAAAAAGCTAATAACAATTTATTAAATTTAATAACAAGTTTATCGGATATATCTAGGCTTGAAAATAATAAAGTTGTATTAAATGAAGAAGATTATAGTTTAGAAAGTTTAATATTTGAAATATATAGCTATATTCCTCCAAAAATAGTTAAGGAAAATCTAAAATTTAATATTAAAGTCAATCCGAATATTCCTAAAAAATATTATGGTGATGCAGCTAAAATATATAAAGCAATAACATATGTCATTTTAAATGCAATAGAGTATACAAATTATGGTGAGATAACATTATTTATCGATGCACACAAAAAAGAACATTCCTATTATGAATTAGAGTTCATTGTATCTAATACTGGGCACGCTATGCAAGAGAAAAATTTTAATTTAACTTTTAATGATTATATTGAGCTTAGTGATAATGCAAATAATGTAAGTTTGAATTTAATAATTGCAAAAGAATTAATAAACTTAAATAAAGGTAAAATTGAGTTTATTAACAAAAGTGGGCAAGGTACAAAATATATAATAAAAGTAGATCAAAAAAATTATTCTGAAGAGATATTAGGAAATATATTTGAAAATCATACTGTAACAAATTTATCTTCAGATTTACTTAATTGTAGTAATAAAAGAGTGCTTATTGTTGATGATAAAACAGATAATTTAAGTATTATGAGTGAATATTTAGAAAATTATCATTTCGAAATAATTAGTGCAAAAAGTGGAAAAGAAGCTGTTTCTGCATTACAAAGGGAAAGATTCGATATTGTATTTTTAGATGAAACGATGTCTGATATGAGTGGTCTTGATGTATTGATAACTATAAAAACTGTTTTACCTAATTTGCCAATAATGGTCATACTTTTAAATAACACAGAAGTTAGTAAGTCACAAAAATTTATTTTAGAAGGCTTTAATGATTATTTAGAAAAGCCAATAATATTTAAAAATTTAAATAAATTAATTAACAAGTATTTTAAAAATGAAAATAAGTAGAAAGGAGAATATAGTACATGTATAGTTTAATATTTGCAGTTTCTTGTTTTATATTTTTAGGAATATTAATATTAGTATATTATTCAAAGCAACATTTTGAGTTAGCTAAATCCTCAATTTATAAAATTATGTTATATTCTACCTTGTTTTTTATAATTTTTCAAATAATAAGTATAACACTTTTACATTATGCAAATATAGATGCTTTGATATTTGTTAGTTGGAGAATTGCTTGGTCATCATGTATAGTATGGTATGGAATGTTTTATTTTTATTTTATTTCATTTATTACAGATGATAATTCAAAAAATTTCTTTGAATTTTTAAAAATTAACAAAAGTTATAAAATAATTGCTATATTGCTATTAATTTCAATTTTTTGTTATTTTGTATTTTTACCATTTGAAGGATTAGATGGTAATAATTTTACTTTTTTACCAGGAAAGACAGCATATATGGTATATGGTTTTTGCTTAATAATAAATGTATTTATAATTTGGAAATTATTTCAAAATTATAAAAAGTTAAAAGCAATCGATAAAATAATAGTAGGATTATCTATTATAATGACAATATTATTAATGATTTTTCAAATGAAATATCAAAATATATTAATTATACCAGTAGGATTTTTGATAGAAATGTATTTACTTTATTTTACAATTGAAAATCCTGATTTAATAATGTTAAAAAATACAAAAAAAATTAGTGATGAAGTTAAAAGATCAAATAGAGTAAAATTAGATTTTTTATCTAATGTTTCCTATGAAATTAAAAATCCTATGGAATCAATTTCAAGTTTGACAGATACTTTGATAAACACTCCTTTTAATAGCCATTCTGCAAAAAATTATTTGAAACAAATATGTAATTCAGGTTCAGATTTATTGGATATAACAAACAATATTCTTGATTTGTCTACCATTGAATCTGGTACAAATTTGGTAAAACCTAAAAATTATAATATTTCTCAAATGATTACTAGTATTGTTGATATTATTAAAAATAAAATAGGATATAGTAAAATACAATTCAACGTAAATGTCGATACAAATATTCCTAAAGTATTAAATGGTGATGAATCTAAAATATATCAATGTGTATTAAATATATTAACTAATGCTGTTAAATATACTGAAATAGGAAAAATAGATTTTTCAGTAACTTGTAAAGTAGAAGGTAATCAAGCAAAGCTATTATTTAAAGTTATGGATACAGGAATTGGAATTAAAGAAGAAGATAGCAAATATTTATTTCAAAAGTTTGCTAGATTAGATGATGCTATTAGTAAAGAAATTGAAGGTAGTGGATTAGGGCTTGCTATAGCAAAAAAATATTTAGATTTAATGGGAGGAAAAATTTGGTTTGAAAGTAAATATTTAGCTGGAAGTACCTTTTATATTGAATTGTCACAAAATGTTGTTGATTCAACTCCAATAGAAAATATTATTTTTGATACTAAATTAATAGATTACAATGAGAAATTTGATTATTCTAAGTATAAATTATTAGTAGTAGATGATAACGAACTTAATGTTAAAATGTTAAAAAGGTTACTTGAAAGATATAATTTGAATTTTGATGCTGTTGAAAATGGAGATAAATGTATAACTAAAATTAAATCTGATGAAAAGTATGATTTAATTTTTATGGATGATAGTCTTCCGGTCATTAGTGGAACAGAAACAATGAAAATATTGAGAAAGTTAGATGGTGAATTACCTCCTATTGTAGTTTTGACAGCAAATGCAATACTTGGTATGAAAGAACAATATATTGCAGATGGATTTGATGATTATTTATCCAAACCTATCGATATGAATGAACTTGATAGAGTAATAAATAAATATTTAAATAAGAAGTAGAATTACTTCTTATTTTCTTTACAGTTTAAAAGTATATTTTATTTGCTAATATTAAGAAATATATATATTTATGATAAAATTGTTAATAGAAAGGATATATAATTTATGGAAATAAATAAAAATATTTTTAGGGAATATGATATTAGGGGAATATATGGTAAAGATTTAAATAATGAAATATCTAATTTGATTGGTAAAGCATTTGGGACAAAATTAAATAATTTAGGAATAAAAACTACAGTAGTTGGTTGTGATAATAGACTATCTTCTCCAGCATTAATAAAAAGTATGGTAGATGGTATTGTTAGTACAGGTATAAATGTTAAGATGCTTGGTTGCGTTACAACACCTATGTGTTATTATGCGGCAGATTATTATAAAGCGTTTTCTAGTATGATGATAACTGCTTCACATAATCCAAAAGAATATAATGGTTTTAAATTTTCTTATAATGGAAAGCATAATGCATATGGACATAGCGTTAAAGAAATATATGATGTAATTAAAAATGGTGATTTTTCTCATGGTGATGGGGTTATTGAATATTGTGATATATCTAGACCATATATAGATTTAGTTGTTGATGGTTTAAAATTTGGTAATAGAAAAATAAAAGTTATATATGATTGTGGAAATGGCACATCTAGCTTAATTGCTGAAAAAATATTTAAAAGAATAAGTGATAAAGTAGATTATATTGGTATATTTAATGAATCAGATGGTAATTTTCCTAATCATCATCCAGATCCTTGTGTGTATGAAAATTTAACTTTTTTAAGGGAGAAAGTGTTAAAAGAGCATGCGGATATTGGGATTGGATATGATGGGGATGCTGATAGAGTAGGTTTCATTGATGAAAAAGGAAATATGATTGAAATAGATAAATTTTTAATTATTATGTGGAAATATTTATATAATAAAGTTGATAAAAAAGAATGCTTATTTGATGTAAAGTGTTCAAAAGCACTCGAAGATGAGTTGTTAAAATTAGGCGTGAAACCTATTGAATATAGAACAGGTAATTCATATACAAGAGCTGCATCATATCAAGGAAATTATCCTCTTAGTGGAGAATTATCTGGTCATGTATATTTTAGAGATAGATGGCCAGGATATGATGATGGAATATATGTTGGTATGAGACTTATTGAAATGCTATCTAATACTGATAAACCTTTAAGTAGTTTTTTAGAAAATATAGTTAAGTATTATTCTACACCAGAAATTAAAATTAAAGTAGACGATAATAAAAAATTTATTATAGTAGATAAAATTAAAGAATATGTTGAATTTAAAGGATATAATTTTATCACTATAGATGGTGTAAAAGCTAAGTTCGATGATGGATTTGCACTCGTTAGAGCGAGTAATACAGGTCCAAATATAACTATGAGGTTTGAAGCAACAAATAAAAATAGGTTAAAAGAGATCCAAGAAGAGTTTATTAATGAATTAAATAAATATATTAAGATGTAAATAAAATGTTTATATTAATTCTAAATGTAATTTTATTATGATATAATTTAATGAGAGGAAGTGTTTTATGCAATTAAAATACAAGGGTATCAATGTAAATTATGTTTATTATGATAATGATTCAGATATTAACCTTATATATTTGCATGGTTGGGGACAAAATATAGATATGATGTTGCCAATAGCAAAACCATTTATCAAAAAATATAATGTATTAATAATAGATTTGCCTGGATTTGGATTAAGTGATGAACCTAAGGAAGTATGGGCAATTAGTGATTATACGGAATTAATATATAAGTTTGTAAAAGATTTTAAAATAAAAAGTCCAATAATTATAGGACATTCATTTGGTGGCAAAATAACAATAGATTATGCTAGCAAGTATGATGTAAAAAAAATAGTTTTATTAGCTAGCCCTTATAGGATAAAGAAAGTAAATTTAACATATAAAACTAGAATATTAAAAATATTAAAGAAAATACCTGTTTTAAATAAGTTTGAAAATTTTGCTAAAAAACACATAGGATCTACAGATTACAAAAATGCATCTGTAATGATGAGAAATGTACTTGTCAAACATGTAAATTTAGATTTAACACCAGAAGTAAAAAAAATAAAATGTCCAACATTATTAATATGGGGAACTAAAGATTTTGAAGTTCCATATGAAGATGCAATATTGCTTGAAAAATTAATACCAGATTGTGGATTAGTGACTTATGATGGATGTTCCCATTATGCATATTTAGAAAAACTTAATCAAACTATAAGTGTTTTAAGAAGTTTTATAGGAGAGAAATAAATGAAAATATATTTTATATTATCAATGTTTGTATATATATATTATATTTTATATAAATCTAAAAAATATATGCATATGTTACAACAAAATTGGTACAACGATGGGAATAGATATTTAAAATGGATTTTAAATAATTTATCTAATGTATTTGTAAGTATAGAATTATTAATAATATTATTTTTAATTATTCCAGATAAATTTTCAATTTATGCTTTTATTATATTATATATAATTGGGTGCTTTATATTAAAGAACAATTATTCAAAGGAACAATCTAAAAAACCTCTTGTTATAACAGCAAGAATTAAAAGATTATTTATAGCTATGTTATTATTATATTTAATATTATTTATATTATTAATTAATAATTATAGTGATAATAGTGTCAATTTATTATATTTTATATTGGGTATATTTTGTTATTTGAATCCATTTGTTATATTTATTTCAAATATAATTAATAAGCCTATTGAAAAAATGGTATTTAATTATTATAAAAGAAAAGCAAAAAGTAAGCTAAATTCAATGTTAACTTTAAAAAGAGTAGCAATTACAGGAAGTTATGGAAAAACAAGCACAAAAAATATATTAAATACTATATTAAATGTTAAATTTAATTCATTTGCAACTGAAAAAAGTTTCAATACTATGAATGGACTTATGATTTCAATTAATAATAAGCTTGATAAATTTAGTGATATCTTTATAGCAGAAATGGGTGCTTTTAAAAGAGGTGAGATAAAAGAAAAGTGTGAATTTTTTGAGCCAAAATATGGGATTTTAACAACGATTGGTGAAGCTCACTTAGAAAGTTTTGAAAGTAGAGAAAATGTTTGTAAAGCTAAGTTTGAATTAGTTGAGTCATTACCTGAAGATGGGGTTGCTATATTAAATATGGATGATGAATATCAAGAAAATTATAATATTAAAAGTAAATGTAAGAAAGTATGGATTTCTATTAAAAATAAAAAAGCAGATGTATATGCTAGCGATATTGAGTTATCAAGCAAAGGTATGACCTTTACTTGTACATTTAGTGATAGTAAAGAAAAACTAAAGTTAACGACAAGGCTATTGGGGTTTGCCAATGTATATAATATTTTGCAAGCGGTAGCTTTAAGTTATGAATTTGGTTTAACTTTGGAAGAAATAGCAATTGGTGTTAGCAAAATATTACCGACTGAACATAGATTAGAACTTAAAAAATATAACGATATAAATATTATTGATGATGCATATAACTCAAATCCAATTGGATCTTCAATGGCATTAGATGTTCTTAATATGATGGAAGGCAAAAAAATTATTGTTACACCTGGTATGATTGAACTTGGTGAAAAACAATATGAATATAATAAAGAATTTGGGAAACATATTGCTAAGGTTTGTGATGAGGTAATTTTGATTGGAAAAAAACAAACTAAACCAATAATGGATGGTTTAAAAGAAGAAAAATATAATGAAGAAAATATACATATATTAAACGATGTGAAAAAAGCATTTCCATTAATAAAAAAACTTAGTGGGAAAGTAACATATGCATTGTTAGAAAATGATTTACCAGATATATTTAATGAATAGGAAGTGAGTAAAATGAAAATTAAGATTGGGGTAATATTTGGAGGAGAAACAGTTGAACATGAAGTTAGTATAATTTCAGCTTTACAAGCAATAGAACATTTGGATAAAGAAAAGTATGAAGTAGTTCCTATATATATATCTAAAGATAGAATTTGGTATACGGGAAATATATTAACAGATATAGAAACATTTAAAGATTTTGATAATGTTAAAAAATTTGCTAAAAAAGTAATGCTTTATAAAAAAGATAATTCATTTTATTTAGGAAATACTACTGGATTATTTAGAAAAGAAATAACAGATATTGATATTGTTTTGCCAATAGTGCATGGAAATAATGTGGAGGATGGTACGCTTGCTGGATTATTAGACAGTGTAGGTATTCCATATGTTGGATCACATGTATTGGGTGCAGCATTAGGTCAAGATAAAGTCGTTATGAAACAAGTAATGGCGTCTTGCGACATTCCAATTGTAGATTATGTCTGGTTTTATGATAATGAATACTTAATGAATAAAGATGAAATATTAAAGAAAATAAAAAAAATTGGTTATCCAGTAATTGTGAAACCAGCAACTCTTGGAAGCAGTATTGGAATTAAAGTAGCTAAGAGTGAAAAAGATATTGATGAGTGTATAACCGATGCAATATCTTATGATAATAAAATAGTAGTTGAACAAATGATAGAAAACTTAACTGAAGTTAATGCTAGTGTTATTGGAAACTATGAACATCAAAAAGTTAGTGTATTAGAAGAAGTAATTAAAGCAGATGAAATATTAAGTTATGTTGATAAATATATTGGTAGTGGGAAAACTAAGGGATTAAAAACGACACCTAGTAAAGGAATGGCATCTGCTACTAGAATCATACCAGCTAAAATATCTAAAGAATTAACAGAAAAGATTAAAGAGACATCAAAAGAAGTATTTAAAGCATTAAACTTAAGTGGTGTATGTAGAATAGATTATTTAATTGATTCAAAAGCAAAAAAATACTATGTAAATGAGCCAAATACAATACCAGGAAGCTTATCTTTCTATTTATGGGAAAAAAGTGATTTAGAGTATAAAGATTTATTAAACGAAATAATTCAAATATCAATAAAAGATTATAAAAATAAGTCTAAAAAAATAAAATCATTTGATACAAATATTTTAAATGGGTATAATGGAATTAAAAATAGTAAATTAAAAAAATGATATAAGGAGATATCATGGAAACAATAATTAATTATATAATAGAATTATTTAGTAATTTTGAGAATCTTAAATATGGTAAAGAAATATTGGTTTTTATTATTTCAATTATGCCAATATTAGAATTAAGAGGAGGTCTTCTTGCATCATCTTTACTTTCAGTTGAACCATTAATAGGTTATATAGTGTCTATCATTGGTAATGTTTTACCTGTACCATTTATTTTATTATTTATAAATAAAATATTACAATGGATGAGCGATTCAAAAATTAAATGGATGAATAAAATATCAAATACTTTAAAAAAGAAAGCAGATAAAAATAAACATAAAATAGAAAAATATGGTTATATAGGATTATTAATATTCGTAGGCGTTCCACTTCCAGGGACAGGAGCTTGGACGGGATGTTTGGTGGCATCAGTATTAGGTCTTAATAGAAAGAAATCATTTATTTATATTTTTGGTGGAATTATCATGGCTAGTATTATAATGATGATTTTATCTTATGGAATACTTGGTAATTTAATAAAAGTTTACTAATATTTTGTAAACTTTTATTTTATAACTTTAAGAGATCAATTTTTTTATGTAATATTAATATGGAAGTGAAGATTATGGATTACATTGAATTATTAGTTGCTATATTTCCAGTTTTTATTATATGTCTATACATTTATAATAGAGATGAAGAAAAAGAACCATTAACATTTTTGTTTAAATTAATATTTTTTGGTATATTATCTTCAATAACAGTTATATTATTAAATTCTTTTTTCTATGCAACTGGAATATTTGAAGAAAGTATAGTACATACTAACAAAGATATATTAATGTATTCATTTTTTAATATTGCCATAATTGAAGAAAGTTCAAAATTTGCTTTTTTATTTTTCTCATCGTATAAAAGCAAATATTATGATTATACATTTGATATGATAGTTTATGGTGTTTTCATTTCACTTGGATTTGCTTTATTTGAAAATATATTATATGTTTTTGAATATGGAGTAGAAACTGGTTTACAAAGAGCTGCTACGGCTATAGTATTACATGCATCTTGTGGTGTATTAATGGGATTATTTTTAGGTAAATCAAAAGTGAAAGAAATCAATCATAAATTTTCAATTATTTATAAATTATTAGCAATAATTATACCAACTACTATTCACGCTATTTATGATTTTTGTGCTTTAACAAATGCATTGGAAGAATTAATAGTGGTAGTTATAATACTATTATCAACTTCTATTTTATTTGTTAATTATAATAGATTAGCTGATACAAAATTAACTAAATTAATACGAAAAAAGAAATATAGTCAAAAATAATACTTAATGGTATAATATATACTATGAAAAAAGATTGTAAAGATTTAATTATATATTATGAAGATAAAAGTATCATTATTGTTTATAAAGATGGTGGTTTATTAACAATTAATAATGATAAAAATGAAAAAAATTTATATTCTACTGTTTTTAAATATTTACATAAAAAGAATCAAAAAATATTTGTTGTTCATAGACTAGATAAAGATACTAGTGGTATTGTAATATTTGCTAAAAATTTAAAAACTAAAGAGTATTTGCAAAATAATTGGGATAAAGTATCAAGAGAATATATAGCAGTTGTTCATGGTAATGTTAAAGATGAAGGATGTATTGAGTCTTATTTAAAAGAAACTAAATCTTTATTTACATATTCCACTAATGATAAAAAAAATGGTAAATATTCAAAAACAATATATAAAAAAATATGTTATAATAATAAATGTAGTTTAGTAAAATTAATTTTATCTACTGGAAGAAAAAATCAACTAAGAGTACACATGAGTGATAATAAAACGCCTATATTAGGAGATAAAAAGTATGGAATTAAAGATGGATATAGAAAAATGATGTTGCTTGCGAATAAGGTTGATTTTATTCATCCTATTACAAAAAAAAGAATTATAATAGATATAGGAATACCACAATACTTTAAGAAAGTTGTTGATTATAATGAATAATGAAAACAAAAAAATATATATTGTATTAACTCAAACGTACACATGTATTGCTTGGGCTATAAAAATAATTTCTGGAGAGAAATATTCTCACGCATCTATTTCATTAGATAATAAATGCAAAAATATGTATTCATTTGGTAGAAAATATGTTTATTTTCCTTTTTATGGTGTATTTGAAAAAGAACATTTGGATAAAGGATTATTTGCTAAAAATAAAAATAGTTTAATAGCTATTTATGAATTAAATGTTAATAATGAACAATATAATCAAATAAAATATAAAATAAAACAAATTGAAAAAACCAATAAAGGTTATAATATTATTGGTTTATTACTAGCTTTATTTAAAATTAAATTACACAGAAATAAATATTATTGTTCAGAATTTGTATATGAAGTTTTATCTAGTGATAAAGTTAACATATATGATAAAAATCATGTGATATTTAAACCCGAAGATTTAGTTAAAAACAATAATTTTAATATGATTTATGAGGGTAAAGTTAAAGACTTTATTCTTGAGGCTTAACTTCCTTTTTTATTAATTTTGCTTGTACAACTAATTTTTTATATTTTCCATTGCATGTAGATAATGTAAGAATTTTATCTTCACTTGTCAAATTTACATCAAAATTATATATAGATCTATTTAAAGAAATATTAATGTAATTAATAAATTCTTGGTTATTTTTAAAATTAATAGTTATATAATAATTTTCTGTATTGATAATATAAATTGAAAATATTTGCCAAAGAGTATTTTCTTTTTTTGTAAAAATTTTAATAATATGGTTATCTTTATTATCATACCATGATTTATCTAATAAATTATATAAACTTCCAAACATTGATTTATCTTTTCTAGCATGCGCATATAATATATTATTTTTATCTAATGTTTCAAAATTGTTTCTATAATCTAAAAATACCCAACCGGCAGAATTTTTTTTCTTGTTAAAAGAATGATTTAAATAATAATTATTATTATTAGCTTGAACAAATGGATAGTTAATATTGGTACCATTTACTTTTATCCATCCGATAGTATCACTATTCTTTTTTATTAGATTATCAAAAATAATATTATCATAACTATTATCATTATCTACAATGTTATATATGTCATTAATTATATTTTTATTTTTTATATTATCACATTTCCATTTTATTATATTTATCATACCATATGTAGCCGTTCCAATGCACATAATTAATATTATGACAAATAAATTTTTTTTCATGGTTATTATTATATAAAAAATAATTATCTAAGTAAAGATTCTAATATACTATTATCAATGTTATTTTTGTTTTCTGTATTAGTATCGTGTTTATTATTTATATTATAGTTGATAGATGATACTTTAGTTGGTTGTGTTCCTTTTATAAAGTAATGAGTTTCTATTTTTGACTTTGGTGTAGTAGAATTAGGAAGTTCCGGAGGATTTGAACCAACTACTACTTTTGATGACACTATGCCATTTGGAACTTCAAATTTAGAATTTTCCTCCATTATTTTATTGATAATTTCTTTTTGTATTTTTGTTCTTTCACTCCATGCGTGTGATGTTGTGTTATAAGTATTTTTAGTTAATTCATCATATCCATACCATATAGCAACACTATAATCTGGACTGAATGTAACTGTCCATGCATCTTGAATTACATTAGTTGTTAATCCCAGTTGTTTAAGTGTGTTTTCATCATAACTACTAGTTCCTGTTTTAGTAGCTATGTCACTACCTTTTACTTTGATCTGATAACTGGTTGCTTTTTCTAATATATAAGATATCATATAAGCCGTGGTTTCTTTCATTACTTTTTTTTGATCATAATTAAAATCTTTAATTATTTCTTGGTTATCATTTTTATAAATAATTTTATTTACACTATGTGCTTCAATATATATTCCTTTATTACCAAAGGCGGAATATGCACTAGCAAGCTCTATAGGGGATACACCAGTAAAACCACCAATTGAATGAGCCTCATTAATATAATTAGAAGTTTTATTTAAATATTCTGGAGTTATTCCAAGTGATGTTACAAATTCATTTATTTTAGAATTACTTAATTTTTTAAATGCTTGAAGAGCACATGTATTTCTAGATTTAATTAAACAATCTTCTAAAGTTAAAAATCCTTGATACTTACCATCAACATTTCTTATATAACCGCCATATGTATATTTAGTAGGTTCATCGATAAATGGTGTGTAAGTAGACCAATTTTCATATTCAATTCCAGGTCCATAATCGAATAATGGTTTTGCTGTACTCCCAGGATGTCTTTTGATTTGTGTTGCATAATTTAATGATAACTCACTATTTTTATTTCTTCCAGCTCCAACAGCAATAATATCCCCAGTATCGTTATCAATAACACCAATACCAACTTGTACTTTGTTGTCTTTAAATTTGTGAGTATTATAAAAATTATTAATTATATCTTGTTTACTTTTATTCATAGTAGTATATATATCCATTGATATTTCATATGGATTATCACCTGTTTTTTTTATTACTTCTTCAATAACAGTATCAATAAATCCCTGATATTTATTAATAGAATTATTTTGTTCTACAATTATATTTTCAATATTAATGTTTTTAGCAATATCAGCAACATCTTTAGTGATATATCCATGTCTTAGCATTAAATTTATAACTTCATTTTTTCTTTTGTTTGTTTTCTTTGGATTAACATAAGGGTCGTATTCACTAGGGGCTTGAAACAAACCTGCTATCATAGCAGATTCAACTAGATTTAAATCTGACACATTTTTATTAAAATATATATTACTTGCCATTTGTACGCCATAAGTACCAGCTCCTAAGTATGGAGCATTAACATAAAATTCCATAATATCTTCTTTATCATAGTCCTTTTCTATTTTGAATATTGATAAATAAATATCAGTAAATTTTCTTATAATTCCATCTATACCTTTAGAATTAGTATTAGTAAAGGAATTTTTAGATACCTGCATTGTTAATGTGGAAGCGCCACCCTCATTACTTCCAGTTATATAAGCAAATCCAGCTTTTAAAAATCTTAATATATCCATTCCTTTATGTTCAAAAAACTTAGCATCTTCGGTTGAAATAATTGCATCCACTAATATACTTGGTAGTTCTTCAAATGAAGCAATTTGTCTTTTTTCTGTACCTATAGTAGTAATTAAATTTCCTTTAGAATCATATATATTTGATGATTCAATTTTATATAATAAATTAGTATTAAATTCTGGTGAATTTAAATATATATATGTAAAGAATCCAAATATTGAAAATATACTTAGTATTATCATAATTAAAATAGTTATAATAATATAATATATATATGATTTTTTCATAAGTTTCACCCTAATATTATTATTAACAAATGTATTTGAATAATACTAAGATAATCTAATAGAAAATATTATTTTAATAAATATTAAAATTGAATAAATCGTTATAATTTCATGGTAATTTTTATTTTGAGTTAATTAACATTTTTATTTTTTCATTTAATACTTGTCTTTCATACGAATAAATTATTGGAATAAAACTAGATATAACAGCTTGACTATCAACAATTTCTCTGGTGTATAATTCATTGGTTAAATATCCAGTAATTCCTAATTTTTGTTTATTATTAGAAGTATTTAAAACAGATTCTATAATTTTATTTAATGAGTTACCATTTTTTACATACTCATACATTTCTTTAGTTATTCTAATTCCTAATGATTTCCCGGTTGATTTTTTACCTTCTTTGTTTTCGATAATACAGTAAGTAACTACAAATGGCAATCCATTTTCATCTAATGAAAATCCTCCTTCAATAGAACATAAAAAATCATAATCAATATTGTTGTTAATTGCTATTTCTTTTAATGCCTGATTACGATTTTCAGCTCCTCTAATTATTTCAAAACCTATTGGCTTACTGCTAGTTTTTGAATTAACTTCATATGTGATTATTTCATAATTGGTAATATTTAATTGCTTAATTGCAGATTCTAATGCTCTTAATTTTGAGGGATTCTTACTTCCTAATAATATTTTCATTTACTGCCTCCTAAAATAATATTGAATATATTCTAACATATATTTAAATTTATAACAAATATTTAAATCGATAATATAAAAGAATTATACATAATTTATTTTATTATTGTAAGTTAGAGGAATACTTGAAGCAAGTGGGGTATCATTGTATACTAAAAATAGAATATACAATTGGAATAAGACATTAAATATTAAATGGTGAAACATATGAAAAATAAAGCAAAATTAATAGTAGTAATTTCATATGCCATAGGTATAATATCAGGGATAATTATTTCATCTGGATTAATTTACGTTGTATCATTATTTAATGCTACAGAAGTAGAATATGGTACTACTAGTATAGATGTACAGTCTGCAATTGATGAATTATATGATTTATCTGAAGCGCATTGTCCAAATGAATATGTATGCGAAAGGCTTCCTGATCTTGAAGATCCAAAATCGTTTGGAAGTGATTCATGGACTACAATAGCAAAGGCAGTTGAAAATGAAAATACAATTAAATATAAAGTCGGAGATACAAAAGAAGTGAATGTTGAAGGATATGGAACTTTTACAATAAGAATAGCAAATAAATCAACACCAGAAGAATGTACAATGGAAGGTTTTAGTCAAACAGCATGTTGTTTTGTAATTGAGTTTGTAGATGTGATAACTGTTTATCCTATGAATTTAATAAATACGAATAAAGGTGGATGGCAAGAGAGTAAATTAAGAATATTCATAAATAATGATATATATAGTGCATTACCTAAAGAATTAAAGAGTGTTATTAGTGATACATATGTGGTCTTTGGCTATGGGGCTAGTGATAGTGGAAATTTTATAACAACAGATAAATTATATTTGTTATCAACTAAAGAAGTATGGGGGAAGTGGAAGTAAGATAAATTATGATACTGCTACCACTGAAACAAGACCGCTAGATTATTATAATAGCGTAGGTGTTAATTCCAACAATTATGGTGGTGCAATAAAATTTGATTCTAGTAGAAATTCAATCTTTTGGTGGTTGAGAACAGCACAATTTAATAATAATAATAGATTTATCAGTGTAAGTAGTTTTGGAGATACAAATCCAGATTATGCAACTTTTTACTATAATGTAACCACAGCTTTCCGCCTATCTTGAAATAAAAAGAAAATAGAAATATTTTTTTAAAACACAAAGATGATTTAAAATTTTAATTATATGCATAGTTAAATTCCAGTATTAATATTATAAAAAATAATAAATAACAAATTATATTTATTGATATATTTATGCAAAACTAATACTATACTTATAAAGAAGAGTATAGTATTTTTTTTTTTCAAATGATATAATAAATTTGCAAAGGAATGATGATATGTTAAAATGTGTTGTGATATATAATCCTAATAGTGGAAAGTTAACAAATAGAAATGAATTAAAAAAAATATATAAAATATTAGAAAACTATGGATATGAAACAGAAATTAAATATACTGAATACAAAGGCCATGCAAAAGAGATAACAAAAAAATTAAAAGATGTTGATTTATTGTTATGTGCTGGTGGGGATGGAACATTAAATGAAGTAATTTCTGGTAATATAGAAAGAAAAGAACCTATATTACTTGGGCACCTACCACTTGGTAGTGTTAATGATGTCGCTCATATGTATGGAATGAATAGTAATATTCAAAAAAATTTAGTTATGTTATTGAATGGTGTTTCTAAAAATATTGATGTTTGTATGATTAATAATAATCCATTTGTTTATGTTGCATGTATTGGACCGTATGTTGATATATCATACGCGACTCCAAGAAAATTAAAAGAAAAATATGGAAGGTTAGCATATATCATTTACGGAATTCAACAATTAAATCAAAAAATTCAGTTTCATAATGTTAAATATGAAGTTAATGGTGTAACTTATGAAAAAAAATTCTCATTTATATTTATAACTAATAGTAGTAGAGTTGGTGGTGTTAATAATATTTATGATGATGTTAAGCTAGATGACAATAAATTTGAAGTGTTAATGTGTGAAATTAAAAATAAATTAGATATATTAAAATCTATTCATTATATTAAGAAAAGAGAAATGAATGATATACCAGGATTTATATATTTTAAAACTGATAAAATTAAGTTAATATTTGATGAAATTCCGCCATCTTGGTGTATTGATGGTGATGAGCTTACACATGATGAAAAAGAATTTGAAATAACAATTAATAAGGATAATGTTATGCTTTTGCCAACAAAAAATTTAGATAAATTATTTAAAACTATTGAAGAAGATTGTGAAGAAGAATCATAATCTTTTTTTTAATCATAATCTTCTTTAAAAAAACAAAAATATATTATATAATATTCATAGAATAGAAGGGATATTGTTATGGAACTAATAAAATCAATAGTATTTTTGTTAATAGGCTTTGTTGTTTTAATTAAGAGTTCAGACTTCTTTGTAGATGCTGTTAGTTCAATAGCAACTAATTTTAAAATGTCTAAAATGATGATAGCTCTAACAGTAGCAGCTTTTGGAACATGTGCACCAGAACTTGCTATATCTTTTCAAAGTATATCTAGTGCAACAGGTGATATAGCAGTATCAAATGTTCTTGGAAGTAACATAGTAAACATTTTACTTATTATAGGTTTTGCATCATTGATACATCCCATAAAAGTAAAAGATGGAGTGATAAAAAAAGAACTACCAATATTAATTGTTGTAACTGCGTCATTTTCAATAGCTATATTATTTCATTTAATTGGTTTTTCAAATAGTAAGTATTTTTTAAATAGACAAGATGGTTTATTATTTTTATCGTTATTTATAGTATTTATATTATATATTATTTCTGTTATTAGAGCAAAAAAAGGTATTTTTGAAGAAGGTAAGCCAAAATATAATATTAAGTTATCTATTTTAATTACTATAGTATGTTGTATATTAATAATATTTTCTAGTGATTTAGTGGTAGAAAATGCAAAAATATTAGCAGAACAATTAAATGTTAGTACAAAAATAATAACTATGACGATAGTAGTCATTGGTACATCTTTGCCAGAAATGACGATGACAGTAGTTGCTGCTAAGAAAGAAGAAGTTGATATAGCACTAGGAAACATAATAGGAACAAATATATTTAATATTGGAGTTGTACTTGGATTACCACTTTTAATATATGGAGGAATCGAATCTACTAATTTTAGTATAATAGATGTAATGATAGTTTATATAGCAGCATTTATATTTTATTTATTTGCTAGGAGTGATAAAGTATTAAGTAGAAGAGAAGGCATAATAATGGTAATATTATTTATTGTATATTATGCTTATGTATTTGTTTCATAAACAAAATATATAATTAAAATATTGCAAAACAAACATACGAAATATATGAGAAAATATTGTATTTAGAAACATTATTTCAAGCATATAAAGTTGTGTGGTAATATGAATGGTGGAAGTAATAATGAAAATATAAAGAAGCAATAGAAGAATTATATAATTTACTAAAATGTACATTTTAAATGGTATTGTTTGTGATGGTTTATAAAAAATTGTATCAAATAACATTAAAAATAAAAATTAAATACATATAAAAGGAAATACAAATAATAAATATTTATAGATGTGAAACATTTATTGTAAGAGTGGTTAACAACTCTATGTTTCATAAATGTGGTATTTTTTGATTTAGTCAAGCAGTAAGCGTTTTTGTTATTAAATTTGAAAATTAATAACACATTTCAAAATGATTAAAATTAATATTAATTTAGGCATAAGGGTAGATTAATATATTTGTTTGCAAGTTATAAAATATTTAGTGCTTTACAAATAGATTTAAAAAAAGTAATAAATGATACATAAATATTATCATAAAGTTATATAAATAATTTTTAAAGAAGTATAGGTAAAAAACAATTATCTAATAAATAGGTTTATAGAAGAATATTAAACAATAATGATTTAAAAAACATAATTTATGTGGTAGTTGAAGATTGTTGTGATCAAGTATCTTATACCTCTGCGAAATCGATTGTGATAATATAATATTTAATTTTCATGAGACATCTTCAATTTTTAGAATTTCATAAGAATAAATAATATTAAAATAAATTGATAAAAATGTATAAGTGTAAAATCTTGCATTATTTTATTATATTTTTTATAATTATTTGTATAAAAGAGGTGAATTATGAAAAAACATTTTTTAGATAGAAATAATGCTAGACGCGTAAAAAATATATCAGGAATGAGTCAAATTTTAATTGATTTAAAACCTAATAGAAGTGTAAGCGATGTTTATATTAATCAAGAATTTGATGTAACAAATTTATGTAAATATATTGAAAATACAAAAAAAACAAACAAAGATTTAACATTTTTTCATGCTGTACTTTTAGCAACAGGAAAATTATTATATAATAGACCATATTTAAATAGATTTGTATCAAATAGGCATATGTTTGAACATAATGATATAGTTATTTCGTTTGTAGCTAAAGTTGCATTTGAAGATAAAGCGGAAGAGATAATGATTTTGGTTAAAGTAGATGAAGATGATAACATTTTTAGTATTAGTAAGAAAATTAAAAATAAAGTGGATTTAATTCGTAAAAATAAATTAATTAAAAAGAAGGGTGCTAATTTTGCTATTGATACATTAGGAAAATTGCCTAATATAATTAGAGTTCCTATTGTTGGAATATTTAAATTTTTAGATAAGAAAGGTTTATTACCTGGATTTTTAGTAGAAGATAATTTATATTATAGTAGTATTATATTATCTAATTTAGGAACACTACATTGCGGTGCGATATTGCATAATATTTCTGATTTTGGAAATTCTTCAGGGCTTGCGACAATTGGAGAAATTAAAGAAAAAGAGATTATTATAAATGGAAAGAAAGAAATAAGAAAAGTTTGTGATTTTGGTATTAATTTAGACGAAAGAATAGCTGATGGGTATTATTTTGTAAAATCATTGCAATTACTACAATATATATTTAATAATCCAAAACTACTGGAGAATAGTGCAAGTGAAAAGATTAAAATCAAAGAATAACAATAATACTCCGTGGATAAAATTTTATAATGAAGGAGTTAGTTCAAATATAAAATATACCGATGCATCAATGGTAGGTTATCTTTTGGAAACTGTTTCAAAATATCCAACTGAAATAGCATATGAGTTTTATGGCTATACATGTACATATAGAGAATTATATTCAAAAATTAAAGAAGCAGCAAGGGGATTAAAAGCACTAGGTGTAAAAGAGGGAGATAAAGTTACTATATGTATGCCAAATACTCCCAGTGCTATTATTATGTTTTATGCCATTAATATGGTTGGTGCTATTGCATCTATGGTACATCCATTATCAGCAGAAAATGAAATTGAAAATTATTTAAATCAATCTGAAAGTACAATTTTATTTGTATTAGATTTAGTATATGAAAAGGTTAGAAATATAATAGATACAACAAGTGTTAATAAAGTTGTAGTTGGTAGTGTTGGAGATAACTTAAAAACATTAAAAAAGATAATATATAAATATAATTCACGTGGTAAAGTTCCTAAAATTGAATTGAATGATGATATTATGACATATAGTGAATTTTTAAATTATGGTTATGATTATGAAGGCGAAATAATGGCATTAAGAAATCCTGAAGATCCAGCGGTAATTTTATATAGTGGAGGTACAACTGGTAATCCTAAGGGAATATTATTGTCTAATATAAATTTTAATTCACTTGCTACTCAAAGCGCTTTAATGGTAGAACAATGTAAAAAGGGGAAATCTATACTTGCAATACTTCCAATATTTCATGGCTTTGGGCTTGGTGTATGTATACATGCTCCATTGTGTTTTGGAATGAAAGTTATATTAATTCCAGATTTTAATCCAAAGAAATTTTTAAAGATATTAAAACAAAAAAAGCCCAATATTATATGTGGTGTTCCATCGTTATTTGAATCGTTGTTAAAATATGGAAAAATAGGAAAAAATTCACTTTCTTTTATTGATGTGTTTATATCTGGTGGAGATTTTATGAGTAAATCATTAAAAGATAAAGTTGATAAATTTTTAAAAGACAATGGTTCTAATGCAGAGGTTAGAATTGGTTATGGTTTAACTGAAGCATGTGCAGCGACATGCTTATCACCAACTGGTAAATATAAAGAGGGATCTGTTGGAATTCCTTTTCCTGATATGAATTATAAAATAGTTAAAATAGATACACATGAAGAACTACCATACAATGAAGATGGCGAAATATGTATAAGTGGTCCTACGGTTATGATTGGCTATATTAATAATCCTAGTGAGACATTAAAAGCATTAAGAAAACATGAAGACGGAAAGATATGGTTACATACAGGTGATATAGGATGCATGGATGAAAATGGTTATGTATATTATAAGCAAAGACTTAAGAGATTAATTGTATCTAATGGATATAATTTGTACCCTACTTATATTGAAAATGTATTAAATCAACATCCTAGTGTTTTAACTAGTACTGTTATTGGAATTCCGCATCAATATAAAGTACAAGTTGCAAAAGCTTTTATAGTTTTGAATGATGGATACAAACCATCAAAAGAATTATTAAAAGATATAAAAAAACATTGTGAAATAAATCTTTCTAAATATTCATTACCAGCTGAGTATGAATTTATAGATGAGTTACCAAAAACATTAGTTGGTAAAGTTGCATATAAAAAATTAGAAAATAAAAAATAATATGTAAAGAAATAATCATAATTTGTGATTATTTTTAATTATAAGATAATTTTTATTTAAAAAAATTATCTTATATGATAAAATAATTTGTAGATAAGAGAGGTAACTATCGTGGGAAAAATAATATCATTAGTAAATCAAAAGGGTGGTGTTGGAAAAACAACAACTAGTATAAATTTATCTAGTTCATTAGGGCATTTAGGAAAAAAAGTTTTACTAATTGACTTAGATCCACAAAGCAATAGCACAACGGGACTTGGAATAGATAGAGGTAAAATAAAAAAAAGTATATATAATGTAATAATGGATGAATGTGAAATAAAGGATGCTATTATTAAAACTCCTTTTAAGAATTTAAGCATTATACCAGCTATGATAGATTTGGCTGGTGTTGATATAGAACTTATTCAAATAAGTGTTCAAGATAAAGAATTCATAATAACAGAACAATTAAAAAAACAATTAGAAACAATAAAAGAAAGATATGATTTTATTATTATAGATTGTCCACCAAATTTAGGTATATTAACAACTAATGCGCTTGCAGCATCTGACTCGGTATTAATACCAATTCAATGTGAGTATTATAGCTTAGAAGGAGTTAATCAATTATTGCATACTATTTTAAGAATACAGCAAAAAGTAAATTCTAATTTAGATATAGAGGGGGTTCTTCTTACTATGTTAGATGGTAGAACATTATTGGGTCTTGAGGTTGTAGAGGATGTAAGAAAGTTCTTTAATGAAAAAGTATTTAGTACTATAATACCAAGATTGGTTAAATTAGTAGAAGCTCCATCACATGGTAAACCAATAATAGAATATGATCCTAAAAGCAAAGGAGCTCTTGCTTATTTAAATTTAGCTAAAGAGGTGATAGATAGAAATGGAAACCAATAAAAGAAAGGCCTTAGGTAAAGGTTTAGAGCAATTATTTAGTAATGAATCATTATATGTAAATCCACTTGAAACTATTGAAGAAATAGAAAAGTCTTCTTCAAAAGAAGATATAGTTATGGTTAATGTTAATGAACTTAGAAGTAATCCATATCAACCAAGACGTATATTTGACCAAGAAAAACTTGTGGAATTAGCAAATTCTATAAAAGAATTCGGTGTTTTAGAGCCTATTATAATTAAAAAGAGTATAAAAGGATATGAAATAGTAGCTGGAGAAAGAAGAACAAAGGCATGCGAACTTGTTGGTATAGAACAAATACCTGCGATTATTAAAGATTTTACGGATGAAGATATGATGCAAATAGCATTATTAGAAAATATTCAAAGAGAAAATCTAACTCCTATTGAAGAAGCTGAAGCAATATTTAATTTATTAAAAGTTTTAAATATTACACAAGATGAACTGTCTAAAAGAATTGGTAAAAGCAGAAGTTACATTACTAATCTTTTGGGTTTGTTAAAATTACCGGAATCAGTTAAAAATGATATATTAAATGGTTTAATTAGTATGGGACATGCTAAAATTTTAAGTAAATTAGAAAATGAAAATGTTATATTTGATTTATCTAACAAAATTAAAAATGAACATATTTCTGTTCGTGAATTAGAAGAAATAGTAGCTAATCCAAATTATAAAAGAAAAAATCCTATTGTTAAAATAAAAGATAAGGATGATAATAAATATAATTATTTAGAAGATTGTATGACTGATTTAATTGGAAACAGGGTAAGAATTAAGAATAAAAAAATCATTATCCCTTTTAATAGTGAAAAAGATTTAGAAAGAATACTTGATATTTTAAAAATTGAAGTGAAAGTTGATTAATATGAACAAAGAATATAGAATTGGAAGTAAAGTTATTATGAAAAAGCCTCACCCATGTAAAACCAATTTATGGGAAGTTACTAGAGTAGGTGTAGATATTAAAATTAAATGCATACATTGTAATAGAAGTATTATGATGGATAGAGTGGAATTTAATAAAAAATTAAAGAAAGTTGAGGTGTATTAATGTTTAAGAAAAGAAAAAAAATTACACCAATAATGTCATTTATATTATTAAGTCTTATAGTTATAATATTAAGTGCATTTCTTCATTTGTTAAATATTCAAGCAGAGTATTCTACAGTTAATACTGTTACTGGAGAACTGGTAAATAATGTAATTGAGGTCAAAAATTTATTTAGTATTAGTGGTCTTAAGCATATAGTTACATCGGCTACTAGTAATTTTGTTAGTTTTACTCCATTATCAACACTAATAATAATTTTAATAGGTATTGGCGTTTTAGAAAAAAGTGGTTTTACAAAAACTGCTATAACATTAATGACAAAAAATACTAAAAAATTCACTGTAACTTTTACATTAATATTTGTTTGTTTATTATTTTCATTGTTAGGTGATATTGGTTTTGTTGTTATGTTGCCTATAGGTGCATTAATTTTTAAATATGGTAGAAGAAATCCACTTGGAGGAATAATTGCAACATTTTCAGCATTATCTTTTGGTAGTGGTATAAATATATTTTTATCATCTTTAGATAGTTCTTTATTAACATTAACTTTGGATGCGGCTAATATAATTGATTCAAATTATACTATTGGAGTATTTTTTTCATTATTTATTATGTTATTAGTGTTAATAGTTGTTGCTATTGTATTTACCAATATAACTGAAAAGAAAATTATGTCAAAGTTACCAAGGGTAGAGGATAGTAATGAAGAGGTTGTAATTACAAATAAAGAATTAAGAGGACTTATCATTGGCCTTGCTGGTGGAATATTGTATATACTATTAATAATATATATGATAATTCCTGGATTACCATTATCAGGTGGATTACTTGATAATAATGCTGATATTTACATTAACAAGTTATTTGGAGCAAACTCTTTATTTAATAAAGGATTTATATTTATTATAACTATATTATTTATTATAATTGGATTTGGTTATGGGCTTATGACTAAATCTATCAAGAATAGTAAAGACGCATCAGAAAGTTTATCATATTCATTAGATGGTATTGGAAGTATATTAGTTTTATTATTTTTTGCATCTATATTCATAAACATATTAATACAAAGTAATATTGGTAATGTAATAACTGCTTTTTTTGCATCACTGATAAGTGGAATTCAATTTACAGGTATTCCATTAATAATAATAGTATTTGTATTAGTTGCAATTGCTAATATTTTTTGTCCAAACCCAATAACTAAATGGAGTATATTAGTAGCCACAGTAGTACCATTATTATTAAATGCTAGTATAAGCCCAGAGTATTCACAAATTATTTTTGCAGCTGGTGATTCTATAACAAATGGAATTACGCCAATATTTACATATTTTGTTGTATATCTTGCATTTTTAGATAAATTTAATACTTCAGATATGGTAAGTATGAGAAATGCTATTGGATATATGGTTCCATATAGCATATCAATATTTATTATATGGCTAGTTGTATTAATCGGTTGGTATATGTTAGGAGTTCCAATTGGAATAGGTTCATTGCCTGGTGTTGTCTATGGCGCTTAAAGCAGGTATTATAGGGCTCCCAAATGTTGGTAAAAGTACATTATTTAATGCTATTACAAAAAAGAATATTTTAGCTGCAAATTATCCATTTGCAACTATAGATCCTAATATAGGGGTAGTGAGTGTTCCAGATAAAAGATTAGAAACATTAAATGATTTATATATACCAGAAAGATTAATAGGAACTCAGTATGAATTTATTGATATTGCAGGCCTTGTAAAAGGAGCATCTACTGGAGAAGGTCTTGGAAATAAATTTCTTGCTAATATTAGAGAAGTAGATGCAATTGTTGAAGTGGTTAGATGTTTTGAAGATAAAAATATTATACATGTTGAAGGAGATATTGATCCTAAAAGAGACATAGAAATAATTAATTATGAATTAATACTTAGTGATTTAGAAATAGTTGAAAATAGATTACAAAAGATAGAAAAGAAAGCAATTACTACTAATGATAAAAATGGTCTATTTGAGGTAGAAGTACTAAAGAAAGCAAAAGAGTATTTAAGTCAAGGTACTATGTTAAGATTAGTAGATTTTGATTTAAATGAAGTTAAGTTACTTAAAACATATAATTTAATCACTAATAAACCTTTTATATATTTAGCAAATGTTTCTGAAGATGAATTATTAAATGATGGTAATAAATATGTAGATATAGTAAGAGAAATTGCGAGCAAAGAACATTCATCAGTTGTAATGATGTGTGCTAAAATTGAAAGTGAACTAGCTGAATTAGATGAGGATAGTAAAAAAGAATTTTTAAAAGATCTGGGAATAAGTAATAGCGGATTAGATCAATTGATTCATATTACATATCATATCTTAGGGCTTAAAACATTTTTTACAGTTGGTCGTGATGAAGTTAGAGCGTGGACTTTTAAAGATGGCATGAAAGCTCCTGAATGTGCAGGTATTATACATACTGATTTTGAAAAGGGATTTATTAAAGCTGAGATAATGAGTTATGATGATTTAATAAATTATGGTAGCGAAATTAAAGTTAAAGAAGCTGGTAGAGTTAGACTTGAGGGTAGAGATTATATAATGCAAGATGGAGATATATGTTATTTTAGATTTAATGTTACAAAATAAAAACTTCCAATAGGAAGTTTTTATTATTTATTTTATTTCGATGTATTTTTTTGTTTCTTTTTCTTCTTCTTTAGGGAAACAAACAGTTAATACTCCATTATTAAATTTAGCATTAATTTTATCTTCCTCAATGTTACCAACAGTAAATTGTCTTTTGAATGAACCAGAAACTCTTTCTTTTCTGTAATAATTTTTAGAATCATCTTCTTTTACTTCATCACGTGAAGCTTCAATTGTAAGAATTCCATCTTCTACATTGATTGAAATATCCTCTTTATTGTATCCTGGAATATCCATTTCAATGTTTATATTACCATCCTTTTCATATACATCACATTTCATAAAATCCATTCTTGAAACTTTTGACATTGGTACTAAATCATCGAAAAAATCATCTAAATAAAATTTTCCTGGTAATAAACTCATTATTATCATCTCCTTACATTTATAATTATACTCAATAATTAGCACTTGTCAATAGAAAGTGCTAATTATTTTGGAATTTTTTAACATTTATATTATATCCATATTTGTAAATAATATAATTATGGAAAGGTAGGTTATTTTATGAAAGAAACACCTAATATAATTACATCAAAAGATTTGTTATATATTGAAGACATGTTAAATTGGAATTTGGTGATGAATAAGAAAATTAAAGAATATTTAGAATGTGTGGATAGTGATGAAGCTAAGGAAATTCTAAATAGTGCAAAAAAAATGCATAAAAAACATTACAAAGAATTATTAAATATATTAGAATAAGGAGGATTATTATGTGTGAGTTTTTAACAGAAGAAGATATTTTAAATGATGTTATGTTATGTGAAAAAAATATTTCTAATAATTATAGTATAGCTATTAATGAAATGAGTAATTCGAAATTGTATAAGAAAGTTATGAGTATATTTGAAGATACGAAAGAATTAGCTAGAGATATTTTTAACCTTATGTATATAAATGGTTGGTACACTTTAGAGAGTGAAGAGGAAACTAAAATAGAGCAATCATTAAAAAAATATACTAATAAAATGGACGAATTATTTTAATACTATAATTATAGTATTTTTTTCTTTTTAAGTTGACTTTTATCTTATAATGAATTAATATAACTAGTAAATTGGGAGCTATATATATGAGGAAAAAAACAAAATTTTTATTAGAATTAGAAAATGAACTGAAAGATATTAGAAGAAAAAATAGAAATAATATTGTTTTAAAATATAACAATTTAATAGATGAAGAATTGAATAATAAAAAAGGGATTAATAAAATTTTAAATAATTTAGGTGATGTTAAAGATATAGCTCAAAGAGAAAAAGAATTATTAAAAGAAGGTAAAAGTAGGAAGAAAAAAAATAAAAATAAAATTATTAAAATAGAAGTAATAAGAGAATATGATATTACAAATAGTGGTAATGAAAAAAACAAATTAATTGAGATTAAAGAAGTTGCTAGAGTAAAAAAGAAAAAGAAGAAAAAAATTAATTTAAAATCTTATTGTTTAAGATTAACAAAAAATTTAAAAAAATTAAAATTAAAAAGTAAATTTATTAGAATTGTTAATATTATAAAAGATAAATTTAATAAAATTAAAAATAATATAAAGATTAAAATTAATGATAAAAAAGATAAAATTTTAAAAGAAGATAATAATAATAAAAGAGAAGAGATTATTGAATTTAAAGAAGAAGTTCTTTATGAAATGAAATATAAAGAAAAGAGTTTAACTAAAACACAATTTATTTTAAGAATTCTTGGTGTGATATTGACAACATTATTACTTGTTGTTTGGTGCTTTGTAGTAGTTGTATTTATTTCAAGTATATTTGCATATTTAGATGGTGTTAAATTAATTGGTATTAGTATTGGATTATTTGGTTTAGTTTTATTAATTATAAAACTTGTAATTATATTAAATAATGCTGTATTTAGAGTTAAAGATAATTATAAGATTAATTTATTTGTTATAATCTTAGCTATTTTTATAATTGCTATTGGAATTTCTTTAACTATAAGAGATATAAATAAATTAGAATATATAAATGATGTTAGTGAAAAATACACTATGAGAACTAAAATAGAAACAATTAGTTTACCTAAGAATGGTACTAAAATGAATATACTATTTAATAGTGAATATGATACTCAATATATTGTAGTATATGATAATAGTTTAGATGATAAATTTAAAATAGAAGTTAAATATTTTGAAGAATATTATGATTATTATACAAAAAAATCGAATAATGAGGTATATGTTTCATTAGGTAAAAATTTTAGAAATAGATTAAGTGTTTATATAAATGATATCAAAGATGGCAAAATATTTAATAGAGATGAAATTAAAAGATATATAGTAAAAATAAAAATTAATAAAAAGGATTTTTCAAGATTAGTTTTGTATAACTAATCTTTTTATGTAAAGTAAAAATCTTCTTAAAAAAGAAGATTTAATTTATAAATTATTATATTATTGATGTGGAATTAAGTTTTGTGATAGCAAATTTCTATTTCATTTTTAAAATACTTATCATTTTCATATTTAATAAGAAAAGCACTAATCATAATTAAATAAAAACTATACCAAATTTTTTCGTCATAATAATTATACCAATTTCATAATGATGTGTATAAATGAAGTAAAAAATGAGTCAAATATTTTGTTAAATTTGTAAATATCATTGCTATAACTATCTAAATATATAAATAATCATTTCTAAAATTTTTATATTTCTTATAAAACTCTTTTTATAATTAATTTTATTTAGAGTATCATAATATTTAAATAAGATAAAATCATAGTTATATCATTCTTTAATGAGAGATTTGTCATTTTTGTTAATTTTTATTTATTTTATATAAATTATTGTAATATATAAAAAACTCAAGCATCCTTGAGTTTATTTTTTTATGGCGCCCAATGCAGGACTCGAACCTGCGACCTAACGGTTAACAGCCGTGCGCTCTACCGACTGAGCTAATTGGGCATTACATGAAATATTATATGCTAAGTATTTGCTTTTGTCAATAAAAATATAGACATTTTATTATTAAATTGTTAAAATTATTAAGTAAGAGGAATAATTATATGAATAATGAATTAGAAATTGTAGAATTTAATAATATTGATCAGCAAAAAGATGATATGCCTATTCATGAAAGTAATTCTGTTGTTGATAAAAATTTACAAAAAGTTAGTATATTGGAAACTTATGGTGAAAATTTAAGTAAGAAAGAATATGTTACTAATCCTGCTATTGGAAGAGAACATGAAATTGAACAAGCAATAGAAATATTATTAACGCCAGAAAAGAGTGCATTACTTGTTGGTAAAGCAGGTGTAGGTAAAACTGCTATTGTCGAAGGTATAGGGTATAAAATGGTAAATGGCACTATTCCAAATGCATTGAAACCGTATGAATTAATTAAAGTTAATATTTCTAGTTTACTTGGTGAAACTATAAGTGAGGGTCATAATGAAAATAGATTACAATTACTTGTAGATGAGCTAAAGACTAAAAAGAATATTATATTATTCATAGATGAAATACATCTACTTGTTAATAGAAATACAAGTAATATGAGTATAGACTTTGCTAATATGTTAAAGCCAGGATTAGATCGTGGTGACATTAAAATGATTGGTGCTACAACATATGAAGAATATGAAGCATATATATTAAGAGATAGAGCGTTTTTACGTAGATTTTTAAAAGTTGATGTAGCAGAACCAACTCAGGAACAATGTGTACAAATATTAATGGGGACTTATCCAAAATATGAAAAAAGAACAGGCATAAAAATGGGTTATACTGATTTTTTGAAAGAAAAGATATTTAAATTTATAGTTGAAATGACTGATGAATATAAAAGAATTTATGAAATAGGTAATAGATACCCCGATATAGCATTAACAATTGTTATGAGTGCTTTTTCAATGGCATTATATGAAAATGAAGTTGAAGTCAAATTAAAGCATTTTTATAAAGCAATAAAAAGAACTAAAGTTATATATGAAGATTCTAAAGTAAAAGAAATAGCTAAATTCAAAGAGATCTTTAAAGAATTAATAGTAGAAGAAAACTTGGATTTAGATTCATTAAATTAAATGTAGATATTCAAAATATTTACATTTTTTATTTTTTTGTATAAATTTTAATAATCAAGAATAATATAACTTTAATAATTAAATTATTATTTAAAGATAATTAATTTTAAATATATAAT
The DNA here is from genome assembly GCA_944358375.1 of uncultured Bacilli bacterium. The sequence goes on from CALVQT010000001.1 coordinate 86,696, forward strand.
TTTTTATTAATAATTAAATTATTGTAATTTGAACAGCTGATAGTTATTTTATATACTTTTTTACAGAAAGGAAAAAATATATGAAAAAAGCAATAAAAGTAAGAAATTTAAATAAAAAAATAAATGGAAAAGAAATATTAAAAGATATTAGTTTTGATGTTTATGAGAATGAAATAGTTGGATTAGTGGGGCCAAATGGAGCAGGTAAGAGTACTTTATTAAAAATAATGACAGGGTTATATTCTATAGAAAATGGAGAGGTATATTATTATGAATATAGTTTAAAAAGTAATTTTGAAAAAGCAATGTCAATAATTGGTACTATTATAGAAAGCCCTGACTTATACAAAAATTTAAATGGAAAAGAAAATTTAAAAATATTTAAAAATATGTTTAAAAGTATAGATGAAAATACTGTTAAAGAAATTGTTAATATATTAGAAATAGAAAAATGTTTGGGTAAAAAGTTTAAAACATATTCTCTTGGAATGAAAGAAAGATTATCAATAGCTAATTCTTTAATTAATAAACCTAAAATACTTATATTAGATGAACCAACTAATGGTTTAGATCCAATTGGAATAAAAAATATATTTGATATATTGAAAAATATGAAAGATACAACGATTTTAATTTCATCTCATATGTTAAGTGAGATACAAGGAATATGTGATAAGATAATATTTATAAATGAAGGAAGAATAGTTAAAACTAAACAATTAAATGAAGATGTTAAAAAGAAAAATATTATATTCGAAGTTGATGATTTTTCAAAAGCAAGATTACTTATGAATGAATATTGTATTAATGAAGAATTAGAAATATATGAAACAGATGAAACAATTAGTACGATAAACAAAGAATTAATAAACAATAATATAAAAGTATATAGAATATATGAAAATAATAAATCATTAGAAGAACAATTTTTTGAGATGGTGAATCATGATAAAATTAATTAAAAATGAAATAATTAAATTTGGTTTTATTAAAATTATATTAATACAAATATTATTTATTTTTATCGCTATATTATTTTATAAATTTGATTATGATGTTAGTATTATTTATAAATATATACCTTTTGTATCTATATTTTCTTCTATATTTTTTTCAGGTTCTATTAATAGTGAAATAGATAATGGGACATTTAGATATTATTTAACTAAACCATATAAAAGATGGAAAGTATATTTATCTAAATGTATATTTATATTAATATTTAATATTATTATTTTATTAACTATATTGTTAATATCGTCAATATTATATATAGATATTAACATAGAAAAATATATTATTTATTCTATCCCTAGTATATTGACAAGTAGTTTGATAGTATTTAACTCAACTATAATAAAAAATACATCTATATGCGTTGGGATTAATATATTTTTGTTAATATTTGGAATAGCAGTTTCACAAATATTATTTGGATTAAATTTTACATATGTTGAATATACTTTTTTACCTTATTTTGATTTTTCTATATTTGATGATATGTCAGTTATTAATAGTATAAATTTTGAATTTAATGTTAATTTAAGTATTAGAAATGGAATAATAATTAATATTGTTTATTCAGTTATATTTTATATTATTGGAAATTTTATATTTATAAAAAAAGATATTAAAAATTAATATCCTTTTTCTTTATAGTAGTCTAATAATTCTTTAAATCTAGCATAATGTACAACTTCTCTTTGCCTTAAAAAACTAAGAGGAGCAAGTATACTTTCATCTTGAGTTAAGTCCATCAAATTTTCATATACGGCTCTTGCTTTTTCTTCCGCTGCTAGGTCCTCTTGTAAATCGACTATTGGATTTCCAGATGATGCAAGATATGCAGTTGTAAATGGAACCCCATTAGCATCCATTGGGAATATTCCTTTTTTATGAGCAGCATACCAAGATTCTAATCCATATTTTTTAATTTCATCTACAGATGCATCTTTAACTAGTTGACTAATCATTGTACATAACATTTCAACATGTCCAAGTTCTTCACTACCTATATCTGAAAGTAATGCTTTTCCTCTTTCGTCATACATAGTAAACCTTTGCATTAAATATCTAAGTGCAGCACCAAGTTCTCCAGCTGGACCGCCAACTTGTTCTACTAATAATTTTGCCATTTTTAAATCTTTGGTTTTAATATTAATTGGATATTCTAATACTTTCTCATATTTAAACATATTAATTTCCCCCTTTATCCCAAGGCCAAGGATTATTTATCCAAGTCCATTTATTAGTAGATTTAACATCACTTATACATAGTGGTCCATATTTGTTTATATATTGTTCTTTTAACTTATTTAACTTTTCTAGTACTTCAGAAAATTTTTTTAACATTTCTTTATCATCTGGATGTACATCTAAATATAAATTAATATCTTTTAAAGCAAATATATATGATTGTAAATCAAATAACAATTTATCTTTTTCATTATTTATTTTTAATACATATACATGATTTTTATATTTAGAATATAAGTTTCTAAACATATTACCTTTGTTAAATCCTTCATCAATATTATAAAGTTTGGATTTATTATTGTAATTTATACTTGCTACATTAAAATCAATATCATCATAATTATTAAAATTAAAAAAATTATTTTCTTCTGTAAAATACATTATTTCACCTTCCTAAATTATATTATGAAAAAATATAGCTATGGTGTGTATACAAATCTATAAAAAATGTAAATTATACAAAAATACTTGTATATAAAATTATATTAATGATACAATAAAAGTGTTGATAGATATATAAGACAATATAAAAGAGAGGTGAAGGTCGAGTAATTGTCTACTCGATATGATATGCAATATAAAATAACAGCGTATGATGAGGAAGAGACTATTGAATTAGCTCAAAATATAGAATCAGAAAAATTTGCTAATATGGTAATATGTTTAGAAGGAGATTTAGGTAGTGGCAAAACAGTTTTTGCAAAAGCTTTTGCTTTGGCTATGGGAATAACTGAAAATATTACATCACCAACATTTAACATTATTAAAGAATATGATGGCGAAATGAAATTATTTCATATGGATGTTTATCGTTTAAGTGATGTTAAACAAGATATAGGAATAGAGGAGTATTTTACTAAAAAAGGTGTATGCATAATAGAGTGGTCTGACTTAATTGAAGATATATTACCTAAGAATAGATTAGATATCAAAATTAGAATAATTGGAGAGAATGTTAGACAATTTGTTATTACACCTCATGGTAATAAATATGAGGATTTATGTGAAAGAGTTTTATAGACTCTTTTTATTTACAAAATTTTATACTTATGATATTATTTTAATAGAATAAGAATAAAAGGAGGATTTATGAAATCAATTGATAAAGATGAGTTAAGTAAAATAGATGCATATTTTAGAGCCACTAATTACTTATCATTAGGTCAATTATATTTAAAAGATAATCCATTATTAAAAAGTGAATTAACTATTGATCAAATAAAACCTAATGTAGTTGGACATTGGGGAACTGCTCCTGGACAAAACTTTGTTTATGTGCATTTAAATAGAATTATAAAAAAATATAATTTAAATATGATATATATATCAGGACCTGGCCATGGAGGACAAGCTATGGTTGCTAATACATATTTAGAGGGAAGTTATAGTGAAGTTTATCCTAATATAACCGAAGATGAAGAAGGATTAAAAAAATTATTTAAACAATTTAGTTTTCCAGGTGGGGTAAGTTCTCATGTAGCCCCTGAAACACCAGGCAGTATTAACGAAGGAGGAGAATTAGGTTATTCACTTGCTCATGCTTATGGAGCTGTTCTTGATAATCCTACTTTGGTAGCAGCTTGTGTTATTGGTGATGGAGAAGCAGAAACAGGACCTTTAGCTGCGTCTTGGCATTTAAATAAAATAATTAATCCATTAACAGATGGAATAGTATTACCTATATTACATTTAAATGGATATAAAATAGCAAATCCAACAATATTAGCAAGAATTCCAGAAGACGAACTTGTTAAATATTTTGAAGGTTGTGGTTATCATCCATATATAGTACAATCAGATAATACCATGAAAATGCATGAAATAATGGCTGAAACTTTAGATAAGTGTATTGCTGAAATAAGTAATATAAAATCAAAAAAGAGAATAAGTAAAAGACCAGTATATCCTATGATTATATTAAAAACGCCTAAAGGATGGACTGGACCTAAGAAAATTGATAATAAAATAGTAGAAGGTAGCTTTAGAGCACATCAAATTCCGATGGTTGTTGATAAAAATCATATAGATAATTTGGAATATTTAGAAGCATGGCTTAGAAGCTATAAGCCAGAAGAATTATTTGATGAAAATGGTAAATTAATACCTGAATTAAAAGCACTAGCGCCAATTGGTAATGCTAGAATGGGAATGAATCCTATAACTAATGGAGGGAAACTATTAGAAGAGTTAGTTATTCCAAATTTTAGAGATTATGGTTTGGATATTAAAAAACCAGGTGAAGTTATCGCTCAAGATATGATGGAACTTGGTAAATTTATTAGGGATATTATAAGTTTAAATGAACATAAAAAGAATTTTAGAATATTTGGTCCAGATGAAACACTATCAAATAGATTAAATCATGTATTTGAATCTACATATAGACAATGGAATGCAATTACTTATGATAATGATGAATATTTAAGTCAATATGGTAGAGTAATTGACTCAGTATTATCAGAACATGTATGTGAAGGTTTACTTGAAGGATATTTATTAACAGGTAGACATGGATTTTTCCATAGTTATGAAGCATTTATTAGAATAATTGACTCAATGGCCTCACAACATGCTAAATGGTTAAAAGTTACAAAAGAATTACCTTGGAGAAGAGACATAGCATCATTAAATTATTTGCTATCTTCATATGTATGGCAACAAGATCATAATGGTTTTACACATCAAGATCCAGGATTTATTAATCATATGGTAACTAAAAAAGCAGATACAACTCGTATTTATTTACCACCAGATACTAATACATTGATTTCTTGTTTTGATCATTGTATTAGATCTAAGGGTTATATAAATGTTATAATTGCATCTAAACATCCAAGACCACAATGGTTAAGTATGGATGAAGCAATTAAACATTGTACTAAAGGATTAGGAATTTGGAAATTCGCAAGTAACGATGATGGTGTTGAACCAGATCTTGTTATGGCATGTGCTGGCGAAACTCCAACTATAGAGACACTGGCTGCTACAAAAATATTAAGAAAAAATTTTCCAGAATTAAAAATTAGAGTAGTTAATGTAGTTGATTTAATGAAATTACAAAGTCCAGATAATCATCCTCATGGATTAGAAGATGAAGAATTTAATAGTTTATTTACTATAAAGAAACCAGTTATATTTGCATTTCATGGTTATCCACATTTGATTCATCAATTATCTTATAAAAGAGCAAATAAAAATGTTCATGTTCATGGTTATATTGAAGAAGGAACAATTACAACTACATTTGATATGAAAGTTCAAAATAAATTAGATAGATTCCATTTGGTTATGGATGCATTGAAATATTTACCACAATTGGGTGATAAAAGAGCAAATTTAATTGAATGGTGTAAAAATAAATTAATTGAACATAAAGAATATATTAATGAATATGGAGAAGATTTACCGGAAATAAAAAATTGGAAATGGGAAGATTAAAAAAAGAATTGGAATTATCAATTCTTTTTATTTATATATTTTAATATCTCTTGAGCATCATCCAAAGAGATCTTTTTCTTTCCTATTATTTGATAATTTTCATGACCTTTACCAAGTACAAGCAAAAAATCATCTTTTTCTAACATTTCAATACCATACTTAATAGCTTCTTTTCTATCTAGAATAACTTTAAAATTATCTTTTTTAACGCCACTTAAAATATCTGTAATAATTTTGTTTTCATCTTCTGTTCTTGGGTTATCGTTTGTAAAAATAACAAAGTCACTCAATGTAGTTGTAATATTCCCAATAATAGGTCTTTTTTTTGCATCTCTATCACCACCACAACCAATTATAGTAATTATTCTTTTTTTCTTTATTTTAGTATATTCATTAATAACTTTTTCAACTGCATCTGGTGTGTGCGCATAGTCTATTATAGCATAAGCTCCATTTATTTTATATGATTCGCATCTTCCTTTGGGCGCTTTTAATATATTTGTATTTTTAATAATGGTTTGAATATATATACCATATTGATTTAATATACTAAGCATAGTTAAATAGTTATAGATATTAAATATATTGTTTAGAGGAATAGTTACATTATAAGTTCTATTGTTAAATGAAAAAGTTAAATTAGAATTTGTTGAATTATTAACATATTTTATTATTTTATAATTTCCATTATTACCAAATGTTATAAACTTATATCCATCTTTTTTAAATTTCGTATGCTTTTCATCATCAGAATTAGCTACTATAATAGCATCTTTTTTTAAATGATTAAGTATTAATAATTTAGCATTTAAATAATTTTCCATAGTTTTATGATAATCTAAATGATCTTCAGTAAAATTTGTAAATCCAACTATCGAAAAATTTATACCATATAATCTATCATAAGCCAATGCTTGTGAACTAACTTCAATAACAGCAACTTTACAACCTTTGCTTTGAGAATTTACAAGAAGTTGATAAAGTGTTAACACATCCGGAGTAGTATTATTTAATGGAATATATTCATCTTTATAGTAATATCCTAAAGTACCAATATACGCCACATCTATTCCAAGATTTTTTAACATTTGATATATTAAATAACAACTAGTTGTTTTACCATTTGTACCAGTAACACCAATTAAAGTAAGTTTATTTATAATATTTCCATATTCATTATATAGTAATTCTTTTTCATATTTTAATGAATCAGTAACTTTTATATAAGGTATATTTATATCTAAATCTTTTTCGCATATTATTTCTGTCGCTCCGTTTTCAATTGCTTTATCAATATAATTATGACCATCAACAGATAGTCCTTTAATCGCTATAAATGTTTGACCTTGTTTTATTTTTCTTGAATCATTTTCATATTTGAACATTTTTTCACATCCCGTAATATTATATCATATCAAATTTAATAGTTGAAATAAAAAAATCCACATTATAATAATGTGGAATAATTTACTTTTATTCTGATGAGTTATTTATTTGAAGTATTCATTTGTTCAATTTTTTTAACAGCTTCATTATATTTAGTTTTGTTAAATCCAGTTTTAAAATAAGTTTGTACTAAATGACTATTTAATTCAGGAGAAAAATCAGCATCATCAATAATTAAATATTTATCTATACCAAGATGATCATTTAAAAATTGCTTTATTTCATATTCTCTACCCATGAAAGTAGTATCAGTACATCCAACAATATCTACATCTTCATCAAGACCAGCATCATGTAAGAATTTCACATAATGAGGATGAGTTTTCCAAGAACTTGTAACAACTATTTTAAAATTATAGTCTAAACATAGTTTATTTATGTAATATATTGCTTCTGGATTTTCAAAATAACCACTAAAATTATCAGGATCAATGTTTATAACTCCATCATAATCTAAAAATAAAATATTTTCTTTTTTTTCTAATTTCATATACTACTTCCTTTAGTCAATAATATCAGTTTTTTAACTTTTTTACAATAAAAAATAAAAAATTCTTCTTTACAAATTTACAATGTGTTAAAATATTTATGAGGTTGATTACATGAAAGATGAATTAAATAGAATGAGAGTTCTTGTTGATAAATTAAATGAGGCATCAAAATATTATTATCAATATAGTTCGCCAATAATGACTGATTATGAATATGATAAATTATACGATGAGCTTATTGAATTGGAAAATAAAACTAAAATTGTATTTGATGATAGTCCAAGTATACATGTAGAAACTGAAATATCAGAAAATTTACAAAAAGTTGAACATCCAAAGCCTATGTTATCTTTATCAAAAACTAAAAATATAGATGATTTAGTCAATTTTATTGGTGATAAAGAGGGATTATTGTCATGGAAATTAGATGGACTCACAATAGTTCTTACATATAAAAATGGTGAACTAATGAGTGGCGTTACAAGGGGAAATGGAATTATAGGTGAAGATGTAACTAATAATGTAAAGCGATTTAAAAATATTCCTCTTAAAATAAAATATAATGGTAGATTAGTCATAAGAGGAGAGGCAGTAATTAAATATTCTGATTTTAACAAAATGAATGATAATATATTTAATGATAGTGGTATTCAATATAAAAATCCAAGAAATTTATGCTCAGGTTCAGTAAGACAATTAGATAGTAATATAACTGCTTCTAGAAATGTTAATATAGTTATTTTTGATTTAATTGAATGTGAAGATGAAATTTCAAATCTAAAAAGTTTGCAATTTGATTGGTTAGATAGTCTTGGGTTTGAAACTGTTGGTAAAATTAAAGTAAATAAAGATAATATCAGAAATTGTGTTTATGAGTATAAAGAAAAAATAAAAACATATGATATTCCATCTGATGGATTGGTATTAACATATAATGATTCAAAATATTGCGAATCACTTGGAACAACTGCCAAGTATCCAAAGCATTCAATTGCATTTAAATGGAAAGATGAAACTGTGGAAACAAAATTATTATATGTTGATTGGATTACTTCAAGGACAGGACTAATAAATCCAGTAGCAGTATTTGAACCAATTGAAATTGAAGGAACAATTGTTAGTAGAGCATCTCTTCATAATATATCAATAATGAATAAATTAAAACTTGGCGTTGGAGATAGAATTGAAGTATTTAAAGCTAATATGATTATTCCACAAGTTGCTAACAATTTAACTAAATCAAATAATGTAGAAATTCCTAAATTTTGTCCTAAATGTAACCATAAAACATGTATAGAGGTTAATAATAAAAGTAAATATTTGGTTTGTAAAAATGAATATTGTCCTGCTAAATTAATTAAAAGATTAAGTTTGTTCACTAGTAGGAATGCTATGAATATAGAAGGAGTATCAGAACAAGTATTATCTTCATTTATTAAAGATGGATTTTTAAACAATTATAGTGATATATATTATTTATATAAATATAAAAATGAAATTATAAATAAAGATGGTTTTGGTGAAAAATCATATAATAATATGATACATAATATAGAAAAATCTAGAAACGTTAAGATAGCGAACTTTATTTATTCTTTAGGAATTCCAGATATTGGATTAGCAAGAGCTAAATTAATATGTTCTAGTTGTGATAATGATATTAATAAAATTAGGAGTGCCTCTTATGAAGAGTTAAGTAAAATAGTTGGAGTAGGTGAAGTAATTGCACAAGAATGGATTGATACATTTAATAATGATGATTTTATTGTAGAATTTGATAAATTATTAAAAGAAATTAATTTTATAGATGAAAAAACAAATAATTTGAAATTAAAAGATATGTCTTTTGTTATTACTGGTAATATTAATCATTTTAATAATAGGGATGAATTAGTCGAATATATAGAAAGTTTTGGTGGAAAAACGCTTAGTAGTATTTCTTCTAAAGTAGATTATTTAATAAATAATGATATAACTTCAAATTCAACTAAAAATAATAAAGCTAAACAATTAGGAATAAAAATTATCAGTGAAGAAGAATTTTTAAATATGGTTAAATAATAGTATTATTAGCATAAAATATAATATGAATTTAAATAAAATAAAAAGGTTTATAAATAATACAAAAGATTTTACAAATAAATTTAATAAAGAAGAAATAGAAATAGGTAAATTATTTTCTATTTTTTCTTATTTTAGTTTTATATCAATCATTGTATATTTTTGTATCAATAATGAGTTTAGTAAATTTCATGCCAAACAAGGAATTAATTTATTTCTTTTTGAAACTATATTATTAATAGTAAAAAAGTTAAGTTTTGGTTATGTTATGATTAATATTTTTATTGAAATATTAAACATAGTAATTATATTGTTATGTATTCTTGGAATATATTATTCAATAGTCGGAAAAGCAAAAAAACTTCCGTTTATTGATAAATATAGTATAATAAAATAATTATTAACCTATTATTAAAGTTAGAAAGGTGTCTATTATGGATAACAATGAGGTTAAAAATAAAAAAATAATCGATCTTCATATGCATACTAGTTTTTCTGATGGAGATTTAACACCAAGTGACCTTATTAAGCATTGTATTGATAAAAACATTGCAACAATGGCTATTACAGATCATGATACTATTGATGGAATAAAAAGTATAGAAAATCTTGATTATAGCAAAAATAACAATGAAATTAAACTAATAAATGGAATAGAATTATCTGCTAAATATTTCCCTGGAAGAATGCATATTTTAGGATATGGTATTGATATTAAAAGTAAAGAGTTAAATGAGTTTATATCTGGACTTAGAAATCATAGTGTTAATGCAGTATTATTGATATTAGAACAATTAAAAAAAGATTATAATATAGTGTTTAACAATAGTGATATTGACAATCTCCTAGCTTCAAATCGAGATATTGGAAGACCAGATATAGCAAAATTATTGATAAAGTATAATTATGTAAAAAATATGAAAGAAGCATTTGATAAATATTTAATAGAGTCTTATAGAAAAACTTCAAAATATAGAAGTGGAGTTTCATATCATGAATGTATAAAAATAATAAAACAAAATAAAGGCATTCCAGTAATAGCTCATCCTAAAACTCTTTTATTAGAAAAAAGACAATTAATAAATTTATTAAAAAACATGATTGCTGATGGTTTAATGGGAATAGAAGTTTATCATTCAAATTTTAGTGAAGAAGAGTCTAATGAATATAAACAATTAGCAAGAGATTTAGGATTATATATGAGTGGAGGAAGTGATTATCATGGAAGTTTTAGTAAACCTGATATTGAAGTTGGGATCGGAAAAAATAATTTATGTATAGAAGATTTGCCTATATTAAAATTATTAAAATAAAGTGTAAAGTATTATAGTTATTATATAAAAATAAAATTTATATGATATAATTTAATAAAAGAGGTGTGATATGGCAAAAACGAAGAAAGGATTAACAATAAGTTCTCCAAGAGAAAAAGAAATTGAAAGGAGTTATATTAGTACTCAAAAAGGTAGATTAGTATTCATTGTAATGTTTTTGAATACAGTAATATTATTAGTCGGATTATTATTATCTATATATGCGATTTTTGCAGGTTATAGCAATATAGATATCAATATTAATATTAGCAAACTTGCTAATAAATTTCTAATATTTGGTGGTTTAATTATATTATTTTGTTTATACCACTACATTAATTTTTCAAATACATTAGATAGTAAAGTTAGTGCTAATTATAAAGAAGAAAAAATAGAAGTTAAACCTGCTGTTAAAAGATCTACTAAAAAAACAACATCAACTAAAAAAACGACTACATCAAAATCTAAGAAGTCAAAATCTACTGCTAAAACAAAAAAATAAAATATAAAAGTAAGTAAAAGTAAACTTTTAATAAACTTTATTAAGAGTTTGTGTTGTGAAATATTTGGTAAAATATTAATTAAAAATATCTATATTAAAAAGAGAAAAGTTGTTTTTCTCTTTTTGTTTTATAAAATATATTATTATTATCAAAGTTTTTTAATAAATGAGTTTAAACATAGTTATTAATCAAATATTTTTTATCATATTTTTATAAATCAATGTTTAAGATGATATTTAATATTACTCAATTGAGATTTTACAATTTATATATAAACTTATTTTATTTCTATTAAATTTTTTATTATATATTTAGATAAAATTATATAGCTCACAATTTTATAATTTGCATTTATTAATAAAAAATGATAAACTAAATTATAAGGATAATATGGAGTTGATATTATGATAAATACATACATAAATAGTATAATTCTTCCTGCTGTTGGATTATTATTTCTTATAATAATAACAATTATGTATTTAAGAAAAATTAAACTTATTAATATTTCTAATAAAATATATTTTTCATTAATTATAATATTATTAATTGTTGGGGTTTTAGAACTTATTTATCCATATACAATAAGCATTAGATCAACAATTCCACATATAAATGATTTTATATGTAAAATTTATGTAGTATTTATATTATTTTGGCTATTATTATTTTTAATTTATATATATATGTTAATGTATGGTAGTGATGCCATATATAATAAAAATAAAAAAATAAAATCACATTTATTAATAGTATTATTAATAATAATTACTTTAGATATATTAGTTGTTAATTTGATAGATATTGAATATGTTGGTGGATTTGCTGGTATGCATAGTGCATTAAGCGGACCATTAATATATTTAATTTATGCAATTAGTATTATTGGTTGTTATGTTGTTATTTTAATAATAAGTATGCATAAAAGAAATATTAAAAATGTATATATAGCGCCATTAATAATAGTTTTAAGTGTATATATTATAACTATATTAATTCAAATATTTTTTAATTATGAAGTTAATGATATAACATTTTTTAATAGTTTAATTTTAGTTGTTTTTTACTTTACTATTGAAGATCAAGATTTTAAATTATTAGATGAATATAAGCAAGCAAAAATAGAAGCAGAAGAGGCTAATGAAGCAAAAAATATTTTTTTGGCTAATTTGTCTCATGAAATAAGGACTCCTATGAATACTATAATAGGGTTTAGCCAAGTTTTACTTGAAGAAGAAAATTTAACAAAAGAAAAAGTATTAAATGACATTAAACAAATAAATGATGCAAACTTAATTTTGAAAGGTTTGATTTATAATATAATAGATATTTCTAAAATAGAGAATAATGAATTTAAAATAGACGAAAAGAGATATCTTTTAGAAACTATGATATTTCAAATAAATAGTTTGATTCCAGCAAGAATTGTTAATGATGAATTAAGATTTACAATTGAATTAAATGAGAATATGCCAAAAGAATATTATGGTGATTATCTAAAAATTTATAAAATATTAACATATGTTTTATTAAATGCTATATCAACCACTGCATATGGAGAAGTTAAATTAAATATAGATGGTAAAGTAATTGAAAATGATTTTTTTGAATTTGAATTTTTAATTTCAAATACTGGACATTTAATGACTAAGGATAATTTCGAAAAAGGGTTAGAAGATTTTGTAAATATTAAAAATAATCAAAATAATTTAGATAATAACAAATTAGGTTTAATTATAGCAAAGGAATTAATTAAAATTGTAAATGGAAATATTGATTTTATAAATGAAAAAGGTCAAGGCACAAAATATTTTATAAAAATTAAACAAAAAATATTAGATTACTCTAAAATAGGAAATATATTTGAAAATAATTTAAAAGGCATAGCAACAACTAGAAACATATTAAATTTAAAAGGAAAGACTGCTTTAGTAGTTGATGATGGACAAGTAAATTTAGATATGTCTAGGAGAAGTTTAGAACAATATAATTTAAATATTATTACTGTTAAAAGTGGTAAGGAGTGCATTGATATAGTTAAGAATATGCATATAGATATAATTTTTTTAGATCATTATATGCCAGATATGGATGGTATTGCAACTATAAAAGCGTTACATGCTCTAGAATGTAAATTACCTCCTATTGTAGCATTAACTGCTAATAATTATGATGCACTTAAAACTAATTATATTGCACAAGGATTTGATGAATATTTATCAAAACCAATTGTATTTAAAGAAATGAATAGAGTTATGAATAAATATTTTAAAAAAGATGATTTATAGGAGGAATTAAATATGTTAAATACAATGTTACCAACAATATCCAGCTTACTATTTTTAATAATTTTAATTTTAGTATTTAATTCTAAAAATAAAATAAATAACATTACAAATAAAATATTTAAATTATATATAAATGTATGTTTAATTTTTTGCTTTAGTGAATTATTATTTATATATTTAATGTTTAACTCTAGTGTTGAAATACTTCTTTATATATGTTGGAGAATACATTGGTTTGTTGGGTGTTTTTATTGGGGACTATTGCTAATATATTTAATAACATTGATAAAAAAAATAAAAGTTAATAAAATAAAAGATTTATTTTATTATGATATTAAATTGAAAATATTAATATTAATATTTTCAATAATTCCATTTATTACATTTATAATTCCAATTAATAGTATTGATATTATGATTGCTAATAATGAATTAATATTTAGTAATGAAACTTTAAATATATTTATTATTGTCTATTGTTCAATTGTTTTATTAATTTTATATATATATTATATAAAAAATAGAAAATTTGTAAGCAAAGCTTGCGGTTTTACTATATATATAATAATAATTAGTACAATTTTATTTATTATTTTACAAATTAATATAAATACTATTCCTTTTTATTTTTTATTAAGTGTAGTATTAGCATATATTTTATATTTTAATTATGCTAATCCTGATATTGCAATAATGAATGAAATAGTATCAACAAATCAAAATATTGAAAAAATGAATAGAACAAAAACAGATTTTTTATCAAATATGGGATATGAAATAAAAATACCAATGGATTTAATATCTAATTTGTGTGAAAGTATACAAACTTTAGATGATTTTAATGATGAAAAAATAAAAAAAGAATTAACACAAATTATTATTTCCGGAAATAATTTACTTGAAATAGTTAATAATGTTCTTGATATATCTAAAATCGAAAGTGGGCAAGTAACGATTTTAGAAAGAGAATATAATTTAAAAGATATGCTTGATGATATTAGTAATAGAGTCATTTCAACAATTTCTGATAAAAATGTTAAATACACTTTGATGTTTGACTATAATATCTCATCTATTCTTATTGGGGATTACTCTAAATTATATACAGCAATATTAAATATAGCAATTAATAGTGCTAAATTTACTAAAGTTGGAAAAATAATTTTATCTGTAACTAGTAGTAAAAATAATAATTACGAAAAAATATTATTTAAAATAAGTGATACTGGCAATGGAATAAGAAACGAGGAAAAGGATCAACTATTTCTTAAAAATGCAAAACTACATAATGAATTTGGTGATGAAATTAATGATATTGGTCTTGGTTATGTTATTGCTAAAGATTACATAGAGCAATTGGGTGGAAAAATATGGTTTGAAAGTGAACTTAGAGTAGGAACTACTTTTTATGTAGAAGTAGTACAAAAAATAAAAGATTTCACACCACTTAGCAATACAAAGAAAATTATGATTAATAATAATGAATTAAAACCAGATTATAGTAATAAAACGATATTAATAGTTGATGATAATAAACCTAATATTAAAGTCGTTAAAAGATTGTTAGAAAAATATAATATTAAAGTTGATAGTGTACTTAGTGGCCAAGAATGTATTTATAAAATAAAAGGTGAAAACAAATATGACTTAATATTTATGGATCAAGTAATGGATGGTATTAGTGGAATAGAAACCCTTAGGGTATTAAAAGAATTAAAAAGTTATAAATTACCACCTATAATAGCATTAACTGCGAATGCAATGAATGATACTAAAGATTTATTTTTAAAAGAGGGGTTTGATGATTATTTATCTAAACCCATTACTATAAATCAATTGGATAAAATTGTTAATAAGTATTTTAAAGAGTAATAAAGTAAATATAAAAAATATGTATTATTTGTTTATTCTTGGAACTTTATACTGAAATATTATTTAATGCAATTGAAGTACAATATATTAATAAATAGTTAAAAATTATACTTTATATTTTTATAGATATTTGTTATAATACTCTAGAGGGATAAATATGAGGTCAGTTGGCAAAATTATTATAATTTTTATAATTATATTATTTTTTACTGGTTGTGCTATTAAGAATGATAATACTATGTATATTAGTGATAATGGAAATATGACTTATGAAATAATAGTTGCATTTGATAAAGAATTATTATCTAATATAATCAATATAAATAATATAAATAATAATAATATTGTGGAAATTACTGATGATATGATGATTAATTTTGTTCAAAATAATGCTATTATGGCATTACCATATTTAGATGGATTGAAAAAAGAAAAATTTATAGATGAAAATTATGTTGGAACTAAATATATATATGAAGTTGATAATATAGATGATATTTCTACTAATGAAAAAAAGACTATCAATTTAGGAGATTTAAAATCTAATAAGAAATTAACTGATGAAAAATTATTTTCTAAACAAGGATATAAATATACAGCAAATTATATTTTTGATTTTGTAGAGAAAAACGAAATTGATAAAATAGAGTATGTTTCTAGTTTTAAAGTAACATTACCAAGAAAATCAATAATTAATAATGCTGATATTGTTAGTGATGATGGCAAGACATTAATTTGGAATTTAAATAATTCAGATAAAACTGTTAATTTTAGTTTTAGTTTAAAAAATAGTAATTTATCATTTATACTAGGCGTATTTAGTATAGCTTTTATAATAACAACGACTATTATAGTTGTAATAAACAGGGAAGGAATTGAGAAATAATGAATAATAATAAGTTTTATTTGCTATTTATACCAATTATTTTAATAATAGTAATATCATTAACTATAATAGAAGCTACTTTAAATGATAATCATGTTGATGCTATTGAAGTCAATGATAAATTTAATAGTAATTTATTATTTTATAACAATGTAATATATATAGATTACGATGAAATATTAAATTTTAATTCTCAAATAAATAATTTAATTAATGTTTCTTCATCATTAAATTCTTTAGTTGATATTTTTATGAAAGAAGATAAAAATATAAAGATGTATTCAGAAGAAGATAATAAAGTTTTAGAAACAAATCTTAGCAAAGAACTTGCTCAAAAACTTTTCGGTAGTTATTTAAATATTAAAAATGATGTTGTATTAAAAATATTATTTAGAGATGCTAATAATAGACAAGAAGTTAAGAACATTGATTTTAAAATAAATAAAGAACAAATATTAAGAGAGGGAATTGTTAAAACAGCAGTTGAACAAGTAGGAAATACAGGCGAAAAATATTGGGAATGGTATGGATATAATCACAGAGTAGAATGGTGTGCTGTATTTGTATCTTGGGTAGCTGAACAATATGATTTAATTGATTCTGGAGTAATGCCTAAATTTATATGGGTAAAAAAGGGTGTTGATTTCTTTAAAGAAAAAAAACAGCTTAAATTCCCTAATGAATATACTCCAAAAGGAGGCGACATTATTTTTTATAATTGGAATGCTCATGAAAATGACATAATAGATCATGTTGGAATTGTAGAAAAAGTTCAAAATGGATATGTATATGCTATTGAAGGAAATGTTGGATATAAAGATGTTCAAAGAAAGAAATATAAATTAAATAGTTCATATATATATGCTTATGGTGTTCCACAATTCTAAAATAAATTTTATAAGTATCAAGAGGAGTCTTTATGAATGATAAGATTGCAATTGTTGTTAATAATGCTAATGTAAAAGTAAATGTTTATGAAACGATTGATGCCATAAAAGAAGCAGGATTTAAAAATGTTTTTATACAGTGGTATAATAGAAATTGGAATATTAGTCAAGAAAAGCAGTTAAAATATATTAAGAATAAAGGACTTAATATAATTTTTGCTCATTTAAGTTATGATATGATAGACTATATTTGGTTAGATAATCCACTTGGTGATAAAATATTAAATAATTATATGAAAGACATAAAAATATGCCATGATAATGGCATTTATTTTGTAATAATGCATTTAAATAAAAATTTTAAATCTCCTAAATATAATAAATTAGGCCTTAAAAGAATAGAAAAATTAGCAAATTATGCAAAAGAATTAAATGTGAAAATTGCTTTTGAAAATGTAGAATTAAAGGGCTATTTAGAATAT
Organism: uncultured Bacilli bacterium; assembly: GCA_944358375.1. Next base: position 104,619 of record CALVQT010000001.1, read on the forward strand.
ATTATTGACAATATAAATTTAGATAATATCGGAATATGTTTCGATAGTGGTCATTATCATACATTTTATAAAGATGATTTTGATTTACAAAAATTTAAAAATAAAATATTTGCTGTTCATCTACATGATAATTTTCAAAATGGAGATCTTCATTTAATACCATTTGATGGAAATAATAATTGGAATGAGATAATAAAAAAGTTAAATGATGCGAATTATAAAGGATATATTACTATGGAACAAAGATATTCAGATAAATATTTAAGTATGGATATACTATCATTCTATAAAAAAAGTATTGAGATTGGAAAAAAATTATATCTAATGAGTACAAATAATAAAATAAATGTACAAAAAAAATAAATTTTATGGTAAAATTTATTAAAGGAGAATATTTATGAAATCATTAAAAGAATTGTTTATAAGAAATATACCTATTAAAAACTACATAATTACATTTGTTGTATCATTATTAATTATTATTATATCAATATATGCAAGATTATTTTATTTAAATTATAGAGATAATATGAAAAAAATAAGTGTATTTCAAGATGAGTCTATCAAACAAATTAACACAGAAGATATAGAATTTGCATTAAATGAGATGAGTGATGCTATACTATATGTAAGCTATACTGGAAATAGTGAAATATATAATAATGAGAAAAAAATATTAAGAGAGATAAAGAAAAATAATTTAACAGAAAAAATAATTTATTGGAATGTATCAGATTTACTTGAAGATAACGAATATTTAGAAATATTAAAAGAAACATACCCTTCAATTAAAGATGAAATTACTGCGGCACCATTATTTATATATGTAAATGGTGGAGAACCTATAGAAGCTATGAGTAGTGAACTTAAAATTGTAGATGTAAATGTATTTAATAAATTAATAGAGATTTATGATATAGAGTAAAATAATTGAAAATTTACATGTATATTATAACTCTTTTTTTTTATATAATTTTATGATATTATTATATTAGGAGAGGGTAATGAAGGAATATATTGTTTTAAAAATAGAAAATAATACATTATATTTTGATTTTAAAATAATCAGTAAAGACGAACGTTTTTTTGTAAATAAAAATAATTTCAATTCTGATACTCTTTACTATGACTTAAAATATTATAAAAAAAATATTAGCAAAATAATTATATTATTAAAGAAAAAAGAACAGACTATAACTACTTTAAAGATTAATAGATTGATAACATTTAAATATATTATAGAATTAATTAATCAATTAAATATACAAATATTAACTCTTAACTTTTTATCAACAATTGATATGAGTGATTATGAATTATTTTTAGATTGTAAAACTTTAAGAGTTATCAATTGCTATTTTATGCCATCATCTTATAAAGAAATGTTTAATAAAAATAAAGTAATTGTTAATCAATCTATAACTAAAAATATAACGGATAGATTTATGCAAATGCAAAAAATAAACAATAAAGATAAACTTTATTATAGTAAAGTAGTTAATATTAAAGAAGAATATATAGAATTATTAAGCGATTTAGAAGAATTTTTAAAAATTAATTATAAATTAAAAGCTATTAATATATATGTTTACTCCAAAGAATTAATATCTAAAATTATAGATTTAGTAAGAAAAGATGAATCAAAAAATGTAGTAATATATTTACATCAAGAAACAGATAAAGGAAATTTTATAGTTAATAATTTCTCATGGTTAAAAGAATTGAGTAATAAATGTAGAGACGAGTTTATATGTGAATTTAGAATTGTATATGCTAATTCTTTTTTAAGTAAAAATCTTTTTAAACAACTAACATTCAATAATTTAAAATTAATTTTAATATTATGTTTGTATGTATCTGTAGTATCATTATTGATATATAAATCATATGAATATATAGAAAAATTAAGTATAGATAAATTAAATGCTAGTTTGTCTGAAAACAAAAATGAAACAACAGACGATTTTGAAGAAGATAATGAATTTGAAGAAGATGAAAATATAGATGATAATGATACAAATATAATAGATAATAATGATTCAAATCAAGAAAAGGAAGAAGATAACAAATATTATTTTGAAAATTCTTTATCAAAATTAAAAAAAATCAATAATGAAACAATTGGATATTTAACTATACCAAATACGGAAATATCTTATCCTGTAGTACAGCACTCTGATAATGGATATTATTTAATTAGGGATTTTTATAAAAATAAATCTTCTATGGGATGGATATATTTAGACTATAGAAATAATGTTAATAATTTAAATGATAATACAATTATATATGGACATAACATGATAAATGATACTATGTTTGGTTCACTTGATAAAGTGTTGGATTCATCATGGAGAAAAAAAGAAGAAAATATGATTGTTACATTGGATACAGAAGTAAAACAATATAAATTTAAAATATTTTCTGCATATAAAGTTGATTATACAACTGATTATTTAGTTAATGATTTTGATAATAATAAAGAAAAAGAAGAATTTATTAATTTAATTACAAAAAGAAGTTTAATTAAAACACAAACAAAAATTGATATTAATGATAAAATATTAACTTTATCAACATGCAGTGGAAGCAGTAGTAATAATAGAAGGTTAGTTGTTCATGCTGTTTTATTAAAAAAATAGAAAGGAGTATTTAAAGTGAAGAAAATAATAATATGTATTTTTTTGATTTTGCCAATATCCATAGACGCATTATGTAGTAATGAAATAAGAGATAAAGGCAAAGAACTAGCAGAAAAGATAACAACTGAAATAAGTTATAATGAATCAAGAAATACCTATACATTTACTTTATATAATGTAGATAATGACATGAAAATATATTATTCTAATCATACTTATAAGCCAAATAATGGAATAGTTTCATTATCAAATATATCTGAAGGTACAAATGTAACAGTAGATATATATTATACTGATTCTTGCGATGAACAAGTACATATTATAAAAAAGACAATGCCTTATTATAATAGATATTTTGAAAGTTTAATATGTGATGGATATGAGGATAAATTGTATGCTTGTTCAACTAAATTTACCTCTTACTATATAACTGAAGAAATAGTAAAATTAGCAATTAATAATTATGATACTCAACAAATACCTATTGACGTAGAAGTACCCATTGAAGAAAAACCACAACCAACAATTATTGATAAAGCAAAAGATGTTATAAATGAATGGGGATACAAAGTTGCATTGGCTGTATGTAGTTCTTTAATTGCTATAATTATTGGTAATAGCATGTATAGAAAAGAGGTACATGGTGTTTAAAAAATAATGACTTTTTATTATTTTTTTGATACAATTTGTATGATAATAGAAGGAGTAATTAATGTGAAGAAGATATTATTTATATTAATGTGTATGTTTGTATTTACTAATAATATAAAAGCTGAGTGTACAGACTCAGAAATTTTGAAGTGGGCTAAAGAAGCAAAAATAAGTTATGAAACTAGTGAAAATGTTACAGATCCAGAATATTTATATTATTTATTTATTGAGCCATCTAGAGATGATATAGAAATAGTAGCTACTAGAGATAAATATTCTGGTGAAATAAAAGGCGCAATGCAAGAAAATGGAAAATATGGTATTGCTTCTTATGTTCATTTTGAAGAAATAACATATACAATTTCTGTATATATGAAAAAAGATGCTAAAGCTTGTGCTGGGGAGCAAATATTAAAATTAAGAAAAACTATTCCACAATATAATAGTTATTCAAAAACAGCATATTGTGAACAATATCCAGAAGCAGAACTATGTGCTGTTATGTCAGATGCTAATGATTTAACACAAGAAGAATTTATTGAGCAAATGGAAGAATATATTGAAAGTACAATAATAAAAGATAATCCTAACAAAGATAAAAATCTTATATTAGTAATAATATTTGATTATTTAATATGGTTAATAGTTCCTGCTATAGTAATTGGAATTATATACAAATTTAAGATTAAAAAAGTTAGGAGGGAAAAAGATGAAAAATAAATTATTAAGAATATTATTTGTAGCAACATTATCTTTTACCTTTATAAATAATATTAAAGCAGATATAGCAGTAGGATCTACTGTAAAAGTTGATAGTAACACTTGGGTAGTTACTGATGTAAATGATGCAAGTGATAAATGTTCTATTGATAACCCAAATGAACCTGATGGATTTAAAGTAACATCAAAGGAGTATCCAACAATAGGTTATACTTATGAAAATACATGTACTGAAGGTGGCTGGGTATCAACAACGACATATACAACGGCAATGAGATATTATCAAATAAAATACCCACAATATACTGGAGCAACTTCAACTGGTGGAGGAGATTCATTTGAATGTTCAGGAGAATGTACTTTTCCTGGAAAAGTATCATCAACATCAACATCAAATATTTTAGCTTCTACAGATGTTTTAAACTCCTTTGAAAATTTAACCATTAAAAATATATCAGAAAATAGATTGTTGAATAATAACTACGATAGTAATAAAGAAAATAATATTATAAAAATAAGTGCTCCTGAACCATATGAATATGTATTTCAAAGAGATTACCCTGAACCATGGACAGGGGGATTATCAATTTACGCTGCAGAATTAAAAACTAAGGGTTATTTTCTTTCTTATTTTGATTATTGTGAGGGACATAAGGTTAGACAATGTAAGAGAAATAATTTAGTATGTACTGAAGGTACTGAAGAAACAGGAAGTATTTGTACTATTCAAACTGATTATACTTATGTAATTGGTGAAACTATATCTAGAGATAATTTTCCAAATAACAATAATTTAAAACCTACAAGTAAAGAAGAATTTGATGCATTGATTCCAGAACCAGGTGGATGTCCTGGTTATTCAAGTGTTGAAGTTTATGCTGCTTCTGATTGTGTAGGTGAATGGTACCGAGCACCAATAACAACTTCTAAATTTGTTTGTAGACAAGTAAGACCAACTAAAGTAGAAGTATATGGACATGAATTAAGTATAAATGGAAAGGAAGCATATTGTGTAACGCCATCAGCAGGATATAATAAGACATATAAATGGGATACTAACTTTGATGCATCAAAATGTAAAAATAGTCTACAAGTTTATAATGATGATGGTAGTGTATCATATGATATAGATTGTGGTTATGCATATATATTAACAGAAGGAAAAAGATTAAATATAGAAGCCGGAAAAGAAGTTTTCAGTTATGGTGCTATAGAAACTGCAATGAAATTGTTTGGAACAGGTATAACTGGAAATGATTCAAGCTTAGGTGAAATAACTGGTAAAGAATATTTACAAGCAGGAGGGTATTATGCTTCGTATTATGGATGGGGATATGGAGAATATGTAGGTATACCATGGCTTAGAGGAGATGGTATAGATAGGAGTGGATGGCCATTAATATATCAATACTTTATGCCAGAATTTTATAGCATATATATTAGAACAGCCAAAGTATCATCAACATATTTGAAAGAAAATATAAGATATGCAGATGTAGGAAATATAAAAGATTCAAGTGGCAATTATATAACTGATCCATTTTATTATTTAAATCCAAAAGAATGTAAAGAGACTTTTAAAAATTGTTCAAGCAGTTCGATCCAATTAGAATATAATGATGATTATTCATTAGATGTTATTGCAAGCTTTTCACCTAATGACAGTTCTATATATGATTATTTACAAGCTGGTGGTATTAAATCAGAGTGTAGTGATGAAAGTGGCTTAGGTGTAATGTGTGGATTAAAAAATGAAAAAGGAAATGCAGAATATATAAAAGCAATATATTTATATATTAGAGCATTACAGGGAAATGAACTTGAGTTAGATACCATTATTGAAGATATTGGATTAAAAATGACTGATGAAGAAAAATTAAATGCAATATTACATCCACAATATAAGCCAATAGAAGGACAAACTAAAATATTATATGAAGTCGATGAAAATGGAGAAACGAAAACAGTAATAAGATATGCAATAGATACAAAGGTAACAAATGAAACAACTACTAATGAAATAGAAGTTGATTGTGATTGGACAGATCCTGATACTAAAGATTATTGTAAAGCAGAAGTATTTGTGTTTGATTCAAGTGGAAAACCTGTGTATACTTCAGATCATTATGATTATTGTAAAAAGAACTATTGTTATGTTGAAATAAAATCATCAATGATATGTGAAGAGAATCAAGAATCTTCAAAACTAACATCATTAGTGGTTACATTGCCAAATTTAAAATCCACATTAATTAAAAAAATAGATAATGGAATAAAAGGTGAACAAATAATATTTGTTTATGATGATACCGGAAATATTACTGGTGGATTTTGCCAAGAAATAGCAGCTTCAAAAGAAACTTTAAATGTTAAATGCCCTTGTAATCCAAAAGAACAACCTAATTTAGTAGAACAAAATGGAAATATTAAGGATAAAAATTATTGTAGCAAAAATTATAATGCTTATGATGAATTATATTATGGTGATCCTAGTATGAGTTCGATTATAAATGCATGTTATGAAGAAGATAAACTAAAATATGATTATACGGAAGATTTAAATGCAAATGGAAATGATATTTATTATGATGCTGAATTAGAATCTAAATATTCATTTCAAGTAAAGAGTGATGATTTTGGCGTATGTACTTTATATTGTAGAGATGAAACAAGATTTTATATAGGAAATAAAATGTCAGTAAAAGCAGGACAAAATTTAAGGTATGATATTGGTCAGTCGCTAATAGATAAAAAAATAATTAATGAGACTGCTATTGATAAAGGAGTAACAGATACAGGAAATAAAAATACTGAATATAATTATATGCCAAGTGTTGTTTTACAATTGAGAGAATGTACCTCTGAAATTGATTATGATAAATGGGAAAAATTATATAAATCTGCAAAAACACAAAAAGAAAAAAATCAATTATTGTATTCAATTTATAATTGTAATTTATATACTACAGATGATATTAGAGATAAGATTGAATCTGGAAAAATCAAATATAATATAATGAATGAAAATGCAAAAAATTATTCGGATTTGAATGGTTATGCTGAGCCTGCTATGATAGAATATAGCTATAATGTAAATGATGGAACTATAAATATTGATAATATATATGGAACTACTAAAGATTATTTATTGGCTCAAGAGGGTTGTACAAGTTTAGGATTAAATCAGACTGATTGTGCTAATTATTTTTTAAATCATTATTCTGATGATTATTATAATGCTAATAGTTCAGAAAATTTAGGTATAACACTAGATTTTGAGCATGGTTTAGTAGATTCAAATTTAAATGAAACTATATATTGTAGTGGAGAAGCGTGCTACAAGTTAAAAGGAAGCGATGGAAAGTATTATTATAATCCTAATGCTGTTGGTAAAAATGATTATACTACAGTAGATAATATATATGATGATAATGGATCAATAATAAAATATGAAAGTGGAAAAATATTAAGTTATTCACAGTGGGGATTAAATTATCAAAAATATGATAAAGATAGTGAGAATTATAAATCAAAAATCATAGATGGAAATGAAGTTCCAACAAATGAATATGCTTCATTTATTGTTGTTACAGAAACTGGTTTTTATAATAAGCAAGAATATTATGCAGATAGTTATTCAGGAATAATAAGAAATACCCCTAATGAGAATGAATCGATAAAATCTGTTAAGTTAGATAAAAATATATTACCGCTTCATTTAGATAAAGAAACTGGTTCATATGAGATAAGTCATACTTTCAGTGATATTAAAACTGCTTATAAGAGAAATACTTATTATACTGAAAAAAATTATTCATTATTTGATAATATAAATAATAAACCAGGAGAAATTAATTATATTTGTACATATGATGTATATAATACTACTACAAAATATGAGGGAGATGATTCTAAAAAATTAGGATTTATATATAGGCCAGTTAATTTAGAAGATGTATTTGAATCAGTTACTAATGATTCTAGAGATTTTCCTGAAAATTGGGCTACTGATTTTGGACAAAATACATTGAATCAAATACAATTATCATCTGAGAATATATTAGAACAACCGGGAGATAATGATGAAGATAATAGTTATTTAGAATATAGTTACACACTAACTCCAGAAGGAATAAATAGAATTAGAGAATATAATACAACTAGTGAATCATCTGGGGGATATTTAGAAAATACATTGTATGGTTGTCAATATGATGAAGAGGAAGAAATTTTCTATAATTGTAAAAGTGAATTTTTAAGTGATTTAAATGATTTAAACGGAGAGTTTAGTGGATTAATAATTATTAATAAAAATGATGGAGTATCAGAATTTTGCACATCCATAGAAAATGAAAGTCAACCATATTGTAAATATCAGCAGAAATATGTAAGTGGTGTTTTGGTAGGAGGTGAATAATGAAAGAGTCTGCGTGGGGATATTTGATACTTGTTTTAGGTGTTGCAATTATTGCAATAATGTTATTAGTCCAAAATTTAACTACCACAAGTGAAGAAAATTTTTATTTAACAAGAGAGGTGTTAGAAGCTTCTATGTATGACGCTGTTGATTATGGTACATATGCTAGAAGTGGAAAATTGGTTATGTCAGAGCAAAAGTTTGTAGAAGTTTTTCTAAGAAGATTTGCAGAAAGTGTTACTAATAATAGAACCTATAATATCAATTTTTATGATATTCATGAATATCCACCTAAAGCAACAGTTTTGATAACAACTGATACAGGAGAAACGACAGTGTCTTCTGATAGTGTTAATATAAATATAAATACGTATTTAAGTGCTGTATTAGAAACAGTGTCTACTTATAATGAAGAAATGACAATATCTAAATTTACTGAAACATATACTAAGGATGGAGAAAAAGTTGGAAATTTGCCATGTGGTACGGAAGTTATTATGAATTTTCAATTTTTAGCTGATAATGATCCTTGTGGATTATATAAAGATATAGATGATAAAACAGAAAAAATTATATTTAGCAGAGATGCTAAGACTGATAAAACTGAAGAATTTTGTAATGTAAGAACAGAAGAAGTTTCTACTCAAGGTAATAAAACTATAAAAGAGTATATTGTAAGAAAATCATCATTAGTAAAATCAGAAGACTATAAAGCATTGGCAACTGCTCCTTATGTTGAAAGATATTGTAATATAACAAATTAAGATACTTACTTTTAAGTATCTTTTTTTTTAATATTTGTTGAAATTATTGATAAGTTTATGATATACTAATATATAGTAGAATAGCTAAGAGGAGTTGGTTATAAAATGCAAAATATATTAATTGGATTTAAACGATTTATAAGTAATAGAAATACAGTAACTATTATTGCATTAGTCGCTTGTGTTTTTATATTATATTTTTTCTATAGTAATAGAATTCAAAAAGCAACAGATCCAGTAAGTGTTCCATATGCAGTTACTGAAATAGCACCAAGAACTAAAATAACAGCTGATATGGTTGCTACTAGAAAAGTACCTGGAGGAATTGTTAAAACATCTGGAGCAGATGTTTATACATCTACATCTCAAATTATCAATTTATATGTTAAAAATGATTCAGTTATTCCAAAAGGAAGTATGTTTTATAAATCAGCATTGACAGATGATTGGACTGAAGCAAAAATAAGCTTATATGATTCAATACAAGAAGGAAATACTTTAGTATCTTTGCCTGTTACTATAGAGAGCACTTATGGTAATTCAATATTTCCCGGTAATTATATAGATTTATATTTTGTTGGTGTACAAAACAATAAACTATTATTAGGAAAATTTATTGAAAGTATAAAAGTGCTTGGTGTAATTGATTCCGATGGAAATAATGTATTTGAAAAACTTACTAGTAATGTAGGGTCTCCTGCATATTTAGTGTTTAGTGTTCCAGAGGAATATTATTTATTACTACAAAAAGCAAGTTATTTATCAGGTAATATATTTCCAGTTCCAAGAAATGCATCATATTCAAATAACCCACATGAAACTAGGATAAGCAGTGCTGCGATTCAACAATTTATTTTAGAGCAAACTGTTGATATAGATGAAATGAATGATAATTTTAATCCTGGAGGCGTAACTGAATTTCCAGCTGATGGAAGTTTGACAGGTATTCAAAATTCAGTAAATAATAATGCTCAAAATAATGAGGGTGGTGAAGAATAATGAATTTTATTAAAAATATGCTTCATAAAAAAGGAATAATATCAATAATTGCAGCAGTTGTTTGTATAATTATTGTTGCTATTGCATATAACTGGAGAGTTAATCAAGTAATTAAAGCTGTTAGTGTGCCATATGCTGTTAATGAACTTAAAGCAAGAGAAGAAATTAAAGCAGAAGATGTTGGCTCAATTAAAGTTGCTAGTGCTATGTTAACTGAAAATGTTATTAGAAATAGTAATGAAGTTGTTGGTAAATTTGTAAATTATAATACAAAAATTCCAAAAGGAAGTTTATTTTATACATCTGCTGTAGTTGAATGGAAAGATATGCCTGATTCAGCTTGGTCAGATATAAGTGATGGTAACACAGTTGTATCATTACCTGTTAGTGGATTAGTTATGTTTCGTAATGCAATATATCCTGGGGCTGTAATAGATTTATATTATCAAACATATGATGATAAATTAGTTTATGGTAAATTAATTGAAAATATTAAGGTAATTGCAGTTAAAGATGAAAATGGGAATCACATATTTGATAAAACCCCTACTCAAACAGGTGCCAGTGCAATTATATTTAGTGTTAATGAGGATTTAAATATATTATTAAGAAAAGCCTCTTATTTAAGTGGGACAATTGTTCCTGTATTAAGAAATAGTGAATATTCAAACAATCAAGATGGAATGACACTTGTTAGTAGTCAATATATAAGAGCATTAATTGAAGAACAAACTGTTATGCTTGAAGAAGATACTATAGAAAATGATAATCAAGAAATTATCGAAGAAGATCAAGATAATAATATTGAAAATAATAATAGCAATGAAAATTCAAATAATGAAAGTCCTATTGTAGAATAGAAAAGGAGAATAAAAATGGATGACATTAGTTTTTCACAAATAGATTTTGGGCCATTTATGTCTTTATTAGAAAATGATGATATAACGGATATTTCATATTCTAATAATGGACAATTATGGATTAAAACGCTATCTAAAGGCGTTCATTCTGAAAAAATAGAGGGATTGACTAATGAAGTCGTTGAAAAATTAGCATTTCAATGCTCAAATGTAATGGGTAAAACATTTAATATGGCACATCCGTTATTAGATGCTGAGAGTGCCGAGTTGCGTTTGAATTTTGTTCATCAAAGTATAGCAACAAATGGAATTGCATTATTAATAAGAAAAACACCTGCTAAGATAAGACTTAAAAAAGAAAAATTAATAGAAGAGGACTATGTTCCTTTATCTATTCATGAATTTTTAATGACTTGTGTTACGGGGCATTGCAATATTCTTGTTAGTGGTGAAACTGGCTCAGGAAAAACAGAACTTGTTAAATATTTAGCAAGTCACATAGCTGAAAATGAAAAAATTATTACGATAGAGGATACATTGGAACTACATTTAGATAAAATTTACCCAACAAGAGATATAATTGCTATGAAAACAAATAATATAGCATCATATTCAGATGTGTTAGTTGCGTGTATGAGGCAAAATCCAAGATGGATTTTATTGTCAGAAGTTCGTTCTAGCGAGGCTGTTATGGCTGTTCGTAATTCTATTTCATCTGGACATAATATTTTATCAACAATTCACTCTGATAAAGCATCTAGTATACCAATGAGACTTTACTCATTACTTGAAACAAGTCAAGATATCGATCAATTCGTAAAAAGTATGCATAGATACATTCAATTAGGTGTGCATGTTAAAGGCTTTTTTTCTAAAAAATATAATAGATTTCAAAGAGAAATTACTCAAGTTGTTGAATTTTATGTTGATGATGAAACTAATGAAGCAAAAACGAATATATTATATTCTAGAGATTTGGCTGGAAATGAAACATTTAATAACCCGACATCTCATTTAATAGATTATCTTGCTTCTCAAGGTGTTGTAATGCAAGAAGATCCATTTATTAAGAATCAGTCATTAAATAGTGAAGTTGATGGTGAAAACAATTTTGATAGTAATAAAGTAACAGATACTACTGTTAATACAACAGTTGCTTCCAATGAAATTATTCAAGTAAATAATAATAAGCAGAAAAATAATAATTCTGAGGAAAAAATAGAAATATTTGAAGTATAGGAGGTGAAAATATATGTATATTGAAATAATTGTAGTTGCGGCAATATTAATATTTATACTAATTTATAGAGCAAATACTGGTGAGTCTTCATATAAATTTGTTACTAAACAAATTGGAAATGCTTATAATAAATTTTCACCATATTCATTTAAAGTAGTTCATGAAAAAGCTAAAGATTTAGGGCAAGAGTATACTGTAAAACAATATGTCTCTCAAGTTATAATATTTAGTGTAGTTGCTGCATTTGTATCATACATATATTTTTATAGTATTATATGGAGTGCAATTTATGCTGTTGTTGCAATTGCATTTGTACCATATTTAGCATATTTAAGATGTAAAAAAGCATATAGTGAATTTATATTTGAACAAATTCAAGTATATACAACAAATGTAATTATGGAATTTAACACAACGCAATCTTTTGTTAAATCCCTAGAAGGAGTTAGAGATTCTGGCGTATTAGAAGATCCAATATTATCTGATGTTAAGGAAATGATTCAAATGTCATATTCAAATGGAACTATAGACGAAGCAATAAGATTTTTTAATGAAAAATATGATTTTTATGTAGTTAAGAATATGCATCAATTATTTATTCAAATTACTAAAGAAGGTTCAAAAGACTCAGGTGAAGCATTGGAAGGAATGCTTCAAGATATAGATATGTTAGTTGAAAATGTATATCGTGATAGAATGGATAGACAAACTTTTTATGGACAATTTATTACATTTGGTTTAGTTTTGTATTTACTTGTTGTTTTAGTTCAATTTTTATTAGGTGATAGTAGTTATTTATTGCTTCTTGATAAATGGTATGTTTTGTTATTACTTCATGGTGTAATAATAATAAATACATTATTTTTACTAAAGGGAATTAAATTTTACCATGAGGATGTAGGTGCTGAATAATGTTCGCAGGTGTAGAAATATTAATTGTTGGAATTATATTATTATTGTTATTTGCATATAATGGTGCATTTAATTTTAATAAATTTGTTGAAGATAATAAGATATTGTTTTCAAAATTAAAAGAGAGCAATTACGAGTTTTATTTAAGAAGTCAATATGGAGATAATGTTGATATTAATGCAAGATATCAAAAAAGGGTTAAATCTGCAATTATTGCATTTATAGTTGGACTTATTGTATTAATTACAAGTAATATTAATCTTAATTTTGCCATTAAAATTATAATAGTTATAGGTTTTGCATATATAGTATTTAAAGATGATTATAACAAAGTAAAAAATAGTTATAAGAAGAATATGCATAATATTAATTTACAATTGCCATACTATTTAAAGAGCTTAGAAATATTAATTCAACATTATACTGTACCAGTTGCAATCACTAAAAGTATTGAAACTGCACCTGAAATGTTTAAGCCTGGTCTTAGAGACTTAATTGCAGCAATTGATGCAGGTGATTCAACAATAGAACCTTATATGGAATTTGCCCGTAGATATCCTGTTAGAGATTCTATGAGGATGATGAGGCTTTTATATAGGCTAGGGCTTGGAAGTCAAGAGAGAAAGCAAGAACAATTAATAGTTTTTTCAAGAACAATATCTAATTTGCAGTCAAAATCAAGGGAAACAAAATATAAAGAAAGATTAGATTCTATGGAAAAGAAAACTATGACAATGTTAATGTCAACTGGAGCAGGTGTTATGGTTTTATTATTACTTTCAGTCCTTCAAATGTTTCAAAATGTCTAGACAAGGGCTTTACATTTATAATTGTAAAATCTTGCAAGAATAATTAGTTTATTGTATAATTTAATTGTAAAAATAAAGAATGTATGAATGAGAGGAGAAAAAAATGAAAGAGGCTACTGGAGAATTAAATATGACAGTAATCACAGTTGTTGCAATTGCAGCTATAGGTATGCTATTTTATACATTTATATGGCCTATGATTCAAGGTAGAATAGTACAAACAACATGTGATGCTATGGGAAATAATTATGTAGCAGAAAAAGCAGATGGTCAATGTGCTTCGGATTGTTTTTCTGCACAAGAAGATGATGCAGGTGGATCAACTTGGTGTTGTTGTCCAAATGATGAAAACTAAAAAGCACTTTTAAGTGCTCTTTTACTATTAATAAAGAGGGAATGATGTAATGAGAGAGTCAATAGGTGGAACTTGGTTAACTGGTATAGTTATAACTTTTTTAGCTTTATTTGCTGGATTTTTAGCATATTCAATTAGTTATACTAAAGCATTTAGAGTTAAAGATAGAATTATACAAATTATTGAAGAAAACGAAGGATTTACAATGGCACATAATACACTTGAAAATAGACTTGATAATGTTATGAATGCATCAGAAGATGCATTGATTGTTAATGGAAGTGCAGAGGCAGAAATTTTTAATTTTATTCAAAATATTGGTTATAATTATAGCACTAATATAACTTGCGATAACAATATTTATGATACTTCTAAGTATGGTTATTGTATTGAAAAACATTGTGTAAATTCAGCAAACGTTGATAAAGTATACTATAAAGTTACTTCATATATATCATTACAAATTCCTGTTATTAGTATTACAGTTCAAATACCTATTACTGGTGAAACTACAACACTTTATCATGATAGTACTGGTATGCAAAATGGTGATCCGGATCATCATTGCTTTAACGAAATTGAATAGTAATTACATCAAGGAGGGATTTAAATGAATGTAATGATTTATAATAAATATAAAGAATTACTAATAGGACTTAATTTAGAAGTTATGAAGACCATGGAGGGTGTTTATAATGTAGATGAAATAATTGATACATTTACTAATTTTTATTATGACAAAATGATATTAGATATTACTGCAATTAGAGATTATCAAAATACTGATAATCTTCAAAAATTAGCAATGAATATTAATATGGAAAATGTTATATTATTATTGGATGATAACCCTGAAACTGATTCTAAAGCTTATTTATCAAAATTAATATCATTAGGAATATATAATTTTACTAGAAATGCTGAAGGAATTAATTATTTATTAGTTCATCCGCATACTTATAAAGATGTTGTTAACATTCATAATATCCAAGATATTGAAACTCAACAAACCGTAATAAATAATACTATTAATGTATCAGCTGGTGAGAGTAGGATTAAGATAATTGGTGTTAAAAATGTAACTAACCATGCTGGAGCCACTACATTTATATATATGCTGCTAAAGGTATTATCAACATATAAAAGTGTCACAGCATTAGAAGTTAATAAAGTAGATTTTTTATATTTTAATCATGATAATATGAGTAGTACTACATCTAATGATTTATTAAAAGAGATTATGAAAAGGCAAGGTTTTAATATAATACTTTTAGACTTGAATGATTATGAAGATATAGATATATGTACAGATGTAATATATTTATTTGAACCATCTACTATTATGATGAATAAAGTTTTAAGAAAAAACAAAAATATTTTAGAAACGTTAAAGAATAAAAAAGTAATATTAAATAAATGTGTTTTAAATAGTTCAGATATAGCTACATTTGAATATGAAACAAAATTAAGTTTATATGCAACTATTCCACCTCTTGATGAGAGACAAAATGATTTTCCTCAATTAAAAGCATTGGTGGACAAATTAGGTTTATAATGCGTAAATTATCAATAAATTGTTGACAAAATGTATTAAATTATATTAAAATTTATGTAGTGAAGGAGATGCAAAAATGATAGATATGTTTACTTTATTAGATACATATTCTGATATGGAAGGACTTTGTGAAGGATTAGCACCTGTTCTTAGAATTGTAGGTATTGCTTTAAAACTTATACAATATGCTGTGCCAATTTTATTAATAGTATATGGCGGAATTGATTTTGCTAAAGCTACTATTGGTAAAGATGAGAATAAAATCAAAGAAGCTCAAAATTTATTTTTAAAAAGAGCAATCGTAGCTGTGTGTGTATTTTTAATTATGCCAATCGTTTCAGTTTTAATGACTGTTGTATCTGGTGATGGATACAAAGATTGTATGGATTGTATAAAAAATCCATTTGGTTCTGAGTGTGAATCTATTGTAGAAACTATAGATTAAAGATAACAGTTGTTATCTTTTTTTATACATTTGATTTTAAATGTGGAAAATGTTATAATTATCAATAGTGGTTAATATGAAAAATAATATTAATTTTTTTAGAACTATCAAACAGTTTACTATAGAATATATTTCTAAAAATAAATTATTTTTTTTCTATGCTATTTTATCTATATTAGTTTGCATATTACTTAGAATAGTTACAATTGGTTTTGGTATATATTTAAATGCTTTTATAATAGATTTATCATTTATAATATTTTTGGGTTTATTGGGTTATTTGTTTAAGCCAAAAGATAGATATATATATTATTTATTATTATTAATTTTTATAAGCATTTTATCTATTGCTAATACAATTTATTATGAATTTTATCAATCATTTATTTCTATTAATTTGATTTCAACTGCAAGTATGATATCAAAAGTTAATGCATCATTATTTGATAAAATACATTTAAGTCAATTTATATACATAATATTTCCTATATCATATATGTACATATATAAGAAAGTAAATACAAAAAATTATTTAGATAAATTTGAAAACTATGAAATAAAATATAATATATTAAAAAAAATATTAAGTGTATTTATATTTATTGTATTATATTTAATTATATCTATATCAATAAATGATACTAAAATATTAGACAATCAGTTTAATAGAGGATACATTGTAAAAAAATATGGATTATTTTTGTATACCATAAATGACATTTTTCATAGTGTTGATTTTGATTATCAAGAATCTTACGATAAAGCAGCTTATTCATATAGACAATATTATTCTTGTAAATGGGAAAAAGATAAAAAAACTAACGATTATACTAACATATTTAAAGGAAAGAATTTATTATTTATACATGCTGAGAGTATACAAAACTTTTTAATAGATTTGAAAATAAATGGTAAAGAAGTAACTCCCAATTTAAATGATTTTGTAGAAGATGGACTTTATTTTAGTAAATTTTATCCGCAACCTAGCGTAGGAACTTCATCAGATACAGAATTTACATTACTTACTGGTTTAATGCCATCATCTAAAGGAACTATATTTGTTAATTATTATGATAGAAAATATTATGCTATGCCACAATATTTTAATAAATTAGGATATTACACATTTAGTATGCATGCAAATGATAGAAATTATTGGAATAGGGCAGTTATGCATGAAAAATTAGGTTATCAAGATTTTTTTGCATCAGAAAGTTATGATATTCCAACTAGTATTAATGATAAAAATTATATTGGACTTGGTTTAAGTGATAATGAGTTTTTTAAGCAATCAATTTCTAAATTGCAGAATATAAAAGATAAAAATATTCCATTTTTTGGAACAATAATAACTTTATCTAATCATTCTCCATTTAATGATATAGAAAAGTATGGTGAATTTGATGTAACATTAGAATATGAATATGAAAATGAATATGGTAAAATAATTAAAGATACTAGAAATTATTTAGAAGGAACAAAAATGGGTAATTATTTAAAATCAGCCCATTATGCAGATCAAGCGTTTGGCAACTTTATTGATATGTTAAAAGACACAAATATCTTAGATAACACTATAATTATATTTTATGGTGATCATGAGGCTAAATTACCCAAAAATGACTTTGATATATTATATAATTATGATCCAATCAATGATTCTATTAAGGATGAGGATGAGCCAACGTATATAAATATAGATAATTATTATTATGATTTAATTAAAAATACTCCATTTATAATATGGTCAAATGAAATAGATTTAAGTGCTAATATTAATGAAACAATGGGAATGTATGATGTATTACCTACTATTGCAAATATGTTTGGTTTTGAAGAAAAATACTCTTTAGGGCATGATATATTTAATGATGATGAAAATATAGTAGTATTTCCTAATGGGAATATAATAACAGATAAAATTTATTATAATTATTTGAATAAAGAATATATTACATTGGATAATATTCCAATTAAAGATGATTATATTAACGAAATAACTGAGTATGCTGATACTATATTAGAAATATCCAATGGAATAGTAATATATGATTTAATTGAAAAAGAAAAGGAGAATGTAGGTAGTTGTGAAAAATAAAATTATATTTATTTTAGTGGGAATAATATTATTTGGTATACTGTTTTATAATTTATATAACGATTTTATTAAAGATAATTCATATAATAAAATAGAATCTTCAATTGATTTATATGGTTATACTTTAAGTAATACTGATACTAAATTATATGAAGAAAAGTTTGAAGAATTAGAAGATATTTTAAAATTTAATAATATAGATTTTGAAAGTTATGCTAAGATAATATCAGAATTATTTGTAATAGATGTATTTAATCTAGATAATAAAGTAGCATCTACAGATATTGGGGGATTGGAGTTTATTCATAGTGATTTAAAAGATAATTTTAAGGAAAATATGGGTGCTACACTTTATAAAAATATTGAGGTAAATTTAGATGGAAATAGAAAACAAGAGTTACCCACTGTTGATAGTATTAGTGTTGATAACATATTTAAAACTATATATAATTATAAAGATAAAGAATATGAATCATATATAATAGATTTATCTTGGAAATATAAAAAAGACTATGGATATCAAGATAAAATAAAATTAACTCTAATAAACGATAATAATAAACTATATATAGTTAAGGGCGAATAAAAAGTATTATACACTAGGTGTACTAGTTATAATACTTCTTTTTTTAACATATATTGTAATACTATCTAATTCTTGAATAATTGTATCAACATGTTCTTTTTGTTTAACAAAGTAATAATCATCATAATTAGTTGTATTTATTGTTTCATTTGTATCATAATTTATTAAATTTAATTTTAATTTATTTTCTTCTGCATAGTCTTTAATTTGGTTTATTGATAAATTTGATAAATTTTTTAAAGTAGTTACATTTGTTATATTAAAGTTACCGCTTCCAATAATATTGTTTTCATATTGTTTATTTAAATCAAATGATATTGATTTAATAGCATTAATTTTATTTTTACCCAAGACAGTATTTATTTCTTCTTTAATTGCATTTATACTTTCTTGATAAGGTAGAGTAACTGCTGGATAACTTTTAGATGAAGTTTCATATATCATGCCATATGCATTTTTTCCTGATAATTGCATTCTTTGTATGTTTATTAAGTTAGTTCCTTCAGATATAACGATTGATTTACCTAAATTATATAGTTCTAATATATCTTGTGTTTCTACATTAGTTTGAAAGTTTTTATTTATTTTTTCCATTATTTCTATTGCTTGATTTGGATCTTTTAATTTAGTTACTGCATTTAATATTCCCATTATAACTTTCATTTGATTTTTTCCTCTTACAAAGTCATTTCTAGTTCCCGAATTATAAGTAGGGCAATATTTAGCCATCTGACGTCCTGCAGAACTTCCATCATTAGGCTTATGTCTGTTTCTTGCTAATGCTAAGGCTTGTTCTCCATTTAAATGTTGATACCCTTCTTTAACATATACAGTATTGTTACCCCATTTTCTTGAACTATTTTGTTCACAAAAAGAATATTCTACATCGATATCTATTCCTCCAACTGCATTTACTAAATCAACAATTCCTTTAAAATTTACTTTTGCATAATAATCAATATCTACATCAAATAAATTTTCAATAGTTGAAACTGCACAGCTTGATGAACTTCCCCATGTAGTAGTATTTATTCTTCTAAATTTTCCATTACTACAAGCAGTTTTTAAATACATGTCTCTAGGTACAGATGTAAGAGTTGCATTTAATGTTTTTGGATTAAACGATACTAGCAGTAAAACATCTGCATTATACCCAGAAGTAACTCCATCTTTAGAAGAATCAACGCCAATTAATAACATATTAAATGGGTTAGTTAATGTTGAATTTTGAGTTTTTATGTCTTCTTGATTGTCATTAAATTCTTTAGATTCAGTATATAAAACTTTAGTTTCTTTTTCTATATTTTCATAATCTTCTAATGAGGAAAACATATCTATATAATTTGAACTAAAGAATGCAGCTGTTATATTTTCACTTTTCAATGCATTTAATAATTCAATAGTAGATTCATAATATACAATATCATTGTTATCTTCTAATTTAAGATTTTCTATTATAATATTTGGTAGTTGGTTACCTTCTATGTCTTTTTTATCTTTTATGATACCTATTTTAGCATTATTTAAATCTTTATAATCTTTTAATTTTAAATCATATGTTACAAGTGAAGAAGAGTATAAATTAGTTGTATTACTATATTCATTAAAAGTTTTATATATTTTATTTAGATAATAAAATCCAGATATATTTAAAATATTTAATAAAATTATTATTATAAAAGGTATAAACATTTTATTAGTTTTAATATTTTTTCTTAATAAATAAAATAATAATATAAATAGGTATAAGATTATTAATATCGCAAGAATTCTATATAGTGTAGCAAAGTTTTTGTATAATATTAAGGCATATGATAATAAGAAAAAACTAATTATACTAATTATTAATAAAATAGAATCTAATATTGCTTTAATTTTATTCATTTTCCTTTTTTTCATCATTATCTACCATCTTTTTTTCTTTATTTTTTCTTTTAGTTTTCTTATTTTTTTCATCATTTTCTTCTTCTTTTTGTTTTTCT
This sequence comes from uncultured Bacilli bacterium, assembly GCA_944358375.1. The sequence goes on from CALVQT010000001.1 coordinate 125,654, forward strand.
AGTTCTTCATATAGTTGTTTTCTTTTTTTATTGTTAGAAACTTGTTTAATTAACATACATATAAGTACAAATATAATTATAATAGTTTCTACGCCTAATACTAATATTAGTTTTTTATATTTAGATATTTTATTTTGAGCTAATAATAGTTGCTCATCTGTGTATCTAATAACTGTGTTAGTTAAGCGATCATATGTATAATAATTATCATTACCTGTTAATAAGTCTCTTGCATGTATAATAAAGAAATCACTATCTTGATTTAATTTTAAAGCATCAAATTCTACTGAATTTATATTTATTTTAGTTTTAAAATAATCGTTTTTATTATTATCAATTAAATTTGTATTTGCTGAGAAAGAGTCTTCTATCTCTAGTGGAAGCAGTTTAATATCATTCATACTAACTTCTGTATATTTTGAATAATTGTTGCTATTTTTATTATAAATGTATAATCCAATTTCACCATTAGCATCTTTAAGACCAACTAAAGTTATATCGTTTGTTTCATTATAAAATCCAGGTACCTTTTGTTCATTAATTTCAATAGTTGTTTTTTCAAATTCTTCAGGTGCTTCAAGAGAACTTTCTCTTTTAACAACTGTTAATTCTTCATCATTTATCTTAATATTTATTGGATTTGGATCTTTTACGCTAATAGTAATTGTATATGTTTTTGTACTACCATTTTCAGCAGTAACAACAATTTTAAATTTATTGTCTCCTTCGCTTACTTTATGTGTTCCTGTTCCTGTTAGGGAAGATTTACTATCATCTAAAGATGCATTAATTTTAATTTCTTCAGTATTTGCATTAGCTTCAACTTTATAATCAGTCGTATTTTTAGAGAAAGAAGGCTCTAATTTTAAACCATCTATAGATAGAGATTTTAAATTATTATTTTTTGAATATGTTGCTTCTAATTCAGCTTGTGTTATTACAGATATTGTCTTAGAACTAATTGAAAGTGATAAACTATTTTCGCTTGTATCTAAAGCTCCATAAGATTTAACAGATATTTTACTACTTCCAGTTCCTATTGCTTTAAATTTATATGTATATGATTTTGATTTAGTATTTTCTTTCTCAAAAACATCAGCAACATTAGCCTCTCCACTTATTAATTGTAATTTCTTCTTATCATAATCTATTGTCCATTCCCATGCACCTAAACTACTACTTGATGATATTTTAATTGTAACATTAAATGTGTTTCCAATTACAACTCTACTTGTAGAAGATGACACACTTATAGTAGCACTTGCGGCTTTTATATTTATCATGTTTAAAAATGTAAATGATAAAATAATAATTAATAAACAAAAAAATTTAATAATTTTTTTCACAAATTTTCCTCCTATAGATATTTAATATTTTTAATATGCTTTTGTACTTGTAATAAATCAAGAATAGTTATTTTACTATCACCAGATGTATCTCCCGCTATTAATGCAGCATTGTTCAATTTTGATAAATTTTTAATATGCTTTTGAATTTGTAACAAATCAAGAATAGTTATTTTGCCATCACCAGATGTATCTCCATTGACAGATATTATAAAATCTTTACTTTCAATTGCTGTTTGAATGGTTATTTTATGATTAGTCGCAACAATTGAATTATCTGATAGAATATTATTGCTTGAATCGCTAATTGTAACTACTTTAGCACCATTCTTAATTAATAAGTCTTTTAAACTTTTAACAGTTGTAGAGTTTTTAACTTTAGTTAAGTAATTATTATTAATTACAAAAGATGTATTTGATAATACGTTTTGTATTGTAGTTGTATCATTAACTTTGTGAATAGATATTGTATAATCTTTTTTACTTCCAGATTGCGATATAACAGTTATTGTTACAACTGACTCTTCTGTTTCAAGTACTATTTCACCATTACCGCTGATTGTTGATAAATTACTCTTAGCATCAGCTTTAATATTAATTTTATTAATACTTGTTGGAATATATGCTTCATAAGTTAATATATCAGATTCAAATGATGGTGTTAATGAAAAACCTTCTATTTCTAAATTAGATAATTCATTATTTGTGTTACCAGATAATGGTAAAGAAGTATAATCAGGCATATTATCATATATTGGAATATAAAATGTTAAATTAGAATTTAATATATCTGCTGATTTATAAGCATTATATGTTTGTGCACCTTCAATAGCCGGAGCTTGTATATTAGTCATATATTGATGAGTAAAATGAGAAGAAGCAGAATCTGGAGATACATTAAACTTTTGATAATATAGAGTATTTTGTCCTTTATTAACATACTGTTTTGCAAGTGTATTACTTCCTTCAATAATAGCCGTTTGTGGATTATTCCACAATTCCCCGGTTCTATCAATTAATTTTGCTGCATATAATAATCCTCTTTTAACAGCTGAGACTTTTATACCATCAATTGTGTCTTCATAAGCGCCAATATTAAAAAAATTATAATATCCACTATATGTTTTACCATTCCAAGTAAAGCTTTCTCCACTTGTTGAAGCACTTCCATTAGCACCGACTTCAAGCCTTATTCTTGTTGCAATAGCAAGTGGACTCATATTTAAATCTTTACCTGCATTAAACATAGGTATTGTATACTTATCATTTGCTAATTTTCCACTACCAAATATTGATTTAATAAGTGATGAATACATATTTTCAAGTTCATTTGAATATTTTAAATCTTCAAACATAAATATTCTATCTTCAAGTAACCAGTTTCTAGGATCCATATAAAACGCAATGACAGAGGAATTAACTTTATACCAAGAATTTCCTTCAGCAGGCTTGGTTGACGTTACAAAATTTTCATTAGAATTTTGCATTAAGTTTTTACCTTCTTCCATATCAACTGCCGTAGCAAAATTGATATTTGTTTTTATAGCCTCGAAATTCCAGTTAGAAAATTTATTGTGTAAGTATGTTAAATATGGTACATATGAGTCAGGAAATCCTTTATCATTTAAAAATTTTTTATAATCATCATCACTAGCAGTTATTTCTTCTTTTTTCTTAATATAATCTTTACAAATATATCCAATTTGATTCCCATAATATTGAATTTTATACCAAGTTTTGGAGTCACACCCACTAGATGAACTATTGACAGTATCTAATATTTCAACATTTGTTCCCAAACTTAATGAAGTTATAAAAGTAGAAGAAGTACTAGAACTTTTTCTAACAGATACATCATTACCAATAACTCTAGCGTTATAGTCCATAACAGTTATTCCATCAAAAGTATTATCAACAATTGAAATATACTTGCTACACATATATCCGGTAGTATTTTTATATGAAACCTGAAGCCATCCATCTGAACATCCATCACCTTCATATAATTTCTTATCTATCACGGTAATTGCGGTATTTATATTTAAAGAATATAAAACTTTTCCATTAGTATTATGATCATTTCTAATTCTAACATCATTTCCTGTTACAACTGCACTATAAGAAGCAAAAATATTTAGAGGCATAAAAAAGAAAAATGTTACTAATAATAAAATTAATAATAAATATTTTTTAATAATAATATACCTCCTTATCATCATCTTTATTGTATTATACCATATACATGTGTTTTTTTCATTAAATATACCAATACTTTACACAACTATAACTATAAAAATATAGAAAAAATATATTATTTGATTTATAATAATTTTTAAGGAGTGAGAATATGGATTATACTGTAAATGGACATAATATATTTTTAATAGTATTTATATGTTTTGTATCATCTGTTATATTTGTTGAAATGATGAAAAAAATAGCTATATTTTTAAATATATTAGATGTTCCAAATGATAAAAGGAAAATACATAAAAAGCCAATGCCGTTACTTGGTGGAATAGGAATATTTTTAGCATTTTTATTAGGATATATGCTTTTTGCACCAAAAGATAATTTGATGTTATCAATATTGATTTCATCGTTTTTAATAGTTTTATTAGGATTATTTGATGATATGACAAAAAGTAATACACCTATGCCAAATAAATATAAATTATTAGTACAATTGGCAGTTGCGTGTATAATAGTATTTTATGGTGGATTAGAAATAACAAAAGCTAATATGTTTGGAATAAATATTAACTTTGGAATATTTTCAAAACCACTTTCAATATTTATAATAATTGCTTGTATAAATGCTATTAATTTAATTGATGGCTTAGATGGTTTATGTGCTGGAATTACATCAATATATTTTTTAACGATATCAATAATAGGATTTATATTAAATAAATTTGGTGGTTTAGATATTATTATTTCACTTATGATGCTTGGTTGTACTCTTGGATATTTAGTACATAATTTCCCACCAGCAAAAATTTATCAAGGTGATTCTGGTAGTACTTTTTGTGGATTAATGATATCGGTTGTATTTTTACTAGGATTTAAAACTACAACATTAACATCACTTATAATACCAACATTATTACTTGCCATTCCAATAATGGATACATTATTTGCCATAATTAGAAGAAAATTAAAAGGGCAAAAAATTGATCATGCAGATAAACAACATTTACATCATCAATTATTAAAAAAATTTAGCACAAAAAATAGCATTTTATTAATATATGCAATAAATTTATTATTTTCAATAACAAGCATTTTTTATGCATTAGGGCATGATATAGAAGTGGTTGTATGTTATATAATACTTTTATTTATAGTGTTATTTCTTATACTTAAAACTGATATTATATTTGAAAGATCTAAAAATAAATAGGTCTTTTTATTTTGATATATTTTTGTTAAAATTAATTTAGGATGTGATTATATTGAAAGTAGGAATATGCTTATTGTAACAAGAAGAAGTCCAAAACTTCCAAACTATATTTTACCAAGCAGCATTTATGTTACTAATGATATGAAAAAAGCAGTTGCAGATAAAGATTTAGTTGTTATAAGTGTTGCTGCACATGCATTTGAAAGTACAATAAAAGAATTAAAAAAATATATTAATAAAAAAACTGTTGTTTTAATTGCAACTAAAGGTATTCAACAAGAAACTTGTCTTTTTTTACATGATATATTTAGAAATTATTGTAAAAATCCATATGCAATAATAGCGGGTCCTACTTTTGCAAATGACATGATATATGACGTTCCAATTGGATTATCTCTTGCAACTAAAAGTAATAAAGCAGAAATTATAGTTAGAAAATGTTTTGAAAATGAGAAAACAAAGTTTAGAAGAACTAATGATATAATTGGTGTAGAAATATGTGCTAGTGTTAAAAATATAATGGCAATAGCATCAGGTATACTAGAAGGTATGAATATTACCGAATCAACAAGAGCATTATTTTTAACAGAAAGCATGAATGATATTAAAGAATTGATTCATGCGCTTGGTGGTAAAAAAAAGACAATAGTTTCTTTTGCTGGATTTGGTGATATATTAATGACTTGTACATCAAAAAAATCGAGAAATTTTAATTTTGGTTTTTTGATTGGTATAGGTGCTAATAAAAAACAATTAGATGAATTTTTAAGTACATATACTGTGGAGGGAATGTATACTCTAAAGTCAATACATAAATTAGTAAGGAAGAAGAAAGTTAAAATGCCAATAATTAATTTGATAAATGATATTGTAAGTGGTAAAAAGCATAAAGAAGAAATATTAAAATTTTTAATAGAAAAGTAATATATTTTATTATATTGTGATATAATAACACATGAAACCAATTTGATAAGGAGTAGAAAATGTTAACAAATTATAAAGTCAGTGTAATAATTCCTTGTTATAACTGTGAAAAATATTTACAAAAAACAATAAAAAGTTTAATAAAACAAACAATAAAATTTCATAATATTCAAGTAATATTAGTAGATGATGGTTCGACTGATGATACAAAAAATATCTGTGAACAATATTTAAATAAATATAAAAACATTGAATATTATAGTCAAAAAAATAATGGGGTTAGTACAGCTCGTAATTTAGGAATTAAAAAATCTTTAGGAAAATACATTATGTTTTTAGATTCAGATGATTATTTATGTAAACAAGCAATAAAAAAATTATATGATTTTTTTGAAAAACATTATGATGAAGTAGATTTACTTACTTATCCAATATATTACAATTCTAATGGTAAATTAAAAGAAAGAGAAGGATATTTAGACTATAATACTGGAGTATATGATTTAAATAAATTTTATCATTTTAACCAATCTACAATTAATGTGATGGTAAAAAATAATAAAGAGCTACCAATGTTTGATAAAAAACTTAAGCTTGCTGAAGATCAAAAATTTGATACAGAAGTATTGTGTAAAAAAAATAAAATTGGTTTTGTAAAAGAAGCAATATATTATTATAGAAAATCAGTTGGTGGAGCTTCTCAACTATATAATAATATGTATTATTGTTATGATTCAATTTATAATTATTTTGAAGAATTGTTAAATCCTAATAAATATAATAATAAAAAAGTACCAAGATTTGTTATGTCAAATATAGTAAATACTATTGGTTGGAGACTTTCAGAAGATAAATTATTTCAAAATTACCTTGAAGGTGAAGAAAAAGAAATAATGATTTATCGATTTGTCAATATATTAAACAAAATAGATGATGAAATTATATCTACACACCCAAGATTAAATGAGTTTAAAAAATATTACTTATTTAAATTAAAAAAATATAATTTGTTTTTTGATATCAATGAAAAAGGATATAAAATATTAAATGGTGATAAAGTATTAATTGAGAAAAATAGCGTTGAAGTAGTTTTAAATGAAGTTAGATTAATTAATGAAAATAAAATAGAATTATTAGGATCATTAAATACATGCATATTTGATAAAAAGAAACCAAAGTTATATATGTATATTAATGATGAAAAAAAAGAAATTGAATTAACTGAATCTATAGTAAGTTATATAAACGCTGATTTAAAAGCATCAAATGCATATAAGTTTGATGTATATATAGATATTACAAATTTTGAAAATATTAAATTTGAATTAAAATATGATAAATATAATATAAATTGCAATTTAAAATACAGAAATAGAGAAATAGATAAATTTTATTTTGATGAATTCTGTTTAAAAATAAATTCAAATTTTAGTATAAGTGTTATTAAAACTAATAAGTTAAAAACAATATTAAATATCATTAAATCTTCCAAATATTTTAGTAACAAATTAATAGTTTTGTATAAAATATTGGCTATATTAATTAGAAAAAATGAAAAAATATGGCTATACTCTGATAGTGGTGGTATTTTAGATAATGCATATTATCAATTTAAGCATGATATTAAGAAACAGGATGGAGTAAAAAGATATTATATATTATTTGATGATGTATCTAAAGTTAAAGATAAATTATCTAGTGAAGAATTAAAACACACTATAAGATTTAAAAGTATAAAGCAAAAAATTCTATTTTTAAATAGCAAAAAAATAATTTGTTCATATTCAAATACATCAAACTACTCTCCCTTTGGAAAATCATTAAATTTATATGAAGATATTATTAAACATGAAGTTATTTATATGCAACACGGAATATTACATGCTAACCTAAAGAAAATGTATTCTAAAGAACTTTCACATATAAGTAAAGTAGTAGTGTCATCTAATTTTGAATTAAAAAATTTTGTAAAAAATTATGGATACTTAAAAGAAGATTTAATTCCGTATGGAATGCCAAGACTATTTATAGAGTCTAAAGAATTAAAATCTAAAAATAAAATATTGATAGCTTTATCTTGGAGAAAATATTTAATAGGAGATATTATAAATGGAAAAAGGGAAGTTTACATAGAGAAATTTAAGAATTCTAATTTTTATAATAAAATAGATGCATTATTGAATAATAATAAACTAATCAAATTTATAGAAGAAAATAATATTGAAATTGATTTTAAACCTCATCCAATATTTAAACCATATTCAAAATTAATAAAATCTAAATCAAAAAATATTAGTGTTAATTTTGATAAAACATTCTTATCTGAATATAAAATATTCATAACTGATTTTTCATCTTATCAATTTGATTATATTAAATATAAAAGACCGATAATTTATTTTTTACCAGATAAAAAAGAATTTTATGCTGGTCTTCATACATATAGAAGTTTAGATTTAAAATACGAAGATGCATTTGGTAATTTAACTACAAATGAAGATGAATTAATTGAAGAAATAATTAGAATTTATAATAATAAATTACATGTAGATAGTAAATATTTATCAAGAATGAAAAATTTTTATATAAAAAACAATAATAAATGTTGTGAAAATATATACAAATATATAAAATAACATTAAGTTAGGAAATAGACATTATGAATAAAAAAGAGAATAAAAGACAAAGAAGTAAAGATAAATCAGAAAGAATATATTATTTTGATAATCTAAAATATATATTAATATTATTAGTAGTTATTGGACATGCAGTTGACTTAATTACTTATAAATCTGATTATGCAAAAAGTGTATATATTTTTATATATTTATTTCATATGCCTTTATTTGTATTTATATCAGGATATTTTTCAAAAAACACAATAAAAAATAATAATAAAAATAAAATTATAAGTTATTTTATATTATTTATTTTGTTAACATTTTTGTATGAAGTATTAAATTGTATTCAATATAAAACAATGAATTATAGTTTATTTACGGTAGGTGGAATATCATGGTATTTATTTGCAATGGTAGGGTGGTATTTAATATCAATGATAACAAAAAAAGTTAATAAAAAGTATTTATTAATTTTAACTATTTGTTTATCTCTTATTATAGGATATGATAGTTCAGTCTCTGATTTTTTAGTTTTATCAAGAATAATAGTATTTTATCCATATTTTTTACTTGGACAAATTTGTGAAGAAAAATATATAAAAAAAATAATAAATAATAAAAGACTAAAATATTTTTCTATCACAATGTTAATATTATGGGGAGTTATTTGTTTGTTTTTTATAGATATAGTTTATAATATAAGACCAATATTAACATCAAGAACACCATATGAAGACTTAGCATATTTTAAAAATTTTGGCGCCTTGTTGAGACTTTTATTTTATTTATCTAGCATAATTACAGGAATTGCAATATTAAGTTTAATACCTCGTAAAAAAATATTTTTTAGTAAGTTTGGCTCTAGAACATTGGCTATATATTTTTTTCATTATATAGTACTACGCGTAATTGTGATAATTTTTGGTCTCAAATTTAGAGTATATCAATTGATAATTTTATCAATAATAATAACACTATTATTATCATTAAAAGTATTTAGTAAGCCATTTAATCTATTATTTAAAATAAATTTCTTTGAAGAAAGTAACAAAAATTAATGAAAAGAACAAAATATATCAATAATATTTTGTTCTTTAACTTTATATATGATATAATTTTGTTGGAGGTATATATATGGTATATGGAGAGATTTTGGCTGGTGGTTCTGGAAGTAGAATGGGAAATACAGATATGCCAAAACAATTTTTACAATTAGGAGATAAGCCTATTATTTTACATACATTAGAGCAATTTTTAATAAACCCAAAGTTTGATAAAATAATAGTTGTTTGTCCAAAAGAGTGGATAAGTTATTTTAATGATTTGTTAAAAAAATATGAAATAGATGAAGAAAAAATAGATGTAGTTGCAGGTGGATCAAATAGAAATGAATCTGTTATTAATGGATGCATATTTATAAAAGATAAGTATGGTATAAAAGATGGAGATATTATAGTTACTCATGATGCCGTTAGACCTTTTGTTACTCAAAGAATATTAGATGATAACATTAAAGCGGCTAAAAAATATGGTGCTTGTGATACAGTTATTCCAGCAACAGATACGATTGTTATTTCAGATAATTCTAAGTTTTTAACCGAAATTCCTGTTAGAAATGATTGTTATCAAGGACAAACACCTCAAAGTTTTAGAATAAAAGATTTGTTAGATACTTATAATTCTTTATCATTTAAAGAAAAAAATATTATGACTGATTCGTGCAAAATATATACTATTAAAAATAAACCAGTTTCTATAGTTATAGGAGAATTATATAATATTAAAATAACTACACTATATGATTTCAAAATTGCAAATGCTATATTAATGGGAGAAAATGAAAAATGATATCACAAGCTTATAGATTATTTTCTCCAAGACAAATTAGAACAGATTTTATAAATATAGTTTTTGGTGAAGATAAAATAATTGTAAGGCCTACATATTTAGCTATATGTGCTGCTGATCAAAGATATTATCAAGGCAGAAGAAGTGCAAGTGTATTAGCAAAAAAATTACCTATGTCTTTAATACATGAAGCAGTTGGCAAAGTAATATATGATCCAAAAGGAAAATTTAAGGTTGGTGATAAAGTTGTATTAATACCAAACACACCAACAGAAACAGATAATATAATTAAAGAAAATTATTTAAGAAGCAGTTATTTTAAATCAAGCGGACATGATGGATTTATGCAATCTGTTGTTAGTATTCAAAGAGATAGAGTAATTAAATATAGAAAAATCAAAGATAGAGTAGCAGTTTTGCTAGAAGTAGTTAGTGTTGCGATGAATGCACTTGAACATTTTGAGCATTTTAGTCATTTAAGAAAACAAACTATTGGTGTATGGGGAGACGGAAGTGTTGGATATGTAACTGCTTTAGTATTGAAGAAAACTTTTCCAAATGCAAAAATAATAGTGTTTGGTAATAGATATGAAAAACTTCATTATTTTCAATTTGCTGATGAAATATATCAAGTAAACAACGTGCCAGAAAATATTAAAATAGATCATGCTTTTGAATGCGTAGGTGGATCAAAATCAGAAAATGCAATTAATCAAATTATAGATTTAATAAATCCAGAAGGTACAATTGCATTAATGGGTGTATCTGAGGATAATGTTGCAATAAACACTAGAATGGTATTAGAAAAAGGATTAACAATTATAGGCAATAGTAGAAGTGGTTATGAAGATTTTGATAATGCTATTAAATTTATTGAAGAATATAAAGATGTAGAAGAATATTTAAATAATATTATATCTGATGAAATAGTTGTTAAAACAATTAATGATATACATACAGCTTTTGAAGAAGATATGAATAATAATTATAAAACTATTATGAAATGGGAAATATAATATAGATACATAAAAGGAGAAGTAATGACTATAATAATTAATATTGGAAAATTTATATTAAATATAATTTATACTTTTATTAAGTTATTTAAAGTTAAAAATAAGATAACTATGATAAGTAGGCAATCTAATAACATTAATATAGATTTTAAATTATTAAAAGATGAAATAAATAAAAGTATTAGTGATTATGAAGTCGTTATATTATGTAAAAAGATAGAAAATGGATTATTAAATAAAATATCTTATGTTTTTCACATGTTTAAACAAATGTATCATATTGCTACATCTAAGGTTGTTATCTTAGACTCATATTGTATATGTATAAGTGTGTTAAAACATAAGAAGAGTTTAAAAGTAGTACAAATGTGGCATGCTCTTGGAGCATTTAAAAAGTTTGGTAAAAGCTTGAATGATACATCGGAATCAAAATCTAGTATAAAGTTTTTAAATAAAATGAACTCTATTAAATTGGCAGAAGTAATGAAGATGCATAATAATTATAATTATATATTAGTTAGTAGCAAAAATATTATTAATGAATATAAAGAAGCTTTTGGATATACAGAAGATATATTTAAAGTATATCCTTTACCAAGATTAGATTTAGTTAAAGATTCTAAAAATATAAAGAAGGTGTCAAATAAAATATTAAAAGAATATCCGACTTTAAAAAGTAAGAAGAATATATTATATTGTCCAACTTTTAGAAAAGATGCAACTGACATAAAATATATAAAAAAATTAATTGATTCAATTGATTATACAAAATACAATTTAATATTAAAATTACATCCACTTACAAAATATCCTTTTAATGACAAAAAAATTATAAAAGATAATAAATTTGCAACATATGAAATGGGTATGGTAGCAGACTATATAATTACTGATTATTCTGCGGTTATATATGAATTATCATTTTTAAATAAACCTATATATTTTTATGCTTATGATTTAGAAGTTTATATAGATAAAAGAGATTTTTATTTAGATTATGAGAAAGATATTCCAGGAAAAAAATATAAAAATATAGAAGATTTAATTAAATCAATTGAAAAAGGTAAATATGATTATATTAAATTGATTAATTTTAGAAATAAATATATTGCTAAAGAAAAAGTAACATATACTAAAGATTTAGTATTATTTATTAAAAGTTTATGCTAAATTTTGATTAATTTTTATAAATATGGTAGAATTATGTAGTTTTGGAGGCATTATGAGAAGATTTTTTAAAGATTTAAAAAGATATAAAAATTATATATTATATGCAACTTGGGCTGAGTTAAAAACTGAAGTTATTAATTCACATTTAGGATTTTTGTGGATGATTTTAGAACCAATGGCATTTATGTTAATATATACTTTTATTGCAATAGTAGTATTTAATTCAAATGTGCAATACTTTCCAATATTTGTTTTTATTGGGCTTTCTATATGGAATTTTTTTAATAAAATGGTGACTGTAAGTGTAAAATTGGTATCTAATAATAGAGATACAGTTACAAAAGTGTATCTACCTAAATTTGTATTAATATTAATAAAAATGGGTGTAAACTTATTTAAAATGTTTGTCTCATTTTTATTAGTATTTGTATTTATGCTTATTTACAAAGTTCCAATTAGTTTAAATATTTTATGGTTTATACCTATAATTATTACTGTTATTATTTTTACATTTGGAGTGTGCACATTCATTTTACATTTTGGGGTATTTGCTGAAGATTTATCTAATTTAGTAAATATAGGTCTTAGATTTTTATTTTATTTAACAGGAGTATTTTTTGATTTATCGACAAAGATACATGATGTAGTATATAGAACTATACTAATAGATTTAAATCCACTTGCTAATTTAATATATAATATGAGAAATATTTTAATATATAAATCTTCTCCAGTAGGAATGTGGATGTTAATATGGTTTTTAGTAGGTCTTGGCCTTAGTTATTTGGGAATTAAGACTATATATAAATATGAAAACACATATGTTAAGGTGATGAAATAATGAAAAAACAAGAAATAGCAGTAACTGTAAAAGATTTGCATGTTTATTATAGAGATATGAATAGATTTTCTATAAAAAAAGGACTAAAAGCTAAAGGTTCAGGAAAAGTATTTAAAGCAGTAAAAGGTGTATCTTTCGAAATTCCAAAAGGACAAATACTTGGAATATGTGGTAAAAATGGAAGTGGAAAATCAACTCTTTTAAGAGCAATATCTGGTATATTTTCACCTGATTCAGGTAGTATTAATTTACATGGAAATAGTGTTTCATTGTTATCAATTGGAGTTGGATTTCAAAAAAAATTAACGGGATATGAAAATATATTCTTATCAGGTATGTTACTTGGATATTCGAAAGAAGAAATTGAAAAAAGAATTGATGAAATAATAGAATTTTCTGAGTTAGGAGAATTTATATATAGACCAGTTAGAAGTTATTCAAGTGGAATGTACTCTAAATTAGCTTTTTCAATAACAGCAATTTTAGAGACTGATATTATGTTAATTGATGAGGTATTAAGCGTAGGAGATATTCATTTTAAAGAAAAAAGTTATAATAAAATGAAAGAATTAATTAGTGATTCTAATAGGACTGTTGTTATAGTATCTCATAGTTCTAAAACAATTGAAGAATTATGTGACAAAGTTATATGGCTTCATGATGGATTAATTATGAAAGAAGGAGATCCTAAAAAAATAATGACTGAATATGAAGAATTCATGAGAAGAGATTAAAAAATTACTTGTTATTAGTAATTTTTTTATATATAATTATAATGAAAAGTAGGTGAGCAATAATGAATATATATGATTTTGATAATACAATATATAATGGAGATTCATGTAAAGATATAGTAAAATATGGATTTAAGAAATATCCCAAATTAGTATGGAAATGTATAAGAAATGCTAAAAGATTAAATAGAGAATATAAACATGGATTAATACCCTTTGAAAAAGTAAAAGAAGAATTATTATCATTTATATTTAAAATTAATAATTATCCTCAATTTATAAATGAATTTGTCAATTCTCATATGAAAAATATTAAGCCTTGGTATATGTCTAAAAAAACAGAAAATGATATTATAATAACCGCTTCTTATGATTTATGGATAAATCAATTTGCTAAGAGATTAGGGGTAAAGGTAGTAATAGCAACTAAAGTTGATAGTGAAGGAAAAATATATGGAAAGAATTGTAAAGGACAGGAAAAAGTAAGAAGATTAAATGAAATATTACCTGGTGTTAAAGTGTCATGTGCATATTCAGATGCTGAATCAGATATTCCTATGTTAGAACTTGCGCAAACTGCGTTTGTAGTAGAGGGAAATAAATTAAAAGGATATTTTAAAGGATATAAATTTAAAAATAAAGAATAATATAATTAGTAAACAAAAAAAGGTTGACATAAAAAAAGAATTGTTGTATATTATTTACGCAAGGAGGTAAAGAGATGGCAGTAAAGATTAGACTTAAAAGAATGGGCGCTAAAAAAAGACCTTATTATCGTTTAGTAGTAGCTGATTCAAGAGCTAAGAGAGATGGTAATGTTATTGAATCTATTGGAACTTATATGCCTTTAGAAGCAGAAAAATATAATGTAAATAATGAAGCTGCTTTAAGATGGCTTAAGGAAGGAGCTCAACCTACAGATACAGCTAAGAATATTTTAAGTGAAGTAGGAGTTATGGAAGAATTCCATAAATTTAAAAAGAATAAATAAATGAATTTAGTAGATTTTTCTGAATTAATCGTAAAAAAGTTAGTAAAAGAACCAGACTTAGTAAAAGTACAAGAATTTAATAGCGATGATGAAAAAATTATTGAGATAGTTGTTTCAGAATCTGATATGGGAAGAGTTATTGGTAAGAAAGGTAAAATTGCTAATAGTATTAAAACATTAATACAGGCTAAAGCCTATAATGATGGCAATAGTAAAGTTAAAGTAAATATAGATTCATTTTAAGGCTTTTAAAAAAGTCTTTTTTTATAATAAAAATAAAAATTGTAAAATATTAATTTTATAATTGACAACAATACTTAAAACATTATATAATTATCTTGACATAGCAATATGTCAGAATACTTCTACGATAACATATTGGAAGTATTCAACCAAAACCCCCTGAAGGAGCCGCAAGGCTCCATTTTTGTTTATATTAAAGGGTTTTAGACCTATTAAGCAATTTTAGGTACACTTTTAGGTACACAAATTTAAAATAAGTTAATTTTTTTTGACAAATCTAATGAAAATTTATGTTTTTTCATTAATTTTGTCAAAGATGTAAAAGTGCAAAAAGTGAACTTTGAAATTTCTTTTTTTATGTATATAATACTGACAAATAGGAACTTTTTTGTTATAATGTTATTAGTGGAGGTGCTAAGATGTCTGAGAGAGAATTAGATTCAAGTATAAATGATTATATTGAAACAGAAACACCTAAAAACTATGTAAAACAATTACAATGGGATATGGCTATTGGACTTCAAGAAGTTGATAACTTAAAACCATCTAAGTATTTAGAAAAATTGTTACAAGAAAATGTAACAGGTGAAAAAACAATTTATGAAGTTGAAAATGAATTAAAACAATATTATGTAGAAAAAGATAAAACTGATAAAACAATTCAAGATGAATTTGAATGTGATTTAGTTTCTACTAGAATAGTTCAATTATTAGAAGAAGATAATTTTGAACTATCAGTAGATTATATAAAATATATTCATGAATATTTATTTAAAGATGTTTATGAATTTGCAGGGGAATTTAGAAAAGTAGACTTTTCTAAACACGAAAGAATTTTAAATAATGATTCAGTTGCTTATGGTGATTGTAAATTATTAGAACAATCATTAGATTATGATATATCGTTAGAAAAAAATAAAAACTATAATGAAATGAATATAGTTGATGTAATTAATAATATAACTAACTTTTCTTCAAGCATATGGCAAATACATCCATTTAGAGAAGGTAATACTAGAACTACAGCATTATTTATAGAAAAGTATTTAGTATCACTTGGATATGATGTAGATAACACTATGTTCAAAGAAAAATCAGTTTATTATAGAAATGCATTAGTAAGAAGTAATTATTTTAATAATTATTTAAATATAAAAGAAGATAATAGTTTCTTAATTAAATTTTATGAAAATTTATTATTAGGTAAAAATAATAATTTACATTCAAAGGATTTAATTGTAGAAGAATTATTTAATAAAGAGAATTAAAAAGAGGCGCTAGTACAGGCTTATTAATTTAATAGGTTTTTGTATTGGCGTTTTTTAGTAGTAGGAGGTAAATATGAATAATGAATTAGATTATATTGAAAAAGTAAAAAATAAAATTTCTATGTGGGGTAAATGGGATTTACATATACATACCCCTGTTACAAATTTGATGGTACCTCATGATTATAAAAATCCAGAAAAATATAATGATGATGAATTAATTAATAAATTGTATGCAAATGATATTACTTTGGGCGTAATAACTGATCATAATATATTTGATGCTTCTAAATTTAATATACTTAGAAGTTTAGTAAAAACTAGAAATAAAAAAGAAAATAAGAATCTTGTGTTGCTTCCAGGTGTTGAATTAAATGTTAAATTTCCAAATTCTCAAAAAGATTCAATTCATTTTATATTAATATTTGATGAAAAAGAAAATTTAAATAATATTCAATTAGCAGTTGAAAATTTAAATAAAAAAACAGGATTTACTAAAGGCAATCCACAAGATGCAACTATTGATGATATTGCTGATGTTTTTTCAGCATTTAATTATATTGTTAGCATACATTTAGGTAAATCTTCGAATGTTCCTAGAGAACAAAATTATGATGAATTTTTAAAAATTTATATTGGAGGTTTTGTTAACATTTGCGAAAACAATCCAAGTAATAAAGTAAAAAATAAAGAATATTTAGAAAAAAGAGTTAAAGACATTACAGGAAATAATAATGAAAGTATTTTTATTGTAAGTAGTGATAATCATGATGTTACTAAATATCCATTAGGAGAAAATGCTACTTGTATTCCTAAATTAACTTATTTTAAAGCAATTCCGTCATTTGAAGGATTGAAAATGATTATTACAGAACCTACAAGAATATATAATTCGGATAATGATACTCTTCCTAATTATGTAAATACAACAAATGATTTGAATAAAATAGAAGCTATTAGTATAAAAAGTGATAAGATAGGAACAAAAGAATTGTATTTTAGTAGAGAATTGAATTCTATTATAGGTTCGAGAACAAGCGGAAAAAGCTTATTGCTAAATATTATTAAATACGCTTTAGGAAAAGAATATGATGTAGAAAAATATGATGAATATATTAATGAGTTGGAAGTTAAAGTAAAAACTTTTGATGATAATGAATTTAAAGAGAATAATTCTTTGCAAATCGAAGTGTTTGATCAAAATAGGTTAATGGATGAATTTAATAAAATAAAGTCCGAAAGAGATTTTTTTAAAGAGACATATATTTCAAAAAAGTTTGATGAAATTTCATTAGATGATAATACAATAAATGAAATTTATAATAATGAAATTGAAATTGAATGTGATTTTATAAAAAAAATAAATGATTTATATAAAATGATTGATGACATAAAAACACCAAATGTATATTTAAAAAATTATATAAATTTTGGGAAGAATACAACGGAAATGTCAAAGTTTTATTTAAAAGTATTAGAAACAAAAAAGTTTGAAATAACAATGAAAGACCTTGGTGAAAGGCAATTATATTTAAGTGAATCAATAAAAACATTAAATAACATGATAACTAATGATAAGTATGGCTATATTAATAAAAAGCATTTAATAATTTTAAATGAAATTTTAGGTGATTTTAAAAGACAACTTGATATTGTTGATAAAAAAATAATAGGTATCAGGAGTATTCAAAATTTAGACATAAGTACTTATAAACCTTTTTCTGTAAATGAAAGTTTTATAACCGAACATCAAAATTTTATTAAAGATATCAAGAAAATAGCTATGGTGAAGAAAGAATTAGATAATATTTCAGCTAAAATAGATTTGTTTGAAAATAGAAAATTCAAAATTGATGGAAAAGAAAGGTATGAACAAAGCATAGAGGTTAGAGAGTTTAAATTTTGTAGTTCTTTGGAATATAAAACTAACTTCTATACAAATGAAGCAGAACCTAAACATATCGTTGCAAGACACTTTTATAGTGAAGATATTAAAAACGGATGGAAACAATTAATAGAAAAAGTATTTTTGAAGAAAACTGCAAATAAAAATTTGTTTAAATCAGGCAATGTTGAAAGTATTACAAACGAGATAAAATTGGAAAAGCCTAAAATATATAAAACAATAATAGATAATAAAGGAATAGATATTAATAGTACATCTCCAGGAAATAGGGCTTCGGTATTAATTAGTATTATTTTGGAGAATACAGAGAACAAAGTTTTAATTATTGACCAACCAGAGGATAATTTAGATAGCAAATTTATATATCAGGAAATTGTAAAAAGAATAAAATCATTGAAAGAATCAAGACAAATATTTCTTGTGACACATAATGCAAATATTGTTGTTAACTCTGATAGTGAAAATGTAATTTGTTGTAAAAATGATGATAATAAAATAAAATATGAGCATGGTGCAATTGAGTATAACCAGAATATATTTGATAGTAAAAACATGAAGGAATACATATTGGATAATCTAGAAGGTACTGAAGAAGCTTTTAAATTACGAAATAATAAGTATTTTTTGAAAGGAGTTTTAGAAAATGAAAATAACAATAATAAACAATAAAATAAAGATAGGCTCAATCTATGAATTTAATTCTGATGGAAGTGATTTAAGCGAAGAAAAACTTTTGGAACTTTTATCTAAAATTCAAAGTAAAGTAGATATTCAAGTTGATGAAAAATTAACAGGGGATGATATCAAAAAATGCAATTTAATAAAAGAAATTTTAGATGCTTATATAAATGAATATTTTGATGAATAAAAAAAGAGACCTAGTCCATTAAAGGACTAGGTCATCTTTGCTTTTGGGTTTAACTATTTCATATTCTTCATACTCATATGATTCTTCAGGGTCAGGTAATGTTTCGTTATGTTCTAATAATATAGTTGGTTTAGTTTCAATAACTTTATTATTTAATCTACTATTTTGTAATTCAATAATATTAACAATAGTATCAAGTCTATTTTGATACATATGGGAATATGTATTTAAAGTTTCATCTATTTTAGTATGTCCAAGATATTTAGCAACTAAAGTTATATTAGCACCACTATCTATTAATAAAGAAGCACAACTATGTCTAAAATCATGTATTCTTATATCTTTAACTCTAGCCATAAAAGCATTCTTTGTTTTTCTGTCTAATAGAGTAGTAGCAGATAATGGATCAATATTACCAAAAACATACCAAGATTCTCTGAAATCATAATAGTTAGCATCGTCATTATATAAATCAGATAAATCTTTTAATAAAAAGTTTGGAATAGGGATAGTTCTATAACTTGAACTTGTTTTAGGGCTGGTAACAGTGTAAGGTTTACCAGTTTTTGGGTCAGGTACTTTAACAATATTTTTATTAACAGTTAAAGTACTTCTATTAAAGTCTATATCATTCCAAGTTAATCCTCTTAATTCACCATTTCTAAGTCCACAATAAAATAAAGTTTGAAATGCACATCTAAATTTTAAACTGGTTTCGACTGATAAGAATCTTTGAAACTCATCTAATGTATAAAATAACATTTCTTTTTTTCTTTCGTTTGGATTAGTAAAGTTTGTCATTTTATTATAAACTTTTACAAAATTAATATCATACCATTTAGTACCAAAATTCATTAATGCTTTTAAGTATTTATAAACACCATTTTTATATCTAGTAGAAATAGGTTTACTATTCATAAATTGTCTCCACATTTCAAAGTGTCTAATATTAAAAGATTCTAATTTAATATTTTCTAATGGTTCTAAATATACCATCATATTTCTATAATTAGATAGAGTAGTTACTTTAACTTTATCTTGTTGGTATTGATAATGTTCTTGTATTAAATCTTTAAAAGTTAAATCAGTAAACTCAGTTTGATTTTTAATTTTTACTTTAAATTTAGCTTCATGATCTTTTGCCTCTCTACGGGTAGCAAATTTTTTAGAATGGTATCTGCATCTTTTGCCTAATAAATCTCTATATGTTAAATCAACATACCAGCTTCTACCATCTTTTGTACATTCATTATTTTTAGCTTGTCTTATTGATATAAATATCACATCCTTTCTATAATTCAAATAACCTGTGAAATTCATCGGCAGCTTCTTCTGCTTCTTTATTGAGTTTATTAGCAGTTTTAATTGAATCAGCTAAACTAATATAATCACTTACATATCTCATAGGTTTTCTATTTAACTTAATATCTAAAGCACTAGATACTTTTTTAAAAGCATTTCTCCAATAATCAATTTCATCATCTTTATTTTTCAGCTCTATATTTTGTTTATAAATATATTTTTTACTATCAATTAAGTCTTTATTATTCTTATAAAAATTATTTTCTATTGATAATCTGTTAATAGTATTTTCATTAGAGTCTAATTTGCTTTTATTTAGATTATTTAATCTTTCTAAATTGGTAGAGTAGTCAATTAACTTTTCAACATCTTTAGAACTATATCCAATAATATTTTTCTTAATATTTAAATTATTATTTTTAATATTATTTTCTAAAACTTCTTTAGATTTATTTAATTCAATATTGTAATTTTCGATATCCTTATATAAATTATTCATTTCAGATTTTAATTCATTTATTTTATATTCTAATTTAGTTTGATGAACTTTATTAGAACCAATATTACCTCTATCTAACTTATAACCACAATCAGTTATATATTTATTAAATTTATCCTGGATATTAGCAAAAGAATTTCTGCCACCTAAATCTTTCCAAAATTGATCGTTATTTAAAAAATCACCTTTAATAGATTCATAAATAATTTTATTATCTTTATCTCTAAGTAATATAGTTTTACCATTTTCTTTAATTAAATTTCCTTCTAAATCTCGTTTATAACATTTCCTTTTAACTTCATTAACAATAGGTAAGAAGTAAGCTTGTAGGTGAGGAGTATCTTCATCATAATGAACTTGTGCCATTACTATATTTTCTTTGCCGACTAAATCTTCTAAAAACTTCATACAACAATCAAAATACTTAGTTACTTCATATGGTATGTCATCTTTAGATTTAATATTAGGTACTAATATATTTTGACCTTTCTTATCGCCTGATTGGTAAAACCTATCAGTTTCTGTAAATGGTAAACCCAGAGTCATAAAAAACTCTGGGCCACTTGTAAATGTTACACCATTTAATATATCTGTTTTAGTCTTATGAGAATATTCTATATTTCTATCTTCTAAAATAGATTTAACTTCTTGATATAAATTACTCTTATTAATATCTTTATAATGTACATTAAATTTAGTTCTTTCAGAATCATAATTACCTGTACCAATTCTTTTATTCATTTCATTACCTATAAGATATAAATCTTTAGTTTTATAATTGTTAACAAATCTTAATACTTGTTTTCCATCATACATATATCAACCTCCTTATATGAAAAAAACAACCTTAGTGGTTGTTAATTTTGTTTAAAATATAATCTGTTAAGTCTCTTGTTGTTTTAAGAAAATCCTCAGCTTTAACAAATAATGGTTTGTTTCTATATTCGTTATCATCTTGGTCTGTACTATATCTGAGCATAGTCCCGGTTTTATCTAAAGTTTTAAAAGCTTTAATTAGTTGTTTAAAATTATCGTTATTAATTTTAGATTTATTAAATAGTTTATTTATATCGTGATTACCTTGAAATTTTATATTGTTTTTTTCGAGATAATATTTTAATGATAATTCTATTGTGTGTCTACATAAAAATAGAAATGGTATACTTAATGTATCACTTCTAAAAACATATGTTGCACCATATGCATGTGTTGAGATTGTCATTTGTTCATAGATGATTTTGGCAGCATTTAGATATGATTCGATAAGTTCTTTTTTACTACTATCTTTTCTAAATTCTTCTTTATATAGAGAACTTGTGTTTAGCAAATACCATTCATAAGCTTCACCTTTTTCTAAGTGAATATTATCTTTTATAAATTTATTGTTCATAAATCCTCCGTATCTATTATTGGTTAATTGTCTTCAATTGATTCTAATATTTCTTTTATAACTTTCCATTTCCAAACATACCCTAAGTCACTATCTTTATTTATTCTTCCACTATATATTCCTACTTCTTTCATAAAAGGACATCCCCATACAGCTTTACCTATATTTTGACCATTATTATAATGTGGATCAAATCCTGATTCGCTATAGTATATAACAGGTGAACCAGATTGACCTTGTCTAGTTTTGCTATCAATCAGAAATGCAGGTAAATTATTGTCTTTAATCATTATATCTAAATCTGGATCACTAGCAACTGTTCCTGATGTCCATATAGCATGTGGCTCATCTTTTGAGTTTACAGTATAACCTAATGGAAAGCCCACTACAAATACTGGTTCAGTTACATTTAATTCATAATTAGAATTTATATTGTATGCTTCTTTATAATGTTGCGCTGTTGGGTGTTTTTCTAATGGTATTGCTACGACATCAATATCATTTCCGTAAATAGGGTGTTCATACCATAATTTTTTTCCTTCTTCATTTAAAAGTTTTATTTCATTTTTGACCCATTCAAACTTATCATCAGGAAGATATTTTTTATATGTTATAACCAATTTGTCTGGTATAGCACAATTTGAATCTAAGCATTCTTTTGTTATAAAATTTCTTCCTGAAACAACATGCCAATTAGTAATTAAATACTTATACTTATATTGAATTTCAAATCCGGTTGCTGTACTGATTTTTTGGTCATTACAATATATTTCTATGAAGAAAGATTTTGTTGAATTTTCATTTATTTTCATAAAGTTTCACCTCAACATCTATTATACCACCATAATTAGTCATTTTATGACTTATCTCACTAGGGCATAGCCCAAAATGTGAGTTAGGAGAAATCCTAAAACCTTATTCTTCTAAATTAAGTGGCTCTATAAATTTAGCTTTATAATTTCTTGATATAGCAGTTCTATTTAATTCAACATATATACCTTCTTGTTCCAATCTTTTAATATTACTATTTAATAATCTACCAAAGCGAGAAGGGGTAATTAATAAATTTAATTCAGCTACTATTTCAGCTGGAGTAAATATAACTTCTTTTTTCTTAATTACATATCTCATAAATGCTGATAAATTAAAATCTAATTCTGTATTATCTTCATTCATTATTTCAAATATTAATTTATCGTTTTTTATCAAGTTAAGATTTTGTTCTTCAAAATCTCTGTTTATTATTTTTAATGTGTAGGTATTATCTCTGTTATTAATTAAAGTTAATATACCATTCATATTTCCATCTATACCTGTACTACCTAAAGTTTTACCTTTTTTATTTAAATGGTGTACTAGTAGAAATGTTAAATTATATTTTTTAGAAAGTTCTCTATACTTATCAAACATTCTCTTCATAACATCACTATAGTTATTTATATCTAATTCATAACCGTAATCAATACCACACATAATATCAACTATTACAAATTTACCATTATAATTTTCCGAGAATTCTTTTAATTCTAATTGTA
The DNA here is from genome assembly GCA_944358375.1 of uncultured Bacilli bacterium. Next base: position 149,559 of record CALVQT010000001.1, read on the forward strand.
AGTCGTCGGTTAAACATAATTTATGATTAGAATCTTTCTCAAGGAAGAAGAACGAGTTAGGAGAAAACTCATAACTCGTTATATTTAATCTTTCCTTAAGTTGTAAACTTGAGAGTTCTGTGCTAATATATAAAACAGGAGTGGGGTTTACTTTAAATCCTAAGAACTCTTTATTGTTAGTTAGAGAATTGGCAATCTGTAGTGCTAAAAATGATTTGCCAACTTTAGGTTCTGCAACTAAACAATATAATCCATTAGACTTCATTATTCCTTCAATAATGTTGTCTTTTTTATGTCTATATTTAATTGTTCTATAGGTATCATTTAACTTCCATCCTTACCATATTTTGTAAATAATTAATATTAATGTTTAACTTATTAACAACTTCACACATCGGTATTAATCCACAAGGTAATTTATAACCTTTATCTTCTAAATCTGTAATAATTTCTTTTCTAATTTTTAGTGCTGAATTTCTACCAAGATTAGTTAACTTCATTAAATCTTGTAGAGAGCACCATTGTTTTGATAGTAATTCTAAAGTTTCGTTTGCGGACATATATCAACCTCCTTATTCGAAATATTTCAAATAGTAGTTATTATATGGAATGCTAGGATCTATTTTTTCTATATCAACTAGCATTTTATATAAAGCCTTTCTATCAGTTTTTTCACTATCACAATTATTTGTAAATTCATATTTTTTATAAATTTCTTCTTCACTCATATTTGCTAATTTCATTAAATTAAACATAGCTTGGCATACATAAGCTGGTAATTCAATTTCATCAACATTATCAGTGAAATATTTAATATAATTATCTTTCTTTTTCATTATATCAACCTTCTTTCTATATTTCTCTTTACTTGTGGGTCAAGAGGGTAGAGTATCCCATATACCTGAAATTTTAGTAATTCCATAACTCCCGTACCAATAGGGCAATCGCTAGGCACCACTTGTATTTATTTAACGAGCCATCAGAATAGGGCGCTTACAATATCTGACTCTATTTAGTTTTCAAAGAACAAATTGTAAGTTCCGAAATGGCACATTTTATATTAAAATAAAAGTTCCGATATGGAAATTACTATAAAAATAATAACATGCCAGTTCCATAATGTCAAGTTATAATTTAGAAAAATTTAAAATTTTTGAAATTTGTATTTTTTCGACAAATTTTGTATCAAATGTTCCAAAATGGAAATTTTGTGTTATAATAGATTTATGAAGGAAAATAGGAGGTAATTCTATGGAAAAGAGAAAACCAATGGATGTTACTATAGGAACAAATATGAGTAAGTTAAGAAAGCAATTTAATCTAACTCAAAGAGAAATATGTTCAGTAGTAGGAGTAAATACATCTACATATAAGCACTATGAATTAGGTGATAGAATGGTACCTATTAGTGTATTACAAGATTTGGCTAAATTTTATAAAGTATCAACAAATTATTTTTTTGAAAATATGCCAGAGTTATCTGATAAAGAATCATTAGAATTATCTAATTATGCTTTTAGAGTTGCTAATAATACACAAAAGTTTATAGCTATTGATTTAAAGAATCCTACTAAAGGATTAGACGAAATAGAAGAAAAAACACAAGCAAGAGCTAGACTTAGAATTAAGAACTTGAGATTAGAAAATAATAAATCTCAAAAAGAATTAGCAAAATACTTAGAAATAGATTTATCTACTTATAATAAATATGAAAAAGGTAGTAGAAAATTAAGTAATGAAGTAGTTAAGAAATTAGCTGAATATTACAATGTATCAGTAAGTGATATAGTTGATTAACAAATGACAGAATGACATTAGAAACAGGTATAGGGTATATCCAGAGTTAATGTCATAGTGTCATAAGGAGGAAAAATATGAATGAGTTATTATCTTTACAAGATTTGTTTAATAAGAAAATATTTAGAATTCCTGATTATCAAAGGGGCTATTCTTGGGAAGAATTACAATTAAAAGAATTTTGGAGCGATTTATTAAATTTATTGCTAGATAGAGATCATTATACTGGAATGATTTCACTAAAAAAACTAGATAGTGAATATGTTAATAATGAGAAATGGAATGATGAGAAATGGTTAATCGATAACTGGGGATATGTTCCTTATCATGTTGTTGATGGTCAACAAAGATTAACTACATTTATAATTCTTATTAATGAAATTGTAAATTATTATATAAATCAAAATCCAGAAAAGTCTTTAAATGAAATTTTTATAAATAGTATTCCTTTGAGTAAAATTCAAGAAGACTACTTAGTTCAAACAAAACCAGATTCACAAGGAACAATAAGAACTTATAAATTTGGATATGAAGTAGATAATCCAAGCTATCAATTTTTCAAATATAGAATATTAGAACCTTCAAATCCACTTGCTGTAGATGAAACTTTTTATACATTAAATTTAGCAAAATCTAAACAATTTTTTGAAACTAAAATTAAGGAATTAGTTGAATCAAAAGGAATTAATGAATTAGAAAATATATTTAAAAAAGTTACACAAAGATTAAAATTTAATATGTATTATATTGACAATGATTTTAATGTTTTTATTGCATTTGAAACAATGAATAATCGTGGCAAAAGATTATCCTACTTAGAATTATTAAAAAACAGATTAATATATTTATCTACTGTCTTTGATGTTCCTGAAGACAATAAAACAGCAGTTAGAAAAAATATTAATGAGACTTGGAAAACGGTATATGAATATTTAGGAAAAAACAAATTAAAACCTTTAAATGATAATGAGTTTTTACAAGCACATTGGATGATGTATTTTGGATATACTCGTTCCAATAAAGTAACTTATGATTCGTTTTTACTAAATGATTATTTCACACAACAAAATATATCAAATGAATATAATTTTGAAATAAAAGAAGAAGATACTGAATTATCAATTGAAGAAGAGGATATTGATAACGAAGAAATACAAAAAGAAGAAAAAGTAAGCAGTAAAAAAGAAAAACTTACTATAGGAACAATAAATAATTATATAAATAGCATGAAGTCATTAATTCCATATTGGTATCAAATACATTATCCTCATGAAATAGAAAATAAAAATATAAGAATGTATATTGAAAGATTAAATAGATTAGGATATGTAAACTTTAAACCATTAACAACAGTTTTATTATCTAAAAATAATTTAAGTGAAGAACAAAAAGTTGCCGTTTTAAAAGGTATGGAAAGATTTGTATTCTTACATTATAGATTAAATGGTTATTTAGGGACCTATAAAAATAGTTTCTTCTATAACTTAGCCCATGATTATTATTTTAATAATGTTACTTATGCTGATGTTTTAAAAGAAGTAAATGATATTGATTTCTTAAGTGATAATAAAGTTGCTAATATGAATGGTATCTATACTAAATTTGATAGATTATTTAAGAATAATAATGGATTCTATTCGTGGGCATCAATAAGATATGTATTATATGAATATGAAAGAGAATTGATGACTGGTATGGCATCTAGTGTTAGATTATTGCCAGAAGATATATTTAAAAAAGATGAAAAAGATCATTATTCTATAGAACATATTTATCCACAAACCCCAACAGATGAATATTGGTTAAATAACTATAATATGTATACAGATAGTAATAAGCATAAACTAACAAATACGATTGGTAATTTATTACCACTATCTAAAACAATTAATAGTTCATTACAAAACTATTCGTTTGAGAGAAAAAAAGAAATGAGATTTTGTGATGGCTCACATAATGAATTAGAAGTAAGCAGAAGTGAAGATTGGACTTCAAAAGAAATCTTAGATAGAGGATTAAAGATAGTTAAATTTATGGAAAAAGAATGGGACTTTATAATTCCTAATTTAGCTGAAAGAAAAAGATTCTTAGGTTTAGATTTTATGATAGAAGAAGATGATGAATGGATTGATTCAACTGATGTTATAAATTATCAAGAAGAAACTAAAGTAAAAGAAATAACATTTGATGAAAATCAATTGAATAAATTAATGACAAATACTAGACCAGAACTAATAAAAGTTTATGAAGAACTAAATCAGTATGTTTTATCTTTAAATGAAAACATAAAAAGAGGAACCTCAACTGTATATTTATCTTACAATTATGGGAAAAATTTCATTGAATTATGGTTCCAAGTTAATAGCTTAAAATATGTTATTATGACTGGTGATTATGATGATCCAAAAGGGCTTGTAGTAGAATTAGCAGAATCATATAAATGGACAAATGACCGTTGTATATTTGTTAATTTAGATTCAGATATAGAATATATAAAAAATATATTAAAACAAAGTTTTGAAAAACAATTTAATAGATAATTAATAAATAAAAATAGGAGAGTGATAAAATGGTTGAGTTCTCTGAAAATACAAGAGTAAAGATTCCTGCCTTAGTACATGCTACTAGATTAGGTTATAAATACTTATCTCTAAAAGAGTATAAAAATGAAATTGATGAAGAGACAAATATCTTTAAAAATATATTTAAAGAAAGTATCAATAGAATAAATAATTTAGAATTATCAGATGAGAATATAACTAAATTAATTAGTGAATTATCGTTTTCGTTAGCAAATGATGATCTAGGAAGACAGTTTTATAAATACTTAATTAATGGATATAAAGGAATTAAATTAATCGATTTTGAAGATGAAAAAAATAACGAATATAATGTTGTAACTGAATTAATATATAAAAATGGTGAAGATGAATTTAGACCAGATGTTATTATGTTAATAAATGGTATGCCGTTAGGGTTTTTAGAGGTTAAAAAACCAAATAATAGAGAAGGTATATTAGCAGAAAGAAATAGAATTAATGATAGATTTAAAAATAAGAAATTTAAGAAATTTGTTAATATTACACAACTATTATTGTTTTCAAATAACCAAGAATATAATGAAGATTCAGGTGTACCAATAGAAGGTGCATTCTATGGAACAACTAGTTATAATAATGTGTTTTTCAATTGTTTTAGAGAAGAAGATACTTCTATTTTTAGCAAAATTCAAGATTTAGATTATGTACAAGAAAACAATATTTTAAAAGATAATAATTATGTATCCATTAAAGGAACTCCAGAGTATTCTACTAACTTAAGTAGTACATCACCAACTAATAGATTAATTACATCTTTATTTCATAAATCAAGAATTTTAAAACTATTAAAATATGGCATTGTATATGTTGAAAGATCTAATAAAGATGGAATTATTGAAATCCAAAAACATGTTATGAGATATCAACAATTCTTTGCCACATTAGCTATTGAAAATACTTTAGATAAAAATATTAAGAAAGGTGTAATATGGCATACACAAGGTTCAGGAAAAACTGCATTAGCATATTATAATGTTAAATATATTACTGATTATTTTCAAAAAAGAGGTAAAGTTGCAAAATTCTATTTTGTAGTAGATAGACTAGATTTATTAAAACAAGCTAGTCAAGAATTTACTGCAAGAGGATTAGAGGTTACAAGAGTAAATTCTAAAGAAGAATTTAAAAATACAATAAAAGAAACATCTGCAGTTTCAAAAACTGGTAATTTAACAATTAATGTTGTTAATATACAAAAATTTTCAGAAGATTCTAGTGTTAAAGAAGCTGATTATAATGTAGATGTACAAAGAATATATTTCTTAGATGAAGCTCATAGAAGTTATAATCCAAGAGGTTCTTTCTTAGCAAACTTATTTGCATCTGATAGAGAAGGTATTTTTATTGGACTAACAGGTACTCCATTAATTGGTGAAAACTATAGTACCAAAGATATTTTTGGAGATTATATTCACAAATATTATTATAATAAATCAATTGCTGATGGTTATACTTTGAAATTAATTAGGGAAGGTATAGAAACATCGTATAAGACAGAATTAAATAATACCTTAGATGAGATTAAAAGAACATTAGGCTTATCTAAGGAAGAAGAAATTTTTGCTCATCCTAAATATACAAAAGCATTAACTAAATATATAGTAGATGACTTTAAAAAATCTAGATTAATGTATAATGATGAAACCATAGGCGGAATGATTGTTTGCGATTCACAAGTTCAAGCAAGAAATGTATTTAGTGATCTAGCAGATTATGATTTATCAAAGGCATTAATTTTATATAATGAAGATGATAAAAAGACAAGAAGCGAAGAAGTAGATGATTTTAAAAAAGGAAAAATAGATATTCTTGTAGTTCAAAATATGCTATTAACTGGATTTGATGCTCCAAGATTAAAGAAAATCTACTTAGGCAGAGTTATAAAAGCACACAATTTATTGCAAACATTAACAAGAGTTAATAGACCATATAAGAATTTTAAATATGGATATGTTGTAGATTTTGCAGATATAAGAGAAGAATTTGATAGAACAAACGCTGCATATTTCAATGAATTACAACAGCAATTAGGAGAAGATTTTAAAACTTATAGTGATATCTTTTTATCACAAGAAGAAATTGAAAAAAGTATAAAAGATATAGAAAATAAATTATTTGAATACGATAGTGAAAATCTTGAAATATTCTCTCAACAAATTAATGAACTAGAAAAGAAAAATTTAATCGATTTAAAGAAAATAATGATTACTTACAAAGATCTTTATAATGTTATTAAAGCATTTGGATATAATGATTTATTAGGAAGAATCAAGATTGATAGAGTAAGTAAAATGGTTCATGAAGTTGAAAGAAGAATCGATATAATAAATTTAACTAATAAAGAAAATCAAGATACTGCAAGTATGCTTAATGTAGCATTAGCTAATATTGACTTTAACTTCAGAAAAATAAGTGAAGAAGAATTAGTAATAGCTGATAAATATAAACAAAAATTTGATGAAGTAAGAAAAGAATTCTTAATTAATATTGATAAAGATGATATGAAATATATTCTGTTATTTAGAGAATACAATAACTTATTTACATCAATTAATTTTGAAGATTTAACAGTATCAGATATGAATAATAACACAGTTAAATTAGACGAGTTAATGAAAAAAATTCATTCACTAAATGAAAGTAATAATAGGTTACTAGTAAAATATTCTGGTGATGAAAAATATGTTAAAATTCATAAGAGAGTATTAGAAAGAATTCCTGAGTTTAATCAAGTTGATTTATATGAAATATTAACAAATCTAAAAAATGAAATAGATGATATTTTATTAAGAAAATACGATATTATGGATACAGAATCTTACTTTAAACAAACAATTATGCCAATGACTTTAGATGAATTTGATAAACATAATATTACAATTGTAATAGACGAAGTTCAATTCTTTACAGAAGTTATTGTTGAAACATACTTAGCAGAGAGGAGTCTAAACTTATGACAACTGAAAGAGAAATAATAAGAAAAACAGAAAAGATGATTGATGAGTTAAAAAGTGTATGTTCTACATATGGTCTTGGAAACGCATCAAGTGAATATAAAATCATAACAGAAATTTTCTTATATAAATACTTAAATGATAAATTCATATATGAAACAAAAAAAGTGGCAAAAGAACTTAATGAAAATTCAACTACTAAAGAAGTAGAAAAATATTTAGATTCTTTAAGTCCTGAACAATTCTCAATATTAACAATGAGAATGGGTGCAAATGTAGCTAAAATTCAAAATTCATATAGAGTAAGTACATTATTTAATAACCAAAATTCAACTATGCCTGAATTTTATGAATTATTTGATAATGCTTTAATAGGTATCTCAAACGATAATGTTGATATATTTTCAGTTAAAACAGGTTCAAAAGAAAAAATTAAATTATTTGATACATTATCTCAATATATAACTGAATCAGATAAAAGAAATGCATTCTTTAGAGCAATGATATCTAAACTAGTAGAATTTAGTTTTGAAAATGCATTTTCAGAAAAATATGATTTCTTTGCAACTATATTTGAATATTTAATTAAAGATTATAATAAGGATTTTGGTAAGTATGCAGAATATTATACTCCTAATTCAATAGCTAGAATCATAGCAAAAATATTAGCGCCAGAACCAACACAAAATGTAACTTTGTATGATCCGGCAGCTGGCTCTGGAACTTTATTATTAGCATTAGCACATCAAATAGGAGAAGAAAATTGTACAATTTACTCTCAAGATATATCACAAAAATCAAACGAATTTTTAAGATTAAACTTAATTTTAAATAATTTAGTTCATTCATTAGGAAACGTAATTCATGGTGATACTTTATTAAATCCTGTACATTTAAATAAAGAAAAAAATGGATTAGCACAATTTGATTACATAGTAAGTAATCCACCATTTAAAACAGATTTTAGTGAAACAAGAGATCAACTTGCTGATGATAAGTATAAAGATAGATTTTTTGCTGGTGTTCCAAAAATCCCAAAACAAGATAAAGATAAAATGGCTATATATTTGCTATTTATACAACATATTTTATTTTCAATGAAAGACAATGGCAAGGCTGCAATTGTTGTTCCAACAGGGTTTATTACCGCACAAAAAGGTATTGAAAGAAAAATTAGAGAATATCTGATTGAAAATAATATGGTTAGTGGCGTTATTTCTATGCCATCCAATTTATTTGCAACAACAGGAACTAATGTAAGCGTATTATTTTTAGAAAAAAATAGTAATAGTAATAAAAATAATTGTATTTTAATAGATGCATCAGATATTGGTAAAAAAATTAAAGAAGGTAAAAATCAAAGGACAATACTTTTACCAGATGAAGTTGAAATGATTATTAATATTTTTAATAACATGGAAGAAAAAGAAGATTTTAGTGTTATTGTTCCTTACGATGAAATAAAATCAAAAAATTATTCGTTAAATGCTGGTCAATATTTTAAAATTAAGATTCAATTTAGTGAAATAACTAAAGAAGAATTTTCGAGTAAAATGAAAACTTACTCTCAAGATATTTCAGAATTGTTTTCCATCAATAATGATTTAAATAAAAAAATCCTCTCAGATATAGAAGGATTAGATTTATGAAATATGATACATTAGATAAATATGTTAAATTAAGTCAAGGTTTAGCAATTAATAAAGCTTCTGAAAGCTTGGTATCCAATTTTAAAACTGATATTTTTTCTTATCCGTTGCTTAGGATTGCAGATATGATGAGTAATGAGTACAGTAAATTTATATCAAAAAATGTTAATAGCAGTGTTGTAGCTAATAAAGATGATATTATTTATACACGAACTGGACAAATTGGTTTGGCTTTTAGAGGGTACATTGGAGTAGTTCATAATAATTGTTTTATAGTTAAGTTAATTTCTAAAGAAATTAATAAAGATTATTTATATTGTATTCTAAAATCTAATTTTGTAAGGGAACAAGCATTAAAATTTTCAAAAAGTTCTGTTCAACCAGATTTAACTCATGAAATGTTTAAAAATATTGTTATACCAATACCAACTCTTGAAAATCAAATTAAAATTTCAAAAATAATCTTAAATTTAGAAAACAAAATTGATAATAATAATCTAATTATAAATAAATTTGAAAAAATGATTGATTTGTTATTTGATTATAAATTTTTACAATTAGATAAAAATAAAGAACAAGATTATGTGTTTAATGATAAATTAAATAGAAAAATCCCAAAAACATGGAATGTAATGAAAATTTCAGATGTAGCAAAAATAAGTGCGGGTGGAGATAAACCTAAAATATATAGTAGCATTAAAACAACAGATTGCAGTATTCCTATATATTCTAATGGTTCTGATAATATGGGATTATATGGATTTACTAATAAACCTACAAAATCTAAAAATTCAATTACAGTATCAGCGAGAGGTAATATAGGGTATACTGTATTAAGAAAAGAAGATTTTGTTCCAGTTATTCGTTTGATTACATTAGTTCCAAATAACCCTAACATGGTTGAATATCTTACTAATTATTTAAAAAAAATAAATTTTTCAAAAAATGGCTCTATTCAACAGCAACTAGTAGTTCCACAAATTAGTGATATTGAAATTCTTATGCCAGATTGCGAGAGTATAGATTTTTATCACAATAAAACAAAAAATATGTATGAGAAAATTTATTATTTACAAAAAGAGAATAATTCTTTGGAACACTATAAGAATTATATCTTTCCGATGTTGATAAATGGACAAATTAAAATAGAAGATTAAAAGGTTCTTTGTCAAGTAGTGTTGGTGGAACCAAAAACTAATGATAAATGAACTGTGTATGAGAGTCAAAATTTTGTCTCTCTTTTATTATAGTATAATAAATTATCAAAGAAGGAGATATTATGAACTATACAAATAAACAAATTAATAGAATACTACATATTCAAGATTTTTTAGGTACAGCAAATACTTTATCAAAGATATATAAAGAATACGATAATAAAGAACTTACTGCTGATAATATAATTGAAAAACAATGTATATATAAATTATTCTGTTCTTCTATGTATAATTTAATAGATGCAATAAAAAAATCAAATGAAATATTTGATAATACTAAATCATTTAAATTATTTCAGCAAAACATAAATCAAAAATTTGTAGCAAATAATAATGAGTTTGTAGAAAGAGAAAATTATGAATCAAATCTATATAAAATATTAGCTCAAATAAGACACCAGAATAATCATTTTGAAAGAGATGATAATGATGATACTATGTTATTTGAAATTTACATTGATTTTGAAATACTAGATGAATTAAGAAAAATAATAAATGAAATATTTTATGAAGTTTATAATGAAATAGATAAAAATAAAATAAAACAACTTACTTTGTCTAAGCCCAAAATAAAGTATTCTTTTGATAAATTTGATAAGAAAGTTGATTTTGTAGAATTGAAATATCTTGAATCTACTAATGAAATAGATAAAATATTTGCAAAAGATAATGAAAGAGCAATTGAGATATTACGAGAGTATTGTAATCCGAGTAATGTTTTTGATTTAATGAATAAAGATAAAGAAGCAATTGAAAAGTATGATTTGATTGATAAAGAGATGGAAGAACTATTTAATAAACAAGATAAATATATTACTGAAAATGGTAATGAATTACAAAAAGAAACTATGAAATCATTAAAAGACTTTTTAATTAATAATGAATCAGTTACTAAAAATGAATATGATAAAAATATGAAAGAACTTGCTGATAAATTAAAAGAATTAATTGAAAAATCAGAAAAAAACAACTAATTTTTAGGTACAATTTAGGTACAAAAATACTAAAAAATCACGGTAAATGACGGTTTATGCCAATATAAAAAGGCCCGTATTTAAAGGGCTTAACACAATTTGGTCTCTTCTAACTGAAGAGAACCGGCCCCCCTGAAGAGAGCCATTTGGCTCTCATTTTTTTGTTTTGCCCAGGTTTTATAAGGGTTTGTGAGCACTTTGATAGGTACCAAGTAAAATATGAATAATGTTAAAAAAATCGTATCTAATTCGTATATAAACATACTTTTGACCAAAAGAAACCCTTTATTTATAAGGGGATTTTAGCATTTTAGCTCTCTTCAGGTAGTAGACAGTAAAAAGTTACATACGATTGATTTTGAAACAGATAAAAAAAGGCTAACTGAAGAGAAGAAAAAGCCCATAAAATAAGGCTTCTTTAAAATAATCAAAAAATAATCATTGCCCAGCATTTGGTTGAATCAATTTATGATATAATTGTAAGTGTAAGAGAAAGACAAATAGTAATTTGCAGAAATGATTGGAGAAATATAAAATGACTTATAAATATATGTATCAAACTCCAGAAAACTTTTCAAATATGATTATGAATAGTGATGGAGAATATTTAACAGGTTTATGGTTTGAAGATTCAAGAGATTCTTTTAAACATATAATAAACTGCGAGGAAAAAGATTTAGAAATATTTAAAGAAACAAGTAAATGGCTAGATATTTATTTTAGTGGTAAAAATCCTAATTTTACACCGAAATATAAAATAAAAAACTTAACACCGTTTAGACAAGAAGTAACAGATATAATGAACTCTATTGAATATGGAGAGGTGGTAACATACAAAGATATATCAAAAATAATTGCTGAAAAAAGAGGAATAAAAATAATGTCATCACAAGCAGTTGGTGGAGCAGTTGGTTGGAATCCTATTTGCATTATAATTCCTTGCCATAGAGTAGTTGGAATAAATGGAAGTCTGACAGGATATGGTGGAGGAATAAAAAACAAAATAGAATTATTAAAACTAGAAGGAAACGATATAAGCAAATACCATGTTCCAAAACGAGGTACTGCATTATGATAAGGTGCAAATGGTGTAATTTAAAAAATGAAAAATATATAGAATATCACGATAAAGAATGGTGTAAATCTAACTTTGAAGATAAATATTTATTTGAAATGCTAATACTAGAATCTTTTCAAGCAGGGCTTTCTTGGGAATGTGTTTTAAATAAAAGGGAGGATTTTAGAAAAGCATTTGATAATTTTGATATAGAGAAGATATGTAATTACAATGATGAAAAAATTCATGAATTATTAAAAAATGAAAAAATTATAAGAAATAAACTGAAAATAAATGCTACTATAAATAATAGTAAAATTTTTAAGAAAATACAAAATGAATATGGTACATTCCATAACTATTTAAAGACTTTTACCAATGATGTAATTATTTATGAAATAGATAAAACGACAAATCAATTATCAGATGATTTGTCAAAAGATTTACAAAAAAGAGGAATGAAATTTGTGGGAAGTACAATTATATATTCTTATTTACAAGCGATAGGAATTATTTACTCTCACGATAAAGAATGCTTTATGTATAAGAATAATTAGAGCGAAAAATTACAATTTATAAATCAGATAAAAAAGAGGCTAGGGTAAATTCCTAGCCTTCGTTCATTTCGTCTATTAAGTTTGTTATATCACTTAATGCATTAGAGTATAAATGAGTATAAGTATTTAGAGTTTCTTCAATCTTGGAATGCCCTAAGAACTTTGAAACCATATTGATACTTGCACCCTTATAAATTAAAAGCGATGCACAAGAGTGTCTAAAGTCATGTAGTCTTATTTGTTTAACTCCAGCAAGCTTACAATTTTTATTCTTACGATCAGAAAATCTATTATTACTAGCAGGAACTATATCACCAACTACAAAGAATTTATCATTGAATCCGAGTAGCACATCATCATCACTTTCTTTGAGCGTCAGACTGTTGACAAATATGTATATAAATTACTTATTTGTCTTTTTTTATTTGAATTTAACTTGAAAATTATGAAAAATCTAAATATGCTAAGCATATTTCTATACTAAGCATAATGGTGTAATGCAAATTTCTTGAGATTCATGCACGCATAAAGCAGAGTTAGTTCACGACTGACTCTTTCTTTAGCTCGGAAATATGTTTTTCCAAGCCCATGTTTCATTTTACCATCGGCATACAATCGCTCAATATGTGTAGAACGTTGTTTATATATTTCTTTTACATCATCACGATATCTATAGTCATTTGCCATTTCTTTATATCCCTCCCATACATGTCTTAATATTTGCTTGGCTTTTGTCTTTGTGCATTGACCTTTAAACGGACATTTTTCACAATCATTTTTATCTGCTTTATAAATTATATATCCATCTTTGTTTATGCTGGTTGGAATTAAATCACAATTATTAGGACAAATATAAATATTGTTTGCTTCATCATATACATATTCATATTTTTTGAAGTAACCTTCTTTAGTCATTGGTCTTTTATAAGGAAAACATGGTATCATTTCTAAATCGATTAATGTTTTACAAATGTGTGGTGTTATATATGCAGCATCACCAACAAAGTATTTTGGCATATCGTTAGAAAACTTATCAACAAATTTATCAAAGGCAGTATAGAAAGCTATGGAATCATGCATATTTGATGGATTAACATCTACTGTTAGTGCATAATTATTTCCATCACATATTACCGTTGAGTTATATGCAAACATCTTTTCTTTTTCATTTTTATATAACATTCCTGCATTTTTATCTGTATCACTGACTATTATTTCCTTTTCCCTAAGTAATTCTTCAGTTGGTATTTCTTCATTACATTTGACTATTTTTTGTACTTCTTCCAAATATTCATCATCTGTTAAATCTTCTTCTTGAAGAGCTTTTAATGCAATTTCCAATTCTAATTCTTTTTGATATTTTTTGGCTTCTACTTTTACTAACTCTTTATGATTTTTCTTTTTATTGGCATATGCTTTAGTATTTGTTGAATCGATGTATACAGCAGTCATATCTAAACAGTTATGTTCTATTAATAAATCTATTACTTTATCAAATACTGTTTGCAATATATCTTTTTCTAACTTACAAAATTTTCTTTTATAGTTTTGGGAATATGTTGAATGATTAGGTACTTCTTCATTTAAGTTATATCCTATAAACCATCGATATAAATTGTTATATTTTAAACTTTCATAAGTTTTTCTTAAACTATCTTCATTAAAAAGAAACTTTAATATATGAATTTTAAACAATACTACTGGATCTATACTTGGTCTTCCAAATAAAGAGTATTGTTTTTCTACTTCTTCATATATAAAGTTCCAGTCAAAATATTTTTCTATTACTCTTAAGAAATGATTTTGAGGTACCATTTCTTCTAAATTTACTATTTCACTTAAATATTGTCTTTGAGGTCTTTTAGTTAACATTCTATCACTTACTTTCTTCATTATTCCTAATATAATTATATCAAAAATATATAAAAAAAGTAAGGTTTAGTAAGCTTTTAATTTGGAATAATAAAGCAACCTTACATTTATATTATAATATATTTTTTTCAAAATTAAAAGACTGTTAACAAATTTCTTTCGACTTTGTCAACAGTCAAATAATACCTAGTCTTACTAGGTATTATTTTTACTTATTATTGAATAATGAGTAATAGTAATCAAATACTAATAAATTATTATTAATTTATTTGTCAATCATACTATCATTAAAGATAGTTTCATATGTATTAAATATCATTTCAATTGAAAAAGGTTTCTTTTCTTTTTCAGTAAGTTCTAAATACTTGGCTGAAAAAAATAATAAATGCTTATATTTACTAAAATTAGTTTTAATATATTTATCATATTTTCTATGTCAGAATCAACATTAAAATATTTATTTTCTAGCAAATATATTGCCAATCTTACTTTATCAATATTGCTTAATTTATCAAATTGATATATTAAATCCATTACTTTATTTGTATTATTTTCTAATAACATAAAAATCTTCCTTTCAACTACCCAAAGGTTAAAATTAATATAATTTTGTTTAAACTTTTTAAAATTATATTCGTTGATTTACAAGTGTTTTAAAAAAGTATGTGATATGAGATTGCCTCCATGAAGAGGCCGCATAAAAGCGTGATCTCATTTTTTGCTTATAAGTTCTCGTGGTCTTTTCATTTTTGTTTAGTTTATATTTAGGCAATAATCGTATAAATGAACAAGAATTTTGTAATATAATAGTAGTTAAAAATTAGGATGTCTTATGTACAAAATTATAAAAAATATTAGTTATTTAATTAGACAATTTTGTTTGTAAAATTTATTTACAAATATTTGAATCAAATATAAAAAAATCGTTAAATGGTCTGTAGTAGGTATTTTTGTGTGCCTCGTAGATTTAAAAAATGAGGATTAAAGTGATGAATCAAATTATTCTAGTAGTTCGTTTAGTTAAAAGTTATGGTGTGATTACTACAAAGTTTGGTAAAAACATGAGTTATATAACTTTCATAATTTTTTTAAATTGTATTTCTTTAAATTATACGATTAATTGTCTATAATAGTTATATTTTTATGAATAAAAAATCATAAAATATTGTTTGATAATTAAAAACATGATAAAATAATGAAACATGAATTGAAATATGTATGATTTTTTGCTAGTGCTAGGTAAAAATTAAATTATCACAGAGAAAAATATCTATAAAAGCAAATGCATTAGCAAAGATTAAAAAGTATGAAAAAAGTAAATATATCATTTTGTTATTAAAAATATTAATTTTTATTAAATTTATATTTATAAGAATTATTTTCAAGAAAAATTTTAAAATAATGGGCTATGAAGTTGATTATAAAAAAATAGAAATTTAAAATTAAATAGTAATACTAACAAAAAGTAATATATATTTTTTAGTTAATAATTATACGTAAATGAATGAAATACACTGTAGATTTGTGTTATAGGTTATTATTATATTAAAAATAATATGATAAATTCTTATGCAATTTAAGTTAGTGAAAAATTATAATAATTATCAATATATATAAGGAGGTAATATATTTTGAATATTTTAGTAGTCAATCCGCCTAACAAACCATTTACAAATAAGTCTATACTTGCAGAACCAATCGATGTATTACAAATAGCAACGATTGTTAAAGAAAAATATAGTGATGTAAGTGTAATAGATATGGATGTTAATAAAATGAATAATAATTTAAACAATTATTTAAAAGATGATAATATTATTATTTTTGTATTTGATTATCAATTACCTCTACATACAAGTGATACTGTTTCTAATATATTTGAGATTATAAAAAACACTAATAAAAAATCAAAATATATTATTATAGGAAAAACTAGTGCTTATTATTATGATGAATTTTTAAATAATGGTTTTGATGTAGTTATAAATGGCATAGCAGATGAAACTATTATTAATGTTATTAATAGTATTATTCAAAATAAAGATTTATCTTTAATTCCTAATATTATTATAAAAAAAGATAATAATATAATACTAACTGAAAAAATCAAAATAGCTAATAATTTCAATTTGATTAATTACCCTGACCGAAGTTTAGTTAATATTGAAAAATATATGGACACAAGAACTATGATTACATCAAGAGGATGTATTGGCAAGTGTAATTTTTGTACAACACCAACTTTCTTTGGTAAATGGATTGGTAAAGAAGCTAATAAAGTAGTTGATGAAATTGAATATTTGATAAGTAATTTTAACACTAAGAAAATAATTTTTCTAGATGATAATATGACTGTAGATAAAAAAAGAATGTTTGAAATTTGTAACGAAATAGAAAAAAGAAATATTAAATGTTTATTTGGATGTTTAAGTAGTATTTCTTGTTATGATAAATATATGTTTGAAAAAATGTATTTAGTAGGATTTAGATGGGTTCATTTTGGTATTGAAACAGGAAGTAAAAGAATCCTAAAATTAATGAATAAACAAATGAATTTAAATTATATTAGACAAGTTATTAAAGAAGTGAAAGATATGGGCTATAGAGTAAGAAATAGTATTATTCTAGATTATCCAAGTTCTACTAAAGAAGATATTATCGCTACAAGAAATTTAATTAATATTTTACAGCCACATGAACTTAGAATGCATTATTTAGCATATAGAGTTGGAACACCAATATTTGAAGAAAATAAAAATATTAAAAATAAAACACAATATATTCACAGTAATCATCCTAATGTTGAAAATCCTAAATTAACTGAAGAAATAAATTTATTAATAAATGATTTAAAGAATAATGGTTATATTTTAATATTTGATGATGTTAATTGGAATAAATATAATTTGTTAAATAAAGAGACAAAATTTGCTTCATTTATTCCAATAAAATATGGGATGTGTTGGTATGAATAAATTAATAGGGATTACAGGTGGAATGTCATCTGGTAAAACAACTTTATGTAAAAAATTATTAAAGTTAAATCCTAATTGTATATATATAGATGTTGATAATTTTAGAAGAAGTTTATATAAAAATAACGAATATATAGAAAAATTAAAATCAAAAATAATAGAATTAAAACAATATAAAGAAATTGATTCGTTTATTTTAAATAAATATATTTATTATGATAAAAAAAGCATGGATAAATATAAAGAAATTTTATATAATTTTTTATTCAAATATTTAAATGAATTTAACAACAAAACAATATTAGTTGATTGGGCATTAATTATAAATGATAATTTAATTGATAAGTTTAATAAAATTGTATATTTAGATATTAATGAAGATATAAGATTATCTAGATTATATAATAGTGATTTATCAAAAGAAGAAATATTAAGAAGATTTGAATTACAAAAAATAAACAATATAAAGAAATATGAGAATAACAACTTTATGGTAGTAAGTGAAGAAAATATGAGTGTTGATGAAATAAATGATTTTATAAATTCTATGGAGTGTAAATTTACATTACCAGAAGATGGTGGAAAAGCAATATGGGAAATCACTCATAATTGTAATTATGGTTGCTCTTATTGTATATTCTCTTGTGATAAAAAGAAAGTTGATGGCGAGTTGACAACTAAAGAATGTTTGCATGTTATAGATGAATTAGTAAAAAATGGTTTTAAATATTTGAAAATTACAGGGGGAGAACCATTTATTAGAGAAGATTTAATAGAAATATTAGAATATGCTAGTAAAAAATTAATTGTTGATGTATCTACTAATGCATCACTTATAAATGATGAAATAGTTAATAAATTAAATAAGATAAATTTAAAAATGATTCATGTAAGTTTAGATGGAAATAAAGAAGAACACGAAGCTGTAAGAGGAAAACTAACTTATGAAAGAACCATTAATGGTTTAAAATCATTAAAGCATTCAAAGAATAAAGTAAGAATTGGTTCTGTAATTCATGCTAAGAATGAAAATAATTTAGAAAATCTAGTTAAAGATTCGATTAATATTGGTGCTAATGAAATAATATTTTCAATAATGGAACCAGTTGATGGACAAAGTAAATTACTTGTAAAAACAATTTCAAATGAAGAACTTATTAAAACTATTGATTATATAAAAGAAAAATACCAAAACAATATAATTGTTAATTATAATTTTGGCAAACAACCTACATTTGTTAAGAAGTGCCCTGCAGGAGATAAATTTTTATATATTAACAATATGGGGTTTGTTAGTCCTTGTCCTTGGGTATATGAAAATAATAAGAACTGTATTTCAAAGATTTCATTAAGAGATAATAATTTAAAAAATGTTCTAAAAGATAAGAATATATATTTATTTTTAAATTCAAAATTAAAAGGAGTTTGTTATGGAAAGATTCAGTAGTATATATCTTTTTACTACCGAAAATATTGCTGGATATATGAATGAACTTGATTTTACTAATAAAAAAATAATCACAGTAACAGGATCATCAGATCATATTATTAATGCAATTTTAAAAGGGTGCACAGATATAACAACATTCGATATAAATCCCCTTACTAAATATTATATGGATTTAAAACTATCAGCAATTAAAGAATTATCATATAGTGAATTTTTAAATTTCATATTATATGATACAGAAAAATCTTTTAATTATGAATTAATAAAAAAATTAAATATGGATAGTGAAAGTAAAGCATTTTGGTTAAATGAACTTTCTAAAAATGAATATAATGGATTAAAAATGAAATATTCAGCTTTATTTAATTTAAAATACTTCGATTTTCAAAATAAAATCAATTGCAATTTATATCTAAATGAAGAAAATTATGATATAATCAAAAATAGATTAGCAATAGTCAAAATAAAGTTTGTAAAATCAAATTTGAAAGATTTAAAACTTAATAAAAACTATGATTTTATGTTTCTATCTAATATATCAGATTATATCAACACTATTTATAAGGATAACTATTTAATTAATTACAAAAAATTAATATTCAAATTTTCAAAGAAAGTAAAAGTACTATACTTTGCTTATATATATGATATAAAAAATAAAGAAAAAAGAAGTATGATAGATGATATAAAAAATGTTAAAGAAATATTTGGAGATATAAAAATAAAGAAGTTTAAAAGTGCTTTACTTAATGTAAAAATAAATACAGAAGATGCTGTATTGATAAAGGAGGAGTAAATTATGGAAAGTAATTATGCAAGCAGCGAAAGTAATTATGAATATGGGGAATATTTTGGAAGAAGTTATGGGAGATTTCCTTCAGAGAGTGATTTTTCTAGTGAAAGTCACAATACTTATGTACCAACATCTTCATTTAGCAATGAAAGTGCTTTAGAAAGTAGATCTTCATTTTGTTCATCAGAAAGCAGAAGCATTTCAACTATACCCGCTAAAACTCAAAGTAGTAAGAAATATAACTCTTTAGATGATGTTGATAAGTTAATTGAAAAATTAGAATTTTCTATGGAAGGTGCTAATTTAACTAGTGATAGGGCAAATCAGATTTTAGCACAAAGAAAACAAAAAATAGATGAATTAAAAAAGTTGGTTGCAGAAGCAAGAAAAGCTGAAGAAGAAGAAAGAATGATAAAACAATTAGAGCAAGAAAATAGAGAGCTTGATGATTTAATTGATAGTTTAAATAAAGGATTTTATAGATAATGGAAAACATATATAAAGGATTACACTCTAATCAAAAAATTTTTATATATGAAATGCTTAAAAGAGGCATAAATGTAGGTATAATTGATGCTGAAAAAGAAATTATTAAAGCATCATATAATGGTCATGATGAATTAATATGTGATAGGGATTCATCAATAATGCCATATAATGTATCTATTTTAGCAGGAGATAAGGGATTTACTAAAAAAAATTTAATGATGCATGGAATATCCGTACCAGTTGGAGAAACATTCATTGCAAGAGACATTGATTATATCAAAAAAGCGTTTAAAGTTTTAAATTGTCCAGTTGTAATCAAACCAGTATTTGGTTCTCATGGATTTGATGTGTATACTGATTTGCAAACAGAAGAGGAAGTTGTAGATGCTATAAACAATATTATTATGCACCGTGGAGATTTAACTAAGATAATTATTGAAGAATACTATAAAGCTAATGAGTATAGAGTATTTGTTACTAAAAGGGGGGATTATGCAGTATTATTTCGTGATCCATCACATATTTATGGAGATGGGATAAATACTATTGAACATTTAATTAAAAAAGAAAATTATGATAGAATGAATCCAAGAACTAATGCGTTATGTGAAATACTTATAGATGATGAGTTAGTAAAATATTTATCAAAAAATGGATTAACATTGCAAAGCATTCCTCAAAATGGAGAAAAAATTTATTTAAGAGCAAATTCTAATGTCGCAATGGGTGGGATATGTGAAGATTATACTGATAGAGTTCATCCAAGTGTTATAGAAATTGGATTAGAAGTTTTAAAAGCATTTCCAGGATTACCTTATGTGGGTATTGATTTTATGACTAATTCTATTGAACAAAAACAAACTGATGATAGTTATAGAATAATTGAAATAAATACAGTCCCAGGTATTCACATGCATTTTAGACCTGCAATTGGAAAATCTAGAAACATTGCTAAATATATTGTTGATATGATTTATCCAGAAACGATAGATAATAAAGAGGAAGTATTAGATGAAGAACCTATTAAAAGACTCTAAAGCATATTATGAAGATAATGATTATTATGAAATATTTAGCATAGCAGAAGATGCTGAAAATAAAGTTGCTAACTATTTAGATAATATTTCAAAGAAAAAAATAGTATTAGATGCAGGTTGTGGGACAGGCAAGTTTTTAAGAGTGTTAGAAGATAATGCTGAAAGATATATTGGTATAGATTTATCTAAAAATCAGTTAGAAAAGGCAAAATTAAAATCAATAAATAATAATTCAAAATTCATATGTTCTAATTTATCAAAAATACCATTAGAAGATAATTCAGTTGATTTAGTTGTATCTACTTGGGTATTAGGAACAATAACAAATATAGAAGAAAGAAATAATGTTTTAAACGAACTAAAAAGGATATTAAAACAAAATGGTCAAATAATTCTTGTTGAAAATGCTGAAAATAGTGAATTTGAAAAAGTCAGAGGTAGAGATAAAGACAGCAGAACAACAGATTATAATGATTGGATTTTGAATAATGAGTTTATTTTATATAATACGATTAATACCTATTTTGAATTTAAATCATTAGATCAAGCGAAAAAATGTTTTAAAATAATATATGGTAACGAAATTGCTTCTAGAATAGTAAATAATAAAATAAAACATAAAATTAATATCTATAAATATAGTAAGATGAAGCGATGAAAAACATTGCTTTTTTAGTTAGCATTATTATAAAAAATTAACAAAATGAAATCATATTATAAATATTTTATAATTAAGGTGATGATAAATATGAGAGTTTTAAGTATAAAAGAACCTTTTGCTACTTTAATATAAAATAAAAAGAAATTTATAGAAACAAGAAGTTGGAAAACACATTATAGAGGAGAATTATATATACATGCTAGTAAGGAAAAAATAGGCAAACATATTGATGGAAGAGATGAATTAATAAAAATAATTGGCAATGATCAAATGAATTATGGTTTAATAATATGTAAATATAAACTAGTTGATTGTATAGAAATGACTGAAGAATATATAAAAATGATAAAAGAAAAATATCCAGAACAATATATTTGTGGTAATTTCAGTGTAGGAAGATTTGCTTGGGTTTTAGAAGATGTAGAAGAATTGGAAAATAAAATAGAAGCAAAATGTAAATTAGGAATATGGAAAATAGATGAAGAATTATTGTTTCATTTAAAATTAAAACAATAATTAATATTTGTGATATAATTTGTTTTAGAAAAAACAAGTTTAATAATATCTTTCTTAATAATATATTGTTGTAATTAAATAGGAGGTATATAATGAACAAGTTAGATATCAATTTAAATCTATATAGGAGCTTTTATTATGTTGCTAAGTATGGTGGATTTACTAAAGCTAGTAATTATGCAATGATTTCTCAATCAGCTTTAAGTAGTAGTATTAAAAATTTAGAAGATATTTTAAATGTAAAATTATTTGAACGAAATATTGGAAACTTGACATTAACTAAGGAAGGTAAAGATTTATTTTTTAAAATAATTAATATTATAGATATTTTGGAAGAAAGTGTTGAAAAAAAAGAAATAAACATTGGATGCACAAGGTTTATAGCAGATAATTATATGGACAAGCCTATTGTCATATTTAAAAGAGATAATAAAAATATAAAAATGTCTTTTAATTTTTCAAATACAACAGAGTTATTTCAATTGTTAAAAAAAGATGAACTAGATATAGTAGTATGCCGTTATCCAGTGTTTTATAAATTTGATAAGAATATTAATGTAGAAAAATTATTGGATGTTGAAAATGCATTTGTTTGTTCAAAAGAGTTTTATTTAAAAGAAAGAAAAAACATGAGTGATAGTAATTATTGCTATCCATTGATACTACCTGATAGTTCTGAAAAGAGAAGGAGAATTGTAGAATATTTAATAGATAATAATATATATTATAATATTGAAGTAGAACTACCAAATTCTAATTTATTAAAAGCGTTAATTGCTGATAATATAGGAATAGGATATATTAATAAAAAATATGTTCAAAAAGAAATAGATGATGGTTCTTTTGTTGTAATTGATAAATTTAAAAACATACCAATAGATAATATAGCACTTATATATAAATCAAATATAAATAATGCTAGTATTAAGAATTTTATTGATATTATTAAATTTACTATTAATAATACTAATAGTTAGTATTAAAAATTGATATGATACATATTTTATTTCTAATGTTATTATGTATATAAGGAAGTGAAGATATGTTAAGTTTAAAAAGTAGATGCTACAGTTTAGAAATAGATGATATAAAATTGAATTTTGCAAATTTTATTTGATTTTTGATGACAAAACTAATATGAAGTTTTGTCGTCTTTTCTTTAGGAGGAAAGAAAGATGATAGAATATTTTAAAAAAATTGCAGTACAACATGGATTATCTTTAGAAAATGTGTTATCTATAGCATTAAATAGGTATGGTATTATTGTAGATAATGTTAAAGATAATAGAATAAGATTTAATCTTAAACTATTAGGCAGTGATAAAAGTACATATTTTGCGGTTTGTGTGAATACTTACGAACAGTCTCCTTTTACTTTGAAAGATAATATTTTATATTTAGAGAATATACCAGTTGGCACTATTGAAGGACTTGAAAAAGACACATGTTTATCTACATATTTTAGAAATAATAAAAAGGCAATTACATTTAATTCGAATTCAAGAAGTAAATGTGTTGGATGCAAATTCTGTGGAACTTATAGTTTGACAGATGAAGATGTATATGATTTTTCTAGTAAAGAAAATATTGTTGAATACTTCACAAATTTATTAAGAGACAATGGTATAGAATCTATGAAAAAAATTGAAAATGTAACTTTATGTACTGGATGTTTTGAAAATGAAGATAAATTAATTGAACATTTAATGACAGTAAATGAAGCTTTTAAATCAATGGGATATAATGGTAGTTTGAATTATATAGGATCTCAATTAAGAGATTTTGATAAAATTAAAAGAATAAAAGAAGAAATAAATAATTTTGGTATATATTTAACAATTGAAAAATTTCTCGATAGAGAAAAATATATGAAACCCGAAAAATCAAGTTTAACATTACCAAAAGCAAAAGAATTATTAGAATATAGTTCATCACTTAATATAACAGCAACCTTCTTATATATATTAGGTTTAGAAGATTTAGAAACTATAAAATATTATTTTAATTATTTTAAAGATAGTATTAATAAATTTCCTATAGTTCAAGTTTTTCAAAATTATAATGCTTTTCAGGAAAATTATAGATGCGAAGATGCTAAAAATATAGAGTATTATATAAAAGCTAGAGAAATAATAGATGAAATATTTAAAGGAAAGCAATTGAATTTTAAATTGTGGGAGAATTTTAGAAGTCTATATTTTGATGATGATAAGGAGGAAAGAAAATGCCAAAGGAAGATACTAACATTATAGAAAATTACATTAAAACAGCTAATTTAATATTAATTAACTTGATGTATTTTAACCGGTTTACAAATTATAAACAAGTATCAAAAGAGAATTTAAAAGAATATAATCCTGGGCATTTAGGATCTAGTTTGTCAATAAATTTTATTTTAGCTAATTTAAATTATTTTTTTAAAGAAAAAGGACTAAAGAGTCAACTAATTATTGGAACTGGACATAGCGGTGCTTCTTTGATAACGAACAAGTGGCTTGATGGAACATTAGAAAAGAAAGATATTAATTTATCAAGAAATATAGAAGGATTAAATAATTTAATAAATAATTTTGGTTTAAACATTCGTTCTGAAATTAATCCACAATACCCTCAAACTATTTATAATGGAGGAGAATTAGGATATTCATTAGGTATCGCGTATGGATATTCAATTGATTGTAATACTGATATTATACCTTGTATTATTGGAGATGGTGAAGCAGAAACAGGAACTTTATCTGCCTCTTGGCAATTAAATAAAATAATTGATTCATCTTCAAAAGTATTACCAATAATTAATCTTAATGGACTAAAAATGAGTTCTAATTCATTTTTATCAAATCAGACAGATGAAGAATTGTATAAATATTTTGAATCATTTGGATATGACGTTAATATTGTAGATATAAGAACGTGTTCTACTCTTTCAGAAAGTATCGACAAATTTCAAAGAACTTTAAATAAAATTATGGATGATAAGCATCCTTTAATAATATTAAAATCATTTAAGGGATATACACTTCCTAGTGTTGATGGAATAGAATTTGAAAATTCAGTAAACTCACATAAAAATCCACTTCAAAATTATGATAAAAGTAAAAAAATTGATATACTTAGACAATTTTTACTAAAGTATGATACTGATTTTTTTGACAATGATGGCTTTTTGCTAGAATATTTTAAAAAAATTGAGCCAATAGATTCACAAAGAAAATTAGTAAATATAAATAAAATTAATATTTTGGAATTTAGTAAATTAGCTCAAGACAAGAAATTAGAGGAATATTTAAAAAAATATTTTAATGAAAATGAAGGGGTTATTTTTTCACCAGATGAAATTTATTCAAATAAATTAGCAGGAGTGAGTGGATATGCTATTGAAATATTAAATGAAAATTTATTACAAGCTTTATATCAGGGATATATTTTAGCAGGAAACCAAGGATTTTATATTGCATATGAAGGGTTTATGTCTATTATAAGTAGTATGGTTGATCAATATTATAAATCACTAAAAGAAAGCAATAAATTAAAAGATAAAATTGATAGAAATTCAATGAATTATATATTAACATCAACTTGTTTCGAAAATACATATTCACATCAAAATCCTAATTTTGTTAATAATTTATTAGGAAAAGATGATCATTATTATGATATTTTGTTTCCAAAAGATAAAAATAATTTATTAAAATGTTTGGAATATATAGCAAATACTAAAAATCAAATTAATGTTATAACAGTATCAAAAAGACATAGAAAAATTTATCAAACTATTGAAGATGCGAATATAAGAATGGATACATTAATTGAATGTGATAATCCGGATATTATTTTATGTGCTACTGGAGACTATATGCTGGATGTAATATTTGAAGTTGGTAAGCATTTGATAAATAATGGTGTTAAAGTTAAAATTAACTATATTACTAATCCTAAAATATTAGATCTAAGTAGTAAAAATGCTTTAAATGATATTGAATTTAAAAGATATTTTAATAAAGATGTACCAACATTATATTTGTATTCCGGATATGCATATATTATAAAATCATTATTATATGATAGGAATTGTTCATTTAATATTAGAGGATATGAAGATGGGATAGCGGGTTTTGGGAATTTGTTTAATAATTTAAGTGCTAATGGTTTATCTATAGATGATATAATAATAATAGCGGAGAATATGATTAAAAAAAAATAATAAAGTATTAAGGAGGAAATAAAAAATGAATAATTATGAGTTTTGGGAAAATTATTTAAAGGAATTAAAAAATGAAATGAAAAAATTATGTAAAGAAAAAGAAAAACTACATATTGATTTACACATTCATTCTAATTATAGTGCAGATGGTAAACAAAGCATCAAACAAATTTTACAAAGTACTAAAAATTTAGGGTTTGATATTATTGCAATTACTGATCATGATACTCTTGAAGCTTATAATGAAATTTATGAATATGTTAAATCAGGCTTTACAAAGCCATTAATAGTACCTGGTATTGAATTTACTACTGATAATAGAAATTATGGTAATCAGTGTCATATATTACAATTGTTTGTTAATCCAAAAGATGAGGAAATACAAAAAAATGTTGATATAAATTATAAAGCAATGTTTAATAGAAGTAAAATTCAATTTAAAAGATTAAATGAAAATTTAGCAATAAAAGAAATTACTAAAAAGAATAAAATAAAATATTCATATGATGAATATTTAAAATATTTAACTGATAATCAATTAGTTCCAGAATATGATACTTTGTGTTTTTATTTAATTGATAAGTTTGAAGAAAAAAATATAACAACTTTTGATATATTAGATTTATTAGAAAAATATAATGAAAAAGATTGTTATGAAGATAGGAAAATATATAAAAAAAATAGATATAAAAAACTTCGCGAAAAATATACTAAAGGTAATAGTGATTATAGTTCCCGCTTTTTACTATCAATGTTAGCAGTTAGAGAAGTTGATGATGATTGGTGGGATAAACCTAGTAGTGGTAGTTTATCTGTTAATTCATATGGACAGTTAAAAATTGATGAAATAAATAAGAAGTTTTGTACAATATGGGCTCATCCAACTGAATCTAAATTAGAATTAGTAAGTGATACAATAAGGAAAGAAAAGAATATTATTGGATTAGAAAAAAATATAAGGAATGAATATAAGGACATAAATAACTTTGATAAAGTATTAAAAAATAATAATTTATTAATGATAATAGGTTCAGATAGTCATGATAATACTTTACAATTTTATGAAGATATGCAGTTTTACTCAATTGATTCAAATGAAATATTGAAATTAATTAAATATATAATTTAGTAGAGGTAAGTTTATATGAAAAAAATAGATTTACATATGCATTCAAATTTATCTGATGGATTATTAACACCAGAGATGTTAGTACAAAAAGCAGTTGCTAGTGGATGTTCTTTAATATCAATTACTGATCATGATTTTGTTCAGGACTATTTAGAATTAGAACAAAAATATCATATACCAATAATTTCAGGTGTTGAATTTAATTCATCAGTTACTAATATGCATTTATTAGGATATGGTATGCAAAAGTTAGATAAAATTAATTATGTAATGGATAAGTTAAAGAAATACAATGAGAAAGTATGTTATGAAGTTATAGAAATGATGCAAAAAGATGGATATGATATATCAAAAGAACAAATTAATGATTATTTAACAAGCATTGGTCTTAAATATGATACTTTAGATAAAAGAAAAATAGTTATGTACTTAATGTATAAAGGTTATTCAAATGGTATATTAGAAACATATCAAACATTAATTGGAGTTAAACAAAAATATTATATACCAAATAAAAAAATAAGTCCTATAGATATTATTGAACTTATTGATTCAAGTGGAGGAATAGTGGTTTTAGCTCATCCTAATACATTGAATTTATCAAATGATGATTTATTAATAAAAGTAAAAGGGCTTATGAATTATGGCTTATCAGGAATAGAAATTATTAATGGTAAAATGAATTTGACTAAAATTTATGAATATGATAGTATTGCAAGAAAATTAGGAATAATACAAACTGTTGGTTCTGATTTTCATATTCCAAGTGATCAATTAGGTATAGATGTAAGTGAAAAATTAAGTGAAGATTTTTGCAAACGATTGATATTAAAATAGAGTTTATAAATAACAAATAAATTATTCAATTGTTAATAAAGATTATATGTGATACAATATTTATGTCTAATAGATAGGCATATGAAAGGAGTTTAAAGTATGGCATTAAAAAGAGGAATAGTTGAATTGGAAAACTACAATTCAGCATGGAAGGAAGATTATAAAAAAGAAGAAAAATTATTAAAAGATGTATTAAAAGATAGGATAATAGAAATACATCATGTTGGTAGTACTTCTATTGAAGGACTTAAAGCAAAACCAGTAATAGATATTTTAGTTGTAATTAATAGTTTGGATGAAATTACTGAAATTGAAGATATTTTAAAAGATTATGATTATTCAAATAGGGGACAGCAAGGAGTAGCAGACAGATATTTCTTTGCTAAAGGACCCGAAGATTCAAGAACACATTATATTCATTTTGTTGAACCAAAGAGTAATACATATTATAATTTAGTATATTTTAAAAGATATTTAATTGAGCATCCCAAATACATAAAAAAATATTGTGATTTAAAAGAAGATTTAGCTATTAAATATGCAAATGAAAGGCCAAAATATACAGCAGGTAAAAATGAATTTATTACTGGTGTTATTAAACTTGCTAAAGAGGAGTATGATGATTAAAGTTGTTTCATTTGATATAGGCGGAACACTTATTAAAAATAATAATTCTAATGAGTCACATTATGATTTACATGCTCTAGCAGAACTTACGAAAATACCTTATGAAAAAGTTCGTAATGTTTATAAAAATATATTTCAAAAAACAAAAGGAACATATGAGACTTTAATTTCAGAGTTTTGTAATCAATTATCTATTGATAACAATAAAGACATAAATGAATTTTTTAAAAATAAATTTAAATCAAATGAAGTAAAAAAAATTTCATTAGATGATATAGAAGTATTAAAAAAATTAAAAAGTAAAGGTTATAAAGTAATATTATTTTCAAATAGTAGTTGTTTATTAGATAACTATTTACCAAATGATATTAAAGAAATAGTTGATAATATATTTTATTCATATGATTTAGGATATACAAAAAGTGATTCAGAGAGTTATAAATATATTGAAAAAATATTAGGAAATAAATCTAATGAATTTTTACATATAGGAGATACACTAAGTAGCGATTATTTAAATCCAATTAAAAATGGATGGAATGCTTTATATTATGGAATTAGTGGTAATAAAGAAGTTAAATCAATTACTAACTTAAATGAAATATTTGATTGGTTGAACTCAATAAATAATTAAATATCTTTTAATATAGAAAGTATTATATTATAAATAGTATGAGAAAAAATAATATGAAAATAGAATAGACAGAGAATTAGTTACAAAAAATATTGTTGCATCTAGGACTAAATTACAAGAATTATAGCAATAAAAATATATTTGCGTTATCAAAAATATTATGCTAATGATGATAAAATATTTAAGGTTGCAAAATTCGCAAATATGAATAATTTATCTGTTACATTTCATTGTGGTGAAATTTATGATGATAACGGTGAAAGTTCATATTCTGAATATTCTGATGCTAAATTTATTGAAGAATTAGCAGTAAAATTTCCAAAAGTTAATTTTATTGCTAGTCATAAATTGGCCTAATTTTGATAGTCTATTTTATTTATGGAATAAGTATGATAATATTTATACTTGTTTTAGTGATTGCAATGATGGCGAAGATATTAAACAAAGAGAAAAACAAAATATTATAATATCAAACATCATTAATAAATATTTTAAATTTTACCCTAATGTAAAGAAAAAAATAATGTATGGAACTGTTTTTTGCTGTATCAGATGAATATAGTGATGTATCTAGGTATATAAAGATACTTGATTTATTAAATATTGATGAAAAATAAAAGCGAGATATTCTATATAATAATATTTGTAATGCTTATAATACAAAATTTGAATAACAAATAAAATAAATGAAAGAATGTAATGTACTTATTAGAATATAAAAAAATTCTCATAATAATTAAAAAGAGTGTGTAAGGAAATCTGTGTAAATGATATCTTTTCACGATAATTGTAACTTATACAGTTTCTTTTTTTATTACATTAATAATATAATATATAAAATATTTTTCAAAAAAATTAAATTCTATTATCAAACATGATAAATAATTCTGATAATATTGACCTCCCAGTTTCTACATGCTTGATCTTATTTTTTATCAATATTTTTAACTGATAAATATAAATATTTTAATAAGGACATATCTGTTGTAAAAACAAATTTAGTTTTAGTATATTTTTTAAATTATCTATCCAAAGATTCTGTTGTATTTGTTGTATACATTATTTTTCTTATCGGTTCAGAGAATTGGAAAAATGGACATATAGCATCCCAATTTAATTCACATATTTTAAATGATGATGCGTATTTATCCTGCCATTTTTTTTAATTCTTGTAGTTTTTCGTATCCTTCTTAGAAGTATATATTAATTTTAAATCGGCTGTAAAAGTTTTTAAATATTTATAATTTACATATTTAACTGAATTTCTAATCATATGAACTACACATCTTTGTTGGATAGTATTAGGAAAAGTTGATAGTAATTTGAAAGAAAAATTTTTAAAGTTTTTATTAACTATTTTTATATAAAATCAACTATTAGTTGAGATTTTCAACTTACTCTTTATTTCCTAATATAAGTTATTTTAATAAAATTAATCTAGAGAGGAGAAATTATGAAAAAGAATTATATTTATATCATTACAATATTAGTATTGTTTGTAGGATTAGTTATAAGCTTATGTTTTAATTTTACAAGTAATAGTAATGAAATAGTACCATTACCAAAGCAAGAAAAAAGTGAAGGATTAAGAGGTACATATGATATTGATAAAAATATCAATGAAAAAACCATTGATAATTATCTAGGAAGAAGCGATGTAGCATATAGGGATTTAAGATTACTTGTTGATACAGCTACTTGGGAAAATAAAGGAGGAGAAAGAGAATTAACTGGTTTTATTGAAGGATTTGAAGTTATTCCTTATCCGTATTTAACTGAGTTTCCACAAGAATATATTGATCAAAAGAAAGATGAAAATGTTAGTAATTTATATGAAGGTAAAACATTATTTAGGTTAGGAGAAAATGGTGAATATATTGCTAATTATAAGGAATCTATGGAAATATTAGAATATATTTTTCCAAAAGACAAAACTATATTCTTAATGTGTGGTGCTGGTGGATATGCTAATTTCGCTAAACAAATGTTAGTTGCGCTTGGTTGGGATAAAGAAAAAATATATAATATTGGAGGTTATTGGAGTTATGAGGGAGATCATGCTATTAGCACTATTAATAATAATGGCTCCGAAGTAACATATGATTTTTGGAAAGTTCCATATTATAATATAGATTTTGATAGTTTACACGAAATTGAATAATTAACAAACTATTAACAATATAATTGTTAATAGTTTTTTTATGAATAAATTATGTTTTATTTTCATATTATTATCATGATTAGTTTAGATAAAGTTTTAATAGGACAAATATCTATTATTAAAAATATTGAAGAAGAAAATATAAAATTTAAAAAACGTTTACTTGATATGGGTTTAACAAAAGGAACTAAAGTAATAGTTAAAAGAAAAAATTTTAATAACAATCTAACAACTATCTTTTTAAGAGATTATAATTTAACATTAAATTTAAATGAGATTAGTAAAATAAAGGTGGAGATAATAAATTGAAAATAGCTCTTTTGGGTAATCAAAATAGTGGTAAAACAACATTATTTAATAATCTTACTGGATTTAATAGTAAAGTGGGTAACTATCCTGGAGTTAGTGTGGATGAGAAAAGTGGATATATAAAAAATACTAGTTATGAAATAATTGATTTACCAGGTATATACTCATTAAATTCTTATGGCGCTGATGAGGAAGTAACAATAAATTATATATTAAATAATAAAATCGATTTAATAATTAATATTATTGATAGTAACACTTTAGAAAGAAGTTTAAACTTAACATTACAATTATTAGATTTGGATATTAATATAATAGTTGTATTAAATATGAATGATTTACTTTTAAAAAAAGGAATTATAATTGATGAAAATATACTTAGTAATATACTTGGAGTTAGTGTTATTAAAATATCTGCATCTAAGAATATTGGAATTGATAATTTATTAAAATTAATTGAAAGTAATAAAATTAAAAGAATAAATAAAATATATGATGATAAGATAGAACAAAGTATATATAAAATACAAAATAGCCTTAATAATAAAGTATATAATAAGAGGTTTGTAAGTATTAAGTTACTTGAAAATGAAGATAGATTTAATATATATAAAAGTAATGAAATAGATTGTATTATAAATAGTTTATCTTTTAGATATGAAAATAATTTATACGAAGAAATAATATATCAAAGATTTAAATACATCGAAAATATAAAATCAAAAGTATATAAAAAAAATAATTATAATATTTCTATGAGCGAAAAACTGGATAAAATATTTTTAAATAAATATTTATCATTTCCAATATTTATATTAATAATGAGTTTTATTTTTTATTTATCTATTAATTTAGTAGGAAATAATTTATCTATTATTTTAGAAAAGTCTATTGAGAATTTTAGTTATATTTTAAATAATTTTTTTGTTAATATTGGTGTTAATGATGCTATTATAAGTTTATTTATAAATGGTATTGTAAAAGGAGTTTTAACTGTTTTAACATTTCTGCCTCAATTAATGATTTTATTTTTTTGTTTATCTATATTAGAGTCAAGTGGTTATATGTCTAGAATTGAAATATTATTTGATAATATATTTAGAAAAATAGGCCTTAATGGTAAAAGTATAGTTCCTTTTATTATTGGACTTGGATGTAGTGTACCTGGGATACTTGGCTGTAGAACAATAGAAAATAAAAATATTAGAAATATGACTTGTGCTTTAACCCCTTTCGTACCATGCAGTGCTAAATTACCAATTATAATAATGCTAAGTAGTTATTTTTATAAAGAACATCAAGTATTAATAATAATATCATTATATTTGCTATCTATTTTTGTAATTATTATTTCAGCAATAATTATGAGAAAATATTTTAAAATAAATGATAATGATCTTTATTTAGAAGAGTTAGTGGAATATAAAATGATAGATATAAAATATGTATTAAAGGATGTTTATAATAGAAGCCTTTCTTTCATAAAAAGAGCTGGAACTATAATATTTTTATCATCTATTATTGTGTGGTTTTTATCATCATTTTCATTAAAATTTGAATATGGAGTTTCTTTAAATGAAACAATTATTGCTTTTATAGGTAAAAAAATTTCATGGTTTTTTGTTCCATTATTAGGTATTAATTCATGGGAAGCATCTATATCAATAATTCAAGGCTTAATTGCAAAAGAACAAGTCGTAAGTTCTCTTTCAATCATAAATGAATTATCTAATAATAATTTTATATTATCAGTATTTAATAATCATTCCGCATATTCTTTTATTGTTTTTAATTTATTTAGTGTACCTTGTATTTCATCCCTTTATGCATTAAAAAAAGAATTAAAAAACAAAAAAATTTTTATTTTATTAATATTTTATCAAATATTTTTTGCTTGGTTATTATCAATATTCATATATAACGTTTTAAATAATATTAACATTTTAATTATTCTCATATTAATAATAATTGTAATTATTTTATTTAATATTAAAAAATCAAATTGTGATTATTGTGCATTTAATGGTTGTTGTAGGAAATAAAGAGCAATAAAAACAAAATGATTTTTTTATTACATATTTCGACAAATTTATTGACTTTATGTTAATGTTTAAAGTATAATTTAAATATATTATAAAGATATCGAAATATAGCCATATGCCAATGGTTATGTTTCCATTAGCTATATGAAGGGATATAGAATATGGGAAGGGTAAAATTAAGCAGTGAGAAATTAAAGCATGAAAAAAATCTTAAAAAGATATTAAAAATTGCAATTCTTGTTTTATTGTTATTTTTTCTTATTTTATATTTTGTAGTAGGTGTTTTT
The DNA here is from genome assembly GCA_944358375.1 of uncultured Bacilli bacterium. Next base: position 184,387 of record CALVQT010000001.1, read on the forward strand.
TATAATAATGGAAATTTTAGCGTAACGCTAGACAGAAACTTATATTTTGATAAAGGATTATTAATTTATGACGATGTTAATTATAAGGTTTATCGTTCAGAGTTAAACGCTGAGTCTCCAGAGTCATTTGACAATATTTCAGGGCATTGGTTACCTGATAATCTTCATGATAGTGTAGGAGGTTCTCATAATGGTGATAATTATCTTGCATATACTTTCTATATTGAAAATGAAGGTGAAGAGGTAAGCGATTATTATTATGAAATAGTAATTGATGATGTAATAAAAAATGTTGATGAAGCTGTGAGAATTAGAGTTTATACTGATGATGGTAATTATGTCACATACGCTAAAGAATCTGTAGAAGGTACTGCGGAGTCAGACACAGTTACTTTTCTATCAGATAGAATAGTTGCACGTGAGCACGTTGCAGACTTTAATCCAGGCGACATAAATAAATATACAATAGTGATGTGGATTGAGGGAAGTGATCCAGAATGTACAGATAACATTTTGGGTGGTGAGTTTAAAATTCATTTAGATTTTAAATCACAAATTATTGATGAAAAGGAGAAAGGAAACGAATAATGACAAAGAAAAATGACAAACATGATAGAAGAGTAAAAAGATTAATAGTTGGAACTGGTCTTTTCACTGTTCTTTTAGCAACATCAACCTTTGCATGGTTTATTGGTATGCAAACAGTTAATGTTTCACCATTTGATGTTACAGTTGCAGCAATTGATGGTTTATCTTTATCTTTAGATGGTACAAGCTTTTCTGACTCAGTAACCATTAATAAAGATAATTTTGATACTTATGATGGTAACACAAATACTTGGGGTGGTAAAGGTTTAAAACCTATTTCAACTCTTGGAAAAATGAATCCAGATACATCTAAATTGATATTATATGAAAGTAGTAGTATCGATCCAACACAAGCTGGTGGTGGTTATAGATTAATGTCAAGTGTTATAGAAAATACTGATGAAGAAAGATCAGGATATGTTGCATTTGATTTATTCATTAAAAACTTATCTGGGGATGAATATTATACTGAATATGATGAAAGAAATGAAGAAGCAGTATTCTTATCACCAGACTCAATGGTAACAGTTGGATCTGCTGGTGTGGAAAATACTGGTATTGAAAATTCAGTTAGAGTTGCATTTGCACAAATAGGTCGTGTTATATCAACTGCTACTGCTGAACAAATGCAAGCTATTTCTTGCCAAGAAGCAGAAGGCGTTACAACTATTTGCGACAAAAGAGATGCTGTAATTTGGGAACCAAATGACACAGATCACGTTGAAAATGCAATTAATTGGTATGATAATGTATGTAAAGCAAGAACTGGTAAAGCAATTGATGATTCAGCGTCATATGGTGATGCCTGTGGTACTATAGAAGATGGTACTTATTACCCAACTTATGTAGTTGGTGGAACAATTAATTATACTGATGAAGTAAATGTTTATGATGGTGCAGAATATAATGGGTATACTGCTTCAATTGCAGCAGATACACCAACTAATGGTAAATTGTATAAATTAGATTATTTCACAGATACTGAAAAGAATTTAAGAGGAAATGATAGACCACAATTTATTTCTTTAGCACCAAATAGTGTTACTAAAGTTAGAATTTATATTTACTTAGAAGGTCAAGATGTAGATAATTATGATTTTGCATCATTAGGAAAACAAATTGCAGTTAATTTTAGCCTAAGTAAGGAAAGATACTTTGATCAAGATGTTAATTATGATCCAAGCGGAACTGCTACATTACCAGATGATGTAATCTATGACAATCATAAAGATCCAAGTAATTAATAAGCAACATAATAAATTAATATAAAAACAATATTATAAAATAAAAAAAGGAGAGACAATGGCAACAAATAATAAAAAAAGAAATAGAAAAATATTTAATTTAATAACAATTTGTGCCTTATTTGCAATTGTACTTTCTGTTGGAACATTTGCATGGTTCATTGGAATTCAAACAGTAGATATTCAACAATTTGAAATTGAAGTCGAAACTACTGAGGGATTACTAATTTCAATGGACGGTGAAAATTGGCAATATACATTAGATGTTAACACTGCTAATCAATATGCTGGAAATACTAATATTTTGGATGAAGGTAGTGGATTTACCGGCTTAAAACCAATTTCAACTGTTGGTAGAGCTGATAGTACTTCATCTAGAATGATTATGTTTGAAAAAGCAAGTTTAACATCTGGTTATGGAGGACTTAGATTATTAACTAGTAGAGTTGATAATTATAATCAAAGTACAGAAGGAGACGACGGTTTAAATCAAGGCGACGGTTATATAGCATTTGATTTATTTATTAAAAATATTTCAGAAGATGCATATTATACTGATAATGAACCTCTTAATGAAGAAGCTATATTTTTATCAACAAATTCAGCTGTTACAACTAGTGCTAATGGTGTAGCTGGTACAGGTATAGAAAATTCAATTAGAGTAGCATTTATGCAAGTTGGACGTGTTATTTCTACAAATGAAAATCCTGCTACTATAACAGGTATTACTTGTACTAGTGGTGGAGCTGGAGATGATCAAGTTACTGGAATTTGTAGAGATGCTGTAATTTGGGAACCAAATGATTCTGTTCATGTTCAAAATGCAATTGAGTACTATAATGTATCATGTAAAGAAAGAATTGCAGAAGATATATATGTTGATGGATATAATAAAGAAGGAACATGTGAAATAATTACAACAAATCAAGCAGTTTCTACATATGCAGTAAATAAAGAATTAGTAGTAGATGACATGGTTGATACGTATGATGGATTTAATAAATATGATGATACTATTACAAGTTATACTGATTTTGTGGCTGCAGATACTGATGCAAAAGATGACTATAAATTAGTTGATTATGATTATTTTACTGATACTGAAAAAGTTAAAACAGGAAATGATAGACCACAATTTATGTCATTAGCACCAAATAGTATAACTAAGGTTAGAGTTTATGTATACTTAGAAGGACAAGATATAGATAATTACGAATTTGCTTCTTTAGGTGAAGAAGTAACTATTAACTTTGGATTTACTAAGGAAAGATATACTGCTGCTGATGTTGATCATGTTGGTGAAGATGTTGATACAACACCAACTGCTGGTATTTAATAATACTAAATTATATAATATGGTGAAGAGTAATATTTAGTATATTACTCTTCATTTCATATATAGAGGTGTTTAGATGGATAATAAGAAGAATGTAAAAAAGAAAAATGTTAAAATTAATAAAAACAAAAAATCTACATTGAAGAATAAAGAATCTATGTCAAAGAAAAAGTTTTATTTAACTTTGGCAAGTATATTGTTTTTATCTATATTATTAATTTTTTCTACTTATGCATGGTTTTCTACAACACTTAATGTAAAAATTACAACATTTAATATGCTGGTTGCTAAAAATGCAGGATTAGAAATTTCTTTTGATGCAGTTAATTATGCACAAAGCTTAGAAATATCTGAGGATATACTATTTAATGATGTTGCGGTTAATTATCCAAATCATAAAAGTTTTTGGTCTACTAACGGACTATTTCCTGTATCTACAATAGGTAATAAAAGTAGAAATTCTTATTTTTTTGATATATATAGAAGCCCAGGGGTTAAATACTTTGATTTATTCACAAAGGAAGATCCATATATACAAACTAGATTTTATTCTCAGGAAGAGCCAAAAAGAAATTCTGGATTTTTAGCATTTGATTTATTTTTTAAAAATGATAATAATGAATCTCCAACACCAGATAATCTATATTTTGATTATAATACAGGCGTTATTATGTTGGAAGAACTTTCTGAGCAAATGCAAGGATTAGTTAATTCATTTAGAATTGGAATAGTTAAAGTAGGAAGTCTTCCGATGGATGCTACACCTACGCAAGTTCAAAATATACAATGTAATCATCAATGTCAAACAATTATTTTTGAACCTTATAGTAAAAATCATACACAAATGTCAATTGATAAAGCAAGTAAATATGGGATTACATTGGTTGATGGTGAATATTTTCCAACGTATGCTAATATTACTAGTGTAGATCATGCTGATCTTGAAAATACAATATCTGGCTCACAAACTCTAGATACAACTGCTTTTGCATTACAAGAAACAATAACTGAAAATGAATTTGATGAACCACTTTTTACAATTCCACATGGCATTACTAAAACAAGAGTATATGTCTGGATAGAAGGTGGGGATATTGATAATATTGAAACGGATTCAGAAGGCGCAGAAGTTGCTATTAATTTAAATTTTGTTAAAGATGTTTATGGTTGGGAAAGTTATGATTAAGGAGGATAATGGTTAAATGAAAAAAAATAAAGAGGAAAAAATAAATTTTGATTTATCTAATTTGGAATTAAGAGAATTAATAATGGCATACGAAAAAATTGACGAATTTTTAAAATTTCTTGATGAAAATAAAATAGAAGAAGAAAAGGAAAATGATGAAGATGAATAATTTTTTAGATTTCATAACAAGAGATATTTCAAGTAAAACTACAATGATAACTAGTATGCCAAGAAAAACAAAGACTAATAAGAAAAAAGTTAATACAACAATTGATGAAATAAAAGAAAAATATAAAATTTATAAAGAAAATATTACAAATTATTTAATTGTTAAAAGTCATTCTTTTGAAATTAAAGAAGATAATATCGAATATGATAAAGTTAAAGAAGAAGTTATTGCGTTAGAACAAGTTAAGTTTTTATTAAATCCAACTAATTCATATATTGAAAAATTAGGATTTGATGAGATACTTTTTCAAATACAAAATTTTAATAAATTTAACTTTCATTCCTTAAATGATATAATTAATTCATTTTTAGATAAATTTGAAACTATAGGTATTCGTTTAAAATCAGAAGATTTTAAATTTACGCTTTATGTTCATGAATATATGAGTGCTTTTTTAGATGTTAGATATGGTGTTGAACAAAAATATGATAAAGTATCTAAAATATTTGAAAAGATTTATTGGGAAAATCCAAATTTAATTAATCATATATGTTTAAATTTTAAAAAATTAATTAGAGTTAATTCAAAAAAGTTTGATGAATATATTATTTCATTGCAAAAAAAGGCTATGAAAGAGTATGATATTATTAGTTATAATGATTGTCAAGAAAAGCTAAAAAGCAAATATACTAAATTACAGGAATTAGAAGAAGAAACTATTGGAAAGATAATTCAACTTGCTTTATTAGGTATGTTTGATATTAATCATTATGAAAAAGATGATAAAGTTAGGATAAAAGCATTTTCCTCAATTTTGCCTGAAGATTTAGATTTAAGTGATAAACAAGAGATGGAAAAAGTTTGTGACGTGTTAGATAAATTAAAATTTAATATAGAAGAATATCAAAATTATATTAAATTTATTCCATTATTTACTTTATTTAAAGAGCAATATAAAGATTTAATAACTGATAAAAATTCTAATAAGTGTAAAGAAATATTTAATGAAATTATAAAAAAAGAAAAAGATTTGGATAAATGTAATAGATTAATATTTCACGAAGGAAATACTTTATTTAACAAGTTATTCAAAAATGCATTAGAAAAAACTAAAATATTAGCTGATCATTATGTGAATGAATTGATGGATTTAACTACAAAATATGATGTAGAATTTTATAGAGATAAAATTAATAAAATGATAACTGAAGACACAACATTAGAAGAAGTATTACATTTGTATTATAGCTTTGATTATTTGAAGAAAAAAGATATTCAAAATGCCTATGAAACGAATGAATATGAAAAAATAATAGAAATTAGCAATGATTTTGATTTGTATTCTATGAATCCAAATAATTTAATTGTTAAAGGCATTAAAATATTTGATGATGCAAATATAGCACAAATAATATCAAATAAATATAAATTAAATAATTTAAAAATAGAAGAGACTGATTTATCAGAGGAAAATTTAGTTTCTTTATATAATAAAATTAAATTGATTTTAAGAGTACATACTATTGAAAATAGTACTTCTTCAATTGAAAAAATATGGTTTATGGTACAAACTAAAAAGATATTGGCTGCCCAAGAAGAAGCACTTGAAGAGGGGGATAATGATTAAATTTTATTAATATTGAACTTATAAATATAAGTTCTTTTTTTTATTTAAAATAATCTTTTTTTTAATCTTAAAATATGGTATAATTTTATTGAATATATAATAGAGGGTATAGAAGTAAATGAATAAAATAAACATTATACAAATTAGTAAAAAAATAAAATATCTATTAGTTTTAATTGGTATTGTTTTTATTGTATCTATTGCCCTTCCAACATATTCTAGATATAAAAATAGGACATCATATTATCAAGTTGAAGAATGGGATGGAAGTATTGCTAGTAAATATAGAGCTGGAGATGGAAGTAAAAATAATCCATATATTATTTCTAATGGAAGTGAATTTGCTTTTTTTCTAGAAATGCTAAAAATAACTTCATATGATGGAATTTATTTTAAAATTAATAATGATATAATTTTAAATAAGGGGTTGTTTACTTACGAAAATGATACACTTAAATATACCTATAATGATGTGATATATGATGTTAATTCAGCTAATATAAATGAAATTAGTATGGTGGATACTTTTAATGGATATATAGATGGGAATTTTAATAGAATTTATGGCTTATATATTAGTAGTAATGAAGAAGAAACTTCTATTTTTAAAAACTTAGGTGGAAATATTAGCGACTTATATATAGAAAATTCAGTTGTAACTGGTGGAAATATAACAAGTGGACTTGCTATTAATGCAAGTAATAATAATATCAAAAATTTAGTTTATAATGGATTTATTATTGGAAATGATAATAATATAATAAAAAGCCAAAAATTAGAAGATATAAATACTAATATAAGTGGGATAATTAACTTACCTCCAATAGAAAAAAATGGAAATATAACTAATATTAAAATTAATGGCGTTTATAGTAAAACTGGTGATGTTAATGAATTAAAAATAAATAATCAAATAATAGAAGAGGGAGAATTTAGCATTGAATTAGATTCAACGCTTGAAACGATAAACTACGAAATTGTTGGAGAAGGAAATGTTTTATTAAGTGATTTAGAATATACTTATTTAGATGATTATTCAATATCAAGCGGTCTTATTATTAATGCTAGTAATATTGTATTAGAGAATGTTGTTAATAGAAGTTATGTAAAATCTAATACTATTGCTTCTGGGATAATTTTTAATAGTGAAAATGTTAATGTAATTAAAAATAGTTATAATAAAGGAAAAATTGATAGTAATATTAGTTGTGGATTAATAAATGAAGTTAGTGGAGAATTAAATATTACAAAATGTTATAATAGTGGGGAATTAACATCACAAGAAAGTTATTCATTTATTAATAATATTAATATTGATTCTGATGTAACCATAAATAATTCATTTGCAACTAATGGCTCATATGGAATAAATAGTGTTAATAGTAGTACTTTAAATATTAATAATTCTTATGTTACTAATGGTTCAATTAAAGAAAATAATTCTGATGCAATATTTAATATTACTAATAAAGATAATTTTATGACATCATCATTTATTAAAAATACATTATTATTTGATGAATACTTAGTTGGTAGTGAAACTATTAATGATAATGTGTGGATAATAAGCGATAATGAATATCCAATTATTTATATTGATGATTTAACAAATCAAATTGCTAAAATAAATATAAGTATGTTTTCTTGGAATAACTATTCTCAAGAATTAAATACACTTAAGTTTAGTAATAAATTTATATTTAATATTACAACAAATGAATTATCAAATATTAAAGATATATATTATTATATTCAAAATAGTGATGAAGTAATTACTAATGATGAACTTGAAAATATTGAATGGACAGAATATAATGATTTAATTGAAGTTAACGAAGTTGGTACGTATATTATTTATGCTAAAATTGTTGATAGTAATAACAATATTACTTACATTAATAGTGATATTTTATCAATTGATTTAGATACATCTATAATAAGTGTTAATATATATGGACATAATTACAATACAAACAATTCTTTAGTTAATTATTTGTATATTAATGAAAAAAGTGAAGTAACGATTAATATAAATGAAGATTATGCTGAGTTATCAGATGTTAGTTATTATGTTAGTGATGTAGTATTAGACGAAGAATTGTTAAATATTTTACCATCTAGTAATTGGATAAAATACGAAAAATTTAGTGTATCTTATGAAACTCCTAAAATTATATATTTTAGAGTTAAAGATAATACAGATTATTATTCATATGTAAATACAGATTATATTTTATTAAAAGGTTATACGCAAAGTGATTTAACTGTTGGTAGAAATATAACTAGTGGTAATAATTTAAATATTACAAGTAATTCATCTATTAAATTTGATAGTTGTATGGATGGTAACATTGAGTTTAAAAACACATATAAACATATATTGGTATTTAATAAGTTACTTCCAGAGAATACTAAGATTGTATTAATAGATAACAATTTTAATAAAGTTTATGAGTATTTTGTAAGCAGTGGCGATATTGCAAACAATTTATTAACATTTAATTTATCTGATTTTAAAGAAGTAGGTAAAGGAAATAATAATGTATACTTTAATGACAATAATTATATTGGTAATATAAATGAAAATTTTACTTTTGTTATAGATTTTAATAAGTCAAATATAGAAAACAATATATTAGATATATCCGCTTACTTACAAATAGTTGATAATGATTTAAATAATATTATTACAACATTAAAAAAAAATATTAATAAATTTAGTGTTTATAAAAATTTTAATGATGAAGATATAAATGCAAAATATACTTTAAATTCTACTTATAATACAACAATAAATTATAATATGGATTATGTTAATACTATTCCATATGAAATAGAGTTAAATTATTATAATAATGAGAATATAACTATTTATGATAGTAGTTTAGAGGACATGAAATATGGTTTACAAATAAGTTTATATAATGAAACTACTTCATCTAATATGGATAAAAAATATTTAAGAAATGTTTTATTTAAATATAATGGAATAAATTATCACCCAAATAGTAATAATGTTGTTAATATAAATTTAAATAATAATTTAGATGGAATTTTCAATATACAAACATATACTGATAATTTTAATATAGAAGATAGCGATTATTCATTTAAAATATGTCCTTATATTTCATATGATGGAACTAATTATGCTGAAGTGGATTCAAGCAAATGTAAGTTTATTTCATTAATAATGAATGGAAATGAAAAGACTGAATATAGTTTTGATGTTCTTATGAATAATGAGCATAGAGTTATAAGTAAAGGTGGAATTAAAACTTTTGAGTTTAATATTTTACAAATGACTGAATTAGATGATCCTAATGTAAGAGTTAGTTTATATAAGAAAAAAGAATTGACAGCTTATGATCAAAGCTACGAAATAATTGATATTATGGATTACATGAGTGGGCAATTAGATTTATTTAGTCCGAGTACTGCCTATGCTATTAAAAATGCAACTAATAGTAGTGAGTATCGAAATTATGTATTAAATCTAGATACAACTAATTTAGAGTTAAATGGATATAAATTTTTATTTGAGTTATATGATGGAGATGAATTAATTACTACACTTGAAAAGAAATTTATAATTAAAAAAGGGGGAGATAATTAATGAAAAAAAAGATTATTATTATATTTGTATTGTTAGTTTTAATAATTATGATATCTGGTATAACATATTCAACTTTAAATGCTGAGGCAAATTTATCAAGTAATCAAAATATAGCTAAGTTTATATTTGATGCAAAAAAAACAAATCATATAGAACTAGCACTTTATGATATGAAACCTGGTGATAGTAATGATTATAATTTTTTGGTAAGTAATAATAAAGAAGATAATAGTTTAAAATTATCAAGTGATGTAACAATAGAATACAACATCATTGTAAAAACATTTCACTTTATTCCACTAGAAATATACTTATATAAAGAGGGAAATGATTTACCAATTATGCAGTGTGATGAGAGCAATTCAAGAAATGAAAATAATGAACTTGTATGTAAGAGTAGTACCCAAGAAATGAAGTATGAAAATGAAATAACTGATAGTTATAAATTAAATATTAAATTTCCAGAAAAATATAATACATATGAATATTCAAATTTAATTGACTACATTGATTTAGAAATCGAAAGTTATCAGAAGGTGGGATAGAAATGAAATCAAGAACTAAAATATTAATATTTATTTTATCTTCTGTAATTTTCGTTAATTTACTTACAAGGGGAGTTACAATAGCTAAATATGTTGGTAAAACAGCTTGGAATTATTATTTGGAATCTAAAGGATTTTATTTTGATAGTGATGTATTAAATAGTAATAATGTAGATAATAATTGGGATGGAAGTAGTATACATTTTGATGTAAAAAATTCAAATGGAAAAGTTTTGGCAAGTGATTATGATATTAATTATAAAGTTACTTGTAATATTAAAAATAATGATAATCTTAGTTGTAAACTTAATAATACAAATACAAATGTGTATACTGCGACTTTATCTAGCTATGAAGGATGTGTTGATTTAAGTGGAAATGAAGATACATCTAGCATGGATTATCAAACTTGTATTGATAATGGATATGAATATAGAGCTAAAGAGACTAAGAAAGATATGTATTTTGATATAGAAAGCAATGATGGTAGTGAAATTAATAATGCTATTGTTGAAATAGTATTGGAAAGTACATATCCTTATAAGAAAACAATAATTAGTGAGTTTATTCTAAATAAAAGTATAGAGGAAATCGGAAGTGTTAAGTTATCATATGATGAGTATGATGATTATAGTAGAGTAGTTGTTAATAATTCATTTGATGAAAGTAAGTGTGTAAAAATTACATGGGATAGTTTAAAATTACGAATTAGTAATGAAAATATTACAGATAGTTATAAAACAGATAATGATGGATATATAAATGAAATATTATTTAATATTACACCAAAATCATATAAAAATTTTACATTTTATAGAGTAGACAATAATATTAATTATACCAATGAAAATTTTACAATTACACAGTCTAATGAGTGTTAAGTTTTATTGATAGTGTAAAAAAATTGTGATATTATAATATTGGAGGAGTAAGAATGAAGGTATTAAGTAAAATTAAAGATATAGTCATTAGTATAATATTAATAGTATTTTTTCTATTTGCTTTAGCAATGACTATTTTAGTATTAAATTATAATGAGTATGGATTAACTCAATTTGGTGATAAAGTTTTACTAGTTATTGAAGAAGATTTTTCATCAGATAATTATGAAAAAGGAGATTTAGTTATTCTACAACAAAAGAAATTAGGATCAACAATTAAAAATCCTATTAAAGTTGGTGATGAAGCATTTGCTGTTAGAATAGCTGAAAACGAAAATATTATAGAATTAGGAGTAATAGGAAAAGTGTTTGAAAATGAAAATGAAGTTTCATTTGAAAACGGTAGTGCATATGATATGAAATTTGTGCTTGGTACTCCATATAAAGTTTATAAAGATATTGGTAGTTTTCTTAGTGTAGTTAATTCAAAATGGGGATTTTTATTTATAGTATTAGTTCCATGTTTTATTATATTTATTTATCAAATTTATGAATTAATTATTGAAATTAAATTTGGAAAAGAAGATAATGATTAAAAGCAATAGAGATATTGCTTTTTTTATTGTATAATATAGTTATGGGAAAGAAAATTATGAAAAATAAATTTGATGTTATAGATAAAGTAATATATGTTTTTTTAATTGTAATATTAATTGGAATTCCATTTTTTAAAATGCTATCATATGTAGATTTACTTTTAAAATTTAATTCAATTTTAGTAATAAGATCAAGAGTGTATTTTTTATGGATAAATATAATATTTTTGTTAATATTATACTTATATTCTATTATAACTAATAGTAGAAAAGTAAATTATGTAGATTATTTATTTTATATTCTTGGTATTTTAGGTGTAATGTCAACCATATTTGCGATAGATTTATACAAGTCAATATTTGGTGAACAAAACAGATATGAAGGTCTTTTAACTTTATTTAGTTATTATTTAATTTGTTTAAATGCAAAAAATTTACAATCTAATTATTTGAAAAAGAAAGTTATTAATATATTCATATTTATTGGTGTAATTCAATCAATTTATGGAATATTACAATCATTAACAAATTTAGAATTCGTTAGAAGGTTCCCAAATATACCATATATGGCTTTTGGTTTATGTAGTAATCCTAATTTTTTCGGAAGTTATTTAGTTATGCTTTTATCGATTTCTAGTGTTTATTATATGCATAAAACAAGTATTATTAATATTTTACTTGTGATACTATTTTCATTTGTATTATATTTAGCAGGTTCAAGCGGGCCACTATTAGCATTTTGTATTACTTTTTTATTTATAATTATTTTTTATAAAAAGAAATTTATTAAATATCTATCTCTTGGTTTAATTATTTTTCTTTCATTTTATATTAGTGATAGGATATTAATTTATGTACAAAATGATACTTATAATTTAGAAGTAGAAAGTAAATATTACATTAAAGGAGATTTAGTAGATAATTTTGAAAAATTAACTAGTCAAGATAAAAATGAAATTAAGAAAATTGGTAGTAGTAGAATTAATCTTTGGATAAGAACTTTACCAGTAGTTAAAAGATATTGGTTAACAGGTGCTGGGCTTGATAATTTTAAAGATGTATATCCTCAATATGGAAAAGTTTTTTTTGATAAAGCACATAATGTATATTTGCAAATTGCTGTTACTAATGGAATACCTGCGTTAATTGTATACATGAGTATTTGTTTTATTACTTTTATTAAATCATTTGAGTTAAAGGACAAGTTACATCTAGCATTATTTATATCATTTGTAGGTTATTGTATACAAGCTTTTGCTAACATAAGTGTTATAGATGTGGCACCATTTTTCTTTATGATATTAGGATTTTTAATATCACAAATAGATGATAAAAAAAGAAAGATAAATTATGAATTGTCCAAGATATAAAGAAATAATGTTTAAATTTAAATTATTAATGAAAGTAAATTAGTTATTAAACATCATAAAACATTTAATGGTTATTTGAATTTTTTTGTATTTACTATTTTTGATTAATATTTATTGAAAAAAGATAAAAATTATTCAAAAAAAATTAGTAGTAAGTAAAAAAGAAGATATAAATCTAAAATTAGAAATAATAAAAATTATTCCAGTTTGATGGAATAATTTTTATTACTTTTTTCCAAATTTTTTACTAATTTTTGTGGTTTTGAATTACTAATGGAATCATAAAGTTCACTTATCTCTTTATTATTTTTATTAGAGAATATCGATAAATCTATTGATAAAGATTTGTTAAATTTTCCAAATGCAATACTCATTATTTCTTCATAACCTTTTATTAAACAATCGTAATTTGATCTTGCTAAATATTTATTATAATAAGAATTTATTTTTAAATCTTTATCTTGATGATACATGATTGCGATTCTCTTAGAAATTACATTATATAATTCAATTAATTCATTTTTTATTGATTTAACGCCAATAATATTTGCAAAGTCTACTTCAAATAAATATTTATTTATATCTCTACATTGAGCTGGCCATTTGTGATTTTCTATTTTTTTATCAATATAACTATCCCAAATATTAATTAATATTTTAAGCGCAATAAATTTTCCAACTTTTAATTCATCGTCACTAACTTCAATAGTTTCATCAATTTTTCTTTTTGGCATATTTGATAAGTATTCACTAATAATACTTCTTATTTTATATGCATTTCCTCTATAATCATTAAATTTACTTAAACCATTATCCATAAAATATGTATTAATAACGCTTCTATCATAATCACTTAATTTATAGTTTGCTTTAATAATATAATCTTGATCTTTAATGCTATATTCTATATCCATGTGTGGTTTTGGACGTATTATATTTTGACTTTCATAAATACTCCAGTCATGTTTTATTTTCCTTTCAAAAAATCTATTAAATAATTTTCTTCCATCATAAAGTGAATCTTCTACTTTCATTTTAGTTTCAAAAAATTTTAAAAAATCAATAAACTCTGATGTTGAGAATTGTGGTTCATAACCATATTTAACTTTATATATCATATATTCGACAATTAAATCATCAACAGTTAATTTATGCTTCGAATTTATCATAAATTCGCCTTCTTTCTATAAAATATTATAACACGTATAATGTAGATAGTAAATTGATGAAGTTGCAAATCAACAATTTACAAGTATAATAAAACTACTCGTTATGAGTGAAATTATACGATTGAGTTTAGGTAGATTATAACAAGGGTCTATATTATCCATTTTCATGATGGCCTAGCTCTTTTCTTTTTATTTTCCTAGTTTTAGAATGTGAGGATTGATATTCAATCTTATATAACAAGCGTGATGAGGAGTAAGGAGTCCTAAGAGTTCAATCGTAAAAAGAAAGGATGTTGCTTATGCAAAATTGTTTAGCTATCGATGTAGCTAAATCTAAAAGTATGGTAACTTTAGTTAGTTCTTGTGGTAAAACTCTAATTGAACCGTACGAAATCAATCATTCTATTAATGATTTATTTAATTTACTTAATAGAATTATTAAATTTAAACTAGACAATATTTCTGTAATAATGGAATCAACTGGTGTTTATCATAGACCTGTTGAAAGGTTCTTTTTAGAACAAGGCTTTAAAGTATTTGTTATTAATCCTATTTATGGAAAAATGCATAAAAGGAATCTTAGAAAAACTAAAACTGACAAAGAAGATTGTTTTAATTTAGTTAATTTATTTTTAACTAACTCATTTAAAAAATATATAAAACCTGATCAATTATATTTAGATTTAAATGCTTTATCTAGACAATACTTTGCTTTAGATGAATTATGTGTGAATCTTAAAAATAGATATAAAAATTTAGTTTATTTATGTTTTCCAGAATATGAATTAATATTTAAAAATAATACTATATATTCAAATATTGCTTTAAAATTTATAGAAAAATATCCTCATGCTGACATTATTTCTAATACTAGAATAGATAGTTTACAAAATTTCTTTAAAAAACATAACTTTAAATATTGAAAATCAAAACCAATAAAAATTAAAGAATATGCATCTAACTCTTATCCATCGGTAAATAGGAATGATGAATTAGTATCTAATCTATCTCAAATCGCTGGATTAATTAATGAATATCAAAATGCAATTAAAACTATAAAATATAATATAATTTTTCTTGCAAAAAGGACTAAACATTTTAAGTCTATTAATTCTATTTATGGTATTGGTGAATTTACTACTTCTATTATTATTGCTGAACTTGGAGACATTAATAGATTTAATAATATTAAAGAATTAACTGCTTATTGTGGATTAGATCCATCTATTAAACAATCTGGAAAATCAATTAATGTTCATGGTCCTATTTCTAAATCTGGTAATAAATATATGAGAAAAATTTTATATATTGCAGTTTCAAATATAAGTAAATTAACTGCTATTAGTAAATTTGAAAATGATATTGAAAATTATTACAGAAAAAAACGTAATGAAGGAAAACATCATTACGCATCAATTATTGCTTGCACAACTAAACTACTTCGCAAAACTTTAGCATTGTGTAAACAATTAGATAGGTAGTTATCACCACATAACTACACTTATATTATATACCAAATAAGCACATTATTTCTATTTTTTTAAATTTAGAAATCTCGTGTCTTTTCAGTATGTCTATAATATCATAAAAATTTACTATTGACAAAACTTAGAATGTCATAAAATTAAATTATTATTAAAAAATATTATATAATTTTAAAAAAAATATATTTATGATTGATATAAAAAAGTCAGATAATTAATTGATAGTAATTTTAAAAATCGTAGAAAATTAATTTTAATTTAATATACTCTAAATAGTTAGTAGTTTCAAAGTATTAATAAACAGAGAAAAATGATTTGCAGTTTAGCATATGAAACAATGAATAAATTAAGAATTACTTGCTGTAAAAGAATGAAAAAAGTATATACTTAATAATTAGCTAAAATAAATAATTTTAAATTAGCGATTATAGATGATTTAAAAAAATTAAACAACTAGAAACAATATGAACTCCAAAAATTGGTTATTATGTTATATTTTAAGAAATTCTAATCGGATATTAGTGACTTTTAATTAAAACATCATTTACTATTATTTTTTTCATTAGCAAAATTTCTATATAATTATTGTTTAATTTGTATGATTAAAAATTAAATGTTATAAATTAATATCACTTTAGATTATATAAATTTTATTATTGTAAATTTCCGTTATTATACAAAAACTACATTTGAAATCTAGCAGTATTTTAAAATTTATCATTATATATTTATTACTCTCGAATTTGTAAAAGTTCGAGTTATTATCAATTTGGTGACCCATATGGGATTTGAACCCATGAATGTCGCCTTGAGAGGGCGATGTGTTAACCATTTCACCAATGGGCCATTTAAAATCAAAATTATTTTATCATATTTTTTTTTGATTTACAATCTTTTCGTGTATTAATAAGTTTAAATTGGTTAAAAATATAAATGGTGAAACAATGAATAATGAAAAATATGATGAAATAATAAAAAAAGTTATTAAGAAAGAAGATATATCAAAAAATATATTAATTGCATTTTTGAGTGGTGGTGTAATGGGGGTTATTGGAGAGGTTCTAGCAAATTTTTTTGATAATTATATGAGTACTAGCGATTCATATTTATATGTATTTGTAGTATTTGTAGTACTTGGCTCTATTTTCACTGGTCTTGGTTTTTTTGATAAAATTTTAAGCATTTTCAAATGTGGATTAATAGTACCATCAACTGGATTTGCAAATAGTATGACTAGTGCTGCGATGGATAATAATAGAGAAGGATTTATTAAAGGAATAGGTGGAAATATATTTAAATTAACTGGAAGTATTATTTTATATGGAGTAGTGTTTGGAATAATATTTGGATATATAAGGAGTGTAATATGACATACTATTTTAATAATGTTTATATAAAAGATAAATATTCTTTATTAGCAAGTGATAAGTTTAATCCTATTATTTTAAATAATGTTGATTGGTTTGCTAATGATTATTATGCGGGTCAAAAAAGTGTAGAATTAGCTGAAGCAAAGTATCAAGAAATTGTTATTGATAAATTATTAGAAAAAACAAAAATTACGAATAATAAGATAGATATATTGATAAATGGAGATTTACAAAATCAATTATTAGCATCAACTTTAGCATCTAGTTCTTTTGGTATCGCTACTCTTGGAGTGTATTCTGCATGTGCATCATTTGTAGAGGGAATGTTAATTGGAAGTATGTTTATTAATAACAAAAACAATTCTAATATTATAGTTTCGTCATCGTCACATAACTTAGTTAGTGAAAAACAATTTAGATTTCCTGTAGAATATGGAGCAATTAGAAAAAGAACTAATACATGTACTGCATCTGGCAGTATAGCAATACTATTAAATAATTGTAAATCTAAATATAAAATAGAATCAGCAACTATTGGAAAGGTTGTAACAACAAATCATAAAGATGCTAATGATATGGGTTCTGCAATGGCGAGTGCTTGTAGTGAAACATTAATTAAACATTTAAAAGACACTAAAAGAAAAAGTGATTATTATGATTTAATATTAACTGGAGATCTTGGAATATATGGAGTTGATATTGTAAAAGAATATTATAATGATGTTACCAAAGAAAATTTAAATAATATTATAGATGCGGGTAGTATTTTTTATAGTGAAGATAATATTTTTGCTGGTGCAAGTGGTCCTGTATGTTTACCATTAATATTATTTGATTATATCTTACAACAGTCTCAGTATAAAAAAATACTAATTATAGCTACTGGTTCACTTCATTCTGTTTCAAGTACAAATCTTAAATTGCCAATTCCATCTATTGCTCATGCAATTAGTTTGGAGGTACTACAATGAGTTACTTATTATCATATTTATATTGCGGAAGTGTATGTGCAATATCTCAATATGTTTTAGAAAAAACTAAATTTACTCCAGGACATGTTAACACTTTATTAGTTATTATTGGATGTGTTTTATCTGGATTTAAAGTATATGATAAAGTAATTGATATTTTTCATGCTGGATCATGTGTTCCAATATTAAATTTTGGCCATTTACTAGTTAGTGGTGCAAGTGATGGATATATACAATCTGGATTTATAGGATTGTTTAAAGGAGTATTAACTAATGCATCAGCAGGAATTAGTATAGCTATTTTTTCTGCTTTTATTGTTACATTATTTTTTAGAATAAAGCATTAAGATATATAAAGATCGATACATTTTAGTATCATCTTTTATTTTTATAGAAAAAATGATATATTATAAAAGGTGATGATATGAAAAAGAGTTATATAATTGATGGGAATGAAGCTTGTGCTAGAGCTGCTTATTTATTTAGTGAACTATGTGGAATTTATCCAATAACTCCAGCTAGTCCAATGGCAACTTTAGTTGATAAATGGAGTAGTGAAGGTAAAAGAAATATTTTTAATGATACAGTAAAAGTAGTAGAAATGCAAAGTGAAGCGGGCGCTGCAGCATTAACTCATGGTTCATTGCAAGCTGGTAGTTTGACAACTACATTTACAGCATCACAAGGCTTGTTATTAATGATACCAACAATGTATAAAATTGCAGGTGAGATGTTACCATGTGTTATTCATGTTGCTGCAAGAAGTTTAGCTACTCATGCATTATCAATATTTGGAGATCATCAAGATATTTATGCTACAAGATCTACAGGCTTTTGTATGCTTGCATCAACTTCAGTTGAAGATGCGTACTATATGGCAATAGTTGCTCATTTGTCTTCGATTGAGGGTAGTTTGCCTTTTTTGCATTTTTTTGACGGTTTTAGAACTAGTCATGAAATAAATAAAGTAAATTTACTTGATGATAATGATATATTATCAATGGTTAATTTTGATAAAATTTATAAATTTAAAAATAGAGCATTAAATATTGGAAAAGAAATAACTCGTGGCACTTCTCAAACAGGAGATGTTTATTTTCAAAATACTGAAGTTAGAAATAAATATTATAATATGATTGTGGATATTGTTGCAAATAATATGAAGAAAATAAATGATATAGCGTTTACTGAGTACAAACCATTTAATTATTATGGGGCTAAGAATGCAACTCATATTATTGTTGCGATGGGTAGTGTTTGTGATACGGTTAAAACTGTTATTGATAAATTAAACAAAGAAAGTAAGAATGTGGGATTAATAGAAGTACATTTATATAGACCATTTAGTAGTAAATATTTCTTAGATATTTTACCACAAACAGTTAAAAATATTGCTGTTTTAGATAGAACTAAGGAAGCTGGTGGAAGCGCAGAGCCATTATATTTAGATGTCATATCAATATTAAAAAATAAAAATATTAAAATAGTTGGTGGAAGATATGGACTTTCTTCTAAAGATGTAACTCTTAAAGATATTAATGCTGTTTTTGATAATTTATTTAAAGAAGATCCTAAAAATAATTTTACTATAGGAATAGTTGATGATGTTACTTATCTTAGTTTGGAGCCTAAAAATATTAAAGTAGATACTGATTATAAGGAAATCAAAGTATATGGATTTGGCTCTGATGGAATGGTAGGTGCTTCGAAAAATTTTATGAAAGTACTTGGAAATATGCCTGATAATTATGTTCAAGGATATTTTGAATATGATTCTAAAAAAAGTGGTGGTGTCACTATCTCTCATTTAAGGTTAGGTCCACATAAAATAAATGCACCATATTTTTTAACAAATCCAGATTTTATAGTAATATCTAAAGATATTTATTTAAATAGGTATTATTGCTTAAAAGATATTAAAGAAAATGGTATTGTATTAATATCAACTAATAAAAATGATAAAGAGTTAAATGAACTTATTAATAATGATAATAAGAAAGAAATAATAAATAAAAGATTGAAAGTATATGTTGCATCATTAGATGAACTTAATGAAAAATATAAATTACGTGGTAAAATAAATAATATAATTTGTATGTACATGATTAAGATATGTGGATATGGAAGAAAAGAATTAGAAGAATTTGAAAAATTAGTTACTAAAACATATCAAAGTAAAGGACAAGAAGTTGTTGATAATAATTTAGGTGCAATTGGTGAAGGACTTAAATATTTAGAAGAAATAGATAACAATATATTTACATTGTCAAATGAAACTCTAAGAGATAAAGATTTTACTGATGAGATATTAAAATTAAGAGGAAATCAATTAAAAGTTTCTGATTTTATTGATAGTGCAGATGGAACATTTAAGGGTGGTACGGCATCTAGTGATAAAAGAAAAATATCACAATTAGTACCAAAATGGTGTAGCGAGAATTGTGTTGAATGTAATCAATGTGCATTTGTATGTCCACATGCTGCAATAAGACCATTTTCACTTCACGATAATGATTTAATAGATGTTCATTTAGATAAAGATGAAGTAATTAAAAGTATTGGTGAAGAGAATAAGAATTTTTATATTGCAGTTAATGAATCTAATTGTACAGGATGTGGACTATGTATTAATGTATGTCCTGGAAAAGGTGGGCAAAAGGCATTATCATTTGGAGAGTTTAGTGAAAGACATGATAGAATCAGCGATTATTTATTTAATAACTTTGAAAATGAAACGCCATTTAATAAATATACTATTAAAGGTATAGGTTTTCAAAAACCATATTTTGAATTTAGTGGTGCATGTGCTGGTTGTGGTGAAGCAGCTTATATAAAATTAATAACAGAATTATATGGAAAGAATATGGTAATAGCAAATGCAACAGGATGTTCATCAATTTATGGTGGTTCTCTTCCATTAACGCCATATAAAATTCCATGGATGAATTCACTATTTGAAGATAATGCTGAATTTGGATTTGGTATACATATGTCTTATAAAAAAACTAGAGAAAGAATTAAATCATTGATGTTTAAATATAAAGATAGTGTAAATGCAGATGTAAAAGCAATATTTAAAGAATGGATAGAAAATATGGAGAATGATGATTATACACTTGCTATTAAAAATAAATTAGAGACCTGTGATTTACCAGAAGAATTAAAAAATTTAATAGATTATATTCCATCAAGAAAAGTTTGGATATTAGGTGGAGATGGATGGGCATATGATATTGGCTATGGTGGACTTGATCATGTACTTCATAGTAATGAAAATGTTAATATTATGGTTTTGGATACGGAAGTGTATTCTAATACAGGAGGACAAAAATCTAAATCTACTAGAATTGGAAGTATAGCTGAATTTGCAAGTAATGGAAAATTAGAAAATAAAAAAGATTTGTTTAAAATTGCTATGGCTATTCCTAATGTTTATGTTGCATCTATATCTATGGGTGCTAATATGAATCAAACTATAAAAGCACTAAAAGAAGCATATGAGCACGATGGACCTTCTTTAATAATTGCATATAGTCCATGCATAGAGCAGGGAATAATTGGAGGTATGTCAAATCAATTAGATGAACAAAAACTATTAGTTGAAGTAGGATATAATCTACTTATGAGATATAATCCAGATGAGGATAAATTAATTATTGATTCTAAAGAGCCTGATTTTACTAATTATGATACTGTGTTTAATCATGAACTTAGATATAAAAATTTAGAAATTAAAAATGAAGAAGATTATCAAAGACTATATGAAGAAAATATGAATAATGCTAAAGAAAGATATTATTATTATAAAGATTTAGAAGAAAAGAAAAATTAATTTCTTTTCTTTTTTGTAATAAATAAGTTAGCAATCACTTAACTTATTTACATAATATATTTTCATATGATAAAATTATTTAAGGAGATGATTACGTGTTTAAAACTTATAAAAGAACAGATGGAAAAAGTAAAGTAGAATTACTTTATAAAAAATATGAGGAAAGTGATAGAAAATCAACTTTAGGAAGAGATAAGTTGTATGAAATGATAAATGAAGAATTTAGTAGATATTCTAAATATTTGCCATTAACACCATTAGATATTGAAATATTTATGAATAATATAGGTGAAGTTGAAAAATTATTAAGTAATGGGTATGATATAAATGAAGTAAATGAAATAGGATTTTCACCACTTTGTGCAGCAGTAATGTTAAATAATTATGATATTGCTAAATATTTAATTGAGAATGGTGCTAACACTAAAGGAATTGAAAATTTTATTCCTCTTATGATATGTGCTGAATGTAAAAATGATAAAATTATGGAATTGTTACTTGAGAATGGCGTTGATGCTAATCAATTAGATAAAAATGGGTGGAGTGCTTTACAGCATTTATTTCTTATTGGAGGAATACCCGGACTGAATTCACATGCGTGGAATAATCATATACCATTTAGTTTTTATAAATCAAATCATCAAAAAAATCAACTTAATTGTGTAAATATATTAAATGATGCAGGAATTGATATTAATCATACTACAAAAATAGATTATAAACTTAATATTAAAGGAGAAAAAATTCCAATTGAAATAAGTGCTTTAACACTTGCTTTAAATGCTCCTTCAATTCCATCACAAGAAACAATTAAAAGGTTGATTGATTTAGGAATCGAACCAAAAGCATATGAATTAAAACCATCAGATATTTATAGTTATCAAGACGATTTTAATTTTATTAATGATATAAAAGATTTAGATATATCTATTTGGTCGCAAGCTATTGTTGAATATTTAGAATATTTAAGATATTTAAGAGTATTAAAGAAATTTAATATTGAAATGTATACAAATGATCTTGATGATGGATACAAAAGAGCTAAATTGATTAAAAGTTTAAAAAAATAAAAAAGATTAATTTATAAATATTATAATAAAAAATTATTTATTGTGGAGTGTAAATAACATGTTTAAATATAGCGATAGTAATAAAAGATATTATACCCTAGATTATTTTTATAAACATAAGTTTAATTCTAAAGTGTTTAAAGTAAGTTTAAATGGTGGGTTTACTTGTCCTAATAAAGATGGATTTGTTGGTAGTGGAGGATGTATTTATTGTTCACTTAGTGGTAGTGGAGAATATGCTGGAAATGTACAAAAAGATGTAGTAAGTCAATTTAATGAAATTAAAGAAGTTGAATTAAAAAAGTGGCCTAATGCAAAATATATTGGCTATTTTCAAGCAAATACTAATACTTATGCCCCAGTAAGTGTTTTAAAAGACAAATATGAGTCGATATTGGAATTAGATAATGTTGTTGGATTAAGTATAGCTACAAGAGCTGATTCAATAAATAAAGAGTGTTTAGAGTATTTAATTGATTTAAATAAAAGAACATATTTAACAATAGAGCTTGGTCTTCAAACAATACATGAAAAAACATCTAAATTAATAAATAGATGTCATAGTTTAGAATGTTTTAATAATATGGTAAGTATTCTTAGAAAAAACAATATTAATGTAGTTGTACATATTATAGATGGTCTTCCATATGAAACTAAAGATATGATGATAGAAACAGTAAAATATTTGAGTAATTTAGATATTCAAGGAATTAAGATACATGCACTTGCAGTACTTAAAAATACTAAACTTGCCAACATATATATGAAAAAACCATTTAAGTTATTAACAAGAGAAGAATACATAGATATAGTGTGTGATCAATTAGAAAATCTAAGAGAAGATATTGTTATTAATAGATTAACAACTGATCCTGTAAAAAGTGATTTAATTGCGCCATCTTGGCTATTAAATAAAACAACTTTATTAAATGATATTGATAAAGAAATGAAAAGAAGAAATACTTATCAAGGAATAAAATATAAAAAAACGTAGAATTTTAATTTCTACGTTTTAAAATCTAATAAATTAGGACTGCCACCCCCTGATGGACAGTCCGGAAAAAAGAATAAAAAGGGGTTGGCTAGTGTGATACTAGCACCAATTCGCCTAAAAGTGAATTGGTAATTCTATATCTTAATGATTAAGATGCTTTTTGTCAAGTGTTTTTTAAAAAAATATTAATAATATTAAATTACTAATAATAAATAGAATAAGAAAGTATGAAAAAATATTTAAAAATTTTTAAAATGTAATTATATCATTATAATTAAAGAAATTGATTTGGTTATGATAATAAACAATAGTATATAAAATAAAATATTATTCAATAAATACTTTATTGTTTTGGTAAAATATGTTATAATATGTGAAGTTTTATGGAGGAATAATATGCATGATTTATCTGATATAAAGGGACTTGGTCCTAAAACATTGGAATACCTAAAAAATATTGGAATTAATAACATAGATGATTTAGTAAATTATTATCCTTATAGACATGATATTATTGTTTTAAATGATATTAAAACTGCTAAAGATCAAGATAAAGTAATAATAGAGTGTATTGTCGATTCAGTAGCTATAACACGACGTATTAAAGCTAACATGACTTCTTTAACATTTAGAGCAATGTCTAATAAAAAAATGATAGCAGTAGTAATATTTAATAGAGCATTTTTAAAAAATAATATTAAACCAGGAATGACAATTACTGTTTTTGGAAAATACGATTTACATAAAAATACAGTTGTTGCATCTGATATTAAATTTGAAAAATTGCAAACTGGTAGTATAGAGAGTGTATATCATCTTACTAGTGGAATAACATCAAAATCTTTAAAAAAATATATTGAACAAGCATTAATCACATATGATAATTATATTGATTATATACCTGAATATTTAAATTTAAAATATAATTTTATTGATAAAAAAAGTGCAGTTAAGTTAATCCATGAACCTAAAAATGAAGATGATGTTAAAAAGTCGTTAATTAAACTAAAATATGAAGAATTGTTTAAGTTCATGTTTAAAATTAATTGTTTAAAAGAAATTAATAAAGAAAATAAAACAAGTTATATTAGAAATATAGATCCTAATGATGTTGATGATTTTATAAGATCTCTTCCGTTTGAACTTACATCTGATCAAGATAAAACTGTTAAAGAAATTTATAAAGATATGACTTCTAGTAAAAGAATGAATAGAATGCTACAGGGGGATGTTGGTAGTGGTAAGACAATAGTTGCGGTGATTGCATCTTATATAAATTATTTATCTAAGAGCCAAACGGCATTAATGGCACCAACAGAAGTATTAGCGACACAGCATTATGAATCAATTAAGCTATTATTAGAATCTACTAATGTAAATATTGCATTGCTTGTTGGGAGTATGAAAAAGAAAGAGAAAGATGAAGTTGTTGAGAAATTAAAATCTGGTAATATAGATTTGATAATAGGAACTCATGCATTATTAAGTGAAAATGTGACATTTAAAAAATTAGGATTAGTAATAACAGATGAACAGCATAGATTTGGAGTAAATCAAAGAGCAAGTTTAAAAAATAAAGGATTATTACCAGATACATTATATATGTCAGCTACTCCAATACCAAGAACATTTGCACTTACGATATATGGTGATATGGATATATCAAATATTAAGACAAAACCAAAAGGAAGAAAAGAGATAAAAACAATTATTAAGAGTAATAAGGAATTAGCAAGTGTATATGAACTTATGGAAGAACAAATATTATTAAATCATCAAATATATGTAGTTTCTCCATTAATAGAAGAAAGTGATTCTATAGATTTAACGACTGTCAATGAAATTAAGAGAAATATAGAATTATATTTTCATGGAAATGTAAAAAGTGCAATTATGCATGGCAAACTATCTAAAGCTGATAAAGAGAAAATTATGGATGAATTTAAATCTGGCAAGATAAATGTATTAATATCAACTACAATTATAGAAGTTGGAATAGATGTTAAGAATGCTACAATGATAGTTATATTTGATTCAAATAGATTTGGTCTTGCAACTTTACATCAATTAAGGGGAAGAGTAGGGAGAAATGAATTTGATTCTTATTGTATTCTAATAGGTGATAAAGATTGTGAAAGACTTAAAGTATTAGAAGAGAGTAATGATGGATTTTATATTACCGAGAAAGATTATGAAATGCGTGGAGAAGGAGATTTATTTGGAGTAAAACAAAGTGGCGATATGGAATTTAAAGTTGCTAATTTACATCAAGATATGAAGATATTATTGCAAGCAAAAGCAGATTCAAAAGATTTTTTTGATGAAAATATAAAGAATGGTTTTCAAAACTATGAAGAATATGCTAAAATAGTAAGAGAACTTATGAATTTAGATTAATTAAAAGGAGGAAGATATTTATGGGAAGAGCACACGAAGTTAGAGCTAAGTCAATGGCTGAAACTGCCGCTAAAAAATCAAAATTATATTCAATTTATGCAAAAGAAATATTAAAGGCAGCTAAGAGTAATCCTGATCCAGTTAGCAATGATGTATTAAGAAGAATAATTGAAAAAGCTAAAAAAGAACAAGTTCCAGCAGATGTTATTAATAGAAATTTAGATAAAGCTAAAAAAGGTGAAGGAGAAAATTATGATACAGTTGAGTATGAGGTTTTTGCTCAAGGAGGAAGCACATTAATTGTTAAGTGTTTAACTGATAATCCAAATAGAACAATAACGTTTGTCAAAACAGTTTTAAATAAATGTGGTGGAAAAATGGCTACTCAAGGTGCAGTTAGTTTTATGTATGAACATTTGGGTGTAATTGGAATTAAAGGACATAATGAAGAAGAAGTAATGGATGCATTAATAGAAGCAAATGTTGATGTTAATGATATTGAAGTTGAAGATGATGGAACTGTTATAGTTTATACTGAGGTAGTAGACTTAAATAATGCAAAGAAGGCATTAGAAAATGCATTTGAAGGAATTACATTTGAAATTGATGAAATTTCTTATTTTCCTAAAGATACTGTTCATTTAGATGGTGTAGAGAAAGAAAAATTTGAAAAATTAATTACTATGTTGAATGATGTAGACGATGTAAGTAATGTATACCATAATGTAGAGTTATAGTTATAAAAAGTGTAAAGTTATGTTTACACTTTTTATTTTATTTTGTATAATATTTTATGAAGATTAGGTGAAGATAAATGGCAGAATATAATGAAAAATCTATAAAAATATTAGAAGGTTTAGATGCAGTTAGAAAAAGACCAGGTATGTATATAGGATCTACTGATAAAAGAGGATTGCATCATTTAATATGGGAAATTGTTGATAATTCGATAGATGAAGCAATAAATGGTTATGGTAAAAAGATAAGTGTTACACTAACGAAGAAAGGTAGTGTTATAATAAAAGATCATGGTCGTGGTATTCCAACGGGAAAGCACTCTTCTGGTAAGTCTACTCCTGAAGTTATTTTTACTGTATTACATGCAGGGGGTAAATTTGAAACATCTGGTTATAAAGTGTCTGGTGGTTTACATGGCGTTGGTGCATCTGTTGTTAATGCATTATCACAATGGATGATAGTAACAATTTGTAGAGATGGTAAAATATATGAAATAAAATTTAAAAATGGTGGTCATGTAGATGAGTTTTTAAAACAAATAGGAACTACTCGTGATACAGGAACTACTGTTGAGTTTTTTCCAGATAAAGAAATATTTGGAAATGCTAGATTCAGTTATACTACTATATGTGAAAGAATGCAAGAAAGTGCTTTTTTAATTAATGGACTTACTATGGAAGTAATTGATGAAGAAGATGGAAAACAAAGCGTATTTTGCTATGAAAATGGACTAGTTTCTTTTATAAATTATATAAATGAAAATAAAGAAACTTTAGGAAAAGTTATTAATTTTGGTGGTGAGAAAAATGGCATATTAGTAGATATAGCAATGCAATATAATACTGATTATAATGAAAATATTTTGTCTTTTGTTAATAATGTTAAAACTGTTGATGGTGGAAGCCATGAAGTTGGATTTAAAAGTGCTCTTACTAAAGTATTTAATGAATATATAAAAGAATCTAATTTATTAAAAGGAAAAGATAGTATAGATGGTAGTGATGCAAGAGAAGGTATTAGCGCAGTAATAAGTCTTAAAGTTCCGGAAAATTTATTACAATTCGAAGGGCAAACTAAAGGGAAACTTGGAACGCCTAGTGCTAAAACGGCTGTTGAAAACATTGTTTATGATAAGCTGTCTTATTTTTTAAAAGAAAATAAAGATACAGCAACTTTAATAATGGACAAAGTACTAAAGAGTAAATTTGCAAGAGAAGCTGCAAGAAAAGCAAGAGCTGAGGCAAGAGACGGAAAAAATAAATCAAAAGTTGAAAAAAATTTATCTGGTAAATTAGCTCCAGCACAAGCTAAAAATTCTAAAATTAATGAACTTTTTTTAGTTGAGGGAGACTCAGCTGGTGGATCTGCTAAGGGTGGAAGAGATAGAAAATTTCAAGCAATATTGCCGCTTAGGGGAAAGGTTTTAAATACAAGTAAAGCTAGTGTTGAAGAAGTATATAAAAACGAAGAGTTAAATACTTTAATATATACTATAGGAGCAGGTGTCGGTTCTAATTTTGATATTAATGAATCTAATTATGATAAAGTTATAATAATGACGGATGCTGATGTTGATGGAGCGCATATTCAAATATTACTACTTACATTTTTTTATCATTATATGAGACCATTAATAGAAAATGGAAAATTATATATAGCATTGCCACCTCTTTATAAAATAGATTATGGCAAAAAAAGATTTTATGCATATAGTGATGATGAATTAAATGATATCAAATCACAAAATTCCGGAAGATATTCTATTCAAAGATATAAAGGTTTAGGTGAAATGAATGCTGAACAATTATGGGAAACTACAATGAATCCTGAAACTAGAAGTTTAATTAGAGTTAATATAAATGATGCATCACTTGCTGAAAAAAGAATAAATGTATTAATGGGTGATAAAGTTGATCCAAGAAAAGAATGGATTGATGAAAATGTTGAGTTTACTATGGAAGATGATTATAGAAATTAGGTGAATTATGGACAACAATATATTAAAAAGAATACAAGATTATGCTTTAGAAGAAATAATGGGAGATAGATTTGGAAAATATGCAAAAGAAATTATTTTAGATAGAGCTATACCTGATGTTAGAGATGGTTTAAAACCTGTTCAAAGAAGAATATTATATGCTATGTACAAAGCAGGAAATACATGGGATAAAGGGTATATTAAGTGTGCTGCGACAGTAGGAGATGTTCTTGGTAAATTTCATCCACATGGAGATTCATCAGTTTATGATGCTATGGTTAGAATGTCTCAATGGTGGAAACAAAATACAATATTAGTAGATATTCAGGGAAATAATGGATCAATGGATGGTGATTCAGCTGCAGCTTATCGTTATACAGAGGCTAGACTTGCTAAAATAAGCGGCGAATTATTAATTGATTTAGATAAAGATACTGTTAAATGGGCTCCTAATTTTGACGATAGATTCTTAGAACCTACAGTATTACCAGCAAAATTTCCAAATCTTTTAGTAAATGGCTCTAATGGAATATCAGCGGGATATGCAACAAATATTCCTCCACATAATTTAGGAGAAGTGATAGATGCAACAATTAAAAGAATTGATAGTCCTAATTGTAGATTAGATACTATTTTAGATATAATAAAAGGTCCTGATTTTCCAACCGGTGGAATAGTCGAAGGAAAAAAGGGGATAATTGATGCATTTACTACTGGTCGTGGTAGAGTGATTGTTAAAAGTAAAACTGAATTTAAAAAAGAAAAAGGAAAAGAACAAATAATTGTTCATGAAATACCATTTGAAGTAAATAAAGCATCATTAGTTCAAAAAATAGATGCACTTAGAATTGATAAAAAAATAGACGGTATTGCTGAAGTAAGAGATGAAACTGACAAAGAAGGTTTAAGAATAGTAATTGAATTAAAAAATAATGCTAATAAAGAATTAATTTTAAATTATTTGTTAAAAAATACTGATTTACAAATATCATATAATTATAATATGGTTACTATTGTAAATAGAACACCTAAAACACTTGGAATTATACCTATATTAGATGCTTATATAGATCATTTAAAAGAAATAATAACTAATAGAACGAAATTTGAACTTGCTGCATATACTAAAGAATACAATATAGTTTCAGGTTTAATTAAAGCAATATCTATATTAGATGATGTTATAAAAACTATCAGAGCTAGTAAAAATAAGTCTGATGCTAAAATTAATTTAATAAATGAATATAATTTTACTGAAGAACAAGCAGAAGCTATAGTAACATTACAGTTATATAAACTTACTAATACAGATATTGTAGTATTGCAAGAAAGAAGCGAAGAATTAAAAAAATTAATTAAAGAGTGTGAAAAAATTCTTGGAAGTGAAGAAGAATTAAAATTAGTAATGAAAGATGAACTTCGAGATATTAAGAAAAAATATGCAACTCCAAGAAAGACTCTAATTAAAGATGAAATTAGTGAAATTGTTATTGATGAACTTGATATGATAAGCAAAGATGATTATGTTGTATGCATTTCAAAAGCAGGTTATGTAAAAAAGCATTCATTAAAAGTCATGGCAGCTAATGAAAATGAATATCCTTTTGTGAAAGAAGGCGATTACATTGAAGGATTCTATAAAGTTAATAATTTAGATACTATACTATTATTTACTAATCTGGGAAATTATTTATTTTTACCTGTTAGAGATATAAATGAATCTAAATTTAAAGATGTTGGTACTCATATATCTAGTATAATTAAAATAAGTGATGATGAAAAAATTATTAAATCCATCGCAGTAAATAAATTTGATGATAGTATTGTAACTGCATTTAGCAAAGATGGAATGGTAAAAAGAATTAATTTAAATTCATTTGAAGTAACGCGTTATTCAAAGCCAATGATGATGTTTAAATTAAAAGATAATGATGAACTAATATCTGTCAGTAGATATCAAGGAAATGAAGTACTTGTGGTAACAAGTGATGGTTATGGACTTAAATTTAATTTAAATGAAATACCTACTGTTGGTATTAAAGCAAGTGGTGTAAAATCAATAAAATTAAATACAGGAGCACATGTTATAAGTGGATTAGTTATAAATGATAGTAAAGAGTATATAACACTATTTACTGATAAGAATACTGCCAAAAGAATAAAATTAGAAGAAATTGAATTATCAACAAGAGCTAAAAAAGGCTGTGTTATTATTAAAAGTCCTAAATCTAAAACTTATAAGGTTACTTATGCATTTAATACTAATAGTAAGACTATATTTGGAATTGTTGATGGAAACATTGGTTATATAAAATCAAGTGATATAAATATATTAGATAAAGCAAGTACAGGAAGTGTATTTACAAAGAAAAATGTTGATGCAGTTTTTGCTGTTTCAAAATTAATAGATACGACTAATCAAAAAGTATTAGTTGAACATACTGAAGAACATAAAAAAGAGCAACAAGAAGAGAAACATAAAAAACAATTAACAATGAGTGATTTTTTTGAAGAATTTAAGATATAAAAAGCACAATTGTGCTTTTTATATTGATATTATGAGTTTGTTTTCCCTTGACTATGGGCAATAATTATGCTAATATTATCTAGAAGCTTATGGCGGAATTGGTGAAATGGTTAACACGGCGGATTGTGGTCCCGTTATGTAAGGGTTCGATTCCCTTATTCCGCCCCATAGTGGATTTAAACACATTACATGTGTTAAATAAGTTCAAGTTCATAATATTTAACTTTATGAACTTTTTCTTTTTATATACAAAAAATTTACATTTTTTTTGATAAAAATTAATGATTTTGATATAATTTGACATATAAGGAGAGGGTTATGAAAGAAAAAGTATTAGACAAAACAGGTTATCCTAGTATTGATAAAACTCATGAAAAAGGATATTCATATTTTCAATTGCATCCATTTATTCCTAATATGAGTATAGTAAATGCAGTTGAATTAATAAATTTCTTTAATGGAAAACAAGATGCTGTTGATAGCATTAAGTTAAGTGTTAATTATAAGGAATTAATCAAAAACAGTGAAATAGTTGCAAGGGCATTTAAAGAACTTGGTGTAAAAGCTGGTGATGTAGTAACAATTTGTATGGAGAATTCATATCAAGCTATACTAGCATTTTTAGCTGCTAATAAAATTGGAGCTATAACTACTTTTTTAAATTATAAAGAGTCACCTCATGAAATTAAAAAGTATTTAAATTTATTTGAGTCTCCAGTTTTCATTAATTATAATAAAGATGAAGCATATAATGAAGATATTAAGAAGGATACAAAAGTTAAAACAATTATAACTTTAAGTGAAAAAGATTTATATAAGAAAAAATTTAATGAAAAAGATGAAAATAAAAAATATGGATACAGTGATTTTATAACATTTAATGATTTAAAAACAATTTCTGAATATAAGAAAGGTTTGATAAATACATTATATGGTAAAAATCAAGATGCATTATTACTATATACTAGTGGTTCTAGTGGAAATCCTAAGACAGTTTTATTAACTAATGAAAATGTAATAGCTAATGGTATGTATTGTAAATCAACTATTAACTTACCACAAAATAAAAATGAGAGATGTTTAACATTTGTACCATTTAAATATCCATATGGATTTGCAACATCAGTTTTATTAACATTTCTTTGTGGTAGAACAGTTGTAGTTTCTCCAGAAGGGTTAACAAAAGAAAATGCTGCTAGTTTATTAAAAGATGTTAATTATTATTATGGAAGTCCTGCATTAATAGATACATTAATACGAACTGTTCCAGATGGTATTGATTTATCAAATGGTCATACATTTGTAACAGGTGGTGATTTTTGGACTGAAAAAACAGAACAAGCAGCGAATGAATTCTTTAGAAAGCATAACAATAATAAAATGATATATTGTAACGGAGCTGGTAATGCTGAGACAGTAGCAACTTGGTCAAGTTCAGTTGGAACACCAATTAAAAAAGGAACAGTTGGCAAAATATTAGTTGGTAGTGATCCGATGGTTGTAAATAGTGATACGATGGAAGAAGTTAAATACGGTGAAGAAGGAACGTTACTAATTTCTGGAAAACATGTATTTAAAGGATATTATAAAGATAAAGATTTAACAGAAAAAGAAATGGTTACAATTAATGGTAAGAGATATTACAATACTAGAACAGTTGGATCATTAGATGAAGATAGATATTTTAAATTAACTGGAAGAGAATCAAGATTTTATATATTAAATGATGGAAATAAAGTTTATTGTGAGAAAATACAAAACTTTATTTCATTAATAGATGTTGTAAGAGCATGTGTTGTTGTACCAAAACCAAATGATGAAACTAGATTTTCTGGTAAAGCATATATTGTTCTAAAAGAGGGAATAACTCCAGATGAAAATTTAAAAGAATATATTATTAATGAGTGTAGTAAAGAATATATTCTTCCTAATGGAGATAAAAAGAGTTTAGCATCATTTGAAGTACCATTGGATATAGAGTTTGTAAATGAAATACGTCATACAGATGCTGATAAAATAGACTTTAAATACTATGAAAAAGATGCTGAAGAAGAATATAATAATGGAAATAATCATTTGCTAAGATTAATGAAAAAATAATTAATAAAAGTAATTCTAAACGCTAGAGTTACTTTTTATATTTTATTTGAAATAATTTATTTCATTAATTTACAATTAAAATTATGTATGATATAATACAAATATAATACAATAGAGGTGGTTATAGATGGATTTTACTAACGTATTAATTTTTTGCCTAATTATGTCAATCATACTTATAATATCATTTTTTTCAAGGAATAAAATAACATCTGATGAGACTAATATTTATTCAAAAATGTTAATAATCAATATGATTGGAATATTACTTGAATTATCTTTTAATTTCTATGATGTTTATATAACTGGTTATTCTTTGAAAAAAATATTAATGGATTTATATTTTGTATATTTGCTTGGTTTTATATCGTATGTTGCGGTATATATAGTTAAAATATGTTTTACTAACAAAGGCGATGAATTCCATAAAATTTTTAGATATATAGTGTTGATTTCATTTTTAATATTTTCAGTTTTAGTATTTACTTTACCTGTTGAAATTAGAGATGGATATTCTATTGGTCCATCGGCTAATGTTGTATATATATATTCTTATATTTATTTTATAATTAGTGGTATAGCATTTTTTATAAATATAAAAACAGTTGCTTATGGTAAGATGCTTCCGATGTTTTTACTAGCTTTATTCTCTTCAATATTAACAATAATTCAAAAGGTAAATCCAGAGATTGTTATAATGACCGAGTGTCATTTTATGATATTGTTTATAATGTATCATACAATAGAAAACCCTGATGAAAAAGTAGCTAGAGTGGAAGCTGAAGCTAAAAATGAAGCTGAAAGAGCAAATAGAGCTAAAAGTGAATTCTTAGCAAGTATGTCTCATGAACTTAGAACTCCATTAAATGCAATTATTGGATTAAGTGAAGATATTGAAGCATCTAAAGAACACACAACACCAAGTATTCAAGAAGATAGTGCTGATATAATTAATGCATCTAACACTTTACTTGAATTAATTGGCAATATTTTAGATATTAGTAAAATTGAAAGTGGCAAATTAGAAATAATAGAAACTTATTATGATCCAGTTGAAGAAATAGAGTCATTAGTTAAAATAATGAGAACTAAAGTTGCCGAGAAACCAATCGAATTAGTTGTAAATATTTCTAATAATATGCCTAGAGTTTTATATGGTGATAGACTTAGAATTAAACAAATAGTTAACAATTTCTTAAGTAATGCTGTCAAATATACAGAAAAAGGAACAATAACATTAGATCTATTATGGCTTGATAAAGAAGATAAATTATCTATTAAAGTTGGTGATACTGGCAATGGAATAAAGAAAGAAGATTTGGATAAAGTATTTGGTAAATTTGAAAGATTACAAGTTGAGAAAATTAGTACTGCACAAGGAACTGGACTTGGGCTTGCAATTACTAAAAATTTAGTAGAACTAATGAATGGTGAAGTTGGTGTATATAGTGTATATGGACAAGGAACAACTTTTTATGCTGTAATACCACAAAAAATTGGTACATTAGGTGATCTTGCAAAAGTTAAACAATTATCGACTTATAAATCAATAGATTTAAATCAATATAGTGGCAAGAGAATATTAATTGTTGATGATAATCAATTAAATATTAAAGTATTAAAAAAATTGTTAAAAACATATAACTTTATAATTGATGAGTGTTATAATGGAAAAGAATGTGTTAATAAAATTTATAATGGAAATAAGTATGATTTAATTTTACTTGATAATTTAATGCCAGTTATGGATGGAGAAGAAACAATTAAAATATTAAAAGCAATACCTGGATTTAACACACATGTTATAGCATTAACAGCAGATGCGATGACTGGAGCATATGAAAAATATGTTAGTATGGGGTTTGATGATTATTTAGCAAAACCATTTACTCGTGATGCAATAGTTCAAAAATTAGGGACAGTATTTAGTGAAAATGATCAAGCAATTGGTATTGGTCCAATAGAAAAAATTGTTGATAAAAATAATATTATTAATTAAACATGAATTTATTTCATGTTTTTTTATACAATTTAATATGAGAAATAAAGATTATGAAATAAATATATTTAAAAATTTAATACATATTAAAAATTATAATAAAATAAAAGATATTGATTCGAAATATATCATTATTTGTTTTGATGATAATAGTGTTAAAATAAATGGAAAAAATTTAATAATTAATAAATTAGATGAGTATGAACTAAGTATAATTGGTGAATTTAAGGGAATAGATATCTTAAATGAATAACAAAGTTTTAATAGAAGTTAAAAGTATTTCGAATAAATTTATTAATTATTTAGTTTATCATAATATAAAATATTCATATTTAATAAAAAACAATAATTTATATAAATTAATAGTTAGTTATGATGATTATAAAAAAATTAAT
Source organism: uncultured Bacilli bacterium (assembly GCA_944358375.1). The sequence goes on from CALVQT010000001.1 coordinate 220,569, forward strand.
AGAAGATATGAAACTAAAATAATAAGATATTATGGATTAAAATATTATATTAAAGCAATAAATAAACACAAATATATTTTAATATCTTTTATTGTTAGTTTATTTTTGTTAAAATTACTTACAAATACTATTTTTAATATTGAAATAAAAACTGATGATATACAATTAAAAAATAATATATTAAATATTCTCAAAAATAATGATATAGATATTTACAAAAAAAAGAAAAATTTTAATGAATTAAATATAATTAAGAAAAAAATATTAGAGGAGAATAATGATATACTAGAATGGATTGAAATTAATGAAAAAGGAAATAAATATATTGTCAATTTAACACCTAAAGTTATTAAAAATAATATTGTTAATAATACACCATGTGATATTATTTCTGATAAAGAAGGTGTTATTAAACATATAGTAGTATATAGTGGAAGCAAAATAAAAGAAGAAAATGAGTATGTTAAAAAAGGTGATGTAATAATTAGTGGTAATGTTTATAAAGATGAAAGTATTATTGATCAAGTAAAAGCAAATGGCCAAATATATGCTGAAGTATGGTATACATCTAAAATAAATATACCTCTTAAATATATAGATAGAGTTAAAACTGGAAAAATAGTAAATCATTATTATGTTGAATTGTTTAATCACAAGTTTAGTTTAATTGGAAAATATGAAAGTAAAAATAGCATGAATGAAAAAAAAGTATTAATTGATAAGCCATATTTAAAATTCAAATTATATAGAGAAATTAAAACCGAATATGAATATAAAGAGTTTAATTTAACACATGATGAAGCATATAATGAAGGACTAAAAAGAAGTGATGAATATATGGAAAAAACTTTATCAGATGGAGAATATATTATTTCAAAAAATGTTTTGAAAAAACAAGTAAATAGTAGTAAAATGTATATAGAAGTATTTTATAAAGTTTATGAAAGTATTGGGGTTACTTCTAAAATATTAGAAAAGGAAGATTTAAATGAGATCAGCAGTAATGCAAGTAGTTAATATGTCTTGGCCAACCATAGTTATTGTATCTTGTGTATTAATAATTATGAGAGTTACTATTTTAATAAAAAGCGATAGAAAAAATTTTGTTTTACATGAAGAAATATTTAATTTATTATTTATAATATACTTAATTGCATTATTCCAACTTGTTACTAGTCAAGATATTGCTGGTGGTGGGTCAAATTTTACTCCTTTTAAAGAAATATTTAGATATGAGTATGGAACTAGCGAATTTTATAAACAAGTATTTGGAAATATATTATTATTTATTCCTTTTGGATATTTTGTATCTAGATATTGTAAAATAAAAGGCATGTTTTCAATAACGATTATATCATTGATTTCAAGTGGAGTTATAGAATGTACGCAACATTTTATCGGTAGAAGTTTTGATGTTGATGATATAATACTAAATACTATTGGTGGTATTATAGGTTTTTTGATTTTTATTGGATTAAATGCAATAAAAAATCATTTACCTAAAATTTTTAGAAAAAGATGGTTTTATAATCTACTTAGTATATTAGTAATAATAATATTTATACTTTATTTGTTAAAAATTATATAAAGGGGGGACTATGAAAAATTATATTTTTAATGAAACTGATGAAGAAATTGACTTCACAGAGTTAGATCAAGTGATTAAATTCGCATGTAATTACTTAAATATTAAAAATCCTTTATTAAATATAGTAGTTGTTGATAATAATAGAATTCGACAAATAAATAAAGATTATAGAAATAAAGATGCAGTTACGGATGTTATATCTTTTGCTTTTGAAGAAGTAAAAGATGTTGAGTATAGTAATTTTAGATTTTTAGGGGAAATATATATATCTTATGAAAGATGTGTTAGTCAAGCTAAAGACTATGGTCATAGTATTAAAAGAGAATTTTGTTATTTAGCAGTTCATGGATTATTACATTTATTAGGATATGATCATATGAATGAAGAAGATAAAGAAGTCATGAGAGCTCTTGAGGAGGAGATATTAAGTAAATATGATATCAAGAGATGAAAGAAAAAATCAAAAAGGGATTAAAAAATTTATAAATAGTTTTAAATATCCTATTAAGGGACTTAGATATGCATATAATAATGAGCAAAATTTAGTAGTCGATGTAGGTATTGCACTAGTGGTTTGCATATTTGGAGTTTTATTTCATATTAATAAATATGAATGGGCTATTTTAGTTTTAACAATAGGACTTGTAATATCTTGTGAATTAATTAATACTGCTATTGAAGCAGTAGTTGATCTTGTAACACAAGAATATCATCCACTTGCTAAAGTTGCTAAAGATACAAGTGCCGCAGCGGTATTTATTTTTGCATTAGTAGCAATAATAGTTGGAATAATAATATTTGTTCCTAAAATAATCAGTTTAATATAAAGGAGTAGTATGAAAGAAAAATTAGAAAAATTATTGAATAATAGTTATGCCCCATATTCAAATATGCATTTTGCTTGTATAGTTGAGATGAAAAGTGGCAATTTTTATTCAGGCGTTAATGTAGAAAATGCATCATATGGTGGAAGTATATGCGCTGAGAGAAATGCAATAAATAATGCTATAAGTCATGGTGAAAAAGATTTTAAAGTATTATATTTAATGACAAATAGTGATAATATATGCTATCCATGTAATATATGTAAACAAACTTTTTTAGAATTTTTTGATAAAGAAGTTATTTTTAATATAATGACTAAAAGTGGGAAAATGGAAGTCATGACTTTTGAAAAATTGATGACAACTACATTCTCTAAGGAGAATTTAGTATGAAAAGTGGTTTTGTAAGTATAATTGGTAGACCTAATACTGGTAAAAGTACACTGTTGAATTCAATTATAAAAGAAAAAGTAGCTATTATTTCGCCAAAACCTCAAACCACAAGAAATTTAATTCAAGGGATATATAATGAAGAGGACACACAAATAGTTTTTGTTGATACTCCTGGAATTCATAAACCAATAGATAAACTTGGTGTAGTATTAAATGATCAAGCATATTATTCGATAAATGATGTAGATATAATTTTATTTGTAGTTGATGCTAGTGAAAAGTATGGTAAAGGTGATCAATTTATTATTGACAAACTTCAAGAAATAGATAAACCAGTTTTTTTAGTTTTGAATAAAATAGATAAATTAACTGATAATGAAATATTTTTAAAAATAAATGAATATAAGAATTTATATGAATTTGCAGAAATAATTCCAGTGTCTGCGCTAAAGAACGATAATACTGATAGATTAATAAAAGTTCTTAAAAATTATTTACCAGATAGTGTAAAATATTTTTTGGATGGTGAAACTACTACAACTGAATTAGATTTTAGATTATCTGAACTTGTTAGAGAAAAAATATTTATACATACTAATGATGAAGTACCACATTCAATATCATGTAAATTAATTGGTTATGAAGAAGAAAGTGATATAGTTAAGGTGTATATAGATATTATAGTTGATAGAGATTCATTAAAAAAAATAATCGTTGGAGCAGGCGGACAAATGATAAAAACAATAGGGCATGAAGCGAGAGTGGATATGGAGAATTTATTAGGAAAAAAAGTATATCTTGAATTATATTGTAAAACTATAAAAAAATGGAGAGAAAAAGAAAAATACATTAAAGATTTAGGGTATTTAATTAAAAATGATGAATAATATTTTTAAAATCCCTGCAATATAATATTGTAAGGAGAGAAAATATGACTAAAAATGAAGCATGGAAAAAATTTAAGGAAACTGGAAAAATAGAATATTATTTAGAATATAAGAAAGGAAAATAAGCATAAAGATAATCTTTATGCTTTAATTTAAACATGAAGATTATTAGTGTAGAGGCAATAGTAGTAGGGGTAACACCATATAAAGAAAATAGTAGAATAATTAATATATTTACAAAAGATCATGGAATTATAGGATGTTATTCTAAAGGATGTAAAAATATTAAAAGTAAACTTAGATTAATAAGTGAAAGATTTGCATATGCTAAATTCCAAATATCTTATAAAGATAAAGGCTTATCTATTTTATTAGAAGGCGATATAATAAACTATTTTGATAACATTAAAAATGATATTATTAAGCTAAGTTATTTAACTTATATATGTGATTTATCAACTAAGGTATATAAAGAATGTGAAGATAGTGAAGTATATGATTTAATGATGAGTGCCATTAATAAAATAGAAGCTGATTTTAATCCTAAAATAATAACTAATATATTGGAATTACAATATTTAAATTATATTGGAATTAAATTAAATTTAGATGAGTGTGTTTGTTGTGGAAGTAGTAAAGTAGTAACATTGTCTCTTGAAAGAGGAGGATATGTATGTGCTAAATGCTTAAAAAATGAACCAATTATAAGTGAAAAAGTTATTAAGCTATTAAGACTTTATAATTATGTAGATATATCTAAAATAAATAATCTTGAAATAGATGAAGATGTATCAAATAAAATAAATATTATAATAGATGAATATTATGACAGATATTCTGGAATTAGTACGAAAAGTAAGAAGTTTTTAAAAGAAATTGATAGTTGAATTATCAATTTCTTTTTATTTTATACATAGTTGTGGGAGAAACTATTTAATTAAAGTTGATGAAATCTTTAAAGTAAACATAGTACAAAATGTAAAATGAATATTTGCTTTTTTTAAAATATAGTATAATATGAGCAGGAGATGATATTATATGAAAAATATTTACCTAGAATTGTTGATGATATTTTAAAAAATAAATTAGATATATGGGTGCAGTTGTAATAGAAGAACCTAAATGGTGTGGGAAATCAACAATGGCTAAACAAGTTAGTAAAAGTGTAATAGAATTGCAAGATTCTGATAAAAAAATTCAATATGATAATATTAGTGAAACTAAACCATCTTTATTTTTAGAAGGTGAAAAGCCAAGATTGTTTGATGAGTGTCGAATGTATCCTATTATATGGGATTCAATTAGAACTAATATAGATTATACTGGTGAAAAAGGGCAATATATATTAACAGGTTCAGCAAAACCATTCGAAGATTGTATCATGCATACAGGAACTGGAAGAATTTTCAAACTACTTATGAGAACAATTTCATTATATGAATCTGGTGATTCTAATGGATTAGTTTCTTTAAAAGATATTATTGATGGTAAAGAAATATCAGGTGTATCAAATTTAGAACTAGAAGATATTAAAAATGCTATGATAAGATGCGGTTGAACTGAATCATTAAACATTAGTTGAGAAAATAGATTTAAAGTTGCTAAAGAATATGCTCAAATTTTAGTTAATGAAGAAGTTAGAACTATAGATGGAGTAGAAAGAGATAAAATAAAGATGGAATCTTTATTGAAAAGTATAAGTAAAAATGTTTCTACATCAACAAATAAAAAGACAATATCAAATAATATGTCAATTATTTTTAAAGAAGAAATATCAGACCAACAGTAGATGATTATTTAACTATATTAGAAAAACTATTTGTATTAGAATATGTACTTGCTACAAATTTAAATTTAAGATCATCTATACAATTAAGAACTAATCCAAAAATAGAATTAGTAGATCCTTCTATAGTAATTGCATCTTTAGGATTATTTAATAAATGATTTAAATTTTATTGGATTTATATTTGAGAATATGTGTTATAGAGATTTAAAAATATATGCTGATTCTTTAGGAGCTGAATTATTTTATTATAGAGATAATAAAGATTATGAAGTTGATTTTATATTACGATGTGAAAATGGTAAATGGGGGGGCTATTGAGGTAAAATTAGGTGCAAAGCAAATAGAAGAATCAGCAAATAATTTAAAGAAGTTTAAAGAAAAGGTTGATGTTGAAAAGAGTGGAGAGCCATCATTTTTACTTGTTTTAAGTGGTGGGAATTATCATATGTACGTAAAAATAAAATATATGTTGTATCAATAGGAAATCTAAAGAATTATTTGTTTTTAATACAAAAAATATAATAAAACACTTGCTCATCAATTGGATGATTTATGCATTACATTTTGATATTTATACTAGTTATATTTAATAAAATATGACTAGTTTTTATGTGATTATATTTATAAAAATACATAAGAATCAATTATCAGCAACTTTTTTCAAAACTTGATTGAGTATTGCTTGAATAGTATAATTTGTATAAGATACAATAGTTTGAGAATGAAGAAATATATGAGAAATAAATTAAAAAATATTATAAAATATATTGTTATTTTTATTTTTGGTGGAATATTTTTCTCAGAATTAGTCTATGCTGAAATGTTATTTAATGCTTTGGAAGTAGAATATGATAATACAAATAATGGAGCTAATAGTACAGATGTACAAAGTGCGATAGATGAATTATATGATTTAACCGAAAATCATTGTCCAGACGGTTATAAATGTGAGATAATACCTGATGTTCCAGATCCGGTATCATTTGAGGATGATTCATGGGAAACAATATCAAATGCTGTAAGGACTGGGAATTCAAGTGTATATAAAGTAGGGGATACAAAAGAAGTTGAATTAGATGGTTATGGTACTTTTACTGTAAGAATAGCAAATATTTCAACGCCTACTGCATGCAAGAGTACAGGGTTCAGTCAAACAGCATGTGGATTTGTGGTTGAGTTTGAAGAATTAGTAACTAATTATAAAATGAATTCATCCAATTCAAACATAGGTGGTTGGAGAGATAGCGAAATGCGTACGTTTGTGAATACAACTGTATATAATGCACTTCCAAATGATTTGCAAAACGTTATAGGTGAAACATATGTAGTATCGGGTCATGGTGATAGAGATTACAGTAATTTTGTTACTACTGACAAATTATACTTATTATCCGCAAAAGAAGTATGGGGAAGTGGTAGTTTTATAAATACTGATTCTGCTGCTTCATCAACAAGACAGCTAGATTATTATAGTAGTATTGGTGTAAGTAGTACTAATTATGGTGGTGCAATAAAATATAATTCTAGCAAAAGTGCTGTAGGCTGGTGGTTGCGTTCTGGTACTAATGATTATTATCAATATTTTCATATTGTATATACCATTGGTGATTTACGTAATAATAATGCTAGTTATGGTAATGTTGTGATACCAGCATTTAGAATTGGTTAAAATAATATATTTATACTAGTTATATTTTAATTAAATATAACTAGTTTTTTATTGTTAAAAAAAATAAAAAAAAATTAGCACTCATATATTGACATTGCTAACATATAATATTATAATATATTTAGCACTGAAAGAAAAAGAGTGCTAAAGGAGGTATATGATGATTATAACAAGACAAAAAGAATTACTAAAAACTATTGTTGAAGAATATGTTAAAACAGCTAGACCAGTTGGCAGTAAAGCTTTATGTAAAAAATTTAAATGTTCAAGCGCGACAATTAGAAATGATATGGCATTTTTAGAAGAACTTGGATATTTAGAAAAGACCCATATATCTTCAGGTAGAGTGCCATCTGAGGATGGATATAGATATTATGTTGACAACTTAATGGAGCCTAAAAAAATTAGTGGAGAGGATATGCTTAGACTCCAAACTATATTTAGTAATAAAGAATTAGAATTAAATGATGCTATTACTAAAAGCTTAGAGATAATAAGTGATATCACAAATTATACATCAGTTATTTTAGGTAAAGAATCAAGTGATAATTTACTTCAAAAAGTTGAAGTAGTTCCACTAAATGATAGACAATTAATAGCAATATTAATTACAAACACAGGTCATATCGAAAATAAGAATGTTAACTTAAAAGAAAATATTCCATCTAATGAAATAGCAAAAACTACTGAGTTATTAAATAAAATACTTATAGGGACGCCAATAGATGATGTTCCAAGTAAGTTAGAATTTGAAGTAAAACCAGTTATTAGAAACTATATTCAAAACTATGAAGTAGTTTATAATGCTTTTTACAATGCTTTATCTAACTTTACTAATGAAAGGGATGTTAAATTTACTGGTAAAACTAATATATTAAAACAACCGGAATTCAATACAGTCGATGATATTAAAAATATTATAAGTAAATTTGAAAGCAAAGATATGGTGAGTAAAATTGAAGAGGCCAACGATGAGGTTAAGATATATATTGGTAGTCAAAGTGAAATAGATAATAATGTTACAGTAGTAAAGACAAAATATAAAGCAGATGGAAAAGAGGGAACAATTGCTATTATTGGTCCTAAGAGAATGGAATACGAACGCGTTGTAAATATGCTTGAATATTTAAAAGAAAATATTGAAGCGAAAAGAAAGGAAAATTCAGTTGAAAAAGCAAGTTAATGAGAATGAAATAAAAGATAAAAATGAATCTAACACTATTAATAACGAGCAAAAAGTCAATGAAGAAACTAAAACTACTGAAAATACGAATACAAGTGAAAGTACATGCAATGGTTCTTGTAATGAATGTAGTGGATGTGGAAATATTGATAATGAAACTCTTATTAAAATACTAGATTCAAGAAATAAAGAATTAGAAGAAAAATATATGCGTTTACAAGCAGAATATTTAAATTTTAAAACTAGAACTCAAAATGAAGTAAGCAGAATGCTTCAATATGAAGGAGAAGACTTCATTAAAGAGTTATTACCAGTTAAGGATAATCTTGAAAGAGCTGTTATGTTAGATGATAATGATTTAAGTGATGAAGTAAGCAAATTCTTAAGTGGAGTAAAATTAATACTTGGAAACTTAACAACATTATTTGATAAATTCCAAGTAAAAGAAATTGAATGTCTAGGACTTGAATTTGATCCTACACTAGAAGATGCTGTATTGGTTGAACATGACGAAAATAAACCTGAAAATGTGATTTTAGAAGTTCTTGCTAAAGGATATAAATATAAAGATAAAGTTATTAGACATGCAACAGTAAAAGTTAATAAATAATATAAGGAGATGAAATAATTATGTCAAAAGTAAATAAAATTATAGGAATAGATTTAGGTACAACTAATAGTTGTGTTGCTGTATTAGAAGGTGGTGAACCTAAAGTTATTCCAAATGCTGAGGGTAATAGAACAACTCCTTCAGTTGTAAGTATTAAAAATGGAGAAGTTAGAGTAGGAGATGTAGCTAAGAGAGAGGCTCAAACATCTACTAATGTTATTAGTTCAATTAAAAGATTAATGGGAACTAATGAAAAAGTTGAATTAGAAGGTAAAAAATACACACCAGAGGAAATAAGTGCTAAAATTTTAATGAATTTAAAAGAAACTGCTGAAGCTTATTTAGGTGGTGAAGTAACAAAAGCTGTTATTACAGTTCCAGCTTATTTCAATGACGCACAAAGACAAGCTACTAAGAATGCTGGTAAAATAGCAGGATTAGAAGTAGAAAGAATTATAAATGAACCAACTGCTGCTGCACTTGCTTATGGACTTGATAAACAAGAAAATGCACATACAATTTTAGTATATGATTTAGGTGGTGGAACATTTGATGTATCTATTTTAGAACTTGGTGATGGTGTATTTGAAGTTAAAGCTACTAGTGGTAATAATCACTTGGGTGGAGATGACTTTGATAATGAAATAATTAATTATATCATAAAAGAATTTAAGAAAGAAAATGGTATTGATTTATCTAAAGATAAATTGGCTATGCAAAGACTTAAAGAAGGTGCTGAAAAAGCTAAAAAAGATTTAAGTGGAGTTAAATCTACTCAAATTAGTTTACCATTCATCACTCAAGGAGAAAATGGTCCACTTCATGTTGATATGACATTAACTCGTGCAAAATTTGAGGAATTAATTAGTGATTTGGTTGAATCAACAAGAAAGCCAGTAAGAGATGCATTAAAAGAAGCTAAATTAAAGAAAACTGATATCGATAAGGTATTATTAGTTGGTGGTTCTACAAGAATTCCTTGTGTTCAAGAATTAGTTAAAGAAGAATTAGGTAAAGAGCCTAGTAAAGAAGTTAACCCTGATGAAGTTGTTGCTATGGGAGCAAGTATCCAAGGTGGAGTTTTAACTGGTGAGGTTAATGATTTAGTATTACTAGATGTAACACCATTATCATTAGGTATTGAGACATTAGGTAATGTTATGACTGTATTAATTCCAAGAAATACAACAATACCAACAACTAAGAGTCAAGTATTTAGTACTGCTGCTGATAATCAACCTGCTGTAGATATTCATATTTTACAAGGTGAAAGACCAATGGCAGCAGATAATAAAACTCTTGGACATTTCCAATTAACTAACATACCACCAGCACCAAGAGGAGTACCACAAATTGAAGTATCATTTGATATAGATGCTAATGGTATTGTTAATGTTAAGGCTAAAGATTTAGGAACTAATAAAGAACAAGCAATCACAATAACTGCATCATCTAATTTAAGTGATGATGAAATAGATAGAATGGTAAAAGAAGCAGAAGCAAATAAAGAAGCAGATGCTAAACGTAAAGAAGAGGCAGAAATAAGAAATGATGCTGAACAAATGATATTTGCAACTGAAAAAACATTAAAAGACTTTGGTGATAAAGTTAAAGATAAAGAAAAAGAAGAAATTGAAGAATTAGTTAAAAAAACTAAAGATGCGCTTGAAAAAGATGATACTGATGATATCAAAAAATCAAGTGAAGAATTAAGCAATAAAATTATGGAATTATCTTCTAGAATTTATCAAGAACAAGCTGCTCAATCTCAAGCAGAAGCAGAGAATTCAGATAATGAATCTACTGATGATAGCGAAGATTCAAATGGTGGAAAATCTAAAAAATCAAAAGCTAAAGACGCAGAATTTGAAGAAAAATAATTATTAAATATTGGGGCTCTAATATGAGCCCTTATTTAATAAAACTATAATGTAAAGGAGCAATATGAATTATAATTGGGATTTAACTAGAATGTTTAAAAATGATGAAGAATATAATAATGCAATTAATGAAATAAATAAAATGTTAAAAGAAGTATCTTCATATAAAGGAAGAATACTTGAAAATGAAAATACATTATATAATTTACTTGAATTAACTATTAATATTGAAATGATATTATCTAAAGTGTATGTATATTCATATTTAGGCTTTTATGATAATATGTCAGATATAAAATTTCAACAATATAAAGAAAAAAGTAGTACTTTGAATGTTGAAATAAATAAAGTTGAAAGTTTTATAGAACCAGAATTATTAAGTCATGATTTTTCATTAATTGAAGAGTATATTTCAAAAAATAAAAAACTAGAAAAATATAGATTATATTTAACTAAGATATTTAGATATAAACCACATGTTTTAAGTGAAAAAGAAGAAAAATTACTAAATAGTGTTAGTGATTTATTTGATACTTCAGAAAATGCTTTTTCTAATTTAACTAATGTTGATGTTGATTTTGGGAAAATAAAAAATGAAGATGGTAAATTAGTTAAATTAACATCTTCAAATTATAATGTTTTTCTAAGTTCTAAAAATGAATCTATTAGAAAATCTGCATTTAAAAAAGTTTATAAGTTTTATAAAAATCATATAAACACTATTAGTGCTTTATATATTGGCAATATTAAAAATGATGTGTTTTATTGTAAAACTAAAAAATATAATTCTTCATTAGAAGGAAGTTTGTTTAGAGATAATATAGATTCAAAATTATATAAAACATTAATTAAGATAACTAATGATAATACTAAATATTTGAAAGAATATTATAATATTAAGTCTAAAGTAGTTGGCAAAAAATTACACATGTATGATACTTATTTGAATATTAGTAAGTGTCCAGATAAAAAAATAAAATATGAAAAAGCAATTGAAATAATAAATAAAGCATTAAAACCACTTGGAGAAGATTACTTAAATAAATTTAATTATTTATTAAATAATAGGTGTGTAGATGTATATCCCAAAGATAAAAAAAGAAGTGGAGCTTATCAGTGGGGAAGTTATAAAATACTCCCATATGTATCTTTAAATTATGAAAATAATATGGATAGTGTAAGTACACTTGCTCATGAAATGGGGCATGCTATGCATACATATTTTAGTGATTTAAATCAAGATTTTATTTATGCATCATATCCAATATTCTTAGCAGAAATAGCATCTACTGTAAATGAAATATTATTGTCTGAATATTTGTTAAATAATACAAATGATAAAGACGAAAAGATATATTATATTGTAGAATTTTTAGATAAATTTAAGGCAACTGTATATAGACAAGTTATGTTTGCTGAATTCGAAGATATAGTTCATGAATATTATGAAGAAGGTAATGCTCTTACTAAAGATTATTTGTGTAATACTTATCTAAATTTGGTTAAAAATCAATTTAATCCAGCTGTTATAATTGATAAAGACATTATGTATGAATGGGCTAGAATTCCACATTTTTATAATTCATATTATGTATATAAATATGCTACTGGATTTATTAGTGCATTAATAATAGTAGATAAATTATTAAATGATAACACATTTAAAGATAAATATATTAATTTTTTAAGTAGTGGAAATATAAAATATCCTTTAGATTTACTTAAAGATTTAGATATAGATCTTACTGATGAAAAAACAATAAATAGAGCATTTGAATTATTTAAAGAAAAAGTTTCAATGCTTAATACTTTAGAAAGTGGTGAGTAATTATGGCTAAGAGAGATTATTATGAAATATTAGGAGTCTCTAAAGATGCAACAGATGCTGAGATTAAAAGTGCGTTTAGAAAAAAAGCAAAAGAATTCCATCCTGACATAAATAAAAGTCCAGATGCATCAGAAAAATTTAAAGAAGCACAAGAAGCATATGCTTGCTTATCTGATAAGGATAATCGTGCTAAATATGATCAATTTGGTCATGCTGCTTTTGAAAATAATTATTCAAATCCAGGTGGGGCTTATCAAGGAAATCCATTTGGTAATTTCGACTTTGGTGATATATTTGATGATTTATTTGGTAGTGGGTTTGGAGGATTTTCTTCATTTGGTGGCAGTAGTAATGCTAAATCAAGAGCTAAAAAAGGTGCAGATACTTTATATAGCATGAAAATAGATTTCATGGAAGCCGTTTATGGGTGCAAAAAAGATATTGAAATAGAATATTATGAACCATGTGATGACTGTAATGGTAAAGGTGGCTATGGTGAAACTACTTGTGATGAGTGTAATGGTAGAGGATATGTTATAAAGCAGGTAAATACGTTTATTGGTGCTATTCAAACTAAAACCACATGTAGTGTATGTGGTGGAAAAGGAAAAATATTTAAAAATAAATGTAGTACGTGTAAATCAACAGGTAAAGTAAAAATAAGAAAAGTACTTACTATTGATATTCCTGCTGGTATAAATAATGGAGAGCAACTAAGAATTAGTGGAAAAGGAGAAGCTGGCATAAACGGAGGTCCTAATGGAGACTTATATCTTCAATTTAAAATAGCATCTCATGAATTATATAAAAGAGATGGTGATGATATTTATATTGATTTACCTGTTACAATTACTGATTTATGTTTAGGATGCAAGAAAACAATAATGACAATGGATGGTGAGGTAGAACTTAAAATCAAAGAAGGAACTCAACCTGGTGATACTTTAAGAATTAAGGGAAAAGGAATTAATAATCCAGATTCATGGAAAAAGGGCGATTTTTATTGCGTTATTAAATTAATTATTCCAACTGACTTATCAAGAAAACAAAAATCTTTATTAGAAGAGCTAGATGATACAAATTTGGAAGATGATATAATTTTTAAAAAATTTAGAAAATTAAATAGATAAGAAAGATAGTTATATCTTTCTTTTTTATATAGTTTATTTATAAATAAAAACTTGAAAAAATTAATTTTTTATGGTATAATATTGTAAATTAAAAAAAGGGGGGTTAAAAAATGAGAGATTATAATAAATATTATTATAATATTGATTATAAAATTTATAAAAATGATAATTACAAAACTAATAAAGAGATAAATTATTCACCGGACATAAAGTCATATGGAAGAATTTATTATGATGAACAATTGAAAAAATTATTATCTCGTTTAAATAAAAATCAAATTACTTGTTTAACTTATATATTAAATAGAGCTATTGCTGCAGGAATTAATGTTGATATAAATTATGTTATATTAATTATTAATTTAATTTTAAACAGCCCATCACAATCTATTGATAAACTATCAAAAAATAATGATTTAAAAATAAAATCTAATGATAGTATTGATGATTTAAGAAAATTAGAGGAAGAAAAAAGAAGAGAAACTGATAGAATAATTACAAAATTTTTAGCTGATATTACTCAAAGAGGTTCAAATAATAATTTTAGAGGATGGGTTTTGCCTAATGGATTATTATTAAGTCAATTTAATGAAACATCTGAAATTAGTGATGATCCAAAAAGACAAGATCATAGCTCATTGGTAAAAATATTTATTGAAGGTTTAAAGGAATATGATTTTGATATGTATCAAAAAATAATATCACTATATGATGAGTACATGAGAGAATTAGGTGTTAGTGGAGATTATAGTGAAAGTTTTGCTGTTGAAAGATTGGGGTGGATGCAAGTTTCTGTCTTTGGTCAAAAAATAATAGCCTATAGAGGCGACAGATGGCAAGATAGAATATTATCACCTTTCTTTAATGAATATGGATTTAAATATACTATTTATAATTCTGGTAAAGATTATGATTATAGATTTGATAAATTATATGATCATATAAATGAAATAATAAAATTAGGATTAAAAGGAAAATATTCAAGAAAATTAAATTAAAAGTAGTGTTTTAAAAAATTATAGCGTATATATTTATTGGAGGGCAAAAAAATGGCTTTTATATCACAAGAATTAATTAATGAGATAAAATCTAAAAATGATATAGTTGATATAATAGGAAGTTATATTAATCTTGATGATAAAAATAAAGCAATATGCCCTTTTCATAATGATCATTCACCATCTTTTAGTGTTAGTAGCGAAAAACAAATATATAAATGTTTTAGTTGCGGAGAGAGTGGGAATGTAATTACTTTTGTTCAAAAGTTTAATTCAATATCATTTATTGAGGCACTTAAGTTATTAGCAGATAGAGTAGGAATAAATTTAAATATTCAAGATCAAAAAAAATCAAATAAGTATGATAAATATTATGAAATAACTTCTGTTGCATTAAAATATTTTAAAAATAATTTGATGTCTACTCAAGGAAAAGATGCTATAAAATATTTGAATAATAGAAAAATAGATAAAAATTTAATAAATGAATTTAATATTGGACTTTCTACTGGAAATAAATTATCAAGTATATTGACAAAAAAATATCCAATTAGAGATGTAATTGATACAGATCTTGTAAAAGAAATTAATGGATCTGAATATGATACATTTCAAAATAGAATAATTTTTCCAATTATGGATGAAAATAATAATGTAGTTGCATTTTCAGGAAGAAAATATTTAAGTGAAGATTTAGTTGATGATACTTTTGCAAAATATGTTAATTCTAAAGATACTGTAATATTTAATAAAGGAAAGATATTATTTAATTTAAATAATGCAATACCATACATTAAAAAGAAAAAAGAAATAATTATTACAGAAGGATTTATGGATGCGATTAGATTATCATCTATTGGATATAAAAATGTAGTTGCATTAATGGGAACAGCATTAACTAAAGAAAATAAAGAAAAGATATTAAAATATAAATGTAAAATAATCCTTAATTTGGATCAAGATAATGCAGGTAAAATGGCAACTATTTCAATAGGAGATGATTTATTAAAAAATAATGTTGATTTATCAGTAATAGTGTTTGATGATTATAAAGATAGTGATGAATTTATTATAAATAAAGGAAAAGAAGCATTTGATATTTCTTATAATAATAAAATTTCGTTTATTGATTTTAAACTTAATTATTTAAAAACTAATAAAAATATGAGTGATTCTGTTGATATTAGTAAATATATAAATGAAGCAATTAATTCATTAAATGAGTTAGATGATGATATATTAAAGGAATTAAAGATCAAAGAGATGGCTAATGAATTTGGAATTAATGAATCTGTTATTAAAGGAAAATTAAATAATAAATTAAGCGTTATAAAACCTAGGGAACAACAAATAAAAAAAAGATATAATAAATATGATATAAGTGAGGTTAGAATACTTTATTTAATGTTGCATTATGATGATGTTATAGTGATATTTGAAAATACATTAGGATATTTAATTCATGATAATATGTCATCACTAGCATATAAAATAATTGAATTTAAGAATGATTATGGTTATTTTGATTATAGTGATTTTATTGATTATATAGGTGATAATCTTATTCTTAATGAAACATTAAAAGAAGTAAATAAATATTATAATAAAGATGATTATACTGATGCTGAGCTAGAGTCTTATATTAATACAATTAAAGAATATTCAGTTAAGAAGAGAATAGAAGCATTAAAAAGGGAAATGAAAGAAACGCTAGATATAAATAAAAAAATAGAAATAGCTGAGAAAATAGAAAATATAAATAAGGAAGTGTTAAAATGGTAGAAGAAAATAAAACATTAGAAGAAAGAATAGATGAGTTAATTGTTTTAGGTAAGAAGCAAGGCTACTTAACTTATGAACAAATTGCAAAAAGAACGTTAGATTTAGATTTGAATAGCAACGCATTAGATGAATTATATAATAAAATTACTGAGAATAAAATAGAAGTAAGAGCAGAAGATGAAGATGAGAGTTCTGATAGTATTGATTTAAAAAATGAAATTATTATTGATGATGTTCCTGATGAAAGTAAAGATATGAGTGTTAATGATAATGTAAGAATGTACTTAAAAGAAATAGGTAAAATTAGTCTTCTTACATTAGAAGAGGAACAAGAATTATCAAGAAAAGTAGCAGAAGGGGATGAACATGCTAAAAATGTTCTTGCTGAATCTAACTTACGTTTAGTTGTTTCTATTGCTAAGAGATATGTTGGTAGAGGTTTATTATTTTTAGATCTAATTCAAGAAGGAAATATAGGGCTTATGAAAGCAGTTGAAAAGTTTGATTATGATAAAGGATATAAATTTTCGACTTATGCTACTTGGTGGATTAGGCAAGCAATAACAAGGGCATTAGCAGATCAAGCAAGAACAATAAGGGTTCCTGTTCATATGGTTGAAACTATTAATAAAATGGCAAGGATAGAAAGACAAATGACTCTTGAGTTAAATAGAGAACCAACAGATCAAGAATTGTCTAAGAAAATGGGATTAAGTGTAGAAAAAATAGCTGAAATAAGAAAAATAAGTCAAGATCCTGTATCATTAGAAACTCCAGTTGGAGAAGAAGATGATTCACATTTAGGAGATTTTCTTGCTGATGAGAGAACAATGTCTCCAGAAGATTTCGCAACTTATGAAATATTAAAAGATGAATTAAGAGAAGTTTTAGATACATTAACAGTTCGTGAAAAAGAGGTATTAGAACTTAGATTTGGTTTATTCGACGGTTCTAGTCATACATTAGAAGAAGTTGGAAAACAATTTAAAGTTACTCGTGAGAGAATAAGGCAAATTGAAGCAAAAGCTCTAAGAAAATTAAGACACCCATCTAGAGCTAAAAAATTAAAAGATTTCTTAATTGAATAGAATATCTTCAATATATTCTTTTATATCTTTAAATGATAAAGTAGTGGATGTAGGGTGCGATCAAGCAAAATTAAGTATAATGCTTTCAAAACGAAAACAATATTCAATCGCTGCAGATATAAGTGAAAATGTTATTAAAAAAGCTAAAGAGGATATAAAAGACAATAAATATATAGATTTAAGGATATCAAATGGTTTAGAAAATATTAAAAACAATGAAGCTGATACATTAGTATTATCTGGTATGGGCAGTTATACAATAGTAGAAATATTAAAGAATACTAAATTAAGATTTAAAAAAATAATTACTATATCTAATAATAAACATTATTATTTAAGAAAAAATATGTTAGATTTAAATTATATTGTTGATAAAGAACTAATAATTAAAGAGAATAATAAATATTATAATTTAATTATATTTAAAGAAGGAAATATGCAATATAGTGAAGAAGAATTATTAATTGGATTAAATCATCAAGACAATATAATATATAGAGAATATTTAAAATATTTATATAATAAGTATTGCATTATTAATAGTAAATCAAATTATAAAAATAAAGATGTTAATAAATATTTGAAAGTTATCAATAATAAATTGAATAATATAGTATAAAATTAATTTTATATAGCATACTATTTAGTGGTGATGAAGTATGCTTATGAATAATAAATTTAGTAAAAAGAATAAATTATTATATAAAATGAAGTTTATTAATACTAGAAATACAGAATATAAAAATATCAATGATAAAGAATTTGGTAGAATAGAAAAATTTAGTGATAAGAAATGACACATTTTGAATGTGTCTTTTATTTTTTGTTAACATTTATTTATTTTTTTGATATAATAATTGCGAAATAGAAAGAAGGAAAAATAATGAAAATATTAAGTGTTAATGCTGGTAGTTCATCATTAAAATTTACTATGTTTGAGATGCCAGAAGAAAAGGTTATTATTAGTGGTACTTTTGAAAAGATAGGATTAGAAGATAGCTTTTATTCTATTAAATATAATGGTTCAAAAGATAAGAAAGAAGCTAAAATTAAAGATCATACAGCAGCAGTTAAAATCTTATTAGATGAATTAATTAATTATAAAGTAATTAATTCTTATGATGAAATTGATGGTGTTGGTCATAGATTAGTTCATGGTGGAGATAAATATACTGAAAGTGTATTAATTAATGATGATGTTATTGCAACTGTTAATAAGTTAATACCATTGGCACCACTTCATAATCCAGCTAATTTAATAGGAGTAGAAAGTTTTAAAAAAGTATTAAAAAACACTCCTATGGTTGCTGTTTTTGATACTGCATTTCATCAAACAATGGCAAAAGAACAATATTTATATGCTGTTCCATATGATTGGTATACAAATCATGGAGTAAGAAAGTATGGTTTTCATGGAACATCTCATAGATATATTAGTGCTCAAATGCATGAAATGTTAGGTAAAGATGCTAAGATAATTAGTTGTCATATTGGTAATGGTGCTTCACTTTGTGCTATTAAAGATGGTAAATGTGTTGATACTTCTATGGGATTTACTCCACTTGCAGGTGTTGTTATGGGAAGTAGAAGTGGAGATATTGATACTGGTCTTATTCCATATGTTATGTCAGAAACTAAAGAAACTTTTGATGAAATTATGAATGATTTAAATAAAAAAAGTGGTATGTTAGCATTATCGGGTATATCTAGTGATTTAAGAGATATCGAAGAAGGATATTTAAGTAATGACCCTAGATGTAAAATGGCTATGGATATTTATTCAGATAGAATCGCAGACTATATTTCTATTTATAATACTGAATTACAAGGCGCTGAATATATCGTATTTACTGCAGGAGTTGGAGAAAATAGTGATCTTGTACGTAAAATGGTTATTGATAAATTTGCATATTTAAGTGTTAAATTGGATGAAGAGAAAAATAGTACAAGAGGAATTACTGGTATTATAAGTACAGAAGATTCTTCTATTAAAGTTGTAGTTATGCCTACTGATGAAGAATTAATGATAGCAAGAGATACATATCAATTGATACAAAAATAGAAAGAGTTTTTAAAAATGAATAATATTTATAAAACTATATATAATGAAATTAAAAAATATAAAAAAATATATATAGCTAGACACATAGGAGCTGATCCTGATGCTTATGGAAGTCAAATAGGTCTTAAAGAATCTATTAAATGTACATTTCCAGAAAAAGAAGTTTATGCGCTTGGTAGTGGTGTTTCAAGATTTAAATTCATGGGTAAACTTGATAAGATAACAAATATTGATTATGAAAATTCCCTTTTAATAGTAGTAGATACTCCTGATAAAAAAAGAGTTGATATTGAAAATTTTGAACAATTTAAAAATGTTATTAAAATAGATCATCATCCTAAGGTAGATACTTTTGGAATATGTGAATATATTTGTGAAAATGCAAGTTCTGCATCAGAATTAGTTCTTAAATTAATAGAAAATACAAAACTAAAAAATAATAATGAAATAGCTAGTATATTATTTGCGGGAATAGTTAGCGATACCAATAGATTTTTATTTAATACAACTAGCGAAACATTTATATTAGTTAGTAATTTAATTAAAAAATACAAATTAAATATAGAAAAAATATATAAAGATGTATATTGTAAGCCTTTGAGCGAAGTAAGACTTATGGGTCACATAGCAACAACATTAAAAGTAGATAAATATGGTTTTGCATATATTGAGCTTGATGATGATATATTAAATACTTTAGGTGTTGATAATAGTGCACCATCTAATATGATAAATGATTTTAATAACATAAAAGAGATATTAGTGTGGGCATTTATTACAAGAGATGAAAAAAATAATTTATATAGAGTAAATATAAGAAGTAGAGGTCCTATTATAAATGAAATAGCTGCTAGACACAATGGTGGTGGTCATAAGTTTGCAAGTGGTGTTAGAACATCATCAAGAGAAGATATAGATAATTTATTAAAAGAATTATCTAGTGCTTGTATGGAATTTAAAAAAGAAAGTGAGTGATATTAGTGGAAGTAATTAGTGTTAATGATCCTATTACTGCTGTTAGATTGTCTCAATATCCAAATGATAAAAAAAGTGAAATATTAATTCTTGGTAGGAGTAATGTTGGTAAAAGTAGTTTTATAAATACAATTATAAACAGAAAAAATTTTGCTAAAACAAGTGCTAAACCAGGAAAAACACAAACATTAAACTTTTATTTAATTAATGATACTTTTTATATTGTAGATGTTCCAGGGTATGGCTATGCCGCTGTAAGTAAAGCACAAATTAAAAAATTTGGTGTTATGATTGAAGAGTATTTAAAACAAAGACAGTATTTAAAACATATATTTTTGCTTATAGATTATAGACATAAGCCAACTGAAGATGATATTATGATGTATAAATTTTTAAAATATTATAATTTACCAGTTACAATAATTTGTACTAAATATGATAAAGTAAATAGATCACTTCGTGCTAAACAAGATGATTTAATTAAAAAAATAATTTCTCCTGCTTTAGGGGATGAAATAGTTAATTTTTCTAGCGTAACAAAATTTGGTAAAGATAGAGTTTATGAAATAATTGAAAAAGTTATATAAAAAATATCTTGAAAAAAAAATACTAATTTTATATAATTAATATAGAATAGAGGTTGAAGATATGAATAAAAAAGGATTTACATTGATTGAATTGTTAGTAGTAATCGCAATTATAAGTATTTTAAGTTTACTTGTAGTTCCAAATATTATTAATATTAATAGAAATGTCGATAAGAGATTATATGCGCAAAAAGTAGAGTACATTATATCTTCAGCTGAGTTATATGCAAGTAATAATCCCGAAATATTTAATGGTTCTGATGTTGTAGAAATTCCTGTGTATACTCTTATTGAGGCAGGTTATTTAAATCCTGATGAAGGAGTAGATTGTGATAAGAGTAAATATCCAGATGGTTGTATAGTTAACCCTGAAAATAATAATTTACTAAATGAAGAAACAGTAACTGTTACTAAAAAATCTGTTGGTATAGTCGGTGAATTTAATGGTACGCTCGATGAATCATCTATTTCTTCAAGTGAAGAATTAGTAAAAAAAGTATGCGCTGGATTTGGAAAATCATTCGATGGAAAATTTGGAACTGGTGAAAAAGATACGTGTGAATGCATTATAGAAAATAATGGTAATGTTAAATTAGTAAAGAGTAATACAAATGAGAGTGTGGACTATTGTATAATTGTTAGTAATAAGCCATCTGGTGAAGTAAATAACTGGTTAAAATATGGCTCTAATGAAGCAAATTGGCGAGTTGTTGGTCTTTATAATATTGATGGCAAAGTAAGTGCTAAAATGATTACTAGTGGAGTAGTAAAATAAACTTTTCAGAAATGAAAAGTTTTTGTTTTAAATAATCTTAAAGATTGTTTTTTTATGTTAATAAATGTATAATTTTATTAGGAGTATTTATGAAAGATTATTTTAAATATAGATTTTCAACTGATTTTGAATTCAATTTAAGTGAAAAAGATTTTACTACAATAATTGGAAATAATAATGAATTAATTATTTTCACTCTTTTAAATGGTCATAAAAAATGTAATATTTTTGTGGGAGATTTAGAACTTAATAGTATAACCAAATATGATGTATATAAAAAAATGAGCATGGTCATTTATAGATATTTAAATATTTTTGTAGCAGAGACTGTTATTGATGAAATTGCATTTGGTTTAGAAAGTCTTGCTATGAGTAGAGATGATATTATTAATTTAATTGTTAGTGAAAGTAGATTATTTAAAATAGAAGACATTTTAGAAAGAGATCCAAATAGTCTTGGTATTAGTGATAAAGTTAAAGTAAAAATATTATCAGCATTAATAGTAAAACCTAAAATATTAATATTAGATAATGTTATGTGTGAGCTAGACTATAATGATAAATTATTATTATTTAATATATTAAATGAATTTACTAAAAATGGTGGAATAGTTATTAATTTAACGAGTGATGTAGAAGAAACAATATATGGAAATAAAATAATAGTTATTAATGATAAAAAAATATTATGTGAAGATAAAACTATGAAAGTATTAAATGAAGAAAAATTGCTTAAGAGAATTGGCGTAGGCCTTCCTTTTATGATTGAACTTAGCAAATATTTAATGGATTATGAAATTATCGATAAATATTTTCTAGAACCTGATAAGTTAGTAGGTGGAATATGGAAATAAAATTTAATAATGTTAGTTTTGTTATGGATAGCAATACACCTCTTGAAAAAACTATTTTAGATAATATATCTTTTGAAATAAAAGAAGAAGGTGTTTATTCATTTGTTGGTGCTTCTAATAGTGGAAAAACAGCAATTGGTGATTTAATGCAATTTTTAATAGAACCTACAAGAGGTTTTGTTCAAATTGGAAAATACATAAATGATGGAAGTAATCAAAGAAATATTAATAATTTTAGATTAAATGTTGGATATGTATTTAAAAATCCATATGATATGTTTATGAATAAAACAATAGATTATGAACTTAAATTTTCACTAAAAAGATGTAGAAATAAAAAAAATATTTTAAAAGTAGATAATGTACTAGAATTAGTTGAATTTAATAAAGAATATTTAAATTTAGATCCACAAATATTAACTATAAGCGATGCTAAAAAACTAGCTCTTGCATGTACTTTAATATCTAATCCAGATATTATTATATTAGATGAATATACTTGTGGAATAAACAATAAAGATAAAAAAGATTTAGAAAGAATTATAAGATTACTTAAAAATAAATATAAAAAAACTATTATATTTTTAACTAAAGATACCAATTTCGCATATCAAATAAGTGATAGAGTGTTTATCATGTATTTAACTAAAATAATTTCTTCTTCTGATAAAACAATACTTCAAGATGAAAAATTATTAACATCTTGTAATTTGGAGATTCCTAAAATAGTTAAATTTATAAATGAGTGTAATAATAAAGGACATGATATATATCAATATACAAATATTCTTGATTTAATTAAGGGGGTATATAGAGATGTATTCTAGAAATTCATTTGGATCATATTACCCAGTAAACTCACTAGTGCATAAATTAAATCCAATTATTAAATTTATTAATTTCATAATTATTATAATTGTTAGTATTTTAAGTGATTCTATTTATATTAATAGTTTTATATTGATATTAGTAATGATATTAATGTTATTAAGCTATGTTCCATTTAAATATTACACAGATACTTTATGGATGCTTAGATACTTATATTTATTTATAGTATTTGTATGCGCATATTTTAATACTACACTACAAGAGTGCATTATGTATTTAATTAAAATTACAAATATAATAGAATATTTACATATAATAGCTTATACTACTAGTCCTAGTGAAAGTGCATATGGAATAGAAAAAATATTATCATCAATTAATATACTAGGACTTCCTATATCTAATATTGCATTTAAATTAAATTCAATGTTAAGATATTTGCCTCTTAATTTATCAGTAGAAAATAAATTATTAAAAACTATTTCTTCAAGAGGAATGGATTATTATTACAATAATATATTAGGAAAGATATGGATATCAATAAGTATTTATTTTAAGAAAAGAAGACTTTTAAAATTAAAAAATAAACAAATAAAAAATGCTTATAAACTTAGATTGTTTAATCTAAAAAAATATAGAACTAATTATAGAACAAACAAAGTGGGTTTTTATGATATTTTTTTCTTATTATTTCATATTATAATGATACTTCTATATTTAAAGGATAAAGGTGTAATATGAGATATTTAATTAATATGAGCTATGATGGAAGTAAGTTTTATGGATATCAAATTCAAGATGATAAAATAACTGTTGAATCAGAAATAGAAAGAGTATTATCTAAAATATTAAATACTAATATAAACACTAAATCATCATCAAGAACGGATAGGGGTGTTCATGCTTTAAACCAGTATTGTCATTTTGATTATTATGATGATATAAATGTAAATAAGTTATGTCATAGTATGAATTCATTAATAAATAAAAGCATATATATAGGAAGTATAAAAAAAGTAAGTGATGATTTTCATGCAAGATATAGTGTATTAAAAAAAGAATATATTTATAAAGTCAATATTGGAGAATATAATCCTATAGAAAAAGATTATGTATTGCAGTATAATAAAAATATAAATGAAGAATTATTAAAAGAGTTTACTTCAAAAATAAGTGGTAATCATAATTTTAAGAGTTTTACTTCAGATAAAAACAAAGAAAATTATCAAAGAAATATAACTGTTGAATATAAAATAGAAAACAATATAGTTTATTTAAAATTTATATCTAGTGGATTTTTAAGATATATGATTAGAAACATAATAGGATTATTGCTTGATATAAATGATAAGAAAAAAAATATAAATGATATAGACACAATATTTAATATGGAAGATAGAAGTTCATGTGGTAGATGTGCTAGTGGATGTGGATTATATTTAAACAATATTTATTTTAAAGGACATTAGTTTAATTACTAATGTTTTTTATATAATAAAATAAAATAAGTACTTTATTTTTTAAAAACATTTTGATACAATAATTTATAGAATAGAAAGGTATTGATTTTGATATGTTAGGACAAATATTAGCAATTAGTAAAAATGATTGTGTTGTTAAATTAGATAAATTAGTAGCAAATATATCTGATTTAATTAATATTCATGTGATATTTGAAGATAATAATAAAAAAATATTAGGTGAAGTCGATAGCATTGAAAATAATACTGTTAGGATTACTTTTTTAGGTGAAATTGTTGGTAATGATTTTATAGGTGGTTTAATTAAAAAACCAAGTTTAGATGCTAGAGTAAGAATAATTAACACTGATGAGTTAAAGATATTAACGGGAGTTGAAAATGAAAGTATTAATTTAGGAGTATCTCCTTTATATGATAATTATCCATTAAATGTTAAATTAGATGACTTATTTTCCAATCATACTGCTATTTTTGGCAATACTGGTAGTGGCAAAACTAATGGTGTTTCTAGAATAATTCAAAACATATTTCCTAACTCAAAAATTATTCCTTATAAAACTAATTTATTTATATTTGATAATTATGGTGAATATATTAATGCTTTTAAAGATATATCTATAAATAATGAATATTATCAATTTAAAGTTATAACTACAAATATGAAAAAAGATTATGAAAAACTAAATATACCAGTATGTTTATTAGAATTAGAAGATTTATTAAATTTATTTGATGCTACTTCTTATTCTCAAATATCTATGCTAGAAACAACACTAGTTTATGTAAAAATGTTTGCAAGAAATGATAATGAGTCAAGAGAATTTAAAAATCACATATTAGCAAAAGCAATCATATCAATATTATATACAAACCAAACTTCTTCTAGAATAAGAGATGAAATATTTGAAATATTAGAAGAAACTAACACAAATGAAATATCATTAGATGTAGAAGTTCCTGGGATTGGATTTACAAGAAAATTTAGAAATTGTTTTGATATAGATAGTGAAGGTAGGTTTGCTGAAAATAAAATAATCATTGATTATTTAAAAAAATATATCAATGATGATAGAGCATGGAATTATGATGCGAGTAATGTATATTATTCATTACATGATTTAGAAGTTTCTCTTAATTTTACTTTGTATAGTGAAAGATATTTATTAAATGAAGCTATGTATGATAGTGCAATGAGTTTAAAAGTAAAATTACATGATTTGGTACATAGAAATTATGGACAGTTTTTTTCAAGTGATTCATACATAACTGTTGAAGAATATATTAAAAGATTACAAATAAAAAGAAATAAAAAATGTCAAATAGTTAATTTTAATTTAGAAGATGTAGATGATAAATTTGCACGTAGCATAGTTAAGATATTTTCACGTATGTTTATGAAATTTACAAAAGGATTAGAAAATAGAGCTTCTTTTCCAATACATATAATATTGGAAGAAGCACATAGATATATAGTTGAAAAGGATGATAAAGAATTAATTGGTTATAATATATTTGAGAGAATAGCAAAAGAAGGAAGAAAATATGGACTTATATTATGTATAATAACTCAAAGACCAACTGATTTGAATGAAAATGTTATAAGTCAATGTTCAAACTTTTTAATATTTAAGATAAATCATCCTGCTGATTTAGATTTTATATATAAGAGTGTACCAAATATGAGCGAAGATATTATAGAAAAACAAAAGACATTGCAACCAGGAACATGTGTTGCATTTGGTAAATTATTTAAAATACCTATGATAGTTAAAATGGAAAAAGCATCACCAGCGCCTACAAGTGATAATTGTAAAATATATAATAATTGGATGGTAAGATTAAAAGAATAAAAGGAGGTAATACCATGTATGATCTTGGAGAAAATTTTAGAATAAATTTAAAGAAAAGTAAAACACCAAGTTCTTACGTATTTAGAGGTGCAAAATATAGAATAAGTATTATATCTGATTCGTTAATAAGATTTGAATATAATATAGATGGTAAATTTAATGATTATCCAACTATGTTTGCTATTAATAGATCATTTGGTAAGCCTAAAATTAATGTTGAAGAAGATAATTTAATATTGGTTATCAGAAATGATAAATTTACTCTTGAATATCAAAAAGATAAACCATTTATAGGAAATAGAATGTTTCCTGAACAGTATTTAAAAGTCGCTGTTAAAGATTCAGATAAAATATGGTATTTTAATCATCCTGAAGTTAGAAATTTTAATTCATCTGCATATAGTTTAGATAATTATGACGGAAATATAAAATTAGATAAAGGTTTATTTTCTTTAGATGGTTTTGCATCTATAGATGATTCTAAAACTCCTATATTAGATTTAAATGGCAATTTGATGATACCAAATGAAAATAATATTGATACATACTTATTTATATACAATGAAGATTTTGGTATTGGTCTTAGAGATTATTTTAATTTGACTGGATTACCACCACTAATTCCAAGATATGCTCTTGGAGTATGGTGGGCTAAGAATGATTCATATAATGTTCAAGATATTCAAAATTTAGTTAATTCATTTAGAAAAAATAAGATACCATTATCAGTATTATTGTTGGGGGAATATGCTAGAACTAAAAATAAGTATTCTCCTTTGAGTTATACACTAGATAAAAAAATATTTCCATCAACTATAGAATTAAGTAAGTATTTACACAAAAATTATATACTTTTAGGAACGAATATTAAAACTGATGGAGTTTTAAGTATAGAGGAAGAAAATCACTCAAATTTTATTAAAATGTATCCAAAAGATAGTGATAAAAATATTCCTATCAATGTGTATAGTTCAAATTTTATAAATGCATTTTTAAAAACTATAATTAATCCTTTTTTAAATTCAGGTATTGATGTTTTATGGGTTGATGATGATAATAAAAATGATAAAATTAGAAATTATGCAATGAATTATTATTTATTTAATAATGATTCTGTTGAAGAATATAAAAAAAGAAATTTAATAATTTCAAGAAATTTTGGGATAGTTCCACATAAATATTCAATATTATATTCTGGAAAATTAAACATAAATTGGAAAACTCTTAAATTTTTACCATTTTATAATGCTAATTCATCAAATATTGGAGTTTCTTGGTGGAGTCATGATATTGGTGGATACAGGGGTGGAACTGAAGATTCTGAATTGTATATGAGATATGTGCAGCTTGGAGTTTATAGTCCTATTTTAAGACTTGCTAGTGAAGGTGGTAAATATTATAAAAGAGAACCTTGGAAATGGGATGCTAAAACATATAGTATAGTAAAAGATTATCTTGTATTAAGACATAGATTGATACCATATTTATATTCAGAGGCAAGAAAATATTCATCATATGGAACAACTCTAATACAACCATTATATTATAAATATCCAGAAACTTATGATGAGCCATTATATAAAAATGAATACTATTTTGGAAGTGAATTATTTGTATCTCCAATTGTAACAAGTAGAGATGCTATTATGAATAGAGTAGTTCATAGATTATTTTTACCAAAGGGAATTTGGTATGATTTTAAAACAGGCAAAAAGTTTATAGGTGGTAAGAGGTATGTAACTTTCTTTAAAGATGAAGATTATCCCGTATTTGCAAGGGGAGGTGCGATAATACCAATGTCCGTATTAAATCCAAATCAATTAAATAATACAGCTTCACCTAAAAAATTAGAAATCCATATATTTCCTGGTAGAAGTAATACATATAAATTATATGAAGATGATGGGTATACATTAAAATATAAAAATGGCTATAGTTTTACAACAGAAATTAATTATTATTATAAAGAAAATGACTTTTCAGTGTCATTAGAACCACTAGAAGGTAAATCAGGAGTAATACCTGAAAAAAGAGATTATGTAATAAGATTTAGAAATACTAAATTTACAGATCAAGTACAAGTTTTTTGTGACGAAATAAATGTTCCATATAGAAGATTTATTGAAGATAATGATTTTGTAATAGAGTTTGATAATATCCCGACTACAAGTAAAGTTTTTGTTTATTGTAAAGGTAAAGATATAGAAATAGATGCATCTCGTGTTATTAATGAAGATTTAGAAAGTATTATTAGTGATTTAACGATCACAACAGATTTAAAAATTGCTATAGATGAAATTATATTTAGTGATAAATCTATAAAAGATAAAAGAATAGCAATAAGAAAACTAAGAAAAAAAGGGTTATCTTCTATTTTTATAAAAATGTTTTTAAAATTATTCGAATACATTCAAGAAGTATAGGTATTATATGAAAAAGAAAGTTTTAATATTATTATTAATATTCATGATTTTGGCATTATTTCTAGTACTTATTACATTAGTATTTAAAAGAACAAGTCTTAATAGTGAAGAGTTTATAAATATACTTGAAAAAAATGAGTTTGAAGTAAAAAATATAATAAGAGAATATAACTATAATTTTGTAAAAGATGCGTATTTAGGTAAGTCTTCTGATAACTGGAATATAGAATTCTTAATATTAGATAATGATGAACATGCAAAAGAATTATTTAATAATTTTCATAAAGAATATAGAAATTTTAATGAAAGAAAGTCTTTTACTATAATATATGGATTAAATTATAATGTATTTACTTTAACTACAAGTAATTATTATATGTATATTTCTAGAATAAATAATACACTAATATATGTTAAATCTAACAAAAAATACAAAGAAGATATTAAAGAAACTGTTAAAATGTTAGGGTATTAACATAAAAAATATTGAATTATATAAAAAAATATTGTATAATCTATGTATATTTCGTTTGAGAAAAAGAGTAGTAGGTATTTAAATACTTTTTAGAGAGTTAGTGATTGGTGAAAACTAATATGTATTAGTAGCGAACTTGCTTTTTATAGAAATAAGCGTATATTGGCGTTAACAATTAAAGTGCATAAAACTTTATGAATTAAGGTGGTACCGTGGGAATTTCTCACCCTTAAGTTATAAAGTTTTTATTTTTTAGGAGAATTATTATGAATGAAGTATTAAAATTTTTATTTTATTTTTTTTGGATATTTCTATTGATATTAATTATTTATACTATATTTATAAATAGGAAAAAGAGAAGTTATTCAAAATTAAAAGATAGTGATGAAATAAATTTATTTGTAAAAAGATATAATATTGATATTAAAAAACATAGTTTTAAAAGATTAAAATTTTTAATTGCTTTAATTAATTCATTTATAATAGCATTTACTAGTACACTTATTGTATATATAAAAAGTATTATATGGTCTGTATTAGTAGGATTTATAGTAGTTTTTATTCTCCTGTATTCAATATATGAAATAGTAGGAAGATATTATAAAAAGATGGAGGAAAAGAAAAATGTATAATCATAGCGAAATAGAAAAAAAATGGCAAGATATATGGTTGAAAGAAAAATGTTTTGAAGCTAAAAATGATAGTGATAAGGAAAAATATTACTTTTTAGTAGAATTTCCATATCCAAGTGGTAATGGACTACATGTAGGTCATGTTAGAAGTTATACTGCATTAGATGCAATGGCAAGAATAAAAAGAATGCAAGGATATAATGTATTATATCCAATGGGTTGGGATGCTTTTGGATCACCAGCAGAACAATATGCGATTAATAATCATATTTATCCAGCAAATATGGTAAAAGAATGTATTCAAGTTTTTAAAAAACAAATGATGTCATTAGGATTTTCATTTGATTGGTCAAGAGAATTTGCAACTACTGATCCTGAGTATTATAAATGGACTCAATGGCAATTTCTCAAATTCCATGAAGCTGGTCTTGCATATAAAGCAGAAAAAGAAATAAATTGGTGTCCTAAATGTCTAACAGGTTTGTCTAATGAAGATTCTGAAGGTGGCATTTGTGAAAGATGTGGAACTAAAACAGTAAAAAAATTAAAAAGTCAATGGATGCTTAAGATGAGTGATTATGCTCAAAGGTTATTAGATGGTCTTGATAAAACTGAATTTATGAATAAAATTAAAATTGCTCAAATAAATTGGATTGGTAAAAGTGAAGGAGCAGAGGTAGAATTTAAAATAGATGGTGAGAAAGAATCATTAAAAGTATTTACTACAAGGCCTGACACTTTATATGGTGTAACTTTTATGGTTATGTCTCCTGAACACAAATTTATTGAAAAGTATGCGTATAAAATTAAAAATATTGATGAAGTTAAAAAGTATCAAGAATATGCAGCTAGTAAGTCAGAAATAGAAAGAACAGACCATACAAAAGAAAAAACTGGTGTTAAATTAGATGGATTTGAAGTAATTAATCCACTAACTAATGAAAAAATACAGGTATGGATTTCAGATTATGTATTAGCAACATATGGAACCGGTGCAATTATGGCTGTTCCTGCTCATGATGAGAGGGATTATGAGTTTGCTTGTAAATTTAACATACCAATAATTGAAGTAATTAAAGGAGGAGATATTTCAAAAGAAGCTTATATCGGCGATGGTGAAATGATTAACTCGGGTATATTAAATGGAATAACAAACAAAAAAGAAGCGATTGAAAAAATTATTAAATATTTAGAAGATAATAAAATTGGTAAAAAAACGATAAATTATAAATTGCAAGATTGGATATTTAGTAGACAAAGATTTTGGGGTGAACCTATTCCAATGATATATTGTGAAAAATGTGGATGGGTGAGAGTTCCCGAAAAAGATTTACCAGTAATTCTACCTGATGTTCCATCATATGAACCTACTGAAAATGGTGAGAGCCCTCTTGCTAATGTAGATGAGTGGGTTAATACCACTTGTCCTAAATGTAAAAGTCCTGCTAAGCGTGAAACAGACACTATGCCTAACTGGGCTGGATCTAGCTGGTATTGGTTAAGATTTATGGATCCTAAAAATGATAAAGAATTTGTTGGTAAAGAAGCACTTAAATATTGGGGAATGGTAGATTATTATAATGGTGGTATGGAGCATGCTACAAGACACTTATTATATGCAAGATTTTGGCATCAATTCTTATATGATCAAGGGTTAGTTCCAACTGAAGAACCATTTAAAAAACGTGTATCTCATGGTATGATCTTGGGTGAGAATGGCGAAAAGATGAGTAAATCAAGAGGTAATGTAGTAAATCCCGATGACATGATTAAAAACTATGGGGCTGATGCACTTAGAACATATGAAATGTTTATAGGTGATTATTCAAAAGACGCATCTTGGAGTGAAAATGGATTAAAAGGATGTAAGAGATTTTTGGATAAAATATATAGACTTAAAGATAAAGTGATTGATGGTGATGAATATTCTAAAGAATTAGAAATTAAGATAAATAAAACCATAAAAAAGGTTGATGAAGATATTAATACAATGAATTATAATACAGCAGTATCTGCATTAATGATATTATCCAATGAATATGATAATATAGAACATATTACACAAAAAGATTACAGAACAATATTACATTTATTAAATCCAATAGCGCCTCATATAACAGAAGAATTAAATGAGATAATGAAATTAGGTGAACCATTTTATAAAAGTAGTTTCCCTAAATATGATGAAAATAAAATTGTTGAGGATACTGTTAATATTGCTTGTAGTGTTAATGGTAAATTAAGAGCAACATTTAAAGCTAAAGTTAATGAAGACAAAGAAAAATTATTAAAAGAAGCCAAAAATCAAGAAAATGTTATAAAATATATCGAAGGTAAGGAAATAATTAAAGAAATTGTTGTAGTTAATAAGATAGTAAATATAGTTGTTAAATAAGATAAATCACAAAAAGAGATTTATCTTTTTTTCTTGTAAAAAATAAAAAAAATGTTATACTTATAATAGGTGATGATATGAGAAAATATTTAATGGTAGTTATAATATATCTGTTATTTATACCTTGTTTTGTTTATGCAGATAGTTTTGATGAAGCAGATAAAATAGCTAATGAGTACTTATATAATACAACATATAGAAATACATATAGTAAATATTTAATACCATGGATTAAAGAAATTAATGGTGATGGAAATGAAATTATTGTAAATGGTGGTTTTATAACTTATAATGATTTTTTAATAACTACTAATAATAAAAATGCAGCTTTTTCGTATCTTTATGATGGATTAGATTATTGGACTGAAACTTTTGATGAAAGTAAAAATAAATTTTATGTGGTTTCTGATAATTTAAATAAATTGGTTGATAGAAATAATACATCTCCAAAAACTAGGGTTGCTGAATATGTAAAATCTGATACTATTGTTTTTGGAAGTGGCAGTAGAAATGATCCTTGGATATTTAGTAATTTATATAATATTAAATTAGTTACAAATGGATATGGCTCATTATTATTAGCGCAGAGTGATAACTGTGAAGTAGGGACAGTTAGTAGTGAATTAAATTTAATATCAGGTGGTAAGAATGAAAAATTAACTGTTTGTTTAAAACCAAATACTGGTTATAAGTATGTTTCTAATTCATGTAGTGGATTTATAACATTATCTAATGATAAAAAAGAATTGAATATAGCTGGTGTAAATAGAGATTTAAATTGTGAAATATACTTTGGAAGATCTTCTAATGAAATAACTCTTGATCAAACTAATGCTGAAGTTAAATCTTCGCCTGAAAAATTATATTTAGTTTATAATGATGGGTGGTTTAAGGATGAAACTGGATTTACTAAAGCTTATAATTTAGATAAAGTTCCTAGTAGAACTGGGTATACATATAAAGGATATTATGCTATTAAAGATAATGGTAGTGAAGTACAAGTAATTGATAGTAATGGTAAGATAATTAGTAATGAAGAAACTATAAAATTATTCGATAGTCCAAATACTTTAAAATTAAAATTAGAACCAAATAAATATACAATTGTTTATAATGGTAATGGTGCAACTAGTGGAAGTATGGCAAGCACTTCTATGAGTTATGGTACAGCTCAAACATTAAGAAAAAATACATTTGTAAGAGATGGATATTCTTTCTTAGGATGGAATACTCAAGCAAATGGTACTGGTATAGCATATTCTGATGAAGTTGTTGTTAATAATTTGACTACAGCAAATGAAGGTACAGTTACTTTATATGCACAATGGAAAATAAATAAAATTTATTGTAATGATTTGAGTACACAATTAAAATGCGCAAACTTAAATACTGGATTAACTGACCCAGCGATTAGTTATACTGGAAATTGTACTTATGTGTGTGATAATGCTACTACAGGCGATTATAGAATAAAATTTACAACAAGTGGTTTACTAACACTTAAAAGTGGTTTAAAATTCGATGTCTTCCTAGTTGGTGGAGGAGGCAACGGTGGTAACGGCGGTGGTGGTGGTGGTGGCTATACCAAGACTTTTAAAAATTTAAGCTTTGATACTGGCACATATACTGTTACTGTTGGCGCTGCTGCTCAAGCGTCTTCACTAATTGGAAACGGAGTAAGCACAAGTGCAGGCGCAGGAGGTAATGGAAGTTCTGCTGGTGGAAGAGGTGGCTCTGGTGGTGGCGGAAGAGCTGTTATGTCATACGGAAATGTATTTGGTGGATCTGGTGGATCAGATGGTGGAAGTGGTGATGAAGGATATGGCTGCACATATCCAGGTTGCTATGGTAGCCCTGGCGGTTCTGGTCAGGGAACAACAACAAGAGAATTCGGAGAATCTTCTGGTGCACTTTATTCAGGAGGAGGCGGTGGATCTAATTACGCATATAATAGTACATTTGGTTATTATGGTGGAACTGGAGGTTCTGGTGGAGGCGGAAATGCTGGTTCTAAAGGAGTAGCTAATACTGGTGGTGGCGGTGGATCTGGCGCTAAGGGCGGATCTGGTATAGTAATTATACGTAATGCAAGATAAATATAAAGTCATAAGATTCTTATGACTTTTTTATTTGAAGAAATATTGAAATAATGTATCAAAAGTGTTATTATGTATATATACTAAGGAGGATAAGATGGATAAAATATTAGATTTTTTAGCAGATAATTATATTATATTTGGATTTGCTGCTGTTTTAATATTATTTTGTCTAATTGGATTAATTGTGAGTAGTAAAAAGAAAAAAAATGTTAGTGAAGATCTTGGCACACAACCAATTTCAAATACTACTGATACTACTGCAGTAGAACAACCAGCTAATACATTAAATACACAAATTACTACCCCACAAGCTCCTATATCTTCAGTTTCAACACAAAATGTTGTTGAACCATCTTTAGATGCATTTGCAACAAATAATTCTGAGGTTAAAATTGAAGAAATAGCAAATCAAGCTAATAATCAGGAAATGCTTGTAATTGAAGATAAACCAATTGAACAAAATTCAACGCAGTCAATTGCTGATTCACAAATTGTAACTCAAGTACCAGAATCACAATCACTGCCAAATGAGCAAATAGGATTTAATCAACCAGTAAACAATATTCCTACATCTCAAGAAGAACCAGTTTTAGTATTAAATGATAATACTACACCAGTAGGTACAGAAACTAATAATATAAGTAATGTACAAGCACAAAATAATAATCAAACTACAAACAATCAATTATAATAATATTAATTATACGGAGATTTTATGTTAGAAAATAATAATAAAATAGATTTTACTAACTTAGCAATAAAAAAAAATAATGATATAATATATATATTGATTGTAATATTTATTTTAATAATTTGTGTTATTGCTACAATATTTATTTTTATTAAAAATTAAATTAAAAAAATAAAATTATATAATTTTATTTTTTTTTGTGCTATAATCATTATGAATAGAGAGGATAGGTTTTATGAATAATAATGAAAATAATACTATTTCTCAAAATACTGGGGAATCTAATGTAAGTAATAATCAAAATAATATTAGTGATATAAATCAAGATAGTAGTGCAAGTGTTTCGCAAATGGGAGTAAAAGTCGAAGAAACTTTAAGTGAGCCACCATGTGCAAGTGATGAAAAAATAGTTATTAAAACAATTCAAGAAAAAAAGAAATCAAATTTATTATCAGTATTAATTATAGTGATAGTTTTATTGCTGGGGGTTTTATTTATGGATGACATAATAGAATTGTTTGATAAATCTTCTAAT
This sequence comes from uncultured Bacilli bacterium, assembly GCA_944358375.1. The sequence goes on from CALVQT010000001.1 coordinate 256,883, forward strand.
AATAATCCAGTTGTAATTCCAAATGATGAAAAGGAGGAAAATTATAATTTAGTTGATGGATTTATAGTTGTAAATGATACTAATTCATATGTAAAGTTAAATGAAATCAAATTTTATAATTTTAAAAATGCTGCTAATCAAAAAACAATGACATTTAATTATTTATCAGATTCAACATATTCTTCATCTAATGATTTAGGATTATATATTGAACTATATAATTCTAAAAAAGAATTAGTGTATCTAACTAAATTTGATGCAGAAGATATAAATATAGATGAAATTAGAACTTATACAATCGATTTTAGTACTAATGTTGTGTCTGATATTAAATACGCTAAAGTAAAAAAACCTACAAATGAAGAATTGAATTCTACTAAGCAATTAATATGTAGAATGAAAAAAGTAGATCAAGGATATGATATAGTATATAGAAATACATATACTTTTAAAAATAATGAATTACAAGGATATGAAATATATAAAAAGTTAAATGTATCTATTGAAAGTGCGACAAGTAATAGTTTATTACTTGAATTACAAAATGAATATATTAATATAAAAAATATGGGAATATCTTCTACATTTGAAAACAATACACTTGTTTATAACATTGATGTAACTAAACCAATAACAAATTATACGCCGTTATATGCAAATAAAACAACATATGCAGTGGTAAAAAATAATGAGATGTTAGAGAATTGGGAATGTGAGTAATGGATGATTTATTAATTGGTGATTTTGAAGGACCACTTGATTTATTACTTCATTTAATAAAAAAATCTAAAATGGAAATATTAGATATTGAGATATCAGATATTACAAATAAATATCTTAAATATATTGAAAGTATGAAAGAATTAAATTTAGATATAGCTAGTGAATATTTAATTATGGCTAGTGAATTAATTGAAATAAAAAGCAAGAAACTTTTACCATATACTGAAGATAGTAATGAAAGTGATGAAGAAAATCCAGAAAATATACTAAAAGAAAGATTATTAGAATATCAAAAATATAAACAAAGTACAGATATATTTAGAAATTTAGAAGAAAATAGATCATTGTATTATACTAAAATGCCTGAAAAATTAAATCTATATACAGAACAAAAATTAGAAAATGATGGAAGTGTTACAGTATATGATTTATTAGATGCTTTTAAAAAATTATTAGAAAGACAAGAATTTAATAAACCTTTAAATACAAAAATAACAAAAAAAGAATTGTCAGTAAGAGAAAGAATTGATAAAATAAGAAGTATTCTTAACATCAAAAAGAAAATAAATTTTATTGATTTATTTGATGATTTTAATAAATCTTATGTTGTAGTTACATTTTTATCGATATTAGAAATGACTAAAAATAAAGAAATAATTATTAAACAAGAAAATAATTTTTCTGACATATACTTAGAAAGAGTTGATTGATGTGAATTTAAAAGCAATATTAGAAGGAATTTTATTTATAGTTGGAGATGAAGGTACTACTATTAATGAAATAAAAAATATATTAGAAATAGAAGAAGATGAAGTAAAAAGATTATTGCTTGAACTAAAAAAAGATTATGATAGTTCTGATAGAGGACTTAGAATATCATATTTGGGTAATGCATTTAAACTTACTACGAAAGAGGAACATAGATCATATTATGAAAAATTAGTAACTGATAATAAGACAGCAAATTTGTCAAATGCAGCTTTAGAAGTATTAGCAGTAATTGCATATAACGAACCTATTACTAGGTTAGAAATAGATGATATTAGAGGAGTAAATTCTTCTCAAATAGTAAGAAGATTATTAGCAAGAGGGTTTATTAAAGTATGCGGTAAGTCTGATAACATAGGTAAGCCTAATTTATATAAGACAACTAATGATTTTTTGGATTATTTTGGTCTTTCATCAAAAGACGATTTACCAGATTTAATAATTCAATCTAAAAGTGAAAATGACAATGATGATTTATATGAAAGTACATATAAAGATAAAAAATAGACTTATGTCTATTTTTTTGATAGAATATTCTTAGAAAAGAGGAATAGTATGAAATATATAAAAATAATATTAGTTGTTTTTTGTGTAATTATTATGTTTGGTTGTAAAGTAAAAACTTATAATTTTCAAACATTACAAGAGGATAATGAAATTGTATATCTTATTAATAACAATAAGTATATAGAAAGTGAACAAGAAACTGATTTAGTTAAAATTGATATTAATGGTTATGGAATAATAATTGCAGAATTGTATCCAGACATTGCGCCAGAAACAGTAAAAAATTTTAAAAAATTAGTTAATGAAAAATTTTATGACGATTTAATATTTCATAGAGTAATAAATGAATTTATGATTCAAACAGGAGATCCAAATGCAGATGGAACTGGTGGTAGTGATGAGACTATCAAGGGAGAATTTAGTTTGAATGGATTTGAAAATGATTTATCTCATACTAAAGGAGTTTTATCTATGGCAAGAAGAGGTTCTAATCCTGATACTGAAGAAACTATGAATTCTGCATCAAGCCAGTTTTTTATAGTACAAGCTGATGCTACATATTTAGATGGTAGTTATGCTGCATTTGGCAAAGTAATAGATGGAATAGAGTTAGTTGATGATATTGCAAAAGTACCAACCGATGAAAATGATAAACCAATAAACAATGTAATTATAAATAGTATTAGATTTGTAAAAGAAGGTGAATGATTTGATTGTACTTGATGGTAAAGATTTAAGTGCAAAATTAAAAGATACACTTAAAAGTGAGATATCTTTATATGTTCAAACTCCAATAATAGCAGTAATAACTATTGGTGATGATGAGGCTAGCAAGATATATGTTAAAAATAAGAAGAAAGCATGTGAATATGTTGGAATTAGCTTTTTACATTTTGATTATGTATACAATGTAAAAGAAAGTGTTGTTATAGATAAAATAAAAGAATTAAATGAAGATAAAAGTATTAATGGAATATTATTACAATTACCAATACCTGATAATTATGATGTTGATAAAATATTAAATACAATAGATCCAGTTAAAGATGTTGATGGACTTACACTATTAAATAGAGGTAAATTAGCAAGTAATGATAATAGTGGAATAATACCATGTACGCCTAATGGAATATTAGAAATATTTAAATATTATAATATAAAATTAAAAGGTAAGCATGTAGTTGTAATAGGTAGAAGTAAATTAGTTGGGTTTCCTATGGCAGTATTATGTTTAAAAGAAAATGCTACTGTTAGTATATGTCATTCTAAAACAAAAGATTTATCATTGTATACAAGAACAGCAGATATTTTAATAGTGGCAACTGGTAATAAATGGTTAATAGATAAATCTATGATTAAAAAAGGTGTAGTTATTATTGATGTAGGTATAAATAGAGAAGATAATCATTTATATGGAGATGTAAATCCAAATACATATGAATTATGTAGCGCTTATACTCCAGTACCAGGTGGCGTAGGTCCGATGACAGTGATTAGTTTACTAATTAATACTTTTAATTCGTACAAAAAGATGAATGGAATTGATAATGAAAAATGAAGTAATTGAAAGAAGTATTATAAAAACATATAGAAAAGAAATATGGGCAAGATTTGTAAAAGCAGTAAAAGATTTTGAATTAATAAATGAAAATGATAAAATTGCTGTGTGTGTCAGTGGTGGGAAAGATTCATTTTTATTAGCAAAATGTATGCAAGAATATAAAAAACACGGAAATGTTAATTTCGATATAGTTTTTATTTGTATGAATCCGGGATATAGTGAAGAACACTTAAATTTAATTAAAGAAAATGCTAAAAATTTAAATATAAATTTAAATATATTTAATAGTGATATATTTGATGTTGTTTCAAGAGAAAAAACTTCTCCTTGTTATTTGTGTGCTAGAATGCGAAGAGGTTATTTATATGCTGAAGCAAAAAAACTTGGTTGTAATAAAATAGCTTTGGGTCATCATTTTGATGATGTAGTAGAAACAATATTACTAAGTATGCTATATGCTAGTGAATATAAAACAATGATGCCAAAGTTACATAGTGATAATTTTAAAAATATGGAATTAATTAGGCCTATGTATTATATTAAAGAGCATGATATTATAAGATTTATAAATTCAAATAATTTACAATTTATTAATTGCGCATGTAAATTTACTCAAAAAAGTGATTATGAAAAAAAATCTAAAAGAAGGGAAATTAAAGAATTAATAAAAGAATTAAAGAAAACTAATCCATCAGCAGATTACAATATATTTAAAACAACATTTAATGTTAATTTAAATACGATACTTGGGTATTATAAAGATGATAATAAGTATAATTTTTTAGATGATTACAATAATAAATAGTGGAAAAATATAATAATTTACATTTCTTTTTAAATCTACATTGACAACAGATTTATAAAATTTTAAAATAGTAGTAGAAGTTTATACTTCTAGAAAGAGACAATGGAGGAAAATTATGAATGATGTAATCTTCTCCATTTTGCTTGTTGTAGTTGGATTATTTATGGGAGCATTTATAATGATAATGATAAATAAATTCAAAGTAAGTGCTGCTCAAAAAGAAGCTGATAAATTAATTCGTGATGCCAAAAAAGAGGCTGAAAAAGCTAAAAGAGATGGTATTTTAGAATTAAAAGAAGAAAGTTATAAACTAAAAAATCAAACTGATGCGGAAATTAAGGAAAAAAAGAAAGAACTTAATGAGCTAAATCAAAGAATAGACAACAGAGAAAAAAGTTTAGACAAAAGAGATGAGTTATTAACTCAAAGAGAAAAAAATCTTGAGGATAAAGATAAAGATTTATTGGCCAAGCAAAAAGAAATTCAAGATAAAGATGCAAAAATGGAGAGTATAATAAAAGAGCAAATTGCACTTTTAGAAAAAATCTCTGGTTTTTCTAAAGAAAAAGCAAGAGAACTTGTAATGAAAAAAGTAGAGGATGAGATGAATATTGAAATCGCTACTTATTTAAAAGAAAGAGAAGATGAAGCAAAATTAGAAGCAGATAAAAAAGCAAGAGAAATACTTGTTTCTAGTATGCAAAGATATTCTAATGATGTTACAAATGAACAAACAGTAACAACTGTCGAACTACCTAATGATGAGATGAAAGGCAGAATAATTGGAAGAGAAGGAAGAAATATAAGAACTATTGAAGCAGTTACAGGAGTTGATTTAATAATTGATGATACGCCTGAGGTAATAGTGTTATCTTCATTTGATCCTTTAAGAAGACAAATAGCTAAAGTTACATTAGAAACATTAATTAAAGATGGCAGAATACATCCAGCTAGAATTGAAGAACTTTATGATAAAGTTTGTGAGGATTATAAGAAAATTATTCGTGAAAAAGGAGAAGAAGCTTTATTTGAATTAGGAATTTCGAAAGTTGATCCTGAAATAGTTGAAGCGATTGGAAAATTAGCATTTAGGACAAGTTATGGACAAGATGCACTTGCACATAGTAAAGAAGTTGCACATTTAGCAGGTATAATGGCTTCTGAATTAGGAGAAAATGCTACTCTTGCTAAAAGAGCAGGTTTGCTTCATGATATTGGTAAAGCAATTGATTATGAAATTGAAGGAAGTCATGTAGAAATTGGGGCTGATTTAGTAAAAAAACATAATGAAGATAAGGTTGTAATTAACGCAATTGAATCTCATCATGGAGATAAAAAACCAACATCAATTATATCTGAACTAGTTGCGATAGCAGATGCATTATCTGCTTCAAGACCAGGTGCTAGAAATGATTCATTAGAAAATTATGTAAAAAGATTAGAAGAATTAGAAAATATTGGTAATTCTATTGATGGGGTAGAAAAAACATTTGCTATGCAAGCTGGCAGAGAACTTAGAGTTATCGTAAAACCAGAAGAAATTGATGATTTAACAAGTTATAAAGTAGCAAGAGAAATTAAGGATAAAATCGAAGATTCCCTACAGTATCCTGGTACTATAAAAGTTGTTGTAATTCGTGAAACAAGGGCTGAAGAGGTTGCAAAATAAATTTAATTATTATAAAATCAAGGGTAAGTAATTATATTTTGTTAATTTTTTCCTTGTTTTTATTTTATTAATATAATTATTAGGAGGATAAAATGAGAGCATTAATAACTGGTGCATCTAGTGGAATAGGAAAAGAATTTGCTTATAAATTATCTAATATGGGTTATGATTTAATACTTGTAGCAAGAAGAAAGGATAGATTAGAAAAAATTAAAGCTAATTTAAAAACTAATATTACAATAGAATGTGTGGATTTGAGTATTAAAGAAAATTCATATAAATTATATGAAAAATACAAAAATAAAATAGATTTACTTATTAATAATGCAGGATTTGGTTTGTGTGATAAATTTAGTAATACTTCTTTAGAAGAAGAAATAAACATGATAGATTTAAATGTTATTAATCTGCATATTTTAACTAAATTATTTTTAAAAGATTTTATCAATAAAGATAGTGGTCAAATATTAAATGTATCTTCAAGCGCTGCGTTTGAACCAGGACCATTAATGGCTACATATTATGCAACTAAATCATATGTGTATAGCTTAACTATGGCGATTTATGAAGAGTTAAGAGTTAAAAAAAGTAATGTTAAGATTAGCATATTATGCCCTGGACCAGTTGATACTGAATTTAATAAAAGAGCTAATGTTAAATTTAATATTAAACAATTATCTAGTGATTATGTAGTAAATTATGCTATTAAACATATGAATAAATTAATAATAATACCAAGTTTAAAAATGAAGTTGGGTGTGTTTGGTACTAGATTATTACCAAGAAAATTATTGTTAAAAATTATATATAAAATACAAAAGAAAAAAATCTATAATAAATAATATTTTTAGGAGGGTTTTATGAAGAAAATAATTAGTGTTATTTTAATTTTTTTATTACTTATACCAAGTAGTATTAATGCAAAAGAAAAACAAATTAATATGTATTTATTTTATGGTAAAACATGTCCTCATTGCAAGGAACTAGATAAGTATTTAGATAAGTATTTAGATAATAAAGATAATATTAATTTATATACTTATGAAGTATGGAATAATAAAGAAAATAATGTTCATTTTAATAATATAACCAAACTATTAAATGCGGATAATACGGCAGTTCCATTTTTAGTAATAGGTGATTCTTCATTCGTAGGTTTTTTAAAGTCTTTAACACCTGATCAAATTGAAAATACAGTTAATTATTATGAAAATATAATATATAAAGATAAAGTAGGAGAGTATTTAGGCTTAGTAGAGAAGCAAGAAATTAATGATATAGAAGATTTAAGGTCAAATATAAGTAATATTCCATCTAATATATTTAATTTAATAAATAAAGATAAAATGTTATTATCAACTATAATAATTGGATTAATTGATGGATTTAATTTTTCGTCTATGTGGATATTATTATTTTTAATATCTATGATTATTGGAATAAAAGATAAAAATAAAAAATATATATTAGGAATCATATTTATATTAATATCTGGAATTATTCGTTTTTTCTTTTTAATATCCAAATTGAATTTATTGCCATTTTTAAATCTAATTCCTGTTATTAGAATAGTAATATCGTTAATATCTATAATATTAGGATTTATATTTATTATTCAATTTTTAAATAATATAAATAATTTAAAAAATAAAGAAAATAAAATAATTAATATAGTAAAAGAAAATTCCTTTTTATTATTTATTATATTAGTAATAATATTATCTATTTCAATGAATATTTTTGGATTATTTTCATCTTTAGGATTACCAGTATTATTTAAAGAAATATTGTCTATTATTAATACTAATAATTTCGTAAAGATAATTTATTCATTGATTTATGTTATTTTTTATTTATTAGACGATGTTTTATTTTTAGTACTATTCATAAAAATATTAGAATTAAAAGGTATTAAAAATAAAATTAATAAATATCAATTAATACTTAGTGCTTTTATTATAATAACAATAGGTATATTTATAGCGTATATTCCTAAATTATTAATGTTATAATATCATTTATAATAATTTTACATATAATAATTTAGGTGATATATGTGAATGATAATCTTTTTAAAAGAATTGAAGAAAAAACAAATGTAGATAAAGATACTATAATCAGTTTAGCAAGAAAGTTACAAAATGGTAATTATAAAGATGAGAATACTTTAAAAGAAATAATACATGAGTTATCTAGTATTACTGGAAGAGAAGTTAGTGAGGAAAAGGAAAGAAAAATAATAAATACTATAATAAATGATAAAGTTCCATCTGATATAGAAAAATATGTATAAAAAAAATAAAATATTTTATATTTTATTTTTTTATTGCTGGTCTGTAGAATTCTTTTTGTATTTTGTTTGTTGACCATAATAATTGGTGTAGTGGTTTATTAACAATTAAATCTAATTCGCCAATATATTCATAAACATCAGGCTTAAACTTAAGCTTAAATTTATTTAATTCCCTATATGGATTAGTATCACTAAAATCAGCGGTAATTCCATTTAAATCAATATAATTATATCCTGCTTTTTTATATGCCTCTATTAGCTTAAAGTATAAAAAAGTTTTAATGTCTATTGATTTAAAATTAGTGTTTTCAGCAGTTGCGATTATTGTAACTCTTCCTTTATTTCTTACTATAAAAGCAGCCCCAACTATTTCATTATTATTGTTATTATCATCAAAATCAGCTTTCATATTCTCATTTGACATAGCTATTTCAGAAGAAATTTTTGCCAATATTTGATCTGATTTAGTTTTTGTATTATATAAATCTTCATTGTTAGGATTTCTATTAAATTCAGTATTTATTTTTTCATTTTTTTCCTGTTCATTAACATATTGCTTTTGCAAATATTTAACATATATTTGATAATCAATTTTACATAATATTAAATCAACCATATCACTCTTGCTAAAAGTATCATAAAAAAATTTATAATATGTTAATGTTTTATTATCTGTTTTATCTATAAATTTATAAAATATATTTAAGTCTTCTTTTGTTCCATTAATAAGTTTTAAACCATCTAATTCGTAATTTTGAATAGTTTCAAGTAAAGAATTATCAAGATTACTAAAATTATAATTAGGTAAATAAATAATTGGGGTATATTTTGGAAGTAGTGATTCAAAATATAAATTATCTCTTAATTTATCATATCCAAGACTTTTTAAAGTTTGAATTAGTTCTTTATTAGTTGTATTAATTGTTTTACTTTTAGTATCAAAATCTATTTTAGAATATGTTATTTCAGGATTTATTTTAATAAAAGCAAATCCTTTTTTAAAGAAAAAGTCTTTTACTTTTTTAGTAAATTCTTGTAATAATGAAACATTATAATAATCAATTAAAAATCCTCTTGGAGCATAACCATATTTAATATTTGATAATATATTTTTATACATAATTAAACTACCAGCTACCATTATATCATTATTATAAGCACCAATATACATAATAGAAAAATCACTATGTTTCATAAGGGATCCATATTCTTTTGTTTGATAAAAATTTTTGAGTTTATGTTCTTTAGCAAATTTATCAAATTCAAATTCATTAATTTCTTTAATTATCATAATATCACCTTTTAACTATTAATTATTGTATCAAATTTCTATTTAAAAGTAAAAAAATATTTATGTTTATTTATATTCATGATAAAATAAATATGGTGATGATATGGTTAAAAGAAGATTGAATTATTATAGAATATTTGCATTCGTTTTTATAATTATATTTATTATATTTGGAATAGTTTATATAGTTAAAACTTTAAAATATAGAGAAACTTATGAATATAAATTGTTGAATATAGGATATAAAATTGATGAAATAAATAATATTCAAAACAATTTAAAGCCAGATCAAATTGATAAATTATTAACGATTAAATATGATGATAATATCGTTAATTTACTTAACGAAAAATATTTTATATTTGATTATTTAGAAAATTATATATCATATAAAAACGAAAATGATGAATTATCTCTTAACAATGTTGTTAAAATAATTAATACTAAGACTAATTTAGATTGGTTTGACAATGAATTTAAAACCGATACAACTAAAAATGAATTAATGTTAGTAAATAGATATTATGGTTTAAATAAAGATTATGAACCAGAGGATATAGTAGATGTACCAACTCAATACGCATATGATGGAAAAAAAATAAGTAATAGTATATTAAATAATATAATTGATTTAATAAGTGCTGGAAAAAAAGTTGGATATACTTTTGTAGTATCTGATGGATATAGATCTTACAAGGAACAAGAGGAAATATATAATAGTTTTGTTGATAGTTATGGACAAAGTGAAGCTGATGAATTAGTTGCTAAACCAGGACACTCTGAATATCAAACAGGGTTATCATTTGATTTAAAACCATATAATAAAGTAATAGAAGATGTTAGTACTAATGAAGAGTACCTATGGTTAAAAGATAATGCTTATAAATATGGATTTATTTTTAGATATGATAAAGAACATGAAGAAATAACACAGTTTGAACCATCGGCGTGGAGATTAAGGTATGTAGGAGATGCTGCGTCATTAATTTATAGTGAAAATATAAGTTTTGAAGAATATTATGCATATTTTGTTGAAAATAATGGATAATATTTAACAAATTTTAAAAAATGACTTGACTATTTTTATATATTTATGGTAGTATTATTTTGCTTGATTGTTATCAAGTGCCTACCTTAATGGGGAATTAGCTCAGTTGGCTAGAGCATCTGCCTTGCACGCAGGAGGTCGCGGGTTCAAGTCCCACATTCTCCACCATTTTAAATATTAATCAATCAGAAATGATTGATTTTTTGTTTTTATATTTTAAAAAAATATGTTATAATTAATATGTGTTAATAAGGAGTAGATATGAAAGTATATATTTGCAAAAAATGTGAAAATTTAATAAAAACTGATAATGAGAAAGATGCTTTTTGTTGTGGAGAAGCAATGCAAAATTTAAATGCACAAGAAAAAGATGGCCCAGTTGAAAAACATTTACCTATATATAATGTTGAAGAAAATAAAATTAAAGTTAAAGTAGGAGAAGTAGAACATCCTATGACAAATGAGCATTTTATTGAATGGATTGCTCTTGAAACAAAAAACAATATTAAGAAAGTTAAATTATCTTATACTGATAGACCATATTGTGAATTTGACATAGATTCATCTGATGAAGCAGTTGCTATTTATTCAAGTTGTAATTTACATGGAATATGGAAAACTAAAAATATAAGTAATTATTAAGGAGGTATTTTATGGCACAAATACAAAGGACTAGAAAAGATATAGTTAAAATGTTATTAAAAAACAAAGAGTTAGAAAATGAAGATGAAGAACAATTAATGGAAATATTATTTAATGAACCAATATCAATAGATGTTGATAAATATGTAGCAGAAAGTGAAACTAGAAAAGATAGACTTGCTGATAAATTAACTGAGTTTTGTGGTAGTTGGGGATTTATTATATGGTTTATTATATTAATCGCAGCATGGATGATCGCTAATATTATTTTAATTAAATTAGATTATACAGCATTTGATCCATATCCATTTATATTATTAAATCTGGCTTTATCAACTATATCAGCTTTGCAAGCACCTATAATAATGATGAGTCAAAATAGAGCTGCAAAGAAAGATACTTTAAGAGGAAAAAATGATTATAAAACAGATTTAAAAAGTGAATTAATATTAGAAGTATTACATGATGAAATTAGAAAAGTAATTTCAAATCAAAATAAAATTATTAGAATATTAAATGAAAATAATGATGATGGAGATAAGAAAGAATAAAATAGAACTTAATTAAGTTCTTTTTGATTGCTATCCATTAAAAATAATGTATCATAGCAGTTAAAATTAAATTGTATGTTTTGATATGATATAGACTGAAAAAATTTTACAATAAAAATTAAACAATATTATCCACATATAGTAATATCATGTTTGCTTTTTAAAAATCATACTAATATAGTAATAATTTGCAATACAAAGATAGAATTTAAATAGATTTTAATTTTTAAAAATTATTGGGGATGTTAATTGGCAAATAGTTAATAAATAATAATTAAAGAAAAAACATTTGAAATTATTTTTATTTTTGATATTATTGTTTTATGTGAGGGTTTTATGAATAGTATAAAGTTTGATTTATATGATGAATTAATTAAGTTAATATCTTCTGATAAGAATATAGATGAGATATCTTCAATATTACTTTTTGATAAATCTTTTGTTAAGTCTAGTATTAAACGATTAAAAATAAATATTATAAAAGAATTAAAAGAAGAATATTTTTATTTAGTACCAATTATTAATAAAATATTAAATATAAACAAATACTATTATATTAATTACAAATTACTTTATATGTTAGATTATCCTGATGAAGAAATATTAAAAAAATTAAATTTGAATGATAAAGCATTTTTAATGTCTTTAAAATCATTATATTTCAGTGTATATATGTATGGAAATAAAAATGACAGAAAATATTTAAAAACAATTAAAGATAGAATTAATAAATATAAATATATAGAAAACAAAAAAAATTCTAAAGCAATAATTGCAAATCATGATAAAATAGTTGTTAATAATAATGATATTTTATCTACAATTAATAGTGAATATGGAAATATATATTCTTTTGATAAAAGAAAATGCATTATAATATCAGATACTCATTTTGGTAGTTTATTTGAAAATATGGATTATTTAAAAAAAGTATATGAGTATGCTTCAAAAAATAGCATTGATAGTATTATACATACTGGTGATTTAATAGAGGGATCTTTTGCTAATTATGAAAGATGTAAAAAAGATTTTAAAGATTATAATGCTCAAGTAGAACATGTTATAAGAGATTATTGTTATGATGAGAAAATTAGAAATTATATTCTCCTTGGAAATCACGATTTGTATCCATATTTAGATTATGGTGCGAATGTAAGTGAAATATTAAAAGAAAGAGATGATTTTGAAATATTAGGATATAAAGAAGCATATTTAAAATTATTTTCTGAATATATTACTTTAAAACATAAAGTATCTAAAATTAAGAATGTTACATCAAATGCACCAACATTTTTAAATTTTATAGGTCATTCTCATCAATATAGATGTACTTATGATAAGAATAATATTTATGTAAGAGTTCCAACTTTATCTGATGTATATAGTAATAGAAAATATATTATAAATAAAGGATTTTTAGTTAGTGAAATAGATGGAGATAGTATTTCATTAGAGTATATAGATACTCATGGCAAATCTTTAAAATTAGAAAAAAGAATAAAATGATGTGCATTTTATTCTTTTTCTATATCTAGTATTACTGGAATAATTATTGGTCTTCTTCCAGTTAATTCTATTACATAAGAATTTATTTCCAATATAATTCTATTTTTTAAATCTGTTAAATTGAAATTATCTTTTTGTAATTCGTTTAGTGTAATTATATTTGTTTTATCTTGAATTTTCTTTATTAAATCTTGATTATCATTTACTACTACAAAACCACGGGTAGTTATGTTTGGTTCTATTAATATTTTTCTATTTTTAATATTAACATTTAATATAACAATTAATACACCATCTGTAGACATTATTTTTCTATCTTTTATTATTGATATTCCTGTTTCGCCAATTCTACTTCCATCAACATAAATATCATTAATTGGTATACTTCCTTTTCTATATACATTACCATCTTTCATAGCTAAAATATCTCCATTTTTACTAACGAAAATATTTTCTTCTTTAACATCACACAATTTACCAAGTTGTGCATGTGATTGCAACATTCTAAATTCACCATGCATAGGCATAAAATATTTAGGTCTAACTAATCTTAATAATAATTTTAATTCTTCCATTCTTCCATGACCACTTGTATGAACATTTATATCACTCGCATTAGTATATACCTTAGCACCTTTTAAATACAATTTATTAATAGTACGATTAATAGACATTGCATTACCTGGAATAGGTGAAGATGAGAATATTACTGTATCATTTGGCATAAGAGTTATGTTCTTATCACTTCCATTAGCAATTCTAGATAAAGCCGCTAATGGTTCTCCTTGACTACCTGTGCATAATAAACATACTTTTGATGGATCCATTTTATTAGCTTCTTCGCTAGAAATAAATATATCTTTATCCTTAATATATCCACATTCAATAGCTATCCCTATATTAGTATTCATACTTCTACCAAAAGTAACAATTTTTCTATCATTTTCTTTACAAGTTTCAACAATATGAGTAAGCCTGTATATATTACTTGCAAATGTTGCTAATATTATTCTTGATTTTGTATTCTCAGAAAATATTTCTGATAGTGCTTCATCAACAACACTTTCACTATTAGAAAAACCTGGTAATAAAGCATTAGTAGAATCACTCATTAGTAAAGTTACACCTTCATTTCCTATCGCCGCTATTTTACCCATATTAGCAACAGGTCCAATAGGTGTAAAATCAAACTTAAAGTCACCTGTTTCTACAAGAGTTCCATTAATTGTTTTAATAGCCATACCAAAAGAATCAGGAATAGAGTGTGTAGTAGTAAAGAATTCAATATCAAATTGTTTTGTTTTTATATGTAAATCTTCATTAATAATAACCATTTTAGGTTGATATATATTTCTTTCTTCTAATTTGTTTTTTATTAATTTGCTTGCGATGTTTGGTGTGTATATCACAGGTATATTAATATTTTGTAATAAAAATGGTATACCACCAATATGATCTTCATGACCGTGCGTAATTATTAATCCTTTAATTTTATCTTGTTTATCTTTTAATATACTATAATCAGCAAGAACATAATCAATACCCATTAAATCATCTTCGGGAAACATAACTCCACAATCTATAATAAATATTTCATCTTCATGCATAACTATATACATATTTTTTCCAACTTCACCCAAACCACCAAGAGCGCAGATTAAAGTTTCTCCGTTTTTACTATTCATATATATTCATTTCCTTTCAAAAAGTAAAATTTGTAAATAGATTATATCAAAAAAAATCATGTTTGTCAAAAATAGTTATATAAGGTATAATATTTATATATTGAAATTATTATGAATTTAAAGAAAGGAAAGTAATTATGGGACTTTTTAATAAAATTAAAAATATATTTAGAAATGAAGAAGAAGAAAAAATTAAATCTTTAAATAACGAAATTAAATTAAGTGAAGAAAAGAAAGAAGAAATAAATGAAACTCAAAAATATGTAGATGGTCTTAGTAAATCAAGAGATAACTTTGTAAGTAAGTTATCTATATTAGGAATAAAATATACTAAAATAAGTGATGAATTTTATGATGAGCTAGAAGAAATTTTGATAACTGCGGATATTGGTGTTAATACAGTAATGGATTTTATCGATAGACTAAAAAAAAGAGTAAGTAAAGAGAATATAACTGATTTTGAATATTTAAAAGAAGTAATTGTAGATGAGTTATTTATGATATATGTAGGTGATGATATTTTATCATCTAAACTTAATTTAAAAGAAAATAAATTAAATGTAATTTTATTTGTTGGTGTAAATGGTGTTGGAAAAACGACAAGTATTGCTAAAATAGCTAAAAAATATAAAAATGAAAATAAAAAAATTATGTTGATAGCAGCAGATACATTTAGGGCTGGTGCAGTTACTCAATTGAAAGAATGGTCACAAAGAATAGATGTTGGTTTTTTTGGAGATGATAGAAAAGATCCATCAGCAGTCATATATGATGGGTTAAATAAAGCAAAATTAGAAAATTATGATTTAGTATTAATTGATACGGCTGGGCGTCTTCAAAATAAAACAAATCTTATGAAAGAACTAGAAAAGATGAATAAAGTAATTGGTGAGATAGTTACTGAAAATCCAGTTGAAACATTACTTGTAATAGATGCTACTACTGGGCAAAATGGTATAAGTCAGGCTAAAAGTTTTAAAGAAATAACGAATATTACTGGAATTATATTAACAAAGATAGATGGTTCTGCGAAAGGAGGAATAGTTCTTGCTATAAAAGAACTTGTTAATATACCGGTTAAATTTGTAGGACTAGGAGAGAAAGAAACAGATCTAATTCCATTTGATATTGAAAAATACATATATGGTTTATTTAAGGAGTTTTAATGAAAGATAGAGAATATATAGAAAATTTATACGAAGTTTATAAAGAATTATTATCAAATAGAGAAAGAGATTATTTTGAAAATTATTATTTTGAAGATTATAATTTACAAGAAATAGCAGATAATAATGAGGTTAGTAAGGCATATGTTGGTAAATATATAAATTCTATTGAGGATAAATTGTATAATTATGAAAAAGTATTAAAACTATATGAAAAAACAATCAAAATTAGAGATGTAATAAAATATATAGATGATATAGAAACAAGAATTAAAATAGAAGAAATTCTAGATAAATAATGAAAAATGTTATATAATATGGTTAAGGTGATTATATGAAGTGGGGACTTAGAGTAGAATTATTATTTATATTGATATTTATTGTATGTTTAATAATATCTACTATTGGCTTAAATCAATTAGGTATTTTAGGTAATAAGAATGAGTTTTCTAATAATGGTTATTCTTATTATGAGCTTGAACAGATTGTTTCTTCTGGAGCATTAAAATTTTATGAAGAAAGATATAGTGCTGGTGAAGATATTATTATAAAAGTAAGCACACTTATTTCAAATGGGTATATACCAAATTTGTATGATGAAAATGGTATGGCTTGTAATGGGTATGCTAAAATAATAAATTCAAAAGCAAGTATTGCATATATTAAATGTCCATATTACCAGACTAGTGGGTATGATAGTAAAAATGAGTAATAAGTTTTTAGCATTGTGGGGTTTTATAATAATTGGAATATTATTTAGTATATTATTAATTGGATTTAATGAAAAGGATTTAAAGTATTTTAAGTTAGAACATAATCTTAAGTTAGCAAGTAGAGCATATATTAAAAATAATAAAATTAATACTAATATTAATGATTCTTATGTAATATTTAGTAGTGATTTAAAAGAAAAAGGGTATATTACTAAAGATGAATTAGATGAATATTGTATTGATAAAGTTACATATTATAATGGTATTATCTTTGATAAATATATTGTTTCAAAAAACTGTGAATAAAGAAAGTAATAAATATTGATTTATTTATTACTTTTTTAGTATAATTAAATTAGAGAGGAGTAAATTATGTTAATTATTTTAATTATTATTTTAGTTGTTATTTTACTAAAAAGTATTGTGCAAATTGATGAGTTTGAAAGGGGAATAAAGTTTACACAAGGAAGATTTACTGAAATAATGGAACCAGGGTGGAAATTAGTATTGCCAATTATTCAGTCTTATAAAAAAGTTGATGTGAGAACTAAAGCAGTAGATGTACCAGAACAAGATGCAATAACTAGAGATAATGTTTCTATTAAAATAAATGCGGTTATCTATTATAAAATATTTGATGCAAGTAAAGCAATTTTATCTGTTGAAAATTTCTTTTATGCAGTAAGTCAGTTGGCTCAAACTACAATGCGAAATGCAGTAGGTTCTGTTTCTTTAGATGAATTATTAGCTGAACGTGAAAAATTATCAGAATCAATTTGTAAAATAATTGATGAAGCAACTGATTCATGGGGAATTAAAGTTGAAAATGTAGAATTAAAAGATATTCAATTGCCTGAAGATATGAAAAGAGTAATTGCTAAAGTAGCAGAAGCTGAACGTGAAAAGTTGGCTGTTATAACTAAAGCTAAAGGAGAAGTAGAAGCATCTAAAAATTTAGCAGAAGCTGCTAAAACTATGGCTAGTACACCAGGTGCATTACATTTAAGAACTTTATCTACTATTAACGATGTAAGTAGCGATCAATCTAATACACTAGTTTTTTGTATTCCAATTGAAATGATAGATAGTTTTAAAGCAGGAAATGCTCAAAATGCTGTTAAAGTAATAGATAATATTAAGAATAATAATGGAAAATAATTTAGAAAGCCTTTTTATGTGAAATAAGGCTTTTTAATATGTGTTAATTTTTAAAAAAATATGATAGAATAATTATGAAAGAAGGGATAATATGCTAAAAGTTGAGCCAAGAACATTACCAGGATTTATGGAATTATATCCTCATGAACAAGTAGAATTTGATAGAATAAAAAATATTATAGTAAACACTTATAGACAATATGGTTTTTATCCTCTAGATACTCCCATTATTGAATATTCAGATGTTTTACTTGCCAAGGCTGGTGGTGAAACTGAAAAACAAATATATAGATTTAATAAAGGAGAAAATGATTTATCACTTAGATTTGATTTAACAGTACCCCTTGCTAAATATGTTGCAAAGAGATATAACGAACTTGCATTTCCATTTAAAAGATATCAGGTTGGAAAAGTATTTAGAGGAGAAAGACCTCAAAAAGGAAGATTTAGAGAATTCTATCAATGTGATATAGATGTCATTGGTGATGAAGAATTATCAATTAAATATGACAGTGAAATATTAAACATAATATATGATATATTTAGAAAATTAAATATTGGTGATTTTGTTATTCAAATTAATAATAGAAAAATATTATCAGGATTCTTTAATAGTCTAAATTTAAATGAAAAAGTAACAGATATATTAAGAATAATAGATAAAATAGATAAAATAGGTACTGATGAAATTATAAATGAACTTAAAAATATTGATATTTTTCAGGAGCAAATTAATAAGATTATGAATTTTATTAATATAGATGGATCTAACCAAGAAAAATTAGATAAATTAAAAGCATTAAATATTAATGATGAAACTTATAATAAAGGTATAGAAGAATTAGAAAGTGTTATTAATGATTTAAGAGCAAGAAGAATGATAAGCAATTATTATGAAATACAATTAACTATTGCACGTGGATTAGATTATTATACTGGTAGTGTATTTGAAACTAAATTGAAAAATTTTCCAAGTATTGGCAGTGTTTGTTCAGGAGGAAGATATGAGAATTTAGCTGAATATTATACAGATAAGAAATTACCTGGTGTTGGTGTTTCAATAGGACTTACAAGATTGTTTTATCAACTAGTATCTGAAGGAATAATAAAAACAGATAAATGTAGTAGTTGTGAATTATTAATCATACCTATGTGTGATAATTATGAATATGTATATGAAATACAAGATACATTAGTTAATTTAGGAATTAGTGTTAATATCTGTTATCTTGATAAGGGATTAAAACAAAAATTAAAATATGCTAACAAAATAATGACTAAATATGTTTTGATAATTGGTGAAAATGAAATAAATAAAAATACATTTATTCTAAAGAATATGGATGAGGGTATCCAATTTGAAATATCAAGGGAAGATATAAATACTATCAAAGAAGTATATTTACAAAATTAATTTGACAAATATCGTACATGTGTTTTATAATATGAAATATAAATCGTTGATGTGGAGAAGTAGTATATATGTATTTTGAAGAGAGTTAATGTATGGTGAAAATTAATAAATAATATATATGAATAACACCACTGAGTGGAATATTGAAATTAAGTAAATATTCTCGGCAAGACCGTTATATTAAAAAAGATAATATTAGGATGGTACCGTGCTTATATGCACTCCTTATGCCATCTTTTTTTATTGATTGAAAGGAGAGCGATAATAATGGATGTAAAAGATTTATTTAAAGATATTAAAAAGTATGAAAACAAAGAAGTAATGTTAGAAGGATGGGTTAGAAATAATAGAAATCAAGCTAATTTTGGGTTTATTGATTTTAATGATGGAACTTATTTTCAAAATTTGCAACTATTTTACGAAAAAGATATAAAAGATTTTGATGAAATTAGTAAAATTCATGTAGGTAGTGCAATTAGAGTAAAAGGAATAATTGTTAAATCAATTGGAAGTGGACAGTCTTATGAATTAAAAGTATCAAATATTGAAGTACTTGGAAATTGTCCTAGCGATTATCCAATTCAACCTAAGAGGCATACTCGAGAATTTTTAAGGGAAATTGCTTATTTAAGACCAAGAACTAATATGTTTAATGCAGTTTTTAGAGTTCGTAGTGTTGCTGCCGAGGCTATACATGAATATTTTCAAAAAAATAATTATATATATTTTCATAGTCCAATAATAACAGGAGCAGATTGCGAAGGAAGCGGACAAATGTTTAATGTAACAACGTTGGATTTAAATAATTTACCATTAACTGAAGATAAAAAAGTCGATTATAAAAAGGACTTATTTGGCAAACAAACTTATATAACTGGTTCTGGACAATTGCATGGTGAAACTTTTGCTATGGCATTTAAAAAGATTTATACTTTTGGTCCAACAATGAGAACTGAAAAGTCAAATACTAAAACACATGCTAATGAGTTTTGGATGATTGAGCCAGAAGTAGCCTTTTGCGATTTAAATGGAATAATGGATATTGAAGAAGAAATGCTTAAGTTTGTTGTTAAATATGTTATGGATAAGTGTCCATTAGAAATAGATTTTTTTGATAAATTTGTAGAAAAAGGATTAAAGGAGAAATTAGAAAAAGTTATAAATTCTTCTTTTGTTAGGATTACTCACAAAGAAGCAATAACTTTACTCAAAAAAGCAAAAGTAAAATGGGAATTTACTCCTGAATATGGAGAAGATATTGCTAAAGAACATGAAAAATACATTACTGAATATTTTAATGGCCCAGTATTTATAACAGATTGGCCAAAAGATATTAAAGCATTTTATATGAAACTTAATGATGATAATGAAACAGTTGCTGCGGTTGATTTAGAAGTACCTGGTTCTGGAGAACTTATGGGTGGTAGTCAAAGAGAAGATGATTATGATAAATTAATAAATAGAATGAAAGAATTGAATATTCCAACTGATGATTTAATTTGGTATACTAATTTAAGAAAATTTGGAGGATGTTATCATTCTGGATTTGGTTTGGGATTTGAAAGATTAATTATGTATTTAACTGGAATTGAGAATATAAAAGATGTTATTCCTTATCCAAGAACTCCAAATAATTGTGATTATTAACAAGGAGGATTTATGAATTTTACAGATGAAATGATAGATAATTATGCAAATAATTTATTAATAGGATTAACTGATGATGAAAGAAGAATGATTAAAGAAGAGTTTTCATCTATTGAAAAAAATATAGATTTAATAAATGAAATCCCAAATATCAAAGAAGTAGATCCTCTTAGCTATCCATTTGAAATGGAAATTGATACATTAAGAAACGATGAAAATGAATCTAGTGAAATACCAATAGATATATTACTTAGTAATTGTGATAAAGTAGATGGAAGAGAAGTTGAAGTTCCAAAGGTGGTAGGATAATGTTAGAAAAGAATATTAGAGATTTACATAAAAGTTTAATAAATAAAGAAATAACTAGTGATGAATTAGTTAAACTATCTTTAAATAAATGTCATGAAGTTCAAAAAAAATGCAATGCTTTTGTTACTATTTTAGATGATAGTAAAGGTAGCGAAGTAACCGATAATCTATTATCTGGTATACCTTATGGTATTAAAGATAACTTTTCAACAAAAAATATACTAACAACAGCAAGTAGTAATACATTAAAAGATTATGTGCCATTTTATGATGCTACATGTGTAAAAAAATTAAAAGAAGCAGGATGCATTGGAGTCGTTAAGACTGCATTAGATGAATTTGGAATGGGTGGCAGTGGAATTACTTGTCACACTGGTCCTGTTAAAAATCCATGGGATATAAAAAGAGTTGCTGGTGGAAGCAGTGCTGGTAGTGCAGCTAGTGTAGCTAGTGGATGCTATCCTTTTGCTCTTGGAAGTGATACTGGCGATTCTATTCGTAAACCAGCTGGTTATTGCGGAATAGTAGGATACAAGCCAACTTATGGAATGATCTCTAGATACGGACTTTTACCATATGCATCTTCTCTTGACACAGTAGGTGTCTTAACTAGGTGTGTAGAAGATGCCGCAATCGTAGTAGATACCATGAAAGGTCAAGATGAAAATGACATGACCTCTTTTGATAGTAGTAATATTAATTTAGAGAAAAATTTAACTAAAGATGTTAAAGGATTAAAATTATTTTATATTAAAGAAATAGCTGATATTAATAGCTATAAAAATCCAAGTGAAGAATTAAAATTACACATTGAAAATTATAATAAAACCTTAAAATTATGTGAAGAATTAGGAATGAGTATTGCATCAGTAAGTATAGATAAAAAAATATTAAATGCACTACCTGCTATATACGATGTCATTTCATATGCAGAAGCAACTAGTAATATGTCTAACTTAACAGGAATATCCTTTGGTCCGCGAGGAGATGGGAAAACTCCAAATGAAATTATTAAGGACCATAGAACAAAAGGTTTTTCTTCATTAATTAAAAGAAGGTTTGTGATAGGTTCATTTGTGTTACAAAAAGAAAATCAAGAAAAATATTTTTTAAATGCTAAGAGAGTTAGAAGATTAATAGTTAATATAATGAATGAATTCTTTAAAAAATATGATGCTATGATTATGCCTGTTGGAAGTGGAGTGGCTAAATATTTAGATTCATCTTTAAATTTTATCAATGATGAGACTAAGATATTAGAAGAATCTTTGCAAATTGCTAATCATGGTGGATATCCATCAATTACTATTCCAAATGGATTTATAAATAATTTACCAGTTGGAGTAAATATTACTGGTATGATTATGAAAGATGAAAAAGTACTAAATATAGCTTATTTTCTTGAAAATAAATTGGGCTATAAAAATCAAATAGCTAAAGAGGTGAAATAATGGAGTATAAAGCAGTTATAGGTTTAGAATTTCATTGTGAAATGAAATCTCATACAAAAGTTTTTTCAAAAGCATTAAATGGATATTCTAAATCTTCAAATTCTAATGTTGCACCTCTTGATATGGGATTTCCAGGAACATTACCATCAGTGAATATGAAATGCGTTAAAAAATCGCTTATGATGGCACTTATTCTTGGATGCAAAATACCTAAATATTTAGAGTTTGATAGAAAGAACTATTATTATCCAGATTTACCTAAAGGATATCAATTAACACAATTTTTTAATCCAATTGGAAAAGATGGTAAAATTAAAATAGATGTTAATGGAAAAGAAAAAGATGTATTAATACATGATATTCATTTAGAAGAAGATTCAGCATCTTTAGATCATTATTATGATACATCAAATATTGATTATAATAGATCAGGAGTTCCACTATTAGAATTAGTAACCGAGCCATGCTTTAATAGTGCAGATGAAGCTCTTACATTTTTAGAATATATCAAAAGTATATATCAATATACTGATATATCAGATTGTGATACTAAAAAAGGTCAAATAAGAGCAGATGTTAATGTTTCAATAATGGATAAAGATTCAAATGAACTTGGAACTAAAGTAGAAGTTAAAAATGTTAATAGTTTTGATGCAATTAGAAAAACAATTGAATATGAAATTAAAAGACAAAGCGAATTAAAAGAAAATGGGAAATATGATGAAGTAGTTCAAGAAACTAGAAGATGGGATGATGAAAAAGAAAAAACCATTCATATGAGAAGTAAAGAGGATGCAATAGATTATAAATATTTTACAGATCCAAATATTCCTAGATTTAGATTGAGTGATGAATTAATTAATGAAGTGAAATCACAAATTCCACAATTAGCTCATGAAAGAAAAGAAAAGTATATTAAAGAATATAATTTATCTGAATATGATGCAAAAGTATTAGTTAAAGATAAAAAGATATCAGATTACTTTGAAGAATGTTTAAAATTAGGATGTGAAGCTAAAAGTGCTTGTAATTGGATTACTACTAGATTACTTGGTGAGATAAATTCATCTGATGAGATAACTATAGATAATATATTTATAAGACCCAAAATGGTCTTTGAATTAATAAAACTAATAGAAGATAAAAAAATAACTAATAATCAGGGAAAAGAAGTATTTATTAAAATGTTAGAAGAAAAATTAACGCCTAATGAAATTGTAAAAAAATATAATATGCAAGTTATTGAGGATAGCAATTTAATTGATAATCTAGTTAATGAAGTTATAATTGAAAATGAAATAGCAATTGAAAACTATAAAAAAGGAAGAACTAATATGTTAGATTATTTGGTAGGTCAAGTAATGAAAAAATCTAAAGGAAAAGCAAATCCTATTAGTGTAAAAGAAAAATTATTAAAAAGAATAAATAATTAGAAAATTTAATTTTAAAATTTCTTTTTTATTATATATTGAAATAAATTATGTAAAATGTTATCATATTTATAGTAGGTGATAATATGATAAAAAGAATAAAAAAAATCGTGTTTTTATTATTGTTATTCATGCCATTTCTTATTAAAGCTGATGAGAATTATTCAAGTGCTGTAAAATTTGCTAATTCATATATTGATAGTTTTATTGAATATGATAAGTATATTTTATTTCCAAAAGATGGCTATTTTTTCAATGAAAGTAAGAAAAATGGTAATTTTAAACATGGAGGTTTTTTAAGTAGGGGAGAATATTTAATAACTAATGTTAAAAATAACTCTTATTTGGCTCCTGGTATTCAATATTGGACATTAACTTCTGGGGTAAATGAAGTTGATAAGATGTTTGTAATTGATTATACAGATAAAGAAATCTCTCAAGATTTATTATCTGGAGTAAGGGTAACAGAATTTGTTTTACCAGAAACTAGAGTACAAGGGGCGGGTACTAGAAGCAATCCGTGGTATTTTTCTAATATGTATAGAGTTTCTATTTCTACTTCTGATTATACAAAAGGACAAATTTCTGCTAATAATGAAAATTGTAATAGTACAACAAGAAATACTTCTGCTTCAATTTATGAAGATCAAACAATTGATGTTAAATTATGCCCTGTTAGTGGATATGAATTTTATACATCTGATTGTAATAATATAACAGTTAAAAATCAAAATACAAATGTAATTAGTATAGCAAATGTTGATAAGAATTTATCATGTAAAATTAATTTTATAATTAAGGTATATAAAATTAACTTAGATACAAATGGTGGTAGTCAAATAAAAACTAAGGAATTGTATATAGCACCAAATAAAATGTGGTTTGCAAAAAAAGAAGATAGAAATAATGAGAATAAAATAACAAAAATTGACGAAGTTCCTAGTAAAGTAGGTTATGAATTTTTAGGATTTTACACTACTAAAAATGGTGGAACTAGAATAATAAATGAAAATGGAAATATTGTTTCCACTTCTGGTTATAATTCAGAAGGAACAATGTATGCAAATTATAAACCAATTAATGTAGATGTAACTTTTGATAAACAAGGAGGTACAAGTGGTTCTAATTCTGTGACAGCAACTTATAGTAAAGCTATGCCAAGCATTACTATTCCAACAAGAACAGGATATACATTTAATGGATATTATACAGGTACAAATGGAAGTGGAACAAAATATTACAATGCAAATGGTACAAGTGCAAGAACATGGAATATTGCAAATAATACGACATTATATGCACATTGGACAGCAAAATCATATACTGTAACATTGAATAAACAAAGTGGTTCAGGTGGGACTAGCTCAGTAACAGCTAGATATGGCAATACAATGCCATCAATAACAGTTCCAACAAGAACAGGATATACATTTGCTGGATACTATAGTGGAACTAATGGAAGTGGAACAAAATATTATAATGCAAATGGTACAAGTGCAAGAACATGGAATATTGCAAATAATACGACATTATATGCACATTGGACAGCAAAATCATATACTGTAACATTGAATAAACAAAGTGGTTCAGGTGGGACTAGCTCAGTAACAGCTAGATATGGCAATACAATGCCATCAATAACAGTTCCAACAAGAACAGGATATACATTTGCTGGATACTATAGTGGAACTAATGGAAGTGGAACAAAATATTATAATGCAAATGGTACAAGTGCAAGAACATGGAATATTGCAAATAATACGACATTATATGCACATTATAATTTATCTGAAGTAAGCTGTTCTAATAGTAGTACAACCGTTAAATGCGCAAATTATGGTAGTGGATCAAATCCAATTATAAGATATAGTGGTAATTGCTCAGTAAGTTGTGTAGATGGCAGTGAATGGAGAATAAAACTACTAACATCCGGTGTATTCACTGTAAGTAGTACAATTAATATTGATGCTTTTTTGGTAGGCGGTGGAGCAAGTAGATATACTAACTCAAATGGATATGGTGTTAGAGGCGGTGCTGGAGGTTGTACTGAAACATTTTTTAATATTTCTCTTGGATCTGGAAGAAGTTGGAATGTTACAATAGGCGCAGGTGGTTGTGCAACTGGTTCTAGTACTGGTAGAGGTGGTGGTGCTACTTCTGCATTTGGAAAATCTGTATCTGGCGGCGGCGGCGGCGGCGGAAGAGGTGGTTCTGGAGGCGGAGGTACTGCTATTTATGGAAATAGAGCATCAGGTGGTTCTTATGGTAACGATGGAACTTGGGATTCATGGGCAGGATCTCGTGGTCAGGGAAGAACTACTTGCGAATTTGATGAAGGCACAAGTAGTGGATGCACTAGAGGTACTAACTATGCTTACGCTGGAGGCGGAGGAGGCATTTGGGCTAATAATGGTTATTGGACTTCAGGAGCTGGTGGCGTAGGTGGTGGCGGAAAAGGTGGTTCTGGAGGCTATTTTGAAAGTAGTCCAAGATATCAAGGTGGAAATGGTGCAACTAATAAAGGCGGAGGCCAAGGAGCTGCAGCAAACTATAGTTGGTTTTCTGGATGTGGAGGTTCTGGAGTTGTTGTTATAAGAAAAGCAAAATAGAGAGGTTATTTATGGAAGAAAATAATATTAATAGTACAAATATTAATACAGATAATTTTGGTAGTGAAAATAATACTAATAATGATAATACCCCAAATAAAAAACATAATACTAGATTAATAATTACTATAGTTGTTGCTTTAGTTGTAGTAATAGTAGGCACTATATTGCTTATAAAATTATTATATAATGATGATACTCAAATTGAACAACCTAAACCTACTTTAAAAGATTTAGTAGATGTTAC
Source organism: uncultured Bacilli bacterium (assembly GCA_944358375.1). The sequence continues at coordinate 284,076 of CALVQT010000001.1, forward strand.
ACAAGATACATTAAGTGATGGTAAATTATTAATTTTTGGAGCAACTAATAAAAATGAAGTTAATGTTGAAGTAGTATTTAGTGTAGACTTTTATGATAGTAATAATGAGCTTATTGAAAATGATGAATATACTATGTATGTACTTCCATCAAATGGAACTCATTTTGTTGATGTATATACAGGTAATCTACCTAAACAATATGATACATTTAAATATACTTATGATGTAAAAGAAAGTACTAATTTAAAAATATATGGTCATGAAGAAGTAGTTATTGAAGATGAAATAAAAGATAATAAATTACATTTAAAAATAATTAATAACTCAGGTGAACTTGTTGAATCAGTTGCTATTGATATTGTATATTATAAAAATAATAAAATGGTTAAATATACTAATGCTGCAATGTTAGGTATTGAAGATGGTAGTTTTAGAGAAGGAAATTATATAACTAATAAAGATTATTTTGATAATGATATTGAGTTTGATAATTACAAAATCTTCTATACACCAGTTACAGCAATAAACAAACCAGAGACTACAACTGAATAAATTGTATTATAAGGCCTCTATAATGAGGCTTTTATTCAACTATTATGGAGGACGTATGAAAAAAATTATTATCATCATATTATCATTATTTTTGTGTTTTATGGTAATATTGAATTTTGTTATAAAGTATGAAACCTTTACAGAAATAAAAATAGATAATTGTATTAATAATGAATGTACTAATACATATAAGTTCAATTCAAATAAAATAGATATAATAAATGATAAAAATAATAATTATATTCTTAAAATTAATGACGAACAAAGATTTAATGGAACTAATGGATTTCCTGATTTAGGTGATAAAATATATACTTTTGATAGCTTGATTATGATTGAACAAAAAGTTGATAATTTAGTTACTAGTTTATTTTTAATAAACCTTGATTCTGATATTAATACAAATAATGAAGAAAGAATTATATCTGAACTAGATAGTGATGCAAGAATATTTTTAAATGAGTTTGAAGTAAAAGATGTTTTTGATGATAATAATAATTTTGAAACAAAAGAAATTATTTTATATGGTAGTAATTTTATTAATGAAAATTCTTTCTATTATGGTAATGATGAAATCTCACTAGCTGTTATTAGTACTTGTGATGAATATGAAAAGCATAAAGATAAAGTAGTAGGTGGAATTTATAAAATGAAATATCTTGGTGATAATAAAGTTTCAGATGTAGAGAAAATTGAAGAAATTAAATTAAAAGATTATGATAAAATTAATTTTTACGATAAATTATGCAAACAAAAATAATTAGAAAAACCTAATTAATAATTTTAATTAGATTTTTTTTATAATATTGATTAAATTTATGTCTAAAAATTGCATTTAATTATATTTATTAGTATAATATTTATAGAGGTGTTATATGATAGGTGTATATGATTATACTGTATTACTTACATATCTCGGATTTTCATCTGGAATATTAGGAATATTAAATGCATTTAATGATAAAGTTTTTCCTGCAATTTTATGCTTGATGTTTTGTGGGCTATGTGATATGTTTGATGGAAGAGTTGCAAGAACTAAAAAGAAAAGAACATTAGAACAAAGACATTTTGGGGTTCAATTAGATAGTTTGTCAGATGTAGTGTGTTTTGGAGTTTTGCCATCTATTATTGGTTATTCTATAGGACTTAATAATTCTTATTTTTTAGTATTGCTAGTGTTTTTTTCATTGTCAGCACTTATTAGATTAGCTTGGTTTAATGTGCTTGAAATTACTAGAAATAGTTCTACACCGGTAAAAGAATACACTGGTTTACCAGTAACATCATCAGCATTAATTTTCCCGTTTATATATATATTTAAAAATATATTAAAGGAATATTTTGTGTATGTGTATGCTTTAGTTTTATTAATCGTTGGGGTGTTATTTATAACTAAAATAAAAATTAAAAAGCCTAGCTTTAAAGTAATGATAGGTTTTATAATAATAGGTTTAATCGAATTTATATTAATATTGGTGCGTTAAAATGAAATATATATCTAGACAAAGAAATAGTGAAGAAAATATAATTACAGAATCTCCAAAGATTCTTGATTTTTTGTATAGTAATATAATTACCAGATTATTATTAAGAGTAGTAATTAGTAAACCAGTATCAAATTTAGTTGCATTATACATGAATAGTAGTTTATCAAAACATATGATTAAAAGATTTGTAGATAAAAATGATATTAATATATATGAATATGATGATAAGAATTATAAATCATATAATGATTTTTTTACAAGAAAAGTAATAAGTTATAAAAGACCAATTAACGCAAGAAGTGGAATATTAATAAGTCCATGTGATAGTAAATTAACTGCTTATAATATAACAGAAGATTTGTGTCTAAAAATTAAAGGTTCATATTATAGTATTGATACTTTAATTGATAATGATATAATAAATGAGTATAAAGATGGTCTTGCATTAGTTTTTAGATTGTCTACCGATAATTATCATAGATATTGTTATATTGATAATGGAAATAAGGGAGTTAATAATCATATTAAAGGTGTTTATCACACAGTACAACCAATTACATTAAAAAAATATAATTTTTTTAAAACAAATAATAGAGAATGGTGTATATTAAACACTAGTAATTTTGGAAAAGTGATTCAAGTTGAAATTGGTGCTTTGTGTATTGGAAAAATCAAAAATAATCATGATGTTTATATTTTTAAAAAAGGAGAAGAAAAAGGTTATTTTGAATTTGGCGGTTCGACTATTGTATTATTATTTAAAAAAAATACTATAAAATTAGATGATGATATTTATAACAATTCTCTTTCTAATATAGAAACTATAGTCCAATATGGACAAAGGATTGGTAAAGCAAAATTACTTACTAGAATATATAATAAACTTATAAAATAAAAATACTTAGAGAAAGTTATCTAAGTATTTTTTATAGGCTTTTTTACTATCATCATCTAGAGATTTATAATTTATATTTTTTTCACTACATATTTTATTTAAAAAATAATCTATTAAATAGGGATTTCTAACAAACAATGGGCCAATAATATGAGTAGCAAAAACATTTTTATAAGTAAATCCTTCATTTTCGTCATTTAAATCATTAGAATATTTTTTATCTAATTTAAATAATGTATTATTAATATTATAAACTAAATCACATCTATTTTGAAATCCTATTATTTTATTATTGATTAATTTACATGTTCCAATAATTTCTCCTACAATTCTATTTTTAGATGCATTGTGAAATACATCTTCACTAACATATTTAGAATAGTATTTAAATATATCAAGACCATCTATTTTTTTATCTAATGTATCAATAGTTTTTCCAAACATAATCATAGAATTTCCAGTTAAAAATAAATATTTATCGTTTTCTATATATTTTATTATATCTTTTTTTCGTTTTTTTAAATCTTCAAGGGATATTAATATATCTTCTTCACTACCGCTACCAATATAAACAATATCATATTTATCAAAATCAATTTCATCATTTAAGCTTTTTAAATCAACATTTGCTTTTATTTTGTTAAGTTCCAAGTTGCGAATTATACACCTAACATTTGCATTTTCACCATAAAGATTCAATAGATCATAGTATAAATATAAAATATTAATCATTATTTTCCTCCCTTATAATATTTTTAAGTTGCATTTCTTTATCAAAGCAAACAATAGAGTATATATTTCCTTTTGTTTTATTCTTTAAAACTTTTTTTAAATTATTAATATTTTCAACTAATATAATTTTGTTATTATCTATTTTTGCATATTGCATTCTAAGATACATATCATAAGCAAATTTACCAATTAAAATAATATTTTTTATAGATGGGTTATTTAATGTTTCAAAATCTATGTCATATATCCATGATATATCATTTTCTTTATATCTTCGACTAGATGAATCAAATCCTAATATTATTGTTTTATTTCCTTTTTGATGCAAGATATAATCAAGTGATTGTTTATAACTTAGATTATTTTCATTTTTACTAGCTAGCATTTGCCATTTTCTATTATCAAAATCATAGATATTTAATCTTTTAGTTTTAATATTTGCATTTAATACATCAATAATTTGTTTATCATTTAAGCCAATAGTTTTACATAATGCATAACATCCAGTTACAAAATATGCAGTATATAAAAAATCAGATGGTAAGTTGATTAAATTATTATTGATAGTTATATGTTTATTATCTATATCAACATTTTTTGCTTCATATTGAACATTTCCTCTTTCAAAATCATTATTAGGGCATTTATATGAACCTATATGTCCATAATTATAATAATCATATATTAGTTTATTATGACAAATAGGGCAATAAGCTGCATCAATATTATTTATATTATTTGGCATAGAATAATCATTTTTCTCAATTCCATAACTAGTAATATGGCCTTTATGATTAAGTTTAATTCTATTAACAAAAGGATCATCAACATTTAATATTAAATGTGTATTTTTTGGAATAGAATTTTTAATTTCATTATATATTTTAAAAGGATGAGAATTTCTTGGTGGTTGATCTCTTGTAATATTAGTAATCATTAAATGCGTTGGTGTAATATATTTGAAAATATATTTTAAAAATTGCTCATCTAATTCCATTAGAACAACATCTTTTTTTACTTTTCCAAATATAGTTGAATTGTTTAAAATTAAAGATGTTATACCATTAATAGTATTGCTACCTTCCTTATTATAACAAACTGTAAATTTATTATTAATTAATATATTATATATAAGCTCAGTAGATGAACTTTTCCCACTTGAACCAGTAATACCAATTATGTATTTTGGAAGTTTAATTTTTTTTAAAATATTTTTATCTATTTTTAAAGCATAATAACCGCCAATAACACTTCCTTCATGGCCTATTATTTTACTTATTTTATTAATTAATTTACATAATAATATAGTTATAAATATTTTCATATCATCACCTAAAAATATTATACACCGAATTTAATATTTAATAAAGAATCTTATTTTAATCTTATTTTAATGTATATAGATTATAATTTAGATAATGTTATGTTATAATAACAAATAAGGAGTGGATATTATGGATTCATATATTATAAGTTATGGGCTTGTATTTTTAGCAATGATTATTACACTTGGTGCACAAATATTTGTTAGTTCTAGTTATGCTAAGTATTCTAAAATTAAAAATTCTAATAATATTAGTGGTGCACAAGTAGCAAGAAAAATACTTGATAAAAATGGATTGTTTGATGTTGAAGTTACAATGACAAATGGATATTTATCGGATCACTATGATCCTAGGAGTAGGGTTATTAGATTATCTGAAAATATATATAAAGGAAATTCTATAGCTTCAGTCGCAGTAGCGGCTCATGAATGTGGTCATGCGATTCAAGATAAAGAAGGATATTTTTTTATGAAAATTAGAAGTTATCTTATACCTATAGTTAATTTTTCATCTTATGCAGGATATATCGCTATATTATTAGGAATTATATTTGGTGCTTTAAATTTAATTTATATTGGTATTATAGCTGAAATCGTAATATTACTATTTCAATTTGTAACATTGCCAGTCGAAATAAATGCATCTAGTAGGGCTTTAAATCAAATAAAAAAATCATACTTTTTGGTTGATAAAGAATATTCTAAAGGAAAATTAATGTTAACAGCAGCGGCTTCTACGTATATAGCAAGTCTTGCAAGTACATTATTAGAAATATTAAGATTATTGTTAATATTTAGAAATAGGGATTAACAAAAAGGATAAATTATGATAAAGTTAGTTAAAAATCTTACAAAAAAAGATATATTTTTTATATGTGTTTGCTTTATAATGATAGTTTTACAAGTTTATCTTGATTTGAAATTACCAGATTATATGAGTGAAATGACATTATTAATACAGACAAATACAATTGTTTTAAGTGACATTTTAAATCTTGGAATTAAAATGATGGTTGTAGCTTTGGGAAGTTTAATGACATCAGTATTAATAGTATATTTTACATCTTATATAGCAGCGGATTTTTCATATAATGTTCGAAAGAAAATATTTGAAAAAGTTGAAAATTTTGGTATGAATGAAATTAGAAAATTTAAAACTAATAGTCTTATAACAAGAACTACTAATGATGTTACACAAGTAGAAGTATTTATTGTTATGGGACTTCAATTACTTATAAAATCCCCAATTATGGCAATATGGGCAATAAACAAAATATTGAATAAAAATTTACAATTAAGTTTATTAACTGGAGTTTGTGTAATAGTTTTATTAACAGTCGTGAGCATTTTGATAATTATAGTTATGCCTAGATTTGAAAAAGTTCAAAAATTAATAGATAAAATAAATGGTGTAACTAGAGAAAATTTAACAGGTATTAGAGTAATAAGAGCATTTAATGCTGAGGATTTCCAAGATGAAAGATTTAATAATGTAAATACTGATTTAACAAATATGCAAAAGTTTAATCAAAGATGTTTTGCTGTATTAAATCCAGTAATTAATTTAGTAATGCATGGATTGTCTTTAGGTATATATTTCATTGGTGCTTTTCTTATGTTAAATATGAATTTATTAGATAAAATAAGTTTATTTAGTAATATGGTAGTATTTACAAGTTATGGTTCGCAAGTAATTTTATCTTTTTTAATGCTTGCTTTAGTATTTATGATTTTACCAAGAGCAGAAGTATCTGCTAAGAGAATAAATGAAGTATTAGAAGAAGAAAATTCTATTAAAGATGGTAATTTTGATAAACTTGATACTGAAATCAAAGGAGAAATTGAATTTAAAAAGGTATCGTTTAAATATCCTGATGCTAAAGAATATGTTTTGAAAGACATATCATTTAAAGTAAAAAAAGGACAAACAATAGCATTTATTGGATCAACTGGTAGTGGAAAATCTACTTTAGTTAATTTAATTCCAAGATTTTATGATGTAAGTGAAGGAAGTATTTTAGTTGATGGAATAGATGTAAAAAAATATAAACAAGAAACATTAAATAATAAAATTGGATATGTTCCTCAAAAAGCTATTATTTTTACAGGAACTATTGATAGTAATGTTAGATATGGGGATAATGGAAAAAAAGAAATTAGTGAAGAAGAAGTAATTAAGGCACTTGATGTAGCACAAGCAACAGAATTTGTAACGAAAATGGAAGATGGTTATGAATCAAACATTGCTCGTGGGGGTACAAATGTAAGTGGTGGACAAAAACAAAGGATATCTATAGCAAGAGCAATAGCCAAAAATCCCGAAATATATATCTTTGATGATAGTTTTAGTGCACTTGATTATAAAACAGATTATGCTCTTAGAAGTGAATTAAAAAAATATACCAAAGATGCTACTTGTATAATAGTTGCTCAAAGAATTGGAACTATTATACATGCTGATAAAATAGTAGTTCTTGATAAAGGCAAAATTATTGGAATCGGAACACATGAACAATTACTTGAAAATTGCGATATATATAAAGAAATAGCCCTTTCACAATTAGGAGAGGAGGAGTTATTAAATGCCAAAGCCTAGAATAGTAGAAAAATCAAAAGATTTTAAAGGATCAATGTTAAGATTAATTAAAGGACTAAATAAATGGAAAGTTATAATGATAATAGCTTTATTATTGGGGTTTTCAAGTGCCATAATATCACTAATAACACCAAATAAATTATCTCAAATAACAGATACAATATCTTCTTCTTTATCTTTTGATAATGAAGTATTAACTGAGCTTGTAACTAAAATTAATTCAAATATTAAAAATGAGGACATAATAATTAATGATGTTGTTATTTCATATAATGAACAATTAGAATTTATGGGTGTTATTAAAAATATTAATATTGATAATGCAAATGAAATAATTATTAAAGTGGATACACTTCCTGAAAATATTAAATCTATATTAATTAATAAGTTGGATATCAAAAAAGTTGAAAAAATTGGATTAACTATGGCAATATTATTTATAATAAGTGCAGTTTTTGGATATATTCAATCATTCATATTAACAACTGTATCTAATAATTTTGCAAAAACTCTTAGAGATAAAATTAGTAAAAAAATAAATAAGCTTCCACTTAAATATTTTGATAAGCATGAAACAGGAGATATTTTATCTAGAATTACTAATGATGTTGATACAATAGCAACACAAATGAATAATAGTTTAGCTACCTTAATTACTAGTATTACTTTATTTATAGGATCAATAATAATGATGTTTATTACTAATGAAATAATGGCAATAACATCAATATTATCAAGCTTAATTGGTTTTGCATTTATGTTAGTTATAATAAAAAAATCTCAAAAATATTTTATAAAAAGGCAAATAGAACTTGGAAATATGAATGGATTTATAGAAGAGATGTATTCATCTCATACTATTGTTAAAGCATATAATGGATATAAGGATGCTAATAATCAATTTAATGAATTAAATAAAAGATTATATACTTGTAATAGGAAAGGTGCGTTTTTATCAGGTTTAATGCAACCATTTATGGGTTTTATAGGTAATCTTGGTTATTTGTGTGTTTGCGTTGTAGGTGTATTACTTACTATGAATAATGTAATTTCTTATGGTGTTATAATAGCCTTTATTATATATGTAAGACAATTTATTAATCCATTATCTCAAATAGCACAAGCAATGACTAATTTACAATCAACTGCAGCAGCTAGCGAAAGAGTGTATGAATTTTTAGATGAAAAAGAAATGAGCAGTGAAGAAAATTGTACATGTCATTTAGATAAATCTAAGGTAAAAGGAAATATTGAATTTAAAAATGTTAAATTTGGTTATAATAAAGATGATATTATTATTAAAAATTTTAGTGTTAAAGCAAATCCAGGAGATAAAATAGCGATTGTTGGTCCTACTGGGGCAGGTAAGACAACTATTGTTAATTTACTTATGAAATTTTATGAAGTTAATGATGGTGATATATTAATTGATGGAATTTCAATCAATAAAATGACTAGAAAAAATATACATGATTTATTTATTATGGTACTTCAAGATACTTGGCTATTTGATGGAAGTATAAAAGAAAATCTTGAATTTAATAAAGAAGAAGTTAGTGAGGAAGAAATCTATAATGTGTTAAGAGTCGTTGGTATAGATCATTTTGTAGATACTCTACCAGGTAATATTAATGCTAGTGTAAATGATAATGATACGATATCAAGTGGTCAAAAGCAACTTCTTACAATTGCAAGGGGTATGATAAAAGATGCACCATTTCTAATACTTGATGAAGCAACTAGTAATGTAGATACAAGAACTGAAGAATTAGTTGCAAAAGCCATGGATAAATTAACCAGTGGTAGAACATCATTTATTATAGCTCATAGATTATCTACAATTAAGAATGCTAACTTAATACTTGTTATGAATAATGGTAATGTTATTGAACAAGGTACACATGATGAACTTATAAAAAAGAATGGTTTTTATGCAGATTTATACAATTCACAATTTAAATTATAAAAGTAAGGTGAGTTTATGAGAATATTAATTGTAGAAGATGAATTTAATTTATCAGATGTAATTTCTACTAGATTAAAAAAAGAAAAATATACTGTAGATATTTCTTCTGATGGTGAAGATGGCTTATATAGAGCACTTAGTAATATTTATGATTTAATAATTTTAGATATAATGTTACCTAAATTAGATGGATTTGAAATATTGAAAGAAATTAGAGAAAATAATATAATGTCAAAAGTAATAATGTTAAGTGCTAAAAATACTTTAGACGATAAATTAGGAGGATTTTCTTATGGTGCAGATGATTATTTAACTAAACCATTTCATATGGAAGAATTAGTTGCTAGAGTAAATGTTCAATTAAGAAAAAATAATGATAAGTCAAAATTAGATATAATAGAATATGAAGATTTAGTTTTAAATTTAAGGACAGCTAAGTTAACATGTAAAACTACAAATGATACAATTAATATATCAGGTAAAGAGTTTTTAATATTAGAATATTTAATGAAAAATAAAGAGCAAGTAATATCAAAAGATGTATTATATGATAAAATATGGGGCCTTGATAGTGAAGTAGAGTCTAATAATTTGGAAGCATATATTTCATTTATAAGAAAGAAAATAAAAATTATTGATTCTAAAGTAAATATTAAAGCATTAAGGGGTCTTGGATATAAGTTAGAGGCTAGTGATGAAGAAACTTAGAAATAAAACATTTATATTATTATTTACAATAATGACTGTATTTATATTAATATTACTTTTTATCTTTAATTTTATTACTTACAATAGAGAAAAAAATAATGTGTTAGATATATTAAATACAATTTCAACTACTCACAACGATTTTGATTATATAATAAATAGACCAATTATATTAGGATCTCTTGCATATGTTGTTAATATTGATGATGATTATAATATTGTTAATATTATTAGTTATACAAATCAAAATATAGATAAAGACAAATTAATAAGAACAACACAAATGATAATAAAAGAAGATAAACAAATTAAAGTTGGAAACTTATATTTTAGTGAATATTCTTATTTGAAAAATGATAATACTATTATAATTGTTAATAATAGTGATTCTAAAGAAATTGTTATAAATTCATTTAAAGAATCATTTATCATATTTGTTTTATCATTGATTATAATTACTTATATAAGTATTATGCTTACGAAGTGGTTAGTAAAGCCTGTTATTGAATCATTTGAAAAGCAAAAAGAATTTATATATGATGCATCTCATGAATTAAAAACACCTCTTGCTGTAATTCTTGCAAATGCTGAGATGTTAGAAAGTGAACCAAAAGAAAAAAAATGGTTAAATAATATTAAAAGTGAATCTGAAAGAATGAGTAAATTAGTGACTGATTTATTAGAATTATCAAGAACTGAAAAAGGAAATATTAAATTAAATTTTACAGAAGAAGATATTTCTAAAATATTTCTAAAAACAATCCTTACATTTGAAAGTTTAATATATGAAAATAATTTAAAAATAGATTATAAAATAAAAAATGACATAAAATTTAAATGCAATAGTGATAAAATGAAACAATTATTAACAATATTACTGGATAACGCTATTAAGCATAGTTATAAAAGATCTACTATTAAAGTAAATTTATTTAAAGAAAAAGATAATATTATACTAGAAGTAATAAATAATGGAAAGGAAATCCCTAAATTTGAAAGAGATAAAATTTTTGAGAGATTTTATAAAGCAGATAAATCTAGAAATAGAGATGATAATAGATACGGTTTAGGTCTTGCTATCGCTAATAATATTGTTAAAAGCCATAATGGTAAAATAAGTGTTGATTGTAAAAATGGATATACAAAATTTAGTGTAAATTTTAAAAATAATAATTAATTTTTTGATTTTTAATGTTATTTTAATAATTCAATATTATAATTAGTATGTAGTTAGGAAGGATAGATGAAAGAAGGAATATAATATGAAAAATAGAAAGATTGAAGAAAATAAAAATAACGATGTAAATGAAATAAGAGTTGAAAAAGAAGTTGCTTATGTTAATAAAAGAAAAGATAGTAAAAATATTATTATATTTGTCTTAATGCTTATTATTATCTTTGGTAGTGTATATTTAGGGTATTCATTATATAGTAATAATCATTCTGATAATAAAACTTCTGATATAAAATTAAATTATACTGAAACTACTGATAATAAAATTGAAGGAGTATATCTCGTAGATGTTTCAGATGTTGTAGAAAATGTTATGCCTAGTATCGTTTCTATAACTAGTAAAACATTAATAACTTCTGGAGTATTTGATTCAAATTTCTTTTTTGGAAATCAAGAAAGATACCAAGAAGGTGCAGGATCAGGAATAATTATTAGTAAAACTGATGATGAATTATTAATATTAACTAATAATCATGTTGTTAGTGGAGCAGAAGAATTAACCGTTAAATTTATAAATGATAAGAGTTTTGATGCTACTATTAAGGGAACAAGTGAAAGAAAAGATATCGCAGTTATATCTATTAAATTATCTTCTTTGGATGAAGATACATTAAATGAAATTAAACTTGCAACTATTGGTAATAGTAATGATTTAAAAGTTGGAAGTGGAGTAATTGCAATTGGAAATGCACTTGGTTATGGACAATCAGTTACTACTGGAGTGATTAGTGCATTAAATAGAGAAGTTACAATAGATAATTATACAAATAAAATGATACAAATAGATGCTGCTATTAATGGCGGAAATAGTGGAGGAGCATTATTAAATGCTAATGGAGAAGTTATAGGAATTAATTCTGCTAAATATTCATCAAATGGATCATATTCAGAAGCTAGTATAGAGGGTATGGGATTTGCTATTCCTATAACTGATGTTGATGCATTAATTACTTCGCTTATGAATGGAGAAGAAGAGACTAAACCTGTCCTTGGGGTAGAAGGATATATGACAAATGAATCATTTTATGGTCTACCTGAAGGGTTCTATATATCAAAAATTGTTAAAGGAGGTGGTGCAGATAAGGCTGGACTTGAAATAGGTAACATTATCACAGAAATAGAAGGAAATGAAGTGAAAACTTTTAGTGATTTAAGTGATGTTTTATATGAGAAAAAACCTGGTGATACGGTTGTACTAAAAATCAAGTATGTAAGCGGAAGAGAGTATAAAGAAAAAGAAGTTAAAGTAACTTTAACTGAAGAATAATAAATAATTTTTGGAGGGATGTGATATATAGGTTATTATAACCATTAAATAAGATGACTAGTCAATCCTTAATTAATATAAAGAAAGAGAAAATAAAAGACATTATACACACCTATGTCTTATAAATAAAATAAACTCTTTAATTTTAAAATTAAAGAGTTTTAAATTATGAAAATAAAGAATTTTTTATATAAATGTGATAAAATTATTTTTGAGGTGATTTTATGGATAATAGTACAAAATATCATACAATAGCTCATATAGCGCTTTGTGTATTACAAGAAATATATGGTAAAGAAGTTAAATGTATGGGTTGTAATTTATCTGAAGAAAGACTCAGATTTGATTTTTCTTTAGATAGAAAAATGACGGATGATGAGAAAAAAGATTTAGTTATTGGAATAAATAATTATATTGATCAAAAATTACCAGTGACTAAAGAAGAAATGACACTTGAACATGCTAGAACTATTGGTGCACATGGTGATTTTAATGATAAATATGGAGATTTAGTTTTTGTTTATCGTATTGGAAATATTTCTTGTGAGATATGTGGAGGACCACATGTTAGAAATACGGGTGAGTTAAGACATGTTAAATTAATAAAAGAGGAAAGTTCTTCACATGGTGTAAGAAGAATTAAGTTAATAATGGAAGAAGAATAGTATATAATTGTTCTTCTTTAATTATAATAGTGACTTTTTATTACAAATTTAGTAGAATTAATATAGGTAGGTGAAATTATGAAAAAAGTAATTAAAAAGAAGGCTAAAGTAACTGAATTTTTACCAAAATTAAAAAAAATAATGTTTAATAATAAAAAAAACATTGATTATTTAATTAAAGGAATTTATGCTGGTGTAATGATTGCAATTGGAGCAATAGTATATTTAAGTTCCTCTGATAAATTAATAGGATCATTTTTATTTTCTATAGGTTTATTAGTTGTATGTATGTATGGAATGAATTTATATACAGGTAAAATTGGATATGTTTTAGTTAATAAAATATCTTATTTATATGAAGTATTTTTAGGTTTATTAGGCAATTTTATTGGTGCTTTTATTGTAGGAAAGCTTATATTATTAACTAGATTTGAATCTATTTCTGCTATAAGTGCTGTACTTAGTGATATGAAATTAAATGATAATTTATTAAGTATTTTTATATTATCTATGTTTTGTGGGATTTTAATATATATAGCAATTAATAATTATAAAAAAATAGATAATGAAATAGGTAAATATATATGTATATTTTTATGTGTAATAGTATTTATTACTTGTGGATTTGAACATTGTATTGCAAATATAGCATATTTTACTATCGGAAAAGTATGGTCATTTAAGGCTTTTATATATATAATTATAATGATTTTTGGTAATTCAATAGGATCTATTTTGATTGCGTATTTTTATAACTTATATTATAAAAACTAAAAATTAATTTAAAAAATTAATTTTTTTTTATAAAAAAGTAGTGTATGTATTATTTAAGGACAATTATATTAATGAAGGAGGTAAGGTATGAAAAAAATATTTAAATTCTTAATTTCATTAATATTAGTATTATGTGTATCTAGAGTTAATGCAGAAGAAATCACTTATAGTGATTGGTCAATATTATATCCTAGTGGACTTGATGATTCTTTTATACAAAGTGAAGATAGATATCACTTTTATAGAGTTGTTGATAACAAAATAGAATATACAGATGAGTATTATGTTAATCTTGATGGTTATATTAAAGATGAGAAATCTAAAAAAACATTTTATAGATATATAACTAATAAAATGTTAGTATTTAATAATAAAAATGAAATTGTTTTAGAAAATATTGATTATTGTAAAAAGAATTATTGTTATTTTAAATTATTTACTGAACCAACATTAGTGGACTTAAGTGAAAAAGAAGAAATTGATTATTCAGATTCACCAATGTTTGAAATTGTTCCAACAGTTGTACCTATGACTAATGATAATATAACAATATTTATAGTTATTTTTACAATTAGTATTTTTACATTAATTTTATTACTTGTCATAAAAAGAAGAAAAATGTCATACGAATAATATATCTAGTTTTGTCGAATTGCTTTTATTAAATAATTAATATTGTTAATATTAGTTTATGGATAAAGAAGATATTGATTTATTAAAAGAAAACGAAAATTTAGTATATAAATTAGCATCAAAATATAGTAATTATTATAATTTTGATGATTTATATCAAGCAGGAATGATTGGTATAATAAAAGCTAGTAAAAATTATAAAGAAAATACAAATACAAAATTTTCAACTTATGCATATAAATATATATTTGGTGAAATGTTAGATTATATAAAAAAAGATAGAAATATTATTATAAGCAGTGATACATTTAGTATTTATAAAAAATATTTAAAAGTTAAAGAACTTCTCTTTATCAAATTAGATAGAGAGCCAAAGTTAAATGAAATAAGTAAATTTATGAATTTAGATGAATCATATTTAGTAAATATTATTCAAAGTGTTGCGTTTACGATGACTCTTGAAAATGATAATAGTTATTATTCTGACAATTCAGAAAATGTTATCAATAAAATATTAATTGATAATGAAATGGAATTATTAAATGAAATGGAAAAATCAATTATTAATTATAGATATTATATGGGATTTACTCAAAGTGAAGTTGCTGATATATTGGGTGTTTCACAAGTGAAAGTTTCAAGACAAGAAAAATTAATTTTAAGTAAGATGAAGAATAATATTATAAATTAAAAAAGCAATTATGCTTTTTTAATTTGTTTATTTTTAAAATATATAATTACTAATATAAAGGTAATAATAATAACTATGATTATAATATATGGAATAGTATTTGCTTTTATGATACTATCTTTAATTTTAAGAGTATTTATAATATTGTGATAATCATTATTATATGAAATATCATTATCACTACTATATACAATTGTAGTAATATACTTATTAGTCGTTATTATGTTTCCTATTTGATAAGTATCATATCCTGTTGTTTCTTTTGTAGGCCAGTATATGTTATAACTTAATACATTATAATCATTGAGTTTAGTTTTTTTTATATTAGTCACAACTACTTCAATGTCAAATTCATCTAGTTCATTATTTATATTTTCCTCAATATATTTAATTTGATTATCAATATCTTGCTGTGTAAATTTGGATATATCATATTTTAAATTTTGATTATCAGATATTGTAATAGCTATATAATTATTATTATAAGACCATTTATAAGAATTATTTTCTTCTAACTCTAATTTATAATTATCAGGTATATCAATATTAAAATAATTATTTTCATATGCGTAAATATTATCAATATTTAAAACAAATAATATTAATACAAATATTTTTTTCATAAAATCACCTACATGTTATTATATAATAAAAAAAGATATATATCAAAAATATTTACTTTTTATTGCTGAAAAGATATAATTATATATAAGAATTGGAGTGTATATGAAGAAGTTTACGAAAATATTTATTGTTATGTTTATTTTATTCTTTGCTTGTGCATGTATAATTTATATAGATTATTTTATAGTTAAAAATAAAAATGCAATACCTAAATTATCAATTAAAGAAGAGTTAAGTGATAGTTTAGTAGTATATAATGCTGCATTTTATAGAGTCTGGTATTGTAAGACTAATGATACTTATACAATAGGCAATTATAAAGATAAAGATGCAACTTGTCCTGTTGAATATAAATTTGATAGTGATGGAATGTATGAAAATTCAAAGGGTATTAAAATTTCTAAACATGATTTAAAATTAATAAGTGATATCTATAGTAGTCAGGCAATTGAAAATATAAGAAATGTAAGTGAACTTGAAGATTTTATTTATGTTGCTAGTGAATATGGAAAAAGTAAATATCAAGTTGTTATGAAAAATGAAGTACCGATTAGAAGTGTTGATGGTAGTAATATAATATTGTTTCCAGAATTTAAATTAAATAATGATGAATATGAGTGGGTTTATGATAATAATATATACTATTGTATGAATGCGTATGGTGAAGTAGCACTATTTCGAAATAATATGTGTGGTCAATATACAAATATTAAAATGACTGATAAATGGTGTAACTTATATACTAACTCATTGTTAGTATATGATGATAAAGCAAATAATTTATGTAAAAAGTAATGCCTTGTTAAATAAATTACATCATGGTATAATAAATTATATAATTAATAGGAGGATTTATATGAAAAAAAGAGTTATAAGTGCGATTATTGCTTTAATTATAATTTTACCAATTATTTTTATAGGAGGATCATTATATTATGCAGCGCTAGGTATACTTTCAATAATTGCATACTATGAAATTATAAATATATATGAAAAAGAAAAAAAATTGCCAATTGTTATGAAATCAATGGCATTAATAACATATTTATTTATAGTTATGTCTGCAATTAAAAATAAAGATAGTTTTTATATAGATCATAGATTTTTAATATTAGATATATTTGTATGTTTATTGCCTTTAGTTATTTTAGATAATAAAAAATATAGTGTAGAAGATGCTATGTATTTATTAGCTATAACATTATTTTTATCTATATCATTTAATTATTTAATTATAATACGAAATATGAATATAGTATATTTATTGTATGTAATAATTGTTACTGTAATTACAGATACTTTTGCTCATTTTTGGGGTTCACAAATTGGAAAGATTAAATTGTGCCCAAAAGTTTCTCCAAATAAAACAGTAGAAGGCATGATTGGTGGTTGTATATTTGGAACATTTATGGGTAGTATATATTTTCTAACATTTATAAATGTAGATGCTAATATTTACTTAATAATAATAATGTCATTGTGCATGTCAATTATTGCTCAATTTGGAGATTTAGTATTTTCTTCTATTAAAAGACATTTTGATGTAAAAGATTATGGTAATATTATGCCTGGACATGGAGGAGTATTGGATAGACTTGATAGTGTGATTTTTGCTACATTAATATTTTCATATTTAGTTAGTTTTTTCTAGGAGGAAATTGTGAATTTTATTATAACTTTAATAATTTTAGTATTTATTTTAAGCTTAATAATTGGTATTCATGAATTTGGACATTTTATAGCAGCTAAGAAAAGTGGAGTATATGTTGAAGAATTTTCTATTGGAATGGGACCTTTAATAAAACAAATTAGGCCTAAAAATAGTGAGACAACTTATTCAATTAGGGCACTACCTATAGGTGGATTTGTTGCAATGAGTGAAAAAGAGAATGATAATAAAAAAATAAAAAAAGATAAAGTTTTAGAAAATAAAAGTTATTTAAAACAGTTATGGGTTTTTTCTAATGGAGTCATTTTTAATTTTTTTCTTGCAGTTATTGTGTTTTTCTTTAGTGGTTTAATTTTTGGAAGACCAATAGAAAATTCAATAGTAGCAGAAGTTCCTGAAGAGTATCCTGCATATGAATCAGGAATACAAGTAGGAGACGAAATAATTAAAGTTAATGGTAAAGAAATTGAAACTTACTATGATTTTAGTATTGAAGTTAATGCAAAAAAACCTCAAGATAAATATATTCTTACAGTTAAAAAAACTGATGGGACTATTAGAGATATAGAAATAGAACCAGTTGTTCAAATGGTAGACGATGTTGAAGTAAGAACATTTGGCGTTGGGTTTAAAACTAATTATGAAAAAGGATTAGTTAATGCATTAATATATAGTGTTGAGGGTGTAATTGATACTACAATAAAAATATGGGATACAATTGTAATGTTATTTACTGGTGAAGTTTCAGTTAATAATTTAAGTGGTCCAGTAGGTATGTATTCTATAATTGATAGTGCTAAAGCAAGTGGATTAATTAATATATTATATATAACTGCTTATTTAAGTATAAATGTAGGAATGATTAATTTATTTCCAATACCAGTATTTGATGGTGGAAGGATATTATTGTTAACAATAGAAAAAATAGTAAGAAAGAAAGCTTCTGAAAAGTTAGAAATAGGAATAAATTTAGCGGGATTTGCTATTATGCTATTACTTATGATATTAGTTACTTTCAATGATATTGTAAGATTGTTTGGTGGTTGATTTATGGAAAATGAATATTTAGATAATAAAATAATCTTGAATTATTGCAAAGATTATTATAGAATTATTAATGAGGAATTTACTGAATTAGATTATATGACTAGTAAAGTGATTCAAATATATCAAACGTATATATTTTCTATAAACGTTAAAAATAAAGTTGAAAGAAAAAAAATAACTGATCTTAATGATGCGGTTGTTAGATATTTTGATGATAGAGAATTTAAAAAGATATTAACAAATTTTTTGATTGCCTTAAAAGTATCTAAAAAAGAAAAAAATGTATTATCTTACATTGTAACCGCAATTATAAATGAACATGAGAAGTATATGGAGGGATTGACAAGAAATTTATATATTCCAAGATGGATATAGATTGCAATAATGAATATGAAAAAAGAAGATGAATATTATAATATATATCGTGAATTTAACGGTGTAAATAAATTTATGGAAATGAAAAATATAGTACATCATGGTAATAATAGATTGGATCATATTAATAGAGTAGCCAAACTAAGTTTTTTAATATCTAAAAAATTAAAGTTAGACTATATTTCATGTACAAGAGGTGCAATAATGCATGATTTTTTCACACTAAATGATATTAATAAAGATAGTACTAAAATGAAACTATTCTTAAAGAAACATCCATCTATTGCATTAGAAAATTCAAATCATTATTTTAATGTTAATCATGTTGAAGAAGATATTATTATATCTCATATGTATCCAATTACTAAAGAAAAACCAATATCTCGAGAAGCAAAAGTAGTTTGCATTTCAGATAAGCTAATAAGTGTTTATGAATTTTTTAGATATCAAGTAAAATTTTCATTAAATGTATATGTGATTTTTCTTTTTAAATTATTAAATTTATAAACCTTTTATTTTTATGTCCTTGTAGCTCAGCTGTATAGAGCACCTCCCTCCTAAGAGTGTGTTCATTTTTTAGAGGGTGTGAAGGCGAACAAAAAAACATACATTATCCTCTTATATTTAGGGGATTCAGATGTCCTTGTAACTCAGTTGGATAGAGTAACGACCTCCTAAGTCGTAAGTCGGCAGTTCGAATCTGCCCAAGGACGCCAGATGAAATTATATGTCTTGAAATCATAAGGGTTTCAAGGCATTTTTTATTTTTTAAAAAGTGATATAAAGTGATACAACATGATTTGGCATAATATTTGTTACGGCACTTTTTACGGCACCACTATAAGATAACTTAACTATCGATAAAATAAGGGATAAAACACCATCTTAAAAGTAGCTGCACTTTAAAAAAGTGACAGAAAGGAAAGAAAATGGAAGAAAAATTAAAAGATTTAAAGGATGTAAACTTCATTTTTACGGATGATATGAAACAAACTTTGTTTGATATGATGGCTATTCAAAAACTTTTGGAGAGCGATGATTTAGATTATAGAGAGCAGAAAGAACTTGAGAAAGAAAGGAGGTTGTCGGAAGTTAGATCCTCTCAGGGACGCCAGTTTTGAATTTATGGATTTAACAATAATGTTAAATCTTTTTTTGCTGTAATATATGCTAATATGAAACAATTTTTAGAAATGTAACATTTTTAAATGATAGTTTAATGATTATATTATAGTGTAATAAATTATTATTAACTAAGGTTTTGTAATACTAAAATGTACAAGTTATTATATGAGCATAATAAGTATTAAAATTTTTGTGATATTAATGAATATATCTTTAAATGGAATTTTTCTACTAGTAAGGTGACATTAAAAAAGATAGATTTTATTTACAATAATTTATAAAAAACTACTAGTAAATTATAAAAAAATCATATATAATTATTTTAGGAGGATGATAGATATGTTACCAATTATAATAGGAGTTGTAGTATTAGTTATTTTATTGATTTATGCAATAGCTACTTATAACAAATTGGTTAATTCAAGGAATAAAGTTGAAAATCAATTTAGTCAAGTAGATATACAATTAAAAAGAAGAGCTGATTTGATACCTAATTTAGTTGAAACTGTAAAAGGTTATGCAAAGCATGAAGATGAAACATTAACAAGTGTAGTTGAAGCTAGAAATAAAGCAATTAGTGCTAAGTCAATAAATGAAAAAATAGATGCTAATAACGAATTATCAAGTGCATTAGGTAGATTAATTATGTTATCGGAATCATATCCTGAATTAAAAGCAAATGAAAATTTTATTTCATTACAAAAAGATATTACTGAAAGTGAAGATAAAATTACATATGCAAGACAATTTTATAATGATTCTGCGATGAATTTTAACAATCTAGTAGAAATGTTTCCATCTAAAATAGTTGCAGGAATGTTTAAATTTAAAACATTTGAATACTTTAAGATTGAAGAAAAAGAAAAAGAAACCCCAAAAGTTAAATTTTAATTTAACTTTTGAAATCTTTTTTTTTAAAAGGAGTTAAATATGAAAAATAAAATAATTCTATTTGTTGTAATGATGTTTATGATGCCAATATCTATACTAGCTGATACTATATATAGTATAGATATGAAGATAAATATATTAGAAGATGGAAGTGCTAATATAACTGAAGTTTGGGTTGTTAAGGCTGATAGCGGTAGTGAATGGTATAAAGATATGTATGAGCTTAATAATTCTGATCTTAGTAATTTTACAGTTAAAATGGATGGAGTAGACTTAAAATTTAAAGAAAATTGGGATATATCGGAAAACATAAATGAAAAAAGTGGATATTATGGAATTAATTATACTGAAAATGGAATAGAATTATGTTTTGGAAAAAGTGATTTTAAAAGGCATAAATTTGTTCTTAATTATACACTTTCAAATTATGTATTTAATACAAATGATAGTCAAGTATTAGCTTGGGTATTATTTCCGAAAACAAATGCTGATTATTTTTATGCTGAAGTAAGTGGTTATTATGAATTTCCTGATGATTTACCTGTATGGGGATATGGATATAAAGGGTATGCTTATGTTGAAAATGGTACTATTAAACTTAGTACAGAAGATGATTTAAGAGATGAATATATTTCATTACTTGTAAAATTTCCATTAAATACATTTAATACAACTAATACAGATAGCAGATATCAGACATTTGATGATATATATCAAGTGGCACAAGAGGGGGCGTTTGAACATGATTATGGGAATAATAATTTATCATTAAATTTTGTAGAAAATATTTTTAACTTTATTAATACTTTTATTCAGAAAATAATTATATTAGTTGTAATGTTGTCAATTTTTATTTCAATTATTAAGTTGGTAAAAACAAATGATTATGGATTTATTAATAATAAGAAAATTGATATGAAAAATCTTCCAATGTTTAGAGATATTCCATGTAATAAAGATATATATTATGCTAATTCATTGCTTGAATTAAATGGAATAAACTATAAAGAAACAAATATATTAGGCGCAATAATTTTAAAGTGGGTAAAAGAAAAGAAAATTACTTTCGTAAATGAAAAAGAAGGAGTATTTAATAAAGAAACAAGTAAAATAGATTTAAGAATTAAGCCAACTTTTTCTAATGAATTAGAACAACAATTATTTAATATGATATATAAAGCATCAAAAGATGGAATATTAGAAACTAAAGAGTTTACTAAATGGACTAAGAAAAACTATAAAGCATTCTTTAATTTATTTGATAAAATTTCTAATATGTATATAGATAAATTAAAAAACGAAGGACGTATATACAAAAGGAAAAATAAAAATGAATGTAAAAGAAAATATGTTATGGATGATATTCTTTATGAAGAAAGTAAGAAATTATATGGGCTTAAATTGTATTTAGAAGAGTTTTCTAAAATGGATACAAAAGAAGTTATGGATGTTCATATATGGGATGAATATTTAATGTTTGCATATTTATTTGGAATTGCAGATGTAGTAGCAAAACAACTTAAAAACATGTATCCAGAAGTAATTAAACAAGCAGATTATGATTTTGATACAATTATTTATATTAACACAATTTCTTCAAGAAGTGTTATTTCCGCTAGTGATGCAAGAAGGAAAGCTGCTACTAGATACAGATCTGGTGGAGGAGGATTCTCTAGTGGGGGTGGAGGAGGCTTCTCTGGTGGATTTTCTGGCGGTGGTGGTTTTGCTGGAGGAAGATAAATAAAAAGTTAAAACTAAACTTTAATTAGGAGTTTAGTTTTTTTGTGTAAAATTATGTAAATTTTTGATTTTATCTTTAATGGTATTATTGAAAGTTTTAAATTATACATGTTATACTTGATATATAGATAGAATATGGAGATGTGTGCATATGGACTGGTTAAATATTAGAGAATTTTTATTGGATTCTATTAAATTTATAATAGCAATAACAATTTTCTTAATTTTATTTCTATATGTTATTTCCATTACACAAGTAGTAGGTAATTCTATGAGTCCCACTTTAAAATTAGCGGTATATTATAAAAAAATACATATGTTTCCTTATACATCTATATCGTCTTGTGCTATTAATTTTAAACCAGGTAAGGTTGAGTTGTTATTTAGTTTTGATTCAGGATATCAATTACATATTAATTTTTTAGAAATGGATCATAATAAAAAAGAAGTTATAAAAGCTGTTTATAAGCAAATGATGAATTGTAAATTATAATTAAAAAGAATTATTCATGTAATAATTCTTTTTAATTGTATTTATTTGCGGTATAATAATAACATAATGAAAAAAATATTTTTATTAATTTTAATAATATTATGGATGGGATTTATTTTTTATTTAAGTAATGCAAATGGTACTACTTCGCAAATTCAAAGTGATGGATTGATCAATATTACAATAAGAAAAATAATAAATATAATATGTGAAGATTTAACAACTGTTCAAGAAGAAAAAATAATTGAATATTTTAGTTTTCCAATAAGAAAATTTGCACATCTGAGTGAATATTTTATATTATCTATATTAGTAAGTTTATATATACAATGTTATAAAATAAATCTTAATAAGATAATAATTATTTCTTTTATTATATGTGTATTATATGCTTGTACAGATGAATTTCATCAATTATTTATAAATGGTAGAAGTGGAGAAATGTTAGATGTTTTAATTGATAGTATCGGTGTAATATCGTGGTTAGTAATTTATTATTTTTATAGAAGGAAGGGAGCAAATATATAATGATAAATATAGTTTTATATGAACCTGAAATTCCAGCTAATACTGGTAATATAATGAGAACTTGTGTAGCAACTAACTCTCATTTACACTTAATTAAGCCATTAGGTTTTAGTTTGGAAGATAAGTATATTAAAAGATGTGGAGTTAATTATATTGATAAATGTAAATATGATGTATATGAAAATATTAATGAGTTTTTCGAAAAAAATAAAGGCGAATATTATTTTTTAACAAGATATGGACATAAACCTCAAAGTAGTTTTGATTATAGTAATCCAAATAAGAATTATTATTTTATATTTGGTAAAGAATCAACAGGTATTCCAAGAGATATATTAAAACCATATATAGATAAATGTATCAGAATACCTATGAGTGATAATGTAAGAACTCTTAATTTATCAAATACAGTTGCAATTATGGTTTATGAGGCATTAAGACAACAAAATTATGCAGATTTACTATTTGATGAACCACATAAGGGTAAAAATTTCATAGAAGAAGATTAAAATGATTGTAAAATTAGTGTATATTTATATTGTAAAGTAAATCATATTAATGTATATTATTATTATAAAGATAGGGAGATGATTAATGTGATATATCCATCAATTGATAAATTATTAAATATAATAAACTCTAAATATAAGTTGGTTCACATAGCAGCAGATAGAGCAAAAGTTATGAAGCAATATAAACATTTTCAATTGAATGAAGATGAATATGTATCAAAAAAAGAAATAGGTAGAGCTCTTGAAGAAGTTGATAAAGGATTAATTATAATTAAAGAAAATTAATCTTTTTTATTTAAAAAATAATTTATTTATAGTATACTAATATTATAGAATAAAGAGGAGTATTTTTATGTATGAAAATAAGATATTAATAAATATGTATATATTATCTTTAGGCAAAAATTTTGAACTTTTCATTCCTGTGAATGAAAAAGTAGGCAATATCATAAAATTACTTAAAAGTGTTTTTATAGATTCAATTAATTTATCTGCTAATAGTATCCTTATGAATGCTGATACGGGATCTTGCTATAAAAATAATGATTTAATTAGAAATACTGATATTAAAAATAATAGCAGATTGATTTTTTTCTAGGAGGTAATTATGAATTTATATTTGTTTGATGATGATAGAATAATAATTTTTACACTTCCTATGAAAAAAGTTGGAAACTTTTGGTTAAAAGATGATAGAAATAGAAATTTAGTTAATATAGTAGCTGAGAATAATAGATGGTATATTAAGCCAAGCAAGATAACTAAAATATATGATTCTAATAATAATACTAATAATTTAATATTATTTAATAAAACTTTTTATTTAGTTGAAAAAGATAGTAAAAAATATTTGTTGTATAGTGATTATGAAAATGATAATTCGTTTAATAATTATACAGTAAATGATAATGTTGTTATTAAAGTTGGAAAATCACCTAATAATCAAGTTTGTATCCCTTTATCATGTGTGAATGATGAGCATTTTGAATTATCATATACTAATAAGAAATGGAACATAAAAATAAATGAAAATTCAGTCTGCTATTTAAATGGTAGAAAAATTAAAAATCAAATAACTAATTGTAATTTTGGTGATGTTATAAATGTATATGGAGTTAAATTTTTATTATCATGTGGATATATATTTATTAATAATCCATTTAATAATATTATATTAAATGGATTAGAGCATATTGATATATTAATGGATGATAATATAACCGATGAAGAAATTGAAGATGAAGATATGTATAAGGAGGAAGATTATTTTTTAAAGTCACCACGTATTTTAAAAAATATTGTCGCATATGATATGAAAATATCTTCACCTCCAGGAAAAGATAATACTCCTGAAGTTCCTTTATGGATTACTTTAGGGCCAATGCTTACAATGTCTGCAAGTTCATTAATAATGCTTTCTAATAGTCTTATTTCATATTCAAATAATGAGAGGACATTTTTACAAATATTACCATCATTAATAATTTGTTTAAGTATGATGTGTACTATGTTAGTATGGCCATTTATTACTAAAAATTATCAAAAGAAACAAAAAATTAAGAAAGAAGAAGAAAGACAAGAAGCATATAAAAAATATATAGATAAAAAAAGTAAAGATCTTGAAATTGAATATGAAAATCAAAAAAGAATATTACAAGAAACAATTCTTTCAACAGATGTATGTTATGATATGATCCTTAATAGAAGAAGAAGTTTATGGTCTAGAAGAAATGATCAATATGATTTTCTAACTTTGAGAGTTGGAAAAGGGGATGTTAAATTTAATATTAATATAGATTATCATAGTGAAGATTTTTCAATGGAAAGTGATAATTTAAAAGATATGTTAAATAGGTTAATCAATTATAATAAATTTATAACTGATGTACCTGTAAGTTACTCTTTTGTTGAAAATCCACTAACAGCTATTAATGGTTTATATCCAAAATACATTACATTTACTAATAATTTAATATTACAAATAATGGCATTTCACAGTTATGATAATCTAAAAATAGTTATTTTTACTGATAAAATAAATGCTCAAATATGGGATTATTTAAAGGAAACACCTTACTGTTTTTCAAACGATAAGCAAATTAGATATTTTGCTACTAATATAGATGAAATGCAAGAAGTATCTGAGTATTTATCACAAATATATATATCAAGAAAATTGCTTAATAAAAGCTCAGAAAAAACAGTATCATTTTCAGAATTTACAGAGGGTTATTTTGTAATATTAATTGATGATATAGATTCAGCAAGAAAAACTGATATTGTAAATAATATACTTAAAGAAAAAGGTGTTAATTTAGGATTTAGTTTAATTGTACTTGAAGAAAAATTATCTAAGATACCAAGTGAAGTATCAAAATTTTTAATTATTGGTGAAAAAACTTCTATAATATTAGATACTACTAATAATAATCAAACTAAGTTCATAGAAGAGATAAATTTTTCTTATGATATGATTGCTTGCTCTAAAGTTGTTTCTAATTTGCCTATTAGACAAGAAGATAGTGAAAAACAATTACCATCCAGTATGTCATTTTTAGAGCTATTTAGTGTTGGTAAAATTGAACAATTAAATATATTAAATAGATATAAGGAGAATAATCCAACAAAATCTTTAAAAGCACAAATTGGAATTAATACAGTTGGAGAGCCTTTTGTTTTAGACTTACATGAGAAATCCCATGGTCCTCATGGATTAGTTGCTGGTATGACTGGTAGTGGAAAATCAGAATTTATTATTACATATGTATTATCAATGGCAGTTAATTATAGTCCAGAAGAAGTTGCTTTTGTTCTTATAGATTATAAAGGAGGAGGATTGACTGGTGCTTTTATTAATAGTGAAACTGGTGAAAAACTACCTCATGTTGTCGGTACTATTACTAATTTAGATAAAACCGAAATTAATAGAGCGCTTGCAAGTATAAAAAGTGAACTTCAAAGAAGACAAAAGATATTTAATGAAGTAAGACAAAACACTGGAGAAGGTACTATTGATATATATAAATATCAAAGATTATATAGAGATGGTAGGCTAATAGAACCTATGCCACACTTAATAATTATCATTGATGAGTTTGCTGAATTAAAAAATCAACAACCTGGGTTTATGGAAGATTTAATTAGTACTGCTCGTATTGGTCGTTCATTGGGAGTACATCTAATACTTGCAACACAAAAACCAAGTGGAGTAGTAGATGCTCAAATTTGGTCAAACTCTAAATTCAAAGTATGTTTAAAAGTTCAAGATAAACAAGATAGTATGGAAATGATAAAAAATGATTTAGCAGCAGAATTAAAAAATGTTGGTAGATTTTATTTATTAGTTGGATATAATGAATACTTTGCTATGGGACAGGCCGCTTGGGCAGGAGCTCAATATTATCCTAATGATGAATATAAAAAAACAGTTGATAAAAATTTATATTTTATAGATAACGTTGGTTCTATTAATAAAGTAATAAATAATTCATTTGCTAAAGTTAATTTAGTATCAAATGGTGAAGAATTAACAAATGTAGTAAAATATATAATTAAAATTGGAGAAGAAAGTAATTTTAAAATTAATAAATTATGGTTAGATAGAATACCAAAAAATATATATATCGATGATTTGATTAAAAAATACAATTATAGTGTTGAAAAGTTTAAATTAAATCCCATTATTGGTGAATATGATAATCCATCAAATCAAAATCAAGGATTGGTTACATTAGATTTTAATACATTTGGAAATACAGTAATTTATGGTACTAATGAG
This sequence comes from uncultured Bacilli bacterium, assembly GCA_944358375.1. The sequence continues at coordinate 312,383 of CALVQT010000001.1, forward strand.
AGTGGAAAAGATGAGTTATTACAAACAATATGTTATTCATTAATTAAAGATTATAGTAGTGAAGAATTAAATATGTATATTGCTGATTTTGGCGCTGAAACATTAATTAATTTTAAAAATGCACCTCAAGTTGGTGATGTTGTAATTAATGGTGAAGATGAAAAAGTAAATAATTTCCATAAATTATTACAAACAGAAATGAATAAAAGAAAGAAATTATTTACTGAATATGGTGGTAATTATGATTCATATATAAAACATAGTGGTAAAACATTACCACAGATAATTTCAATTATAAATTCAATAGAAATAATGAATGAATTATATATGGATAGCATAGATAAATTTGTCCCAATAATAAGGGAAGGAAATAAATATGGGATGTATTTTATATTTACTACTGAAAACCAAAGTACTATTAAAATGAAAGTTACTCAAAGTTGTAAAAATAATATATGCTTACAAATGAATAATGAACAATCATATAAAGATATATTAGGAAAAACCTCAGGTCTTGTTCCTTCACAAAATCTTGGTAGAGGACTTATCAAGAAAGACGTGGTTTGTGAATTTCAAACAGCATTTATTACAAAAGAAGATACAACATATAATATTATCAAACAACTAATTGAAGAAGTAAATACAAAAGGATATAAAAAAGCACAGCCTATACATGTTATGCCACAAGATATTAATATATCTAGATTTATGGATAAATATGTTGGACTTAATGCAGTTCCTCTTGGTATTGAAATAGAAACTTTAAGTAGTATATTTTATGACTTTAAAAAGAAATGTTTTAATGTTATTGGAGTTTCAGAAATGGAAAATGCTACATTATTTATAAAAAATATTACTAAAGTTTTATCAATGAATAATAATATATTTAATGTTTGGGTAATAGATGCATCTAATTATTATGAAAATTTTGAATATAACATAGAGTATATAAATAATAATTATAATGAATTTATTGATAAAATTAACATTATAAATGAAGAAATACAAAAGAAACTTGCTGATAATAATATGAATTATAGAGCTGTACAAAATGATAAAAACACATTAATTATGGTAATTGGATTTGAAAAATTCTTTAATAAGTTAGATGATGAACATAAGAATAAATTTAAGAAGATATTAAATGATAATAGAGAATATGCTAAGATTAACTTTATGTTTATTGATATACCAATTTCATTTAAGAAGTATGAATTTGATGAATGGTATAAAAACAGCTTTGATGGTAATAATGGTATTTGGGTTGGAGCTGGATTTAATCAACAATTCGTACTTAAAACATCAATTCAAAGAGTTACACTTGGATCAATTGATAAAGGACATATTATTATTGTTAAGAATGGAATTCCAATTAATGTAAAATTAATAAATGAAGTCAAGTAAAACTTGGCTTTTTTATTTTTAAAAAAAGTCTTTTTTATTGCAATAATACTTTATTTATTGTAAAATTACAATAGGAGGTAAATGATAAATGAATCATAAAGTAAATAGTGTACAAGCACTACATGATGATGCTTATGGATTATACAATAATGTTGTTATTGGAAGCGCTAATTATAGTGCAGAAACACTTATTGCTAATCTATCAAGTGGAATTCAAATTTTAAAAGGTTGTTGGGAAGGAAAAGATGCTGGTGTACAAATTCAAAATATAGTAAGAGTACACAATGCAATGGTAGCTATAAGAAACACATTAGGTAATCTTTGTGTTGAAGCATCTAAAATAGCAGCTAATTATAGACAAATTCAAAATTCTAATGGTGCTGGTATGGAAGTTTTTGGAACTATTATAAGCGAAGAAAAAGCTGTAATGGAAGATTATAGTGATACAAGAGATACAATCAATATTACACCAGATGCTGATAATGGTCGTTTAAAAATTGATGCTGCTAATGGTGCTATAGATAACTTTATTTCAGAAGTTAAAAGATATTACACTGCTATTATGGATAATTGGCAAGCTGGAATTGGAAGACAAGAAGCAGTTGATGCATTTGATGCTTTCTTAAGTAGTTCTAATCAATATAAAGAAACATTATCAATAGTATCATCAAGTATTCAAACAGCATTGAGAAATTACAGTTTATAGTAAAAAATAAGAAGTTTTTTAAACTTCTTATTTCATAAGTAGAATGATTAATCTTGTTCTATTTATGAAATAAGAAGAGGTGAGATAGATGTGCGAATGTACTAAACGAGCAGCTATTGCAGAAGCAGAAGCCAAAATTAAAGAATTAAATGCAAAAAGAAAAGAATTAATATCTGAGCAAAATAGAACAGAATCTTGTAGAGGGGTAATTGATTGTGCAAGAGGTAAATTGCAACAAGTATATAATGATTTAAAATCTGGTTGTATTGTTAATAACGGTATGTCAATCATTGAATGCGGAAATTTTTCTGATGAAAATAGCATAGCTACTCAAATAAGTAATTTTGAAAATATAGAAAATGAATTAAATGAAAGAAAACAAGAATTATATAGAATGTTACTTACTATTGATGAAGATATAGCAAGTCAAGAAGAAATAAAGAATAATCCGCCAGATGATGATTGTGCAGATTGTAAAGCTAAAGGTGCAACTAAAGCAACATATGCTTATTGGACTTCTTCATACGTAGTGGGTACTAGAGCTCCACGTTAGGAAAAAAAAGATTGTTAGGTGAAATATGAAATGTGTTAATTGTGGCTATGAAATAAATAGTGATTCTAATGAATGTCCTAAATGTGGATATAAAGTTGATACAGAACAAATTATAAATAAAAAGAATGTAGCATTAGCTGGTGGATCTGTTTTAGCTGCCGGTCTTTCAATTGCGGGAATAAATAAACTAGCAAATGGAAATAAAACAAAAGCTGATGCAAAACCTATAATTGAAGTAGAAGAAGATTTAGTTGTAGATAATACACCTAATGATGATTTTAATGTGGAAGAAAATATTCCTGAAGAAGTAACTGAAGATGTAGCTGAAGAAGTTATAGTCGAAGATAATTTAGAAGATGATTCTAATATAAGTGATATGTCTTCATCAAATAAGTATAATGATCCTTTAGAAATAGATAATTCAAATAAAAAACCATCTTCTAATGATAAAGATGATAGTAAAGTAGAAGATGAAAAAGAAGAAACTGAAGAAATAGAAGATGAAAAAGAAGAAACTGATGAATTAGAAGATGAAATTAAAGAAGAAACAGAAGAGGAAGAAAAAGAAACAATTGAAGAATATGAAGAAGAATTTGTAGGATATAGTGCCGATAATAGTGAAACTTCAGGTGCAGGAAGTGGAAGTTCAGATTATAAAAGTGGAAATGTAGACTTTTATTTTAACTATGCCTCAGTTGATTCAGCTATTAAAACTTTATCAGAAGTGAGCAGTTGTAGTAGTGGAAACTATAATATGAATAATATATTTGAAACTGTTGAATCTATATTTGATAATCAACATAATAATACAATATATTATGGTGAAAGTAATAAAAGTAATAAAGATAATACTAATTTAAAGAATAATATACGTAGTTTTAATGGTGAAAATGGTTTTCTTCAATCATTAACATCAACTTTACAAGATGTATGGAGTAAAGCAACTGCTAATATGACTGAAGAAGAAATAGATAAAAATATAAGTGCTGGTATAATAGAAAATCTTGCTACTTATGGAGATATAGATCTAGATGGAAATGGTCAAAATGATTATTTAGAAAGATTAGTTGATTTAGGATATGCAGATTCAATTGAGAGTTTAATTGCTGAATATTCTAGTACAGCTGTTGAGTATGCACAAAAAGCTGCTGCAGAAACTGAATCAGCAGAAGGATATGATTATACAAGCTCAGCAACATATAAAGCTTATCAAGCATTAACAGGAAGAAACTTATCTAAAGATGATGTTGTTGCTATGGAGAGAGATAGATTAGACAATGTTGCTGGTGGTTTATGGGTTGGAATGAGTATTGATGCTATAAATGGTAATTTAAATTCAAATGGTCAAACATTAGAAAACTTTACTTACCAACAATTGAACGATGGATTAAAAGATGAAGAAGGTAATTATATCAATCAAGACAGCAAAAGCGAAGGTCAAAAAAAATTAGAAAAACTTATCTATGGTCTTGAATTGAAAGAAGGTGCTAATGGAGATAAAGAAGTTTTAGAATTACTACAAGGTTCTATTAAAGCAAATTTTGATCCTGAACATTGTTTTCCTGGAGATCATGTTTATGAAATGCTTGAAACTGGATTTATAGAAGGATATTTTAATGAAAATGGAGAACCTATAGATTTTTTTGAAAGATATGATTGTGAAGGTGTAACAAATATTTCTGAAGCTAAGTCTGCAGAAGGATATGAATATGTAAATAGAAATAAAGATATGTTTAACCAAGTATTAGAAAGTAGAACAGAAGTTGAAAGAATGGTATGTAGTCCTCGCGAAGAATATTATCATAATATTCTTCAAATGTATGATAAAGCAAATCCGGAATTACAACTTGCATTAGAAACCGCTGGATATGCTAAAACTGATGAAGTGACAGATTCGCAGGGTAATATAACTGAATCAGCAAATGTTTTAATACAAGATATTTCAGGTGGAAATCCTGTTTATGAAAGTAAATATACTCCGGAAGAATATAAAGATATAAAATCAAGAGTAGAAAAAGCTCTTGAAGATTATGAAAAAGCTAGTAATAATATATCTGCTTATAATTCAATGTTCAATTCTGAATATTCTGTTGTTAATATGTATCAACAATATATAGTAAACCCTTTAAATGAGATTATTAATGAAAATAGTAATATTCTTTTTGATGCTTCAAATAATTTAAATTATGAAAAATTATTTGAATTATTCGATGAAAAGATAAATACTGAAGGAAATTTACCAATTAGTGCATATTTAGATATGACTATAAATGGTAATTATGATGCATACATGTATGCAGAAGATAAACAAGTAAGTGGTGCTATAAATGGAAACCAAATAAATACTTTAAGCGCTTTAACTTATACTAATGAAGATGGTAAAGAAATAAATATTGGTTCAGAATTAGTAGCAACTTTAAGTAGTAACTTTGGAGATACAATACAATATAAAAATGAAATACAATCATATTTAGATTTTAATGAATTAATAATTCCATATTCAATTGCATTAAATAATGATTTAAAATCTCAAGAAGATATGAAAAAACTTTCAGGAGTAACGGATTTAACTGCTTTGACACCAGAGCAAATGGAAATATTTAATAAATCATTTGAAACAGCAAGATTACTTGATGAAGCAGCAGTAAAATTGGGAGATGCTTTAGATAGTTATTATTCAAATGAAATACTTATGGATGATTTAAAAAAAGATCGTTTAGATTTTAAACAAGCTAATTCAATTAAATATTTTAATAATCGAGCATTTGAATTAACTGAAAGAGAACAATTATTTTTAGATACATATGAAACGGAACATTCTACTAATTTAGAAATAGTACCAGTTGTTGAAGAAATTGCAAAGGCTTATGATAAATTTGATAAAATTGAATCACAAGAACAATTAATAAGTGTTATAAATGAAATAAGTACATTAGAGGCAGAAAAAACAAAAAAAGAAATGATGGTTTTTGAAGTGCTTGATGATATGAATGATGTAAATTGGAAATCAGAAATAGCAAAAGCTTCTATTGAATTTGAAAGTCAAGAACTTGTATTTTATGATTCAAATAATAATAGAATAAATAACTTATCTAGTGAAGAAAAAGCATTATATATTGCTTTAAATTATGAAGAATATGGAAAGTATATGTATGCTTTGTCTATTAATGAAAGAGATTATGTAAATGCATTAATGGAAAATTCAAATTTTATATTAAAAGGATTATCTTATATTAATAATACTAATCCAAATGAATTTTCTAATTACTTTAAAAGTATGGTTGAAGGTGGAAGTCTTTCACTTGCTAAAAAAACTTTTGAAATTACACAGCAAAGATATGATGAATCAGGTGATATAGGAGATTTTTGGTGGACTTTATTGGAATCTGCCAAAGCTGGAGGAAATCAAATTAAATATGGCTTTGTAAATTTATTTGATGCTGATGGAATTAGAAATAGAGTAGATTATCATAATGCTCTTGTAAGCAATTATTTATCTCAAGAAATGGATAGTAAATTTTTCTATCATGCATATAATGTAAGTACAAGCATAGTAAATATGTTACCAAGAATTATATTATCTGTTGCAATTCCGGGAATAGGTAATTTTTTAGGAAGTGGATTCATGTGGATAACATCTGCTGGAAATGCTACTGAAGATTTTATGCAACAAGGACTTTCTCATGAAGAAGCACTATTTTTTGGTGCAATATCAGGAACTTTTGAAGTAGCATTACAATCTATCTTTGGTTCTAAATATTTAGGCGGTGTTAAATTTAATGGATTAAAAGATGCAGTAGCAAAATCATTAGGATTATCTACTAATGGCACACTAAGAAATATGGTATTTGAGCAATTTATGGAAGCAATGGGTGAAGGTGTAGAAGAATTTTCGCAAGAAGTAATTGGCACATGGCTAATTAATCTTGCTAATATGGATGAAATTGAAGAGAGTTATTTTCAATATAAAGATCTTGTAAGTAAGGCAAATGACCAAAATCTTAGTGCGGAAGAAAAAACAAAATATCTTGAAGAATTAAGACAAGTTTATTTGAATAGTTTATATGAAAATGAATTAGAAGGAAGTGCTAATTCAATGTCATATAATACATATATATCATTTGATAATTGGCTAAAACTAAATAAAAATTTACTTGAAAATGATGAATTATTTAATAATTGGATAAATGTACAAGGAGAAAATGCAAGCTATCCTCTAGAATGGTATTGGACAAATAGAGAAAAAGTAAATTGGGGTTCTGCAGTTCAAGCAGGAATATATGGTGCAGTATCATCACTTATTATGGGTGCTTCAAGTGCGGGAATTAAAACGGCCTCATATATTAAATCAAAACATTCAGGCTTAGTTAATGCATTTATGCAAAGTAGGATAGAGCAAGGACATTATTATGATGTTATAGAAAACATTATTGCACTTTCTAATTATATGAAGGGTTTAAGCAACAGTAAGATTACTGATATTAATCCATTTCTTAATAATATTAAGAATAACCAAAAATTTGAAGAAACATATTCATCATACTATGATTATATGAGGGCTAATGGTGTAAAAGAAAGTAATATAAAATCTAGAGATGAACTTGCTTTACAAATGTTTGTAGAACTTACAAGTAAAATGAATTCTACAGTATTATCAGGATTAAATCCTGAATATTTAAGAGCCAAAACAACATCATATGAAAGTAATATTAAAAATTTATATAATATAAATAAAGAAATTGAATTATTAAATGAAAAAATATCTAAAGAAACAAATAAAGAAACAAAAGAAAATCTAAAAAAAGAATTAATCGTTCTAAAATCACAAAAAAACTCATTAGAAAGTTCAATTAAAGAGCAAGAAATATTATTAAAAAGAGAACTTGCTAATTTTGAAATGATTGAAAATATGAGTGAAATGACTCCTGAAAAAATATCATTAGAAGTTAAGTCAATACAAGAACAAATGAATGAAATAACTCAAAAGATTAATGATAATAACAGAGCAAAAGTAGCACAAGAAAATAATTTAAAATCATTAGGATCAGGATTTGTTGATTCAACAACTGGCAAACATATGTCAAAAGAACAAAAGAGTTCACAGATGAGTAAAGCTCAAAAAGAAATAAATAGAATAACTAATGAAAATGCTGAATTAGAATCTAAATTATCTGAGTTAAAATCTAATTTACTTAAAATGAAGATGTATGAATTATTAAGTAATCCTAATGCAAAATTATCATCATTAACAAATGAAGAATTTAATTATTTTATTTCTCATGCGACTAGCGGGATGATAGATTTATATAGTAATGAGATAGTTGAAAGTATTAAAAATATTAATGAAGAAAATATTCAAGATTTTTATAATAAAATGAGTGATATGTTTGCTAATGGATATAAAAATGAATTATATTCTAATTTAGATAATATATCAGATGAAAACATAAGAAATAAGTGTACAGAAATTTTAGATAGTAAAGTATCACCAGAGAATTTTTATGCAAGTCTTTTTGATTTATATAATCAAAAATATAAACTTTCAGAAGAAGAATTAGCTAAGTTAAATAAAGAAAATCCTGGACTTATACAATTTATAAAGAATAAATTTAATGAAGCTAAAACTAAAAAAGAAGACCTTAAACGAATAAAGAATGAACAAAGTAGTGAATTAAGAACTAAAATAAGAAGAGAATTAGAATTAGAAATACAAAGTATTAGACAGGAAATAGAAGAAAGACCAAAACCTGAAACTGCTAAATCAAAAGATAAAATACAACAAAGACAAAGCATAATAGATAATTTAGAAGCAAAAATAACAGATTTAAGAAATATTTATATAGAATTATCTAATAATTTAAATGATCCAAATAAAAGTATCACAAATTTAAGTACACCAGCATTCAATCGTTTAGTTAATATAATGACACAAGAAAATATAACAACATTTAGTAGTGAAATAATGACTAGATTAAATGATATTTCTAATGATAACTTTGTTAAATTGCTTGAAAAAATGTCACTTGATATAATTTATAAATATAAGAGTAATTTATCTGAAAAAATAAATTCAATAGAAGAAAACACAAAGGAAAGTATTAAGTTAAAAGAAACAGCAAATTCTTTATTAATAAATGGTATAAATGATTATATTGATATCAAAGCTAAGATAGAAGAAACTGTAGATGATGCTATTAGTAGTGATTTGAATATCGTACAAACTATAAAAAATAAAATAGACTCTTTATTAAAAATAAATACTGAAAGAGTAGCAAAAATTAATGAAACTAGAGAAGAAATAAAAAATAGAGTATTAAATAAAATTGATGAAGAGATAAATCAAAGAAAAGAAAGAATAAATAAATTAGAAAATTCTAATAAAACTAATGCAACCAAAGTTCGTAAAACACAACAAGAAATTGATAGATTAAATCAAGAAATTAATAATTTAAATGCTATTAAAGAAGAAATAAATAATAAATTTTCTAATTCAAAAACAAAACTATCAAGGTTAAGTAAAGAAACATTAAATTATTTATATGAAAATATGAGTGATGAAGAAATTGCTTTTTATACTCCACAAATTATTAGTGGATTAAATAAACTTAGTAATGAAAATTTTAAAATATTTGTTGAAAATCTTAGTGAAGAAACAATTTATAATTATAAAGATAAATTTATAAGAAGAGCATCAATAATAATAAAAGATGTTAATAATAGAGAATATATTTTAAATCTTATTGAGCAAAAAAATAACAATTTTAACGTAAAAACAAACTCATCTGTTGAAACTGTAGCAAGAGTTGTAGTTGATGAAACAATAAATTATAGTAATATCGATGTTAGTTTAATTGTAAAAATAGTTAATTTATTGTCTGGAAAAGTATCAGAAAAAACAATATTAGAATTTATGTCAAAAAATAATATAAAAGATTTGTCAAGTGAATCACTTAATGAAATAATTCTAAATTTAGATACAGAAAATTTAAATAATTCTGAAGTGTTATCACAAATTATGGAAGTGATAAACAAGGTAAGAGATAATGTGGTTTTAGGATTAATCAATAATTTGACTAATGAAAATTTAACTAATAATAAAGTTAAATTGAAAACAAGAGTTAATAATATATCATCAAATTCAATTAAAACATTTACTCAAGGTTTATTAGTTAATAAATTATTTAATAATAATATTGATCTCGAATCTAATAATGAAATATCTTCGAATAAAAAAACCAATGAAAAAATAATAGAATTAATTCAAAATAATGATAAAGTTCCAACAGAAGTAATAATTGATATTTTAAAAAATTCGATGCTAACCAAAGAGCAAAAAACAAAAATAACTAAGATATTAATAAATAACTATGTTAAAAATGAAAACAGAATGTTTGGAATATTAAACAATCAAGTTCAAAAATTAATAAATAATGTTAATGAATTAATTTCAAATTATAAAATTAATAACAGTAAAATAAATATGCTTGAAACTAAATTAAAAAATATTCAAATTAATATTAATAATAAATTAAAAACTCTAAATTTAAATATTTCTAAATTAAGAGATATAGTAAATAGTTTTAAAAGTGATTTTGATTTAATTAAAAAACTATATAATGGTTTAAATGAAAGAGTGAGTGATTGCTTAAATAAAATTAATGAAATTAAGAATTTGGCAATGATGCACATCAATAATATAGTCGGTATAGACAACATACTATATAACAGTGTATTATCAGCAATTGAAAGTAATACAAATTTAAATAGCAAAAAATTCAGAGAAAAGTTTAATAAATTAATACAAGCAGTGGATATAGATGCGAATTATGAATTATTGCAACGATTAATGGATAGTGTTACATCAAGAATGATGAATGGATTTAGATTTGATAGAGAAACATATAAAACAATATTTGAATCAGAAATATTTTCAGCAGACAATACATTTGCAATAAAATATTTAAATCATTATTTAGCAGAAATGGTTTCATCAGAAGTGGCTGATTCAGTAACAAAAATATATGAAGCTGCAAGAAGAACAACGAGAGAAGGAATGTCAGATTTGTACTCATATTGTGATCATACTGAAGGTCATGTATTACAAGTAGCATATTTTGCGATGCATGCGTTGAATGTACAAAATGATGCAATAAGAAATAATGCAATGCCAATGAGTTATAATATAAGTGAAGAATATAAAATGATGTTTTTAGCTGGATTATTACATGATTTAGGAATGGCAGCGAAAGATGCGAATACACCTGGAATGAATGCATATTTAGTAGAAACAGCAGATGGAAAAATAAAATTAGAAATAAAACAAATAAGAGAATTAAGTAATCCAAAGGATTCAAATGCAGAGTCTGGATCGGTAAGAGAAAATCATACATTAAATAGTGCGTTACAAATATTATTATTAAGGAATAAATTTGATGCTAAAAAAATAAATGTAGATAAACTATCACTATTAGCATTGATAGTCTTTTCACATAGTAAATCCAACTCAGGAGTAGTAGATCTAACACAAAAAAATGATTGGAGTTTCTCAGTAGAAAAGATAATTGAATCAGTAAAAGAGTGGAATAATACACATGAAGAGAAAATAGAATTCAATGAAAATAATGTATTAGCGGAAGTAGATACATCAGAAACAAATAGAAAAAGAACATCAAAACAAAAAATTAAAAAGCCAAAAGGAAGAAAAGAATATTATGCATATGATGTAAAATTTGATAGTCAAACAATTATGGAGCTTCCAAATTTAGGATTAGCAATAAGAGTAGGAGATGCATATGTAAGTAAAGGAGCGATAAAACTAAAAAATCCAATAACATGGAAATATAATAATAAAATATATAAAACAGATAGATTAGTAAAAGCACAAACTGGAATGTATATGGCATATGATTCATCAATAGATACATATAGAATGGAAGATATTGAAACAACAGAAGATATAGAATCAAATAACTATGGGGCGTACATTTATTTTAAACTTGATGAAAATGGAAATATACTTCCATGGAATGCTAAAAATCCAGAAACAGTATATACAATAGAAAATGGAGCATTTGTTATTACTGAAGAAAATAAAGATTGTTTGATGTCAAGACGTCCAATAACTAAGAAAGCAAAAATAATTGGAAAGAATGAAGAGGTAAAATGTATTTTAATAGAGGGAAATAGATATTTTGATCAAACAACAAATACAATATACACTTTATCTGAAACAACAAATACATTTATAAATCCTGAAAGAATACAAAATCCAGAAGAAGTAAAAATAGTATATAGTACAAGTGGTCAATTCTTAGCTGGAGAAAGTAATGTAATGTATTGGTATGATTTTAAAGATGGAAAAATTATAAGTGAATTTTATATTAAAAGTATAAGGGATCATATAGTTAATACAATAGCTAAAGGAATAAATGAAAGATTTGGTGAAATAAAATCAGCAGCAGGAGTAAAAAATTATATTGATGTGAAAATAAACATGCAAGAAATTTTAGAATATTTTTTAAATCCAACATTAGAAAATAATCCAGCAAGGGAATTATATGATTTTATGAAACATAGTGAGGTTACAAATCCAATATATAGTTTTAATATAAATGGAAAGAGCATAAATACATCAACAAATTTTGAATCATTTGTAAATTGTATGAAGTTGTATTTATTAGAAAATATTGATACATTAACAGCAGAAGAAATTAAGATTATTAAATCAAAATATGGAACAATTAGAAAATTTAAAAATGAGATGTTGAATGATATAGTAAAAGATGGAAAATATACAATGGATTTTTATGAATTTATTAACAAGCACTTATCAAATATGAAAGATGTATATTATAAATCAATTATTGAAACATTAAAGAGAAATTCAAAAGAAATAATTAAAATTGAAATGGACGGAAAAATATCTGAAAAAACCCTTGAAAATATATTTAATAGAGGCAATAATAAAATAATTAAAGCATTACAAAATTATGATGTAAAAAATGGAAATATTTTTGCTATATATGAAGAAGTAATAATTGATTTTGCAAAAAGCATAATTAATTCAAAATTTAAAAATGTTGAAATAGGAATTGATTTAGCAAAACAAATAATTAGTTATAGTGAAGGAATATTTACTAATAATGTTTATAATGAAAGTGGAAATGTTATAGAAGCTGGAACATTCTTGAAAGAAATAAATAAATTAAATCCAAAGCAACTTAGAATATATAATGAATTAGTTAGAGAATTATGCAATTCAAATAATGAGGGAATGATAGGAAATGTAGCAACAGATTTTTATAATAAAATATTAGGATATATAAATGAAATGAATGAATCAGGAGATTATAAATTAAATGTAGAAGAAGAGTTATATGATGTATTTTTAATAGCAACAAGATTATGCCCTGCAAATTCAAGTATAAAAACTATAAATCATATGGTATCCGATTTAATAGGTAATATGTTTTATTCAAATTATTATATACAAGGCAGTCATGCAGACATAATAAATTATGTAATAAATAATGTAATTCCAAAATTAAATGGCATAAATTTAAAAGAATTAATAAAAATAGATGAAGAAAATGCAACTGCAACGATAGATGAAGACATAGCGAAAATATTTAATGGTTCATTAAATAACTTTGAAGTTAGAATGATTTATAATTATTTAGAAATAATTTTAGAAGGAAAAGTTAAACAAATTAAAGATAGTACAATTGAAGAAAAAATAAAGAAAACTAAAATCGCATATAATTTAAGAAACAATCTAAGAATTATTTCACAAACATTTATGCTTGGAGAAACTACATTGCCACCAACTGGAACAAATCCATTTAACCGTTCATTTGAAGGAACAATAGTATATAATACATTAAGAGCAATAGCAAATGGTGCAATTAAAGAAAATAATATTAATTTTACGAATATTATAAAAGTTATAGCAAATAATTATTTACCAGAACTTAATAACTATATTGCAGTGGATAACGCTAAAGTAAAAGAATGTATTAATAAGGCACTAAAAGAGCATCATAAAATAAGTGATGCAAATATAAATATATTATATAATGAAATAATAAAATTTTCTGAAAATATTGAAGATCAGTTTAGCGATATACTTAATAATATTCAAAATAAAGCATTTAGTTCAAATCAAGATGTTAATAAAAGCTTAAATATAATATTATTATCTAAAATAAAAAATGCTTTATATGGCACTTCAAAAAGTGAATCTATTATAGATTTAAATACACTTGAAGAGATACTTACTAGAGATTTCTATAGTGAATATATATCAAATATAAGCCTAGATGATGTATATGATCTTATTTTAAATATTTTTGAAAAAATGGGTTATATTAAATTTGATGAAATTGATCGTAATAAGACAAGCCTTGAAAATATTGAAAAAATATTAAAAGAAAAATTAGTAATGAAAATGACAACAGATTCAAATACAGTTGAATATAATAATGCTAAAGGAAAAGTTATTGCTGAATTTTTAGAAGCAACGATTAATACTATATTATTTCAAAATATGTCTTATGATGAAATTGCAACTCTTATAAAACAAATAAATCCAAATTTTTTCAATAGAAATGCTTTAGTAAATGAAACAGGATATAATAATTATAAGTTAAGTATTGGTATTAGTATTAGAAATGGAGAATTTAAATTAAATGGTAAAACGACATGGCCAAGTAATGCTGGTATGAAATTAAGTGGAATTGTATATGGAACTCAAATTTTTGATAGATTAGGTGAAACAGATGCTAATATAGTGAAAGTTACAAGGTATGGATCTAAAACAGGTAAGAGTATGACCGTTTCTAATAATTATTCTTTATACGATGAGAGTGCTAGAGCATTAATAGAAATTTATAAAGATAGTGATGTATTAATAGGTAATTTTAATAAAGCAAAATATAGGAGATTAATGGAAGGTGTTGCATATTTATATAATACTCAAATAAGAAAATCAACCGAAGAATTTAATTTAGGTTATTTAGAAAGTATTTTTAATAAATTAATGCCAAATACTATTATTGATATGATATTAAATAGTAATATTGAATCGAACTTAGAGTTTTTGCTTAAAGATGAAAATATAATAAAAGCACTACTTGAAGAATTTAAAACAGATCCAAATGTTAAACAATCAATTGATGATTACAATAATAGAAAAATAGATATTACTACATTAAAAGAATCAATTAAGACTGCATATATAAGAAAAATAAAATATGAATATGAATTTAATGAAAGAATACAAAGTAAAATCGATAGTTATATAAAAGGAGAAATAAACTACAGCGTACTTAATGAGATAATTAAAGAAGAATGTATTGGAAAAATAGAGTCAGAATTTGAACATAGTTCAGAAATAAAAGAATTAATAAATAATTATAGAAATGGAAAAATAGATTTTATAACACTTAGAGATATTGTTAACAAAGCTTATAAAGAAAAAATTGAAGAAGAAATTAGTAAATATCCAAATGTGTTAGAAACTTATATGCAAGGTTTAGAATCTAAAACCTTAGCAGATTTACGTGGAAAATATGATATTGGATATGGTGTACTTGGAACAGCAGTGCGATATGGACTATCTAAAGGAGGAGCGCCACAATTAACGACACCATTTGGTTGGAATTATTTAGAAGAGTATGGTATAATAACTTTAGATACACCTAGTTCATAAATTTAAAAATATACAAATGTTGAAAGATTTTAAAAAATATGATATTCTCTAGGAAAGGAGAGGTTTATGGAATGTGAGGTTATTGATAGAAAAGAACAGATAAATAATGGAATTACATATATTGTTGAAAATCTATGGATAAAAGATAAAGATTTATTTTTTAAAAAATCATTAACGAAAGATCCAAATAGAGTAATTATTTCATATCGTTTTAATGAAAGTTTAATTTATTCTGAAGCAATATCATTTATTAATTGTTTATCTGTTGAACTTGGATTTTCTGGAAATTTTAATGATAATTTAAAAGTGAGATTAGATAGAAATGAATTTGATGAGGGCTATTATCACTTTGAATTTGACATGAAAGATATACATGAATCTAATATAAATATAGTTAGTTTTGGTGAGTGTCAAGGATATGAGGTTACCATTAGCGGTCCAACAATTAAAATGGATGATAGATTTTATGATTCAAAAGTTGCTATGGCATATTCAGATTTTTATGATTTACAAGATAAAATACATATGTAATAAAAGGAGAGCATAAGTTCTCCTTTTATCAAAAATGGAAAGAGGTTAATAATATGTTTAATTTAAAAATATTAGGAAGTGTATCTCCTTATTGTAAAAATGATAAAAATTGTCCTGGTTATATAATTTATAATAATAAAAATAAAATATTATTAGATTGTGGTTTTGGCGTATCAAGATTATTAAATTTTCCAGAAGATTTAAATAATTTAACAATTATAATTAGTCATTATCACAAAGATCATTATGCTGATTTATTTGCTATTAAATATGCGGCAATTAGTTATAAAAATCAAAATTTATTGAAAACAAATATTAATGTTTATATACCATATGTAGAAGAAAATGATAAAAATTATTTAGATTACAATTTAATATATAATGAAAATAATGATTATTTTCATATTCACGAATATAAAGTAAATGATAAAATAATAATAGATAATTTAGAAGTTACTTTTTTTGAAACATTTCATGCGATTAAAAATTATAGTGCTAAAATTAAATATAATGAAAATTATATAGTTTACAGTGGAGATATGGGTTATAAAAATATAGATAAATATATTAAATTTGCAAAAAATGCTAATATATTTTTATGCGAGTGTTCATTTTTAGAAAGCGAAGGAGTGAATAATAATTATCATTTACATACAAACGAAGTTTTATTATTATCACAACAATTAAATATTAAAAAGACAATAATTACTCATATGTGGCCTGAACATGATAAAAAAGAATATTTAAAAGAATTAAATAATGTTAATAATACGTTTTATGTTGCAAATGAAAATGATATATTTTATAATATATTCGAAACATGATTGATAGGAGGTAATATATGGAATTAATAGATCGTGAGATAAAATCCAATGGCGAGTTATTAGAAGAATATCAATTATCTAATAGTATTGATACAAAAGATTTATACACATTTGTTGAACTTTTAAAAGATTTGGGAAATAATATTTTAAGTATTGTCATTAGCAATTATGATGAAGATGATGAATATTATAGAAAATTTCAAAACTCAAATAGTTTTTTTATAGATGAAGATAAACAAGTTGAAAGTTTTTCAGCAAAATGTTTTTTAAAAGGTAAAGAATATTATATTGCAATAGATTTAATACGAAATACAATAAATTCTATATACGAACAAACTATAAATGTCCCATATATAATTCAAAGATTTGAAGAAGAATTAGAAAAAAAAAGCGCAATGAAAATGTAGTTGATAATTAACTACATTTTTTATTGTATAAAATCTAGTATACCTACTAGTAATTTTTTAATATTTGTGATATACTACTTATACATTTGAACTTTTGATGAAATTTATTGGTTCTTAACATTTAATTATTTTAGTTTGAATAAAGGGAGATGATATTATGAGTAAAATAAATATTATGAGTTTAGGTGGGCTTAATGAAAATGGTAAAAACTTATATACAGTGAGCATCGATGGAAAAATACTTGTTTTTGATTGTGGTATGAAATATGCTCCTGAAAAAATGTATGGAGTTGATTATGTTATACCAGATTTTTCATATTTAGTTAAGCATAAAAAAGATATAATTGGATTATTTATTACACATCCGCATCATGAAAATATGGGTGCTCTTACTGATTTGATTTTAGAAATACCAGATATTAATGTATATGTATCTAACTATACTAGTAAGATAATAGAATATATTTGTGCTGAAGAAAAAATTAAAATTAAAAATCTTCATGTAATTAGTGCACATAAAAAAATAGATTTTAAAACATTTAGTATATTTCCATTTAGTGTAACTCATAGTAGTCCAGAAACTTTAGGATATTGTATTAATACTGATGATGGTGCGATTATATATATGGCAGATTTTGTAATTGATCCTACGATGAGTGGACATTATGATATGGATCTTGGAAAACTTGCTTATATTGGAAAACAAGGCGTTCTTTGTTTAATGGCTGAAAGTGTCTTTGCAGAAAAGAAGGGTCATACAAGTCCAAATCATAAGTTAGAAGGATTTTTTAAGAAATTAATAGATAGAAATAAAGGTAGAATTATGTTTACTGTTTTACCTTTGCATATATATACTATTGGTGAAATATTTAATGCACTTAAGGGTAAAAATAGAAAAGTTGTTATTATGGGAAAAGAACTTCATAGTATAGTAAATATTTGCATTAAGAATGGATATTTAGATATAGATGCAGATTTAATTGGAAATTTAACTAATTTAAAGAATCCAAATACAGTTATATTAATTAGTAATGATAGAGAAACGCCATATATGAATATTAATAGAATATTATCAGGTCACGATAAATTTATTACATTAGAAAGTGGAGATACAGTATGTTTTGCTGAACCAAGTTATGATGCTTATGAAAAAATATTAGTTAAGACTATGAATGATTTAGCAGTTAAAGGAATTAATATAGAGTCTATACCAAAAGAAAAGAGTGTTAGGCATCATGCATCTAGTGAAGACTTAATGCTTTTAATTAAATTGTTTAATCCTAAATATTATATGCCTATTAAAGGTGAATATAGATACCAAGTAGAAAATGGAAATCTAGCATATAAAGTAGGATTACCTAAAGAAAATATTATATTAAAAGAGAATGGCGATATTGTTACATTTGAAAATGGTATTATAGTTAATAGTTTCGATCATATATTTATAGATGACATATTAATAGATGGTAAATCAAGTGAAGATGTGGGTGAGTTAGTATTAAAAGATAGAGAATTGCTTGGAGAAAATGGGCTTGTATTAATATCTGCTACATTAAATAAAAAAGATAAGAAAATATTAATTGGTCCTGAGGTGATAACTCGTGGATTTATATATGCTAAAGATAATATGGATATTATTGAAGAAATTAAAAATATTAGTTTAGAAACTATTATAGAGAATACGCATAATAAATATGCTGATTATGGAAAAATAAGAAATGATTTAAGAGAAAAGTTGGGATCTTATTTGTATAAAACAACTCAATGTAAGCCTGTTATTTTAACAGTAATACAAGAAATATAAGAGGTGTAATATGATATATTTAGATTATAGTGCAACTACTCCTGTTGATGAGAGAGTATTAGACTCATATATAAAAGTTACTCGTGAGTATATTGGTAATGCTAATTCTATACATACTCTTGGTAGTAAATCTAAAGAATTATTAATTCAAGCAACTAATCAAATAGCAGAAATATTTAATTGTCATCCAAAGGAAATAATATTTACTAGTGGAGCTAGCGAAAGTAATACAACTGCTATTAAAGGAGTAGCATTTAAATATGCATCGCGTGGTAAACATATAATTACTTCTTCTTTAGAGCATAAAAGTGTTTTAGAAGTAATGAAATATTTAAGTAGTATTGGTTATGAAATTGATTATGTTAATATATTACCTAATGGACAGGTTGACTTGCATCATTTAGAGAATCTTATTAGGGAAGATACTATTTTAATTAGTATATGTGCTGTTAATAGTGAAACAGGGTTTAAACAGCCTTTAAAAACGATTAGACAAGTTATTAATAAGAAGAATCCAAATGTTATATTTCATAGTGATCTAACTCAAGCACTTGGTAAGACAAGATTTTATTTAAGTGATTTAGATTTAGCATCTTTTTCAAGTCATAAAATATATGCTCCAAAAGGAATAGGAATATTATATAAGAAGAGAAATGTTATAATAGATACATTAATATATGGAACAACTGAAAATTGCCCTTTTAGAGGAGGAACTCCAGCATTACCATTAATAGTCGCATTTTCCAAAGCAATTAGGCTTGAAAATGATAAATTAGATTCTAATATAAAGAAATGTGAAAAATTAAAAAATGAATTATTGAAAGGACTTTCTAAATACCCTATACATGTTAATTCAAATGAACTTTGTGTGCCTAGCATTGTTAATTTTAGTTTATTAAAAATTAAAAGTGAAACTTTTGTACATGCTCTTGAAAAATATGATGTGTATGTTTCTACTACAACAGCATGTTCTTCATTAGAAGAAAGTACTATTTTAAAAGCAATATCAAATGGAGATAAAAATATATCAACAACATCTATTAGGGTAAGTTTATCATATCTAACTACAATAGAAGAAATACATGATTTTTTAGATATATTTGATAAAGTATGGAATGAGTTATTATTAAAATGAAAGATATAATATTAATAAAATATGGTGAATTAACTACTAAAAAAGATAATAGAAATTTTTTTATAAAAAAATTAAAAAGAAATATATTTGATAAATTATCTTCTTTTGAATTTGATATAATAGATGATTATTATAGAATGGTTATTATTCCTAAGAATAGCGATATAGATGAAATAGTTTTAAAATTAAAAAATATATTTGGAATACATGCAATAGTTATTGCCAAGATGAGTGAAGATACTTCTATAGAAAATATTAAAAATATCAGTTTATCTTTAATGAATAATAAAACTGGTAAAACATTTAAAGTTGTAACAAATAGAAGTAATAAAGCATATGAAATTCATTCTATGGAAGTAAATAATATAGTAGGTGGATACATATTAAAAAATACTAATTTTAAAGTAGATGTTCATAACCCAAATATTTATATATATATAGAAATAAGAAAAGAAGCTGTATATATATATAATGATGAAATAAAAGGTAGTGGAGGTTATCCAGTTGGTACTCTTGGAAGAGCATTATTAATGCTAAGTGGTGGAATTGACTCTCCAGTAGCAGGATATTTAACTATTAAAAGAGGCGTAGAATTATATTATTTATATTTTGAGAGTAGGCCTCATACTAGTATAGAAGCAAGAAATAAAGTAATAGAACTTGCTCGTAAGTTAGAACAATATAATTCTTCTGGAAAACTATTAGTGGTTAATTTTACTAAGATACAAGAAGCAATATATAAAAATTTAGATACATCGTATTTAATTACTATTATGAGAAGAATGATGTATAGAATAGCTGAAAGAGTTGCTAAAAAAAATAAATGTTATGCAATAGTTAATGGAGAGAGTATAGGGCAAGTAGCAAGTCAAACTCTATCAAGTATATTAGCAGTTAATAATGTAACTAATTATCCTATATTAAGGCCTCTTTGTTCATTTGATAAATTAGAAATAATTGAAATATCAAAGAAAATAGATACTTATGATATATCAATTTTACCATATGAAGATTGTTGTACGATATTTGTACCAAGACACCCAGTTATTAATCCTAATTTAAAAACTATTTATAAAGAGGAAAGTTTATATGATTTTACTGATTTATTAGATGAAGCAGTTAATACTATAGAAGTAATTGATTTAAAAATTAAAAAAAATGACTTATTATAAAAAAGAAATGTATTTTAAATTAAAATTGTAAAATGAAAGTGTACATAAAAACAACTGTATGCTTTTTTATATATTTTAGTATAGAATATGAAATAGCATATATTTATTTTTATTTAAAAATTTGATAAAATTATATTAATTGGAGTATATATGAAACTAAATAATAAATCAATTAGTAATTATGTTATGTATAAATTATCTAAAATAGATAATGATTTTAGTTTTGAAGAATTAAATAAAGTAGATGAATTAGTTATAAATTTAAAAGATATAATTAATGATGAAGAAGATTTTAATTTTGATGATATAAGAAAATTTAATAATTTAAAAAGATTAACTTTAAGATTTTTTGAAATAGATTTAAAAACAATATTAATACTTAATATAATCAATAAATTACAAGATATTACTTTTGATAACTGTAAAATTAATAATTTAAATAAATTAAAGGAATTAAAAAGTTTATCTTTGATAAATTGTAATGTAAATGTTAATGTAATTGAAAATATGAAATCATTAGAATATTTAACTATAATAAATGATAGAATTAATTTGAATATATTAAATAATCTAAATAATTTAAAATATTTAAATTTATCATATTGTAAAGTCAAAGGTGAATTATATAATATAAATATTGAAACTTTATGTATAGATAATACAAATATAGAAAATTATAATTTTATTAAAAAACTTGTTAAGTTAAAAAATATATATATAGATGTTTACCAATTTGAAACATATAAAAAATACTTTATTAATCTAAATATAAAAGTTGTTAATAGAGGTGTTGATAATGAATAAATATGATAAAATATTAAAGTTAGCAATACCTATTAAAAAAATGGATATAGAATTTGTTAATGATATAAGCAGACAATATCCAAATTATAAAATATTAATCGAAATTAAAAATACTAGAGGTTTATCATCAAAATTATTAGAAAATCTTAATGAAAATATTGATATTAGGGTTGAAGGTGGATATGACCAAACAAGAAGAAAAGCATTTAAAAATGTAATATTTTCTGATGGAGAAGATTCAAGTTATTATTATGAAGCTGTAATTTATTCTAGAAATGAATTAATAAATATTTTAAGAGAAATTGAAAAAATAGAAAATGGTATAAATAATTCTTGGATCGATTTAAAAAAAGTTATATACATATATCAAAAAATAAAAAGTGATATTATGTATGATCCAAAATTTGAAATACAACCCTCAAGAGATATTAGAAGTTTAAGAGGATTAATCTCTAAGCAGACTGTCTGTGCTGGATATTCTCTTATCTTAAAAGAATTATTAGATAGACAAAAAATAATATGTCACTATGTAGAAGGTAAAACAAATACTGGTGGAACGCATGCATGGAATATTATAAAAATTAATAATAGATATTATGGAATTGATGTGACATGGGATAATTTTCAATATAGAAAGGGCGATTTTTATTCTTTTAAAAATTTAGGTATAAATAAAGAAGAATTTTGTGATACTCATTTTCCTTTTGAATTTGAAGTTATACAAAATTATGATGAAACTTTAAATCAATTTGATTCAAAACTATTATCCAGTTTATATTCGGAATTACTTTTAAATAAAGAATTTAATTCTACTATTTATACAATTAAAAGAGAAGATGGAAGTACTTGTTATATATGTCATATAGGTAGAATTGTTAGTGATGATGGTGTTGAATATAACAAATATTTTTATATGGACTCTGAAAAATCAGATCCCAAAATATTATATACAGAATTTAATATGACAGAATTTATGTATTCAAAAATACATAATATTGGTAAAAAATATACAAATGAGATGTATCATGCAATAGCTAATAAATTATTTTCAAAGGATAATATTGCTACTGCATTACAAAATTCTAATTATATTGGAAGAATTTTTGATGAAAAAGGTAATTTTTTAAATAAAGTTGAAAAAAATAAAAAAACTAGTAAAAAATTATATTTTAAAACTAAGCCAATTATAAGAAGTGATAAAAGTGAGATATTATTAGAAGAAGAACAAGCATTTAATTTTAATGGAAAAAAAATATATTCTTTTTATGTTCATGAATTAATAAAGGACGCTAATAATTATACCATTAAATCAAATCATATCTTTTCAGATAAAAATTTATTAATAGATGATAGATCTGAAATATCAAATAAATTATTATCAAGAGAAAACATAGATAGTGCATGCAAATATTATATTGGTTATATGGGTTATTGTAATTTAAAGGGTGATATAATTTTGAACCCAGAAATCTTAAGTAGAATTCAAATTTTTAATAAAAAAGATACAGATAATGAATATGCAATGTTACATATGATTCCATATTCTGAAGTATTATATAACATTTCTAATTATGATATAAATTTAAACAAGAAAAAAATTATTAATATTAAAAAGAATTACGAAGTAACTGATCCTAAAAAGATAAGTGACATAAAGTTTTCAAAATTTTGGCAAGAATGTATTAAGACAACTATGGATAAAAATATTTCTTTTAATGAAATGCAAGAATTTTATAATGATATATTTATTAAAATAATAGAAAGTATAAAGCGAAGGGGATTTATTGATACAATGAATATATATGAATATTATTGTAATTCTAAATATACATTTGCACCTCAAATAATAATAAGTTTATTTAAAAGTAAGATAAGATTAGATTTTTTATATGAATATTTTACTGGTGAAATTCCATCCATAGAACAAAAAGAACTATATAATTTAGATGTTAATATCGCAATAAAATAAATATAATATTTATAATATATTAAAAATTTAATTGAAATAAAAATTTTTATTGATTTTTTAGCTTTTTTGTGGTAAAATAATCTAAATTTTAAGGGGGGAAGATTGTAATGAATTTTGAAAAAGCAAAACATAGTTTAATTAAAAGATACATGTATTTATATGAAAATGCACCATTGATATTAGCACCATTTATACATGAACCATCAGACATAGAATATATATTATATAAGACAAATATGAGAATAAAATATAATATAAATTGGCATAGCACGCTACTTATTAGTAAAGTGGATAAAATAAATGAATTATTTGAAGAATTTTTATTTTCTGATAAAAAAATAAAAGATACTAAGCTTTATCAATTAATAGAAAGTAAAAAAGAAGATAAAGAATATTTAGAAAATGTTAAAAGAGTAATGAATTTAGTTTCAAGTAAGAATGAAAAAGAAAATAAATTATTTAATACAAGATTAAATATTGAAACTATCCTACAAATAGTTAATAATTACATCAATGAACAATCAGGTGATTTGAAAAACAAAAAAAATAAATTAAAAGTTCTTAATGAATATTTCAATTTATTGTATTATTTTAATAATCAAATGTCTAGTACTTTATATAGACCTAAAATTGATTTGGAAAATCACAATACAATTGAATATAAAAAATCACTTAGAAGTAAAGAAGATGTAGGAGTTAGAAAAAATAATTTTATAAAAGCTATTTTAGCATTATCACATAACAAAAAAAATTCATCAATATTTACGGATAATGAAAAACAAAAAGTATATTTAAATTATCATGATGAATTAGCATGGAATTTACAAATTAAATGTCAAGCTGGGAATGAAAGCCCTCAAGTATCAATTGTAAATAGTCTAAATCAATCAGATTATACTAATTCATGTAAAAAACTTTTTTTAGTTAATGAAAATGATATTTTTATAGATCCTAATAGTTTAGAAAATAGATATTATCAAATTTGTCCATATTGTGGTTATATTGTTAATATTCCTGAAAGTTTGTTATCTGATGGAATAAAACAAAGAATTGAAGAAAGATGTAAAAAAGACAATAAATTATTTAAAAAAATGTTATTATATTCTAAAATAATCAATGAAGATGAACCGGTTAAAAATAATAGTAGAGTAATGAAAAAAAATAGTTATTGAAAATAGGTGAGAGATACTATTTTACAATTATTTCATTTTATTTTGAAGCTTAAGAATTCCTTGAGCTTCTTTTTTATTTGATTTAGACAAAATTTTTTATAAATCATTGTATATAATTTGTTTTTTCCTTTTTATTATTACTAGAAAAATAATTATAATATATATGATTTATAAATAGAATTTAAAAATGAATTGTAGGAAAATACTTTATTTTTATGATAATATTAATTAAGACAAATTATATTTAAAATAAGAATTTGCTACTAAAATTATAATATAATATGTTAATAAAGCAAAAAAATGATATTATAAAACTTAAAAAATTCAAAGTAAGTTATTAAATTAATATACAAAAATTCATAAATTAGTGAATTAAAAAATTATATATATATTAAATGATTTTGTTAGATTGTAAGTCTATTTTCAAATTATAAAATAAAACTACTTATAAATTTAAATTGAAAGTAGTTTTTTATATTATTTCAAAAAATTTGCGTGATTATCAATGAGGGGAAGTACAACAATTTTTAAGGTAAAAAATAGTTAGTACTAATTATTAACTAACTATATTATAATACATAATTAAATATTTGTAATATCATTTTTTATTAACGTATTTTAATTTTTCTTTTTTGTTGAAATAATGCAATCATATCAGAATTAATTTCTTCTGGAGAAACACCTTCATTTATCATTCTTTGATATTCTTTTTGTACTTCATCAAAAGTATCTGCTACAGGGCTAATTTTTTCATCTGATAAATTCCATAATATATCAAAATCGTTAGTTGCATCAACAATATCACTATAATAATTTCCACCTATAGTCTTTGATAATTCTTCTGCAAAATAACAAGCCCCTAATGTAACATCTTCACCAGTTTTTACATTTTTACACATAAAATGAAAAATTGGTGCACCGTTATAATATCTAGGCATTTTTTGAAAATAATCATAATATAATAATTTTTTTTCTGTAAATTGTTCCATATATTATTAAACCTCCCTTGTGATTATTTATTATACCATATTTTTTGATTTTATTATTTTTTATATGTTTTAAAAAGATAAATTCTTTGTACATGCTAAATGATTATGTCAATGTGCAAGTGTGTTTCAGAATTATCAAAAATTTAGTATAAACAAAGAATATGACTAATTAAGATAGTCGTATTCTTTTATAAAATTTCTGATTTTATAAAATTATTAACTTCTATTTCTTTATCAGTATCTTTAGAAATATCTATTAAGTCATAAGTGTTATATAAATTTTTTCATAATAGTCTTTCAAAATATTTGTTGTTTTATCCTTTTTTATAATACTACTATTCTAAAAAATCTTTAATCATTTGTAGTATATTTTTAATAAAATCGATTAATTTTTTTATTTCCTTCATAAAAACTTCTCACTTTCCTCATAATTACAAAAAAACTAGATTGTACTTCTAGTTAATATTTATTACTATTCGAAAAGTTCGAGTAACAATCAATCTGTTGCGATAACTAATATAGTCCGAAATTATTGCAACAAATAAATAAACAATTTAATTCTATAATCATTATAGCATAATTTTAATTAATCGTTTATGCATTTTGCATTTCTGTTATAGTTTTTTCTTTTATATGATATTCAATATTTCTTTCTTCACAAAACTTAATAACTTAACTTACTAGATTATTATAATATTCTTTATAACATTTATATTGACTAACAAGTTTATTATAATGAAGTCTGCCAAATATTATTTTATCTACAAAAGAAATAGAATTTAGTATTTCTTCAAAAATTTTGATCAATTATATTTGGTGTAGGATAAGGTTAAATACTAACCCGAGTTTTACATCCTTTATTATGAAGTTTTTTAAACTATTAATTCTATCTAAATATGATGCTAAACCGAACTCCATCTTTTTTCTAAATTCTTCATTTAGAAATATAAAAGTTATACCATAACTATTGTCTTTACTCAAATTATTGGTAATACTCCTTTAGTTAAAGCCGTACATGATAAATTATAACTATTTATTAGTTTGATAACATAATTGATAAATTGCATATATCTTCATATTCACACATAAAAGGATTTGCAGCAAAACATAAATGAATACTTGTTATTTTATCTTTTAATTTAGGTAATTCTTTATTTAAAAGTTCCATTGTGTTTAAAACAATAACTGGGCAAATCCATTCTTCATATGTTTTTACATTTCAAATCTTTTGACTAACATCTAGGCATAACAATGATACTTACAACCATGTTAACAACCTTGAACATGATTTATAGTATAATTACCATATTCTACACCTGTTTTATATAAAAGAGATTTCATAGTTAAAGATTTATTACAACATCCCATAAGTATTACCTACTTATTATCTAATACTATTTTATTGTTAATTTTATATTTACTTTCTTTGTAGGTATTTTTTCTAATATGCTACCTTTTAACAAGAGATTAATAATTGATTTTATAATATGCGAATCTTTTAATAATGAATTTTCTAGGACATAAGTTTCAATCTCTTCATAAGAAAGTACTCTTTTCTCATATCCAAGTTTAATAATCGATTCCTTCATCAGACTACTATATGTATTTATTAATAAATCATTTATTAAATAATTTTAATTGATCTTTATCTATATCAATTTGTTTTTTAAAAGATTTTTCATCATTAAACACTTCCCATATACTCTCCTTAATTAGTTCCAAACTTCTCTAGTTTAGTATAAAGAAAATAATAAATTTGTATTATTAAAGCAACAGTCAAATGAATAATTAATGTTTTTGTATTCTTATATGTACTAATTAATTTACTTAATATTTCTTTATTTTTCATCATCATCTATATTAATATCAGTTATAACTGAACTTAGCTCATTTTTTGATTTTAGGCATTTTTTTGCAGATGTATTTTTTCAATTAGTAAAGATAAATATTCTACAACATCTTTCTCTATAATATTAATTTTCAAATTGTTTGACATATTCTAATTACTTATAATTCATTTAATACTCTAATTTTATCCTTATCGTAGTCATTTAAGAAAACATAAAATTGTTTTACTTTGTTTTCTTTAGCATATTCAATAAACAATTCAAGCATGTTCCATTTTTTTCTATTTTTATAAACTCTTGCATTACACATGTTATTTATAAAAATAATATTTCTTTGTCTATAATTTACGGCAATACTCAACTATCTTCTAAGATAATTCTTAATATATTTTATATTGTGTATTTAATTTTGCTCATTTAAATTTTTTCGTTTTTTTTATTAATTCTAAATCTAAAACTTTATCCATTTTTTCTTCCTAACCACTAAAAAAGAGCATAATATTTTTTATATTTATTCTAGCTCTTTTTTTAATTATTAATATCTTTTCTTAATATTCTTTGTTGACTTTTGCCGACATTTCTTTCTTGTTCATATTGTTCTATTTGTGCTTTTCTCTCATTATGTTTTTGTTCCAAATATTCTCTAAGTTCTGTTATTTCATTTTCTGATAATGTCATATCAAGTTCAACAACACCATATTTATCTACTGAATCTTTATGTCTTTGGTAATATTCATACTTTCTCATTTGTAACCATTTTTCTTTAAATTCTTGATCAGCTGGTTCTAAAGTTTTTCTTTCTTCTTTTTGCTGTTCATTTTTTTCAAAAAAGTTACTATAGTCTATGTTTGAAAATACTGGTTCATATTCATTAGAAAATGCACTACTCATAAATGAATCTCTCCATCTATCAGCATTTTTTTCTATACCTTCTTCAATAGCATCAATACTCATTCCAATTCTTGATAGAGTATCAACAACACCTTTTCTAAAACCTAAGTCACATAATGGGGTAATAAAAACAAAATCACCACCATAATCCTCATCAATAATCCAATTTTCTCTGCCACTTTTCATCCAATCAATTTGACATTTTACTATTTCTTGCTCATATTCATGTCTTTTTTCTTGAAATAACGGAGAAGTCTTTACAAATTGTAAAATTCTATTAGTACTCATATAAAATAGTTTTTGATTTTGTTTTAACATTTTAGCAAGCCATAAATCATCTCTTAAATGGCATGGTAAATTTGACATATTTAAATCTTGTGGTTGTCTAAAGCAATGACTGCACCATGTTCCTTCTTTTGGAAAAAAATTTAATGTTGCTTTTCCTAATATTACATTTGTTTCAATAGTATTATTATCACTTTGAGAAAGTGCTTTACCTTTTTCTAAACTAGCTTCACCATTAATTGTTATATATTTTATTAATAGTTCTTTTTTGTCTAACATTAGTGGCTTTCTAGTTGTATAATCACATTGTGCTAAAATGGAATAATAATTAGAAAGTGGTTCTGCAATTGAATTATTATCTAATTTTATTTTTTCATTAGTAAAAACCTCTACATATGCATCACTTAATTCATTATGCTTGCAAATCAAATAATGTGTATCATTACCATTTTGAACTTCTACAACATATAGACTATATATATTATATTTTTTCATAAAATATAAATCTCCCCTTGTAATTAATATTATAACATATATTTACATATTTTTAACATATTTTAGATAATCTATCGTTCAAAATCATCTTTTTCTTTGCTTAAATCTAATTCTTCAATGTCATCATCATCTAAAACATTATATCATTAACAATATCAATATATTATCTTTTTTATTATACCAACTATGAAATTTACCATTTAGGAATGATATTAGTTTTTCAAACTTATCTTTCCAATAATCCGATGTATTTTTTAGTCATACATTTTAAATTTTAAAAATGATATTTCATTTGTCTTTTTCTTTGATGGTATCATTTAAAGTCTTAACCCTTAAATTGAGAACTTTATTATTTTCAGTAAGAGTTTTAATTTTATTATTTTTATCTTTTAATTGTTCATTAGCATTAATCAGTGTATGAGATATAGTTAGTGTTTATCATATTCTTTATTTGTGATATCTACTTTTTTGTAAAGTTGATAAAAAAATATTTATATTCTTTTGATAAAATATAATTATCCTTTTTAATAAAAGACGGATACTGCTTGTCATTTATTGGTTTTATATAATATACTTAAAAGTTCATTTTGTCAATTTCCTAATTAGGATATAGATATTAGTTATGTTTTAAATAATTTTCTAATTCATATAATTTAATCTTATTATTTAAGTTTCCAATAAATAACTCATTAGAATAATTAAAAGTTAGAAAGGTTATATCATTAATTATAATTTTAATAAGTAAGATTAGTTTTATCAATAGTTCTCAAATTACCATTAATAATAAATAGTTTAACACTACAACACTCACAAATAAATTCTAATCTCTTTCTTAATGATTATTCCATTCTACCTTCTTGCTTGATAACATTTATCATTTTAATTAATCCTTTCTTTGAAATATTTTTTTTAAAACAAGAAAAAAATCAATCCTAATTTAGAATTGATTGTCTATTTATTCTCGATACTTATAAAAAGTTCGAGCGGATTTTCCTCTGGTGCCCTTATGGTGGAAGTATAACAACCATTAGGCGTAAATTTATAGGTAGTAATAACTACTAACTATTTAAATTATACTATATTTTTGATAAAATGTGTCAAAAAATGACAAAAAGAATTGTTTTTATGATAAAATAGATAATAGTAACAGGAGGTTTTTTATTATGAATAAAAAAGAAGATAAAAAGAAAATAGATATAGAAGCAAAATTGTTTATAGCTTTATTGCGTTTAAAAGAAGAAAAAAATAAAAAGTATTCTACTGGAGAATGTGAAAAAAATATTGTGTATTTATTTGATAATTATGATGAATTTAAAGCTTATTTTGAATTAAATGGATTTACTAATATTAGTGAAGACTTATTGGAAATATGTAGAATGAAAACAACAAAAAAAGGAACTATTATTGCATTGAAAAGATTGTGTGATTATACTATAAAAAAACATAAATTAATTTATTCTCATACTATTGAATCTTCAAGTGATGAGGGACAATTATGCATCGAGGAATTTAAAGAACCTGAATTTTCTTCGTATGATTTTATGAGTTTGTTTTGTGCATTTAATGCTTTTCAAAAAAATTACTCATTTAATAGAGATAATTTAATTAATTTTATTAAATTGTGTAAAGGAAGCAATAAATTCACTAAATTATTAAATGGTATTCGATTAAAAAGCAATGGTATTTTTTCTTATTCAGAAGAATTAGATGAAGCTATTGCCAAATTGAAATGGGGAAAAATTTTATATACTATCTCCCCTGAACAAGATGCTTCAATATTTATTTTTGAAAATATTCCAATGTCAGAATTAATAAAAAAAAGAATCTCTTATTTTGATGAAATGGTATATTTTTTAAGTAAATATACTGATTATGAAAGTGAAATAATGAGAAATGCACATCAAAAACAGTATAATCAAGAAGCAATAGAAATTGATAATGCCATTAATACGTTGGATAATATTTTATCAAAAAGATTAAGAAGAGAAAAATAACATAATATACTTAACTTTATGTCTTGCTAAAATTATGTTATATAGGGTTTCAAAAGGGAATTTCCCTTTGCATACCGTTATTGGCTCTGCCAATAGCGTAGTGTGTTACTATAATGGAATTATAGTCTTTAAAATCGAGCATTTGAAATTTGCTCGATTTTTTGTTTATAGAAAACCCCTAGATAGTCTAGGGGTTCAATAAAGCTTTAGCGTTGAGTTGAAAAAAACAACTCCTTCTAATATAATATTCGTTGCGACTGCAAGGAGCAAGAATATTATTAGAAGGAGGACATTTATAATGAAAGAAATCAAAATAAATGATATAAAAAGTTTAGCACATACTTCATGGAATTGCAAGTATCATATTGTATTTGCTCCAAAGTATAGAAGGAAAGTCTTTTACGCAAGTAAAAGATTAGAAATAGGGGCGATATTAAGGCAACTATGTGAGTGGAAAGGAATAACTATAATAGAGGCAGAGGTATGTCCTGATCATATACACATGCTTATAGAAATACTACCAAAATATAGTGTGTCAAGTGTAATGGGATTCCTAAAAGGAAAAAGTAGTTTGATGATATATAGCAAATGGGCAAATATGCGATATCAATATAGAAATAGAGAATTTTGGTGTAGAGGATAGTAGAAAAAAATACAAAGAAAATAAAAGAATACATAGCAAATCAATTAAAAGAAGATCAACTAAGTCAACAAATGACGTTAGAAGATTTTGACCCTTTTAAAGGGTAGCAAGTAATAAATGCTTTTAGCAGTCGACAGGCCATTTTAGTGGACGCAAGTAGTATAGCCTTATAGGCGAAAAATAAAAACCACCAGCTATGCTGGTGGAAATTTATTCTATATATCAATATCTTTGTCATCATAATCAAACTCATTAGAATATAAATAATCATTTATTTCTTGTTCTTTAGAAGTATTATTTGCTATATCGTGTAAATCAAAATTATCATACAAATTTTGTGTATAATATTCTTTTATATCTGATACAACATCATCTTTATCTTTTTCAGTTCCAATTTTAAGTAATTTATGAAAGAATTTTTTAGTGTTTGTAAAATGTTATGAATTAAGTTATGAAGTCTGCTATTTTCTTCTTGTAATTTTTCATTTTGATATTCTAGTTTTTTAACTTCAACTTGAATATTTCTTTTTTCGTTTTCTAAATCTTTATAACTTTTTGTATAATCAGTAAGTTCTTTAAATAATGCTTGATTTCTAGGAATATCTTTAATTACTCTTTTTGATGTATTCATAAATTGATTTAATGTATCATAAGTATCTTTATCTATTTTAACTTCTTTACCCGTAATCGTTGGTTTAGAAGTTTTTAATTTTTCTTCTAATTTTTTATAATCTCTAGTCATAAGATAATTTTGTTTTTCTAACATGTTATCTAACTTATTTGTAATTTTTTTAAATTCTTTAATTGAAATATGCTCGTTATCACTATTTTTAATACCTCTTTCTAGGCCAAAACCATTATCTATTAGTCTTTGATAGTATTTATCTTGAAGTTCGCTTAAATGGGCTTTATCTTTGATATATTGTTTTTTAGAAATAGTTCATTTTTCAGTATTTGTTCGTTTATCAAATTTTCTAATTAGAGGAACTACTACACAATGAATGTGTGGTGTTTTTTCATCCATATGCAATGTAGCATGTAGTATTTGTTCTTTTGTATAACCTAAATCATTATAAACAAATTCCATACAAGTATCAGCCCATTTTTTAATTTGTTTTTTGCTCATTCCTTTGAAGAAATCAAAATCACTAGTGAATAATAATTCATCTGCAACTACATTATTAGAATCATCAACCATTTGTCTAAAAGTTTTCTTTCTATCATCTCTCATTGTTTCCATTTTTTTATCGTGTTCTAGTTTATATTCTTTTGTTAAATTATAGAAACCTCTAATATATTTTTCAGAAAGTGGAACTAAATCAATATTGTTTTTAGTTTTGGTAATATCTATATCAGGGTTAGATTTATATGCTTTCTTTTCTCTTTTATTATGTGATCCTATTTGGGCTAGATCAGAAAGTTTATTTATAGGTTCTACTCTAAATATTGCATAACTCATTTTTATTTACCTCTTTTAATTTCTCAAAGAAACCTTTATATAGTTGATTACCGTTTTTATCTTTTATATTTGTTAAGTCTATAGTTATAACCCCTAATTTTAAATTTTGATTTTTAAATCTTTTATCAGGTTTTAAAGCAATTAATCTTACTATTTTTTCTATTTCAACATCAGAAGAAAATTTTATATTTTTTAAATCATCATCAGTATCAATTACATAATAATTAAACTTATAATCACTCATAATTTTACATAATTTATCAAAATATTTTTCTGCCTCATCTTTTGTTTTTACTTCATGGTTCATATTTAATTTGTAACCATAATCATCTTCAAATATATTAAAGTTATAAGGTATTCAATAATCATCGTGATTTATTGCTATATCTTTTAAATAAGATTCTCTAAAATTACCTCTTACAATTTTTATAGAATCATCTTTTTTTTCAATAGTAATATTATCAATATATTTCCTATAATCCGTTGTTGTTCACTTTTTTCTAACTTATCCCATTTATCAAAATTCTTTAAATAGTTTTCTGGATTAACAAAATTATCTATCTCTTGTTCATCTTGTAATATAAGTAGGTCATCAATGGTAAAACTCAAATTTTCATATTGTTTTTGGCCCTTTTGTTTCTTTAACAAATCTTTTCTTTGAAATTCAATATGCTTAATCTCTTTATCAAAATCGTTTATTTTAAGTATACCTTTAATATAAGCGTTTTTAATTCTATCCATTTGTTTATCTAATTCTTTTATTTGTTTATCAAAGTCTATTTGATTATTTTCTAATTTAGATTTAATGAATGGTGTATAGTAATTATTAAATAGTTCATCTTCTTTTACTAATTCATTCATTAAAACAAATAAACTTATCTCTATATCAGGTTCATTAAAGTATGTTTTACAATGTTCACATTTATAATAATAGTATTTCTTACCATTAAGTTTTGTAGTAGCACTTCCACCTAGAAAACAACCACATTTAGAACATTTTAGTTTATTAGTAAATAGATAAGTAGCAGTTCTTTCATAATGTCTTGCATTTCTTTGTTTTTGATACTGACAACTTTCCCATTTTTCTTTACTAACTATCGGCTCAACTACATTTTCATAATAAGTAGGGTGTTTCGTTCTTTTACCATTTACAAAATCTCCTTTATAAAGTTCATTTGATAAAATTTTTTGAATAGTAGAATCATACCAATTAGTTTTACCTAATATTTTTCTTTGTTATAGATATTAGCGATAGTTTGATGACTTTTGCCCTCTAAATATAAGTCAAATACTCTAACTATAACATCTTTTGTAATTAGATCTGGAACTAACTTTTTATCAATTCTTTTAAAACCTAGTGGGGTTCTATTTGGAATATGTCCTGCTTTAATTACATCCGATAATCTTACTTTTGTTCTCTGACTTGTTCTTTTAATTTCTTTGTAAGATACACTCATTAATATTCTTAAAATCATTTTACCATTAGCAATAATAGTATTTATGTCCTCATTAGCACAATCTAAATAAGCATTATTTTCTTCTAAAAATTTAATGATATTTTCCCAGTCATAAATACTTCTTGTAAGTCTATCTAGCTTTAATACAACAATAGTATTACATTTTTTATCTTTAATATCTTGCAATAATTCTTTACATATAGGTCTTTTATTCCCGGTTTTAGTACTTATACAACATCTTTATAGACTTTATATACTTCATAACCTTTATATTCACACATTGTTTTTAATCGTTTTTCTTGTCATGGTAAACTAAATCCTTCTCTTGCTTGATCTTTAATACTAACTCTAATATAAAGCCCTGTTATTTTCTTTTTATCATTCATTAATCTTCAAATCCTTTTCCATAAAAAAGGGAGTCAAAAATACTAGCTCAAACTAATACTTTTGACTTCACTTAAATAAGTATATTTTTTTAATTGTTTTCGTTTTGACATATAAGTACCTCACTTTCTAATAAAAGGCAGATACTGCATTGCTTTTATTGGTTCTATACTTTAAACTTTTATTTTTGATTTGTCAATTATATATTTATGTAATAGTATTAGTTTTTAATATAATTTTCTAAATCTTTGAATTTAATTTTTTTATTATAACCATTAATGAAAATATCATCACATTCTTCAAAGATTAGATAATCATTATTTTTAATTTTTAATACATGGGGCTTTACATAAGCAATATTTGTTTCTTTAATATTTTTAATATGTCCATTTTTAAAAGTATATTTAACATTTGCAAACCTACATATCATTTCAACCTTTCTTTTTAATTCATCACTTATCTTTAATTCTTTAGTTTCTATTGTTAACATATATAATCACTCTCACTTTCTTTCTTAAATAACAAAAAAACTAACATTTCTGTTAGTAATCTATTACTCTCGAATTATTAAAAGTTCGAGTAACAATCAATTGGTGCCATCGGGGAAGTTATCTACAACTTTTTGAAAATAACGATATTAGAATTAATCAGTATTATTTTATAAAAATTATTAACGGCTCTT
>CALVQT010000002.1 GCA_944358375.1 uncultured Bacilli bacterium
ATAACTAAAAATAATAACTTAAACTATAAATATATTGAATCGCAAGATAAAATAGAAAATAAATAAATTTAATAATATATATAAGATACTATAAAAATTTAAAACTTTTGTGTGTTATAGTGGTAACACCGAGTTTAAATAAAAGTTTTAAATATCAAAGTGATTGGCCTTTTAATAGTAGTCAAGCTTATATATTAACATCACTTCTAAATGATATTGAAAATGATAGTAATTTAGTATTTGAAGAGATTGAAGATGGATATATATTACAATCTACTGTTAATTATCCAAATAATAGTAGTTTAACTAGTCAAAAAATAACATTTGATAAAGATATGAATCCAACTTTGGTAGAAGTATTTAACAAAGATGGAATAGCAAATATTATATTTAAAATAGCTGATATTGATTATGATACTGCTGTTAGTAAAGAAGATTTTAATGTTAATAATACTTCTTGTAAAGATTGCTTGGATAGTGAAGTAAGTGAAATTAATGAAACTATTTATCCTATGTATTTACCTGTTGGAACTACTTTTAAAGCAGAGGAAGTAGTAAATACAGATGAAACTAAAAGGGTAATATTAACATTTGATGGTGAAAAATCATTTACATTAATAGAAGAAGTTGCAGCATTACCAAATGAATTTGAGGTTACTAGTACTAGTGGTGAATTAGTATTTTATGAAAATATACTTGGTAATTTAACTGAAAATTCATTAAATTGGACTATGGATGGTAAAAATTATTATTTAATTAGTGATACTTTAAGTAATGAGGAATTATTAAAAGTAGCTGCATCAACTTCAGTAGTATCTGTTGTTAAATAAATATAAAAATAAAAATGCGTTTTATAATGCATTTTTATTTGTTTTATGATATATTTAATGTAGGAGAGAGTATGAAAAAAAGTAGTGATGAAGGAAATAAATTTTTATACATTTTATCATTAATATTATTTATAATATTAGTTTTTAGTATTACAATTACATATCTTTTTATTTTTAAAGAAAATAATGGTAGTGTTGATATAGTTAATAAATACTATGATGTTGTATTTAATAATGTTATGACAAATGACGATATTATAGTAAAAGTAAATAATAACAATATATATGTGTCAGTAAAAGATATTAATGAATTATCTACGCCAAAAACTTTTTATATAGATATGGTAAATATTGGTAATTTAAATGCTGTGGTTGATGGGGTATATATAAGTAATATGTCTGATTATAATATAGGAAAATATTTGAATGTGGAAACATCAATATTAAAAGATGATGTGTTAAAAGGCAGTCAAAAGAAAAAATTGATGGTTAAGTTTAGTTATCTTGGACATTCGAAAGTTAATAAAGGTTTTAAGTTTAATATTAATTATTTATTTAAAGAAGTTATTCTTTAAAAATTAAAAAATATTTGTTATAATTATTATAAGATGGTAAGGAGGATACATGAAGCAGATAATATCAAGTTTAGATATAGGCTCATCTACTATAAAATTAGTTGTAGGTGAGATTTATAATGATGAATTAAATGTTCTAGCAGTATCCGAAGTAAAATCTAAGGGGGTAAAAAAAGGAATTGTAGTAAATCCGGAGGAAACTTTAATTTCTCTTAAAGAAGTTTTTTCAAGATGTGAAGAAATGTTAGGTATTAGAGTAAATAAAGTATTAATAACTATACCATCATATTATGCTGAATTTATTATGACTGAAGGTATTAGTACAGTAACCAATGAAGATGGAGTAGTTAAAAGTGCTGATATTGTCAGGACATTACAAGCTTGCGTTTATAATAAAGTTCCTAATAATAAAGAGTTTGTTGCGATTACTCCAATTGAATTTACCATAGATGATTCAGATAAAAAAATTAAAAATCCTACTGGTGTTGAGGCTAAAAAAATAAAGTGTAAGGCAGTATTAAGTCTTGTGCCTAAAAAGAATGTATATACAGCGATTTCATTACTTGAAAATATTGGGGTAGATGTAGTAGATATTAATTTTGGTAGTGTGGCTGATTATTATGAATTTAAAACATCGGAACATGATAAAAAAAATACGGCTGTTATAAATATTGGTGAAGATAAAACAGAAGTAAGTATATTTAAAAAGGGTGTATTAGTTGAAACTGAATGCATAGAAATTGGTGGAAAAAGTATAGATAGAGATATATGTTATATTTATGATATTAGTAGAAAGCAAGCTATTTATTTAAAAGAAAAATTTGCCCTTGCTAGTAAAAGAAATGCATCTACTTCTTGGTGTGAAGATGTGTTGACAAAAAATGAAGAAAATATTAAAATAAATCAATATGAAATTAGTGAGATTATTAGTTCTAGAATTAAAGAAATATTAATTTTAGCAAAAAAACAAATTAATCTCTTAACAAAAATGGAAATTAGTTATACAATAATAACAGGGGGAAGTTCTCAGATAAACGATTTTAATCTAATTGTAGATGAAGTTTTTGGAAAAGAAATGAAAATTTATAAAGTAAATGATATTGGTTGTAGACATAATAAGTATTCAAGCGTTATAGGATTGATTAAATATTATCATAATAAGTTATCATTTAGAAATAAATTAGCATATACAGTAGATGAAAATGAACAAAATGAATTAATTAATAATAGAAAATCGAATAATAATAGTATACTCGGAAAAATATATGGATATTTTTTCAATAATTAAGGAGTGAATATATGAATAATAAATTAGAGATGGATCAAATTGCTGATATTAAAGTTATTGGTATTGGTGGCGGTGGTTGTAATGCTGTTAATAGAATGATAGATTCGGGATTAAAAGGTGTAGAATTTATAGTTGCTAATACTGATCAACAAGTTTTAAATGTCTCAAATGCTGAGAATAAAATTCAATTAGGTAAGACAATAACTAAAGGAAGAGGGGCAGGAACGAAGCCTGAAGTTGGAAGAGAAGCTGCCTTAGAAGCAAAAGAAGAAATAGAGGATGCTTTAAGGGGAGCTGATATGGTTTTTGTAACATGTGGACTTGGTGGTGGAACTGGAACTGGTGCTGCTCCTGTAGTTGCAGAAATTGCACAAAATTTAGGTTGTTTAACTATTGCTATTGTAACAAAGCCATTTAAATTTGAAGGTAAAAAAAGAATGGATTATGCATTAGTTGGATTAGATGAGTTAAGAAAACATGTAGATACAATAGTCGTTATTCCAAATGATAGACTAAGAGATTTAATTGATAGATCTACACCACTTAATGCTGCATTTCAAGAAGTTGACAATGTACTTAGGTTAGGCGTTCAATCTATATCTGATTTAATTAGTGTTCCGGGACTTGTTAATTTAGATTTTGCAGATGTTAGAACTATTATGGAAAATAGAGGAGATGCTCTAATCGGTATTGGAGTAGGGTTTGGTGATAATAGAGCAGTTGAAGCGGCTAAACAAGCTGTCAATAGTCCTTTATTAGAAACTACTATTAATGGCGCAACTGATTGTATTGTAAATGTTACTGGTGGAAACTCATTAACTTTATTTGAAGCTGAGGATGCTGTTGAAGTTGTACGTGCTGTTGCCAATACAGATGTTAATATTATATTTGGTGCTGTTATTAATGAGGCATTAACTGATGAAATTGTTGTTACAGTAATTGCAACAGGATTTGAAGATTCAACTGAACCATTATATAGATCAATTGAAGGTGAGAAAAAAGCTGTACAGCACATACCAGATGATGAAGATGATGAATTAGATATGCCTGCATTTTTAAGAAATAGAGATTTTTAAAATTTTAAAAATCTTTTTTAATACAAAAAAAATCTCTTAATAAATAAGAGATTTTAATTATTCTATCTGTTATAGAATTCAACTATTAATGCTTCATTAATATCAGAATTTAATTCTTCTCTTTCTGGATATCTAATATATGTAGCAGATTTTTTAGCTTTATCTACACTTACAAATGCGGGAATATTAATATCCATATTCAAGCACTCATTAATTACTGGGTGTTCTAAAGAATTTTCTTTAACACCGATTGTACTTCCAACTTTAACTCTATATGATGGAATATCTACTTTTTTACCATTAACTGTAATATGTCCATGATTAACTAATTGTCTAGCAGCTCTTCTTGTTTTAGCAAATCCCATACGATAAACTAAATTATCTAGTCTGCTTTCTAATAAAATTAATAAGTTAAAACCATGAATACCTTGCATTTTACCAGCAGCTTCAAAAGTTTTTCTTAATTGCTTTTCAGTAAGACCATACATAAATCTGACTTTTTGCTTTTCTTGTAACTGTATACCATATTCACTAAGTTTTTTTCTACTAGTTCCATGAATACCAGGAGCAGTAGGCTTTTTTCTTAATTCTTTACCAGTTTCAAGAGTAGAAAAATTATATCTTCTTGATTTTTTATAAGCTGGTCCAGTATATCTTGACATAATATATCCTCCTTTCAATATTTTGTATTAAAAGGCTACTATAGATTATTTATAGGGAGTTTTTATAAAAGATTTCACCTTGGCAGAGATTACTTTCTTTTTTCAAAAAACACGTTATAATCATCTATAGTGCTGCCACTTAAATACTAGTAAATTATATAATAAAAATTAATAAAAATCAATAAATAATTGATACAATATATTTAAATATGATATAATTTCAAGTGTGGAGATGATATTATGGCTAAAAAAAGTATGAAAATTAAATATAAAAACCCAAAAAGACAAAAAAATAAGGAAATGATTGATATGAGTGCTGATAATCAAGTCAAGGCATTTATATATACTTCAATAGGTGTATTAGTCTTTTTAGGAGTGATATATTTGGGGGTTATTGCAATGGAAAAATTAGGGTTATTTGAAGCAGGTTATACAAAACCTGAAACTGGTGAAGTAGAATTTGATTATAATTTTATTACTATGGGAACAGTTCTAAATAGAGGAGAAAAAACATATTATGTATTATTTGATGATTATAAAAATACTATAACACAAGATATATATATTAATGATTTATTATCTAAACAAGATAAATATAGAGTTTATAAAGTTGATATGAATGAAAATGAAAATAAAAAATATGTTTCACAAGAGGCTAATGAAAATGCACAAAGCGTTAATGATATTAGAATAAATGGAATTACATTAATTAAAGTTACAAGTGGAAAAATTGTAGATTACATTACTGGAAGTGATAATATAGAAGAGTATTTGAAATAATGATAGAGGAGATTAATAAAATTTGTAAAACAGAAATAAATGCTGATTTAGCATCATATAATACATATAGATTACACTCTAAAGTACATTGTATGTGTTTTATAGAAAATACTAATCAATTAATAGAACTTCTTAATGTGTTAAAGAAATATAATGTTAAATGGTTTGTTCTTGGAAATGGATCAAATATTGTTCTTCCTAATTACTATGATGGAGTTATTATTAAATTATCAGGATTTAATAAAAGTTACATTAAAAATGATATATTATATTGTGAAGCTTCTTGTATGATAAATAAAATAGCTACTAAAACTAGTTTAAATGGTTATGCTGGGCTAGAATTTGCTTGTGGTATTCCTGGTACTATTGGTGGAAGTATATATGGAAATGCTGGTGCTTTTGGTGGTTGTGTAGCAGATACATTAATTTCTGCTACTGTATATAATGGAAAGGATGTTATAGAATTATTAAACGAAGACTTTAAATTTGCAAAGAGATATTCAATTTTAAGAGATAAAAAAAATTCTAAATATATTATTTTATCTGCTAAATTTAAATTGAGTGTATCTGATGCAAAAGAATTAAAAGATAAAATAGTTGAAAATAATAAAAAAAGAATATCTTCTCAAGATTTAGATCATCCTTCATGTGGAAGTGTTTTTAAAAATCCTCAAGGTTTATCTGCTGGAAAATTAATTGATGATTTAGGATTAAAGGGATTAAAAGTAAATGGAGCAATGGTTAGTCATAAGCATGCTAATTTTATTATAAATACGGGTAATGCTACTGGAGATGATATAGTAAAATTAATTAAAATAATAAAAAAGAAAGTTAAAGATGTTTATAAGATAGATTTAAAGTTAGAACAACAGATAATAAAGTAGATTATTAAAAATAATCTATTTTTATTGCAATAAAAAAATTAGAATTTTATATCTAATTGATTTATTTTTTCTTATTAGTTCTTATCTCTTTTGCTGATAATCTTACTTTTTTGCCATCAACAATAGTTGTTTGTAAATTTAATTTTTGAGTTTTTTTAGTTGCCTTTTCTGAAAATGGTCTATTTTGTGAACTCATATTACTTCTATTTGATAGATTTTTTGCCATAATAAACTGCCTCCTCTTTTTAAGTCACATATAATTTATCATAAAATTTTATTTAAGTAAAGTAAAAATTGACTTTTTATTATAATTTTAGTATAATACATAAAAATCAAATGGGGGATATAAGTATGAAAAAAGAATTAAAAAGATATATACTTGTTGAGAACTATAAAGAGATATATAGGGAATGTGATAATTTTGATGAATATAGGAAATTATTAGACAAAATAAGAAAATATAACAATAATCCAAAAAACAAATATTTATTTGGAAATGTTAATTATTATGTGGA
The DNA here is from genome assembly GCA_944358375.1 of uncultured Bacilli bacterium. The sequence goes on from CALVQT010000002.1 coordinate 6,611, forward strand.
TAGGGATGCTAAAATTATAGTTATTATTAATAGATTTAATAAATTGATGCCAAAAACAAATATATCTAGTATAGATGAATTAACTTCTCAAATGGATAGAAATGGGTTAATAGATTATATTAGACTTAAATTAAAAACAAATAGTCCTATAATTAATATTGCATATTTAAATGGTGGAGAAAATATAAAAATTGGATTAATTCCTGTATTATATAAAGATGATATAAAATATTTAAGTAAAAAGTATGTGTTTAGCTGTATAAAATTATATTTAGCAAATAGCGATTATAATTTTATATTAAAATTATTAACTAGATTTGAAAAATATAATATAGTAAAAAATGATATTATAAATATAAGAATACAAATAAATAAAATAAGATATACAAATGTTGATAATTCATATATTTTAACAATGCTATCAAATTTATATGATAAATTAGTTGCTCAAAGAGATTCAAATGGTAATATAATTAAAGATAGTAATAATAATAATAATTTAAATAGTAGAAGAGTCGTAAGGGATTTTGGCTTCTTTATTAAAGAATATAAATTAAATGAAAAAATGACTAAAATTGATGAAGAAGAAGATGAAATAGATAGTGATTTGCAAGATGAATATGCATTGTATTCTTGGGATCAAGATGAAGGAACTTATCATAAAGATTTTGTTGTTAAATATGATAAAAATATGAAATTATATAAAAGAGTTTAGAAGTTATATATTTCGACAAAAAAATGTATAGCTTTTTTAATATAATTATTTTGGTGATATAAAATGTATTTAGACGAATTTATAATTTTAAATTTTATCATTGACTATTTATTGCTTGATACTTTAAGAATTTTACTTAAAATAAATGTTAATAAAAGAAGAATTATTTTAGCTGCGATAGTAGGAGAATTATCTATAATATTTTTGTTTGTTAATTTAAATAATATGTTACTTATTATTGTAAAATTATTGTTATGTATTATTATGATTTTAATTGCATTTGGATATATAGATTATAAAACTTTAATTAAGAATACAATTTATTATTATATAGTATCTTTTTTTCTTGGTGGTAGTTTATTTTATTTAAGAGAAGATGGTTTAATTAAATATAAATATTGTTTATTTTTAATACCTATAATTATTCATATATATAAGTACTTTGAATATAATTTAAAGAAAATATTAGATACTAGATATAAAGTTACTATATATTTAAACAATGGAGAGGTATTATTTTTAAATGGATTTATGGATACGGGAAATGAATTAATTGAACCATATGGTAATAAAAAAGTAATTATTATAAATAAAGAAGTTAATGAAAATTATTATTTAGTACCATATAGTACTATAAATAATAATTCTTTAATAAAATGTTTTAATCCTAAAAAAGTTTATATTGATGGATTTGGGCAAAGGGATGATGTGTGTATTGGCGTTATAAATAAAAAATTTAATGGATATAATTGTATATTAAATTATAAATTAATGGAGGAATAATGATAGAAAAAATATTAAATAAGTTTTTTAAAAATAATGATGTGTTTTTTATTGGAAGTACAGATATATTACCACCTCCACTTGATAGAATAGAAGAGGAGGAATTAGTAAAAAAGAGTAACATGGGAGATTTGTATGCTAGAAATAAACTAATTGAACATAATTTGAGATTAGTTGTTTTTTTAGCTAAAAAATATGATAATACTATATATGATTTAGAAGATTTAGTAAGTATTGGAACAATTGGATTAATTAAGGGGGTAAAAACATATAAATTGGATAAAAATATTAAACTTGCTACATATGCATCTAGATGTATTGATAATGAAATCTTAATGTTTTTGAGGAAAAATAAAAAAAGAATGAGTGAAGTTAGTCTTGAAGATTCAATTAATTTTGATGTCGAAGGAAATGAATTAAAATTAGAAGATGTCTATGGTACTGAAGAAGATATGTTAGAAAAATTAATTCAAAATAATGATGATAAAAAATTATTAGAGATAGAAATTTTAAAATTGCCAGATAGAGATAAAAATATAATAGAACAAAGATATGGATTATTTGGTAAAAAGGAGTTGACTCAAAAAGAATTGGCAAGTAAATTAGATATTTCTCAATCATATATTTCAAGAATAGAAAAGAAAGTAGTTAAGAAGTTAAAATCTATTATGAAAATTTAAAAAAGTTAATCATTTGTATTGTAATTATACATGTCTTTATGGTAAAATACATATATAATATGACAAAAGGGAATTGGAGGAATTAAAATGTCAAATAATTATGAAGATTATGGCTATGAAGATAAAGAAGAAATACAAACTGATAAAAAATCAGCTTTAATGAAAAAAATAATAATTGTAATTCTTGTCGTTATTGCTATATTAATAATCTTTTATTTAGTAAAAGGGTGTAGTGGTAGAAATGATATTGATGATCCACAAACGCCAACATTTAATTATGAACAAGAGTTATTAAATGCTGGTAAATTGTATTATGAAAATAATATGTCATTATTACCTGTATCTGTTGGTGAATGCAGTGAAGTTAAATTAGAAGAATTAATTGAGAAAGGTCTTGTAAATCCTGATGAGTTTTCAACTTGTAATTTGACAGCTACCTATGTTAGAGTATGTGTATTGCAGGATGGTAGTAAACAATATACACCATGGTTAGTTTGCACTGATAAAAATTCTGAGAATGAATATGGCCCTAGTATTGAAGGTACATTGAATGATATTATCACTGATTCAACATATGTAAGTTTTATATATTTACCACAAATGTTAAAGACTGAAGGAACTGCTTATGGTAAGACTGAGGAATTATGGAAAGATGAAATTACTTATGAAAACTATAAAACTTTAGGCACTACGAATTATTATAGATATAGAGATAAATTATATACTTGGGATTTAACAACAAATCATTATTATACAACAAGTGGTGAAAAAACAAATGCTAAAGATGTTAATGAATATTATGTAACATCTCCAAATAGCGATTATAAGATGTATGATAATGCAACTAATGAAGCATATAAATGGTATAAAAATACATCTTCAAAAATTTATTATTTAGGAGAAAATGGAGAAAAAGCATTTTCACCAACCGCACCAGAAGGTTATCCATATAATGAAGGTGGAATAGATGTATATTTCGAACGTAGCGATACTACATACAATCCTTACAAGTATTATGTTTGTGCTGTAGATGCTACATCAACAACTGTTGTATATCAGCAAGATACACCTTGTGGACAGGGAACTAATAAGAACTTTACTTATCAAAGAGATATTGTATATAGTTGTAGTAACTCAAAAGATGATGAAGGTGTATCTGTAATTGATGGTATTGTTGATCAAGGAGATAAGTGTCATATATATGGCGATTGGAAATCTCTTGGCACAGGGACATGTAAAATAAGTGAAACTTGTAGAACATATACATTCTACAATTGGTATAAATTCGAAAGTGATGGAAATAGGTCTTATTATCCATCAGGATCAAAAAATGCAAGTGGTGAAAAAGTATATTATACAAGTGCACCGGCTGCTGGATATATAAAAGATGAAACTACAAGAACAAAAGCTTATAAATGGTATAGAACTACGACTAAGACTTCAACTGAGTATACAGCTACAGCACCTAGTGGATATTCTAAAGCAACAAAAACAAATGATTATAAATGGTCAAATTGGTCAGATTGGTCAACTAAGAATCCAAGTATTAATGATGGAAGAGATAGAAGCATTGAAACAAAAGTAAAAATAAAATTACAACAAATAATTGGAGCTAGTGAAGAAAATTGGGTAGATTTAACTGAAAATAGTACTTATGTAACTCTAGATGAAATGATAGAAATATTTAAAAATAATAAATATGAAGTTAATACTTTAGCAGATATAAATAACATTGGAGAGATAAGATATCAAATAAAGATGATGATTAGAAATAAAAAGGAGACAGAATAATGGTAGAAAGATTAAATGAGATTAGAAATAACTTAGATAAACTTTTAGCAGAGAATACTGATATAACATCAATTGGAATTGTTAAATTAGCGGATATAGTAAAAAATTTAAAAGATTATAAAAAAGAAGCCGATGATATTTTTAACTCTTATAATCAGTCAGTATTTGGTGGAAAAAGTCTTGAGGAAATAGAATATGATGAAGATGAACTAGATTCTATATTTAGTGCAAAAAAATATATTTCTGATAAAACATTGGAAGTTACTTACAAATATGATATAGAATTTAAAAATAAAGTTAATCTTTATAATCAAAAAAATGATGAGATTGAAAGTGCAAGATTAGAAATTGAAAGAAATGAAGCACAAATTGAAAATTGTAAAAATAGAATAAAGTCATTAGCTGCATATATTGCTGATGATAAAAGTTCTCCTGATTTAGTAGAAAATTATAAAAATGAAAAAGAAAGTTTAGAAAAGACTATTGCAATATGCAATAGTTCAATATTTATACTAAATAGTAGAATAGAAAAATATAAAAAACAACAACAAGCTTTGCTAAATGGAGGAGATTATATTCTTGAAGATCCTCTAAGTAAAAATGCTGACAAAGAAATTGATAAAGAAAAAGCAGACGATCAAGAATTAGATGATGACATGGGAATTGTTCCTCCTATTTCTGATGAAGAAAAAAAATTAACATCAGAAGAACCAGAAAATAGTGATGATTTAACTATTGATGAACTTGAAAAAGGTGATGGAATAACTCCATTACCATTATCACCTGAGCCAACTTCAGAGCCAGAATTAGAAGAGCCTGAAAAAGGTGATGGAATAACTCCATTGCCATTACCACCTGAGCCAACTTCAGAGCCAGAATTAGAAGAACCTGAAAAAGGTGATGGAATAACTCCATTGCCATTACCACCTGAGCCAGAATTAGAAGCAGAAAATGATGAAGAAGATAAAGAAAAAGTTGCTCCTGTATTAGTAAATGAAACAGCTCAACCAAAGCCAACATTACTTCAAAAAATAGGAAATATAATAAAAAAAGGAATTCTTTATTTAGGTGGTTTATCAGCAATTATACTTACAGCTGATCATTTTATAAATCATCATGATATTGCTGAAATTGAAGAGCAAGAAGATGAAGATTTAGATCAAGATGAAAGTCAAGACCTAAATCAAAGTCAAGATCAAGATCAAAGTCAAATTCAAGATCAAGAAAACAATCCGTCTCTAACTCCAGGTGGTAATAATAACACTCCAACGACAAATCCATCTAATCCAGGTGGAGATAATAATAATAATAGCAGTGATAATAATTCTGGAAATGATGATAAAGAAGAACAAGAAGATCAAATATTCAATGATAATACGACATTTCCAATTGAACTTGGAAGTGGTGAAGTAGCATATAATAGCGAAACTGGAGTTGAGGTTACAAAAGATGGAAGTGCATATTTGCATAATGAAGATGGAAGTACAACAAATCAAGAAGATAGAGATTTGGATGTAACAGATCACGATACTTCAGTTGTTGTTGAGGAAGATTTATATCCTGATATTAATCCACCAGTTAACTCACCAAGTTTAGATGAGCAAATAGCTGCCGTTCCAGAAACAGGACAAGAGCAAACATATCAAGAAGCAGTCACTAATGATAATTTAACTCAAGGTGAACAAGATAATCTTGATTCTGCATTAAATGCATTTACTGATTTCTTGAATGATGAAAATTTAACTTTAACACCATAATTATAAGGAGGAAAAAAGAATGGAAAATTTAACAAATCAAATATTAATGTTGGAAAATAAAAAAAGTTATTTTGTGTTAAGACAAGCATCTTATAAAGGAAAAACTTATTATTTTACTGCTGAAGTTGCTCCAAATGGTGAAGATTTTACTAATGAATTTATGTTTTTAGAAAGACAAGATGTTGATGGTAAGTTTGCAGTTGTAGAAGTAAAAGACAAACAAGTACTTTCAGTGTTAGCTCAAAACATTAAACTTGAATAATGAATAAAAATACTTAATTCCTTTCAATATAGTTTGAAAGGAATTTTTATATGGCTAAGAATAAAGTTGAAATTAATGGTATTAATACTTCGTATTTAAAAGTATTAACGCATAATGAAATGATTAAGTTGTTTAAAGATTTAAAGAATGGTAAAAAAGAATGTAAATCAATTTTAATAGAAGGAAATTTAAAATTAGTACTTAGTATATTGCAAAAATATCAAAATAAGTGTGATAATTTAGATGATTTATTTCAAATTGGAGTAGTAGGTTTAATTAAAGCAGTTGATAATTTTGATTTATCATTCGAAGTTAGATTTAGTACATATGCTGTTTTTATGATAGAGGGGGAAATTAAAAGATACATTAGAGATAATAGTTCTCTTAGAATCTCTAGAAGTATAAAAGAATTATCATATAGTATCATAAATTATAAAGAATCTTTTTTATTAAATAATTTTAGATATCCTACAAATGAAGAAATATGCAAAAAATTTAATTTATCTAACTATGAATTATATAATATATTAAATTCTCTTACTGATGTAGCAAGCATTTTTGATCCTATATATAATGATGGCGGAGATACTATATATATTGTGGATCAATTAGAAGATAAAACTAATATTAATTTAGATTATTTACTTAGTTTAAAAGATGCGTTATCTAAAATTAAACAAAGAGATAGATTAATAATTGAAAAGAGATATATAGATGGTTTATCTCAGGCAGAAATAGCAAAAGAATTATCTATTAGTCAAGCACAAGTATCTAGAATTGAAAATAATGCTCTTGAAAGTGTTAAAAAATTAATTTTATAATATAATTTAATATGAAGTTATCAGAGTTAGCTAAAAAAGATATTATTAATATTAAAGATGGAAAAGTAATAGGCAGAATTGTTGATGTTGAATTTGATATTAATAGTGGTTATTTAATTAAATTTATTATAGAATCGCCTAATATTATTAAAAATTTATTTTCAAGTCAAGATGTATTATCTATTAGATTTAACCAAATAAAAAAATTAGGCGAGGATGTGATATTAATAGAAATATCTTAATTTACTTAATTATATAAATATGATAAAATATATATATGAAACAAAAATATATTAAAATAAGTATTTTGTTAATAGTATTAGTTTTATTTGATCAATTTGTTAAATTATTAGTAGTTAATAATATTGGTGTAGATAAATCTCTTATTATAATTAATAATTTTTTAGAATTTACTTATATAAAAAATAGTGGTTCAGCATTTGGATTATTTAGTGAAATTAATGTTATTTTACCTATATTAACAATAATATTCATAATATATTTATTAAAAGAATTAAAGATGCATATAAATGATAAACTACTGATGTTATCTTTTATTTTAATAATATCTGGTGCGATTGGTAATTTAATAGATAGATTAAAGTTAGGTTATGTAGTAGATTTTATATATTTTAAAATATTTAATGTTAGTATGCCTATTTTTAATATAGCTGATATATTTATAACTTTTGGAATACTTATGTATATTTGTAAAATAATTAAGGATGATGTTAAATGAAAATAATAAAAGTAAGTAATAATGATAATTTAACAAGGTTAGATATATATTTAACTAAAAATTTAGAAGAAAGTAGAAATTATATATCTCAAAATATAAAAAATGGTAATATTAAGGTGAATTCTAGATGTGTAAAAAGTGGATATTTAATTAAGACAGATGATATTATTGAAATTAATGAATTAAAGAAGGATATGACAATAAAGGCAGAAGATATACCATTAAATGTATTATATGAAGATGCTGATATAATGGTTGTTAACAAAAAAAGTGGAATGGTTGTTCATCCTGGTAATGGTAATTATGAACATACTCTTGTTAATGCATTAATGGGACACACTACAAATCTTAGTGATGATGGCGGATCAGATAGGGCTGGAATAGTACATAGAATTGATAAAGATACAAGTGGAGTACTACTTATAGCTAAATCTAATCAAGCACATAAAATATTAAGCGATGATTTTGCTAATAAAAGAATTAAAAGAAAATATATTGCTTTAGTACATGGTGTAATTGAAAGTTCTAAAGGAAAAATAAATGCTCCAATTGGAAGAAGTAAAATTGATAGAAAAAAGATGTGTGTGTGTGCTGATAATTCTAAAATAGCAATTACTAATTTTGTAGTATTAGAAAGATATAATAAGTCGACTTTATTAGAATTGTCATTAGAGACGGGTAGAACTCATCAAATAAGGGTTCATATGGAATATATCGGACATCCTGTTGTTAATGATCCTGTGTATGGAAATTATAAACCAATAAATGATTATGGTCAAATGCTGCATGCTAAATATTTAGGGTTTCATCATCCAATAACACATGAGTTTATGGAGTTTTCAGTAGAACCTGAAAAAGAATTTAATGAAATATTAAATATTTTTAAAAATTCATAAAATATATTGTACTCATTAATATAAATGCATAAATATCATATAATAAATATGGTATTAAAAAATAAGATGCTTTATTAAATATTTTTTTTGTTTCAATAAATAAAAATATAGTTGATAATAATATTATTATTGTGATTGAGAAACCTAAAAATGGACTCATTAAATAGAAGAAGAAATACATAAATAATTGATTGGATATATAATTTATTAATAAAATATAAAAATAATCATTATTTTTTAAAATATTAGTTTTCTTCGATACAAAAATTATACTAATAGTAACAAGAATATAAATTATTATCCATATTATTCCGATAATATTTCCATTTAATGTAAAACTAGGTAGCTTTAATAAATTGTAATATGAAGAATCAACTTTAAAAATTAATCCACTTAGTAGCCAGAAAGATAGAATTATTATGAATAAAATTATGTTTTTAAAATAATTTTTAATAATTATCACCTCTTTACTAATGTTATGATTAATAGTAAAATAAAATTACATTAAAATTAATTTGTAGAAAGGCAGGAAAAATGAATATAAAAATTAATAATAAAGATGATATTATTCTTAAAATATTACATTATTTTGTAACTGAAGAAGATTATAAACCTATAATAATAAATGGTTTAAATAATGAAATTTGGCTAGAAAATATGGAAAAGGATTTACAATTAATAAGAATTAATATTAATTATATACATAATAATGAACAATTAAATAATGATATGTATAAAGCTAAAACTATTATGAAAAGCATTAAAAAGAATACTTTTACATTTAGAATGAACATGTTAAATTTATTGCTTGATACAGGAGAAGCTGTTAATTTTAAAGACACTAAAAATATTAAAAATATAGAAACTATAAAAGTAAATAAGATTTCTGATTTTAAGAAAAATAAAGTTGTTAGTGAATTTTTTCCTCATGTTAAAAATTCTATATTAAATGAAAAAATGGATCCAGTTGAATTTTTTAAATTAACAGATGATATGAATCAAAAAACTATTAAAAATGAGAAGAAATTAGCAAAAATATTTAGTAAAAAGAAACCAACTTTTACATATTTATTAATAGTAATAAATATTATTATGTTTTTGTTAACTATCACATTACAGCTAAATGCCAATATTGATTTAAGTTATTATTTATCTAATAATTATATATTTGTTCAAAATGGGCAATATTATAGATTATTAACAAGTATGTTCATGCATGTTAATTTAATTCATTTATTATTTAATATGTATGCATTGTATATATTGGGTCCTCAAGTGGAAAGATATTATGGTAAGCTAAGATATGCATTTATTTATTTTGTTAGTGGATTACTTGGAAGTATTTTCTCTGGAGTATTTATGGGTGAAAATGTTATAAGTATGGGAGCATCTGGTGCTATATTTGGATTGCTTGGTAGTATTGCATATTTTACATATTATTATAGAGCAACTCTACAAGGTTTATTAAGGGGACAAATAGTTCCGGTAATTATTATAAATTTATTATTTGGGCTAGTTGTATCAGGAATAGATATATTTGCTCACATAGGTGGATTAATTGGTGGTATATTGATATCTATGGCAATTGGAATAGGAGATAAAGGAAGAAGGAAAGATGAAATTAATGGAATTATAGTATTAATATTAATGACATTATATATGCTATATATTTTATTTACGAAATAAATATTATGATAGGATATAAATTATTAAATAAAAATTTAACAAATAAAAATAATAAAAAATATGAAATAGGAAAGAAATATGAATTAAATGGACCTCTTAAATATTCAAAAAATGGTTTTCATTTTTCAATTTTCCCTGAAGAAACTCTTAGATTTGCAAATAAAGAGTCTAGTGAATTGATAGATGATTTTACTATAGTAAAAGTAGAAGCGTCAGGAATCATTGAATGTGGTGATGAATATTTAGAAAATGAACAATTTGATACTGTTGGTGTTTATGCTTCTACTTGTATGGTTATATTAAAAATTCTTAGTAGAGAAGAAGTATTTAATATAATATTGAATAGTAATAATGTACTTAGAATTAGAAAATATATTCAATCAGTTAAACTTAATGATTTTGAAATTAATAGTATAAGAGAAAGATATGATGATTATTTTACTAATGCCTATATTGATTGTTATCAATATAATGATAAAGATGCTTTTTCAAGAAGATTTAAAAAATAAAAAACTTCGTTTTTAAATAAGCGAAGTTTTTTATTAGTTATATTTTTCTATATAGTCCAATTGCTTTTCCAAGAATAGTTACATTATTTAATATAATTGGTTTCAAATTATCATTTTCTGGTTGCAATCTAATATAATTCTTCTCTTTGTAAAATCTTTTTAATGTAACTTCATTATTATCAGTCATAGCTACGATTATTTCACCATTATTAGCAGTATTTTGTTTTTTAACAATAACTTTATCTCCATTTAATATGCCACAGTTTATCATACTATCACCATTAACATTTAGTACGAATACTTCGGTATTTTTAGGAACTAAATAAGCTGGTAATTCAAAATATTCATTTGGATTTTCTATTGCTTCAATTGGATTTCCAGCTGCAACATTACCAAGTAATGCAACTTCCATTATTGAATTATTTTTATTATCATATTCATTTGGGACATTTAAATATATCGTTCTAAATTTGTTACCACATTGAGAAATATATCCTTTATTTGTTAAGTTCTTTAAATGTACAAACATTGTAGCTGTGCTACTTAAATGACATAATTCGCATAATTCTCTAATAGTTGGTGAATAACCATATTTAGCAATAAATTTTTTGATTTCGTTTAGAATTTCTTGCTGCTTATTAGTTAGTTTTTCCATACCATTCTCCTTTAATAATATAATAACAAACGAACAAAAGATTGTAAAGATATTTTTAAAATAAAAACTTTAAAAAAATTTTTAATTATTGTATAATTATTGCAGGTGATGTATTATGAAGAAAATGTTAACAGGAATTCAGCCAACAGGTCAAATTACACTAGGTAATTATCTTGGAGCAATAAAGAAAATGGTTATGAATCAAGAAAAATATGATTCTTATATTTTTATTGCAGATATGCATGCAATTACTGTTTCACAAGATCCCATTGCTTTAAGAAATAATATTAAAAGTTTAGTAGCATTGTATATAGCATGTGGAATAAATCCAAATAAAAATACTATATTTATTCAATCAGAAAATGAATATCATGCTAATGTATCATGGTTATTAGAGTGTAGTACATATTATGGAGAGTTATCTAGAATGACTCAGTTTAAAGATAAAAGTTTAAAACATGCTAATTTTTCTGTTGGGTTGCTTACATATCCAGTATTAATGGCATCTGATATTTTAATATATGATACTGATTTTGTACCAGTAGGTAAAGATCAAACTCAACATTTAGAATTAGCTAGAGATATAGCAATTCGTTTTAATAAAAAATATGGGGAAACATTTAAAATACCACAACCTGCTTCTTCATTTGAAGGAAATGAAATATTAATTAAAAATTTGCAAACTCCTACAATCAAAATGAGTAAATCTTCTGAAAATAAAAAAGGTGTTATAATGTTACTTGAAGATTTAAATTCAGTTAGAAAAAAAATAATGAGTGCAACAACTGATAGTGAAATGAAAATTTGTTATGATATAGAAAATAAGCCTGGAATATCAAATTTGATGCAAATGTATTCATTAATTACTGATAAATCATTAGATGAAATAGAAAAAGAATTTGAAGGTAAAAATTATGGAGAATTTAAAAAAGTAATAGCTGATGAAGTAGTTAAGATATTAAGTGATATTCAGAAAAAATATAATGAAATAATTAATAGTGATGAAATAAATAAAATATTAGATAATGGTAGAGATTTAACAAGAAAAATAGCTAAGAAAAAATTCGAATTAATGAAAGATAAAATGGGGCTTGCAAGATAAATTAATCAAGCAAAATTGCTAATTAAGCATTATGCTTGATTTTTATTTATTATATAGTAATTTATAAAAAGATGGAAAATTCTTAATTTAGATGATAATCTTAAGAATATTGATTTATTATAATTAAAGTTAAAACAATAATTAGTGATGTGTTTATCTCATCTATATTATTATTAAGTGGTAGAAGTATTATAAGAAAATTCAACATTAAATCAAGTATTATATTACTATTGTTATAAAAAATATCTAATATTTGATTTTAAAATCTTATTATAAATTACTATACAAAGAAAACAATGTAAATCGTTTAGATATTCTATCTTTATTAATACAGTTAATATTATGAAAATATAAAAAATATTAAATTTATCGAAGAAAAAAATGCACACGGAAAAGCTGAATTTATTACACAATGTTTAGTAAATAATGACAAAAACTTAATTATGATTATATCGCATACGAAACTGCTGTGTTATCTAAATAATTTTCAATATTTTTGTATTCTAAGATTTAATTTGGTTACGATTTATGCATAATAAATATTAATTTAAGAAAATTGAGTAAGAATAAAAAAGGTTAAATAGCAAATAATTAAAGCGATGATAGTTAAGGAGATATGGATGATATTGCAATATTTAAATTGGAAAGTACATAAAAAATTAAATTATTTATAAAATTTTAATAGATAATATTCATACAAAGGAGACTTAAAATATATTGAATTAAACACTAAATAATAAATGATGAATATTTAAAATTTAAACGCAAAAAAATGGCTTATTTGTTTTTATTCTATTTAATTTAATTTAATAAAACTTTTATAGTAGAGTTTTCTTTTACTTTTGTATTTCCTTCAGGTGAGGTTGATATTACTTTATCTCCATCACCAATAAATTCAACATTTAAATTAGTAAGCAATTTTTTTGCTTCTTTTTTTGTTTTGCCAATTACATTTGGAATTGTAATATAGAGAGTATCATTCCATCTATATGATTTTGATATTCCATCACTATTTGGCTTAATATCGTAAATTGAAATAATATTTTCCATAACATTTTTTGCAATAGGTGCACTAGCAACTCCTCCATATTGTGTAACACCTTTAGGATTATCAAGAGCTATATATACAACGTATTGAGGATTATCAGAACTTAAAAAACCAAGAAAAGATAAAATATAATTACCATCCATGTATTGTCCATTTTCTCCAACTTTTTGAGCAGTACCAGTTTTACCTCCAACCCTATGATCTTCAATATACGCGTTTCTACCACTTCCATTGGCAACAACACTCTCAAGAGCATACCTAACAAGTGAACTTGTTTCTTCATTTATAATATTTGCTTTTTTTAGTTTTGGAGAAATCATATTATCATCTATTTTAGAAACTATATATGGAGTATATAAATTACCATTATTTATAATAGCACTAACTGCTGATACTTGCTGTATTGCTGTCACACTTATTCCTTGGCCAAAAGCAGTAGTTGCAAGTTCTAAGTCTTTTATCTTATTTACATCAAATAAAATACCGGTAGCTTCGCCATTTAAATCTATTCCTGTTTTTTTACCAAATCCTAAATCATTAATATATTTAAATAATTTATCTTTTCCAAGGCTTAAACCTAATTTAACAAATCCTGGATTGCATGAATTTTCAACTACTTGTAAATATGTTTGTTCTCCATGACCTTTTGTTTTCCAACAGTGTAGTGTACTTCCACTTACTTTAATACTTCCTGTATCATAAAAAGTATCTTCAAATATATTAACAATCCCTTCATTAATAGCAGCTGCCAAAGTAACAATTTTAAATGTAGAACCAGGTTCAAAATTTTGCCAAATTGCTAGATTTCTATTGATTACTTCTTCACTATAATTTTGATAATTAATAGGATCAAAAGAAGGTAAGGAAGAAATTGCCATTATTTCTCCAGTAGTAGCTTTCATTACAATACCAATTGCGCCTTGTGCATTATATTTTTCAAAAGCATTTTTTAATTCACTTTCAAGTGCAAGTTGGATTTCTAAATCTATAGTTAAGTATATATCTTTTCCATTTTCGGGTTCATCATATTTTTCAGATAATTCTAATCTTTTACCTCTACCATCACTATAATATTTTATGCTTCCATTAGTTCCTGTTAATTGTTGATTATATTTATATTCTAGACCACTAAGTCCTTGATTATCAATACCAGTATACCCAATAACATGAGATAATAAATCTCCATATTTATAATCTCTCTTACTTTCTTTTAATAAATAAACACCCTCAAAATTTAATTCTTTTATTTTATTAGCAGTTTCTATATCTAAATTTCTTCCTTCTGGATGAACTCTTTCAATTGATGTTAATTTGCTTGTATGTTTGTACATTTCTTCATATGAAACATCTAAGATTTTACTCAATTTTTTAGCAACTAATGCTTTATCTAATATTTGATTTGGTACTAAATACAATCCAACAGTAGTGATATTATCTACTATTACTTTACCATTTCTATCTAATATTCTACCTCTATCTGCTTGTATAGTTAAATTTCTACTCCATAATTCATCAGCAAGTGTATTTAATTTTTTATACTCAAACACTTGAATAAAAAAAATTTTAAATAAAACTAATATAAATATTAATAAACATATAATAAAAATATATTTAATTCTTTTATTTTGTTTTGTTTGAAACATATAATCACCATTTAATTATATGAAATGTGAGTGTATAAGTAATACAAATGTAAGTATAATTTATGAAAATAATATTAAAAATAAGAAAAGTTTTCATATCTTAAGTCAGTTGAATTAAAAATATTAATTTATTAATAATTATGAATATGATATAATATTTTAGGGTGAATATTATGAATAAAATTATTCTTATTTCAATCACAACTTTTTATGCAAGACAAATATTTGATAAGACTAAAGTTTATGAATTTAGAAAATCTCCTTTAAATAAAGAACTGCTTAATGAAAAAATATATGTATATTCTGCTAAAAAAGATAAGGCAATTATTGGTTATTTTAGAGTAAGTAATATTTTATGCGGAAATATAAATGAAATATTGAAATATACTGGTTATGATTTAAGAGAAGATGGGAAAGAAATAATTGATTATTTTGGTGAAAATAATACAAAGTGTTATGCACTACATATATATGATGTTAATAAATTTAAAAAGCCTTTAACTTTAGATTATATGAAAAGTGTATTTAAAAATATAAGTATGCCACAATATATAAAATATATAAAGGAATCTAATCCGTTATATAATATTATAAAAAATTGGGATAATAATTATAATGATGAAACAAAATTATAACTTAAATAATATATTTTCATACTTATGCTACTAAAAATAGAATTTAGGTTTTGTCATGATAAAAAATGAGTAATACTATTATGTTATTAAAAAATTGAATTTAAATGTTAAGCATTGAGATATGATTTTTTTGATAGTATTTAAAGATTATAATATTAATTTTTAGTAGATAAATTAAGAGATATTAAATATCATAAAAAATTATATATAAAAGAAAATGAAAAGAGACATAGGTGTTAGAAAATTAATTTATATTTGACAAACAACTAATAATATTGTATACTTAATTGAGTAAAAACAAAGACCAAGAGGAGTAATTTATGTAATTTATTAGGGAGGAAGGGCCATCGGTTGAAAGCTCTTCTTAAATGAAATAAATGAAGGTAGCTTGTGAGTTTAATATTTGAAATATTAGTAAAATATTACGTAATTTTGCGTTAAAAAAAAGAGAATTAATTAAGGTGGTACCACGATTTAATCGTCCTTTGGTATTACCTTTTTATTTTGGAGGTAAAAATGAATGAAAATTTTGATGTGTTTGATAATTTTGCTATGAAATATGACTTAAATGAAAAAATGTTAGCATACAAATATAATCATTCTTATAGAGTAGTGCATCAAGCAGAGGAAATAGCTCGTAGTATTAATTTAGAAGAAGAAGATAAAGATATTGCATCATTTATAGCTTTAGTTCATGACATATCTAGATTTAAACAATGGACTGAATATAAATCATTTAATGATAATGAAACTTTTGATCATGGTGATGATGCTATTAAAGTGTTATATGATGATAAATTAATAGATAAGTTTATTGTAAATAGAGAATATGATTCTGTTATTAAAAAAGCTATTAAATATCATAATAAAGCAGCTATTGATGAAGATAATATGACAATTAAAGAAAAATTACATTCTAAGATAATAAGAGATGCCGATAAATTAGATATATTATATTCTTTTTCGACTAATAGATTACTTGAGTTAGAAGAAGATGATAATGAAATATCTAATAAAGTAAGAACGTCATTTATGAAGCATAATAATGTATTGTCTAGTGATTGCAATAATAAAAATGATAAAATAGTTTTAATGATGTCATTAGTATTTGATTTAAATTATAAATATTCAAAAGAAAGAGTATATAATGAAAATTATATAAATAAAATGTATTCTGGACTAAAACACAAAGACATATTTAAAGAGTTTGTTGATGAAGTTAATAATTATTTAGAAGGGGAAAAATAGTATGTTAGATAAAAAATATAATCATAAAGAAGTTGAAAAAGGCAAATATGATTCATGGGTTAAAAGTAAAGCTTTTGAAGCTGGTGATAAAAGCAAAGATCCATTTTGTATTGTAATACCACCACCAAATGTAACTGGAAATTTACATTTAGGACATGCTTTAAATGGCAGTATTCAAGATGTAATAATTAGATATAAAAAAATGAAGGGCTATGATACTTTATGGCTACCTGGTATGGATCATGCAGCAATTGCCACTGAAGCAAAAGTCGTTCAAAGATTAAAAAGTAATAATATTGATAAATATAAATTGGGTAGAGAAAAATTTTTGGTTGAGTGTTGGAAATGGACAGAAGAACATAGAGATAACATTCATAAACAATGGGCAACTCTTGGTCTTTCTGTAGATTATTCAAGAGAAAGATTTACTTTAGATGAAGGACTAAATGATGCTGTTACTCAAGTATTTATTAATCTATATAATGAAGGATTAATATATAGGGGACAAAGAATTATAAATTGGGATCCAGTTGCTAAGACTGCTTTATCAAATGAAGAAGTTATCTATAAAGATGATCCTGGAGCATTTTATCATATTAAATATTTTATTGAAGGAAGTAATGAATATTTGGATATAGCAACGACAAGACCTGAAACTTTATTTGGAGATACTGCTGTAGCAGTTAATCCTGATGATAAAAGATACAAGCATTTAATTGGTAAAAATGTAATATTACCAATTATGAATAAATTAATACCAATAATAGCGGATGAGCATGCTGATCCTAATTTTGGTACTGGTTGTGTTAAAATTACACCGGCCCATGATCCAAATGATTTTGAAGTAGGTCAAAGACATAATTTAGAACGTATAGTAATTATGAATGAAGATGCTACTATGAATAGTCTTACTGGAAAGTATGAAAATATGACTAGAGAAGAATGTAGAGATGCATTAATTAAAGATTTAAATGAACTTGGATTGCTTATAAAAATAGAACCAATGATACATAGTGTAGGACATTCTGAAAGAACTGATGCAGTAGTAGAACCATATTTGTCAAAGCAATGGTTTGTTGATATGAAAAGTATGAGTGAAAATTTATTAAAAGCTCAAAAGACTAAAAATGAGAATATTAATTTCTTTCCAAAAAGGTTTGAAAAAGTAATGAATCATTGGATGGAAGATTGCCATGATTGGTGTATATCTAGACAATTATGGTGGGGTCATAGAATTCCTGCGTGGTATAAAGGTGAGCAAGTCAAAGTATCTAAAGAATCTCCAGGAGAAGGTTGGATTCAAGACAATGATGTGTTAGATACTTGGTTTAGTAGCGCTTTGTGGCCATTTAGTACTCTTGGTTGGCCAAATAAAACAGATGATTTAGAAAGATATTTTCCGACAGATGTTTTAGTAACAGCATATGATATTATATTTTTTTGGGTAGCACGTATGGCATTTTCATCATTGAAGCAAATGAAACAAAGACCATTTAAAGATTGTTTAATACATGGACTTATTCGCGATAAAAAAGGACGAAAAATGTCTAAGAGTTTAGGAAATGGAATAGATCCTATGGATTTAATAGATGAATATGGCTGCGATAGTTTAAGATTTTATTTGACTACAACTAGTGCTATGGGAATGGATATTAGATTCGATACAGATAAAGTTGCATCTACATGGAATTTTATTAATAAATTATGGAATGCATCAAGATTTGTTCTTATGAAATTAGAAGATTTTGATACTAAGAATATAACATATGATGATATAACATCAACTGATAAATGGATATTAACTAAATTAAATGAAACAATTAAATTAGTTACTAAGTATATGGATAAATATGAATTTAATAATGCAGGTAGTAAATTATATTCATTTATATGGGAAGATTTTTGTGATAAATATATTGAAATGTCTAAATTTAGTGATAGCAATCAAACCAAAAGTGTATTACTTTATACATTAATTAGTATATTAAAAATGATGCATCCTTTTATGCCATTTGTAACTGAAGAAATATATTCTAATTTAAAATTAAAAGAGTCAGATTTATTATTATTAACAAAATATCCTAAATATGACAAAAAGCAAATATTTTTTGAAGAAGAAAAAGAAATAGATAATATGATTGAATTTGTAACTTTATTTAGAAATAGAAAGGCTGAAAATAAAGTATCTAGTGATTTTGAAGTGATTGATTATAATAATAATGAATTATTAAATAAAATGTTAAAATTAGAAGATAAAATAGTAAAAAAATCTAGTTTTAATGATAAATTAACTATTGAATTATATAAATATAAATTTGATATTTATTTTGACAATAGTTCTAATATTTTAGAAGAAGAAAAAAGAAGGGAAGAAGAAATAGATAAGTTAGAAAAGTCTATTTTAAGAAGAGAAAAATTATTATCTAATGAAAATTATTTATTAAAAGCACCTAAAAATATTGTAGATAAAGAAAAAGAAGATTTACAAAAGGAAAAAGATAGGTTAGTTATATTAAAAAATGCAGATTAATTTTGCATTTTTTAAATTTAATATTTTTTTATTTTTTGGTATATGATATAATTATTGTAAGAATAGTTAGGAGTTTTTATTATGTTTGGAAAAATTTTATCTGTACATGAATATGATATTATTATTGAAAATATATCTGGTAAAGTAGAGACTGCTTTAATTGGAGCTCATATAGTATTTGAGGAAAAATATAAAGTAGTTGCTGAAATTACTAGTATTACATGCAATGAAATTACTTGTATATTAGTAGGTGAATTTATTGGTGATGTATTTACTTCTGGTATAAATCATAGACCAAATAATAATTCAATAATTAGGATTGTTAATAAAGCGGAGGTTACCGCATTAGTAGGTAATCAAGAAATAGATACTTTTGACACTATTTATATTGGTAAGAGTTTAACTTATGAAGGATTTAATATATCAGCGAGATTAAATGATTTATTTTCTAATCATTTTGCAATTATTGGAAATACAGGTAGTGGTAAGAGTTGTACAGTAGCAAGATTATTTCAAAATTTATTTTATAAAAAAAATTATATTCCATATAATTCTCATTTTGCGTTATTTGATGTATATGGGGAATATCATGATGCTTTAAATAGAATAAATCAAACTAAGTATTGTAGATGTACATTTTATACTACTGATATCAATTCTAAGACTGGAAATATTATTAAAATACCTCCTTATTTTTTAGAAGTTGATGATATTGCATTATTGTTAAATGTTGAAAATAAAACTCAAATACCTATTATTGAAAAAGCGTTAAAATATGTATATTTGTTTACTGAGGATGAAGAAGTAGTAAAAGATTATAAAAATAATATTATTGCTAAAGCGTTGATGGATATATTAACAAGTGGTAAAAAACCGGCCCAAATAAGAGATCAAATTTTTGCTGTATTAGCTACTTTTAATACAAAACAATTAAATCTTGATAGCGAAATAATTCAGCCAGGATATACCAGAACATTAAGACAATGTTTTAAAATAGATGAAACTGGCAAAATTAATGCTATGCAAATTGTAACAGAATATATTGAAAAATTTATCAATGAAGATTTGAAATTAAATAAAAATATGGTTCCAAGACAATATACTTTAAAAGATTTATACGATGCTTTTGAGTTTGCCTTAATTAGTGAAGGTGTTTTAAAAAGTGATAAAGTTTATGATATAAATAATATATTAAAAGTTAGATTAGATTCAATTATTAGTGGAGATTATGGAGAGTATTTTAATTATGATGAATATATAACTAAAGAAGAATATATTAAAAAACTTTTTTTTAATGAAAATGGTGAAAGAGTACAAATAGTTAACTTTAATTTAAATTATGTTGATGAAAGATTTGCCAAAACTTTAACTAAAATTTATTCAAAATTATTTCTAGATTATGCAATATCATTAAAAACTAATAAAGATTTTTCAGTACAAATAGTTCTTGAAGAAGCCCATAGATATGTACAGAATGATAGTGATATCGATACTATTGGTTATAATATATTTGATAGAATAACTAAAGAAGGACGTAAATATGGTGTTATATTAGGATTAATTACTCAAAGACCAAGTGAATTATCAACAACAGCATTAAGTCAATGTTCTAATTATATTGTTCTTCGTATGTTTCATCCAACGGATTTAAATATTATTAAAAATATAACACATAGTGTATCTGTTACGAATATAGAAAAGTTAAAATCATTAAGTCCTGGAATAGCATTATGTTTTGGAAATGCATTTAATATTCCTTTATTTAGTAAAATTGATAAACCTGAGCCACTTCCGAACTCAACAAATGTTGAAGTAAATAAGCAATGGTTTAAGACACCTAAAGAAATAGAAGATATGAAAGTTGCTATGAATCCAATATTAAATGATGAAAGAAATGAAAACACTATTGAAATTTTTCAATAGTGTTTTCAGTTATAAAATAATAATTTATTTAATTCTATATGGATCTTCCTCAGTACCATTGCCTGATTTAAAAAATGCGAATCTATTTAATACTATAACTGGATATAAAGAATTACTATTATTTGTCTTTTCTTCTTTAAATAAATTTCCTCCAAACACATAAGCTAAATTATTAGCAGTTGGACTTGCAGTAATTACCCATTCATCAGCTTGGTTTAATTTAGCTAAATAATTATAGTTGGAACATGATCTATTTCCCATTGTAGTACATTCGGGGTCTAGACTTGCTCTTATAAATTCGTAAGGTAATATAGAACTATAGTAATAATAATCAATACTTAATTTAGCGCATTCAGTACTACCATCTTTTGTAGTATCTTGTAATGTTCTAGTGTTTATACACAATTGTTGTGAAACTAATTTGGCATTTTCACTTTCAGATAAAATCACATTATTTTCTTTTAAATCTTTTAAATAATCACTAAATAAACTTAAATCAAAATCATTATATCCATCATATGAATTTTCAGTGCTATTAAATCTATTATCCCATTTAGTTGATTTTACTGAATCAACTGCTCTTAATTTAATAGTATTGTTATTAATACTCATTATTCTCCACATAATATCTGTAGTTTCGTTTCCTTTTTTTTCACTTCCAAATACAACATAATTATTGTCAACTTTTCCTCTAAAATAATATTCTCCTTGAGGAGTCTGATATAATCCACTGCCGCTAGTAACAACAGGATTATTATATAATACTTGTTTATATAATTCTTTAGTTGTATATTCAGTTCCACAATTTAAGTATGGGATATAAGTGTATTCAGTTCCTTCTTTAAGAATTATTACATGAGCACTACAACTTTGCGAACTTTCAGTTATTTCATTTAATGGTTTCATATATCCATTACTTTCTAATACAGAATAATCCAAATTATAAGTTCCATCGTTTAATGGAAGTGCACTAGGATTTTCATGATAATATTCCACAGTAGCTTCATGAATTTTTGCTTCTAACTCTTCAAATGTATATTTAACAGGTTTTAAATTAGTTATTGCCCAAACAACAACTAATAAAATCACTAATATTCCAATTAAAGTTCCACCCATTATAATTAAACTTTTCTTCTCCATTTTTCCACCTCTTTAATAAGTTAATTATACAATAAATGAATATATTTAACAATATTTATATTGTATTTTTATTTATCATCCATTATTATACCATTTTGTAATTATTGCAATATGCCATACTTTAAAAAACTATATGATAATCTATGGTTTAAGTATCTTTATAATATTTGTATTGTAGATTTGATATATTTTGTAAAATAAAATCATAATTTTATAGTAAATTTGATTTTTTATATGTTTAAATACTTTAAAAAAATAAAAATATCTTCTTATTTTATATAAATTTAGTATATCTTCATACATTTTTTTATTGAACCAGTTAAATTATAAATATCGAAAAATTTAGATAGAATATACATTTATTGACATTTGTTTGTTTAATTAAATTAGTCACATTAATTTCTCTTAAATTTTTTGCTTGTATTAAACTAATAAATACTTTTTTAATAAATTCGATTATGAAAATGTTACTTTGCAAATATCTATAATATATAAATTTGCAATTATTTTAAATGGTATTATTGCTTTATTATTGCAATATATATGATAGTGATTTTAGATAAAAGATTAAAAGTAGAAGAGCTATAAAATTTGCGTTGTTGTTATTATTTAAAATTAACTATTATGAATGAGTGATTATTATGATATAATTGAGTTGATAGATTATTTAAGAGTAATCTATTATTGAGGTAGGTGTTAATAAAAAATAAGGAAATGAAAAATTATTGATGACTTTAAATATATTTTTGGGAAAGAAAATTATAATCTATGATATTTTATTGGATGAATCATTTATTGATTTTAGAGTAATTTATTTATAGCAAAAGTATTATTTAGAGTCAGATGTAGAACAATTGGAGTATTTATTATTCAAAGAATGGTGGAAATAATTGATATGTATAGATAGTATAAAGGAAAAAACCATATAAAGTTTAAAATTCTGAACTATTAGCAAATTTGTGAGTAGTCATCTAAAAATAGAAGTAATAGTTAATAGTAATGGCGTGAATTTGTTAGATGTTTAATATAATGAATTTTTATTAAGAAAAAATATTGTACAAATTATTTTATTAAATATTAAAAATTAAGATTTATATGAGTAAATAATAAATATTCCCAATAGAGTTAATAGAAGAAAGATATAGCAAAAAATAATAAAGTTAAATAATAAAGGAGAAAATGAAAATGGAAAAAACAAAAGTTTATTTTTGTAAGGAGATTACTTCAGAAAATTTAATTAAAGTATATGAAGCATTAGGAGTAGAATTAAAGGGAAATGTAGGTGTTAAAGTATCAACAGGAGAAGCGGGATCAAGAGGTTATTTAAAAGCAGATTTAATTGCTCCATTAGTTAAAAAATTAAATGGAATAATTATTGAATGTAATACTGCATATCCAGGAGCTAGAACAACAGTTGAAGAGCATAAAAAAGTTGCAGAAGAACATGGGTTTACTTCTTTTGCTAATTTGGATATTATGGATGCTGAAGGAGAAAAGAAAATACCAGTAAATAATGGTAAACACTTAAAATATGATATAGTTGGAACACATTTAGATAATTATGATTCAATGCTTAATTTAGCGCATGGAAAAGGTCACGCTATGGGTGGATTTGGAGCTAACTTAAAAAATCAATCAATAGGTGTTGCATCTCGTAATGGTAAAGCATATATCCATAGTTGCGGACAAACAGAAAATCCTGATAAGTCATGGAAAGTAGAATATGAACAAAAAGATTTTATAGAATCAATGGCAGAGGCTGCAAAAGCAGTTGCTGATTACTTCAAAGCAAATAATAAACAAATTGCATACATTACAGTTATGAATTTTTTATCAGTAGATTGTGATTGTGATTCTCATCAATCAGATCCTGTAATGAAAGATATGGGAATTTTAGCATCACTTGATCCGGTAGCTAATGATCAAGCTTTTATTGATATGATATGGAATTCAAAAGATGAAGGTGCTAAAAAGCTTCAACAAAGAATTGATAGACAAGAGGGAAGACATATATTGCCTTATGCTGAAGAATTAGGGCTTGGATGTAGAGATTATGAACTTATTGAATTAAAATAAAATAAAGAAGTAAAATTTTATAAGCAGTAAAACGATGTAAATATTTTTATATTATAGATTTATTCTTCATGATTAAATTAGAATAACATTTATGATAAAGACATCAAATTTAAAGTATAGATTAAAAATATTTAACAAACTTGATAATATAAATAATATTACACATAATTATAGTTTATCTATTTTAAATAAAATAGTTGTTTTAAGAAGTATATAAATTAAAATATTTCATTTGAGAAAAAATATATAGTAATATAACTGAAGAAAAAATAAATAAATTATTAAATTGGTAGGTGATATAATGAATAATATATTAATAGTATCGGGTCATACGAATTTAGATGATTCTATAATGAACAAACAAATATTAAATAAGTTAAAAGAAATACTTCCACAAGCAGAATTTGATTGTTTGGATAAATTATATTCTAATTACAAAATAGATGTACTTAATGAACAAAAAAATTAATTGAATCAAATATTATAATTTTGCAGTTTCCAATATTTTGGTATAGTATTCTATCTATTATGCAAAAATGGTTAGAAGATGTATTTTCTTGTGGATTTGCTTATGGAAGTAATGGCGAAAATTGAAAGGTAAAAAAGTCATCTTGTTTTTTACAAGCGGTGCTAGTGAAGAGGTTTATCGTAAAAATGGGGCTGTTGGATATGAAACAGAAGAACTATTAAACAATTTATATGCTACTTGTAATATGTGTGGTATGAAAATTGTCGGCAGTGTTTATACGGATAATGTATCATATCGCTTGAGAACTGATGAGAGTGCGATTAGTTTGAAAATAGAAAAAGCGAATATTCATGCTAATAAAGTTTATCAATTGCTTAAGGAGATTAATAATGAATAGAGAACAGATATGCGATAAACAATATAAAGAATTATTGGGGTATGATAAATTATCTCATCCAACAGCTCCAGAATTTATGGATATATTACAAAAGTATATTTTGATTGGAAATCTTGATAATAAAATAAGAGAATTAATTAATATTACAGTTCTTGCTACTATGCAAATAGTGCTTCAACTAAAAGCGAATGTAAAAGCTTTTCTTAATATTGGTTTAACTCCTGTTGAAATTAGAGAAACAATTTATCAAGTTTCTCTGTTTATTGGCTTTCCATTAATATTTAATGCAATTAATATTGTAAAGCATTTAAATTTAAAATAATATTTGATATAATATATTAATGTTTTGTGATAATTGGAAGTGAAATATGAATCAAGAAAAATTTGGTAATTTTATAAAAGAAATTAGAAAGAAAAATAATTTAACCCAAAAACAATTAGCAGATAAATATAATGTGACTTATCAAGCTGTGAGTAAGTGGGAAAATGGTAAAAATATGCCAGATACATATTTAATTAGAAAAATTAGTCAAGATTTTAATATAAGTCTTGAAGAACTTTTTGATGGTGAATTTAAAGATAATAGTACTTTAAATAATAGTAGACACAAAAAAATAAAAATAATGTTTGTATCTATAATAATATTACTAACTATAATTATAACAATAATATTTTTAATAAATAATAGTAATAATTTTAATTTTAAAACATTATCTAGTAATTGTGATAATTTTAATATATCGGGAAATATAGCGTATAATAAGAATAAATCTGCAATTTATATAACAAATATACAATATTGTGGAGGAGAAGATAATACAAATTATAATCAAATAGAGTGTACATTGTATGAACAACATGATGAAATAGAAAAAAAAATTAGTTCTTATAAATATGATGATGATAAACCAATTAAATTAGAAGAATTTTTACAAAATGTAACATTTACAGTAGATAATTATGAAACTAATTGTAAAGAATATGTAGATAATACATTATATTTATCAATATTAGCAACTAAAACTGAAAATGAAATAATAACGTATAAAATTCCTTTAAAATTTAATGAAAGTTGTTCAATTAATTAAGACTCAACTACATGTTGAGTCTTTTCAACTTATTAGTTATTTAATCTCATATTTATTTTATATTAAAATGTCAATATGAGGGAGATATGATGAAGAAGAAAATAAATATATCAAAAAAAAATATTTTAAAAATTATTTTATACATTTTAATATTAATTATTTGTATTATTTTAATATTAAAATATGTTAATAAAGATGAATTGATTTTGTTAGATGAAATTCATTATAATAGTTATGATCAAAATAATTCTTTTTTAGAAATAGATAGTAATGAGTTAAATGATCTGATTAAAAATAAGAAAAATTTTGCAGTTTTTATTTATCAACCGATGTGTATTACATCTAGTGACTTTGAAAAAGTATTGAACGAATTTACAGACGAATATAAAATTAGTTTATATAAAATTGCCTTTTCTAATTTAAAAGAAACCGATCTTAGAAATATAGAATATTATCCATCTTTTGCAATATTTAAAAATGGAAAAGTTGTTGATTATTTAAAAGCTGATAGTGATGATGATATTAAATATTATCAATCATTATCTGGATTTAAAGAATGGATTATGAGTTATGTTGAAATAAAAGAAAATACAAATTATAATACAAATAGTAATGATAATATGAATGATGAAAATACAAATAATAAAATTGAAAATAAAATAATTGAATTAGATAATGTTGTTAGAGATAATAATAAAGTGAATATTTATTTCTTTTGGGGAAATGGATGCCCTCATTGTGAAAGTGAAATTGAATTTTTCAATAGTATAGAAAGTGAATATAGTAAATATTATAATTTGTATAAATTTGAAACTTGGTATAATAAAGATAATGAATTGTTATTTAAAGTATTTGCTGAATCAATGAAAGATAGTGCTAGTGGAGTGCCATATACTATAATTGGTAATAAATCTTTTTCAGGCTTTTCTGATTCTGCTAAGGAAGAAATATTAAATGCAATAAAAGAACAACATAAAGATAGTTATGATGTTTATTTTGATAAAATTAAAAATTAATTTTTTTGTTGTATAATTTTTAATATCTAGATGTAATATTTTAAAAATTATTTAATTATTTGTGAAAATATATGATATTTTTACATTACATTTATGTTATCAAAATAGTAGTACTATTTGTATTATTAATATTTATAACATATTAAAAATGGTTATTATTTTATGATATGATTAAGTTTAAATAAAAATAAAAATGTACAAAAAAAGAAAAAATTATTTTCTTTTTTATATATTTTATTTTTATTTGATGTCTACAAAATGGGTTCATATTATAAAACAAGTTTTTAAATCGTATAAAAATTTTCATTAGTTTGAGTATCAGAGTTTTCTAATTTTTGTAGCCTTGTATCTAAATTTTTGACTATTATTTCTAATTTATTAATTCTATCTTCATAGTTATTTTCAATTACTGTATTAGGATTGTTGTATATATTATTTGGAATATTGTTAGGATTATAGGCGCTATTGGGGCCATATACTTGATATTGACTACTCATATTATATCCACTAGGTGGAATATAAGTTCCAGGAGATACAAAACCTTGATTAACATTTTGATAAAACATATCTCTATCCATCATAAGCCTCACCTATAATAATATATGACAAATAGTATTTCTTAGTGTATAATATATTAAGGAAGTGAGATATTATGCGATTAAAACATATCAAAAATGCAGATGAAATAATAAGTAAATCTAAATATATTATAAATGATGCATTTGAATATAAAAATGCATGGAAAAGTGTATTTAATAACGATAATTCAATAGAGATAGAAATTGGATGTGGAAAAGGAAAATTTATAATTAATAAAGCAATTTTAAATAAAAACATTAATTATATTGGTATTGAAAAATATTCTACTCCACTTGTAAGCGCTGTCAAAAAATTAGAAGGCATAAAACTTGATAATTTAAAATTAATATGTTTTGATGCTAATAATATTGATAGTATATTTGACAGAGAAATCAGTAAAATATATTTAAATTTTTCTGATCCTTGGCCTAAAAAAAGACACGAAAAAAGAAGATTATCATCACCTATGTTTTTAGTTAAGTATGATAAGATATTTAAGAACATTAAAGATATAGAAATGAAAACTGACAATGATGAATTATATGAATATTCGCAAGAAAGTTTTACTAATTATGGATATGATATTATAAAAACAGATACAAATTATATAGATACGATTACTACCGAATATGAAGATAAGTTTATTAGTTTGGGAAAGAATATAAATTATATACATGTTGTTAAAAATTAAAAAAAATGATATAATTTTTGGGGAGAGAAGTTAATATGTTAAAAAAAACATTGATATTTTTTATTATATTTTTAACTTTTGGATGTAGTATAAATAATATTAATAATCTTACATTAGAAGAAATAATAGATAATCAAATATTAGTAGATAATATAAATACTTCAGTAAATAGAATAGGATATAAATATTATTTACCACAAGAGTTTAATATTAAACTTGATAATGGATTTGTTCAAGAATTGATGTCTAATAATGATATATATTACTTAAATGTAGATATAATAAGTTATTATTATAAAAATAATATCACTACTAATCATGATTTTGATGATTATGTGTATTATGAATTTTCTAATAATGAAAATTCAGGATATCTAAAAATTACTAAAAATAATAAAGATTTTTTTATTGAGTTATGTTATAATTATGCTATAATAGAGGTAGAGGTAGAAGAAAGTAAACTTAGATATGCTATATCTAGATCAATAGCAATATTAAATTCTATAAAATATAATGATTTAGTAATTGAAAACTATATTACAGATAATGATGTGGATTTAAGTGAAACTATATATGAAATACCTGAACCTGATAACAAAGATAGTTCAAAAAATGTGCTTGAGTATATAGAACAAAATGTAGATAAAAATACTGATGATGAATAAGAAAGAGGTGGATTATGGGAGTTTTTAATAAATTGAAAGGTATATTCTATGATGAAATAGTAGTAGATGAGAAAGATGATGATGTTGAAAATTCATTAAACAAACTTAAGAATGACAAAGAATTATCAAAACCTAAGGTAGAAAAAATTACTTTTTCTTCAGATAAGGATGATGAAGATACAAAAGAAGAAAAAGTAAAAAAAGAGCAAAAGCAAGAAAATACATTTAGTGAAAGAGAATTATTTAGAAGTGAAAGAACATTTAATTTTACAGAATTTGACGATGAAGATGAAGAAGAAAAACTTCCAAATAGAAAAAATATATTAGAAGTTGAAAATAAAAATAGAATTTCTAAAGCAGTTGAAGAAAAGAAAGAATTAGAGCAGCCAAAAATTTTTAAACCTAGTCCAATAATTTCACCGATATATGGCATATTAGATAAAGATTATAAAAAAGATGAAATTAAATCTAAACAAACATCTAATGAGTCAATTAAATCAAAAGTAACTACTTATGATTCTGTTAGAAGAAAAGCATATGGAACTTTAGAAGATGATTTAGAAGACACATTGAATTCTATGAATAATATTTCTACTGATGAAATTAATAAAAGCATTAACCATTTTAGTGAAAATAATACATCAAAGAAGGCAAAAATTGAAGATTTGATTAGTAAAATAGAAGATGTTAGTGATGAAATTGATAAATCTATGTCAATTGGCGAAATAGAAGATAAAGTAAAAGAAAGAAATTTTGAAAAAGAAAATAGCTCAATTGAAAAAACCATGACTGATAGTGATTTGGAACATGACTTATTTAATTTAATTGACTCAATGTATGATGATAAGGAGGAATAGTAGTGATTGAAAGTCTAACAATAGTAATATATATATTATTGATAATATTAATTCTTGTTGCAATTGTATGTGGAGTCAAGTTAATATTCACTTTAAATAAAGTAGATGAATTATTAGAAGATGTAACTTTGAAAGTTAAGAGTTTAGATAGAGTATTTGAATTAGTTGATTTTGCTACTAATAAAATGTCTATTATAACTGAGGTAATCATAAGTTTTATTAATGGGGGAATAAAGAAAATATTCAATAGTTCTAAAAAATCAAATAAGGAGGAGAGTATTGATGAGTAAAAAAGGTGGATTTGGAAAATTTTTAGGAGGCATAGCTATTGGAGCTGGTCTTGGTGTTTTATTGGCACCAGATAAAGGAGAGAATACTAGAAAATTGCTTTCTAAGAAATTAGATGAGTTAACTAAAAAATTAAAAGAAGTTGACATTGATGAAGTAAAAGATGAATTGTTATATAGAGCAGAAAATCTACAAGCTCAGTTATCTGAATTAGATAGTGAAAAAGCAAAAGATGTTGTGTTAAAAAAAGCAGAAGAAATAAAGAAAAAAGCAGAAGAATTATATAAATATGCTATTGAAAAAGGTACTCCGGTTGTAGAAAAGGCTGCTGATGAAGTTAGAGTTCAAGCTTTGAAAATGTTAAAAGAAGCTGAAAAAAGATTAGATAATAAAGAAAAGTAATAAATGTTGAAGAAATATTATTAAATTAATTATATTAGTGAGTCTAGGATAGTGTAAACTAGATTATAATATTTAATAATTCCTATCTTCATATACAGGTGAAAAAAGTTCACACGGTAATTCCGTTATAATAATTAAGTTTAAATAAGGATGGTACCGTTGTTTTGCAACTCCTTTGATACCATTCTTTTTTTAGGAGGTAGAAAATATGAAAAATGAAAAAATAACACCAAGAGATGTAGATTTCGCTAAATGGTATACTGATGTTGTAAAAAGTGCTTCACTTGCGGATTATTCATCTGTAAAGGGTTGTGTTATATTAGAACCAAATGGATATGCTATTTGGGAAAATATACAGAAAATAATGGATGATATGTTTAAAAAAACTGGTCACAAAAATGTATCTTTACCAGTGTTTATTCCTGAAAATTTATTAAAAAAAGAAGGAGAGTTAGTAAGTGGATTTGCTCCTGAAGTTGCATGGATTACTCATGGTGGAAATTCATTATTAGAGGAAAGGCTTGCATTTAGACCAACTAGTGAATCATTATTTTCTGATTATTATTCTAAAAAAGTAAAATCATATAGAGATTTACCATTAATGTATAATCAATGGTGTAATGTTGTTAGATGGGAAAAAGAAACTAGACCATTCTTAAGAAGTAGAGAATTTTTATGGCAAGAGGGACATACTGTTCATAGTACTAAAGAAGAGGCTGAAACAGAAACTAATAAAATGTTAGATATATATAAGGAATTTTTTGAAAAATATTTAGCAATACCAGTAATATCCGGCAGAAAAACAGAAAAAGAGAAATTTGCAGGTGCAGAATATACACTAACAATTGAAGCATTAATGCAAAATGGTGTATGTTTGCAGTCTGGAACAAGTCATTATTTTGGACAAAAATTTGCTCGTGCTTATGACATTAAATTTATTAATAAATTTAATGAATTTGAGTATGCATATCAAACATCATGGGGAGTTAGCACTAGAATGATTGGTGGGTTAATTATGACACATGGTGATGATAGAGGATTAGTTCTTCCTCCTAAAATCGCACCTACTCAAGTCTATATTATTCCAATTAAAAATGATGAAAAATTAATTTCTTTAGCGCAAAAAATTAAAGAGAGTTTAAATAGTAAAAATATTATTTCATATATAGATGATTCAGATAAATCCGCAGGATTTAAGTTTGCTGAGGCAGAAGTAAATGGAATACCACTTAGAGTTGAAATAGGATATAAAGATTTAGAAAATAATGAAGTTACTATTGTTAGAAGAGATACACTTAATAAAATGAAAATAAAATTAAATGATATTACTAATACGATTATGCAACAATTAGAAGTAATGCAAGAAGATATGTATAACAAAGCACTTAAAATTAGAGATTCTAAGACATTTGATGCAAAAAATTTAGAAGATGTAAAAAATATATTAAATAATAATCCTGGCTTTATAAATGCTTATTGGTGTGGTGATGAATCGTGTGAAGTTAAAATGAAAGAAATAAAAGGATGTAAATCAAGATGCATCAAAGAAACAAAAGATTATGATAATGAGATGTGTGTAGTTTGTGGCAAAAAAGCTAAGCATAAAGTGGTTTGGGGAATACAATATTAATATTTGATATTAATTATTATATATGTTAAAATTTATATGGAGGGAATATTATGTTAACAGATATATTACAAGTAGTAATTGGATTAGTAATTGGATTAGTAATTGGATTTTTGGTTGCTAAAAAATTATTACAAAAACAATTACAAGATAATCCACCTATAAATGAAGAAATGATTAAAACATTAATGAGAGGAATGGGTAGAAATCCAAGTCAAAAACAAGTTAATCAATTAATGAAACAAATGAAAAAATATCAATAATTTTATTGATATTTTTATTTGTTATTTTCTATAAACTCAAGATTATAAATTATAGTATAATAACTGTCATTATCTTCATCATAATTAGTACTTAAAAAATAATAGTTTCCGAGGTACATATTTATATTATCATAAGTACTTATAACTTCATTATTTTTATAAATAATTAATTTTTTATTAGCATTTAATGTATAAGAATATCCATTATCAAAATATTCATTGATTGCATCTTTTTCGGCTATTTTTTTAGAGTTAAATAAATCTATATAATAAAGGTCGTTATCTGTATGAATAATGGAAATATTATTTTCTATTAAAATTACAGATATATCATTTTTAGATGATATTGAAATTGAATATAATTCATTATAGTCTAAATCATAATAAGTTATTATATTTTGATTATTTTCTTCAGTAATTATATAAAAAAATTTAAGCTTATTATTTTCATCAAACAAAGGCTCATATGTGTAATTGGAAGTATTAATAATTCCATCATCATTAATAATATAACTAATCATTTTATTATCATTTAATACATTCAAATATAATATTCCATTATTTACTATATAGTTAAAGGCGAAATTATTATCATATTTATAATCTATTTTATAGTTAACAACAAGTTTATCTTTATAGTAAATACCCATTTTTTTATCTTTAATGAATATAGAATATTTTTCTAAATCATTATAATAAAATATATTGTCATTATTAAGTTCACATATTACTTTATCATTATTGTCAATTAAACCATATTTATTAGATATTTTTACTATAAACGTATTTTCATCAATATAAGTATTTAAATAATCATATTTGAAGTTAATAATTATATTTCCATTATAGTCAATTAAACCATATTTACCATCATAATTACTTACTACTAAATATTTGTTATTATTTATAAAAGAAGAATCGCTATTATCGATATCACTTTTATAATATATATTTTTAATAACACTATCCAATTGATAAATTTCATTATTATTTAAGTTTAATATGTAATAATTTTTATCTTTGTATAATATTAAATGTGAATAATTATCATAAGTTTTTATAGGTATTATATTATCGTAATTTTCAGATATAATATTATTTTTTTTATCTATATAAAAAGCATTATCATCATTATATATTATTTCATAATTGCCATACACTGTTTTATCTTTTTGCGCATAATTAGGTAACATTGAATTAAAGATCGAACCATATTTACCAATTACATAATAAGAAATATTTTCATCATTACTACTTAATATAATTTCGTTGTTTTTATTTAATGTAACTTGTCCATCATAACTTTTATAGTTACTTAATGTGGTGGTTTCATAATCTTCAGTTATAGGTGGAATAATAGGTTCATGAAATTCATTATCTGTATTATCTTTTTTAATATTAAATATAAAATATAATCCCATTAATAAAACAGCTAGTAAAAGTATACCTGCAAGAATAGTTCTAAATATCATTTCTTTATTTTCTTCATTAATCATTAAAGCCACCTCACCACTATGGTAATTATATCATAATATATTCTATTTTACTTTAAAAAAAACTAAATTTAATATATAATTATTGATAGAGAGGTTGTTATGGAAAAAAAAACACAAGAATATATAACATTTTTATCGCCAGAATTTATATATATTCCATTTGATGTAAGAGAAAAATTACGAATTCCTAAAAATGGATTAGTTTATTATAATACTTATTTAGGTAAAAATGAAAATAATATAAATATATTTAGTCCTGTAAGTGGTAAAATAATAGGATATAAAAAAATGATTCTAAATAATAATCAAAGTAAAGAATGTTTACTAATAGAAAATGATTTTATAGAAAGAAGAGAAAAACTAAATCCGACTTCTAATATTCTTCATATGAAAAAAAATCAAATAGTAGATTTGTTAGATAAATATGGGTTAAATAAGAAAATAAACAGCAAAACAATTTTAGTAGTAGATAGTTATTATGATAAAAAATATGATTTAAAAGATATGGTCATTAATTATGAATATTATGAGCAAATATTAGAAACAATAGATGAATTTATGAAAGTTTTTAATATGAAAAATTGTTATATTTGCATAAATAATGATGATTTATATTCAATTCATGCATATGAAAAATATATTAATGCCTTTTTTAATATATGTATTGTTAAATCAAGTAAAAAAATAAAAGGTGATACTTGTATTCACTATACTATAGAAGAAATATTAAAAATATATAAAGCAATTCACCAAGATTATATGTATGATAATACTATTATTACTATATATGATAATAAACCTATGATTGTAAAAGTTAAATTATTTACATCATTATATGAATTGCTAAAAGTTCTAAAAATAAAATTTAAGAATAAAAAAATATATGTTAATAGTAAACTAATAAATAATATAGAAAATTATATAATTGATGATAGTGTAAGAAGTGTAGTGGTAAAGGATAATTAAAATGATATATATATTATTAGGAAAAGAAGTGAATATTTTAAAAGATAAGATACAAAAAATTATAAATGAAAATAATACAAATAATATAATAAAAGTTAGTTTTTTAGAACAAGATTTAACAGATATAATAATTGAAGCAAATTATCCGAGTATTTTTGAAGATAAAAAATTAATAATAGTAGATGATTTTTCGTTAAAAAAATTAAATGAAGATGATGAAAAAAAATTTATTAATTTTGTAAATAGTAATAATGAGAATATTATTGTTTTTAAATGTATTGATGATAAGCTAGATGAAAGAAGAACAATTACTAAATTAATAAAAGATAAATGTTTGATAGAAAATTGTTGCAAATTAAGTTATAAAGAATTAAGTAAATATGTAACAGATATATTTAAGAAGCAAAATATTAAAATTTCTTTTGATCAAGTAAAGAAAATATTAGATTTATGCGAATATAATACTGATATCACTATTATGGAGGTTAATAAATTATTATTATATAAAATTGGGCAAAATAATATTAGTAATGAGGATATTGATAAAGTAATAAGTAAAAATAATGAAAAGGAATTATTTGAACTAACGGAAAGTATATTAAAAAAAGACATAAAAAAAGTACTTAATTCATATAAAATATTAATAGACTCTAATGTGGATGTAACTATAATATTAGATAGTATTGCTAAACAATTTAGATTATTATTTCAAATTAAGGATATGTATGGTAAAGTTAATGAAGGTTTTATTGCAAATGAATTAGAAGTTAATCCTTATACAATAAAAAAATTAATTCCTTATATAAATTTATATAAAAAAGAAGAAATAATAAATAAATTATATAAATTAAGCGAATTAGATATAAATATTAAATTAAGCGGCTATGATAAAAATAAGCAAATTGAGATGTTTTTTTTAACATTATAGTCATAAACTTTACATAAAAAAAAGAAAAAAGATAGATAGTATTAATAATAAAAAGTATAATTAAATAGGATGTGATAAATATGTTGATATTAGCTAAAAGTATTTTGGGACTGATGTTAGGATTTTTTATATCAGTATTATTTGGATATTTTTTAATTCCTATTTTAAAAAAATTAAAATGTGGTCAAAGTATAAGTGTATTTACCGCTTTTAGACATTCATCAAAAGCAGGTACTCCAACTATTGGAGGACTTATTTTTATTATACCAACATTACTAGCTATGTTATTTTTATATTTGAGGGGAAGTCTTGAAATAACGCATAGTCTACTTATTATATTATTTGTTTTTATGTCATATGCATTACTGGGATTTGTAGATGATGTATTAAAAGTTGTATATAAAAATAATGATGGCTTATCAATAGTTCAAAAGTTAATAGTTCAAGTATTAATAGCATTAGTATTCTTTTATATATATATGCAAGGTGGGGGAGATGCTAATATTACAATTTCTGCATTGAACTTAAGTTTAGATTTAAAATGGACATATGGATTGTTTATACTATTTTTATTAGTTGGTTCATCAAATGCAGTGAATTTAACAGATGGTTTAGATGGTTTAGCTGGTGGATTATCATTAATAGCATTTTTAAGCTTTGGTATTATAACTTGGGGAACAACATGGATAGAAGGATATCAAGAAATAGCAATATTTTGTTTTATATTAGTGGGTAGTATTCTTGGATTTTTAGTATATAATACACATCCTGCTAAAGTATTTATGGGAGATACCGGTTCACTTAGTTTAGGTGCTACTTTAGCAGCAATAGCAATACTTACTAAGCATGAATTATCACTAGCTGTTATTGGCGGGGTATTTGTACTTGAAACATTATCATCAATTATTCAATTAACAGCTATAATTAAATTTAAGAAAAAAGTTTTCTTAATGGCACCAATACATCATCATTTTGAAAAATTAGGTTTTGAAGAAACAGACATAGTTAAAGGATTTTTAATAATAGGATTCTTATTTGGAATGGTTGCAATATATTATGGTGTTTGGATGTAGAGAACATTAATGTTCTTTTTTTTTATATTAAAAATAAAATTTATTATGAGAAAAAGAATTATATTATTTACTTTAATATTATCAATAATAGGATTAATTATGATATATTCTAGTAGTTATGTGTTTTCTGGATATAAATATGATAATCCATTTAGATATGTTATGCTTCAAAGTGTTTTTTTAATATTTGGAATTATAATAATGATTATTTTTTCAAAAATAGATTATACCATTTATAAAAAGTATTCTAATTTATTTCTTTTAATTAGTGCTATTTTATTAATCATTGTATTAATACCCGGAATTGGAAGTGTTAGAAATGGCAGTAGAAGTTGGTTTGGTCTATTTGGATTAGGATTTCAACCAAGTGAATTATCAAAATTAGCATTAATAATATTTACATCAAAATATTTATCAAATAATGATAAAATTAAAAAAGAAACTAATAAATTTATGATCCCCATATTATTAGTAATAATAACTTTTTTCGCTTTAATTTTATTAGAACCTGATTTTGGTAGTGGAATGGTAATTGTTTGTTCGTTAATTGGGCTTATATTTATATCAGGAGTTAATTGTTCAATATTTATTAAGCTTGGAATAATAGGAATAGTTGGAATAATAATATTAATTTTAATTGCACCATATAGATTAGATAGAATAACATCATTTATTAATCCGTGGAGTGATCCTCTTGGAAGTGGGTTTCAAATGATTCAAAGTTTGTATGCTATTGGACCAGGTGGATTACTTGGGTTTGGTTTTTTAAATTCAAGACAGAAACATTTTTATCTGCCAGAACCACAAACAGATTTTATATTTTCAATTATAAGTGAAGAATTTGGATTTATTGGATGTTTTATAATTATAGGGATGTTTATATTGCTTTATGGAACTATTATAAAATGTGCAATTAAATGTAAAGATTTATTTGGTAAATATTTAATATTTGGTTTAGTGTTTTTACTTATATTTCAAACATTACTTAATTTAAGTGTTGTGGTTGGATTAGTTCCAGTAACGGGGTATGCAAGAAAATGGGAGAAAATAATAAATAACGTAGAAACTCTTATAAATAAAAGGAAAAACGAGATTTTACTTAATTAAAAAAATACTTAAAAATTTTAAAATTAAAGAAAGCCATTATTTTATGGTATTTTTTGCAAAAATATAATAACAATACATTGTTGGTAAACACAGGAAAGTTTATGAGAGTTTGGCTTTGTGATAAATAGGTATCAAATTAAAAATATATTCTATTATTTATAAAATTTTTTTAATATTTTTTTCCAAAAATTTCCACAAAAGTATTGACAAAGAATAAAAAAAATAGTAACTTATTTTGTAATATTTTGAAAGGGACGCTGATTTTGATGAGTAAATTTATGAAAAAAAGTAAATTAAAATTTTTTTGTTACGTTTATGAATTTTTATATATTAATATAAATTCTTTTTTGACCCTTTCAAATAAAAGCATGACATAATATTGTTATGCTTTTTGTTTAAGTTTTTAGTGTAGTTTTGGAGGAATTTTTATGGGAAATAGTATTTTACAAGATTTAATTGACAAACTTAATGAGTATAATCGAGAAGAAGTTGAAGTTATTAAAAAAGCTTATGAATATGCTAAAAAATTACATGAAGGGCAGTATAGACAAAGTGGTGAACCATATATCAATCATCCTTTAAATGTTGCATATATTCTTGCAGATATGCACGCAGATAGAGATACAATATGTGCTGGGCTTTTGCATGATGTATTAGAAGATACAGAAATTACAAAAGAAGATATTGCGCATGATTTTAATCAAAATGTTGCTAATTTAGTAGATGGTGTAACTAAACTTTCAAAAATGAATTTTTCTTCTAAACAAGATCAAAATTTAGCAAATACTAGAAAGATTATTACAGGTATTACTGAAGATGTTAGAATAATAATTATTAAATTGGCAGATAGGCTTCATAATATGAGAACTTTGCAATTCAAAAGTGAATTTAAACAAAAAGAAAATGCACTTGAAACTATGGAAATTTTTGTTCCTTTAGCTTACTATATTGGGGCATATAGAATTAAATCTGAATTAGAAGATTTATCTTTAAGATATTTAAGACCAGACATGTATAAAAAGATAGAAGAAAGAAAGTTAAAAATTGAAGATGATAGTAAAAGATGTTTGCAAGAAATGTTATTAAAAATTCAAACAATGTTAAATGATAAAAATATACCTAATGAAATCAAGGTAAGAACGAAAAATATTTATGGTATATATAAAAGATTGAATGAAG
The DNA here is from genome assembly GCA_944358375.1 of uncultured Bacilli bacterium. The sequence goes on from CALVQT010000002.1 coordinate 46,341, forward strand.
GACAAAAATTATCAGATATACATGATTTATTAGCATTAAAAATTATGGTTGATGAAGTAGCTAATTGTTATTATACATTAGGTATGATTCATCAAGAATATCACCCAATAAATAATAAATTTAAAGATTATATTTGCAATCCTAAAACTAATATGTATCAATCGTTACACACAACTGTTTTTGGTCTAGATGATAGATTGGTTCAAACGCAAATAAGAACTTTTGAAATGGATAAAGTTGCTTCATTTGGATTAACAGCATATTGGGATGAAGAAAAAGGAAATGCGAGAAATGTTATGCAAGCGGAATTAAAAAATAAATTTCAATTTTTCAAATCCTTAATAGAGATTAATTCAATGTTTGGAGATAATCAACAATTTGTAAATCAAGTTAAGTGTGAACTTTTTTCTGATAAAGTTTATGTATATACAACAAGTGGAGACATAATTGAATTACCTAAAGGAGCTACTCCTATAGATTTTGCTTATAAAATACATACTGATATTGGAAATACAATGGTTGGGGTATTTGTAAATGATGAATATGTACCTATAGATTATATTTTGAAAAATAAAGATAGAGTGAGAATCGTAACAGATGATTTATCTTATGGTCCAAGAGAAGATTGGATAGAAAAAGCACAAACAAGTCATGCAAAAAGAAAAATAAGAGAATTCAACCAAAAATAATACCTTTAATATTATGAGTTTATAGGGAGCTCATTAGAAAAAAACTATTAAATTATAAAATAGGAGGTGATAAAGATGAGAAAATTAATGAGAAAATTTAACAAAAAATATGATATGTTATGTACTGCATAATTATCATATGAATTAAGTAGTCATAGTAAATGCTATGACCTTATAAGGAGGGTTAATAAATGGAAAATATAAAGAGCAAGATAATACCAGAAGATTTAAAGAACGATATAGATGATGTATTGGAAAGACAGTTATTTAATGCTAATAGATATTATGCAGAATCTAATCCTGAGATAAGTAATTTAATGGAAAGGGAATTATATCAAAGACCAGAAGAATTTTTATATAGGTTGAAAACAAGGTGGAATTGGCACAATACTTATTATGAATTTTTATTAGAGCCTGCTTTTGATAAAATTATTCGTGAAGATTTCATTGAGTTATCGCCAGCAGAATTGGATGATATAATAAAAATTTATTCTACTTCTTGTTTAGTTGATGAGGCAACACTTGTTATGTCAGGAGCAATAAAAAAATATTTGGATTATAACTGTAAAAATATTAGTGTTATTGATGAAAATATTCCATTAGTTAAAGCAAATATAATGTTAATTACTCCACCGATTGAAACCTTCTTTGCTCAATATCAAATAGACCATTTATTTTACATATATTTATTTAAAACAAATGATGCAGATAGTCAAAAGTTCAAAGATTATTTATTAAAAAAATACCACGCTGGTGATGAAAAAATATTTTCATCTAGATTTCAAAAGAAATTTAAACATAATTTATTAATGTCAGAAAAACAAATTTTAGAAGATATAAAGCATTATAAAATATCTAAAAATTATAAAATTCAACATTTTTATTTTACACTTGAACACGAAGATAGAAAAGCAATTAGAGATATTATTATATATGATAATTTAGATGAAAAGTTAATTGCTTCTAATTTGATTGGTATTTCTGGTTTTCTATTTAGAAGAAAAATTTTAGAATATCTTAATAATAGTGGTATTTTGAAAAATAATGGTTATATATACGAATTTAATAATGATATAATTATAGAAGCATTAGAAGTTTTAAAAAAAGAAAGGAAAAACAATATGGATAAAAATGTAAGACCATATAAACAAAGAGGAAAAACTTGTGCTATTGTTTGTATGATGATGGTATTAGAATATTATAAAGTTATTCCAAAAGCAAATTGGTATGATGAGAGAAGATTATATAGAATATATGGGTCAAAGTATATGATTGGAACACCATTTTCAGCATTGGCATTTCATATGGCAAAGAATGGGTTAGAAATTATGATTTATCATGAAAATAAAGAACTATTTAAAAATGATCAAGGAACTATTAATAGTGATAATTTTGAACTTGCAATGTCTGAATATAAAGAATATTTAAACTATGCAGAAAATAAAGGTGCAAAAGTTGTAAATGGTGTGAATATAACTATTAATTTATTAAAACAAAAATTGCAAGACGGTAATTTAGTAATATTGGCAGGTGAGATTCCTGGTGGATATCATGCAGTTTTACTTACAGGATATGATGAATATGGATTTAAAGTATGTGATCCACTATATAAAACAAAGCAGAATAGGACGTTTAATGAAATAGAAAACTTTATGAATACAAGTATAGGAAAATGGTTTATAAGTGTTAATGATAAAACTAAAGAAAAAGAAAATTTAATTAATAATTTAGATAATTTCAATGAAGAAGCTCAAAGTTTTATGAAAAATCAGAAAAATAGGAGTCTTAAATATGTTAAATAATAATTATTTATTTTATGGTGATTATTTAAAAAAAAGAAATATTAAAAATAAATCAATATTAATTGCCAAAACTAAAAAGTCATATTTAATTGGTCCATTAATAAATTCAAAATTTGATGAAAAATCATTTTATAAAAGAATTAAATCTAATAGCATATATACATTTAAAATATATAAAAAAATGTTTCAAAAAAAATCTAATTATTTAATTAATAAATATAAAGATACTTTAAAAAATAATCAAATAATTGAAATATATAAAAATGGAGAAATTGTTTTACATTCAATATTAAAAGTGCCAGGTGAATATGATGAAAAAGAATAAATTGATATTAAGTAAAAAAGAAATAATAAATATTTTAGGAAAAGATTATGAAAAGTTAACTGATATATTTAGTGATAAATTTGGAATAGTAAACGCTATGTTAAAACGATATGAATTAGATAAGTATAATCTTTGTATGTATCAATGTTTAAGTGCTAACACTGTTGATTTGTTTGGTTCAAGTAGAGAAATTTCTAGTGGTGGTTTAGGTGTGAATGAAGATGAAAAGATTGCTATGACTAGTTGTTTAGCAGAGGCGTTAGAACGTTATTGTATGTCATATATTCCCAAAAAAGAAATTATAAGAAATATTAAAGCAAATTTAAAAAAAGAAAATACTTTTGATAATTTTTTTACGTATAGTGAAGATCAATATAACAACTCTAATTTATTTCTAAATCCTAATAAGGAAAAAATAGAATGGACAAAGATTTATAGTATTGATAATAAACAAACATTTAAATATTGGCCTGCAAGTTTAATATATTTGCCATATGATTTAAATAAACCAGTGGCTGAAACTACATCTACTGGTATGGCGGCGGGTTTTACATTAGATGAGTGTATACAAAGTGGATTGTTGGAATTAATAGAAAGAGACGCATTAATGATTAATTTTATGCAACGATTAGATCCACCAGAAATAAATTTAGAAACATTAGATACAAAAAATTTAAATTTGATAAATATAATAAAAAAAGAATATAATATAAAAATATATAAGCTATATTCTGATATTAAAGTTCCAATTTATTTATCTATTATCTATAAAAACGAAAAAAATCATATACATTATGGTATAGGTGCATGTGCTAATTTAAATTCGGATTATGCAATTAATAAGTCATTAAAAGAATGTTTATTTACTTATTTTTATTCTTTAAATATAATGGATGTTCGTCAAGAAAATCCAAAAAAAATTAAAACATTATATGAGCACTTTTTATATTATCAAAGTAATAATTTTAATAAATTACTATTTAATAGCAAAGTAATTGATTATAAAAGAGAAGTTACATCTTTTAATGATTTAATAAAAAATTTAAAATTGCAAAATATAGATGTATATTATAAGGAATTAACTACTGATGATATAAAGAAAACAGGTATTAAAGTGGTTAAAGTTATAGCACCAAGTCTAATTGATTTAAATAAAAGTCATATATATCCAAGACTAGGAGCAACTCGGTTTTTTCTTGTACCAAAAAAATTGAATTTAAAATATAGTGATAAGTTAACGGATATGCCTCATCCGTTTCCATAGAATGGAGGATTTATAATTATGAGTGAAAAAGATAAACTAGACATTTTAATTTATAATGCATATTGTGATATATGTGATGATAAAAGCCGAATGCATAAACTAGAATTAATTGCAAATGATTACAATGTGAGCGTTGATTATTTATATAATAGATATTTATGGCTAATAAATATGCAGATCAATCCTAATTTTTGTCATTTAGATGAAAATCATAAATTGATATATAAAATATTTGATGAATATAATAAAATGCTTAATGAAAATAATATTGAGTATTATTATACTAGTGGTATTCTTGCATATTTGTTAGCTAATAAAAGTTTAGAAAGATATCATCACGATTTAGATGTTTTTATAAATATGAATTGTTTAGAAAAATTAGAACGCATTTGCAATAATTATAACTTTTCTTTTGAACGAAAAGTAGGCGAACGTGATGATGGAACAAGAAGAATTATGTTAAAAATGTATTATCAAGATATCATTAATATACCAATAACCGTTTTTATGTATGTAAAAGAAAGAGATGGATCAATTACTCAAAAAGATTATTTTCTTGATGAAGAAAACAGAGATTTTGTTGAATATATTCATAATTCTCCATTGGTTAGTAAGCTAAGTTTTTCTGAGTGCCCGAGAATTCATAATAATATTCAATATTACTCTATTACCCCAGAGGCATTATTTTTATGCAAAACAGGAAATAGACCAAAAGATGTATATGATTGTACAATTTTTAGTGATATTATAGATGCCGATAAGCTCGAAAAATTAAAAGCTGCGTTTAAAAACAATCTTCCTAACAATATAGTTAATGCAGAAGATGATGAATTTTCAAATTATATTTTTAAAAATAAATCTAATAAAAAGGTTTTGATAAAACATGATTGATTATAGTTTATATTTGTGTACAAATAGTGAGATGAACAATAATCACCCACTTGAATATTGCGTAGAACAAGCAATTATTGGAGGGGTAACAATAATTCAAATTAGAGAAAAAGAAAAAAACTATAATGAGTTTTTTGAAATTGCATTTAGAATAAAAAAAGTAACAGATAAATATAATATACCATTAATTATAAATGACAATATTGAAATTGCAATAAATTTAAATGCTGATGGATTACATATTGGACAAAATGATATATCTTGTTTAAAAGCAAGAAAACTTCTCGGTTGTAAAAAAATAATAGGTGTAACCGTAACTAATCTTGATGAAGCAAAACGAGCAATTGAAAGTGGTGCATCATATTTAGGTGTAGGTGCTATTTATAAATCTAAAACTAAAAGTGAGGCAGTAATTGTTGGCGTTGATGAATTACAAAAAATAGTTAATTATTCTTCAATACCAGTCGTAGTAATAGGTGGAATTAATAAAAATACAATTCCTATGCTAGAAAATATTAAAATAGACGGTTATGCTATGATTAGACCAATATTAGAACAAGAAGATATAGTTGAATCTACAAAAGTATTGAAAAAATTAGTGGATAATAATAAGAAGAAATATTTAGATTCATTACAAAAAGTTTATAATGATACTCAAAAAAAGTGTATGCAATATTTGATGACGGAGCACTAATTTATAACAGGATAAATAAAAAATTAAAAATATTTGGCAATGTTAAAGAATTTAATCCAAATAAATAAAAAAATATAAATAAGTTTATGTTGTTATCTAGTATTTATTTAAAAAAATAAATTAAAAAAACATGAACGCAAATGACAAAAGAGTTGAAATAAATTAAAAAAGTAGTATTATATTAGTATATGTTAATAAATGTTGATTAGTGATAAGTAGATTATATTGGTTATATTATAGAGAGTTAATGTTTGGTGTAAATTAACATACAATATAATTGAATTACCCACTATGAGTTTATAGGTTGTTACTTTATAACATAATGAGTGTATGAATTTTATTCATAAATTAAGGTGGTACCGCGGTTTAATCGTCCTTATTTGGCGATTTAGTCGCGGTTTTTATTTTATTTAGGAGGGATATATTATATGAATAAAAAAGAAAAAATTGATTTAATTTTAAGACGGACAGTAGAAGTTTACAATAAGGAATCATTATTGAAAAAGTTAAATGGTGAAAAAAAATTGGTTGTTAAATTTGGAGCAGATCCATCAAGACCAGATTTACATTTAGGTCATACTGTTCCTTTAAGAGCATTGAAAATATTACAAGAATTAGGGCACGAAATTGTTTTTGTCATTGGTGATTTTACGGCAATGATTGGTGATCCATCTGGTAAATCAAAAACAAGACCTTCTTTATCTTTTGATGAAACTAGAAAAAATGGTGAAACATACTTTAAGCAAGTTGCTAAAATCTTAGATCCAAATAAAATTAGAATTGTATATAATTCAGAATGGCTTGGAAAAATGAATTTTGAAGATGTAATAAAATTATGTGGTAAATATACTGTTGCTAGAATTCTTGAAAGAGATGATTTTAGCAATAGGTTTAGGAATAATGTTCCTATAGGGATACATGAATTTTTATATCCATTAATGCAAGGTTATGATTCAGTAGCTTTACAAGCAGATATTGAAATTGGGGGAACAGATCAAACTTTTAATTTATTAGTTGGTAGAGAATTGCAAAAAGATTATGGGCAAGAATCTCAAGATGTTATGTGTTTCCCATTATTGGTTGGAATTGATGGAAAAGAAAAAATGAGTAAATCTTTAGGTAATTATATTGGTGTTGATGAAGCACCAGAAGTTATGTATGAAAAAGCTATGAGAATACCAGATGATGTTTTATTTGATTATTTTAGGCTAACAACAGATTTGGATTTAAATGAAGTATCAGATTTAATGAAAAAAGATGTTGTTGAGGCACATAAGTTATATGCTAGAGAAATTATTAAGATGTATCATAATGAAGATGCAATTAAAAATGCTGAAGAAAGATATTCTACTGTAGCTGGTGGTGGTGTGCCACAAAATTTAGAAACAATATGTATTGAGAAAAGTAGAATTGAAAATGGAATTGTATTAATTGATTTACTAGTTGAATCAGGTATTGTGCCATCTAAATCAGAAGGTAGAAGAATGATACAACAAAAAGGTATTAGTGTAAATGGTAATAAAGAAGAAGATATAAATAAGATTATATATTATAATGATTTTGTTAATGAAGAATTAATAATTCAAAAAGGTAAAAAATGCTTTAAAAAAATAAAAATAAATAATTGTTGAAATCTATATCTTTAATAATATTCATTTTTTCTAAAAAATATTGTTGGTTAAAATATAAAGTTATATTAATTACCATATTTAAATAATTATTGAACTATAAAATATTTATTAATATTAAAACAGTTTTTTTATGTTATTAGATAAAAAAAGATTTGCAAGAAAGTAAAATGTAATGAAAAAGAGTCTAAATTTTTAGATTCTTTTTTTGCATATTTTTTTTATTATAAAATAAGTTTTATCGAGGGGAAAATAATATGATAAATCAACTTAAAAATGATTCACATTTTAATATTGAGTATAGTTTTAATGAAGAAGGCAAAAAATTAAAAGAAATAATAGAAGAGTTATTCTTATTAAATTTAAAAGAATTAAATATATAAAATAATATAAAAGTTATGAGATTTTGGTAAAAAATATAATTAAATCATGCTATAATTTATATAGCACAAAACTCTCATAACTAAATGAAGGAGGATAGAAGAGTTATGAGAAAATATAAGTGTGGAAGATATTTAAGATTATCAAAAGAAGATGAATTAAAAAAAGATGAAAGTTCATCAATTGCTAGTCAAAGAATGATTATAGAATCTTTTGCTAAATTTCAAAGTTTGGAAGTTATAAAAGAATATATTGATGATGGCTTTTCAGGAGGAAACTTTGATAGACCTGGTTTTAAAGAAATGATAAAAGACATAGAAAATGGTGTTATAAATTGTGTAATAACAAAAGATTTATCTCGTTTAGGTCGTGAACTATATCAAACAGGCAGATATATAGAAGAATATTTTATTGATAACAATATTAGGTATATTGCAATTAATGATGGGTATGATTCTCTTTTTGGAGATAATATGTTGTCTATGCGTTTGACATTTAATGATTTTACACTAAGAGATGTATCAAAAAAAGTTAAATCATCTCTTACTGCAAAACAAAAAAATGGAGAGTATATAGGAACTTATCCTAAATATGGCTATTTAAAAGATCCTGCCAATCATCACAAATTAATAATAGATCCTGTTGCATCACTTGTAGTTAAAAGAATGTTTGAAATGGCGTCTCTTGGAAATAGCTGTTATAAAATAGCATCAGTACTAACTGAAGATAAAGTTTCAATACCAATAGTCTATAAGAAAGAATCTAGAGGAGCTTTAATTACAGATAATGATGGATTTGGAATATGGCGACCACAAACAATTAGAAATATATTAACAAGTGAAATGTATATAGGAAATATGGTACAAAATACTTATAATAAAGTTAGATATAATTCAAAAAGAATAAGGGCTACAAAAAAAGAAGAATATATAATTGTAGAAGGAACGCATGAACCCATTATTGATAAGGAAACATTTGAACTTGTTGGTAAATTAATTTCTTCAAAAAGTTTGCGAAAGCAAAGAGAACAAAAAGAAAAATATTTGTTTACGGGTTTATTAAAATGTAAAGAATGTGGTCATAATATAAGTATTTTGAAGAAAAAATGTAAAAAAAGTAATTCACATTATACTCAATGTAATGGGTATAGTAAAAAAGGAAAATATGGTGTTTGTAAAATCCATCGTGTAAATTATAATTTATTAGAGGAAGATTTAATTAAAATAATTAATAAAATTTGTGACTCTTATTTGAAAGAATATAATAATAAAAAACTTACATATGATGCTAATAAATTATTAGAATCAGAGATAACAAAAATTCAAAAACAAATTGATATTTTAACTAAAGAAATAAGTAAATATGATACTTTGATCGAGCAAATTTATATTGATAAAGTAGGTAACAAAATACCAGAAAAAACTTTTGATAGTTTGTTAAGTAATTATAATGAAAAATTAGAAATATCTTCTGCCAAGAAAAAAGAGTTGTTAGAACGAAAAGAAAAAGTTGTGATGGCAATTAAGAGATTTGATTTTGAAAGTTGTAAAACTGCAGTAAGGTCATTTCTTAAAACGAAAAAACCGAGTAGAGAATTGATAGTTAATTTAGTAGAAAAAGTAGAAATTGATAATGATAATAATATTAAATTGTACTTTAAGTTTCCAGAATTAACATCATATTTAAGGTGATTTTTTTTTAAAAACTTTTGTTTACCAAAAAACTTGCAACCATCATTTTTGTTTACCAAAAAACTTGTAAGGGGAGTTACACTCCCATTCTTATCTTATGGTGGATCAAGTTTGCTTACAAGTATGATAAGTATTGGAATCATTTTAAGTGTAAATAAAAGTAATAAATAAAAAATAACAAATTTTTATCAAACATTAATAATTAATAGTTTCAATAATTTGGAAAAATATTTTAAAAATTTAATTAAGATTATAAATTATTGTTAAGACATACTCGAAAATTGATTATTAAAATTGATATATTGATTTTTTCTATTTACAATATTAATAATATTAGAAAAAAATATTTAGAATTATTAAATACAGAAACTATTTGATTGTTAAATAAACATTCTAAAACTAAAAAATTAGTAAAATTAAAAAAGTGCTAAGATTGTTTACTGTGAAATCACAAAAATAGTTAAATGTTATAAATGAATGTAAAAATAAAATATTCAAAACTTATTTTATATTATAAATATAATTTTAGTAAAGAAAAAAGCATATTATAGTAAATAAATTTAATTTAAATAAATTTTTTATGTACATTTATTTATTTTTATTATATGATAATTTAAAGAGTAGATAAGGAGTAGATGATGAAAACAAAAAGAATATTAAAAATATTAATGACGTTTATAATTATTATTTTTAGTATTTACATTGTATTTTTTAATAAACAAATATTAAGTGAAAATTATTATATAAAAAATTATCTAATAAGTGGTGAAAATGACAATAATATTGATGATAATAACAAAGGTACAATAATAAATGATAAAAATGAAATTATAGAAAGTACTGAAAATAACAATCAAGATAACAAAAAATGATATAATTGAAAATAATAATCAAAACAATGAAAGTAATATAATTGAAAATAATATATCTGATACATTAGAAAAAGAAGAAATTAAAGAAGAAAATAAAAAAATGATAATATAGAAGAAGTTGATAGTCCAGAAAAAAAATATATACACAATCTCAACTAAATAATATAAAAAGAAATGAATTACAAAATAAATATTCAATTACTATTAAATATGCTAATGAATTTACATATTATATAAGTAATAAAAAAATAAGTTATTTAACAGACGATTATATAATTAATGAACAATTAAATAGTTTAGAATCAGCACTTAAATTATATCCTAATAATTTTTTCAAAGAAATGAAAGATAATGATATGGCTTTAACTATTTTATTAATTGATAAAGTTAGTGATAATTCTTTTGCTGGGCTGACTGATAGAAATCTTTTATACAATATAAAAATAATATTGACAACAAATAATTTTATACAAAGAACAATTCATCATGAAATTATGCATTATATTCAATCATATGTAGAAATTAAGAATTATCCAAATGATCCTTTTAAAGATTGGTCAAATTATAATGAAGATGGATTTGTTTATGGCACATTTGATAACAGCAAAGTATATAACAAATAAATAATAAATATAATGCTAATTTCATTAATAGTTATGCACAAACTAATCGTGATGAAGATATATCATCCACATTTGAAGACATTATGTTTAGAGCATATAAGCCAGTTGGATGCTATGATGAAGGATCAGGTATTTATAACAAAGTAGTGTTAATTAATAAAGTATTAGAAGATACATACGAAAGTGTAAAATCGGGTAATAATTATCAATGGAATAGATTTATTAAATAATATTAAATATTTTAAAATAGATAACTTTTTAAATGTGTGATATAATATATATAGAAAGATAGGAGATGAAATATTATGGATAGATTAAAAAATAAAGTTGCTATTGTAACTGGCGCTGGAGCTGGGATGGGAAGAGAAACAAGTATTCTTTTTGCTAAAGAAGGATGTTCAGTTGCAGTATTTGAAATTAACGAACAAAATGGCATGCAAACAGTTAATGATATTACTACTAATGGAGGGGTAGCAAAGTTTTGGAAAGTTGATGTTTCAAATGAAGAGAATGTGAAGCAAGCTATTGATGAAGTAGCACAAACATTCGGTAAAATTGATATTTTAATTAATAATGCTGGAATAACTGGAGTAGATAAAAAAACTCATGAGTTAACTAGTGCAGAGTGGGATCAAGTATTTAATGTTGATGTAAAAGGAATATTTTATTGTACTAAATATGCAGTTTCTTATATGTTAAAGAATCAAAGTGGTAGTATTGTAAATTTATCAAGTATTTATGGAACACTAGGTTCACATGAGTTAACTCCATATCATGCAGCTAAAGGAGCAGTATTTGCTATGACTAGACAAGATGCTATTAGTTATGCAAAAAATAATATTAGAGTAAATTCTATTCATCCAGGAACAATAATGACTCCACTTGTTAAAGAGTTAGGTTCCAGAATGGATGGAGGTTTGCCAGCATATGAAAAACTAATGAGTGAAAAACATCCAATAGGTCATGCTGGAGAACCAATTGATGTTGCTTATGGGTGTTTATATTTAGCAAGTGATGAAGCTAAATTCGTAACAGGTGCTCAACTATATATTGATGGTGGATATTCTGCTATGTGATATAAAAGAATCATTGTTTGATTCTTTTTTTATTTGGAAATTAAATATTTAATGAATTATTTGCTTTTTTGTGAATAATGTGGTATAATTATGCCAATAAATTATGGGGGTTAATGGTTATGAATAATTTTAGAAATGATGATATGTTAAGAGCATATTTAAAGAAAGAGTCAAGTAGACTCGACATAAGTATTCAGAATACTTATAATACATTTTTTTCTAGAAATTTATTATCTCGTTTAAGTAAAACTGATCATGAAGGTAATTTAATTGTTAAGGGAAGTTTTGCTCAATTTGTACATTTAAATAAACTTGTTAGACCTATTACTGATATTGATCTTACTAGTACAACAGATCATCATGTACCAATACAATTATTAATTTCAGCATTGGGAAAAAAGGAAAAAGAAAATGACATTGATTATACATTAAGAAATAAAGTTGTACGCACTAATTCAGGTATTATTAAAATACCAGTTTCGACAACTTTTGGAAGAACAAACCATTCTATAGGAATTGATTATAGAGAAAACCACCCATGTATTTATGAAAAAGTAAAAAAGGTGGTTCCTAAAATTTTTACAAATGATGAAGAATATGAAATAACAGTCGCTTCAATGGAAGAAACTTTGGCTGAAAAATTATATGTTATTGCTATTACTAAAAGTTATGATGATGGTAAAATAAATACTAGGGCTAAAGATTTTTATGATGTTTATCAATTACATGGTGGAAGTTATGATCTTGATAAATTTTCATATTATTTTGAAAAAATGGTTAGAGAAGTTGGAGGAATTACTGATGTGAGTTCTTTAAATGCATATTATTTAAACCATAATTTTATTATAAATCATCAACAAGTATGGGAAAACAATAAGAGAAAGTATGAATTTTTAGATCATGAAATTGATTTAAGTGGGGCTGTATATTATACAAGAAGTGTATTAGCAGAACAATACCAAAGAATTAGACAAGGTAAAAATTTGTCATATAGGTTAAAATAAATATATTAAAAGTATTTTGCATTTTTGACAATGTTTATTCAATTTTAGGATTTATTAGTGCTGAATATTTGAAAAAACTAATAAAAAATATAACTAAATAATAATGCAAATATAGATTAAAATATTTAACAATAAATAATAAAAAGCAAGATGCAAACTTTATTTTTAAATATTGTTTAAATTGTGGGCAGCACTAAATAGTGAAATGCCTAATTGTGATAATAAAATGTTTAACATATTCATTTTATTATAAAGTAAGTTATGAATTTAAAAATGGATTAGAATTAAAAAAAATAGAGAAATCTATTTTTTTTATGATAAAATATATATGGTGAATAATATGTGTACATTAAAAGCTGGTTGTTATTTAATTAATAAAAAAAATAAAACAGTGGCAGTTGTTTATAGGAATGAATATGACGATTATTCATTTCCGAAAGGTCATTTAGAAGAAGGAGAAACTATACTTGAGTGCGCAATTAGAGAGACTGAAGAAGAAACTAAAAGAACGCCAAAAGTATTAGAAAAATATAAACCATTTAAAGAAGAATATATGACGCCAACAAATGAAAAATGTGAAAGTTATATGTTTATAGCATTAGATAATGGAATAAGTTTGAATGATAGTAATGAATTTCATAAAACTATTTGGGTTCCCATATTAGATGTAGAGAATGTATTATCTTATAAGGGCCTTATAGAAGTATGGAAGAAAGCTAAAAAAATCATTTTAGAAGAGGTATTAAATGATAATGAAACAAAAGAAGAATAATAAAAATAAAGACGAAATGCAAATTTATAATTCGGATAGAGTTAGTCCTCAAACAGTCATGGGATTATTTATAATATTAGCAATACTGATATTAGTAGGTAGTGATGGATCAATTTTAGGTTTTTTTCAAAAATTATCAAATAATAGTGAAGAGGAGTTACTTGAAGAGTATTTTGGTGAATATGAACTAGTTGATAGTGATAAAATATGTCTTAATACATTTATGGGATTTTGTGTAAAATATAATAAATTATATAAAATAAGATATAAAACTAGTAATAATTTAGATAGAGAATTTGAATATTATACAAATAGTGATATAGAAAAATCTTATTTAAGAGAAAGTATAAATATATTACAATCTCAAATAAATGATATGTTAAATAAAATTATAATTGATAACAATTATACATACGGAAATGTATTTAATATTTATAGTAGCATTATTCCTTATGATAAAGATGGAAATAATATGATATCAAATAATGAAAAATTTGATATTATATATCCTAAAGATGTAAATATACGTAATTTTAATAATAAAAATTATTTAATAAAAATTAATTTTAGGATAGAAACTGTTTGTAGCAGTGAAGAGTGTGGTAGTGTATGTCCTAATGATTATCAATTAGAAATAGTTAATAAAATAATATATAATTTAAAACAAATGACTAATAATAAATTAAACATTTTATTTACTTCTGATAATTTGGATGGAGTATGTGGGTTTGACAATATATATTATTTTCAAGATGAAATAACAAGCGAAATTGATGATTTTTATATAAAAATTGGCAATCTTTAATATTAATATATAGAAAAATAATATAATTTTTAGTATAATTAACGCGAGGTGAGGAGTAATGGCAAAGCAAACAATATGCTTAGTTGGTAGACCTAATACAGGAAAAAGTACATTGTTTAATAGAATAGTAGGTAGAAAAGTTGCTATTATTGAAGATGTTCCTGGAGTTACAAGAGATAGAATATATGGTAAAGCAATGTTTAATGACAAGCCTTTTTATTTAATTGATACTGGTGGAATTGATTTAAGTGATGGAGATTTTAATGAAGAAATTAGAATACAGGTTGAAATAGGAATACAAGAAGCAGATACCATTATTTTTGTTGTTGATGGTAAAGATGGAATTACAACTTCCGACAATTTAATTAGAGATATGTTAAAACGTCAAAATAAAAAAGTTATTGTAGCAATTAATAAAATAGATAATAAAGCCGCAAATGATAATTTATATGAATTTTATTCACTTGGATTTAATGAATATATTCCAATATCTGCAGAGCATGGAATAGGAGTTAATGATTTATTAAAAGCTGCAACTGATGATTATCAAGAAGGTTATGAAGATGATGATAATAATATTAAAATCTCAGTTATAGGAAGACCAAATACTGGAAAAAGTAGCCTTGTTAATGCGTTGTTAAATGAAGATAGAGTTATAGTTAGTAATGTTGCTGGAACTACACGTGATGCAATAGATACGAAATTTACATATAATAAAGAAGAATATACATTAATAGATACAGCAGGACTTCGCAAAAAAGGTAAAATATTTGAATCAATAGAAAAATATAGCTTATTAAGAAGTATGAAAGCCATAGATAGAAGTGATGTTTGTTTATTAATATTAGATGCGAGTACTGGAATAGTGGAACATGATAAACATATAGCTGGTTATGCTCTTGAAGCAGGAAAACCAGTAGTAATAGTGGTAAACAAATGGGACACTATTGATAATTCAGAAGAAGGTATTAAAGAATGGAAAGAATCAATTAAATATAATTTTCAATTTATGAGTTTTGCTAAAATAGTATTTTTAAGCGCTAAAACTAAGAAAAGGATTCATACTCTTATGCCAGAAGTATTATTGTCGTATAGCAATTCCATTAAAGAAGTTAAAACAAGTATTATAAATGATATTATAAGAGATGCATTTATGGAAACACCTCCTGCATCTTATAAGGGTAGAAAATTAAAGGTATATTTTGCACATCAGTCAAGTATAAAACCACCAAGATTTGATATAGAAGTTAATTCTAAAACGTTAGTACATTTTAGCTATTATAGATATTTAGAAAATAAAATAAGACAAAATATAGACTTTAGTGGAACACCAATTATCATACAATTTAAAAATAAAGGTGAAATTGACTTATAAAAGTAAAAAATGATTGACAATAATAAAATTTAATGTTAAAATTTAATAGATTTTGGGTTTTCTCATTCGAGAAGACCTTATAAAATGGAAAACTTGATACGCCTGGAAATGTGTATTAGAAAGGAGAATTTAAATGGCTACAATTAATCAATTAGTTAGAAATGGAAGAAAAGTTAAAACTAAGAAAAGTAAAAGTCCAGTATTAAATATTGGTTACAATTCTAAAGATAAAGTAAAAACTAATAATTGTTCACCACAAAAAAGAGGTGTTTGTACACGTGTTTCTACAAAGACTCCAAAAAAACCAAATTCAGCTTTAAGAAAAATAGCTAAAGTTAGATTAAGTAATGGTTACGAAGTTACTTGCTATATTGGTGGAGAAGGACACAATTTACAAGAGCACAGCGTTGTATTAATTCGTGGTGGTCGTGTTAAAGATTTAATTGGTGTTCGTTATCATATTGTTCGTGGTACTTTAGATACTGCTGGTATTGATAAAAGAAGACAAGGTAGAAGTAAATATGGAACTAAAAAACCTAAAAATAAATAAATAATTAGAGAAAGGAGAAAATAACATGCGTAAAAAGCAAGCAATTAAAAGAGATGTTTTAGCAGATCCAATATATAATTCTAAAATGATTACTAAGTTAATTAATGGAATTATGTTAGATGGTAAAAAAGGAACTGCTCAAAAGATATTATATAATGCTCTTGATATAGTTAAAGAAAAAACAAATAAAGATCCTTTAGAAGTTCTAAATGTAGCTTTTGAAAATATCAAACCAGCTTTAGAAATTAAAAGTAGAAGAATTGGTGGAAGTAATTATTCAGTACCAATGGAAGTAAGAGAAGATAGAGCAAATGCTTTAACTTTAAGATGGTTAATTCAATATGCTAAAAATAGAAATGGTAAAGGAATGGCTGAAAATCTAGCTGCTGAAATCATAGATGCATCAAATGGTGTAGGTGGAGCAGTTAAAAAACGTGAAGATACTCATAAAATGGCAGAAGCTAATAAGGCTTATGCACATTATAGATGGTAAGAAGGGAGAACACTTATGGCACGTGATGTATCATTAGAAAAAATACGTAATATAGGTATTATGGCTCATATTGATGCCGGTAAGACAACTACTACTGAACGTATTTTGTATTTAGGTGGAAACATTTATAAAATTGGCGAAACTCATGATGGTGAGTCTCAGATGGATTGGATGGAACAAGAAAAAGAAAGAGGTATAACTATTACTAGTGCTGCAACTACTGTACACTGGAATGGATATAGATTTAATATTATTGATACTCCAGGGCATGTAGACTTTACAATCGAAGTTGCACGTAGTTTGAGAGTTCTAGACGGTGCTGTTGCTTTAATAGATGCTCAAGCAGGAACAGAAACTCAAACTGAGCAAGTTTGGAAACAAGCAAATGATTATATGGTTCCAAGAATGATTTGCGCTAATAAAATGGAAAAAATGGGAGCTGATTTTGAATATTCTCTTGATTCAATACATAATAGACTAGCAGAAAATGCATATCCAATAGTTTATCCAATTGGTTGTGAGGATCATTTTACAGGATATGTTGATTTAGTTACTATGAAAGCTTATAGTTATTCTGGTAATGCTGCTCAAGAAGTTAGCGAAATTGAAATACCAAGTGATTTAGTATCAAAAGTAGAAAAATATAGAGGAAAATTAATAGAGGCTGTTGCAGATTTCTCAGATGAATTAATGGAAGCATATTTAGAAGGAAGTGAGATTTCTGTTGAATTGTTAAAGTCAACAATTAGAAAGGCTACATTGGCTGTTAAATTTTTCCCTGTATTATGTGCAGATGCTTTAGGAAATAAAGGTACTCGTACATTAATGGATGCTGTTATTGATTATTTACCATCTCCAATTGATATTGAAGCAATTAATGGAATTGATTTGAATGACAATCCAGTTGTAAGACATGCAAGTGATAGTGAACCATTTAGTGCATTAGCATTTAAAGTTATGAATGATCCATTTGTTGGAAATTTAACTTTCTTCCGTGTTTATTCAGGTGTATTAAAATCAGGAAGTTATGTTATGAATTCAACTAAAGGTGAAAAAGAAAGAATAGGTCGTATTCTTCAAATGCATGCAAATCAAAGAAAAGAAATTTCAGAAGTATATGCTGGTGAAATAGCAGCTGCTGTTGGTCTTAAAGACACTATAACTGGAGATACACTATGTGATGAGAAAAATCAAGTTATTTTAGAAAAAATGGTATTTCCTGAACCAGTTATTGAACTTGCAATAGAGCCAAAATCAAAAGCTGATCAAGAAAAAATGTCTCTAGCATTACAAAAATTAGCTAAAGAAGATCCATCATTTAGAGCTAAAACTGATCATGAAACTGGTCAAACTATTATAGCTGGTATGGGTGAATTGCACCTAGATGTACTAGTAGATAGAATGAGAAGAGAATTTAATATTGAAGCAAACGTTGGTAAACCACAAGTTGCATATAGAGAAACTTTAAGAAAAACGGCTGAATGTGAAGGAAAATATATTAAGCAATCTGGTGGTCGTGGACAATATGGACATGTATGGGTTAAATTTGAACCAAATAAAGATAAGGGTTATGAATTTGTTGATGAAGTTGTTGGTGGAGTTGTTCCAAGAGAATATATTCCAGTAGTAGATAAAGGACTTCAAGAAGCATTAGCTGGTGGCGTACTTGCGGGATTCCCAATGATAGATGTAAAATGTACATTATTTGATGGTTCTTATCATGATGTAGATTCAAATGAAATGGCATTTAAAATTGCTGCATCTATGGCATTAAAAGAAGCTAAGAATAAATGTGATCCATGTATTTTAGAACCAATTATGAATGTAGAAGTTAGAGTTCCTGAGGAATATATGGGTACAGTTATGGGAGATTTAACTAGTAGAAGGGGTAAACCTCTTGGAAATGAAAGTATTGGTAAGGATATTTCAATAAAAGCTGAAGTACCACTTTCAGAAATGTTTGGATATATGACAGTTCTTAGAAGTAATACTCAAGGGCGTGGAACTTATCAAATGATTTTTGATCATTATGAAGAAGTACCAAGAAATATATCTGAAGAAATTATTAAAAAACATGGCGTACAAAATTAGTATGCCAAATTGCCAATTTTATTATTTATACTTGAATTATTATCAAGTATTAGATAAAATATAATATATGTGTAGAAAAGGAGGAAATAAAAATGGCAAAACAAAAATTCGATCGTTCTAAGGAACATGTTAATATTGGTACTATTGGACATGTTGACCATGGTAAAACAACATTAACAGCTGCAATTACTAAATATTTTGGAGAATTTATGGAATATGATCAAATCGATAAAGCTCCAGAGGAAAGAGAAAGAGGTATAACAATTAATACTGCTCATGTTGAGTATACAACTGACAAACGTCATTATGCTCATGTTGATTGTCCAGGACATGCTGATTATGTTAAAAACATGATTACAGGTGCTGCTCAAATGGATGGTGCTATCTTAGTTGTTAGTGCAACAGATGGACCTATGCCTCAAACTCGTGAACACATCTTATTATCACGTCAAGTTGGCGTACCAAAAATGGTAGTATTTATCAATAAATGTGATATGGTTGATGACGAAGAACTTTTAGATTTAGTTGAAATGGAAGTTCGTGATTTACTAACTGAATACGGATTTGATGGAGATAATACTCCAGTTGTTCGTGGATCTGCATTAAAGGCTCTTGAAGGAGATGAAAAATGGGTACAACCTATTAAAGATCTTATGGCTGCTGTTGACTCATGGATTGATACTCCAGTAAGAGATAATGATAAACCATTCTTAATGAGTATTGAAGATGTATTTACTATTACAGGACGTGGAACTGTTGTTACAGGTCGTGTTGAAAGAGGTAAATTGAATCTTAATGATGAAGTTGAAATTGTTGGTCTTAAAGATACAAGAAAGACAGTTGTAACTGGAATTGAAATGTTTAGAAAATCATTAGACTATGCTGAAGCTGGAGATAATGCTGGTGTATTACTTCGTGGTATTAATAGAGAAGATGTTGAAAGAGGACAAGTTCTTTGCAAACCAGGATCAGTTACTCCACATAAGAAATTTAAAGCTAGTGTTTATGTTTTAACTAAAGAAGAAGGTGGAAGACATACACCATTCTTTAGCAACTATAGACCTCAATTCTATTTTAGAACTACAGATGTTACTGGTGTAATTACATTACCAGAAGGTGTTGAAATGGTTATGCCTGGTGATAATGTTGATATGACTGTTGAACTAATTACTCCAATTGCAATTGAAAATGGAACTAATTTTTCAATTCGTGAAGGAGGAAGAACAGTTGGTGCTGGTGTAGTTTCTGAAATCATTGAATAACAAATAAAAAGAATTGCATATTGCAATTCTTTTTATTTTGTATTAAAAGAACTTGATAAAGATATATTCATTTAGTATAATAACTCTGTATTCGGAGTGATTTAATGAAAAAAAATAATAAAAATAAATTAATATTATACGCTTTAACTTTACTTAGCGTAGTTAATATTAGCGGGTGTGTTAAAAAGAATAGTTGTAATAAAGAAGATAGACATGTTCATTTATATGTATCAGATTATGGTTTTATGAGATATGCCTCAGATGAATATTATAAAATGGCTGCAAATTATTATAAAACTGATTATACTGTTGATGTGAATGCATATGAACAAAAATATCATGATTATATAAGTGATAATAATTTTTTACATATAGAAACAAATTATGATTTGTTAAAAAAATATTATCCAAAATTACCTGATCAAATTGAATATGAATATGTATATGATGAATTAATTGATAAAAAATATATAAGAAATCAATATGGGGAAATAATTGAAGAAAAAGATATATTTGAAACAAAAACTAATTGGACTAGTGATGTTAGAAATAAAAATTTAACTGGTAATCAAAGAGTTATGGGTTATGGATATAGAGGATATAAAATTTATTTTGATAATAATAAGAATTGTTTTTATTATGAATTGAGTGATTATTATGATACATTAGATGATTTATTAAATGCAGGATATACTCATGTTAATTTAAAAACATTTGCTAAAAGAATAGAAAAAAATGAAATAATTTCATTTGATAAAAAGTTATCATTATCGTAAGATTGCATAGCAATCTTTTTTAATATCTAAATTATCTATGTTGAGGTATTATTTAATGCTATAGAAGTAGAGTAAATAATAGTATAATGTCACAAATGTATTATTGCCTAATGCTATATAAAAGCAAATGTTATTGAATTTTTATCATTCGAAGATGAAGAATATGTTGAAAAAACTAAAATGCAAGTGAATATGAGTAAGTGAAACAAAAGAATTGAATGCTTAATTATATAGCCTGTAATTTGTAGTTAAGTTTTTAGATGTGATAATTGTTTATGTTATGAATTTAATAAATACGTATAAATGCAGATGGCAAAAGAGTAAAATAAGAATAATCTTAAACAATAATTCATTACAAAAATAATTTAAAAATGTTATTAGTGATATTTATGAGTAATAATTTTATAACAGCAAATAAATTATATATGTATTATTTGTTAAAGTAATATAGTGAAATACAAATTACAATACTTTAAGTAAGTAAACAAGATAATAGATTATAATATGAAATTTAAATGTAAATACTTGTAGTAAAGTAAATTTGGTTAAATTTATAAATTGTTCAAGCACAATATTTTTGTATTTATGTTTGTAGCAGTTGTTTTCATTATATAAATGGTTATTGTGATTTTAATTCAATTCTTGATAATAATATTTCAACTTTCCGACTTTCATAAATATAAAAATTTAAATAAAATATATTGTATTAGAAACAAAAAAATGTTAATATTAACTTAAAGATAGGAGATGAAAATATGAAAAAAATAGTATATAGTATACTAATATTATTTATGTTTGTTTTCAGTTTAACTTGTATTAAGGCTACTACTATTGCTCAAGCGCCTGAAACATTACCTGAAACAGATGAAACTGTTAAAGCAATATTGGACGATGAATTTGATTTTAGTAAAATATCATTTACATCTAGTGATGGAACAAGTGATATTATAGGACATAATTATATGAGAAAAATTATGCTAAGTTTAGATCCTAATGCGCAAGGTACTAGTATTGATGAAATTTTAGGCGATAGTTGGTTTACTGTTTATTGTTTAGATGGTAGTTTAAAATTTCCAATGTATAGTTATACTAATTTTAATTTTAGTGATGATTTAACTGATGATAAAAAATTACAACAAATTATTATGTTCGAATTATTTAATAGTGGAGAGTATAGGGATTTATTTTCTAAATTAGATGGTTTCATTTTTGATCCAAGTATTGAGTATGAATTAGTAAATGGTCAAAGCACAACAGATGTAATAGATGCAGTTGAGGGAGGTCAAACGGCTTCTGTTTTGGTTAAAAATATAACATACACTAATCTTGAATTAGAAACATATAAAATAAATGCTTCTGATTTAACAGGAAATGCTAGTGATACAACTGCAACTATAACTTTGGATAAATCAAGAATTTTATTTGATAATTATTATGCTACATTATTAGATAATAAAGATTATAATCATGCTTTATGGATAATAGAGCATAGTTATCCAACTTTGGATATTAACACATCATTAATGATGGCAGATGCAAGTTATAATAATCTTCTTGATGAAATTAAAGCATTACATGATGGAGAAGTTAAGACAGATGAAGAGTGGGAAGAATTAGTTGAAAATTATGTATATTCTACTGTTCAATATGCTATATGGAAAGCAAATGATGGCATTGATGTTAATGGAAACAAATTAGGAAATGAGTTAAAAGGTAGCGATGAACTTAATAAATTATATCAATACTTAATTAAAGATAGAGATGAATATAAAGATTATATGAATTTACAATTTACTAACACTTTAGGAATAAATTATCCTGATTCTAAAAATGAAATTTATTCAGAAACTAAAGATTATTATGTTTATGGGCCATATACAGTTAGTTATAGCTTAATTTCTCTTGATAGAGTAGATCTTAGTATTGAGGGAAATGAAGGCAAAGCAAGTATTGTGGATGAAACTGGTAATGAAATTACTTCTATAATACCAACTCAAAATTTTTACATAAAAGTTATGAAAGATGCTAAGATTGCAAATGTTAAAGTTAAATTATCTACATTAAATGCATTAACATTCTTTCCAACTACAAATAGAGGTAGAATATATAGTGCTTATTATCCAGCCGTTCAAAATGTCATTTCTGGTGGTAAAATAGTGTCAACTGATATTGAAAAAACTATCGATGTTGTATTTAACCCAAAAACTGGTGCTGAAGATATAGCAATATTATTTGTAATTGCAATAGTGGCATTTTCTCTAGGTTATTTGATTTTAGGTTTAAAAAATCAAGAAGTAAAGTTTTAAAAACATGTCAATTATGACATGTTTTTTTTACATATTTTTTTTTTTAATAAGAAAACTATTTACAAAAGTATATAAAAATAGTAATATAGTGGTAGGAAGTGAAACATAGTGGTAGAAAGTGGGGTGTTTATGAATTATGTTAATGGGCGAATATCATCATAATATTGATGAAAAAAGCAGATTAATTATTCCATCTAAATTCAGAAATGAATTGGGTGATAAATTCATAATCACTAAAGGACTTGACAAATGCTTATTTATTTATTCTTTAGAAGAATGGGATAAAATAATGCAAAAAATTAGTAAACTACAATTTACTAAAAAGAATGTAAGAGTTTTTGAAAGAACTTTTATTGGTGGAGCTTCCATGATTGAATTCGATAAACAAGGTCGAATTAATATTACCTCACCGTTAGTTCATTACGCCAATATTGTTAAAGAGTGTATAATTATTGGCGTTAATGAACGTATAGAAATATGGTCTTTGGAAGAATTTAATAAATATATGAAAGATAATGAAAAATCTTTAGAAGAAATAACTGAAGATATTTTCGATAGTAGTTATGAAGCATAAAAGTGTTATGTTAAATGAGGTAATTAAATATTTAAATGTGTCAGAGGGTAAAAAATATATAGATGCAACTGTTGGATATGCTGGGCATAGTGGCGAAATATTAAAGAAATTGAATAAAAAGGGGTTTCTTTTCGCCTTTGATCAAGATGAAGAAGCTATAGAATTTTCTCAAAATAAATTATCTAATATAGCAGATAATTTTAAAATTATAAGAAGTAATTTTGTAAATATGAAAAATTATATTGACGAGAAAGTTGATGGTATATTATTTGATTTGGGTGTATCTAGTCCACAATTAGATGATGACAAAAGAGGATTTAGCTTTCATAATGATGCTATTCTTGATATGCGAATGGATAAAAGACAAAAATTAACAGCTTATAATGTTGTTAATGAGTATTCTAAAGAAAAATTAATTGATATATTAAGAAGATTTTCAGAAGAAAAGTTTGCTGTATCAATTGTAAATAATATAATTAAAAATAGACCAATCAAAACAACTTTGCAGCTTTCAGAAGTAATTAAAAATAGTGTTCCAATTAGTTATAGAAACAAATCTCATCCTGCGAGAAAAACATTTCAAGCAATAAGGATAGAAGTAAATCATGAACTTGATATTTTGGAAAGTTCATTAAATGATGCTTTTGATTTATTAAATATAGGTGGTAGATTAGCTGTTATTACTTTTCACTCTTTAGAAGATAGAATAGTATCAAATGTATTTAAAAAGTTATGCAGTGATGATGAGAGTGCTAAAAAATTGCCTGTAGTACCAGAACATTTGAAAGCAAAAGCTAAAAAAATTGTTAAAATTACTCCAAGTGAAGAAGAGATAGAAAAAAATAATAGAAGCAGAAGTTCAAAGTTAAGAGTAATAGAAAGGATAAGATGAAAAAGAAAAAATATGTAAAAGTTAGAGGAGAGAATTTTATGATAACTATGATTATCTTTTTTGTCATAGGAATTTTTCTTACTAGTTTTATTGGTGAAGCAATGATACAATCATCTAATTCTGAACTTCAAAGATTAAAAAGTAAAATTGAAAATCAAGAAGATTTAAATGCTAGTATACAAATGAAAATAAATGAGTTAGCCTCTTTAGATAATGCATTAGAAGTTGCAGATAATTTTGGTTTAGAGTATAATAACGATAACATCAAAGTGATTTCTGATTAAGAGGTGTTAATGTGAAAAAAATAAAAGCAATAAAGATAAATGTATTGTTTATTTGGACAGTTGTTTTTGTTTTTTTGTGTATAATAATAAAGTTAGTATATATTGGCAGTGGAAATATTAAAATTAATAGTCAATCTTTAAGTGCTTTTGCTAGTGATAGAGATGTAGTTAAAAAGACATTGTATGCAAAAAGAGGAACAATATTTTCTAATGACGGGCAAGTGCTTGCTAAAGATGTTAATAGTTATACTGTAATAGCGTACTTAGATGAATCAAGAAGTGAAAATATGAGCAGACCTTATCATGTAGTAGATAAAGAGTTAACTGCAGAAAAATTAAGCCCTTTAATTAATATGAGTAAGGAATCAATTTTAAATATTTTAAACATTAAAGTGAAAAATTGTGATGATGATAATAATTGTATAGAAGTTTCTCCATATCAAGTTGAATTAGGTCCAGGAGGTAGGGGAATAACTGAACTTATAAAAGATAAAATAAGCGATTTAGATCTTCCAGGTATTGATTTTATATCTAGTACAAAGAGATATTATCCTAATGGGGATTTTTTATCTTATACTCTTGGCTATGCAAGAACAAATGATAGTGGTAATTATGTAGGTGAAATGGGAATTGAAGCCTATTATAATGATGAGTTAACAGGAAAGGATGGGTATATTGAGTATCAAAGTGACACTCAAGGTTATCAAATTACAAATGCACCAATGGTTGAACAAGATTCAGTATCAGGAAATGATATATATTTAACTATTGATACAAATATTCAAATGTTTACTGAACAAGCAATAGCAACTTTAGAAATATCTAAGCCTGAGTGGGCGACAGTATCAGTTATGAATGCAAAAACTGGTGAAATATTAGGTGTCGCTTCAACCCCTAGTTTTAATAATAATACTCTTGAAATAAAATCTTATTATGATCCATTTGTAGCAAATACTTATGAGCCTGGTTCTACATTAAAAATATTTAGCTTTATGGCTGCAATGGAGAATGGTATCTATGATGGAAATGCTACATATAAAAGTGGTAAATTAAAAGTAGACGATGCGATAATTAAAGATTGGAATGGATATGGTTGGGGTGAAATTACATATGATGATGGATTTATGGGCTCATCTAATGTTGCGGCTTCATCTTTGGCATTAAAATTAGGAAGAGCTAAATTAAAAGATTTTTATAATGCACTTGGATTTGGTAAAAAAACAGGAATAACTTTACCTAATGAGAGTGATGGAGTAGTTAATTTTAAATATAATACCGAAGTTGCTGCAGCTTCTTATGGTCAAGGAATAACTATTAATGCTGTCCAAATGTTACAAGCATTAACTACGCTTTCAAATGATGGTGTTATGATAAAACCATATATTGTATCTAAGATAGTTGATAGTGAAACTAATGATATATTAGTTGAAAATAAGAGAGAAGAAATAAGACAAGTTTGTAGTAGTGAAACTGCTGATTATATTAGAAACTTAATGAGAGGTGTAGTTGATGGCAGTTCAAAAATATCGACTGGTACGGGATATTATATAAAAGGATATGATTTAATAGGTAAAACTGGTACTGCTGAAATAGCGGGTAATGGTGGATATTTATCGGGTTCTACTAATTATGTAAGAAGTTTTGCTGGTTTATTTCCAGGAGATGATCCTGAAATTATTGTTTATGTTGCAGCATCTAAAATGTCAAATTCTACATATTTAAAGCAGTCTGTTAAAACACTTGTAAAAGATATAGGTACATATCTTAATATTTATGGTGAAAGTGAAGATACATCAGAAAGTATTTTTAATGTAGGATCTTATATAAATAAAAGTGTAGAATATACAAAAAAATTACTTGAAACTAAAAATATGATTCCTATTATTATTGGATCTGGAGATAGAATTATTAAACAATATCCGAATAATCTTGAAAAATTAAATATTAATAATAAGATATTTTTATTAACAAACTCAAATGAATATAAAATGCCTGATATAAGTGGATGGTCTAGGAGTGATATAGAAACATTTGCTAGTTTAATTAATTTAGATGTTAGTTATACAGGAAATGGTTATGCTAAAACATATTCTATTAAAAAAGATACAATAATAGATACAAATAGTACATTAGAAGTAGTGCTAGAGCCAAAATTTATAGAAGAAGATCAAGTTGATGAAGGATTAGATAAAAAAGAATCAAAGAAATAATTATTTGCTTTAAATTATTAATAATTAATGTTATAATTTAGTAGATTTAAAAGAAATGAGGCGTATTATGAAATTAACTAGAACTGAAGGTAGAGAAAAAATAATGATTATCTTATATCAAGTAGATTTTTATATAAAAAATAGTATATCTTATGATTTAAACGCTGTAATTAAAGAAAATCTTGAGATTGACAATAAATTTGTAAGAGATGTAGTTAATGGTGTTTCAGATAATATTGATAATATTGATAAGACTATATCTAAGTATTTAGACAATTGGGATTTAGATAGACTTGGTAAAACAGATAAAGCTATTCTTAGATTAGCTACTTATGAAATGTTATATTATGATACTCCAAGTGTAGTTGTTATTAATGAAGCTATTGAACTTGCTAAGAAATATAGTGATGATAAAGTAATAAAATTAATAAATGCAGTACTTGATAAAATGAGGGATAATGAGGATGTAAATGAATAATGAATATATTACAATAAGTGAAATAAATAGAATTATTAAATTTACAATTGAATCCAATTATGAACTTAGAAATGTATATTTAAAGGGAGAAATAAGCAATTTAAAATATCATGGAAGAGGGCATTTGTATTTTTCACTCAAAGATGAAAATAGTAAAATAAGTGCTGTTATGTTTAATTATAAATCCTCTAATATGAATTTTAATCCTAAAGATGGGGATGCTGTTTTGGTTCATGGAAGAATAAGTGTATATGAAAGTTCAGGAAGTTATCAAATATATGTTGATAGTATGGAATTAGATGGTATTGGCAACTTGTATGTTTTATTTGAACAATTAAAACAAAAATTAAGTAAAGAAGGTTTGTTTGATTTATCACATAAGAAAAAAATTAAGAGAGTTCCAAGAAAAATTGGCGTAATAACTGCTCCTAGTGGTGCAGCTGTTAGAGATATTATATCTACAATAAATAAAAGATTTCCTATGACTGAAATATATTTATTTCCAACTCTTGTTCAGGGAGAGAATGCGGCTAGTAATATAGTTAAAATGATAAAACTTGCTAATACATATGATGATATTGATACTATAATATTAGGAAGAGGCGGTGGCTCAATAGAAGATTTATGGGCGTTTAATGAAGAAATAGTAGCAAGAGCTATTTATGATAGTAGAATACCAATTATTAGTGGTGTAGGACATGAAATAGATTTTACTATTAGTGATTTTGTTTCTGATTTGCGAGCACCAACTCCAACAGGTGCAGCAATATTAGCTGTTCCTGATATAAATGAAGTAAAGAGATATTTTAAAAATTCATATGATAAAATAAATATATCTATTAATAATAAATTAAATAAATTTATACAACAATTAAATTTATATAAAACAAATTATATATTGAATAATCCAATTAAGTTATATGAAATGCAAGAACAAAAAATAGATTTATTATATGATAAATTAGTTAATGCACTAAAAAATAAAATAGAATTATCTTATCACAAATTTGATTTAATAAAAACAAATCATATAATTAAAAATCCAAATATATTACTTGATAATCATATTAAGAATATAAATACCATTAAGATAAAATTAGAACTATTAAATCCAATTAATGTTCTTAATAAAGGGTATTCAATCGTATATAAGGATAATAAAGTAATAAAAGATATAAATAATATAAATGATAATGATAATATTAATATTTTGGTAAAAAATGGTAATATTCTTGCTAATGTAAAAGGAGTAAGTAAAAATGAGTGAAAAAATTGATAAGAAAGATATGAAATTTGAAGATGCTGTTAAAGCATTAGAAAAGATAATTAATGAATTAGAAAGTGGCGATTTAGATTTAGATAAATCTATAAGCGAGTATTCACAAGCAATGAAATTAATTGAATTTTGTGAAGATAAATTAAATTCTGCTAGTAAGACAGTTAATAAATTAGTTGAAGAAAGCGGAAAAATAGTTGATTTTGAAGTGGAAGAATAGTAAATATTGGAAATGTAAATATTGGTTATATTAAAATACTATAAGTGATTAAAATAATAAAGAGGTGAATATCATGAAAAAAATGATAGTTATTGGCTTTATTATTTTATTTTTGCCTATAAATATATTAGCATATTCTAAAAATGTAATTCCAGGAGGAGAAAGTATAGGTATAAATATTAATACTGATGGCTTGGTGGTTGTTGGTTTTTATAAAGTTAATGATGAATATATTGCTAAAGAAAATATAAAAGTAGGAGATAGAATTATTAAAATTAATGATATAGAAGTTAGTTCTTTAGATGAACTCATTGATGTGGTTGATAAAAGCGTTTTAGATAATGAGGAAGTAAATGTAAAATTAATAAGAAATGGTAAAGAAATAGATACATATTTAAAATTAGAAAAAGATAATGATTTATATAAAACAGGGCTTTATGTAAAAGATTCTATTATTGGTTTAGGAACATTAACATATATAGATCCAATTAGTAAAATATATGGCGCTTTAGGTCATGAAATCTTATTTAATGAAACAGATAAAAGAGTTGAAATTAAAGATGGTAATATATTAATGAGTAAAGTAACAAGTATTAATAAAAGTAGAAATGGATATGTTGGCTCTAAAAATGCAAATATATTATATGATGATGTTATTGGAAGCATAAATAAAAATACAAATAAAGGTATATTTGGCAAGTATATAGGTATACTTCCAAATAAGGATTTAATGGAAATTTCTAATTTCTCAGATATTAAAAAAGGTGATGCATATATTTTAACAGTTACTAAAAATAATAATATAAATAAATATAAAATAAATATATTAGAAAAATATAATAATAAAAAAGATACACAAAAAGCATTTAGTTTTGAAATAGTAGATAAAGATTTAATTGATAAAACTGGCGGTATTGTACAAGGAATGAGTGGTTCTCCTATTATACAAAATGACAGGTTAATTGGAGCAGTAACCAATGTATTAGTTGATAATGTTAAGATAGGTTATGGAATTAGTATTATCACTATGTTGGAAGAGGGTGAAAGATAAATATATAATTATTAAATGCATAATGTTATTAAATTTTAAATTAATTTTTGATTAGTACTCACATTTTATAAAAATTTAATCCCTCAGTTTTCCTTGATTTTTGAGTTATAACGCTATATAATAATAGCAAATTTAGGGGGAATATTTTATGCTTAAATATCGATTTGAATTAATAAAAGAAATTCCTAATGATGAAGGTAAAAAAGTAAATTATTTAATTAAAGAAGGAAAAGTTGATTTAAATGATATTATTAATGATCTTATAGCAACTCAAGATCCAAATCTTATTTATTCTTTTGCTCGCTATGTTAATGGTGCTCCATTAGATAAATTAGCAGATGCTATTATTGAAACAAAAAATATTGAATATATTTATAGATTTGGTTGGATTAAAAATACACCATTAGATAAAATCGCTGCTTTTCTTATTAAATCACAAAATATTGAATATATTTTAAAGTTTTGTTTCGATGGGCCAATTGAATTACCTATCGAAATCATGGATAAAATAGTCGATGGTGTTGCAAAAATGCAAAATGCTGAATATATTTATGATTTTTCATATAAACTTCATTTTTATGAAGAAAAAAAATTAATAAGAGTGACAAGACCTAATAATGAACAAATTCAAACAATATTTGACTTAAGTGATTATCTTTATCGATGTAAATCTTTGGATGAAATTAATTTTGAAGATGAAGAAACGAGAAGATTATTTAATGAATTAATAAATACTATTTATGTTTATTGTAATAAGGATATAAATAATAAATATCTTAGGGAAAAAATATATAAATTAATGGATGCTGTTGTTGAAGCGTATAATTATAATAAAATATTTCATACAGGAATTTCTGTACAAGGTGAAGAAATAGAATATTATAATATAACAAGTTTTAGAATACATTTTAACGCTTTAATTAATAATTTAAGTAAAGTCATTAATCAAATGAAAAATAGTGAAGAACATAATAAAAATATTTATAATAGTAGAATGAATATGTTATTTGATAAATTAACAGATGGTATCGCTAAAACAAAGAATGCAGAATATATTTTAAAATTTGCTCAAAATATTCCATATGCCTCATTTGATAAATTAGTAGATGGAATTATTGAAACAGGGGATGCTAAAGATATTTATACATTTGCTCTTGAATTTAAAAATGCACCAATGGATAAATTAACAAATGGTATTGCTAAAACGAAGAACGCATATTTTATTTATAAATTTGCAACTCATTTTGAAGGAGTTAATATAGACGTATTAACAGATGCTATTATTGAAACGGGGGATGCAAATTATATTTTGATGTTTGCCCGTGATATTAAAAATGCATCAATAGAAAAATTAGAAAATGCTATTATTAAAATAGGGGATGCAGAACATATTTATTATTTTGCACGTAATATTAATGGCTCATCATTAAGAAAATTATGTAAAGCTATTTTAGAAACTAAAAATCAACAATATATAGAATCATTTGCAATCGATTATTCTATTTTATCTAGAATAAAACAAGAAAGAACTTTAGATGATAGATTTGAAAGTTTAAATGAACTATTTAATGAAGAAAGATTTAATGTAATAAGTAATAATTGTGAAAAATATGAAAATTTATTTATTGAAAATGAATTAGATAAAACAAGTGATAATTATTTTTTGCATTTAATAAGAACAATTCCTCTTAATAGACTTATAATTATTATAATATCTAATATGGAAAAAAATGGTTGGGAAGTACTTAACTTTTATCTTAAAGAAGGCATCTTTGACATGAAGGATATTGTCAATGCTGTTGTAGAGTCAAAAAATCCTAAATATATCTATTATTGTGCAAAGAATATTATATTTGATTCAAGATTGACGGACGCTATTATTGAAACTAAAGATGCATATGCGATTTTTTACTTTGCTAGAGATATTAAAAACACACCAACAGATAAATTAATAGATGCTATTATTAAAACTAAAAATGCTCAAGTTATATACGATTGTGCATTCAAATTTAAAGATTATCCACTTGATAAATTAGAAGATGGAATTATAGAGACACAAATGCCACATCATATTTATAATTTTGCTCACGATGTTAAAGGCGCTAATATTAATAAATTAGCTATTGGTATAATTAAAACTAAAGATCCTTTTTATATTTATAAGTTTGCACTTGATATTGAAGGTGCACCAATAGGAAAATTATGTAATGCTATTTTAGAAACAAAAGATGAAAAATATATTAAACTTTTTGCAACTAGTGATAGTATTTTAACAAAAATAAAACAAGATAGAGCATTAAATAAATTAGATGAAAAAAGTGATGATAGTTTAAATAAATTATCAAATACGATTACTCTTAAAAAACTTATAATTACATTAATAGAGGGTGTGCCTAACGAAGGAATTGAGAAAATTGATTTTTATATTAATGAAGGCATAATAAATATTAATGATATTGTTAATGTTCTTGCAGAATTAAAAAAACCTAAATATATTTATTATTGTGCTAAAAATGGTATAGCTATATCAAAATTAGCAAAAATCATCATTGAAACAGGAGATGCAGAGTGGATTTATAAATTTGCTTGTGATGTTAAAGGTGCACCTATAAATGAATTAATAAATGCTATTATTGAAACTAAAAATGGTGAAGTTATTTATAATTGTGCATGTAAATTTAAAGATTTTTCAATAGACAAACTAGTTGATGGAGTTATTGAATCACAAGATTTGGAATATATTTATGAGTTTGCCCGTAATATTAAAGGCGCACCAATAGAAAAATTAGCTATTGGCTTAATTAAATCTAGAAAATATAGAGCAGATTTTCTTGCGGAATATATTTGTAAATTTGCTTTTAATATTGAAAATGCGCCGATAGATTTATTAGCAAATGCAGTTATTGAAACTAAGAGTGCAGAACATATTTATTATTTTGCCCGTAATATTAAAGGCGCACCAATAAATAAATTAGCAGATGCTATTATTGAATGTAAAGATGCAGAACATATTTATTATTTTGCTCGTTTAGTTGAAGGAGCACCAATAGAAAAATTAGAAGATGCTATTATTGAAACAAGGGATGCAGAGTATATTTATCTTTTTGCTCGTTTTGTTAGAGGAGCATCAGTAAAAAAATTATATGCTGCTTATTTAGAAACAAAAGATGAAAAATATATTAAAGATTTTGAATTGCTCTATCGTCGCTTCGAATCATTAAGAGAAAGAGGAAGAGAATTACATGAATTAGATGATAAAATAGCGAAAATGATTTTATCGAAAAAATATTTATATCAATAGAAAAAATTATACTATCATATTTAATATAATATAAAAGATTTTAATTAATATGTTTTATTAATTCATATTAATTTTAAATCTTTTTTTATTTTAATAAAAATATTGGTAATCAAGTTTAAAATATAAAAAGATTATGTAACATAGAATTCAAATCATATTTAAAAAGCATTGAAATAGAAATTTTGTAAAATATTTTAAATTATATAGAAGAAAATTTAAATTATTGTGTAATATAAGTAGATTTATATGGAGGGGAAAATGGCGAATAGAAGAAAAGAAGATGATAAATTATCTAAAGAAGAAGGAGATAAATTAAAAAAAGAATATGATTAACTGATTCATAAGTAGATTTAATTGAAAAGAAAGAATATGATAAGTGTTCTTTTATGAAGATGATAAAGAATAATATATTGTAAAGTAAAACATAATAAATTGCTATAAAATATTTTTTGTGCTAGAATTATTCTAGGAGGATATGCATATGGTAGACAAAAATATATTAAATGTTACTACTGAAAGAGGAGAAAGTGTTGAAATTAAAGTATATGATATTTTAGATGAAAATTTATATAATAAAACATTTATAATATATGCTCTTTCTGGTAATGAAAATACAATATTTGCTTCTATATTGAATGAAGGGGAAAATAGTTTTTCTTTAGAAAGTATTACTAGTTCTGATGAACTTCAGTATGTAAATAGTGAAATTGAAACAATAATAAATGATTTAGAGGCATAACAATGAAAATAGATCAATTAATAAATTTAGGAGTAATACCACATGACATTCCTGACAATATTATTATAAGTATATGTATTAATATTGGAATTACAAATTATAATAAAGATACTACTGTTTTCAATCAAACTCAATTAGAAAGATTATTATATTCAAAAGAATTAAATGAATTTAAAACTAAATCTATTATATCCAATCAACATCAAAGTGTTATTGATAAATATACTGAACTTATAAATAATTATAAAAAAATTTTAAATGATATAGCTGGTTTGCCAGAATTTGCAAGTGAACGAAATTCAATAAATAATTTAATTACAAATCTTACAACCGAAAGAGATAGTTATCAAAGAAGTGTTAATGGATTTGGTTTAAATAATGTATCTCAATATTTTAATAATACTGCTAGTAATAAAGTGGAACAAGTATCTAATAATTTATTTAAACAAGCTGCACAAAGTAATGAACAACAAATGAATATAATTGATAATCAACTAAATAGATTATATAGAAAAGTAGATGTACTTAATAGTAATAATGGTAGAACTATTAGTGGTAAGTTAAAAAATAGTATTAGAATAAAGAAAACTTTATCACAAATAAATAGACTAAAAAATAAACAAGGAAGACTTAGAAATCATCAATCAAGAATAGTTGGATTAAATACCTCAATGTATGTTAATAAGATGAATAGAAAATTTGAAAAATATTTTAAAGAATTAAATCAAATTAATGATATGGTTGAAGATAAAAAATATTTAATTAGAGAACAAGAGGAAGTTAAAGTCGCACAACAAGAAGCAATGCAAGAACATGCATTACTACAGGCCAATATGCTTAATTCAAATATGTTTCAAAGAGCAATTCTTAATGCTAAATCAAGAAAAAGTGATAAGCATTTAAAACAACTTCAAGAACATATTAGAAAATTACAAAATAAAATTGGTTCAGTTGATATTTCTCAACAATATTCAGAAGTATTTAATAGAAATTATGCAAGATAAAAAATTGTATATGAATTATACAATTTTTTATATTATATTTAAAATAGAAGAAGCAATATTAAAGTATACAAATAAAGTAATAGCATCTACTAGTGTTGTAATAAATGGATTTGCAATTACAGTAGGATCAAGGCCTAATTTTTTAGCAAGTATTGGAAGTGAAGATCCTATTATTTTGGCAGCACATACAGTTATTATTAATGATAAACTTACTACAAATGATATAGATAGGCTAATATTATCAATAAATACTAGTTTTAAAAAACTTACTATCGAAAGAGTAATGCCTACTAATATAGATACTCTAAATTCTTTAAATATTACTTTTAATATATCTTTAAATTTGATATCATCTAATGATAATGCACGTATAATAGTAGCAGATGATTGCCCACCTGCATTTCCACCAGTATTCATAAGCATTGGTATAAATGATGTTAATATTACATATGAACTAAGTGCAAGTTCGTAATGTTCTATTATTTTTCCAGTAAAAGCAGCGCTTATCATTAATATTAGTAACCAAGGAATTCTACTTTTAAATAAATCAAATACCGATAGTTTTAAATAAGATTTTTCTGTGGGAGTAATAGCCGCCATTTTTTCTATATCTTCAGTTGTCTCATCTTCTAAAATATCCATAATATCATCAATAGTAATAATACCTACTAATTTATTTTCAGAGTCTACTACAGCTATACTAGTAAGATCATAATCTTTTATAATTCTAGCAACTTCTTCTTGATCGGTTGAAGTATTTACAAAATTAATATCTGTATTCATTATTTCATTTAATGGAGTATTTTCATCATTTATAACTAAATCTTTTAATTTAATTTCGCCAACTAATTTTCTCTTTTTATCTGTAATATAACAAGTGTCTATAATTTCTTTATCATCATATTCTTTTTTTATTTTTTTTAGTGCATCTTTAATAGAATTATATTCTTTAAAATCTAAATATTCAACACTCATAATACTACCTGCTGAATTATCTTCATATTTAAGCAGTTGATTTATATTATGCCTAGTTTGTGGATTAACTTTACTTAAAAGCTTATTTACAACATTAGCTGGCATTTCGTCAATTAAATCTGTGGCATCGTCTGAATACATATCATTTAATATACTAACTGCCTCAGAATCTGATAGTGAAGATATAACTTGTCTTTCAGTATCTGTTTCTAAATATGCAAATACATCAGCAGCAATATCTTTAGGTAATAGTCTAAATATTTTTATTAATTCATTATGCGGCAATTCTTCAAGTATTAAAGCTATATCAAATTCATTCATATTACTAAGTAATGCTTTAATTTTTGTATATTTTTTTTCTTCAATCAATTTTTCTATTCTATCTAGCATATCATTCACCACCTATTTCTAGTAGATTATACTACAAATATAATAAAATGTGTAAATAAAATTAAAAAATATATTAAATATACCATATTTTTAGTATAATGAAATAGAAGAAGTATTTTAGATTGGAGAATTATATATGAAAAATGATTTACCTGTTCATGTTGGAATAATTATGGATGGTAATGGTAGATGGGCTACAAGGCAAGGATTGAAAAGAACTGATGGACATTTAGCTGGATATAAAAGATTAAAGAAAATAGCCTTTTATATATTAAATCGAGGTATTAAATATTTAAGTGTATTTGCTTTTTCAACTGAAAACTTTAAAAGATCAAAAGAAGAAGTAAATTATTTAATGGATTTATTTGTTAAAGCATTTAAGAGTGATGAAAATTTTTTTTTAAAAAATGATATTAAAGTTGTTTTTTCGGGTAGGAAAGAACCTCTTAGTGATAAGGTTTATAATATTATGAAAAGAATAGAAGAAAATACTAAAGACTGTAAAAAGGGAATATTTAATATTTGTTTAAATTATGGTGGTCAATCTGAAATAGTAGATGCATGTAAAAAAATTGCTTTATTAGTCAAAGATGGTTCATTAGATGTAAATAATATAAATACTGAAACATTTTATAAATATTTATATAATGATTTACCAGCAATTGACTTATTAATTAGAACTAGTGGTGAAATTAGAATAAGTAATTTTATGCTATATAGTATTAGCTATTCAGAATTATATTTTACAAGTACTTGTTTTCCAGATTTTGATGAAAAAGAATTTGATAAGGCATTGCTTGATTATCAAAATAGAAATATTACTAAAGGAAAAGCATAAAAAAATTGAAGTTTTCTTCAATTTTTATTTTTCACGAATATTTAAGTAAGTTATAAATCCAAATAAAATATTTTTAATATTAGAATTAATGTTTAATTTTTTTAAGTCGTTAATAGCAACATTTGTTAATTCATCTATTTTATTATTAGCATATTCTAATGAACCTGATTCTATTATAATATTTTGCAAATTTTTAATATCATTATCACTTAATTCTTTTTTGCCGTAATATTTAATTAATTCTGTATAATATTTTGGTTTATTGATTTTTATATATGAATATAAAATAGTTTGTTTAAATTCTTTTATATCTGATGAGGAAGATTTACCAATAGTTTTAATATTACTAAAAATACCAAGTATATCATCTTTAATTTGAAAAGATATTCCAATATTCATAAGTATTTTTTCTATTTTAGAAAATTTAATTTTATCTTTTATATTACCTAAAATCATACCAAGACAAAATGGTCCAATAATTGAATAATAAGCAGTTTTTAATTTATATATTTCTAAAATATCATTTTCTTTTAAATTATTTTTAATATTATTTTTCTCTACATATGGTAGGTAAACATCTAATATTTCACCTTTAATAGTATTTATTACTATATCATTATAATAATCTAATAATTTAGAAAAATTTTTATTATTTTTATATGAATTTATGATTAATTTATTTGTAAAATAAAATCCTAAATCTCCAATACATAATGCTAAATTTTCAGGGGTGTTATCTTTATTTTTAAATTTATTAAATTCTTTTTTATATGTAGATTGAATAGTATCTTTCCCTCTTCTTAAGTGTGCATTATCAATAATATCATCATGTATTAATATTGATGTTTGAAATGTTTCATAGGCTAAAGATAAATTTATTGATTTATTATCTTTTTCGCCACTTAATTTATATCCTAAATCAATTAAACATCCTCTTATAAATTTACCATCACAATTAATGTTTATTAATTTATTAATAGCATCTTTTATAAATGTATTATCATTTTCATTTATTAGGGTTTCATTATATTTTTTAATTTTATCATTTAAAATTAAAGATTGTTTTTTATAGTAAATTATAAATTTAAGTAAATTAGAAAATTCATACATTTTATTTATTAAATGAGTTTTGCTAGTAGTAAAACCAATATTTAAATTTTTAAATTTTTTTTCTTTTATATAATTATAAAAATCATTTATATTTGAAAATAAATATGATTTTTTTTGTATTTTTAGACATTCATTATAAAGATATTTATCATCTTTACTATCTACTATAATAAACATAACATTTACCTTTTTAGCTAAATTTAAAGAACTTTTAATTATATATTTTTCATTTTTGTTATCAACAATATTAAATATTTTTGGATAATTTATCAAAGATTATCACCTCTTATTAAAAATTATAACATATTTATTGTTATATTAATTAAATTTTGATAGAATTATTTTAAAGGAAGTGAAGCATATGGAAATAAAAGAGACTACTGTGGTGGATTCTAATGAAATTAAAAGCGAAAATATAAGAGAAATTATAATTAGTATATGTAATGATTTAGAAGAAAATGGTTATAATTCTATAAAACAAATAGTTGCATATTTAATTAGTGGGGATCCAGGATATATATCTAGTTATAAAGAGTGCAGAAATAGGATTCTTAGATTAGAAAGAGAAGAAATACTAGAAACAATTCTAACTGGTTTTATTAAAAGATGATATATTTAGGACTTGATTATGGAAGCCATACTCTTGGATTATCAATTAGTGATAGAACATCAACAATTGCAACTTCCTTAGATATTTTAAGATATAAAAATATGGATGAACTATTAGATAAACTTGATATTGTTGTTTATAATAGAAAAGTAGATGCTTTTGTACTTGGAAACCCACTTAATCTTGATGGCAGTATTTCAAAAAGAACTGAAGAGACAATAATATTTAAAAAAATATTAGAAGATCGATATAATAAAAAAGTATTTCTACAAGATGAAAGATTATCAACTGT
This sequence comes from uncultured Bacilli bacterium, assembly GCA_944358375.1. The sequence goes on from CALVQT010000002.1 coordinate 85,955, forward strand.
TGAAGCACAAAAGATGCTTATTAATAATAATACTAAAAGAAAAAATAGAAAAAAAGTAATAGATAAAATAGCTGCGACTATTATTTTACAGGGGTTTTTAGATAGGAGTAAAAATAGTGAAGGATAATTATATTATTTTAAAAAATTCAAGTGGCAAAACAAAAGAATATAGAATATTGCTTAATATAGAAGATACAAATAATGATGTAAATTATCTTGTATATACTAATGATATAAAAGATAATGATGGCAAATTAAAAATTTATGCATCAACATATGTGCTTAGTGATAAGGGAAATATGACTAAGTTTAGGCCAGTGGAAATGAAAGAAGAATTTGATTTTATTGAAAAAATATTAAATTCGTTAGTAGAAAAATAGAAAGGTTATTATGACTAAAAAAGTATTAAATATAAAAAAAATAATATTATTTATAATTTTACTTATAATATTAATGATTACATCTTTAATTAGCACTTACCTTTTTTTAATATCTTCAGTAAGTAAAGAGGGTAAATCTATTAATATATATATAGAAGAGGGAAGTTCTTATTCTTCAATAGCAACAATGTTGAAAGAAAAAGGCTTAATTAGATCTTCTTTTGTATATAAGATATATATAAAATTAAATGAGCCAACAAATCAATTAGAATATGGCAACTATGTATTAAAAACTAATTATACTATAGAAGAAATAATATCTATGCTTGAAAAAGGTAGTGTTAATCTTGCTGATACTATTAGCGTAACTTTTATTGAAGGCAAAAATATGAGACACTTTATTAAAAATATAACTGAAAAGTTTAATATAACTTCTGATGAAATATTAAATAAACTAAATGATGATTCTTATCTTGATATTCTTATAGATGATTACTGGTTTTTGAGTGATGAAATAAAGAATAATGAGATTTATTATCCTCTTGAAGGATATTTATTTCCAGACACTTATGAATTTTATACATCAGCTGATATAGATGATATATTTAGAAAATTATTAGATGAAATGGGTAATAATTTAGAATCATATAAAGGAGAAATAGAAAAAAGTGGTAAAACAATTCATGAAATATTAACATTATCATCTATTGTTGAATTAGAGGGTGTTAGTAGTGAGGATAGAAAATCTATTGCAGGAGTTTTTAATAATAGATTAAATGATAATTGGTCTTTAGGAAGTGATCCTACTACTTATTATGCTGAGAAGATAGATGATAATATAAGAGATTTAAAACAGAGTGAACTTGATGAGTGTAATGCATATAATACTCGTAGTTCTTGTATGCAAGGAAAGTTACCAGTCGGGCCAATATGCAATCCATCATTAGACTCAATAATTGCAACAATAGAACCAGAAAAAAATGATTATTACTATTTTGTTGCTGATAAAAATGGAAAAAATTATTTTAATAAAACAGAAGCAGAACACAATAAAACGATAAATGAATTGAAAAGTGAAGGATTATGGATAACATATTAGATTTAATTGAAAAAATAAGAATTTATGGAACTATAAATAAAGTACCTATTATGAGTAAGGAAACAATAGATACAATAAATAATATAATTAATAAGAATAGTTTTAATAGTATATTAGAAATAGGAACAGCAATAGCATATTCTACAATTAATTTTGCTAATAATAAAAATATTAAAAAAATAACAAGTATAGAAAGAGATGAAGAAAGATATATAATAGCCATTTCAAATGTAAAAAAAAGTAAACTATCAAATATAGAATTAATATATGCGGATGCTTTAAAAATTGACATTAAACAAAAATATGATTTAATAATTATAGATGCAGCTAAAGCTCAAAATATTAATTTTTTTAATAAATATAAGAATAATCTAAATGAAAATGGAATAATAATTATAGATAATTTACAATTTCATGGTTTTGTTGGTAATAGCAGTAAAATTAAAAGTAAAAATTTAAGGCAATTAGTTCAAAAAATAGAAAAGTTTATAGATTTTTTAAATAATAATGATGAGTATGATGTTAAATATATTGAAGTAGGTGATAGATTAGGAGTATGCAAAAAGAAAAAATAATATTACCAAATAATAAAGATTTAAAAATATATAAAAAGTATAATATAAATACTTTTTTATTGCCTTTAAAAAATTATAGTATAGGTTTTAATGTTTATTTTAATATAGAAGAAATTAATTCATTAAGTGAGAAATATAATATATTTATATTAGTTAATAAATTTATGCATAAAGACATATATGAATTTAATAAAATATATAATAAATTTAATAAAAATATTAAATTTATTGTTGAAGATATAGGCTTATTAGAAATAATTGATAAAGATAGAGTAGTATTATATGAAAATCATATATTGTCTAATTATAAATCTATTAACTATTTAAATAGTATTGGTTATAAAAATGTGGTTATTAATAATGATTTAACTATAAAAGAATTAATAGAAATACAAGATAAAACAAATAGTGAATTATATTATTTTTATATTTCAAAAAATATGTTAATGTATTCAAGAAGAAATTTAGTTTCTAATTATAATAAATATTTTAATAATAATAAAGATGATTTAAAATATATAGTTAAAGAAAAAATAAGTAAACAAATTATTGAAGTAACTGAAGAAGATGGCGGAAGTGTAATAAGATACAATAAAATATTTTGTGCTTCTAAATATTTAACTAAATTGAATAAATTAAATTTAATTATTGATTTTACTGATATTGATGATATTAATAAACAAATGATACTTGAAAATATTGATAATGAAAATTTATATAATTTAATAGATAGTGATTATTATTTTTTGGAAAACGAAATTAAATATAAAGTGGGTGATATTAAATGAAATATGAATTATTATTACCTGCTGGTGACTTGGAAAAGTTAAAAATTGCTATGATATATGGTGCAGATAGTGTATATATTGGCGGTTGTAAGTTTAGTTTAAGAGCAAATGCTAATAATTTTACTTTAGATGAAATATCACAAGCAGTAAAATTTGCACATAAATTAAATAAAAAAGTATATGTAACTGTTAATATGATATTTCATAACGAAGATATTGAAGAATTAGATGAATATCTACTAGCTCTTGATAAAATTGGTATAGATTCATATATAATAAGTGATTTTGCAGTTATTGAAACTATTAAAAGACTTAATATTAAGACTCCATTTTTTATATCGACTCAAAAATCTATAACAAATGCATATGCTGCTAAATTTTATAAAGATCTAGGAGCATATAAAGTAGTGCTCGCAAGAGAATGTTCTAAAGAAGACATAATTGATATTAAGAAGAATGTCGATGTTGAAATAGAAATATTTATTCATGGAGCAATGTGTACAAGTTATAGTGGCCGTTGTGTTATGTCAAATTATATATCACATAGAGATTCAAATAGAGGGGGATGTTCTCAAGTATGTAGGTTCTCCTTTGATAATAATACAGATAATGTATATGCAATCTCTTCTAAAGATTTGAATATGATAGATTATATATCTGATATGATGGATATTGGAATTGAATCATATAAAGTAGAAGGTAGAATGAAAAGTATGTACTATATAGCAACAGTAGCTAATGCATATAGAACTATAATGGATAAAAAAATAAATAACACTTTAACACAAGAAGACATAAATTATTATAAAAAAGTACTAAATAGAGTATCTAATAGAGAAAATATAGCGCAATTTTATAATAATGTGCCACATGAAGAGGGACAATACTATTCAGGAAGACAAGAAATTAGCAATCAAGATTTTTTAGGATTAGTTTTATCATATGATAAAACTATATCTACTGCCTTAATAGAACAAAGAAATAAGTTTAGTGTTGGTGATATAGTGGAAATTTTTGGTCCAAATACCAAAGTACAAGAATTTAAAATAAATTCTATAATTAATGAAGATAATGTTAAGTGTGATAGTGCTTCACACGCTCAAGAAAAAGTTAAAATATATATACCATTTGAAGTACATAAAAATGATATTATGAGAGTTAAAATTTCTTGACAAAAATATGTTTTTATTGTATTATTATTCGGTATAAAGAAAGAGGTGACCTAGCATGAAAAAGAAAGAGATTTTTTTAACAAGTGAGGGTTATTTGGATTTAGAAAATGAATTACATTATTTAAAGACAACTAAAAGGAATGAAGTAACACAAACATTAAAAGAAGCAAGAGCTTTAGGTGATTTATCTGAAAATTCAGAATATGAACAAGCAAGAGAAGATCAAGCTAATTTAGAAAAAAGAATAGTAGAAATAGAATATACACTTGATCATGCTGTTGTTATTGATAAAAGTGATAACGATGGAAAAGTAGGTATTGGTAGTCAAGTTGAACTTCAATATGAAGATGATGATGATGTTGAAAGTTATAAAATTGTTGGTAGTCAAGAAGCTGATCCATTTAATAATAAAATCTCTAATGAAAGCCCAATAGCAGCAGCTATTATGGGTAAAACAGTTGGCGAAACAGTTGAGGTTTCTTCACCTGATGGCATTTATAGTGTTAAAATTGTAGCTATTGGATAATAAATCAGTATTTGATGATTAATTAATATATAACTAAGGAGGTAAAATGAAAAAAAGTTATACATCAAAATTAGAAGGAAAAGAATGGAAAGATTGTTTAAAGGATTCTTATAATAAAAAGAAAAAAGAAATTAAAATAGATGGTTTTCGTAAAGGCCAAGTTCCATATGATATTTATGTAAAGAAAATGGGAATTGAAACTTTATATATGGATGCTATTGATATGGCAGTTGATGTTTTATATGCTAAACTATTGAGTGATCCACAGACTATTACTCCTGCTGCAACTCCAAAAATTGATATTAAGGATATTAATTCTTCTTTAGTTGAAATAGAATTTACTCTTGTTGGTTCTCCTGAGGTTAAACTTGGAAAATATAAAAAATTAGGCATAAAAAAAGATAAAGTTGAAGTCAGTGATGATGAAGTTGAACATGAATTAGAACATTTAAAAGAACAATTTGCTGAATTAAGGACTTTAGATGATAAAACAAAAATTAAAGAAGGAATGGTTGCTGTAATTGATTTTGAAGGATTCTTAAATGATGTTGCATTTAAAGGGGGAAAAGGAGAAGACTATAGTTTAGAAATAGGTTCTCACACATTTATTCCTGGGTTTGAAGAGGCATTAGTTGGTCTTAAAAAAGGTGATAAAAAAGATGTTAAAGTAACTTTTCCAGAAAATTATCATAGTGAAGAATTAAAAGGACAACCAGTTATATTTAAAGTAAATATTAAAGAAGTTAAAGAAAGAGTATTTCCTGAATTTAATAAAGAATTTTTTGAAGATTTAAATGTTGGTGGTGTAGAATCACTTGAAGATTTAAAAAAATATATTAAAGAAAATAAGGAAGCAGAAAAAGAAAAGCAAATAGAAGATGACTATTTATTTAAATGCTTGGATAAAGTAGTTGAAAATTCTGAATTTGAAATTCCTGAAGAAATGACTGAAGATGAAGTAAATAGATTAGTAAGGGAATTTTCTGATAAATTAAAATATCAAGGATTAAATTTAGATGATTATTTAAAGTATTGTAATTCTAATTTAGATGATTTTAAGGCTACATTAAAAGATGAAGCAAATAAAAGAATTGGTTATAGATTAATGATGGATGCTATTGTTAGCAAAGAAAAGTTAGAAGTTAGTGATGAAGAATTAGAAAAAGGTTTAGAAGAAACTAGTAAACAATATGGTGTTTCTAAAGAAGAGTTTGAGAAACAAATTGGTTCTAAAGAGTTATTTAAATATGATTTATTAATGAGAAAAGCAATGAAGATTGTTGTTGAATAATAAAAAGGTACTTTATTTAAAGTATCTTTTATTTTTTACATTTTAAATATTTTTTTAAATTTATTGTGTAAATATTTATTTTTTATAGAAATTATATATACAATTAAAGATAATGTACAACCTGTTATTAAATCAATAAATACATGTTGTTTTATTAAAAGAGTAGAAATCATAATTAAAAGTGAAATAATTATAATGAATAAGTTAATATATTTATTTGAATTTTTAGAAGTTATAGTAAATAGAATAAATGATAAGCAAAACGAGCAATGTATTGATGGCATGCAATTTTTCGCAGGTGTATCTACCCAATATACAAGTTTAGTGATACTTTCTAATATTCCATTACCAACAATTGTTGGTCTTATTATAGTCGTGGGAAATATAACATAAATAATATTAGCAATAATGATAGATAAAACAAACGAAACACAATAATTAATAAAATTTTTTTTGTCACAAATATATATATAATATGGGATTAAAAATAATAATATAAACCATGTTATATATGGAATAATAAAATATATTATAAATGGTATTTTATTATCTAAACTACTTTGTAATAAAAATGAATTTGTTGTTATTATCGCACTAAATTTATAACAAATAATTTGAAATAAAATTAAATAAATAGTTATTATTATTGGCTTTTTTTTAATACTTTTCATATAAATCACATAAATAATTATATATTTAAAATAATTAAAAATAAATAATTTTTAATTATTTTATAGAATTTTATACAAAAAAATGATAATATAAATAATAGAGGTATAGTAAATATGAGAAGAAAAAATGGTTTTGCATTTATTGAAAGTGTAATAGTTTTAACAGTCGTGACTTTATCATTGGTTTTATTATTAACTACGTATTCTTTAATAGCAAGAAAAACAAAGGAAAAAGAGAATTATGATAGAGCATCAGATAAATATTTATTATATTCTATTATGAATTTAGGTACTAATGCTAGATATAATTATAGAACTTTTTTAGAGGAAGACCTTTCTATAGGGCCAAAAATAACACCTGAAAATTGTCATCAAAATGATATTATAAAAAATATATATAATGATAATGATGATACAAGTGGTGGAAGTGAATATAATTGTAAAAAAATATATGATAGTATGGATATAAAAGCAATATATATAGTAAAAGATATATATTCAGCATTAAGAAATGAATCAGCTGCGTCTCATTTTGATAATGGTGTAATAGAATATATGAAAACATTAAAAAAATGCAATACTTTGGCTGTAGATGAAGATGGTGAAAATATATATATTAATAATAATTATGATGACTGTGATGAACCGATAAATTACATAATTGGTGTATTTTACAGAAATAATCAGTATTATTTTGCTTCTTTACAATTGGGTAATGAAAAATTATCAGAGAATAAAGAGAACTATACTTTAACAATAAATTATAAATATGAGGATGGAGGATTTGTTAATTATGGTGGAAATATTAAAAATCCTTATATAGAAACATATAAAGATGTAGAAAGATATAGTATAGCAACAACACCTCTAACAGGTTATACTCCAGATCAAAATATAGTATCTGGAATAATGGATGGTGGAAATAAGACAATAACTGTAAAATATATTGCAAATAAATATGCAATTACATTAAATAAACAAGGTGGAACTAGTGGAACAACTACTGCAACAGCAACATATGATAAAAAATTGCCAAATATAACTATACCTAGCAAAGCAGGTTATACATTTAATGGTTATTATGATACGCAAACAACTGGCGGAAATTTATATTATAATAGTTCTGGAACAAGTAGTGTTATGTGGAAATTAACAAATCCGATGACTTTATATGCAAGATGGAGTGCAAATAATTATACTGTTTCCTATAATGGAAATGGAGCAACTAGCGGAAGCATGCAAAATAGTTCACATACGTATGATGTATCAAAAAAATTAAATACAAATAAGTATATTAAAGATAACTATATATTTAAAGGTTGGAATACATCTGCAGATGGAAGTGGAACTAATTATACAGATACCCAAAGTGTAAAAAATTTAACTACTACTAATAATGCTACTATAACATTATATGCTCAGTGGGAAATGGAAAAAATATTATGTTCTGACTTATCAACGCAATTAAAATGTGCAAATTTAAATACTGGATTATCTGATCCTGCTATTAGTTATACTGGAAATTGTAGTTATGTTTGCGATAGTAGTAGTGATGAAAATTTTAGAATTAAGTTTTTATCAAGTGGTAGTGTTACATTTAAAGCTCCAATAGATATTGACATTTTTGCTGTTGGTGGCGGCGGCGGAGGAGGTAATGGCTGTTCTCCTAATGGACCGGGATTTTATTGTCAAAATGGTGGAGCTGGTGGTGGTGGTTACACTGAAACATATCCAAATATATCTTTTGCAGCAGGTACTTATTCAGTTGTAATTGGTAATGGTGGAGGAGTTAATTCAGCTGGTGGCAAGTCATATTTTGCCGATTCAAGTAAATATTTTGCTTCTGGTGGAGGAGCAGGTTCTACATATTCTGCTGGATCTGGTGGTTCTGGTGGTGGAAGTGCATCTTGTGCTATTTGCAATGGTTGGGATTGGACAGGATGCGTTAATCATAGTTCAACATCTGGTTCTGGTGGAAGATTTGGAAATTCAGGAAGTGACTGTAGTACTAATATTGACTATGCTTCTGGAGGCCGTGGACAAGGAAAAACAACTTGTGAATTTGGAGAAGGCACAAGAAGTAGATGTAATTCTGGAGTAAAAGAATATTCAAGAGGAGGAAATAGTGCAAGTTATGTAGCTAATTCTGGAAATGGGGGTAATACAGGTGGAAGAGGCTCTTCTGGTATAGTAATTATACGTAATGCAAGATAAATATTAGTCATAAATATCTTAAAATAATACTTTAGATATTTATGACTTTTTTATTTAGAGAAATATTGAAATTAATAAATAAAAATGATATATTTAATAATAGAGAGGTTAGGTGATTATATGCTAGATGCTGTATTTGGTAATTATACTGATTTAAATAAATCTAAATTTAAGCAAATAGTTACAAAATCTTCTAATCTAGAGAGTAGTTTAAATATTACAACATCTAAAAAGAAAATTAGGGTTAATATAGATGGACAATCAGTTGTTATGACTGAAGAAGAGTATGTTTTTTTAAATGAAACTAATAAATTAAGAGAACGTTTAAGAAATGGTGCAAGTATTAATGATATTATGCCAAGGGCACTTGCTATATGTAGAGAAGCTACAAATAGAAAACTTGGTATGAGACCATATGATGTACAAGTAGAAGCAGCAGCTGCAATGCAAAATAATAATATAGTTGAGATGAAAACAGGGGAAGGGAAAAGTCTTGTTCAAATTTTAAGCGCATATTTAAATGCATTAGATGCAACAAAGTCGTTAAACAAAGATGAATGGGAAAGTGTACATGTTCTTACTTCAAATGATTATTTAGCTTCAAGGGATGAACAAACGAATCGCTCAGTTTTTAATTTGCTTGGATTAAGTTGTGCATGTGCACAGTCTAACGATGTTGCTAAAAGTGCAACGAAAGAAGAAAGAAAAAGATTCAAACAAGAAAAAAGAAATGCATACAAATGTGATATAGTTTATTCTACTGCTAAAACAGTAGCTTTTGATTATTTATCTGATAATACTGCAATGAAGGAAGAAAATAAATATATAATAAGGCCGCTTCATAGAGCAATTATAGATGAGGCGGATAATATTTTGTTTGATCAAGCAACTACACCATTAATTCTCAGTAGAAATGAAGTAGATAATGAGAATATTGAACCACATGAAGAACTATATACAACAAGTGCATTGTATAAATGGGCAACTGAATTTATTAATAGTCCTATGTGGGGAAGAAAAGATGGATTACCATGCTCTATATTTTCACAATTTGAGAAAGAAAAGTATACTGATTTTATTGGTAGCGCATTATTTTTGGATAAGAAAGAGATAGTTTTATCTAGCGTTGTAGAAGAACAAATAAGAAAAAGTGCAGAAAGTGAAAAATATAAATTTCCAACTCTTACGGATATGGATATAAATTTAATAGAACTTTTAAGGTTAAATGCAGTAGAAAAATGTTTACTTGCTAAATATTCATTTAAAAAAGGTGAACAATATATTGTAGAAGATAATAAAATAATACTTCTTTCGAATGGTAGAAAGATGCCTAAATCTAAATATAGAGACGGAATGCAAGAGGCTATTGAATATAAAGAAGAATATGAATTAAACAAAAAAAGCAAAGGTAGAGAACATATCAAAATGACTCAAGGTATGTATGAAGTAGCTAAATGCACTTATCCAGATTTTTTAAGTATTTACAAAGATGGTATTTGTGGTATGACTGGTACTTCAGATGTAGAAGAATTCAGAGATATTTACGGTCTTAATACATATAAAGTTGATAGTAGGGTTCCTAGTGTAAGAATTGATGAAGAAGATGAATTGTATTCTACTAAAGATGCAAAATATGAAGCGATTATAAAAGATGTATTAAGTTGTCAAAGTACTGGACAACCAGTTTTAATAGGAACACTTAGTATTCAAGAAAGTGATGAAATTTGTAAAAGACTTGAGGAATATGGTATTAGATTTCAAAGATTAGATGCAATTAGCGCTAAAGACATGAAAAATGAAGCTGCTATTGTGTCTACTGCTGGATTATTTGGAAGTGTTACCGTTGCTACTAATATGGCTGGACGTGGTACTGATATCAAATTAGGTCCTGGTGTTAAGGAAGTAGGGGGATTATATGTAATTGGAACTTCCAAAAATAAAAACTCTAGGATTGACAATCAGCTTAGAGGAAGAGCAGGTAGACAAGGAGATCCAGGACGCTGTAAATATTTTTCATCGTTAGATGATGAATTGGTACAAACAAGAAACAATTCAAATAAATTTATTTTCTTTAAAAAGAAATATAAAAATATAAAAGAAAAATTAAATAATAAAAAATTAATTAAATTGGTTAGTTTGTGTCAGAAAGTAGAAGAAAGTATTGCAAAACTAAGTAGAAAATCAAATGAAAATAGAGAATTAATATCTTTTACGCCATATAAAAAAATTGTTTATGAACAAAGAGCAAAAGTATTAAAATCATCTGGTGATGATTATTTAAAATATTTAGATCAAATTGTTGATAGTTATACAAAAAAGGTGTTTGCACAAAAAAGTGATTATGAGTATATATCACAAAAATTTCAAGGAATTGTTGATATTGAAAAAGATGCATATCAAAAAGTATTAGCTAAAAGTGGTAAGGATATAAATGTAGTGTTTTCAGCTGCGATTAAAAGAAGAATACATTCTTCTTTAGTAACTTCTGATGCTAAAAAGAATTTTTGCGAAAAAAATAAAATTAAAACCCTTAAATGTATAGATGATAATTGGGTTTCTTATATATATAGTTTGGAAGAATATAATAAAGGATCTTATTTATTACAGTATGGTGCTAATTATTCTAAAGATACATATAAAATGGATACGCATATGATGTATGATAATATGATAGAAAATATGCAAAATGAAATAATTGCTTATGCTGTTAATTCCAAATTAGAGTATGGTAAATACAAAGTAGCTATATCTGAAAATAATATGGGGGCTATATTATGAGATATATATTAAAATTATTACAAATTATAATATATGTATATTTATTATTATTTTTGTTAGTTCAAGTATTTTTTATATCACAAAAATATTTATACAATAATGAATATCCAAATATAAAAGGATATTCATTATACAAAGTTGAAACTAATAGATTAGAAAATAGAATTGATATTAATAGTTATGTAATATTACATTCACAAAAAGAATATAAAAAAGATGATATTATATTATATAAAGGAAAAAATATTAATATAATAAATGATATAAAATATGATGAAGAAAATAAAAAAAAGATGATAGTTTTATTAGATGAAAATAAAGATGAAATAATTCTTAATGTAGAAAGTATATATGGAAAAGTAATTTATAATAATAATGTAATTGATATTATACTAAATTTTCTTACTCATCCAATAGTCGTTCTTTTATTATTTTTAAGTCTTGTATTTTTATCTTCAACTACATATAAAAGATATAATAATTAATACTTGTAAATAGTATTTTTTATTTAAAGGAAAGTGATTTTATGATTTATTTAGATTATAGTGCAACTACGCCTGTTGATAAGGATATATTAGATGAATATGTAAAAACTACTTTATTATTTATGGGTAATGTAAATTCTCCACATATGCTTGGCAAAATATCAAAACAAAAGCTAGGTTTAGATATTTCGGCTATATGTAGAACATTTAATTGTAGTAGTGAAGAGTTAATATTTACAAGTGGAGCTAGTGAAAGCAATGCTACTGCAATAAGAGGAATCATCGGAGCTTATAATAGTAAGGGAAAGCATATTATTATTAGTAAATTAGAGCATCAAAGTATATTAAAAGAAGCTCAGAGGTTATCTAAATTTGGTTATCAAATAGATTATGTAAATATATTAAAAAATGGTCAAGTGGATTTATCTAATTTAGAAAATCTTATTAGAAAAGATACTATATTGATTAGTATATGTGCTGTTAATAGTGAAGTTGGATATAAGCAAGACTTACATAAAATAAAACAAATAATTAATAAGAAAAATTCTAATGTTATATTTCATAGTGATTTAACACAAGCACTTGGAAAAACTAAAATAGATTTATCAGATGTTGACTTAGCATCTTTTTCAAGTCATAAAATATATGCTCCAAAAGGATGTGGGATATTATATAAAAAGAAAAACATAAAATTGGAACCTTTGATTTATCCTACAAATAATATTTTCAAATTTAGAGGAGGAACGCCGAATCTTCCATTAATATCCGCATTTAGTAAAGCAATAATTAAATATAATAATAATATAGATAATGAAAATAAATGTAAAGTTTTGAATAAACTATTAATAAATAAATTATCTCAATATAATATACATATTAATTCTAATGATTTATGTGTACCACAAATAGTAAATTTTAGTTTGCTTAATAGTAATAGTTTAGATTTTATACAATATTTGGATAAAAATAAGATTTATATATCTACAAGTACCGCTTGTTGTTCTAATGAACAAAGTGTTATTCTAAATGAATTGTATAATGAAGAAATATCTAAAACATCGCTTAGGGTTAGTATATCTCACTTAACAACTGAAAAGCAAATAAATGAATTTATTAAAATATTTGATGAGTATTATAAGACGTATATGCAATAATTCTATTCATAATATAATTTTAATATCATATAGTTTACTAAATGATATGAAAGAGGGTTGTTATGGATAAAACACAAATATTACAAAGTCTTGGGAAAAAATCTAATGGCGAAATATATTTAGGTGTAGTAGGCGCTGTTAGAACTGGTAAAAGTACATTTATTAAAAAATGTATTGAACTTTTAGTTTTGCCAAATATTGAAGATGAAATAGAAAAGAAAAGATGTATGGATGAAATACCTCAAAGTGCTAGTGGCAAAACTATTATGACTATTGAACCAAAATTTGTTCCAAGCGCGGGTGCAAATATTAATATTAATGGATTAAATACTAACATTAAATTAGTAGATTGTGTAGGGTTTGTAACTCCGCAAAGCCTTGGTTATGAAGATAATTTAGGTAATCCAAGAATGGTTAAGACACCGTGGTTCGCAGAAGAATTGCCATTTATTGAAGCAGCTGAGATTGGTACTGAAAAAGTAATTAGAGATCATGCTACTATAGGAATTGTTGTTACTACTGATGGCTCTATTGGTGAATTGTCAAGAAGTAATTATGTTAATGCAGAAGAAAAAGTAATAACAGAACTTAAGAATATTAATAAACCATTTATTGTTGTATTAAATTCTATATATCCAGATGGAATAGAAGCAAAATCACTTGCTAAAGGATTAAAAGAAAAATATAATATTCCAGTTATACCTATGAATGTAGAAAATATGAACGAAAATGATATTGTTGAAATATTAAAAGAAGCATTATATGAGTTTCCAATTGATCATATAGAATTTAATATTCCTGATTGGGTAGGTATATTAAAAAATACTCATCCATTAAAAGAAAAATTTATTAACAAGATGAGAGAATCAATTATAGATGTTGATAAATTAAGGGATGCAGAGCATATTAATTTAACTCTTGAAGATAATGACGAAATAAGTAAAGCTTATATTTCTTCATTAGATACTGATAATAGTGAGGTAACGATTACTTTAGAGGCAAGAGATGATTTATTTAACGAAGTATTAAAAGATGTAGTAGGCGAAAATATTACTTCTAAAGGAGATTTACTAAAATTATTTCAAGATTTTAGTGAAGGTAAAAATGAATATGATGGGTTAAAAGGTGCATTAAAACAAGTATATCAAACTGGATATGGAATTGTATTACCTAGGGTAAATGATATGAAATTAGATAAACCGGAAATAATAAAACAAGGAAGTAGATTTGGTATTAAATTGAAAGCAAAAGCAACAAGTATTCATATGATTAAAGTAGATGTTGAGAGTAGTTTTGAACCTATTATAGGAAGTGAAAGTCAAAGTAAAGAATTAATTGAACATATAATGTCTTATGAAAATGACCCACAAAAGATTTGGCAAAGTGAATTATTTGGAAGAAGCTTAAATGATATAGTAAGTGAAGGAATACAAGCTAAATTATCTTTATTACCTGATAATGCTAAATTCAAATTATCACAAACTATTACAAAAATGGTTAACAAAGGAAGTAATAATTTAATAGCAATAGTCTTATAAAGACTATTTTTTTGTTTTAATAGTGTTTTGATAACTTTTGGTTAATAATTATATTAGGAGGTTATATGAATAAATATGTTAATATTTACAATATTGGTTTTGAAGATGGATTATTACAAGCATTTAAAGATGTTATGAATAAAAAGCATAAAAAATTTAAAAATTATGATGATGCTTATTTAAAATCAAAAATATATGATATTGGTTATATTAATGGATATAATATATTTTATAACAAATTAAAAAATGATTTAGATTGTGTAAAATACTATAATTGATTTATAATATTGTGTATGATAAAATATTAATATGAGAAAAGTATTCAAACAAAATATAAAATTATTTATTGGGTTTATCATTGGAATATATTAGTTAGTGGAATTAAAATATATGCTCAATTATTGTTATCTGCTGATGAGGTGTATATCACTTTAGAGAAAACTACACAAACAACTGTACAGGGTGCTTTAGATGAATTATATGGAAATGTTTATGAAAACAAAATATATTATCTTGGAACAGAAACATATTATGATATTTCAAAGATTCTACCAGAGATTGATATAACTAAATTGACTGAAGAAAATTTTATAATTTCCATTGATAATTTTTCTGGAGATAGTACTTCACATAATACATGTGATTTTGTTAAAAATAATAGTTTTGGTGATGTTATGTCATCAGTAGGCAAAATTACACCAACATATACATATGACTCTAGTAGTGGCATTTTAAAGATTGACAATATTTCAAGTAAATTGAGCCTTTTAGGACAACCATGTGCATATACTTTTGTTTGGAGCGAATATAAATCAGTACCAGTTTCATTAAACATTAAAGTTTATTTAATTTTAGGAAAAATAGTTGATTCTAATCAACAATAATAAAATTATGATATTATAAATATAAATTATTTAAAACAATCTTTTAATTAATATAAAAATGTTGTATACTAATAGTAGTAAAGGAATATAATTATGAATAAAAAAGGGTTTACTCTAATAGAATTATTGATGGTTATTGTTATTATGGCAATAGTTGGTACTAGTTCTATGATTATGTTTAATAATATAGATGATGATACTGCTGAAGTAGATAGAGAAAATATGTATAAAACTATTCAAAGAGGAGCTATGTTATATCTAGACTTAAATGATGATTGGTTAAATCAATTTAAAGATAAAAGAGAAATGTTTATAGAAATGAGTGAATTAATGGGCACAAACTATGTGTCAAGTACACTTGAAGATCCAATATCTAAAGATCCTATACCATCAAACTATATTGTTAAGTTATTTATTTCTACTGATAGAAGAGGTAATGAATATATGGATAGTTGTGTATTAGATAAGAATATATTAAATGATCCATCTAATTCTACCTCAGCTTGTGTTGTTAATAGTGAAGGAATTGAAAGTGATTATTGTTGTGCAGCGTGTACACCTCGTGAAGGTGCTCCTATAAAAAAAGATGGAACAATAGATACCAGTTATTGCATATTTGACAATTAATGGAATATAGTACTCTTTTATTGATTTTTCTATAACTTTTTGTTATATTATATTAGATTTCAAAAAGAGGTATTTATATGGATAAAATTATAATTAAAAATGCAAGAGAAAATAATTTAAAAAATATAAGTATAGAATTACCTAAGAATAAATTAATAGTAATGACAGGTGTTTCTGGTAGTGGAAAATCTAGTCTTGCTTTTGATACAATTTATGCTGAAGGACAAAGAAGATATGTAGAAAGTTTAAGTGCATATGCAAGACAATTTTTAGGAAATATGCACAAACCTGAAGTAGATAGCATTGAAGGATTAAGTCCAAGTATTTCTATTGATCAAAAATCTACTAATAAAAATCCTCGTAGTACTGTTGGTACTATAACAGAAATATATGATTATTTAAGACTTTTATATGCACGTATTGGGATTCCATATTGTAAAAATCATAATATACCAGTGAGTGAACAGAGTATTGAGGAAATGACAAATAAAGTTCTTGAATATGACGAAGGTACTAAAATAGAAATTTTAGCGCCTATTGTTCATGGACAGAAAGGTACTCAAAAAGAGATTATTGATGATGTAAGAAAAGATGGATTTGTAAGGGCTTATATTGATGGAAATCTTATTGATTTAAATGATGAGATTAATCTTGATAAAAATAAAAAGCATGATATAAATATAATTATAGATAGACTCGTTATTAAAAGTGAATCAAGAGGAAGAATATTTGAAAGTATTGAAACTTCTACTAAAATAGCTAATGGAAAAGTAGTAATTAATATTGTTGGCGATAAAGAATTAGTTTTTTCTGAAAATTATGCTTGTCCATTATGTGATTTTAGTATTCCAGAATTAGAACCAAGATTATTTTCATTTAATAGCCCATATGGTGCTTGCCCATTATGTAAAGGCCTTGGAGTAACTATGCATATAGATGAAGATATATTGATTCCAGATAAAAATTTATCTATTATGCAAGGAGCTATTAGTTCTTTTCAAAGTGGAGAGACTTTAAATATAGCATATAAAAAATTAAAATTAGTTGCTGATCATTATAACATAGATTTATATAAACCTGTTAAAGATTTAACAAGAAAAGAGTTAGATATAATATTATATAGATCTCCTGATATTCTTGATTTAACTCTTGAAAGTAAAAGTGGAAGTATATATAAAAGTCATGATTATTTTGAAGGAATTATCACTAATTTAGAAAGAAGATATATTGAAACTACATCATCATCAATTAGAGAGTGGATTGAAAGGTATATGACGGAATTACCATGTCCTAAATGTGGTGGAACTAGACTTAGAGATGAAGCATTAAGTGTAAGAATTGGTAATAAAAATATATATGAAGTAACAGAACTTAGTATAAAAGAATTGTTGAATTTTTTTAATAATTTAAAATTAAATAAAGAGCAACAAGAAATATCATTTTTAATAATTAAAGAGATTAAAGAAAGATTAATTTTTTTAAAAAATGTTGGTCTTGAATATTTAACATTATCAAGAAACGCATCTACATTATCAGGTGGTGAAGCACAAAGAATTAGACTTGCTACTCAAATTGGAAGTAGATTGTCAGGAATTTTATATGTATTGGATGAACCATCAATTGGATTACATCAGAAAGATAATTCTAAATTAATCAAATCTTTAAAAGAAATGAGAGATTTAGGAAATACATTAATTGTTGTAGAACATGATACTGAAACGATGTTAGAGTCAGACTACATTGTTGATATAGGTCCAAAAGCTGGTACTGAAGGTGGGTATGTTGTATTTGCAGGTACGTCGAAAGAAATATTAAAATGTGACAATTCAATTACTGGTAGATATTTAAGTGGAAAAGAAAAAATAGAAATACCAAAGAATAGAAGAAAAGGAAATGGTAAAAGTATTAAAATAAAAGGTTGTTCAGAAAATAATCTTAAAAATATTAATGTTGAATTTCCACTTGGTAAGTTTATATGTGTAACTGGAGTTTCTGGTAGTGGTAAATCTACATTAGTAAATGGAATATTAGGAAAAACACTTATGAATAGTATATATCATTCTAAAGATAAACCAGGTAAATATAAATCAATAAAAGGACTTGAATTTGTCGATAAAGTCGTAAATATTACTCAAGACCCTATTGGTAGAACACCAAGAAGTAATCCTGCCACTTATGTTGGAGTGTTTGATAGTATAAGAGATGTATTTGCTCAGACACATGAAGCTAAAATACATGGATATGATAAAGGAAGATTTTCATTTAATGTAAAAGGTGGTAGATGTGAAGCTTGTTGGGGAGATGGCGTTAAAAAAATAGAAATGCATTTTTTACCAGATGTATATGTACCTTGTGATGTATGTAATGCAACTAGATATAATAAAGAAACATTAAAGATTAAATTTAAAGGATTAAATATAGCAGAAGTATTGAATTTAAGAGTTAGCGAAGCATTAAAAATATTTGAAAATGTACCAAAAGTATATAAAGCGCTTAAAGTTATGAGTGAAGTAGGTCTTGATTATGTTAAATTAGGACAAAGTGCAACTACACTATCAGGTGGTGAAGCATCTAGAGTTAAATTAGCTAGAGAACTACAAAAAAAACCTACTGGAAAAAGTATTTTTATATTAGATGAACCATCAACTGGTTTGCATCAAGATGATATAAAAAAGTTATTGATAATATTGAATAGAATTGTTGATAATGGAGATACTGTAATTGTAATAGAACATAATTTAGATATTATTTCTGTTGCTGATTATGTTATTGATTTGGGACTAGATGGTGGGTGTGATGGTGGAGAAGTAATAGCAACTGGAACACCTGAAGAAATTGCTAAAAATAGAAAATCATATACTGGACAATATTTATCAAAAATTTTAGATATAGATTAAAAAACTATATCTTTTTTATAGACTTTAAAATCTAATTTTGATAAAATTATAATAGTGGTGAATGCGATATGGATATAAATGAGATAATAAAAAATCTAACAGAATTTACAACAAAATTATTATTAGATATTACACTCGCTTTAGTTGTTTTAGCAATAGGTTTTAGGATTATTAATTTTATTGAAAAAAGGTTAAAAAAAGAAGATAAATTAACTAAACTAGATCCTAGTGCTAAGGGGTTTATTGTTAGCTTTATAGTTATTGCTTTAAAAATAATGTTAGTTATTATATCGTTGATGATAGTTGGGATACCAATGGCATCATTAATAACTGTTTTAGGTTCTTGTGCTGTAGCAATAGGTCTTGCTCTTCAAGGCGGATTATCAAACATTGCTGGTGGACTTATGTTATTAATATTTAAGCCATTTAAAGTTGGAGATTATATACTTGTTGATTCACTTGAAGGAACAGTTAAATCAATTACAATGTTTTACACAACAATTATTTCTGTAGATAATAAAACTATTCAATTACCAAATGGAAATTTATCTAATTCTAATATTGTAAATTATACTTATTGTAAAAATAGAAGAGTTGATTTAAAAATTTCAGTTTCATATAATTCAAACATTAATAAAGTAAAAAAAGTATTGAATGATATAGTAGAAAAGCATCAATATGTATTAAAAGATGAGCAAATCACTATTAGATTGTTAGAACAAGGAGAAAATGCTTTAGTTTTTGCCGTTAGAGTATGGTGTGATAAAAATGATTATTGGGATTTATATTTTGACTTAATGGAGGAAATAAAAATAGCTTTTGATAAATATAAAATAGAAATTCCTTATAAACAAATAGATGTACATATGAAAAAATAACTTATATTTATAAGTAAGGAGTTAATATGAATTTAGAAACTGCAAACAAAATTAAAAGAGAAATTTATAATTATTTATCGCAAGTATATCAAGAATATTCTAAAAATAGAAATTCTACTTTGAAAAGTAAATATGATGCTTTATTAGCTGAATATAAAAAATTAAATGAAATGTCTCCTAGTGAAATGATAGAATATTTTAATCATGATAATGTTATTAGTGAAATACAAATTATATATGATAAAATTATTAAAAATATTCAAAACAAACAAAAGTCTAATAATGGGCAAAATATTAAAGAACAAAGAGAAAAACAATTAATTTATAAAATCAAAAAAGATATTTATAGTAAATTTGTAGAAGTTTATAATGAAGCAAAATCAGATAAGTCCAAGATTGCTAAATATGATTATTTACATAAATTATATAATGATATTTATAATATGAATAGTATAAGCGATATAATGAATTATATATCAAATTTGAATAAAACAAAAGCATCAAAATTACCTCATGAAGTAGAGGCAATTAATGTGATTGTTAGTGTTTTTTTAGATGTATCTAAAAAAATCACACCACTTAATTCTCCAACAAAAAGAGATTTTGTAACACCAAAAGAAATTAAGGGTGAACCAGATAATATATTGGAAAGTAATGTATCTTCAGATCCTGAAATAGCTGCATTGAATAGAATAAATCATGATATAATACAATTAAATAAAGAATTAGTTACTTTAAACCCTGCTTCTAAGCAAGCAATAGAAAGAAGAAAAATAATTAATAAATTATCAGATGAAAGAAAAAATATATTATTAAAATATTTTGGTATTGAAGGGGTGATATTATCTAAAAATTTAGATAGTTTAAACTTTGAATATGCTAAAGAATTTAATAATAAAAAAACAGCACCATACATTTTAACTAGTAGTGAATATGAAAATGAATTAAGAAATACAATATTTAATTTAGCAGATTTAAAATTTAATGGGGTTGATAGTAAACAAATCAAATCAACTCAAAAATCTGGTAGAATAATTGAGTATAATAAATTAATATCACTTGCAAATAAAAAATATAAAAATTTAGTTACATCATTGTATGGAAAAGAAAATCCAATAATAAAAGAAAATTCAAAAACTAAAGAAGCTAGTATTAAAAGTGATAATTTATTATCTTACTTTGAATTATATAATTTAGATGGTGGATATAATGAATTTAAAAATAAAAAGAAACATTTGAGAGTTGGAAATGAAATAATAACTAAAAGCATATTTTATGATAAGCAAAAGTTTATTGTTGATATGATACATGATTTTGTTTATGCGTCTGTTAGAAAAGTAAATCAAATGGGTGGTAAAATACAAATAACTGATAATAGTAGAAGCAAGGAAAAAATAGCTTCAGAAATGTCTAAATATATGAAAGAAATTGAACAAGAAATTAGGAAGAAAAGGCAAAAAAGCAATTTAGAGCAAGGTAAAAAATATGCACATAGATAATATAATTAAAAGGCAAACATTAACTCTTATTGTTATAGTATTGACATTAAGTACATTTATATTATCTGTTAGTTATATATTATTTTTTGAAATTGATAATTATAGTGAAAGTAAAAATGATTTTGATATTTCGTTTTGTTTAGATAAATCGTGTGATAAAAAATACTATAATTATAATAATTTAATAGGCGTAAAAGTGATTGATAATAAAGTATCATTAAAAAAAATAAATAATTATGATAACCAATTGTATGCCATATTAGAAACTCCATATATAGTAAATATTAAAAATAATATTGAAACTTCTAATGTTGCTATTAAACTTAAATTGAGAGATGATTATTTATATAATAAAGAATATTTAAATTATATAAATGATATATACCTTGCTATTGGGAGTAGTCATGATAAAATTAATGTTATTAAATATATAGATATTGATAAATATATAATAAATGATTTTAAAATCAATAATAATGAAGAAAAAATATATTATATTTGGTTATTCTCATTAAATAGTGAATATAAAAGTGATATGTATTTTGTTTTAGAAATTGAGTTAGAAAAATTAAATTAAAAATTCTTATTAATTTAAGAATTTTTTATGTGTTTTAAACTATTGATTTAATTATAATGTTTTGATAAAATTTATTTTATGGAAAGAGAAGATATAAAAAATTTTTGTATTATAGCCCATATAGATCATGGAAAGAGTACTTTAGCTGATAGAATATTAGACATTTGTGGTGCTGTAAGTGAAAGAGAAAAAAAAGAGCAAATATTAGATTCAATGGACTTAGAAAGAGAAAGAGGAATAACGATTAAATTAAATGCTGTTGAATTAAAATATAAAGGATATACACTACACTTAATAGATACTCCGGGACATGTAGATTTTAGTTATGAAGTAAGTAGAAGTCTTGCTGCGTGTGAAGGTGTTATATTAGTTGTTGATGCTACACAAGGAATAGAAGCACAAACTTTAGCTAATTTATATCTGGCATTAGATGCAAATTTAAAAATAATTCCTGTTATAAATAAAATTGATTTACCAAATGCGGATATAGAAAAAGTTACTAATGAACTTATAGATACAATAGGATTTGAAAAAGATGAAATAATACTTTGTTCTGGAAAAACAGGGCAGGGTGTTGATGAGTTATTAGATGCAATTATAAATAGAGTACCAAGTCCTAAAAGTAATAGTAACAAATTAAGAGCATTAATATTTGATAGCTACTTTGATTCATATAAAGGTGTTGTTATCTTAGTCAGAATTATGGATGGAACGATTAAAATAGGGGATAAAATAAAATTTATTAATTCAAATGCAGTATATGAAGTTTTAGAACTTGGTAAGCATACACCAAAAGAAGTTAAGAAAGAGAGTTTATCTTATGGTGAAGTTGGATTTATTAGTGCTTCTATTAAAAGTATAAGTGAAGTAGAAGTAGGTGACACTATATGTATAGATGGTGAGGATGTCGAACCATTAAAAGGATATAAATCTATGAAGCCAATGGTTTTTTCTGGTATTTTTCCAATTGATAGTTCTAAATATGATCAATTAAAAGAAGCATTATTAAAACTTAAATTAAGTGATGCATCACTTGTATTTGAACCAGAAACATCAGTTGCTTTAGGATTCGGGTTTAGATGTGGATTTTTAGGACTTCTTCATATGGAAATTATACAGCAAAGAATTGAAAGAGAATTTAACATAGATATTATTGCTACATCTCCTAGTGTTATATATGAAGTAATATTAAATGATGGAAGTAGTGTTATGGTAGATAGCCCAGTAAAAATGCCACAACCGACTAAAATATCTAAAATATTAGAGCCATATGTAAAATGTAACATTTATGTTCCAAACGAATATGTTGGCCCAGTAATGCAATTGTGTCAAGATAAAAGAGGTATATATAAAAATATGTCATATATTGATTCTACTAGAGTTAATATAATATATGATTTACCATTATCTGAGATTGTTTATGATTTTTTTGATAAATTAAAGAGTTATACTAAAGGTTATGCTTCGTTCGATTATGATTTTATAGGTAATTTTGAAAGTAAGCTTGTGAAATTGGATATATTATTAAATGGCGAAATAGTTGATGCTCTAAGTGTAATAGTGCATAAAGATTTTGCATATAAAAGAGGAAATATTATATGTAAAAATTTAAAGAAAATTATTCCAAAACAAATGTTTCAAGTACCAATACAAGCAAGCATAGGTTCAAAAGTTATAGCTCGTGAAGATATACCAGCTATGAAAAAAAATGTTTTAGCTAAATGTTATGGTGGAGATGTATCCCGTAAGCGTAAATTATTAGAGAAACAAAAAGAAGGTAAAAAAAGAATGAAACAAGTAGGTAGTGTATCTATCCCACAAGAAGCATTCTTAACAATATTAAGTTCTGATAGCAATGAAGACTAATTAAAGAAAGTAAGAGAATTATTATAATCATCTTTATTTGATTTAATATTTTCACTTTCTTTTTCTTTATTATTAAAAATAGTTTTTTCTTTTGAAATATATGGTCTTATTTCTTTATATACTGGTATTATTTTTTTTACTACATTAAGTGTACTACTAGTATTTCTAGCAATATTAGATATATCTATTGATTTAAATTTATCATAAAAACTCATACTATCACCTAATATATTTTATTGTTTTTATTATTAAAGTTTCACATTTTATCAAAAATAATAAAAATATATTTTTATTTTCTTATTGTTATGTTATAATTTATTATAGAATAAAGATAAGATATTTAAGTGTGGGTGAAAATAATGAAAAATATTTTTAAAACTATTAATAAAGAGTTTTCTCAATTTATATTAGGAATTGGTAACGGATTTAAGTATGTATTTATTACTATTCCTAAAAAAATATTTAAATTAGATAAAAAAGATGATAAACCAGATAAAGTTAAAAATAGAAATCCTAACGAAATAAATACTGGAAAAAAAGGATTGATTAAAAGCTTATCTGATTCAATTGATAATTGGTATAAAAATTTACCATCTGTTAAGAAAAAAAATGAAGAAAGAGAAAAATCTTTAGTACCGTATGTTTTAGATAAAGAAAAAGATTCAATTAGGAGTAATATTAAACATACATATGAATATTTAGCTAAAGACGAAAAAGGCAAATTAGTTAAGGGCCATTTTCCAGCATTTTCTACTTTAGATGTATATTCTTATTTAACAGATGAAAAAATGACAATTTATAAGATTAGGACAAGTAAAGTTATAGATTTTTTACATGGTGATGTTGGTGGAAAGAAAACTAAAATGAAAACTAAAGATTTAGTTTTTTGGTTAGCACAATTATCTACTTATGTAAAAGCTGGTATTCCTCTTACTGACTCTGTAAAAGTTTTATCACAACAAGATAAAAGAAAGAAATATAAAGGATTATATGAAGCGATTATTTATGAGTTAACAATGGGTGAGACATTTTCTGAAGCATTGGCTAAACAAGAAGGATCGTTTCCTCAATTGCTTATAAATATGATAAAGTCTTCTGAAATGACTGGTAGTATAGAAGAAACACTTGATGAAATGAGTAATTATTATCAAGAGGTAGAAGATACTAAGAAAGCTATTATTAGTGCTATGGCATACCCATCAATAGTATTATTATTCGCTATTGTAATTGTAATTTTTATGTTAACATATATAGTTCCTAAATTTGTTGATGTTTATGCATCAATGGGTAGTGAAATACCTAAAATTACACAAATAACATTAAATATATCAGCATTTTTACAAGAACAATATTTACTCTTAATACTTATAATAGTAGCTGTTATATTTACCTTTTTGTTCTCTTATAAAAAGATAAAAGCATTTAGAACATTGATGCAAACAATATTTATGAAGTTACCAGTAGTTGGTCAGTTAATAATATCTAAAGAAATGAGTATATTTTCAAGAACTTTTTCATCTTTACAAAAAAATAATGTGCTTCTTATTGACAGTATTGATATTCTTGCAAAAATAACTAGTAATGAAATATATAGAGAATTGGAACTTAGAACAATTCAAAATTTAATTAAAGGTAATAAAATGAGTGAAACATTTAAAAATCATTGGGCTATCCCAGATGTTGCATATTTTATGATAGTAACTGGAGAGTCTACAGGAGAACTTGCTGAAATGTTGGATAAAGTTGCAGATTTTTATACAAAACAACAAAAAAATACAGTTGGTATGATTAAGACATTTGTAGAACCAGCAATGATATTATTTTTAGCAATAGTTGTTGGATTTATATTAGTTGCAATTTTAGTACCGATGTTTGGTATATATTCTACAATTGCATAAATAATGGGGGATATATGGAAATATTTTATTACATATGTTTAGGTACTCTTGGTGCGGTTCTTGGAAGCTTTTTATCTTGCATGGGATATAGAATACCTAATAAAATAAAAACTACTTATCCAAGTAGTTTTTGCACTAATTGTAAAAAAACTCTTAAGTGGTATATGAATATACCTATATTATCATATATATTATTAAGAGGTAAGTGTTATTATTGTAAAAAGAAAATTGGATTTATATACTTTTTTTGCGAAATATTATGTGCACTTTTATTTATAATTAATTATAAATTATTTGGCTTTTCATTAAATTTTTATATTTCTAGTGTTCTTTCTTGTATATTAATTGTAACTATTATTAGTGATATTATATATTATTATATATCTGATAGAGTTCTTATTATAGGTGAATTATTAATTATACTTTCAATGTATTTTTATCTTGATTTTATTGATATAATATTTAGGGTATTAAGTGGTATTATTTTATTTGTTGTAATGCTTGGAATAAAGATATTAGGAAATTCAATATTTAAAAAAGAATCTCTTGGTGATGGAGATATAAAATTAATGATAGTAATAGGAATTAGTATTGGAATATTAAATAGTTTTATTTCTTTATTTGTATCATCAGTCTTAGCATTAATTTTTTCTATAATAATGTTAAAAAATAAAAAAAGTGATATTATTCCATTTGGACCATTTTTATTAATAGGAGCTTTAATTGTTTTGTATTTCGGTGATCTTATTAATTATTATATTATGAACTTCTATTTATGAATTAATACTTTTGTTCCAACTTCGCATAGAGAATCAAGCGTTTCAGCATCTTTTTGCTTCATATTGATGCATCCGTGAGAGCCATTTGTTTTATATCTTTCTTTATCATTATACTCATCATCGCTTCTCCAACCATCAGCATCATGAAAACCTTCAGCACTATCATTAAATTGCATAAAAATATCTACATAACTATTCCAAGTAGGTCCGGTTAAATAAGTCTTATATAATTTTTGCATTATTTCGGTATATCCTAAATTTGTACCTGGTGTATTTCCTACATTAGGATTCCCACTGATTATATCAGCACGAAAAACTTCTTCATCATCTATATACATTTTAACAATTTGTTCAGATATATCTACTTCTATATAAGTATTTGGTAATACATTAAATGTATTATTAGCGATATATCCATCACCAATTGAAGGAATATTTACTAATCTTTTATCATCATGATAATTATCTTTTAAAAATACTTTTTCATATTTATCTAAAAAACATATCACATTGTCATTTTCATCATAAAAAATAGTTTTATCTTTATTAATGTATGCTGCATTAATTGATACTTTAAGATTAGAATTTTGACTTTCACAATTATTGTAGCATAAAATTTCATTAACTATGTTCATAATTTCATCATAGTTGTATCCATTTTCTGTAAGCAATTTTTTTCTTTCTTCACCATTTCCCCAAAGGCCATCAATAACTTCATAAGCAATGGTATTATTATCTTTTTTTTCATCAATAATAACAATTTCATCATTCCCACGAATGTTTAAAATATTATTATCATTTATTTGCACAACTTTTTGTGGAACGTTTTGTTTATCACTTTCTATACTTTTTGCTTTTTTTATAGAATAACAAGAACTAACTAAAAAAACATAAGATGCAAGTACTAATGCTTTCCACGCATTCTTATTTTTTTTCTCCATTTTATAATTCATCCCCTTCTTTTAAAATTTTTGTATATTATATCACATTATAAAAAAAATTACAATAATAACTTAAATTTTATTAGATTTTTAATGTTAATTATGATATAATTGTTCACTCGGGAGGAAAATAATGAAAGAAATTGTTGTTTCAAAAAAATATTGTTTAGAATATATTATGGATAAACTAAATGATTTTATGGTTGGATATAATAAAGTTATAGAAGATGCTAAATATCATCACAACACTAAGTATCATAGAACATCTTCAATAATAGAATATGGATTATTAGATTTAAATGCAATAAATTCATTTGGAATAAAGCATTATTCTGATGAAACATTACAATTAATGTCAGATACATCTTCTCATATTAATGGTAGTGATGGAATATCGTTAAGTATTCCTGGAATGGGTGATTTAAGCAATAAAGAAGATGAATATGATCCATTTAATGAGAAACAAGTTGATATTTTAATTGATAGTAGTATTAAAGCTTATAGAAATTCTACTAATTATGGAAATGAATTTATTAGTTTTCAAAACATATCAAGAGATAAATTCAAAGCTATAGACATTAGATTATTAAAACTTATTAAAGTAAGTATTTTATCAAAAAAAGTTGATGATGAGTTTATTCAAAATATTGTTAGAAAATATAATTCACTTAGAAATATTGCTATATATATGCAATACTATAATCTTGATATTCCACTTAGGGAAATGTCAAAGGAAGAAAGTATAATTGATATAGATGCTCTTGGTAGCAGTGAAGAGTTGAAACTGAGATAATTTATTTTTCTTTTAAAAATATTGTTATTGTGTTATTATTAAATTATGAAAGAAATAATTGATTTATTAGTAAAAAATGGGTATGAAGCTTATATAGTAGGTGGATATGTAAGAGATTATTTGCTTGGCATAAAATCTAATGATGTAGATATTTGTACAAATGCTTCTATTGATGAAATAATTTATTTATTTAAGGATAGGGGAAAACCATATAAAGAATATTATTCTTATCATATGATTGAAAATAACATTTCTTTTAATATAACATCGTATAGAATAGAACTAAAATATAAAAAAAATAAACCTACTAAAATAACTTTAGCAAAAGATCTTAAAACTGATTTGAAAAGAAGAGATTTTACAATTAATACTCTTGCAATTGATCATAATGGAAAACTAATTGATTTAATGAATTCTATTAATGATATTAATTCTAAAATAATTAAAACAGTGGGTGATACTAATAAAAAATTTATAGAAGATAAAACTAGGATTATTAGAGCTATTAGATTTGCATGTACATTAGATTTTGATTTATCAAGTGATATATTAAATTTTTTATTATCTAATAATGCTCATTTAATTAATCAAGTACCAAAAGAGTATAAAAAAAATGAATTGGATAAAATATTTGATAGTGAAAATTATAATAAGTTTTTCTTTTATATAAAAAGATATAATTTAAAAGATTATTTTAATATTAAATCATATTCTAATATAAAAAAAGTGTATAATAGGTATGGCATATGGGCTCAAATAGATACTGATTTACCATTTTCTAATGAAGAAAAGAAAATTATAAATAATATTAAAAAGTTAATTGAAAAGAATGATATTTATTTAAGTGATATAACTACTTATGATGATGATGTTATATATAATGCTGCAGCTATACTTAATATAGAAGACAAAGTAAAGGAAATTAAGAAATTTAATGGATTAAATAGTATAATAGATATTGATTTATCATTAGATCTTATGCTGAGGTATATAAATATAAAAGACTTAAAGAAAGTATATAAGCTAATAGAAAGGAAAATTATTGAAGGATCTTTGGAGAATAATAGTTATTCTATAGAGATGTTTTTAAGGAAATTGTAGTATGGGAGATTTAAGAAATTCATTTTTAACTAAAGATTTTATTATTAATTCTAATATATTAAAATGTATTGGTAGTTTAGATATTACATTAGATGAGTTTTTACTTATATTATATTTTATTAATGTTTCTACTGATTTGGATAATAATAGTATCAAAGAAAGATTAGGATTTGATGATGATAAAATAAATAGTACATTTATGGGGTTGTTAAATAAAAAATATATTGATATGGTTGTAGTTAATAAAAATGGTGAAATAAAAGAAAATATTAGTTTAAATCCATTTTATGATAGGCTTGCATTAAATAAACAAGTGGATGATAAAAATAATGATATCTTTGCTTTGTTTGAGCGTGAACTTGGTAGAGTATTGTCAAGTTTTGAATATGAATTAATTAATAAATGGTTAGAAAGTGGTATTGAAGAAAATACTATTAAAGAAGCGTTAAAAGAAGCTATTTTAAACGGGGTTACTAATTTTAAATATATTGATAAAATAATATATGATTGGAATAAAAAAGGAGTTAAAAATCGAATTAAAGAAGAGAAATTGGAATATGAAATGTTTGATTATGATTGGTTAGATGATAATGAATAAAGATATAATATTAAAACAATTGGATGAGCTTTTTGATGAACCTAAGTGTGAGTTAAATTATAATAAAGATTATGAATTATTATTATCTGTTATGTTATCTGCTCAAACTACAGATAAAAGTGTAAATGAAGTTACAAAAGATTTATATAGTAAATATGATTCACTACATAAACTTAATTTATTAAGTATAGATGAAATTTCAAAATATATAAGAAAAATAGGATTATATAAAACAAAATCTAAAAATTTTAAAGAAATTGTTTCAAGATTATATAAAATAGGTTATGTAAAAAATGATAGAAAGTTTTTAGAAAGTCTACCTGGAGTAGGTAGAAAAACTGCTAGTGTGGTATTATCAGAATTATTTAATGAGCCCACGATATCAGTTGATACTCATGTGTATAGAGTTTCTAAAAGACTTGGAATAACGACAGAAAAAGATGATGTATTGAAAACTGAAAATAAACTTAAGAAATATTTTAATAAAGACTCTTGGAATAGAGTAAATTCACAATTAGTGTTATTTGGTAGATATTTTTGCACTAGTAAGAAACCTAAGTGCTTAGATTGTAAACTTAAGGAAATTTGTAAATATTATAAAGAAATAAATAAATTATGAGTAACTTTTATATAGAAATAAATAAAAATATAGAATATACATTTTTAAATAAGGTATTTTTTAGATAAAATAATTATACTGAAATGATAAAATAAAAGTAGATACATACAAAAATGTGAACTACTTTTTTTGATATAATTTAGTTAAATAGTTGATGTTATTGCAATATTTAAAGATGAAATAGCAAATATAGTCTAAAATTAAATTTAATTAAAGTATAATTAAAAATATGTAAGTACAAAACTTAAACTTAGCAATTTTTATTTGAATAATATAGAAATTTTAATATTTAATTAAGAATTGAAAATTAAAGATTAAAAAAGTTATATATTGGAAAAAAATATTCGAATTAAAGTATTTAATAATTCTAATAATAAGTTAAAAATTTAATATTAAAATAAAATTAAAAGGATTGTCACCAGTAAACTACAAGGTACAATCCTTTAATTTTTTTGACTTAGTTCAAATTAATGTTTAAAAATATCTATTTTTTAATTAATATATTAGTTTCTAATTAATTTAATTTTTAATTAACTAACAACAACAACTTGGGTAAAATTTTTGGATATTAATGTATTTTTATATGTAAATGTTACTGAATATACAACATTATATTTACCAGTTGAAGATGTTATATCATTTGGTGTTAAAAGCGCAGTAGAGCCTTCTTTAGTAATAGAATTAGTAATAACTGATAAATTATCTACTTCATTTTTTATACTTGTATTATTATATAATATATCATCTATTGCATAAGTACCTAATTCTGTAAATGTTGCATTTATTTTTAATGACAATGTAAGACCACTCATTTTAATACTAATACTATTTGGATTAATTGTTACATCATCATTTGTATTATTTTCATTATTATTTCCACCGGATATATTTGAATCATTATTTTCATTTGAAGGAGGTGTTTCATTAAAAACTATTTTAGCTCCGTCCGATGCATTAGTTTTATATTTAGAATATGTTGATTTTATGATAATTCCATCGAATGCTCCTGCGTATTGAAGTGTATCAATTTCATATGTTGTAGCTTCGGTAAATCCTACATATGTTGATTGCATACCTTGTGTTAAGTAAATATCAAAACCATAATTACCAAATTTATTATTATTATAATCAATTCGTTTATTTAAATATTTAAGAGCTAAATCTTCATCTTTAGGAGATAAATGAGCGTAAGCATCATTAAAATAGGTTGTTAAATAGTTTATATTTACTGCATTAGGAATTTCAGGTGAAGTCCATGATAAACTAATTTTAGAACCGTTTAATGAATATTTAACATCAGTTGGATTAGATAATTTACTAAATCTATCAGATTCCTCACTTGGTTCGGTACCAGATATAAATAAATAAGTTTTTTTCAATTCACTTGGTGTATATTGGCTTGGTGATTTAGCAGGTATAGTTTCAAGCTCGACCTCAGCACTTACTATTCCACCAGGATTTTTAAACTTAGATTTTTTCTCATAAAAATTATTTACAACTGCAGCTTGTATTTTTAGTCTTTCAGTACCAGCTTCTGAATTTTTTAAATAATATTTATTTTTAACAGTTTCACTAGTTAATCCATCAACATATCCATACCATATAGCAATAGCATAATCAGGGGAATAACTTGATGTCCAAGCATCTGGTATTACATTAGATGATAAACCAAATTTTTTTAAATAGTCTTGATCATATGATGTTGTACCTGTTTTAGTAGCAATTTGTGTACCAGATACTTTAACTCTATAATTCGTTGCATTTATAAGTACACTTGTAATTAAATAAGCAGTTTGAGGTTTCATAACTCTTTTTCTTTCAATATCAGGTTCATATTCTTCACCATTTTCTCTGTAAACTACTTTAGTAAATGAATATGGTCCAGTATAATAACCACCATTACCAAATGCTGAATATGCAGCAGCTAATTGCACTGGTGATACACCATTAAACGTTCCAATAGAGTATGAATCTGGTAAATAGTCTTCTTCAAAAGTTATTCCTAAATTATTTGCAAATTCTACTTTTTGTTCATTAGTAGTTAACCTAAATGCTTGAAGAGCACATGTATTAATTGAATTTTTTAAACAGTCATTCATAGTCATAAATCCTTTAAAGCCAGTATTAAAGTTTCTCATGTAACTATCAGCATATACAATTTTATCATCTAAAAAAGGACCATAAGTACTTAAATTTTCGTATTCAATGGCAGGACCATAATCAAGAATAGGTTTAATTGTACTACCAGGTGCTCTTTTAGTAACACCTTGGAATGTAGCTATATTTAATGATCTTGCTACAGTTTTATATCTACCGGCACCAACAGCTATAATTGCGCCAGTATCATTATCAATAGCACCAATACCAACTTCTACTTTTTTATCTTTAAATTTATATGTATTATAAAAATTATTAATTATATCTTGCTTACTTTTTACCATAGTAGTATAAACATCCATAGGTACATCGTAAGGATTATTTCCTGTTTTTTCTATTACTTCTTCTACGACTGTATCAATAAATCCTTGATATTCGTTAGTTGATGTTTCTTCTTCTGTAAGAAAATCTTTAATTTTAACTTTAATTCCTGCTTGATATTGAGCATCAGTTATATATCCATGTCTTTTCATTAGATATAAAACTGTATTTTTTCTTTCATTTGCATCATTTGGATTAACATATGGATTGTACCCATTAGGTGATTGGAACATTCCAGCAAGTTGAGCAGCCTCAACTAAATTTAAATCTTTAACATTTTTACCAAAGTAATACTGGCTCGCTTGACCAACACCATATATATTTCCACCCATGCATGGAGTATTTACATAATATTCTATTATTTCTTCTTTTGTTAGATTTTTTTCTATTTTAAATACGGCCATGTAAATATCAGTAAATTTTCTTATAATTCCTTCAATGCCTTCTGAAGTAGTAGATGTAAATGCTAATTTTGATAATTGCATTGTTAAAGTTGATGCACCACCACCTCCTTGCCCTAATATTTGACTAAAAGATGCTTTTACGAATCTTGCAACATCAAATCCATTATGTTGATAAAATCTAGAGTCTTCAGTAGCAATAATTGCATCTACAAGTACTTGAGGCAATTGATCAAATGTAACTTTTTGTCTTTGCTCACTTCCTAGAGTTGCATATATATTACCATCAGCATCAAATATTCTAGAAGCTTCTTTATTAAACATTTCTTCTACATTAAACTCAGGTGCACTTGAAACAATATAATAGCAAAATCCAAGCCCGACTATGAATACAATTATAGCTAAAACTACAACAGTAATTAACAAACCATACCATATTCTAACTTTTCTTTTTTTATTAGGCGATTCATCGCTGTTTTTCTTTTTAAATTTTTTAGGCTTAATGTTTTCATTATCATTATAAATTATATCTTTTTTTCTTTTTTTAAGCTTTATTTTTATTTTTTTCATATTCACTCCTTAAAATATGCTATATCTACAGCATCTAAATATTTTAATCTTGGAATGTAACTTTCCTTTATTTTATATCCCTTTTCCTCAATATATTCGAATTTAATAGATTTTTTATCACTATTATTTATGTAATTAATAAAATCTTCTCCCTTTAATAAGTAAAAATTATTATTTATGTATATTATTAGAAATACTATTCCTTTTTGTTTAATAACTTTTTTAATATGTTCAATTTGATGTTCTTTAACATTAGATATAGGAAAAGAAGAATTATTATGACATTCTTTTGCATCAAATTCAATATATTTTTCTCTATAGATTCCATTATAATCAAGCGTTGATATGCTGGAGTATACAGCTTTATCTATTAAATGTCCTTTATCTTTGGGATAGCTTACACTTAACACTTTTATAGGAGTAGGTTTTTTATATATTAAACATTTTTCTATACTATTATAATATGTATTAGAATCGTTTATTATATTTTCTAGAAACATACCTCTATTTTTATATGAGTTATTCATGCCATCACCATATAAATTATACTATATTTTATACATTTTTTCTATTAATTAGCGAAAATTAATGTAAAATAGGTGATTAATATTTTATTTTTAAAGTATTTTATTTGTAATTTTAATATTTTATGGTATCATTAATTTGAAGAAGGTGTGTTATGAAAATTGTATATAAAATATTATTTGCATTAATTAATTTTACATTATTTTTTGTTGTGGTTAATGCTGCTACTGCATCAGAAGAATATACTTATTCATGTGATTATAGATTTAGTAATGGAGAAGGTAAATATATTAATTATAGAATTAAAGCAACAAATCTTCATGGAAATTTTTTAAGTATTGGTGGTTATGAAAATAAATTAACAATATACATTCTTAGTGAAGATAATATGTATGAACCTATTAATGGTTGTGTGGGAAATGGTAAATATTATAATTCTCCAGATAAAAATGGAAAGTTATGTATATTAACGGAAGGTTATGATAAAATCAATTATCTTAAAGAATCATTTTCAAGTGGTACACCCCAATGTCCTAGAATGTATTTAAGAAACAGTTACGATAAAGGATTTTCTTTGACTGTAAGTTCTCAACTTGATAATGAAGGTGGTACAGAAGCAAATACGATTGGATTGAATTGTTATGAAGAAGGAAGTAATGATTCAAAAAGATGTAATGAAGTAAAGCCAGTAATTATTAATGATTCTGATAATAATTTATCAAATAATAATAGTAATAACAATAATAATTCAGGTGGAATGATCGATATATCAGAAGAAGAAATGACATGTTCAGAATTATTGGGGCCAAATTTAACTGCTATTATTAAAGTTTTAATAACTGCTATGAGAATTATTGGTATGATAATTGTTATTGTTAATTCAGCACTTTCATTAGTGCCTGCTATTAATAATCCAGATAAATTGAATTCAGCGAAATCCAAGCTTATTTCTATGGGAATTGTTTTAGTGCTTGTAGTTTTATTTCCAACACTTCTTAGATTAATTGGAAACATATTTGGATATGATTTAAGTTGTATTGCATAAGAGCATGAGTAATGCTCTTTTAATTTATTTAAAACATATTCTTTTTAATACTAAAATATGATAAAATATTCTAGTTAGGGAGTGATATCATGTTGTTGAATATATGTGATGAACCTAGTTCATTAGAAATTATTATGATTGTAAGTATAGTTATAAACTTATTAAGAACCATTATACCTTTAGTATTAATATTAGATGTAATATATGATTTTATTAAGTTTTTTGTTAAATTATGGGATTTTGAAGTACAAAATACATTTAAAAAATTTTTTAAAAATGCAATAATTTCATTATTAATATATTTTATACCTTTAATAATTAGTTTTATATTAGTGCATTTAGCACCACAATACAATAATTGTATAAATGTAAATAATGATCTTATACAAAAACTCTATATAAATCATGCTAAAGAAAGAATATCTAATTTAAATGAATCATCTAATATAAGTGATATTAATGAAGTAAAAAATATAATTAATAATATTAAAAATAATAATATTAAAGTAAATTATCTTGATAAAATAGAAAATTTAGAATCAAAGATTAATTCAAATAATTATTTTAATGATAATTATTCAGGAAATATATATATTGGAGATTCTAGAACAGTAGGTCTTAAAAATGTTTTATTAGATAATGAAAAAAAATTCGCAATTAGTGGTGGAAAAACACAACAATTTATAATTAACGCAGAAGAAACAAAAAAAGAACTTAGTAAAAATCCAAATAAAACATATAATATAATATTAAACTATGGAGTAAATGATCTTATAGATGCATATGATTATTGTTCATTATATACTGATTTTATTAAAGAAATTGAGCCTAATCATAGAATATATCTAGTTTCCGTAAATCCTGTAAATGATGAAAAAACAAAAGCTCAAAATTATAGCATAGAACAGTTTAATAATATATTAAAATCATGTACAGAAAAATTAGAAAATGTTAATTATTGTGATGTTTATAATAGTACAACAATGGATGATTGGTTAGATAATTATATATCTAAAGATGGATTACACTATACTGAAAAGGGATATGAGTATATACATTCCAAAATATTATCTTGTATAAAATAAAGGAGGAAATATGTTATATATAATATCAATTATATTTATAATTATTATATTATTTATAATGTATGATAGTTATGCTAAAATTGATATAACAAAATATTATATTAAAAATAATAAAATAGATAAAAATATTAAAATACTATTATTATCTGATTTACATAATAGAAATATAAAGGATGAATTAAATAATATTATTAAAAAGTCTAATCCAGATATTATCATATTATCTGGGGATATGGTTGAAAATTATCCTATAGATGCTAATAATTTTATTAATATGTTAGAAATATTTGATAACTATACTACTTATTATTTATATGGCAATCATGAAGATGTTATGTTAAATAAAGAAAAATATGATAAAATAATTGAAAAATCTAATCTTATATTAATAAACGATGATTCAGTAGAATTATCTAAAAACATAAGATTATATGGACTTTTTTTGCCAGAATTTTTATGTGATATAAAATATAAAACTAAATTAAATTCTAGCTATATAAATGATAAAATAGGTAAGATAAATAAAAAAAAATATAATATCTTGATCGCACATAATCCACTTGATGCAGATTTATATAGTGATTATGGATTTGATATAACAATAAGTGGACATATACATGGTGGAATAATAGATTTGCCTATATTTGGACCATTATTATCGCCGGAAAGAAAATTTTTTCCTAAATATAGTAAAGGTATTTATAAGTTAAATAATATGTTTTTAATTGTATCAAGGGGGCTAGGTTTTAGTAAAATATTATCGTTTAGAATGTTCAATCATGCTGAAGTGGTAATAATAAACTTAGAAAAATAATTTATGGAGGATGATATATTGAAAGAATATCCGTGGTTTAAATATTATAAAAATGGTATTAAATCTCATTTTAATTATCCTGATGTTTCTATGTATGAAATGTTAAGAAGAAGTGCTGTTAAAAATGCTAAAAAAATAGCGTATACATATTATGGTTCTTCAGTAACATATAAAACTTATTTAAAAAAAATAGATGAAAATGCTCATGCATTTATACGATTAGGCGTTAAGAGAAAAGATTATGTTAGTATAATTATGCCAAATACACCTGAGGCAATTATTTGTTTTTATGCTCTTAATAAAATTGGTGCAGTTGCTAATATATTACACCCTTTAAGTAGTGAAGAGGAATTAAAATATGCTATTAATTTAACTAATAGTTCTTATGTATTAGTTAGCGATATTGCTTATAAAAAGTTAGATAATATAATTGATCAAACTAATGTTAAAAAAGTTATTTATATTAAAGTTAGTGAATCAATGGATCCAATTACTAAAATAGGGTATAAATTATCTACATTAGGTAAAATAAAGCATCCAATTAAAGATAATGTTATACCATATTATAGATTTTTAGCAAGAGGAAAATTTCATAAAGAAAAAATTAAAAATATTTCTAAAGGTAATGATGTTGCAGCTATCTTATATAGTGGAGGTACAACTGGTAAATCTAAGGGAATAATACTCACTAATTTAAATTTTAATTCTTTAGCATTATCAGGAGCTAATATGAGTCAAATTCTTGGAAAATCAATTAGCATACTTGCAATAATGCCTATTTTTCATGGATTTGGTCTTGGTGTTACATTCCATGCATCTATGATTAGTGGAGATACTGCTATAATATTGCCTAAGGTAGATCCTAAAAAATTTGATGAAATAATATTAAAATATAAACCAAATGCGATTGCGTGTGTTCCAAGTTTATTAGCAAGTTTACCTAAGAGTAAAAAATTAGAAGATGCAGATTTATCTTTTTTAAAATATATTTTGTGTGGTGGGGATGTGTTAAGCGAAGATTTAAATATAAAATTAAATGAATTTTTATATGATCATGGTTGTGATTTTAAAATTACTACAGCATATGGATTAACTGAGTGTTGTGCAGGTGCATGCATTATGCCATCAAAAGAATATAGATTAAAAAGTGTAGGAATTCCACTTGCAGATTGTTTTGTTAAAATAATAAATTTGCAAACTAATAAAGAATGTACAACCGGAAATATTGGCGAAATCTGTATAAGTGGACCCACTGTAATGAAGGGATATTTAAAAGAAGAGAAAGAAACTAATAATGTATTAAAAATGCATAGTGATGGTAGAGTATGGTTGCACACTGGAGATGTAGGATATATGGACAAAGATGGATTTGTATATTTCGAATCAAGAATTAAAAGAATGATAGTATCTAGTGGTTATAATGTTTATCCTGGTCAAATTGAAAAAATAATTAATAATCATCCATATGTAGATACATGTATAGTAGTAGGACTTCCACATCCATATAAAAAAGAAGTTATTAAAGCATATATTGTACTTAAAAAAAATATTGTGTTAACAAGTGAAGTCAAAAAAAGTATTAGGAGCTATTGTGAAAAAAATATTGCAAGTTATGCTCTTCCATATGCATATGGTTATAGAAAAGAATTACCTAAAACTAAACTAGGGAAAATTGCATATAGAGATTTAATAAACAATGATGATGAATAATAATAATATTTAACATAAAAAATTAATAAATTAATGAAAAAATTATAATATTAGTATATAATATTAGTAATTGAGGTGAATAACATGAATTTTATTTTGACAGCTGGTGGTACAGGAGGACATATATATCCTGCATTAGCAGTATTAGATGAAATAAAAAAGAATAAAAATAATAAATATTTATATATCGGAACTAAAAATAGAATGGAAAATGAATTAATTCCAAATATGGGTATTGATTATGTTGGAATAGAAATTTATGGTTTTTCAAAAACTAATATTTTAAGAGATATTAAAAATATAAGTTATATCATTAAATCATATAAAAAATGTTTAAAAACAATCGATGAGTTTAAACCTGATGCGGTTATAGCATTTGGGGGTTATGTTACATTGCCAGTATGTTTAGCTGCTAAAAAAAGGGGAATAAAAATATTTTTACATGAACAAAATATGCTCCCGGGTAAAACAAATATATTTTTATCAAGCAAAGTAGATACAGTATTTACATCTTTTGAAAAAAGTAAATCCAAATTAAAATGTAAAAATATTATATATAGTGGTAATCCTGTTGGCCAAAGAGCATATGAATGTAAAAAATATGACAAAACTGATTTAGGATTTACAAAAAATAAAAAGCTCATAATTATAGTTATGGGGTCGCTTGGAAGTACTTCAGTTAATGAAAAATTATTAGATTTTTTAAGGACATATGAAAGAGAAGATTGTGAAATATTATTTATAACTGGCAAAAAAAATTATAATGATTTAAATAATAATTTGGTTGTGCCCAAAAGCACAAAAATATTACCATTTTTTGATAATTTACCAAGTCTTATGAAAAGTGCTGATTTAATAATATCACGTGCAGGAGCAAGTACAATAGCAGAAATAATTGCAACTAAAACTCCATCAATATTAATACCAAGTCCATATGTTGCAAATAATCATCAATATTATAATGCTATTGATTTGGTAAATAAAAAAGTAAGTTTATTAATTGAAGAAAAAAATTTAAATAAAAAAACTTTAATAAATGTTATAGATGAAATTTTTAATGAAGAAAAATTAAAAGAGATAAAAAATAATTTAAAAGCAATGCAAATTTTAAATTCAAGTACAATAATAATGAATGAAATATATAATACATTAAAGGAAAATAATGAAGAAAAGGGAAAGAAAAAAATTTAGTTTTAAAAGATTAATTAAATTTATACTATTTTTATGTATAACATCTTTTATTATGTATTATCTATTGAATATTAAGACTAAAAATATTATTATCCTAAATAGTAGTTATTATACTGATGAAGAAATTATAGAAGCCGCTGGGATTGAAGATTATCCTAAATTTATATTATTAAATAAGTCTAATATAAAAAATAAATTAAAAAATCTTGAACTAATAGAGGATGTTAAAATCAAAAAGAAATTTGGTTTTATTTTAACTATTGATATAAAAGATAAAAAAATATTATATTTAACAAGAAGTACAAATAAATATAAATTATCTGATGGAAGTGATTATGAAAGTGACATTAATTATAAAGTTCCAATACTTATTAATTATGTTCCAGAGGATATTGAAAAAGAATTTATTAATAAATTTTCAAATATAGATATTAATGTTATAAGTTTGATAAGTGAAATAGAGTATTCTAAAAATGAATATGATTCTAAAAGATTTATGATGTATATGAATGATGGGAACTTAGTTTATATAAATACTAATAAAATGCAATCATTAAATAAATATATACAAATAGTTACTAAATTAGAAAATAAAAAAGGAATACTTTATTTAGATAGCGGAAATTATTTTGAAATAAAAGAAGATTAATATGCATAATAGCATATTTTTTTTATATAATATAATATGTCAAAGTTAGATGAATTTAAAAAATTTGTATCTTTTCATCCTGAATTTGTAGATTATGTAAAAAATAATAATGTTTCTTGGCAATCATTATATGAATTATATGATTTATATGGTGAGGATAGTAATGTATGGAAAAAGTATATAAAAAAAGATTTAAAAGAAACTATTGGTATTGAAGGTATATTAAATACGCTTAAAAGCATTAATTTGGATTCGCTTGAAGAAAATATTAATTCAATACAAAAGGCAGTTAGTTTAGTAGAAGAATTAACTAAAAAACCACAAATTAATGAAAATGTTGCAAAAAGTGAAGAAAAAATAGATAAAATATATGGTGAATAATGAATATAGAAATTAAAAATAAATTATTAAAAGATGAAAAATATTTAAAATTTTTAAGAGAAAATTCAAATTGGTATAAAATATTAAATAGAGATAAAAATGAATATGATAATTTTATTAAGGAAATGAAAATTAAATACAAGCTTAGAACGATAGATAAAGTTGATAATATAATTGATAGTGTAGATTTGGTTACAAAGATAATTAATGCAAGTAATGAATAAAATGAATATTTACATTTTATTCATTTTATTTTTATTTTTTATTGACTAAAAGTATTTTTAAATGATATACTTGTATAGAAATAAGGGTAAAACCAGAAAGGAAAGTGAATTAAAAATGAATAAGAAAGGATTTACATTAGTAGAGTTATTAGCAGTTATTGCTATCTTAGCAATATTAGTTGTTATTGCAATGCCAAATGTTTTGGGAATGTATAATGATGCAAGAAAGGATACTTTTGCAACTGAAGCTAAAAATATTTTAAAACAAGCAGCTACTGATTTCGTTGCTGATTCATTAGACAAATATTCTCCAACAACTGTGTATACTACTGAAACTGTTAAAATTGATAATATTAGTGGAGCAATTTTAGCAGATGATGCAGCTACTGGTACTAAAATAGATGTTAATCCATTAGATTTAGAAGGGACTAAATCTTATACATTAATTTTGGATGGCCAAGGAAATGTTATTACTGCTAAAATATGGGATAATACATTCTGCTATTATGTGACTAAAGCTGATGGTATCAAATACACTGAAATGAATTCTGCTGATATCAAAGAGGGTGCTTGTGAAGATACTCCAAAAACATTATAAATCGTGTATTTGGATAAACTCAAAAATTTTGAAAGTTTATTGTTTATAGGATTGTAAGCTGCAATATACAGTAGTCAATCCTTTTAATTTTGCATTTTTATAAATTATTTTTACATATTTTATTAATTTAATATATGAAAGTCTAGTTTTTAATTTATTGAAAAATATTTAATTATATTTTTAAAGATAATGGTTTAAAAAAACAATAATATATTATATAATTGTTTTGGTGGTATTATGAGTTTAATTATTGGAAGTCATGTTGGTTTTAATAATAAAGAGCAATTACTTGGAAGTGTTAAAGAAGCAATTAGTTATAATGCTAATACTTTTATGTTTTATACAGGCTCTACTCAAAGCACTTTAAGAAGTGATATAGATGAAAATTTAACTTATGAAGGCTTTAAATTAATGCTAGAAAATAACATTATTAGTGATAATGTTATTGTACATTGCCCATATATTATTAATTTAGCAAATAGAGTAGACGAAAATAAAGCAAAATTTTATATAGATTTTTTAGTTAATGAATTATTTAGAGTTAAAAAACTTGGATTTAATAAAATAGTGTTACATCCTGGTAGCGCAGTGAATTGTACTAAAGAAGAAGGAATTAATAATATTATTTTGGGGTTAAATGAAGTATTAGATAGGTGTAGTGATGTTATTATTTTAATTGAGTATATGGCAGGCAAAGGGCATGAAGTTGGATCTACTATTGATGAAATAAAACAAATATTAGATGGTATAAAACATCAAAATAATATAGGAGTATGTTTAGATACATGTCATATGAATGATTCAGGTATTGACATTGGTAATATAGATGAATTTCTTGATGAATTTGACAAAAAAATAGGCATAACTAAAATAAAGTGTGTGCATATGAATGATAGTAATAATGTTATTGGTTCACATAAAGATAGGCATGCTAATATAGGATATGGAACTATAGGCTTTAATAAATTGATTAATGTTATATATAACAAAAGATTACAAGGTATACCATTTATTTTAGAAACTCCTTATGTAAATAGAAATACTAAATATGAATATGCACCATATAAGTATGAAATAAAAAATATTAAAAATAAAAAATTTGTAGATTTTATAAATGGAGGAAAAAATGAGTAAAAAAGAATTTGTAGATGAAATGATTAGAATATCTTATATAAGATTTTATAATTTTGTTAAACTTTTTAATTTAGATCCTACACTTTTTAATCATTTATCAAACATAAGATTTATATTTAAAAAAATGATAAGTTATGGATCATATAATCCATCTGAAAATATTATTACTATTAATGAAAAAATAATGAATGTTGCTTATAATTTGAAAATTAATAATAAACTAACAGATGAAATAATAGAAATGATTACAACAACAATTATTCATGAAATATTGCATGCTAATAGAACTGTTTTAATTAAAAATAAATATACATCTGGTATTCTTGAAGATGTAATAAATTTTAAAAAAAAGAAAAGAAAATCTGAAGACTTTGACAATTATTATAAAACATTAGAGGATATAAAAAAAACAATTGGTTTTGATAAATTTAATAGATATATTCCTGTTAAAGTAACTACTAAATCTAAGGGAGCTTATGAAGTAATAGCATATGATAAAATAGAGGAAAAATATTGTTATTTTAGGAGAGTTAGAACATCTATATCATTTTATGAGAATAATCATTTTCTCGAAGATATATCTAAAAAATTAGACACTATTTCAAATTATGAAGTTTTGCAGGAAAATTTAGAAGATATTACTTTTCCTACTACTATTGATGCATATATATTGGATGATGATATTGAAAATAAAATGAAAAAAGATAAAGATTTAACTTATAAAATATCAGATAGACAAGAATCGCTTGAAGAGGCTTTTATTGAAACACTATCAAAATTAATAGCAAAA
This sequence comes from uncultured Bacilli bacterium, assembly GCA_944358375.1. Next base: position 130,178 of record CALVQT010000002.1, read on the forward strand.
TGTCCAAATAAATCAAATTTTTATCAAAAATTAGATGAAATATCTAGAGATGAAGATACTCCAGAAGATGCGCAAGTTGCTTGTAGAATAATTGAAATTGGTGGTATGGATTTTGTTAAATGGTTTTTACTTTCTGTATATCAAGATGAATATGTTGATGAATTTAAGCAATTATTTTCAAATAATTATCAATCTTTTTTAGAATATTTAAATAATATAAAAAATGCATCATATTCTTTTAAAGATGCTTCGTTGGATGATTTATTAGCTGTAGATCAAATTTTTGATGATACAAAAAAAAGAGTAAGATAAAAGTTTATTGATTATTCAATAAACTTTTTATAATAATTGTATTTTTCTACTATTTTTTTAAATAATTCTTGATTTATATCCAAATTATGTTTTGTAATATAATCAATTACATTGGTATTTAATATTTCTTCATAATCGTATTTAATAGCATTATATATTATATCTATTTCTTCTTCACTAGCGCATATATATTCTTTAGATATATATTTTCTTATATCATCTTTGGTAATTTTATTGATGTAATTTTTTAATAATTCAATTTTCATATAATTCCTCCTTATATATTATATTTATGTTGTGTTTTTTTATTCAAATAATACTTTTTTATAAAAAATATAAAATTATTGTAGTTTTGCTTGTAAACTTGAATTTTATTTGTTATAATCTTGTATGTAAAAAAAGGAGGAGTTATCCATGGCAAAGAAAGAAAATAGAGAAAGTATTGCACTACAATGTACAGAATGTAAAAATATTAATTATCTAACGAGTAAAAATAAGAAAAATACTGATGGAAAATTAGAAATTAAAAAGTTTTGTTCTAAATGTAATAAAACAACTATTCATAAAGAAAGAAAGGCTAATTAGTTATGATGTTTAATATAAATGATATTAAAAATGGTATGACTATTAAATATGAAGGAAATATATATCAAGTTATAGAATTTCAACATGTTAAGCCAGGAAAAGGTAGTGCTTTTGTTAAAACTAAACTTAAAAATTTAAAAGCAGGTACAACTCAAGAAATAACTTTTAATGCTGGTATTAAGATGGAAAAAGCTGATGTAAGAAAAAATAAACTTTCATATCTTTATCAAGCTGGAGAAAATTATGCCTTTATGGATATGGATTCATTTGATCAATTTGAATTATCAAAAAGCGTAGTAGGGGATAATAGTAAATTTTTAAAAGAAGGTATTGAAGTTGAGTCTTTAAGTATTGAAGGTGAAATAGTCGGTATAAGTTTACCTGAAAAGGTTACTTATAAAGTAATTAGTGCTCCTGATGCTGTTAAGGGTAATACTACAAGTAGTGCTCAAAAAGATATTACTATTGAAACAGGTTATACATTAAAAGCTCCATTATTTATAAGTGAGGGAGAAGAAATAATAATTACTACTCGTGATGGAAAATATTTTAGTAGAGCTTAAAAATTTAAGTTCTTTTTTATTGACTCAAGTAATATGATAGTGTATTATTTATAGTGAAAGAGTGGGGATTTTGTGCAAACTAAAGGAATAGATAATAAAGATAATTCTCTTGATGTATTACATATGGAAACTCTTATTAGTGCCTTAAATAATATAAAAAATAAAGTTAATCAGGGCATTAAAGAAGAAAAGTATACTTATAGTAAAAATAAATTAATTAATGTTATTAGTGGTACAATATTTTTAAGTAGTAATTTATTGGTTGGTCTTTTTTTACCTGAATTAATTGGATTATCATTAATTTCTAGTGGTGTTTTATTTGGATCGTTATGTATAAATAGTATAATTGAGTCATATTTGGCAAGAAAAAATATAAAAAGTTTAAATAATAAATTATTATTTTTTAATGCTGAAATTGAAAATAATTATGAAAAATTAATTGAATTAAAACTACGAACTAAAAAAGAAGAAAAAACTAATAATAGAGATTATAAGCATACAATAGTAGATGTATATAAGAAAGACTTATTATTTGATATATGTGATATTAATAAGAAAAAATTATTTGCGTTAAATAATGATAATAAACTATGTGAATATTTAGAAAGACAAAATTATTCTCAAAAAGAAATTGAACTAATGACTGAAATTATAGAAAAAGAAGAAGCAATATGTGTGGCACAAGCTAATGAACAAATTGCCCAAAGGCATTATGGATTATCTAGAAAAGCTAAAAATCTTTATTAAAAATAAAGATTTTTTTTAAAAAGTAGTGTTATATTTGTTTTGTGTCAATAATATTAATAGAAGGAATTTTTCTTGACAAATATTATAAATTTAAATAATATTATTAAATGAAAGCGGGAGATTGAAATATATGGAAAATTTAGTAATTGTAGAAAGTCCTAGCAAAAGTCATACTATTGAAAAATATTTAGGTAATAATTATAAAGTTTTATCTTCTAAAGGTCATATTAGAGACTTATCAACGACTGGTAAATATGGTCTTGGAGTCGATCTTGAAGATAATTTTAAGCCTAATTATACTATTATTAATGGTAAATCCAAACTTGTAAGTGAATTAAAAAAAGAAGCTAAATCAGCAAGTAATGTTATATTAGCAACTGATCCAGATCGAGAGGGTGAAGCTATTAGTTGGCATTTAAAAGAAACTCTTGGATTAAAAGATGGTAATTATGGACGAGTTGTGTTTAATGAAATTACAGAGCCAGCTATAAAAGAAGCATTTAAGCATCCAAGAAATATTGATGAACAATTAGTTCATAGTCAGGAGTCAAGACGCATTTTAGATAGAATTATAGGATTTAGACTTAGTAAATTAATGCAAAATAAAACAGATGGTAAAAGTGCAGGAAGAGTTCAAAGTGTTGCTCTTAAATTAATAGTTGATAGGGAAAGAGAAATACAGGCATTTGTACCTGAGGAATATTATACAATTCAAACTGATTTTAACGATTTTAAAGCAGAATTAAAAAAATATAAAAATAAAGACATAAAAATAAAGAGTGCTAATGAAGCAAATGAAATTATTTCTAAATTATCTAATGCTTATAATATAGCTAAAGTTGATAAAAAACTTAAAAATAAAAAAAGTAAGCCACCATTTACAACTAGTACATTAACTCAAATGGCTTCAATTAAATATGGATATCCAGCAAGTAAAACTATGGCAATTGCTCAAAAATTATATGAGGGTATTAATATTGGAAGCGAAACGGTTGGATTAATTTCATATATGAGAACTGATTCTATTAGACTTTCTGATATATTTGTGGGTGATACTAAAAAATATATAATTAGTAATTATGGTAAAGAATATATAGGTAGTATTAAGAAAAGCAAAAATAATGAAAATGTTCAAGATGCTCATGAGGCCATAAGACCTACTAGTATATTAAGAGAACCAAATGAATTAAAAAAATATTTAAAGCCTGAAGAATATAAATTATATAATTTAATATATGTTAGAACTTTATCATCACTTATGGCAGATGCAAAAATAGAAGCAACCAGTGTTGATTTAGAAAATAGGGATTATATGTTTAAGGCAAATGGACAGGTTTATGTTTTTGATGGGTATTTAAAAGTATATAAAGAATTTGAAGATACAGAAGATAATATCTTACCTGATTTTGCTAATTATAAATCTAATGTAATAGTAAGTGATAAAGTTGAAAAGATACAGCATTTTACTGAGCCTAAAGCAAGATTTACAGAAGCTAAATTAATAGCTGAATTAGAAGAATTAGGTATTGGTAGACCAAGTACATATGCTAAGATTATTGATGTTTTAAAATTAAGAAAATATGTTACTATTAAAGATAAAAAGTTTTATCCAACACCAACTGGTATAAAAGTAACTGATAAACTTCAAGAATTTTTCTCATCATTAATTAATGTTAATTATACTGCCAAAATGGAAAAAGATTTAGATTTAATTGCAGAAGGTAAATTAGTGTGGTACGAAGTATTAAAAGATTTTTATAAAGATTTTGAGCCAATATTAAAAGATGCTTTTTCCAACATGAAAAAAGATGAACCTGAATCTACTGGTGAATTATGTCCTGAATGTAATAGTCCTCTTGTTATAAGACATGGAAAATTTGGAAATTTTATTGCTTGTTCTAATTATCCAAATTGTAAATATATTAAAAAAGAAGAAAGAGAAATAAAAGAAATATGTGATTGTCCTAAATGTGGTGGAAAAATAATTGAAAAGAAAACTAAAAAAGGAAAAATATTTTATGGATGTAATAATTATCCAAATTGTAAATATGCTCTTTGGGATAAACCAACAGGAGAGATGTGCTCTAAATGTGGCAATCTTTTAGTAGAAAATAAAGGTAATATTAAGTGTAGTGAATGCAATAAATGATAAAATTCTAATAAAATGGTAAAAAACATGTAAATTTTCTTGCAATTTATAGTAGTTATGCTACAATTAATATGTAAGTATTGTACAGTAACACAACAATACTATTAAAAATATGGGAGGTAATTACTATGAGTAAAACTGAATTAGTAGAATTTATTGCTGCTAAAGCAGGACTAAGTAAAGCTGATGCTACAAGAGCATTAGAAGCAACAATCGAAGGTATTACTACTGGACTTAAAAAAGAAGGAAAAGTTGCATTAGTTGGATTTGGTACTTTTACAGCTAAAAAAAGAGCTGCTAGAGAAGGAATTAATCCATTAACTAAAGAACCACTTAAGATTCCTGCAAAAGTAGTAACTGGATTTAAAGCTGGAAGTAAATTAAAAGATGCTTTAAATTAATTAAAAAAGCCATTAGGCTTTTTTTAAATTAATTTAAAATAGAATATATAAATAAAATTATTAGCAACTATTTTATAAGTATGTTGATTTTAAAATGCAATTTGATAATTTAAAAATACAAATAATAAAAGTAAATAAAGTATATGACAAATATAAATTATATGAGATATATTATCTAGGATTATATATTTTAATTATGGATAAATGATTATAGTATTTAATCAAATAGTATATTTTATTTTCTAGTTTAATGTATTAATATTAATTATTATTTTAATGTATTATGAATTTTTTAGATTTTTGAGAAGTAAAATATTTTAATTTAAAATTTTATATTGAGAAATATAGTTTTTATAATACTTTTATGAGAAAATTTATTTAAAAATTGTTGACAATCATATATATTAGGTTTATAATTGCTATATTCAAACAGATGACGAAGAGGGTATGTAATGGTTATTTAAGAGAGGTAATGTTAGGTGAAAATTACTAATATAAAATTACATATAAATCACTTCTGATGTTGCTTATGGATAAGATAAGCACGCTTTAAGGCGTTATTAAATCAAGTAAAATAAAGGATGGTACCGTTGTTTATTTCAACTCCTTGTACCATCTTTTTTATTTTGAAGGAGAGGAAGAATATGGAAAAATTTAAGAGTTTATCAAAAAGTTCTGTTGAAGAGAATGAGCAAAAAATATTAAATAGTTGGAAAAAAATGGACATATTAAATAAAACTATTGAAAATAGAGATAAATGTCCATATTTTGTATTTTATGATGGACCTGCTACTGCAAATGGACACCCAGGACTTCATCATATGGTTGCTAAGTTTTTAAAAGATACTTTTTGCAAGTATAAAACTATGCAGGGATACAAGGTTTTAAGAAAAGTTGGATGGGATACGCATGGATTACCTGTTGAGCTTGAAGTTGAAAAATCACTTGGGTTTACAAATAAGGGTGATATAGAAAAATATGGTATTGAAAAATTTAATAAAAAATGTAAGGAATCAGTTAGAAAGAACGAAAAAACTTTTACTGATCTTACTGATAAGATGGGACAATTTATTGATACTGAAAATCCTTATGTAACATATAATAATGATTATATTGAAACTGAATGGTGGATACTTAAAAAATTTTTTGATGAAGGATTATTTTATGAAGGAAGTAAAATATTACCTTTTTGTACTAGATGTGGTACTGGACTTGCGTCTCATGAAGTAGCTCAAGGATATAAAGAAGTTGATGTTGATAGTGTAATTGTTCCTATGAAATTAAAAGATAAAGATGCATATTTCCTAGTATGGACTACAACACCATGGACATTAATTGCTAATGTAGGCCTTTGTGTTCATCCAAATTATGAGTATGTTGAAGTAAAATCTAAAGGATATACATTTATACTTGCTAAAGCATTATTAAATCAAGTATTAGGTGAAGATGTTGAAATAATTAAAGAATATAAAGGTAGTGATTTAGAATACATTGAATATGAACAATTATTACCATTTTTAACAATCAATAAAAAAGCATTTTTTGTATGTTGTGATGAATATGTTACTGTTGAAGATGGAACTGGTATTGTACATTTGGCACCAGCATTTGGGGCGGATGATGCATTAGTAGGGAAGAAGTATGATTTACCATATGTAAATCCAGTAGGAGAAGATGGATGTTATACTGAAGGACCTTATGCTGGTATGAATGTCTTTGACGCTGATAAAGAAGTAATTAAATATTTAAAAGAAAATGATAAATTATTTAAAAAGATAAAATTCAAACATAATTATCCTCATTGTTGGAGGTGTGGTACTCCTTTATTATACTATTCAAAACCAAGTTATTACTTAGCAGTAACTAAAATTAAAGATAAAATAATTGAAGAAAATAATAAAGTGAACTGGTTCCCATCTTATGTAGGAGAAAAAAGATTTGGGAATTGGTTATTGAATATGAATGATTGGGCAATATCAAGAAATAGATATTGGGGAACTCCGCTACCTTTATGGATATGTGAATGCGGACATCAAGAAATGATTGGAAGCAGAGAAGAATTAATTGAAAAATCCATTGAAGATATAGATAATTCTATCGATCTACACAGACCATATGTAGATGATATTCATATTAAATGTCCTAAATGTGGTAAGTTAATGAATAGAACTGATTGTGTTATAGATTGTTGGTTTGATTCAGGATCAATGCCATTTAGTCAATATCATTATCCATTTGAAAATAAAGAATTATGGAATACTCAATTTCCAGCAGATTTTATTTGTGAAGGAATTGATCAAACAAGAGGTTGGTTTTATACATTATTGGTAATATCTGTTTTTGTAACAGGAAAATCACCATTTAAGAATGTTTTAGTAAATGATTTACTTTTAGATAAAGATGGTAAAAAAATGAGTAAATCTAAAGGAAATATTGTAGAACCATTTACTACTATGAAAACATTTGGAGCAGATGCAGTTAGATGGTATTTACCATATGTAAGTCCAGTATGGACACCATTAAAATTTGATATCGATGGTGTTAAAGAAATTAATTCTAAATTCTTTAATACATTAAAAAATACATATACATTTTTTGAAATGTATGCTAATACTGATGAAGTTGATCCAAGAACATTTGATTTAAATTATAATGATCTTGAAGATATAGATAAATGGTTACTTTCTAAATATAATAATTTGGTATTGAATGTTACTAAAGTTATGGATGTATATGATGTAAATAAAGCTGTTCATTACATTCAATATTTTGTATGTGAAGAGTTGTCAAATTGGTATATTAGAAGAAATAGAAGAAGATTTTGGGGTAGTAAATTAGATAATTCTAAGATGGCTGTATATAAAACCACTTATGATGTATTGGTTGGATTATGTAAATTAATTGCACCAATTTCACCATTTATTTCAGAAGAAATATATAGAAATTTAACTAATGAAAAAAGTGTTCATTTAGCAGATTTTCCAAAATCTAATAAGAAACTTATCGATAATAAATTAGAAGAAAAAATGGATTTAGTTATTGAATTAATAAGCAGTGCTAGAAATATAAGAGAAGAGGCTAAAATTAAGGTTAGACAACCTATTAGTGAAGTAATATTTGAAAGCAAATATAAAAAAGAGTTAGGTGGATTTGAAGATTTATTTAAAGAAGAATTAAATGTTAAGAATGTTGTTTGGGCAAATGATATGTCTAAATATGTAAGCATTGAATATAAACCTAATTTTAAAGAAGTTGGAAAATTATTAGGAAGTAATATGAGTAAATTTAGTGAATATTTAAAAAATATTACTAAAGAAGATATAAAAGTGTTTGAAAGTGGTAATTTACATCTTACATTTGATGGAATTGATTATTTAATAGATTCCAGTTATGTGATTAAGAATATTAAAGCAAAAGAAGGCTATAATGCTGTTATGTTAAATTACAAAATAGTAGCTATTAATTCAACTTTAACGCAAGATTTAATTAATGAAGGTATTGCTCGTGAAATAGTTTCTAAGGTACAAAATTTAAGAAAATCTAGTAACTTTAATATAACTGATAGAATCGAAATTAAATATAATGGTCCAAAAGAAATTAAAAATTCTATTAAAGCATTTAAAAAATATATTATGTCTGAAACATTAGCATTAAAATTAATAGAAGATGAAGATATTAAAGACATTATAAAAATTAATGATTATGATATGAAAGTAGAAATAAAACAGGTTAAATAGTTAAATATTATTATTTCTAATAAATTCTCTGAGCATTTTAATTAATGCTCTTTTTTCTATTCTAGAAACATAACTCCTGGATATATGCATTTTTTTAGCTATTTCTTTTTGTGTTTTTTCTTCAGTGTTACATATTCCATATCTCATTTTAATTATTTCAAGTTCTCTTTTATTTAAAACATTTAGATATTTTTCTAAATATTTTATATTATCTTTAAATTCAATTTTATCATCTGTAGATTCTGTTTGTCCTGCAATTACATCTATTAAAGATATTTCATCACCATCTTTATCATGAGCAATTATATCATTTAAACTAATTGTATTATTATATTTTTTATTACTTCTAAAATACATTAATATTTCATTTTCAGCACATTTAGCAGCATATGTAGTGAGTTTAACACCACGCTCTTTATTATAAGAATCTATTCCTTTTATTAATCCAATAGTACCAATACTAATTAGATCATCTGCTGAGGTATTTTTACTTTCATATTTTTTAACTATATGAGCAACTAATCTTAAATTATGCTCTATAAGCTTATTTCTAGCCATTTTGTTGCCCTTTAATAGCTCCTCAATATAATAATTTTCTTCTTCTTCACTAAGAGGATTTTCAAATACTCCAAGACTATAACTAGTAGTTAATATTTTTAAATTAAGTATATAATTTTTAATTTTATTTAATAAGTTTTTCATATTAAATTATATTTCAATATTTGATAATTATTCTTTATATTTTATTAACATATTTTTAATGTAAAGCGAACAAATAAAAATAAAAAATTAAAAATTCCCATAAATAAAAGGATAAATGTTTTTAATTGCCGAAATTTCAAAAAAAGTGTTTACATATAAATTCTTTTTTTAAAAAAAATGAAACAAAAAACATTTACATTTAATCTAAAATATATTAATATGTAATTAAGTTAGAAAAATACTAACATATGAAAGGTGAGGTAAATATGGATAAAGATTTTTTTGACAATATTGTAGTTGTAAAACGAAGCGGTCAAAGAGTAGGTTTTAATGATACTAAAGTAGCACTAACTATTAAAAAAGGTTTTGATAGTGTTTATGATGAGTATGATGAGAAACAAGTAAATAAAGTTAAAGAAAAAGTTCTTGAGTATATTACTAAAGAATATAAGGGTAGAAAAACTATTGGAGTAGAAGATGTTAGTGATGCAATAGAAATTATTTTACAAAAAATGAAGTATAATGATGTATATGAATCTTTTAAAGGATATAGAGAAAGAAGAGCTGCATCAAGAGAAGCATTTGTTGTTAAACAACAACATAAATTTGTTAAAGCTATAGAGTCTTTAGGATTAAAAACATCTATTGAGGAAAATAGTAAAAGAGAAAATGCTAATGTTGATGGAGATGGGCCAATGGGAACTATGTTACATTTTGGTTCAACTGTTTCAAGAGAATTTGCAAAAGCTTATTTAATGGATAATAAATATGGTAAAGCCCATGATGAAGGAGTAATACATATACATGACTTAGATTTTTGGGCTATGGGAACAACAACATGTACTCAAATAGATTTAAACAAATTATTTAAAGAAGGGTTTTCAACGGGGCATGGTTTTCTTAGAACTCCAAATAGTATTTCAAGTTATACGGCTTTAGCTGCAATTGCAATTCAAGCAAATCAAAATGAGCAACATGGTGGGCAGAGTATTCCTGCATTTGATTATTACATGGCACCTGGAGTTTTAAAAACATTTAAAAAAGAATTTAAACAAGCATTGCATGATTTACTTGATTTCGAAGGATTTTTAAATCTTGTTAATTTTGAAAAAATAGAAGAAATTATAAATAAATTAAATAGTATTGAGTTTGATATGAATTTATTTGTAGATTTTACATCTAAGAGTGATAAACTAAAATCAATATTTAATGAAGCATATAAAATAGCTTATAATAAGACAGATAGAAGTACATATCAAGCTATGGAAGCATTTATTCATAATTTAAATACAATGCATTCAAGAGCAGGTGCTCAAGTTCCATTTAGTAGTGTTAATTTTGGTACTGATACATCAGTTGAAGGAAGATTGGTAATAAAAAATTATTTGCTTGCTACTGATGCTGGTCTTGGTCATCAAGAGACACCAATATTTCCAATATCAATATTTAAAGTAAAAGAAGGAATAAATTATAATAAAGAAGATCCAAATTATGATTTATTTAGATTAGCATGTAGAGTCTCAGCTAAGAGGTTATTTCCAAATTTCTCATTCTTAGATGCCACGTTTAATAAAAAATTTTTAGTAGAAGGGGATTATAATACTGAAGTCGGTTATATGGGATGCAGAACAAGAGTTCTTGCTAATGTATGTGGCCCAGCTATTACACCTGGACGTGGAAATTTAAGTTTTACTACTATAAATTTACCAAGAATAGGTATTAAACATGGTATCGCATTAGGAGAAAGAAAGAAAGCTGATATGGATGGTTTCTATAAAGAACTTGATGAAGTATTAGAATTAGTAAAAGGTGAATTGCTACAAAGATTTGAATATCAATGCTCTAAGTCAAGAAATAATTTTAAATTCTTATTTGGTTCACATGTTTGGATAAATAGTGAAAAAATGGATAATACTACTAAGCTTAGAACTGTATTAAAACATGGAACATTATCAATAGGGTTTATTGGTCTTGCAGAAACATTAAAAGCGTTAATTGGAGAGCATCATGGTGAGAGTGATAAAGCTCAAAGATTAGGTATAGAAATTATTAAACATATAAGAGAAAAGTGTGATAAATATACCGAAGAATATAATTTAAACTTTACTTGCCTTGCAACTCCTGCTGAGGGATTAAGCGGAAGATTTGTAGCTATGGATAGAAGTATATATGGAAAGATTAAAGGCATTACAGATAGAGAATATTATACTAATTCATTTCATGTTCCAGTGTATTATAAAACTAGTGTAAAACATAAAATGGAAATTGAAGGAAAATATCATGAATTTACAAATGCGGGACATATTTCTTATATAGAACTTGATGGAGATACTGTTAATAATGTAGATGCATTTGAAACTGTAATTAGAATTATGCATGATTGTAATATAGGGTATGGTGCTATTAATCATCCTGTAGATAGAGATCCGGTTTGTGGATATGTTGGAGTTATTAAAGATGTTTGCCCTAGGTGCGGAAGACGAGAGGGTGAAGGTGTAGAAATGGAAAAAATCAATTCTTATGATTGTTGTAAATATTAAATATTTTTAGAAAGAGGTGATATTATGGAAAAAGAAATTAAAAAAGCAAAATTAGTAGGTGAAGGAGTAGGCTTTGATAGAATAAGAAGAATTACTGGATATTTAGTTGGAACATTAGATAGATTTAACAATGCTAAGAGATCTGAAGTAGAAGATAGAGTTACACATGGAACAAAATAAGAAATACATTCGTTTAGCTGCAGACCTTCAATCAGATAGTATTGTAGATGGTCCAGGATTAAGAGCGGTTATATGGACACAAGGGTGTGCTCATAATTGTAAAGGATGTCAAAATCCGACTACTCATGATTTTAAAGGTGGGGCTTTAGTTGATATAAATTTAGTAAAAGAATCTATTGATGAATTAGAATATCATACTGGTATCACATTTAGCGGTGGAGATCCAATGTATCAACCAGAAGCTTGTAATGAACTAGCGGTTTATGCTAAAAGTAAGGGGTATAATATTTGGGTATATACAGGATTTACTTTTGAAGAATTAATTAAAATGTCATTGAAACAACCAATATATAGAGAATTTTTAGATAATATTGATGTACTAGTAGATGGTAAATTTGTCCTTGAACAAAGAAATTTAAATTTATTATTTAGAGGATCTTCAAATCAAAGATTGATTGATGTTGCTAAATCTTTAAATAAAGGACAAGTTGTTTTAGTAAATGAATATGAATATAATGAAGAAAAACAATTTGAAAAGGTACCTATGTATATTTGAAAGGGACATTAAAGACTTAATTTAGTAAAATTAAGTCTTTTTTATAACTATAAAATATACATTAAAGTGAAATTAGGGATGTTAAATAATATAAAATATTAATAAATTTAAAAGATTTTTTTAATTATTTTTTTGCAAAAAGTTAGAGTAAATTTAATTATGATAAAGCTCTACATAGTAAAATATCATAAGAAAATAGATAATAGATTTTAAGATTTATGAGAAAATTCTTTTTATTTAGTTTTTTGTATGTTATAATTAATTCGATAAAAGGAGGGGTCTTTTATGTTTATAGATGAAGTTAATCTTAAATTGATTGCAGGTAAAGGTGGAGATGGTTGCACATCTTTTTTAAGAGAAAAATATGTTCCTCTTGGAGGACCTGATGGTGGTAATGGTGGAAGAGGTGGAAATATTATATTTAAGTCTGATAAAGGACTTAGAACATTAATAGATTTGAGATATAAAAAAATTATAAAAGCTGATAGTGGTACTATGGGAAGAGGAAAAAATCAAAATGGTGCTAAAGCAGAAGATTTAATAATTAGAGTTCCTGTTGGTACAACTATTAAAGATATAGATACTAATTTAGTTATTTGTGATTTAACTGATGATAACCAAGAATGTGTTGTTGCTAAAGGTGGAAGAGGAGGAAAAGGAAATGCTGCATTTGCAAGCAATAAAAATAAGGCTCCTTATACTAGTGAACTTGGCGAACCAGGAGAAGAAAGAAATATTTTGTGTGAATTAAAATTACTTGCTGATGTTGGTTTAGTGGGTTTTCCATCTGTTGGTAAAAGTACGTTGATAAGTGTAATTAGTGCGTCTAAACCTAAAATAGCAGATTATCATTTTACTACATTAGTTCCAAATTTAGGCGTTGTATCTTGTGGTGAATATAGCTATGTAGTTGCAGATTTACCAGGTTTAATTGAAGGTTCTAGTAAAGGTGTAGGCCTTGGTGATAAATTTTTAAAACATGTTAGTAGATGTAAAATAATATGTCATGTATTAGATATGGCTCAAATAGAAAATAGAGATGTTATTAAAGATTATGAAATTATTAGAAATGAAATAAAACAATATGATGAAAATTTATACAATAAATTTGAGTTAATAGTAGCTAATAAGATGGATGTTGAGGGTTCCTTAGATAATTTAAAAAGATTTAAAGAAAAATATCCTGATAAACAAATAATTGAAGTAAGTGCTACTAGTAAAATTGGAATTAAAGAACTAATATATAAACTTAAAGACATATTAATTCAAATACCTGATATAAAAATGTATCAAAAAGAAGAATTTGAGGATTATGTATTATATGAATTTAAAAATGAAAAACCATACCATATTACTAAAGAAGGTGATACTTGGATATTAAGTGGTAATGAGCTAGAAAAATTATTTAAAATGACAAGATTTAATTCAGATGAAAGTGCTCTTAGATTTGCAAAAAAATTAAAGCGATTAGGAGTAGATGATGAACTTAAAAAATTAGGTGCTAAACAAGGTGATACTGTTAAAATATTAGATCAAGAATTTGAATATGAAGAGAGAATATATTAAGGTGTATGACACCTTTTTTTATATTATTTTAATCAAAAATATAGTAAAATAATTATATAAGGAGAATTTAATGAAAAAAAGAGTAATTTTAGTGGATGGAAATAATTTATTATTTAGAAGTTATTATGCAACTGCATATAATGGTAATTTAATGAAGAATTCTAAGGGAGTACCAACAAATGCATTATATGGTTTTATTAATATGATAAATAAAATAATTAATGAAGAAAATCCAGAATATATAATGATTGCATTTGATAAAGGGCATAATTTCAGACAGGATATGTATGATAATTATAAAGATGGTAGAATTGAAACACCACATGATTTAAAAGTACAATTTCCAATAGCAAAAGAATTATGTGAATTGCTTGGCATTAAATATATAGAAATAGATAATTATGAAGCTGATGATATTATCGGCACTTTTTCTAAAATGGCTAGTGAAGATGAGGAATATAATGCAACTATTATAAGTAGTGATAAAGATTTACTACAATTAATTAGTAAAGAGGTAGATGTTAAATTATTAAAACAAAAAGATTATATAATAATGAATGAAAAAACATTTTTAGAAACTTACGGTATTAAGCCTATTAGGATGATAGATCTAAAAGCATTAATGGGAGATGCTAGTGATAATATACCTGGTGTTAAAGGCATTGGAGAAAAAACAGCACTTAGTTTACTTCAAAAATATGATACTTTAGATGGAGTATATGAACATATTGATGAAATAAGCAATAAGACTAAAGAAAAATTATTAAATGATAAAGAAAACGCTTATTTTTCATATAAATTAGCTACGATTTATAAAGAAATAGATTTTAATTATACATTTGATAGCATTAAATATTTAGGTCCAAATATAGATAAGTTAGTAAAAAAATATAAAGAATTAGAATTTAATTCATTTTTAAAGAATATACATACTATGAAAACTAATAAAAGTGAAGTTAGTTATGAAGAAGTAAAGGGAAAATTAGATTTAACTGGAAAATATAGTTTTTATTTAGAATTATCAAATATTAATTATAATAATGCTAAGTTTATAGGTGCTGCTATTTATGATGGTGATAAATTATATTATTTTGACAATGCTAGTTTATTATTAAATAAAAATTTATTAAATAATGTATTAGTAACTTTTGATAATAAAAAGAATAATGTATTTTTAAATAAGTATCATGTTAATGTTAATAGCAGTTTTGACACTTTAATAGCATCATATTTATTAGAATATAATGTTAAAGATGATTTGTCATATTTAAGTAATTCTTTTGGAATTCAAATACCATACTACGATAATATTATTAATATGAAAAATCCTTTAAGTGAAGATGAAATTAAAACTATTATTGTAACTAAAGCGAAATTTTTATATGATACATATAATGAATTTAATAATAAATTAAAACAAGAAGAAATGTATGATTTATATTATAATATTGAGCATCCTTTAATTGAAGTTTTAACAGATATGGAAATAAATGGTATTAGTGTTGATAGTAATGTTATAAATGAATTAAAGTTAGATGTTAAGGGTAAAGTAGATGAATTAACTAAGAAAATATATTCTCTTGCAGGTGAAGAATTTAATATATCTAGTCCAAAACAATTAGCTGATATAATATATAATAAATTGAATATTCCAAAAACTAAAAAGAATAATATATCTACTGCTCATGATGTTTTACTTAAGTTATCTAATTATCATCCAATAATTAATTATATTTTAGAATATAGAAATTTAAATAAATTACTTACTACATATTTAGAAACATTTAATGATTATATTTTAGATGATGGTAAAATACATACTATATATAAACAAACGGGAACTAGAACAGGTAGATTATCTTCAATTGAACCAAATTTACAAAATATACCTGTTAGAAGTGAAGAAGGTAAAAATATTAGAAAAGCATTTTTACCTAGTGATAAAGGTTATTTATTATCGAGTGATTATTCTCAAATAGAGCTTAGAATACTTGCCCATATAAGTAATTGTACTTCTTTAATAAATGCATTTAAGAATAATGAAGATATACATACTCATATTGCGAGTGATATATTTTCAATAGAAGATACAAAAGTAACCCCTAATATGAGAAGAACGGCTAAAGCCGTAATATTTGGTATTGTATATGGTATAAGTGGATATGGTCTTGGTGAAAATTTAAGCTTAAGTGCAAGTGAAGCAAAAAAATATATTGATAAATATCTATCTTTATATCCAGAGGTTAATTATTATATGACGAACATAGTTAATAAAACAAGAGAACTTGGTTATGTAAGAACATTATTTAATAGAAAAAGAAGTATTGAAGAAATTAAAAATACTAACTATTTAATAAGATCACAAGGAGATAGAATGGCACTTAATACGCCAATACAAGGGACAAGTGCAGATTTATTAAAGATGGCAATGATTAAAATATTTAAAGAATTAAAAAAAGGTAAATATAAAACAAAAATGTTATTACAAGTTCATGATGAATTGATATTTGATGTTAGGAAAGATGAGCTTGAAAGCGTTACTAAGTTAATTAAAGACACTATGGAAAATATATATAAATTATCTGTACCACTAAAAGTTGGAATATCTTATGGAAAAAATTGGTATGAAGCAAAATAAAAGTAAGAATTTTCTTACTTTTTAATTATAGGAAAATTTTGTGTTTCTTTTCTAGAAATATCTTCATATATGATAGAATATATATCACTCACTCTTTTTTCTATTTTAAGTGTTTTATATTTAGATGTATTATATTTATTTAATATTTCTAATTTAAAATCTTTTTTAATTTTATTTAAATATTGTTGTCCTATATTAGAAAATCCTAATATTCTAATATATTCTAATTTTTTAGTTATAAGGTTTTCTTCTTTAGTAAAAGAACATAATATATGACATAACATTCTGCTTATTTTATTATAAGTGTATCTTTTTGTTTTAATATTAGTAATTAATTCTTCCAATGAGTTTGATATATAAATAGCTTTTTTTATTCTTGCTGATATTCCCTCATCAACGTCAACATATATTTCTAAATTATCTTCTGATATTATTTTATATTTTAAATATTCAAAGTATTTAGATTCTATTTTTTTATTATTTAATATTTTATATACATTATTTGGTACTTGATTAATAAAGTCTATATTATTTAATATTCTTTTTCTTACATTAGATGAAGATACTATTTTATCATTCAATTCATTATCATGATATGAATTAGTTCTTTTAATATTAAAAAATTTAATATTATATTTGTTTTTTATTATCTCTTTAATATAACTTAGCGCTAGTAAATCATTTGGAGTATTTATCTCATAGCCACATAAATCTTTTAATGAATTATTTAATGCAGTAGGATAGTTTATTCCCTTATCTAAGTATTCTTTAACTTTTATATCAAACTCTTTGTTATAAATCTGAGTATTAGCACATTTTAATAATTTATCGATATTATTTTCTTCACTTCCGAAACATAATTCATCAATTTTAAATTCGTTTAATATTTCTATCGCTTTACTTGCAAATATATCTGAACTTTGAGTAGAATATATATAAGGAAGTTCAATCACAATATCAACACCATTTTCAATAGCTATTTTGGTTTTATCAAATTTATTTATTATTGATAATTCACCTCTTTGAGTAAATGATGAAGACATACATACAATTATAATACTATCGTTGTATTTTTCTTTTATTTTATCTATTTGATATTTATGTCCATTGTGAAATGGATTGTATTCTGTAATTATTCCAATTATTTTTTTCATGTTAATTCCTCTTTATATAAAGTATATCAAAACATATAAAAATATTCTACTTTTTACAAAAAATACAAGAAAATATCTAATTATACTTGATATTTTTTCTATTTTGTGAGAAAATACTTTCGCGATGTGAAATATTATGTTTAGCTTGATAAATAAAGGAGGAAAAAAAATGAAATTAAATATTACTTTATTTGGTGCTTTACCTTTTAGAAGAGTAAGTAAAACTGCTAAAAGACAAAGAAGAACTCATTTAAAGAAAACTGCTCCTACTATTACAACTTGCAGTAATTGCGGTGCGGTAACATCTCCACATAGAGCTTGTACTAAATGTGGTTATTATAAAGGAAAAGAAGCTATTAAAGTTAACAAAGAAGATACAAAGTAGTCAATCTGTAGGTTGACTTTTTTGTTGTAAAATTTTATTTGTTATTGCCAATTAATATATATAAATGGTAGAATATATATGGAGATGATTAAAGA
Source organism: uncultured Bacilli bacterium (assembly GCA_944358375.1). The sequence continues at coordinate 148,488 of CALVQT010000002.1, forward strand.
TGAATAAAGATGGATTTACATTGATGGAAATAATAATAGTAGTAGCAATTTTAGCAATATTGGCAGTAATAGCGACCCCTGCAGTAATTAAAATATATAATAATACAAAAATAAATATTGTTAAAGAACAAGAAAGAGATATTGAAGATGCTGCTAGAGTATTTAATGAGGATTTTTGCCATAATCCTATAAGTAATTTATATAGTAATTATTGTAAACCTGATCTTGATAAATCGGTTTTAAGAAAAAACAATGATACTTATTATATTTGTACTAATGATTTGGTGGAACTTAATTATATTGATCATTTTAATTTTAGTGGTAATAATTGTAGTGGCTTTGTTATATTTAATGAAGATGAAAATAATTATGAAATTGATAAAACATATTTAAAGTGTGGAGATGCATATTTAACATATGAAGATGTATGTGAAAATGATGCTAGTTTGTGTCAAAAATATAATAGTATATTAGATAGTTGCAATATTTCTAAAGCAGAAGATGCACTTAATTGCATTGAAGATAGGGATTGTTAATGAGTAGTAAAGTTTATAAAGTAGTAGTGGAAGATGAAAATAATAATAAAAAAGATTTAATAGAATTTGCTATTGGAATAATAATATATGCAATTGTTCTTTTATTAGCTGAATTTATATTTAAAGGAATATATGTTGAAAATTTATTTTATGCTATAATAGCAGCTTTAATACTTAGTATGTTAAATTATTTTATTAAACCTTTTTTAATATTTTTAACATTACCACTTACAATAATGTCATTTGGAATAGCATATCCAATTGTTAATGTTATAATACTTAAAATATGTGATTTTTTAATGGGAAATTCGTTTAATATGGGCGGTATAATAAATACTTTTATAATTGCAATTTTTATTAGTATAATGAGAATATTTTTAGATAACATAGTAAAATCTTATTTTAGGAGGTAAAAATGGATCCTGTTTTATATACATTTAAAGGAATTGAAATCAGATGGTATAGTATATTAATTTTATTAGGAGTTGTTTTAGCATATTTTTTGATAATTACCGAAACTAAAAGACAAAAAATAAAAACTGATTTTATTTTTAATTTAGTTTTTTGGGGATTAATATTTGGAATAATTGGTGCAAGATTATATTATGTTGTATTTAATTTAGATTATTATTTTGAAAATCCTAGTAATATATACAAAATATGGGAAGGTGGTCTTGCTATTCATGGAGGGTTACTATTCGGTCTAATAACTGTTATTATATATTGTAAAAAATATAATGCTAATACTAAAAAAATACTAGATATTTTAGTACCGGGGGTATTATTAGCTCAATGCATTGGAAGATGGGGTAATTTTTTTAATTCTGAAGCATATGGTAGTATTGTTAGTTATGAGACTTTAGTTAATATAAAAATAATACCACAATTTATAATAGATAATATGTTAATTAATGGAGAATATCATTTGCCCATGTTTTATTTTGAATCTATTGCTTGTCTTATCGGTGTGATATTTATGTTAATATATAGAAGATATAGATATATAAAAAATGGCCAAATATTGAGTTTCTATTTAATATGGTATGGTATTGTTAGATTAATTATTGAATCATTTAGAACAGATAGTTTAATGCTAGCAGATTTTAAAATTGCTCAAGTAGTAAGCATTATTATGATTTTTATTGGTTTATATATAACAATAAGTCAAAAACAAAAACCAAAGCTAGAAGATCTATATAATAAGTATGATGAAGAAATAAAATTTTAGGGAGAAAAATATGTATGATTGTATAATAATTGGAATGGGTGCAGCTGGAATGAGTGCGGCTATTTATTCTAATAGAAGTAATTTAAAAACATTAATATTAGAAGAAAATATACCAGGTGGCATATTAAATAAAGTCTCTTTAATTGAAAATTATCCTGGATTTAAAAGTATTAGTGGATCAGATTTAGCATATTCAATGTTTGAACATATAAATAATGAAAAGATAGAATATAAAATTACTAAAGTATTGAATATTAAAAAAAACAAAGACTATTTTACAATTTATAGTACTAAAGGAGAATTTAATACTAAAGGAATAATTATAGCAATTGGAAGAAAGCTTAAGAAAAGTGGTTTATTAAATGAAGAAAAATTTTTAGGAAAAGGAATAAGTTATTGTGCTGTATGTGATGCAGCACTATATAAAAAGAAAAAAATTGTGGTTCTTGGTAGTAATAAGACAGCTATTGAAGAGGCACTATATTTAAGCAATTTTGCTAGTGAACTAATATTAATTGCTGATAAAAATATTATTTCTGATGATGAAATAAATAAATTAAAAGATAAAAATATTAAGATAATTGAAAATAAAAAAGTTACTAATTTTTTAGGAGAAAATTATTTAAATGGAGTAGAACTTGATAATAATGAAATTATATCATGTAATGGAGTGTTTATATATTATGGTTATTCCTCTGATACATCACTTATTAAAGAACTAAATATTACTGATGATAATGGATATATTATAGTTAATAATAATATGGAAACTAAAGAAACTATGATTTATGCGTGTGGTGATATAATTAAAAAAGATTTATATCAAGTTTCGACTGCTATAGCAGAAGGTGCAATTGCTGCAACTAATTTGAGTAAAATAATTAAAAATATTAAATAATGTGGAGTATGATATGCTAGTATATGGTAAAAATGTAGTAAATGAAATATTAAATAGCAATACAAAAATATATAAAGTATTTTTAGATAATAATTTTAAAGATAATAATATTTTAGATAAAATAAATAACAAACAATTAAAAAAGTTCCATCTTGATAAAAATACATTAAATAAAATGTGCAATAATTCAAATAATCAAGGTATAGCTTTGGATATTGAAGAATATAAATATTTGTCAATTGAAAATGTTATTAATGATAAAAATTCTAATTTTATAGTTATGTTAGATAGTATTGAAGATCCTCATAATTTTGGTGCAATTATAAGAACATGTGAGTGTGCAGGAGTAGATTATATACTTATACCAAAGAAAAGAAGTGTATCTGTTAATTCAACTGTATATAAAACTTCTAGTGGTGCTTTAAATAATGTTAAGATAGTGGAAGTATCTAACTTATTTAATACTATAAAAAAATTAAAAGATAATAATTATTGGGTTTATGGTGCTGATGCAAATGGAAAAGATTATAAGAACATTAAATATGATAGTAAAACTTGTCTTATAATTGGTAGTGAAGGACATGGATTAAAACAAATTGTAATGAATAATTGTGATGAAATTATATCTCTTCCAATGAAAGGAAAGGTTAATTCATTAAATGCTAGTGTTGCTTGTGGAATTTTGATATATGAAATTATGCAATATAAATAGGAGGGTTATGGAATATAAAGAAGTAAATGATAATGAACTTATATATTTATGTAATGAAAATAATGAAGATGCAGAAAACATGATAATTGAAAAATACAAACCATGTATTTTAAATATTTTAAAAGAGTATTTAAAAGAATATAATATTATTGGTATGGAAGTTGCAGATTTATATCAAGAAGGATTAATTGGATTAATACATGCAATTAAAACATATGATAGTAATATTGATGTGAAATTTTATACTTATGCTTGTGCTTGTATAAAAACAAGCATTATGAGTAGTATAAGACATACTTTTAGACAAAAAAATAGAATATTGAATAATTCATATTCATTAGATAAATTAATAGAAGATACAGGAAGTAGTTTTTATGATATAGTAAAGGATGATAGAAATGATCCAACTAAAATATTATTAGATAATGAAGAGAATATAAACTTAATAAATGAAATAAAAAATAAATTAAGTAAAAATGAAAGAATAGTATTTGAATTAAAATTAAAATGTCTAAATAATCAAGAAATTGCACATTTAATTGATAAAGATAAAAAATATGTAGAAAATGTAATGTTTAGAATTAACAAAAAATATAGAAAATTATTTATTGTTGAATAGCAAGTGACTATGAAATTAATTTATTTCATAGTTTTAATTTAATTATATATAAAAAACTGCATCATTAATTTACAATTTATATAACAGATGATATAATTTACTAAGAGGTATGTTATGTATGATTATATAAAAGGAATAGTTAGCAAAACACTTGCTAATTATGTTGTTATTGATTGTGGTGGAATTGGTTATAAAATATATACACCAAATCCATATAAATTTAAAGAGGGTAGTGAAAGTACTTTATATTTATATCACTTAGTAAGAGAAGATGAACAAACTTTATATGGTTTTAAAACTGAAGATGAAAGAGATGTATTTTTAAAGTTAATAAGTGTTAAAGGGCTTGGACCTAAAATGGCTATGCCAATACTAGCTACTGGTTCTTTAAATGGAATTATTGATGCTATTGATAGAGAAAATATATTATATTTAAAGAAGTTTCCTAAAATTGGAGAAAAACTTGCAAGACAAATTATTCTTGACTTAAAAGGAAAGTTAGCATCAGTTGAAAATCAAGAAGAGTCTAGTGATGAATTAGTATTAGCACTTGATTCTTTAGGCTATAAAAGTGCAGATATTAAAAGTATTCTTCCTAAAGTTGATAAAACACTAGCAATTGAACAACAAATTAAAGAAGCGTTAAAATTATTATTAAAGTGAGGTTTATTATGGTAATTGGAATTGATATGGATGATACTATTTGTTCTACTAATGAACGAATAATTATAGAAGCCGATAAGTATGATAAAGAGGTGTTAGGCGGTAGTGGTATAAAAGATATAAATGCTTATGAATTTACTGATATGATGGGTTGGCCTAAAGAAATGAAAGGTAAATTTTTTGCAGATAGATTAGAATATATTATGGATAATTCAGAAATAAAACCTGGAGCTAAAGAAGTTATTAATAAGTTGCATGATGAAGGAAATAAAATAATTATTATTTCTTTTAGAAAAGGAAAATATATTAAAGATCCTAATAAACTAACTAAAGATTGGTTAGAAAGACATGGTGTTTATTACGATAAAATATATACTGATACAGGAAGTAAAGTTGATGAGTGTATATCAAATAATGTAACTTTATTTATTGATGATAAAGAGTCACATTGTGAAGATGTTAGTAATGTAGGTATTGATGTAATATTATTTACTAATGCATATAATCATGATGAGAATAGATTTGTTAGAAAAGATAACTGGAATGATATATATAAATATATAAAGGAGAAATATAATGGATGAGAGAATTATAACAAATCATGAATTAGAAGCAGATACTTTTGAGAAAAATATAAGACCTGATTCTTTTGATGAATATATTGGACAAACAGATGTTAAAGAAAATATTAAAGTATTTGTTAAAGCAGCTAAATTAAGAAATACAAATTTAGATCATGTTTTGTTATATGGACCTCCTGGACTTGGAAAGACAACATTAGCTCATATTATTGCAAATGAGCTTGGAAGTAATATTAAAACTGCAAGTGGTCCAACTATAGAAAAAAGCGGTGATCTTGCGGCTATATTATCTACACTTGAACCAAATGATGTGTTATTTATTGATGAAATTCATAGGATTCCTAGATATATAGAAGAAATATTATATAGTGCAATGGAAGATTTTAAATTAGATATTATTATTGGAGGAGATGGACAAAGTAGAAATATTAAAATTGATTTGCCTCCATTTACATTAGTTGGAGCAACTACTCGTGCGGGAGATTTATCTAGTCCTCTTAGGGATAGATTTGGAATTGTATCTAAGCTTGAATTTTATAGTAATGATGAACTTGCGGCAATAGTAAAAAGAACAGCTAGAGTGCTGGATATTTTTATAGATGATAATGCTGCTTATGAAATTGCTATAAGAAGTAGAAAAACTCCTAGAATTGCAAATAGATTATTAAAAAGAGTTAGTGATTTTGCTTTAGTTGACGGAGATGGAACAATTAATTTAAATATAGTAAAAGAATCATTAAAAAGACTTAAAATAGACAATAATGGTCTTGATAATACAGATATTGAATATTTAAAAAGTATAATATATAAATTTAATGGTGGACCTGTTGGAATAGAATCTATCGCATCATCAATAGGAGAAGAAGCAACTACTATTGAAGATGTAATTGAGCCATTTTTATTGCAAGAAGGATATGTTAAAAGAACAAATAGAGGTAGAATAGTAACAGAAAAAACTTATAATCATTTTAATATATTTAAAAGTGAAAAAATAAATCAAAAGACATTATTTGATTATGTAGAATAATATTTCTACATGGAGGTGGAAATGATATTTTATGAAAAAAGAAGAAATAAATAATTATTTAAAATTGGGAATTAATAGAGCAATAAAATCTTTTAATCACTTTTTAGATTTGTTAGATATTGATGTAAGTTTATTTTCTCATTTATTTAATATTTCAATAAAAGTTGATTTTAATAATGATGTAATAAAAAAAAATTAATGGTTATAAAGAAGAAGATAGTGTTATGGCAATTTATTGTGCTGCAATGCAAAATAGTGATGATGAAATATATATATCACAAGATTTTATTAATAAATTATTAATAGATTTAAATAATAATTATATCACAAGACAGGATGTAATTAATGAAATAGCAGTAACTATTGTCCATGAAATAATACATAGAAATAGAACTATAATATTAGATAATTCATTAAAAATAGATGATATGTATTTATATGATAAATATAATAAAATATTTGATAAAGATGAAATTGAAGATTATAAAAGGTTATTAGATGAGTCTATTAGTAGTGGATTTTATTATTTTTTTGATAGATATGTCCCTTTTAAATTAACATTTAAAAACAACAATTTATTAGATGTAGTTGCTTATGATAAAAGCAATAATACTTTTTGTATATATAATAATCAATTTTTTGGGAATGATAAAGAGAATAATATTGATTTATTTTTAGTTGGATTAGAACTAAATTCTGAAAATATAAATCATAAAAAAGATAATATAATTCCATATAAGAATGGGAATTACGAAGAAGATTATTTTTTTGGATCAGTATTTTATTATCATCAACAATATTTAAATGAAAGTTCTAAAGATAGAAATTATAGATTGAATAATATTGAATATTTAGAAGAAAATTTAGTAGAAGTAATAGCAAAATTAATTATATTTTGTAGAAAAGATAAAAAAATAAATTTAGATAAATTTTTAAAATTTTTAAATAAAAATGTAAATTCTGAAAAAATAACTGCCAAAATGATTAGTATGATGGGAATACCTATGATTAGATGGTTTATTTTATCTAGTTATGAAGATGAATATGATGATAAACTATACAAGGCATTTAATAATAAATATAATTTATTGTTAAAATATTTTAAAAAATTATCAGAAAATGAACATGATGAAAAAACATTGAATCGTATTGATAAAATATTAGAAGGAAAATTAAGAAAATAAAAAAATACTCTTAAAAGTATTTTTTTAATTTTTATACAACTCTTTTTTATAATTAGTAATTATATCATTCATAATAGAAATATAATCTTTATTTTCATTTTTTTCTTCATCATTTAATGTAAATAAATTATTTATTTCAATAGTAACAAGAGAATTGTCAGTAATTAACTTTTGTTGTCTTTCGTTAAATTCATCGCCTTCTAAATAGTATATATATTGAATACTTTTATTTAATATTAGTTTATTGGTATCTGAATAGGCTTTATCTATTTGCGTATTATCACTGTCTAAAGATATAACATTTATATTATATTTTGTTAAATAATTTAATACATTATTAGTAGTTAATATTGTATTATAATTACCATTTTTACCAATATTATATAATTGTACATCAAGCTCAGATACTTTTTCATTTAATTCTTTATATTTTTCCTCAATATCTTCTTTAATATAAGCATTTTCATTATAGTCAATTAGACTAGATTTAATGTTGCTGCATAACATTAAATAATTAGAAGGATCTAACCATATTCCTGAAATATCAGCATCATTTACCATTCCTTTAGTTGCATCTATTAGTTGTAAATTGTTATTTTTATTTAACAAATCTTTTGCTAAATAAGCCTCTCCAGCTAACCCTGAATATATAAATGTAGTTCCTTTAGAGTAATTATCTTTCATTTTTTCACTAACTTCATAGCTACTATCAGAACCCATAGGGTAAACACTTTCAACTTTAGCATAATCCGAATAAAGTTCACTCGCTGCATATTCGATAGGATACATGGTTGTATATAAATATTCATCATTGAAATTATATTCAAAATCACAACCACAAAGTAGTAAACATAAACTAATTATTATTATTTTTTTCATAATATTCACCTCTAATTACTGGATCATAGCCGAATTTACCAAATGGATGACACTTTAGTATTCTTTTTATTCCTTTAAAAATTCCTTTTAAACCATATATTTCTAAACACTCTTTCATATAATTACTACATGTTGGGTAGAATCTACATGCATTGTGTGAATGAAAAGGAGTAATTTGATATATATTTATTAATTTTATTAATGCTCTTGTCATATATTTATATTATATAATATTATATGTTAAAAATAAATATTTTCTTTAATTTTAATTATAGTATTAGTAAAGTAGGGAGGCTATTTTTGAATAATTATAATAAAACATTAAAAAATTAAATATGAATAAATATAATCAAGTAACTTATTTATGCTTCGGTCCAACAGACCAACAGGACCAAGCGGAAATATAGGAGAAATGGGACCAACAGGACCAAGTGGTAGTTCTAGTTTAAATCCTTTTGATTTATATGTTAGTCCCTCGGCACTAGTAGGTGGAGATGGTAGTCAATTATACCCATTTCAAACAATTGAAGAAGCATTACAAGTTGCTAAGCCAGATAGTGTTATAACACTTTTAAGTGGTATTTATGAAATTACAAATCAAATTGTTTTAAATATATTTGGATTAACATTAAAAGCTAAAACAGGAGCATTAATTTTATTAAAATCACCTGTTATACCTATTTTATGTAATAGTGATAATATTACTCTAGACGGACTTACAATAACTAGTGATATTCCTTATCCTGTCGAGTTTATACAAATTGCTAAAAATAATAATCAAATAATAAATTGTAATATTTATGGTCCAAATCAAATAGGGGATTCTTCTAATTGGATTGTTAATAGAGGATTTGTACCTCAGGTTAATGTTTCTAATTTATTAGTAAAAAATAATATTTTTCATACATTACGTCAACCATCATATTTAAATCCTAATTCTACTGGTACAATTATTAATAATGTAGTATATAACACAAGAGGATTTGTAGTAGATAGAGCAATTTTTTTATTTTCTGGCAATTCGTGGGGGATTTTAGAAAATGCAGTAGATATAGCTTTGCTTGCTGGAACTAAAACAGGAGAACCATATGATCCACTTTCTGAATTAATTGCAAATAATAGTGATGCAAGTATTAGTGATCAAAGATAAAATTATATAGAAATATTATCATAAATGTGTTAAAATTATTTTGTGATTAAAAATGAAAGATATATATAAAAATTTTGGAATTGTCATAGAAAATACAAAATTATTAGAAATAGCATTAACTCACTCAAGTTATGCTAATGAGCACAATGTTGATAGTTACGAAAGACTTGAATATTTGGGAGATGCTACTCTTGAGATAGTTTGTAGTGAATATTTATATAAAAATACTAATTTTGTAGAAGGAAAAATGAGCAAACTTAGAAGTTTATATGTATGTGAAAACGCATTATATGAATACTCTAAAGATGTTAAATTAGCTAATTATATTAAAATTGGAAATGGAATTAATAAGCCAAACAAAACGATAATTGCTGATGTTTTTGAAGCTACAATGGCAGTTATTTACTTAGAAAAAGGTCTTGATGGAGTAAAAACTGTATTTAATAATTTGATAGTTCCATATATTAAAAGACAGGAAGACTTTTTAATGGATTATAAAACATTATTACAAGAAAGTGTTCAAACAGTTAGAAAAAGTGTTACATATAATTTAATTTCTGAAAGTGGGCCTGCTCATCATAAAACATTTAAAGTGGAAGTCATAATAGACGGTTTAGTTTATGGAATAGGAAAAGGATTAAGCAAAAAAGAAGCTGAACAAAATGCTGCTAAAGAAGCATATATGAAAAGAGCAAAATAAAAAAGTCAAAATAGGTTTATTGACTTTTTTATTTTTGATTTAATAGTTCTAAATATAAATTTATATTGAAATTATGTTCATTAATATCCTTATTTAGTAAAGTTTCTGTATCTATCATAAAAAAATTATAATTATTATTTTCATTTATTTCATCATCATCCCATGTAACATCTACATGTCTCCATTTATTGCCAAAATATACTACATTCCATATATGATTATCAGTAGTTACTTTAAAATTAGGTATATTTAATTCATCTAAAAATAAAGCAAATAAATCAGTATACCCACTACATACTGCTTTTCCAGTATTTAATGCTCCATATGCATTACTCGATGGGGAATCTGTATCAACTAAAGTATATTCTTCATCATAGGTAATATTTTTCAATATGTAGTCTTGTATTTTCATTAAATCTTGTAATTTAATATTATTTTTATCTATATTAAAAGTTTTTAAAATTTGTGATATTTTTAATTTTAAAACCATTATTTCTTCATCAGAATATAATTTTTCAATGTTTAATCTTATTTCTCCTGCAGTATTGGCGCTAGTATTATATTTTTTATATTGATTATATGTACTTACATAATTGTTAATAAGTGAAATATATTCATTATTATCAGCGAGTGTTAATACATCGTCATAACAATTTTTATATTCTTCTGGGCAATAAAATGAAAAATTTTCCCAACCATTATTTAAAACCGTATAATATATATTTTTTAAATCTTCTATATTTTTAGGTTCAAAGTTATTAGTAGTATTTACTGTTTGAAAATTATAAGATCTACTATTATATTTACTACTTGGTATATTAACTTGTTTTGCTTCAAATATATTTATTAAAGTTACAAATTTTTCTTTAAAATAGTTATAATCTTTTAAAAATATTGATAATAAAATACATAAAATCAAAATCAATACTATATCAAATAATATTCTTGTTCTATTCATATTCATCACCAAGTTAATTTTATAATAATTTTAAAAAAATTACAATTAAAAAAGTAGTTGTTACTACTTATTATTTACTATTTTATTTAATCTAGCTTTATATCTATCTCTAGTATTTGCTTTAATTACTCCTTTAGATGTAGCTAAGTCTATTTTTTTATTAGCTAAAAGAGCTAATGAAGCAGCTTCCTCTTTAGTCAATGCTTTTTCTACTTTTTTAATTGCAGTTTTCATTGATTGTTTAACTGTATTATTTTCAATAGTTTCTCTTTTTGTAATTAATACTCTTTTTTTAGCGCTTTTAATATTAGGCATTATTCCACCTCCCTTAAGACTTCTTTAATGATAGCAAATAAATTGCAAAAAATCAACAACCTAAACATGTATTTCGACATTTTTTTGATATTTTATTATATATAGTTATTATAAGGAGATGATTATGATAAGATTTATATTTAGAAATAGAATATTAAAAATAGTATTTATAAGCATAGTTTTTGCACTATTTTTATATTCATATTTTGCTTTGATTTTAAAAACAGATTTTAATGATTTTTTATCATATAGTTTGAATAATAGATTTAAAAATTATAATAATAATTACAATGTTTTATCTAAGATGGTGTATACATCATTAAACAAAATAGTAGATTTAAATGATAGTTTAATTAATTATGAAATAGATAAGCCAATAAATGATATATTAACTAATAATGTGTCGAATATAATAAATACTGATGATGAGATTATATATATTTATAATACACATGATACTGAGGGGTATAATCTTCCTTTCATAAGTGATTATTCTATTAAGCCAACAGTTAAGTTTGCATCATACATATTAAAAGATCATTTAAATAATTTAAATATTTCTTCTTATGTAGAAAATAATAGTATTTCTGAATATTTAAAGAAAAACAATTTAGGCTATTCTGATAGTTATGAGGCAAGTAGATATTATTTGAATAAATCAAGTGAAAATAAAAATTTTAAAATTTTTATTGATATACATAGAGATTCTGTTAAATATGATAAAACTTTATATGTAAAAGATAATAAAAAATATGCTAAAGTTTTATTTGTTCTTGCTAAAAAAAATAAGAATTATAATAATAATCTAAAATTTATAAATTATATTAATTCTAAATTGAATGAGAATTTTAATGGAATAAGTAGGGGAATATTAGAAAGAAATAATGTTATTTTTAATCAAGATATATCAAAAAATGCAATACTTTTAGAAGTTGGTGGTGTAGATAATACTATTGAAGAAGTAAATAATACTTTATTCATTATAGCTAATATATTAAAAGAATATATAAATGAAGGGTTGATTGATGAATAAAAAGAAATCTAAAAATTATTTTATTAAAATGTTTGTATTGTCTTTTGTATTTTTTTTAGTAGTTTATTTATCTAAAGAAGCAGGATATTATGAATATAAAAAATATACTAAAACTAGGCTTACTCAAGAAGCAATAATAAAATTTGAAAATGATGTTAACGAAGGAAAAGATGTATCAATTGAAGATTATATAATAGATAATTATGTGGATTATTCAAATACTTTTACTAACATAGGATATAATGTTGGAAGTTTTATTGAAAATATTATGAATAAGGGAATAAAAAAAACACTAGAAGTGTTAAAATCATTGTTTTATGAATAAATTGGCAGCAACTTTTGTATATGCTCTTGTAAGTGGGCCACTGCCAAGTAATATTCCACCGAAATAACGTATAACAATTATTATGTTATTATTTAGATTTTTTCTATGTATTAAATCTATAAGGCCTATAGTAGTACCACTTGGTTCCTTATCAGAGTAGTTTTTTTCTAAATTATTTAATTTGTAAGCATAAACAATATGCTTTGCTTTTTTATGCTCTTTTTTTAAGGAATTCAATAATTCATTAATTTCTTCCAATGAATTAATTTCATATAATAATCCGATAAACTTAGATTTTTTAATTTCAATATAGCTTTTGCTTAACTTTTTCATAATTAGATTATATAGTATAATAGGTTATTTCTCAATATTATTTTAAAAAAATTGACTATTTGATATGTATATAGTATAATATATTCGTTTTTATGAATGAATAGGGAGGTTTATTATGGCTGATGAAAAGATGCATGATATTTTAGAAATACAAAAATATAAAATGATTAAATCAATTCATAGTGCTAATGGAAGATGTGAATTAGCATTATGTTTGCTATTTTTAGCAACCTCAACTATTTGTTATAATATAGATAGTGAAATGATAAAATATATGACAAGTATTACTAGTGCTAGTATTGGCTGTAACTTTGCATTTAAAAGTGGAAAATCTTTTCAAAAAGTAAGTGAATGTGAAGAAAGAATAAAAAAAATAATAGGAAATAAATATGAAAAATGATGAACATAAAATTGAAGATATAGAATATTGTAAAAATATGATAAGTGTACAAAAAACCACATTAGTATCAAATGCAACAGTATCTTTAATATTTTCTTGTGTTAGTGCAGGATCAATTAATTTAATTATGCATGGAAATAGTTCATTATTATTTTCATTGTTATCTATAATTGGATTTTATGGTGGTTTTAAACATTTTTCATATGTACAAGATGGAAGAAAAATAATAAAAGAATATAAAGAAAAATTACGTGAACTAAAAAAATAATTATATATATGAGGTATGACATTATGAATAGAATTGAAGAAATATATAAATATGAAGAAATGCTATATAAAAATAAATTGAAATATCATAAATTAGTAATTAGTACTATTATATGGAGTATTCTAGGATTAGAAATAGGTGTTGTTTCTTTACAAGATAAGAATATTATTGAAGGATTAATTACATCTTTAATACTCTTAGCAGGAGGTCAAACATATTCTACGATGATGGGTACTAAAGATGTAATAGAAAAAATAAATATTGAATTAAAAAAATTAAAAAAATAATTATCATTTAATAGGGGGTTAAAATGATTATTTATAAGAGTATGAATTTATTACAATTAATTATTAAAATAATCAAAACATTATTATGCATAATATTATCTTTATTTGCTATAGAATATTTATATTCATTTATAGAAATTAAATCTATTTTATTACTTATAATATCATTATTAGATATTATATTTGGTTGTAGTTTATATATTAGTATTATGGAAAATAGTAAAATAAAAAGGAGTTAGAATAATGAATGATATAGATATTTTAGATGTTGTTAAATTAGAAAATAATAAGAAATATGTTATAGCTTCTAAAGTAGAGAGAATGAATAAATGTTATTATCAATTATCTAATATTAATAATCCTAGAGATTCTATGGTTTGTTATAAAAAAGATAATCATTTAGTAGAAGTAAAAGATAAAGAATTAATATCAATATTAATCCCATTATTTATTAAAAATTTAAGTGATAAGATAAATGAAATATAGTTATTTGATAACTATATTTTTAATATATGATATAATGTAATAAACTAAGGAGCAGATATGATAGAGAAAGAGTTAAGTGAAGTACCTAAAAAACCTGGTTGTTATCAAATGTATAATAGTGATAATGTTATTATATATGTAGGAAAAGCTAAAAATCTATTTAATCGTTTACATAGTTATTTTAAAACGACAGTAACTGGGAAAACTAAAAAAATGGTTAGTGAAATAAGTTATTTTAAGTATATAGTTACAGATAGTGAAACAGAAGCATTTGTGTTAGAATTGAATTTAATTAAGAAATATGATCCTAAATATAATATATTATTAAGAGATGATAAATCTTATCCATATATAGAACTTACAAATGAAAAATATCCAAGATTAATAGTTAAAAGAGAAATAAATGCTAATAAAAGAAAATCTAATTATTTTGGACCTTATCCAAATCAATTAGCAGCAAGAAAAATAGTTAATTTGTTAAATAGATTATATCCATTAAAAAAATGTGATATTATGCCTAAAAAAATATGCCTTTATTATCATATTGGACAGTGTCTTGGATATTGTAAAAATAAAGATGTTGAAATTAAAGACATGAAAGAAGAAATATTATCTATATTAAATGGTAATGATAAGTTATTAATTGATAAAATAAATGAAAAAATTAAAATAAATTCAGATAGTTTAAATTTTGAGGTATGTAATGATCTAAAACTAGATTTGGAATATATTAAGCAAATATTTAGTAAACAGGATGTGGAATTAAAAGATAATTCTAATAGAGATATATTTAATTATTATTATAATAATTCTTATGTAAGTATAGTCATAATGTTTATTAGAAATGGTAAATTAGTTGGTATTAATAATAAAATAATACCAGTAATAAATGAAGTTAATGACACATTAGAGTATTATATTGTTTCTTTTTATAGAAAAAGTAATTTATTGCCAAAAGAAATAATTGTACCAAATGGGATAAATATTAATTTATTAAATGATGTGTTAGAAACAAAAATAATAAATGTTAAAAAAGGAAATAAAAAAAGATTGTTTGATATGGCGTATAATAATGCAAAAATATATTATGAAAAAGAAATTAAATTAATATATTCAAATGAACAATTAACTACAATTGCAAATAATGAATTAAAAAACTTATTACATTTAGATAAATTAAGCATTATTGAAGCATTTGATAATTCAAATTTGTTTGGTACTTTTAGTGTTTCTGGTATGGTTTGCTTTATAGATGGTGTTCCATCAAGAAAAAATTATAGAAAATTCAAATTAAGTTTTGATAAGAATGATGATGTTGCTTCTATGAAAGAAGTAATATATAGAAGATATTTTAGAGTTTTATCTGATGGATTAACTAAACCTGATTTAATAATAGTAGATGGTGGTATTAATCAAATAAATGCGTGTAAAAGTGTATTAAATGATCTAAATTTAGATATAAAAATTATAGGTGTTAGAAAAGATAATCATCATAGCCCAGAAGCTATTATTGATGCTGATACATATCTTCCAATTAATATTGATAAAAAATCCAATGTATTTAGATTATTAAGTAGAATAGATGAAGAGGTTCATAGATTTACCATCAATTATCATAAGGAAATAAGAAGTAAAGGCAGTATTTCAAGTATTCTTGATAATATAAGTGGTTTAGGAGGGGTAAGAAAGAAAAAATTGATTAAAAAATATGGCTCTGTTAGTAAAATAAAATCAGCTAGTATAGAAGATTTATCACAGATAGTTCCATATTCAGTGGCAAAAAACATAACTGAATATTTAAGGAGTATGGATAAATAAAAAATATAAATATTATTTCAGTATTAAGACATATTTGATATGTATGATAATATTGAGAAATACTCTTGTAATTGAAGTGTGAAAAATTATCAAGTGAATTTTCAATAAATTTACTTGATGATTATGGTAAAACAATAAAAATTGCTAAACCATATTAAATAAAAGTTAAATTAATAAAATAGGAAGTTTTATATTTTTAATTTCTTTTATAAGCAAAAACTTTAGTATATTTTAATTGTGAATTTATAAATGTATTTATGTAATATAGTGATATTATGATAATTTTTTTAATAGTCAAACCAATATAAGGAAATGTTAAAAAAATATTCATATATGAATATTATTATAATTATATTTGTTATCTATTGACAAAATTAAAATTAAATAATATAATTTCATCGTAGGTATTGATGGGATTAGTAGGTTATTATATAATAACTGAAATAATTGTGACAACCCTGAGCTTAATCGTATTTCTGCGTTAATGATTAAAAGATAGAACATTGAATCTATGAAGTAAGATGGCACAGCGTACAAATACGCTCTTACATTAGATTCTTTTTTTGTTAGAAAGGAAGTATAAAGTGGCAAATAAATATAGAAGTGTATATTGTGGAAATGTTAATGAAAATTATGTTGGAAAAGAAATTAAATTAGCAGGATGGATAGAAAATATTCGTAATTTAGGTGGACTTGTTTTTATTACTTTAAGAGATGAAAAAGGAGTAGTACAACTTATATCTAATGATGTAGAAAATTTTTCTTCTCTTAATCGTGAGAGTACTGTTACTGTTAGTGGTATAGTAAAATTAAGAACGTCTGATATGATTAATAATAATATGAAAACTGGTAAGATTGAAGTTGAAATTAAAACTTTAGAAGTATTAGGTGATGTATATAAAACATTACCATTTGAGATAAAATCAAGTAAAACTTCAAGTGAAGAAACTAGACTTAAATATAGATATTTAGATTTAAGGAATAAAGAAGTTCATGATGGAATAAGATTTAGAACAGAAGTTATAGATTTTATTAGAAATACTATGAAAAGTATGGATTTTACAGAAATACAAACGCCAATTATAACAGCATCTAGTCCAGAAGGAGCAAGAGATTTTATTATTCCAAGTAGAAAATATAAAGGAAAGTTTTATGCTCTTCCTCAAGCACCACAGATATTTAAACAATTATTAATGTGTAGTGGGTTTGATAAGTATTTTCAAATAGCTCCTTGTTTTAGAGATGAGGATCCAAGAAGTGATAGATTATATGGAGAATTTTATCAACTTGATTTTGAAATGTCATTTGCAGATCAAGAGGATGTATTTGAGGTAGGCCAAAAAGTATTTTATAATGTATTTAAAAAGTTTGGTAATAAGCCAGTATCAAGTATACCATTTAGAAGAATTCCATATAAGGAGGCAATGGAAAAATTTGGTAGTGATAAACCCGATTTAAGAATTAATTTTGAAATAGTAAATATTACTGAAACTTTAAAAAATAATGAAAGTCCGGTATTTAAAGGAAAAGAAATTAAAGCAATGAAATTAGCATCATGTGATAAATCTAATTCATGGTTTAAAAAACTTGAAGAAGAATATAAAGATGATATTGTAAATTGTGTTGGATTTATTAAATTAGATGAAAATATTAGTGGATCTTTAGCTAAATTATTGAGTAAAGAGGAACTTGGTGATATAATTTATAATCTTAATGCAAGAGTTGGAAATGTTATTATTATAATATGTGGTAAAAAAGGAAATAAATTTGATAAAATATGTGGTAATCTTAGAATTAAATTAGGTAATGAATTAAATTTAATTGACAAAGATAAATATGAATTTTGTATTATAGTAGATTTTCCATTTTATGAATGGAATGAGGAAGAAAATAAATATGATTTTACTCATAATCCATTTAGTATGCCAAATGGTGGACTTGATGCATTATTAAATAAAAAGCCGGATGAAATAGTGGCATGCCAATATGATTTTGTATGTAATGGTTTAGAAATGGCAAGTGGAGGAGAAAGAAATTATAGTCCAGTTATATTGAAAAAAGCATTTGAGATAGCTGGCTATGATGAAAGTGTAGTTGAGAGTAAATTTCCATCATTATATCAAGCATTTCAATATGGTGCTCCACCACATGCAGGAATGGCTCCTGGAATTGATAGAATTTTGATGTTACTTAAAGATGAAGATAATATAAGAGAAATGGTAGCATTTCCAATGGCTGCTAATGGATCTGATGCATTAATGGGTTGTCCAAATGAAGTTTTCGAATATCAATTAAGAGAAACACATATCAAAATAAGAGAATAATTGGTGAGTAGATGACATATTCATTAATATATAAATTTAGAAAAAAAAATAACAAATTTGATAATTTAGATAACTTTGAAGTAATTAATGTAACGAAGGACAGACTATTAGACATTATAAATTCTTATTTAAGAAAAATAATATATTATTGTTCTATGGATGAATTTATTCAAAATAAAACAAATTTTAATATGAAAAAGTATCAAGAATATATACAAAATTTTAAAAATTTATTTGATGAAGGCAAATATAATATAAAAAATTCTATGAATATAGCATTTGAATATATTAAAAATCAATTAAACGATTGTAATATTTATGATGAAAATTTAGAAGAAGTGGGTGAAGACATTTTATCTTCAATTGCAAAATTACGAGATAGTGAAAGTAATAATTATGATTATGTAGATAAATTTATAAATTATTTAAATAATCAAGTAAGTTATAATTTTAAATTAAGAAAGGAAAAATAATAT
Source organism: uncultured Bacilli bacterium (assembly GCA_944358375.1). Next base: position 167,688 of record CALVQT010000002.1, read on the forward strand.
GGAAAGAGTTTATAGTGAACAAGAATTAGTAAGAAGAAGCAAAGCAGAAAAATTAAAAGAACTTGGATTAGATCCATTTGGCAGCGCATTTGATAAAAAAGATTATGCTATTGATTTAAAAGAAAAATATAAAAATGTAGATCATGAGGCATTTGAAAATATGCAAGATACTGCTACAGTAGCAGGAAGAATAATGTTTATTAGAAAGATGGGTAAAGCATCATTCTTTTCAATAAAAGATAAAACAGGTTTGATACAAATATACATATCTATTAATGATATTGGCGAGGATGATTATAATTTATTTAAAAGTGCTGATATTGGAGATATTGTAGGTATACATGGTAAGATTATGAAAACTAAAACAGGAGAATTGACAATTAAATGTTTAAAATATACTCATTTAGTTAAAGCATTAAAACCACTACCCGAGAAATTTCATGGACTTACAGATATTGAAGAAAGATATAGAAGACGTTATGTTGATTTGATAATGAATGATGAGGTTAGAAATGTTGCATTTACTAGACCCAAAATTATTCGTGAAATACAAAGATTTATGGATAATCGTGGGTTTGTTGAAGTTGAAACACCAGTTTTACAACCGTTATTGACAGGTGCTAGTGCAAGACCATTTATTACACATCATAATGCTCTTGATATGCCATTTTATTTAAGAATAGCACTGGAATTACCGCTTAAAAGATTATTAGTTGGTGGTCTTGAGGCTGTTTACGAGATAGGCCGTGCTTTTAGAAATGAAGGAGTTGATACTAAACATAATCCAGAGTTTACTTTAATGGAAGCATATCTTGCATATTCAAATTTAGATGGTATGATGGAAATGACTGAAAGTATGTTTAAATCTATAGCTAAGAATGTATTTAATAAATATGTATTTAATTGGTGTGGATATGAAATTAATCTTGAAAATAAATGGGAAAAGATTAGTATGATAGATGCTATAAAAAAATATTGTGATATTGATTTTAGTAAGCTTATGTCATTAGATGAAGCAAAAAAACTTGCTGAAGAGCACAATATTGAATTAGAAGATCATTTTGAAGTTGGACATATAATAAATGCTTTTTTTGAAAAATATGTAGAAGAGCATTTAATTCAACCAACATTCTTATATAATCATCCAGTAGAGATTAGTCCACTTACTAAAAAAGACCCAAACGATCCAAGATTTGTACAAAGATTCGAATTATTTATTGGTGGAAAAGAATTTGCTAATGCATATACCGAATTAAATGATCCAATTGATCAACTTGAAAGATTCGAAATGCAATTAAAAGAAAAAAATTTAGGTAATTATGAGGCAAATGATATAGATATGGATTTTATTGAAGCTTTAGAATATGGTATGCCACCCGCTGGAGGGGTTGGATATGGTATTGATAGAATGTGTATGTTATTTACTGAACAAGATTCAATAAGAGATGTATTATTATTTCCTCATATGAAAGATAAAAAACAATAATTAGGAGAAATCATGAAAAAATATATAAAAGAATATATAAACGAAATAGAATCAAAGGATAAATTAAACCAAAATGAATTAAATGAATTATTAATTAAAATTAAATTTTTTTCTCATGAAAGATTGATTCATTTAATAATAATGTTATTTGTAGCATTATTTACTGTATTATTTCTAATATTATCTTATTTTAATAGTCTAATGTTTATAATTGCTATTATATTGATTATATTGTTAGTCTTTTATATTTTTCACTATTTCTTTTTAGAAAATAATGTTCAATATTTATATAAAATATATGATAGATTTAAAAAATAATATGATTTTATATATGTGAAATTATATCAAATTAGTTGATATAATTTCTTTTAATTTGTATAATTATTTTAAGGTGAGTAGTAAAGTGAAAGATAATAAACTTGTTAGATTTTTAAATGCAATAAATTTTAATATAGATGATAATAAATATTTTGAAAATGCCTGTATTAAAGAAGTCCTTTTGGTAAAAAAGTTAAATAAAATGACTATTTGCTTTGATATAGATAAAACTTTACCATTAAATGTTTTCGTTGAGTTGTGTAAAAAAGGAATAACATTAAATGGAGCAGAATCAGTTAGATACAAATTTAATATATTAGATAAATGTGATTATTTTAATGATTATTTTAATTACTATTTTGATATATTAATAAATAAATGTCCTATGTTGAAATGCATAGATAAAGATAAGATTACAATAGAAAATAATAAAATAACATTTGAAGTATTAAATAGTGTTGAGGTTAATAAAATAAATTCTTTAAGTGATAAAATTAAAAATTTTTTAATGGATATGGGATTTAAAGATATAGAAGTTAGTGCTTATATAAATGAAGAAGATAGAAAAAAGTTTATGCAAAGCATTAAAATAGAAGATGAAATTAAAGCCGACAAAAACGAAACTAAGTTAATAAGGGGAAAAAATATTATTGGTGAAGTAAGCCAAATAAAAAATTTAATTACTAATGAAAATAATATAATAATTGCTTGTGAAGTATTTGGTATAGATTCTAGAAAAACACAAAGTGGTTGGTTTATCATTACTATTAAGTTAACTGATTATACTGATAGTATAATGGCTAATATATTTACTAAAGATGAAGCGGAATTTAATAATTTATTAAAGAATATAAAAATAGGTAGATGGTATAAATTTAGAGGAAATGTTAAATTTAATACAAGAAGTAATGATTATGAATATGGTATTAATGATATAGAAAACTACGATAAAAAGAAAGAAAATACTATTATAGATGATGCTGAGGTTAAAAGAGTTGAACTTCATACACACACTATGATGAGTCAAATGGATGGGGTAGTTAAATTAGATTTATCGGCACATACATGTGAATTAATATCAAGAACAATTGATATGGGATACAAAGCGGTGGCAATAACTGACCATAATGCATGTCAAGCGTTTCCGATTTGTTATAATTTAATAAAAAACTACAATGCTAAGCAAACAGATTCAAGTAAAAGATTTAAAGGCATATTTGGATGCGAATTAACTTTAGTAGATGATACGGTTAACATAGTATATAATTCAAAGGATATTCCATTACAACATACCTTATATGTTGTATTTGATACAGAAACTACTGGATTTAATGCAGCCAGTGGAGATACAATGATTGAAATTGGAGCAGTTAAGATAAAAGATGGTGTCATTGTAGATACTTTTGATGAATTTATTAATCCTATGAGACATCTTAGTTCTAAAATTACTGAATTAACTGGTATAAATGATGATATGCTAAAAGATGCTGATGAGGAAAAAGAAGTAGTTAAAAGATTTATGAATTGGGTAGGAAACGCTCCTTTAGTTGCTCATAATGCTAAATTTGATATATCATTTTTGGATATGGCTATTAGAAGAAATAATTTAGGTATATTTAATAGTTGTGTTATAGATACATTAGAGTTGTCGAGAAGTTTAGATCAAGGATTTGCAAGACATAGTCTGTCTGCATTAGTTAAAAGATATGATGTTGAGTTTGATGAAGACTCACACCATAGAGCAGATTATGATGCCATGGGAACAGCATTAGTATTTGATAAGATGCTTAAAAAATTATTGGATAGAAATTTCGAAAGAATAACTGATTTAAGCAAATTGGTATCTAAAGAAGAAATACATAAATTTGGTAGAACATTTCATTTTAATGCAATTGCTTTAAATAGAAATGGACTTAAAAATTTATTTAAAATAGTTTCTCTTGCAAATACAACTTATTTATATAAAACTCCAAGAATTTTAAGAAGTAAATTAAATGAATTGAGAGATGGTCTTTTAATAGGTAGTGGTTGTTATGAATCAGAGGTATTTATTGAAGCAAGAAGCAAAGATAATGAAGAACTAACAAATATTATTAATTTTTATGATTATGTAGAAGTTCAGCCGCCTGAGGTATATGATCATTTGATTCAAACTGGTGATTTTGCTAATGGATTAGAACTTAAAAGTCATATTGAAAAAATTATTTCTGCTACTAAAGAAGCTGGTAAAATAATTGTTGCTACTGGAGATGTACATCATTTTACAAGAGAAGATAAAATTTATAGAGAAATTATAGTTAATCAAAAAGTACCAGGTGGTGGAAGACATCCACTTGCTAAAACATCTATTAAATCTATACCATCACAACATTTTAGAACGACTAAAGAAATGTTGAATGATTTTAGTTTTTTAGATAAAAATTTAGCGTACGAAATCGTTGTTACAAATACAAATAAAATAGCTGATATGGTTGAAGAATTTGAAGTAATTATGGATACTAAAGGAGTTCCATTTTCACCAAGGGTAAGAAGTGATGATGGAAAAAGTTATTTGGATTGTTCAAGAGTAGTTACAGATTTAGTATATCAAAGAGCAGCTTCATGGTATTCAGAAAACTTGCCACATAATATAGAAGAAAGAATATCTAAAGAATTATATGGAGATGCAATATATAAATATTGGGAAGATAAATTAACTAAAGAAAATCCTAATATGGATAAAAATAGTTTAATTGATGAAATATTTAAAAATCTTCATAATAGTATTTTAGAAGGATTCGATAAAGTAAAAGAATTATTAAGAGAATATGTATCTAGTAATTGGGATAATGATGTAGATAAAGAAATGAATGATGATAACATCAATAAAAAAATAAAAAAAACTCTAGGTGGAATTATTGGTGGTGGATTTGATCCAATATATTTAATTGCACAAAGACTAGTTAAACATTCTAATGATGATGGTTACATAGTTGGTAGTAGAGGTAGTGTTGGTAGTAGTTTTGTTGCTACTATGATGGGAATTACAGAAGTAAATCCATTGCCAGCTCATTATAGATGTTTAAAATGCAAGCATAGTGAATTTAATGATGAAGAGGGTATTGCTCTTGGCATTAATTATTCTAGTGGTTTTGATTTACCTGATAAAAAATGTCCTGTTTGTGGAGAATTAATGAAAAAAGATGGACAAGATATGCCATTTGCAACTTTTCTAGGGTTTAATGCTGATAAAGTACCAGATATAGATCTTAATTTTTCAGATTTAAATCAAGCAAGTGCTCATGAGTATACAAAAGTATTATTTGGAGTAGATAATGTTTATAGAGCAGGTACTATTGGTACAGTTGCTGAAAAAACAGCATTTGGATTTGTTAAAGGCTATTTTGAAGATAGAGGAATATTTGATAAAAGGAGTTGTGAAATTGAAAGACTTGCAATTGGATGCACTGGTGTAAAGAGAACTACTGGTCAACATCCTGGTGGAATTGTAGTTGTTCCTGATTATAAAGAAGTATTTGACTTTACTCCATTTCAATATCCAGCAGATGATCCAAATTCTGCATGGAGAACAACACATTTTGATTATCACTCTTTAGAAGAAAATTTATTAAAATTAGATATTTTAGGGCATTCTGATCCAACCCAATTAAGATTAATACAAGATTTAAGTAAAACAAATGTATTAGATGTTCCATTAGATGATAAACAAACTATGAGTATATTCTCATCATTAGAAGCATTAAATGTAACTGAAGAACAAATAATGTGTCCTACTGGTACTCTTGGAATTCCCGAATTTGGTACACCATTTACCATAAGCATGGTTAATGAAACAAAACCAACAACATTCGCAGAACTAGTTAAAATATCTGGTTTATCTCATGGTACAGATGTATGGTTAGGCAATGCAAGAGATTTATGTACTCCTGATATTGATGGCAATATTAAAGTGCCTTTTAAAGAAGTTATTGGTTGTCGTGATGATATTATGGTATATTTAATGTACAAAGGATTAAAACCGATAAAAGCATTTAAAATAATGGAATTTGTTAGAAAAGGAAAAGCATCAAAAGATCTAACTACTTGGGCAGAACATAAAAAAACTATGCAAGATGCTGGTATTGAAGATTGGTTTATTGATTCTTGCCAAAAAATCAAATACATGTTTCCAAAAGCACATGCAGCAGCTTATGTAACTAGTGCATTTAGAATAGCTTGGTATAAAGTGCATATGCCAATATATTTTTATGCTTCTTGGTTTTCTACAAAGGCAACAGCATTTGATATTGAATCAATGATTAAAGGGTATGACGCAATTAAAGAAAGACTTATTGAAATTAAAAATAAAGGTTATGATGCTACTAATAAAGAAAGTGGTATCTCTGAATGTTTAAATGTTGCACTTGAAATGGCGGCTAGAGGAATTAAAGTAAGTAATTTTGATTTGTACAAGAGTAAAAGTAATACATTTGATGTTCTAGATGATAATACATTAATTCCACCATTTATTACAATAGATGGCTTGGGTGAGACAGTAGCACAAAATATAGAAATAGAAGCTAAAAAAGGAAAATTTATAAGTGTTGAAGATTTCCAAAATAGATGTAAAGTATCGCAAACTTTAGTAGATAAATTAAGAACTTTAGGTTTATTTGATAATATGCCAGAAAGTTCACAATTATCATTATTTGATTTTGAGGTGTAGTATGAGAGTAGTGGTTTTATCTAGCAGTAGTGCTGGAAATTCTACATTTATTGAATTTAATAATATAAGATTTTTAATAGATGCGGGATTAGGTTTTAATGATATTAAAAATAAATTATCAGAAATAAATGTAAAACCAGAAACAATAAATTTTATTGTCGTAACACATGCTCATAGTGATCATGTAAGAAGCATTCATTCTTTTAATAGAATATATGGTACTAAAATATATATATCGAAGGGGACATTTGAAGAATATTCTAAAAAAAGTATGCTTAAAAATTATGAATTTATTGATAATATTGTAAATATAGATGGTATAGAAGTAACTAAAATACCAATATCACATGATAAAAGAGGCTATGGTTATGTATTTGAAAAAAATAATGAATCAGTTTGTTATATGGCAGATACTGGAATGATAAATTATAAATATCATGAATTATTTAAGAATAAGAATGTATATTTATTTGAAAGTAATCATGATGTAGAAATGGAAATGAATGGTACAAAAGATGAAATGACTAAAATTAGAAATATTGGAGATATGGGTCATTTATCTAATGAAGATTGTGCTAAATATTTAAATTTATTTATTGGAAATAATACAAAAGCAATAATATTAATTCATATTAGTGAACATGATAATACCATTGAACTTGCATATAATGTAAATAGAAATAATATTAGAAAAGATATACCAATATATTTGTCTTATAAAAATAAAATAAGTGAAGAAATAATTATATAGTTATTTCTTTTTTATTTTGTTTACTAATTAATGCTATCCGTGGTACAATAATTATGGTGGATTTAACATGTATAGAAAAACGTATATTGAAGTTGATTTAGATAATTTATCTAATAATGTTAAAAATATAATTAATAAATTTAATAATTATAAGTATTATATTGCTATGGTAAAGGCAAATGCATATAATCATGGTATGTATATTATTAATGATCTTATTAATAGTGGAATTAATTATTTAGCAGTTTCATCCTTAGATGAAGCTATATTAATTAGAAAATATAATAAGAATATTCCTATTTTATGTAGTGAAATAATTGATTTAGAATATCTAGATACTATTATTGATAATAATGTGACTATTAGTGTGTGTGATATAAATTACACTAAAAAATTAGTCGATAAAGTTAAAAGTGATAAAATAAAAGTTCATATTAAAATAGATAGTGGTATGAATAGATTAGGAGTTAGTAAAAAACATGAATTTAATGAAATATATAAATTACTATTAGAAAATAATAACTTATATTTAGAAGGATTATATACTCATTTTGCTACTCCTGGTGTTAGTGATAATTTTTATGACATTCAAGTAGAACGCTTTAAAGATATAGTTTCTGATATTGATTTAAATACTATAGATATTATACATATGAGTAGTAGTTTTATATTATTTGCCCATCCTAAATTATCCTTTGCTAATGGATGTAGAATAGGTACTGCTATATATGGATATGATATTTCTTTAAAATCATTAAATAATAGTCCATTAAATATATTAAAAAAAATTAGAACTAACTATTTAATAAAAAAATATAATATAAGTAAAACTATTAAAGACATTGATGTTGACTTGAAAAAATGCTTTAAAATAAAAACTAATATTATGCAAATTAAAAACATTAAAAAAGGTGATAAAGTAGGATATGGATTATTATATGAAGCCAAATATGATCAAAGAATAGCCATTCTTCCAATTGGATATGATGATGGTATTGGAATTAATCATAAAGATAGATATGTTTTAATCAATAATAAAAGATATAACGTAATTGGTGAAATATCTATGTGTATGATGTGTATAGAAATAGATAATAGTGTTAAAATTAATGATATAGTAACAATAGTGGGAGATGATATAACTCTTGGATATATAGCAAGATTAAATAATACATCTTTTCATAATACACTTATAAATATAGGCAAACTATTACCAAGAGTATATATAAAAAATAATAAGATTATTTATAAGGAGGATTATTATGGCTCTTAGAAATGTTATGATAGCAAAAATTAAAGCTATTAATTATGAAAAATTAGATAAATTAGCAAGTGATATTGCAATACGTAATAATAAAAGTAAATTATATGTTAAACTTGATATGATTAAAAATTTTTTACAGTATGGTATTGGATATACTGATTATTTAAAGGGTGATTATATTAATTTAACTAAAGAGCAAAAGAAAACTTTTGTAACAACTAAATCATATTATAAATTATTAAAATATTTAAATAAATCTACATATTTATCAACTATGTCAGATAAATTAGTATTTAATAAAATATTTAAAGATTTTTTAGGAAGAGAGTTTATTGACTTAAGAAGTACAACTTTAGAAGAATTTACTAAATTTATTAAGAATAAAAAAGTTATATTTGCAAAACCACCTACTGATTTTGGGGGGCATGGAATTGAGAAAATAGTACTTAAAGATGTTAAAAATATTGAAAATTTATATAAAGAATTAAAGAAGAAAAAATTAAATTTAATTGAAGAAGAAATTGTACAGCATGAAGAATTAGACAAATTAAATCCATATGCAGTCAACTCCTTTAGAGTAGTTACTTTAGTTAAAAATAATAAAGCATATATTATTGGAAATGCTCTTAGAATAAATATTGATGATTCAATTGCAATTGGATGTTCTGATGCATATATGAGGCTTAGTGAAGATGGTAAAATATCAAGTAGAGTAGTTGATGATGTAGCTAATATATATGAGGAACACCCTATTAAAAAAATCAAGTTTAATACTGTAGAAGTTCCATATGTAAAAGAAGCTTATGAGATGGCTTTAAAGGCAGCTATGGTTGTACCTGAAGTAAGATATGTTGGGTGGGATATCGCTATTACTAAAGATGGTCCTGTTATTATGGAGGGAAATGAATATCCTAGTTATGGATTAGTTCAATTTTATTTATTTAATGATGAGCATGAAGGACATTTAAAAATTATATCTAAAATATTAGGTGATGAGATGGAAAAGATAGATCTATGAAAAAGGTAAATAAAAGAAAGTTAATTACAAATAGTTTTATAGAAGGAACTATTATTACCTCTATATTACTAATAATTATAAAAATATTAGGTGCGGTTTATGTAATTCCATTTTATAAAATTATAGGTGAGTCTGGTGGTACTTTATATAGTTATGCTTATAGTGTATATAATTTGTTTTTAAATATTTCAACTGCAGGAATACCTATAGCAATGAGTATGATTATAAGTGAATATATAGCTTTAAATATGTTTGATGCTAAAGAACGAGCATATAAACAAGGTAAAAAAATAATTGGTATACTTGCAATAATAAGTTTTATATTGGTGTTTTTTGGTTCTAGTATAATAGCTAAGTTTTTATTATCTGATGTTGCTGGTGGACACACTATAAAAGAAGTATCTAATGTTATTAAAGCAATTTCTCCATGTTTACTTATTATTCCATTTTTAAGTATATTAAGAGGTTACATGCAAGGACATAAGTTTGTTGTTCCTACTTCTATAGCTCAAGTAATTGAACAAATAGTAAGAATTTTTTTTGTCTTAGTAGGGTCATTTATATCAATTAAATTATTAAAGATGGACATCCCAAGTGGAGTTTCAATAGCACTTTTAGGTACTTTTTTTGGAGGTATAACTGCATATATTTATTTAAGATTAAAAGTTAAAAATAATGCTGAAGCTTTTGAAAAACAAGATAAAAGAGATCCCACAAGTAATAAATCAATAATAAATAAAATAATTAAATATGCAACCCCAATTGTATTAATAGCTATAACGGATAATATTTATACTCTTGTAGATATTAAATTAATAATTAAAGGACTTAATATGATAGGTTTTACTGCAATGGAAAGTGAAATAGTATCTGGAATAGTTGCGACTTGGGCGCCAAAAATTTGTACTATTATTATTACTATTTCTATGGCACTTACTACTAATATAATTCCACATATAACATCTAATTTTATTAAAAAAGATATGAAAGCAGTGAATTATAGAATAAATCAAGCATTATCTACTATGCTAATAATTACTATTCCTATGTCTGTATTATTAATTCTATTATCTAAAGAAACATATTTTATATTTTATGGAGCTAGCGAATATGGATATATGATATTAAAATTTTCTAGTATTAGTCATATTTTTTTAGGAATATGGAGTGTTCTTAGTGTAACATTACAAAGTATGAAAAAGTTTAAACAAATATATATATATTCAATAATAGGACTTATCTTAAATGCATTACTTGATATACCATTAATATTATTATTTAATAAGATAGGACTTCCATCATATGTAGCGACAGTAATAGCTACTTGTATTGGATATTTATCTTCTATAGTTCTAGCTATTAGATATTTAAAATTAGAAATGAAAATAAATTATTCAAATACAATTATTTTATTAAGAAAATTAATATTACCATGTATATTAATAATAATACCAATCATAATAATCAAATATTATATAAATGTAGAACTTAATGTTATCACATCATTAATATCATTATTTATATATGGTATGTATGGTATTATTATATATTTGTTAATGATGTATAAAAATGGATGTTTATCCTCTGTTTTTTCTGAGGAATTTATAAATAAAGTATTAGTTAAATTACATTTGAAAAATAACAATTATTAATAAAATAGAGAAAATAATATTCTCTGTTTTTTAGTACACTTATATTACTAAATTAAGCAAAAAAGATAGTTATAATTAAATATTAAGAAATAAATTTTAATAGAAGATATATGATGATATAATTTATATCTTTTTTTTATCTATAAAAATTGATATAATTTTAGTTAAGGAAGTGTAGTATGATAGAAAATTTTGTACCTGATATTTATGAAAAAAGTATTTACTATATAAATTATGAAAAATTATATAAAAAGGGTATTAGGTGTATACTATTTGATGTAGATAATACAATAACACCTAGTCATGTAAACAAACCAACTAAAAAATTAAAAAGATTGTTTGATACATTAAAAGATATGGGATTTAAATTAATAATTGTATCAAATGCTCCTAAATATAGAGTAGAACCATTTAAAAACGAATTGTGTGTAGATGCTTGTGCTTTTTCGTTAAAACCAAATAAAAATAAATATATTAGGATTATGAATAAGTTTAAATATAAATCATCTGAAATAGCAGCGGTAGGAGATCAATTATTAACAGATATATATGGTGCTAATAAATTAGATATAACTAGTATATTAGTAAATCCGCTATCTTCAAGAGACTATAGTATTACAATTATTAATAGAATAATTGAGAAGTTTATATATGATAGATTAAATAAAAAAGATTTATTAATAAGGGGAAAATATTATGAATAAAAAGAAATGCATAGGTTGTGGGTGTACTTTGCAATATGATAATGTAAATAAAGAGGGATTTATTAAACTAAGTATATATGATAAGGCATCATATTGTGAAAGGTGTTTTAAAATTATTCACTATGGTGAATATAGTGTTTTAGACAAAAAGATAGACACTGATGGAATTATTAGGAATATAAACAGCGATAATCTTTCTAGTGTTGCTTTTTTAGTTGATGCATTAAATATAAATGAAAATGTTAAAAAATATATAAATAGATTTAAAAATAATAAATATATATTAATTACTAAAAAAGATATATTACCTAAGAGTATTAAAGAAAAAAAATTGATTGAATATGTTAAAAATAATATATATAATACTGATAAGATAATGTGCATTAGTTCAGTTAAAAATTATCATATGGATGAATTCTTAGAATTAATGAGAAAAGATAATGTAAGAAGATTATATATAGTTGGATTTACAAATAGTGGTAAAAGTACTTTTATAAATCATTTACTTACTAGTAATTTAAAAGTACCAACTATTACAACTAGTTTTGTGCCAAATACAACTGCATCTTATATAACAATTAAATTAACTAATAAATTTACAGTTGTTGATACACCCGGTTTTATAGATAATAATGCTATATATAATTTTATAGAATATAAAAAAACTATTAAATTTTATCCTAAAAAAGAAATTAAAGTTAAAACATTTCAAGTTAGAAGTTTTTATTCAATAGTAATAAATGATATATTAAGAATTGAAAATATATCTAATAAGTTTAATAGTTTTAGTTTTTATATGAGTGATAAATTAAGATATGAAAAAATTAAAAGTAAAAATGATAAATTAAGAATATTACAAAATATAAATATAGATATAAATGAACCAACTGATATATTGATTAATGGGCTTGGATTTATTAGAATTAGTAGAGTTGGTAGTGTTAAATTATATGTTTTAGATAGTAAATTAGTTAGTATAAGAAAGAGTATGATTTAAATGAATAAAATTAGTGTTATGTCTGAAAATTTAGCAAATAAAATTGCAGCAGGAGAAGTTGTTGAGAGAATTGCTAATGTAGTTAAAGAATTAGTTGAAAATAGTATTGATGCTCAAAGTAAAAATATTAAAATAGAACTGCTAGAATCTGGAACTAAATTAATTAAAGTTGTTGATGATGGATGTGGTATGTCTTATGAGGATGCTAAATTATGTTTTAGTAGGCATGCTACTAGTAAAATACATAATGAAAATGATTTATTTTTTATTTCTACTCTTGGATTTAGAGGTGAAGCATTAGCAGCTATTAGTAGTGTTTCTAATATAATTTTAGATACATATGATTCAAATGAATCAACTAAAATAAATATTAAATTTGGTAATATTATTAATGAAGAAGTAGGTAGTTTAAAAATAGGAACTACTATTGAAGTAAGAGAATTGTTTTACAATACACCAGCAAGACTTAAATTTATGAAAAGTTTAAATACTGAATTATTTCATTGCATTGACTTTATCGAAAAAATTGCTTTATCTCATCCCAATATATCATTTACTTTAATAAATGATAATAAAGAGTTAATTAAAACTAGTGGTAGTAATGATTTATATAAAACAATACATGAAATATTTGGTTATAATATTACTAAAAACATGATTAAAATAGAAGCTGAAAATTACGATTATAGTATATATGGTTATATAAGTAACTTAAATATTCAAAAATCTAATAAAAATAGTATGGTAACATTTGTTAATGAAAGAGTTGTGACTAATGTTAATGTAAATAGAACTATTAAAGATGCATATCATACAATACTTGCAGAAAATAAATATCCAATAGTCGTTATTTTTATACAAACGGATCCTACTTTAATAGATGTAAATATTCATCCTACTAAACAAGATATTAAATTTTCTAAGTTAGAGAGTTTAAGTGAATTATTATTTAATACAATTAAAGATGTTTTATATAAAGCAAATAATATATTTAAAGGTTATAGTGAAACTAATATAGTTGAGGATATAAAACAAGACAATGTATATAGTAATAGTTCAATTAGAGTATATAATGCCCCAGTAATTGAAGAAAATATTGAAGAAGAATCAAAACCACAAAAAATAGAAAATCTTCGTGTGTCTTTTAATGTATCTGAGGATAATATTATCTATAATGAAGAAGATTATGATAAGAATAAAATATTAGTTAAACCAGTTGGATTAGCTCTTGGAACTTATTTAATTGCACAAGATGAAGATATTATGTATATGATAGATATCCATGCTGCCAATGAAAGAATTAATTATGAAAAATATTTAAAAGCATTAAAAGACGATAAATCATATAAAATAGGGATGCTCATTCCATTACAACTAGAATATTCGCATAATGAATTTATGAATATATTATCAAATTTAGAAAACATAAAAGCTCTTGGTTTTGATGTAAGTGAATTTGGTAGTAATACTTTTAGAGTGACTGCACATCCAACATGGTTAAAAGAAGGTTATGAAATCGAAAGCACTAAGAGAATATTTGAGTTAATGGGAGAATTTAAAGATAAATTTGATAGAATTAAATTTAATGAAAAAGCTGCTATTAGATTGGCTTGCAAAATGAGTGTCAAAGCAAATACATTTATTGGGTATAATGAGCAAGAAAGACTTTTAAATGATTTATTTAAATGCGAATTTCCATATACATGTCCTCATGGTAGGCCGACTATTATAAAATATCCTAAATATGAACTTGAAAAGTTATTTAAGAGAGTTAATTAATAAGGAGTAATTATGAATAAAATAATATTAATTGTTGGTCCTACTGGGGTAGGTAAAACAAATATTTCAATTAAAATTGCTAAATATTTAAACGCTGAAATAATAAATGCTGATTCAAGATATATATATAAAGAACCTCAAATTGCAACTGCAAAAGTAACTAAAGAAGAAATGGATAATATTAAACATCATATGGTAGATGTATGTTCGTTAAACGATGAATATAATATATATAAATTTCAAAAAGATGGAAGAAAAATATTAAATAGATTAATTAGTGAAAATAAAAATATAGTAATAGTGGGTGGATCTGGATTATATGTAAAAGCATTACTTTATAATTATGAATTAGAAAAAGATAAAAATATTATTAAGGATTATTCTAAATATACTAATGAAGAATTAAAAAAAATAATAGATAATATATATGGAAAAAATGATATCCATGTAAATAATAGGCAAAGATTAGAAAGATATTTGTTGCATTATGAGAGTAGTGGTAAAATTATTACTAAAACTAATAATATAAATGAAAAACTATATAATTTTATATCTATTGGTCTTAAAACAGATAAACAATTGTTATATGATAGAATTAATCAAAGAGTTGATGAGATGTTTAAAGATGGTTTATTAAATGAAGCAAAACTATTATATGATTTAAATTATAAAAATTATGATACAATTATTGGATACAAAGAATTAATAGATTATTTTAAGGGAAATATTTCTTTAGATGAAGCAAAAGATAAAATTAAAAAAGATTCAAGACATTATGCAAAAAGACAAATAACATGGTTTAAAAATCAAATGAATGATATAAAATGGTTTGATGTCAATTATGATGATATTAATATTACATTGAGTGAAATAAAAAACTATATTAAATAATTGTTTTATGATAAAATATATATGATATAGAGGTAAAAATATGAAAAATAAAAAATTTGAATTCACTTTCATCCATTTTCTTTTAATTATAATAGTAGTAATGTTTATGATAATAATATTTTTCTTTAGTATCTCAGATAAATATAATAAAATAAAATCATTATTATTTATTTCTCAAATTAAAGATATTTATAATTATGTATCTAATAATGATAATACAAATATAGATTTATATTCTAAATATACAAATAAAATTGAAATAATTGAAGATGATGAATTAAAATATTGTATAATATTAGATGAAAATAAGAATATTGATAAGTTTGCTGTTGGTAATGATAAATATTATATTATGAAAGATGAAAAATTTGATGTTAATTTGATTAATGAAGAAGATATAATTAATGATAAATATCCATATTATTCTTGTAATAGTGTTATGTTTAGTAATGGAAATAATTGTATAGACGCACAACATACTACATTAAATGATGGAGATGTTTATATAGATGGTATGTTTGAATATAAATATAATTATCATTTAGAAATGGTTAATCCTAATGATATTACTCCAGATGTTGAATGGGTATTAAATGATGGAGAAACAAAAGGATGGGGAGTATCAATTATAAATAGAAATGAAGAATATATTGGAAAAGTTAATCCATGCACTACAATTAATGATGAACCAGTAATATCTATGAAAAATTTATTTACAAGTTATATGTATGAAAGTGATTTTTCAAATTTTGATACAAGAAATGTTATTGATATGAGTTATATGTTTTATTATTATCATGGTAGTAAAGACATTGATTTAAAATCATTTGATACAAGTAAAGTTGAAAATATGAGTTATATGTTTAATAGTGCTAATGTAAGAAGTATTGATATGCAAAGTTTTAATATTAATGAAGATGCTAATATAAATAGTTTATTTGGTAATAATAGACTATTAACTAAAGTATATATAAAAGATGAAGAAACAAGAAATTTAATTTCTGATAAAAATACGATAAGTGAAAAATTGAATTTTATATTAGAATAAAGTAAATTTTTTACTTGTCTTTTAATAATTTGATAGAAAGCGTGATTATATGTATATTAAAGAAATTATTATAAATGGATTTAAAAGTTTTGCTGATAAAGTAACTTTGGAACTTGATAAAACATTTACTGGTATTGTTGGTCCAAATGGTAGTGGAAAATCAAATATAGTAGATGCTATAAAATGGGTATTAGGTGAGCAAAGTATAAAATCTTTAAGAGCAAGTAATAATATGAGTGATGTAATATTTAGTGGTTCATCATCAAGAATGCCATCATCATACGCATCTGTTTGTATAGTATTTGATAATTCACTTAGAAAATTAAATATTGATTATAATGAAGTTTCTATTAAAAGAATAGTCTATAAAACCGGTGAAAATGAATATTTTATAAATAATGATAAGTGTAGACTTAAAGATATTACTAATTTATTTTTAGATTCTAAATCTAGTAAAGAATCATTTAATATAATTCCTCAAAATAAAATAGATCAAATACTAAGCGAAAAACCTGAAGAAAGAAGAATTATTTTTGAAGATGCGGCCGGAGTTTTAAAGTATAAAAAAAGGAAGGAGGAGAGTTTATCTAAATTATCAAAAACTCATGAAAATGTAGAAAAAATAAATTTGATTATAAGAGAAAATTCTGAAAATTTAAATTTATTAGAAGAAGAAGCTAAGAAGGCAAGAGAATATAAAAAAGCATTAGAAGAATTAGAAAATGTAGAAATTGCTCTTATTGCTAAAGATATAACAACTTGTAGTGAAAAATTAGAAAATGATAATAATATCAAAATTAAACTAGAAGATAAACTGTCTAAATTAAACTCTAATTCTACTAATGAAAATACTGAAGTTGAAAAGATTAAACTTAATTTATTAAATTTAGATGAAAAAATTAAAAATACAAGTAATTCTATATTTAAAATCAATGAAAATTTAATAGAGTTGAGTAATAAAAAGACTTTATTAACTGAAAGAAATAAATATGATAAAGAATCAAATGAAATTAAAAATAATTTAATTTCATTGAAGGATAGATTGGGCGTATTAAATAATAATATTACTTGTATAAATATAGATATAAAAGAGTGTAATGATTTATCTGAAAGTCAACATAATAAATTAGTTTCATTAAATAATAAATATAATGAAGTAAATAATGAGAGAGAAAAAGAAAATTTTAATTTAGAAAATAAACATAAAGAATTAAATGAGGTACAAAATAAAATTGATATATTACAAAATAATTTATTAAATATGAATAAGATTCCATATAGTGTTAAAGCAATAATTAATAATCCAACATTAAGAGGTATACATAATATATTAGGAAATATTATAGAAACTAAGAATGAATATATTCCTATGTTAGAAGTCGCAATATCTTCATCTATGAATAATATTATTGTTGATGATGAAAGTTGTGCTAAAGAAGCAATAGATTACTTAAAACGCCATGCTAAAGGAAGAGCAACATTCTTTCCATTAAATGTAATAAAACCAAGAAGTATAGATCCTCAAACTCTTACATTGATTAAAAATATGCCAGGGTTTGTATCTACTTTAAACGATTTAGTGACATATGACTCTAAATATTATAATATTATAATGAATCAGCTTGGTAATATAGTAGTTGCTGATAATATAGCAAATGCAATTGCAATAAGTAAAAAAATTAATCATAAATATAAAGTGGTTTCTATAGATGGAGAAATTATTCATATAGGTGGTATTATTACTGGTGGAAGTACAAGACAAAATAATTCATATATTATAGACAAATATGAATTAGACAAACTATTAGATACTATAGAGCCAATAAATAATGAAATAAATGAGTATGAGGAAAATATTAAAATATTAGATAATGAATTAAAAAATATTAAAGATAATATTTATAATCTAAATATAGAAATAATAAAAAATAAGGAAATACTTAATAATAAAACCGATTTATATGAGAAATTAAATAATGAATATAATAGTGTTAATGATGAAATTAACAATTTAACAAATAATACATTAGATAAAGAATTAGAAATTGTTATTAATGATTATTATGAACATGAAAAAAATAAAGTAGAATTAGAAAAAACATTAGATATTTATAATAAACATAGATTCGAATTGAATAATCATTTGACTGAATTAGAAACATCAATTAAGAAAAATAATAATGAATATAATAATATCGTTAATGAAATTAATTCTCTTGAGATTTCTATTACTAAATTAAATATTAATTTAGATAATTTATTAAATAGATTGAATGAAGATTATAATTTAGGATATGAAAGAGCTAAAAGAGAGTATTTACTTGAAATAGAAGAAGATATTGCTAGGGAAAAGGTAAACATTTTAAGAAGAAAGATTAAGTCATTAGGGGATGTTAATTTAAGGTCTATTGATGAATATGATAGAGTATATAAAAGAGTTACTTTTTTAACTAAACAAAAAGAAGATTTAGAAAATAGTGAAAAGGATTTATTAAATATAATCGATGAAATGGATAAAGAAATGAAGACTAAATTTATTACTTCCTTTAATAATATTAATAGAGAATTTTCTAATGTTTTTAAAACATTATTTAAGGGTGGAAATGCTCATCTTGAATTAACAGATCCAAATGACATATTACAAACAGGAGTAGATATTATTGCAATACCACCAGGAAAAACATTAAAACCTCTTAGTCTTTTATCTGGTGGTGAGAGAACCATGACTGCAATTAGCTTATTATTTTCAATTATGAATCTTGAAGATGTTCCATTTGTAATATTAGATGAGGTAGAAAGTGCATTAGATGAAAATAATGCTACTATATTTGGAGAATATTTGCATAATTATAAAAACAAAACTCAATTATTGGTAATTACACATAAAAAGAAAACAATGGAATTTTTAGATAGATTATATGGAATTACAATGCAAGAATCTGGAGTAAGTAAACTAGTTAGTGTTAAATTAGAAGATTAAAAAGGATTGATATATATCAATCCTTTATTTATTTAAAGTTAATTTCATAAGATATTTACCATTAGCTATTAAATTAGATTTGTCAATATTTGGATTTACTTCTAATTTATATGTATTAGTTTCAAATCCTAAATTAATATTATAATTATTTTTAATAATATCATCATAAACAATAGGGGATAATATGCTGATAGACGATAGAATACTTTCAAATATATCATCATAATTTTCTTCATTATTTGAGCAATATATTACGTATTTATCATTAGTATTAATTATTTCTAAAATAATATCCTTTTTAATATAGTTAAAATTTTTATGATCATTTAATACATTATTTAAATTATCAATATCATTGCTAGTAATAAATTTAATTTCTACATCAGTTAAATTTAAATCTTTAATATTTTGTAATAAATTAGTATCTATATTAATAATTAAGTTTACTGTATTTCCTCTGATTGATAGTGATGCACCTTGAAGTGAATTTACTTTATACAAATCATCAAAAACAATGGTATTAAATAATTCACCTTCTTTATTATTATTTAAGATACTAATTGAATCCAAAAGTAAACTACCTATAAATTCACCAACAGAAGAATTATTAACATCATATTCTAATTCTAATAATCTTAAATCAGCAGTTTTATTATAATTAGCATAAAATACATATTTTTTTTCATAATTAATATAAGTTATTTTTAATCGATCTTTGTTTAATTTTGCTTTAATAGTATCAGTATTATTTTTAACTAAATTTAGATTATTGAATGTATTTATAATAGGAGTTAATTCTTCTTTAATTTGTCCATATTTTCCATAACCACTATTATATAATAAATAGCCAATAATTGTAAAAATTAAAAATAATAAAAAAGTTATTATATAAAAAAATAATCTTTTGTTACCCTTATTCATATTTTCACCTAGTATAATTTTACTAAAAAATATAAAAAAAGTAAACTACCATAATTTTAATAATATATAGTTTACTATATAGCTCTCATATTTTCTATATTTTTATATGGATTTTTCTTATCTATTTTATCTATGAATAATATTCCGTTTAAATGATCTATTTCATGTTGAAATGCTATTGATATTTCTTCTCTTAATCTTTTAATTATTTTATTTCCAAATTCATCATAGTATTCAACTGTAATTCTAGCATATCTTGGTACAATACCTTCAACATATCTATTAACACTAAGACATCCTTCTCCTTCTTCAACATAAATTAATTCTTCAGAATTACTAATTATTTTAGGATTAATTACTTTGTATTCTTCAAATGTACCGTCATCATTTTTATATGAAATTACAAAATATCTTTTTTTTATTCCAAGTTGTATAGCCGCAAGACCCATTCCAGCTCTTAAATTTTTTCTTTGGGCATATTCTTCATCTTGAGTAACTCTTAAATACATAATCATGCTATTTAAGTTAAGAATATCATCTTCATTCATAGGAAATGTAACTTCATCGCTTTTTTCTCTTAATATTTTAGCTTTTTTTTCATCTAATATATCATTTTGATAAATCATACTCTTTCGCCCCAAGTAATTTTAACAAATTTTCACTATTTTTTCAAGCCAATATTGAATTATTAGTTTGACTTATTAATCATTTTTTTGTAAAATATAATGCATATTTAGGAGAGGAGTAGAAAGTTTTATGTTTGAAAATTTTATTTTATTTTCATTAATTACATCTGGAATTCAAATATATAAAAATTACCAAGCAAAAAAAATTATTGAAAAAGAAGGATACTTAATTTTAGAAGATCATAGAGATGTTACAACTAAATATCTTAGTTTTATTAAAGATTATTTTTATATATTAATACCATTTTATAATTTATATCGCGGCTTAAAATTAGTCTTAATTTCTAATAAAGAATATGCAAAAATTAGAAGAGAAAAATTATTTAAACTTAAATTGATTGAAAATTCAAATAATAATGTAGAAATTAAAAAAATAGATTATAAAGATAAAGCTAAAAGTTTTATAACAAAAACAAACGATAAAATAAAATCATATATTTATAATAAAAATAATACTAATAATGAAACAATATTAGATATAATAAATAATACAACTGATATAGAATATTTAAATAGATTAAAAACTATATATATTAGAAAATCCCAGTTTTTAAGAGAAAAATATTATGTAGTAAGAAAAGAATATGATAGTAATAAATCCAAAGAAATTTTTTATAAATTAAATAGTATAGTTAATCGAGTAATTATATATGATAATATTTATAAAGAAATATTAAATAGAATAAATTATTTGGATTCTAATTCCAAAGAAAAAAAATTAAGAAATCTCTAGTGAGATTTTTTTAAATTTTTTAAATATTGTTTTGAGTTCAATAATATGATAATATTACTATAGAATTATAAATTTTAAGTAAAGGTGAATTTAATATGAGTTATGAGGATTTTATAAGAAGACATTCTTTTGTTATTAAATATAAACTTAGTTATGAAGAATATAATAGATTATTAAATTATATTAATAGTGTAGTTTTTAATGTTATTAACTTTAATGCTTATAATATAAATATAAATAAATGTAATGAATTTGTTATGTTTTATTTATTACAAACATATTCTGCCGAAGAAATATTAAATGGTGATTATGATTTAATAATTGAAAATGCAGTTTCATCTTTTGCTCAAAAATATTACAATGCGAAAAATAATAGTAGAAAAAATTGTATTAACTATATTAGTAGTCTTTTATATGAATTAAAAAGTATATTTAATAATATTGATGAATTAAATTCGCTTAGCTATGATATTTATAATTTATTAAAATTTGATAATTGTAGTGACATTGATATTTTAAATAAAAAATATGATAATAGAATTGTTGATTATATTAGAGTTAATGAAAAACTTGGTAAAGTTAGCTTTAATAATGAATTTAATGAACTAAGAATTAAAATATATAAAATTACTAAAAAAATATTTGAAAATAATAGAGAACAAAAAAATATATTTAGGGATGATTATAATATATTTAATGATTCTAATTGTTTAAATGAAATTGCTTTTAGGGCAGCTATTGCTTTATATAGTATTGGAAATAGAGTTAATAGTATTAATTATGATAGTCTAAATAATTTTATTAAGAGGGATATTGATAGATTAATGTGTGAAAAAAGTTCTATTATTCCTAAAGATAGAAAAAAAGTTGCACTTAAAGAAGTTAATTATCATCCTACATATCAAAGGGAAAAAAATGCTGAATTAAAAAGAATGGCTAATAAAAAGAAAATAATTATAGGCATATTAGTAGCAATATTCATATTAGATAATTTAACTTATAAACTTTTTAAGAATTATAAAGAAGAAAGACCTAAAAATAACAATAAAGCTGGATATGAACAAACTATATCAAATGAAGAAAAAAATGTTATTGATAAAATATTAGAATCCTATGGTAATAAAGATAGGGAGGATTTAGATGGATTTAGTAGGTAGTATTAGTGTATTAGAAGATAATTTAGAATATGATGTTGTTGATACTCTCGATTATAAAGGGAATAAGTATATTTTATTTAGTGGGGTATTAAATTCTCAAAATATTAAAATTAGAAAAATTATTACTAAAAATAATAAACAATATTTCGATTTATTAAGTGAAAGTGAATTTAATAATGTAATTTTAAAATTTATTGAAAAAAATAAAGAACTTATTTGATTAAGTTCTTTATTATTGATAGAATATTTTATATAATTAATTAGTGAGGTTTTTATGAAGAGTGTAAGTTTATATCCTGCAGATATATATCAAGTTATTGATAAGAGTTTACTATCAGATATGGATAGACTAGTTTTAAATATGCTTTATACTCCAATTATTGGAGCAACTGCGATTGCTTTATATTTGAAATTACAAACGGAAACTAGAAATACATTTATATCTTTAGAACTTACTCATCATCATTTAATGACATCTCTTCAATTAACACTTGATAATTTAAAAGAAGCAAGGCTCAAATTAGAAGGCATTGGTTTAGTTAAAACATATGTTATAAAAGGACAAATAAATTCATATATTTATGAATTATATAGTCCATTATCTGCTCATGAATTTTTTTCTCATCCAATATTTAATATAGTTTTATATAATAATGTAGGTAAGGAAGAGTACAATAGACTATTAAAATACTTTGAGTTACCTAATATTCAACTAAAAGATTATGAAGATATTACAGTTAGTTTTGATAGTGTATTTAAAGTAAGAAATTATACTATATTAGAGGCTAATAATGAAAATATAGTATCTAAGAATAAATTAAATTTAAATTATGAATTGGATTACGATTTTGATTTATTATTATCATTTTTACCAAAAGGAATATTTAATGAAAAGTGTTTAAATAAATCTACAAAAGAATTAATAATTAATTTATCATTTTTATATGATTTGGATCCTACAGTAATGGCTGATTTGATAAGAGCATCCCTTAATGAAAAAGGAAATATAGTAAAAGAAGATTTAAGAAAGAATACCCGTAAATTTTACCAATTTAACAATGATAATAGGCTTCCTAGTTTGTTATTTAAGAGTCAACCAGAATACTTAAAAAGTGCTTCTGGTGATAATACTAAAAGGGGAAGAATAATAAGAGTATTTGAAAATAATTCTCCATATGAATTTTTAAAAGCAAAATATAAAGGAGCTAAACCGACACAAAGAGATATGCAAATATTAGAGGAATTGCTTATTGATTTGAAATTAAATTCGGCTGTTGTTAATGTTCTTATAGACTATACATTAAAAACTAATAATAATAAGTTAATAAAATCATATATAGAAACAATAGCAGGACAATGGAAGAGAAATGGTGTTGAAACTGCCCAAGAAGCAATGGAACTTGCAGAAAAAGAGCACAAAAAGAAATATAAAAAGGGAGAAATTTCAACTAAAAAAGCAGCTATCATTCCGTCTTGGTTTAATGAATCTGTTAAATTAAGTAGTGACGAGGAAGAGATTGAAGACCTAGAATTTAAAAACATGATAGAGGAGTTTAGAAAATATGATAAAAAGTAGCAATTTTATTAAAAAAAGTAAGAAAAATTTAGATCAAGAATTAAGAAGAGAATTTATATTATCATCACAAGATGAAACATTTAAAAAATTATGTAATAGATTAAAATGTCCCGATGAAATACTTATGAGATATACTACAAAATTAGAAGAATGTGCAAATGAACTAAAAAAATGTGCTAAATGTAAAAAATTAGAATCATGCACAAATGATATAATTGGTTATGTATATTATCCAAGTGTAAGGAATTATAATTTAGAGTTTGGATATAAACCATGTAAATATTTCAAAGAAAAAAATAAGCAAGAAAAATATAATAATACAGTTTTTTTTGAAACTCCAAAATCATTAAGAAACGCTTCGTTAAGTGATTTAATTAACGAAAAAGAAAGAACTAATATTTTAAAATATATTAAAGATTTTTTAAAGAAAAAAATGAATAATGAAAATGCTAAAGGACTATATTTAAGTGGTTCTTTTGGAAGTGGAAAATCTTATATAATTAGTGCTTTATTAAATGAACTATCAAATAAAAATTTTAAAACAATTAATGTATATTATCCTGCATTATTAAAAAAATTAAAAGCTTCTTTCAATGAATATATATATGATGATGTTCTTGATGAAATAATGCGTTGTGATGTGTTATTGATAGATGATATTGGTGCAGATAATAACACGCCTTGGGCAAGAGATGAGGTTCTTGGAACTATTTTACAATACAGGATGGATAATGAATTAACAACTTTTTTTACATCTAATTACACTATTGATGAACTTGAAAACTTTTTAAGCGAAACTAGTAAGGGTAGTGATGAAATTAAAGCAAGAAGAATAATAGAAAGAATTAAATATTTAACTGTAGAAGATAAATTGATTAGTAAAAATAAAAGAAAGTAGAATGTAATTTGACTTTTTATTTGTTTTTTGGTATAATATACGCACAAGTAAAGGGGGAAAGTAAATATGAAAACAATATTATTGTTATATGTAATTACACAACTTATTACTACAGCTTATGGTCTTTGTATAATTGAAGCATTAAATCCAATTATAAAAGCACAGCTACATGATAAAGGATATATTGAAAAAAATAGAAATAGTTTATATAAATATAATGATGGAATTAAAAATTTTTTTAAAGGATTTATACCATTTTATTATATGATGGTCGCTATTAATTTAATCAAAAGCGATAATCCGATTGAAACAGAAGTTAGAAACAAAATTTCAAGTGGTGAATATATCACTAAAGAAGAAGATCAGCTTATAAATGATGCAAAAGTTAATACATTAATAAAATCTCAAAGTCAAAATTTAGCAGTAGTACCTAAAATTGAATTTGAAAAACCTGAAAAATATACAGCAAGAAAAGTAGATAATACACTTTATGATACATATGTAACACCTATTGAATACATTATTAACGAATCAAAAACAAATGAAAATTTATCGCTAAGTCCATTTAGCGATCCAGATAGAGTAGTGGAGCAAGTTTTTGTTAAAGAAGAAGTTACCAAAGAGGATATTGTTAAAGCAATAACTGAACTAAATGATGATGAATTAGAAGCATTAAATGGTTCAATTGAAACTCTAATTAAATTAAAAAAACAAAAAAATAATTCTTTATCTTTAAAAGATGTTGCATAATTATATTAGTTGTGATAATATTTAAAGGTAAATAAATTAATTGGATATGATTATTAATGTATTTATTAAAGAGATTTAGTATTAGGTGTGAGCTAAAATAAATTATTAATAATTACTCCCAGTTTTATGAAGTTAATAGCTTACGTGCAGTTTACGTTACAAAACTAAAATTAAGTTAAATAAAGGATGGTACCGTTGTATATCAACTCCTTGGGTATCATTCTTTTTATTTTAAAATAGGGGGGAAAAATAAATAATGAGAAGTTGTGAAATTAGTTTATCAAAATTTTTATCAAGATATGCTCGCGTGAAAGGATATAATCTAAATTATATAAGACATAGTGATGTTAAAATACTTTTTCCACACTTAAAAAGAGCATCATATGATAATGTAAGAAAAAATAGAGAGTTGTTATATTCTGGACAAGTTATATTTGTAAATGATGGATACAATACACTGCCTTATTATATACCTGAAAAAATAGAAATTAATAATTTTGAATGTGATGAGGTTTGTAGTAAGTGTGAAGATGATTTTGTAGTTGACAATAATGAATATGATTATACAAGTTTAAGTGAATATGAATTAAGACAACTATTAAGAAGAAAATATAATTCATCTAGAAATCAAAAAAACGCAAGAAAAGAGCTAAAATCAAGAGGATTATATTAAAAAAAAAGAGAGGAATAAAAATGAAAAATATTAAAGATGATGAAAAATTAAGTATTTTAAATCATAGTTGTGCTCATTTATTGGCGCAAGCAGTAAAACATTTATATCCTAATGCTAAATTTTGGGTAGGGCCAGTGATTGAAGATGGGTTTTATTATGATATTGATCTTGGCGATGATGTAATTAAAGAAGAAGATTTGCCTAAAATAGAAAAAGAAATGAAAAAAATTAGTAAAGATGGTAAAAAAATTATAAGATATGAAATTAGTAAAAATGAAGCAATAGAGAAATTTAAAGACGATCCATATAAAATGGATTTAATTAGTAGAATGGATGAAAATGATACTATTATTTCTTGCTATACTCAAGGAGATTTTACTGATCTTTGTAGAGGGCCTCATGTAGATAATGTTAAGATACTTAAGAATTTTAAATTATTAAAAGTTTCTGGAGCTTATTGGAAGGGTGATGCTAAAAATAAGATGCTTCAAAGAATATATGGAGTATGCTTTGAAACATCAGAAGATTTAGAAGAACATTTAAATTTATTGGAAGAAGCTAAAAAAAGAGATCATAAAAAACTTGGAAAAGAATTAGATTTATTTATGATGAGTGAATATGGTCCAGGATTTCCATTTTTTTTAAATAACGGCATGATTTTAAGAAACCAACTTGAAAATTTTTGGTATGAAGAACATACAAAAGAAGGATATGAATTTGTAAAAACACCAATTATGTTAAATAAAGAATTATGGGAATTATCGGGACATTGGTATAATTATAGAGAAAATATGTATACTAGTGAAATAGATGAGAAGACTTTTGCTATTAAACCTATGAATTGTCCTGGTGGTATGTTAGTTTATAAAAATTCGCTTCATTCTTATAAAGATTTACCTTTAAGAATTGGAGAATTAGGACAAGTGCACAGACATGAGGCAAGTGGTGCTTTAAATGGTTTATTTAGAGTTAGAACATTTACTCAAGACGATGCTCATATATTTATGAGAGAAGACCAAATTGAAGAAGAAGTTGTAAAATTAATCAATTTTATTGATAGAATATATAAAATATTTGGACTATCTTACAGCATTGAATTATCTACAAGACCAGAGGAAAAATATATTGGGGATATTGAAATTTGGAATAAATCCGAACAAGCATTAGAATCTGCTTGTCACTCAGCAGGACATGATTGTAAAATTAATCCAGGAGATGGTGCTTTTTACGGGCCTAAATTAGATTTTCACATTAAAGATTCTTTGGGTAGAGTTTGGCAATGTGGCACTATTCAATTAGATATGAATTTACCTGAAAGATTTGATTTAACTTATGTCGATGCTGATGGCTCTAAAAAAAGACCTGTTATGTTACATAGAGTTATTTTTGGCTCTATTGAAAGATTTATTGGCATATTGATTGAGCATTATGCGGGTGCTTTTCCACTTTGGTTAAGTCCAGTACAAATTAATATAATTCCAGTAAATAATGGATATCATTTAGATTATGCAAAATATATAAAAAAAGAACTTGAAAATAATAACATTAGAGTCAAGTTAGATGACAGGGATGAAAAATTAAGTTATAAAATGAGAGAAAGTCAAACTAAAAAAATTCCATATACATTAATACTTGGAGATAAGGAAAAAGAAAGTCGAACAATAAGTTATCGTGCTCATGGAAGTGATAAAACAGTTAATCTTGAAATTAAAAAATTTATTAATTATATATTAAAAGAAATTGAGAAGAAAAATAAGGAGGAAAAATAAATATGAGTTTTAATATTTTTGATTATAATGATAATATTAGATATTGTGAATATGTTTACAAAAAAAATGAAGAGTATAAATTGGATTTAGATACTAGTTCATTAATTCAATATGTTGCAAATAGATATGTAGATAAAATAATTGAAAAAAAAGGATTTATTGATGAGGATATGGTATATGAGGATGATGAAACTTTACTAGAAGTAGTTGCACAAGCTCGAAAAAAAATAGAGAGTGTTGTTAATAGAAAATCAACTATACAGCCTGAATTACCAGATTATTTTGAAACATTAAATAGTTATAATAAAGAAAAATATATGGAAAGAATATATGATGAAGGAGAGTTTTTTATTAATCAGAAATTAAGAGAAGAAAAGCTTGCTAACAAAAATGGTAATTATAGTTATAATGAATCATATAATGATTATGGTTTAGATGAAAATTTATATGATGAAGAAAATTCAAATGATTTTTTTGGTACAAGAAAAAGATAAATCATAAAATATAGAAAAAGTCAAGTAAAGTGTCAATATTTTGCGAAAATGTCCTAAAAATTTTTAAACATAAACGGGATTTATTGTCTCGTTTTTTTATGCATAT
>CALVQT010000003.1 GCA_944358375.1 uncultured Bacilli bacterium
AATACTTAACCCCCTAGGTATTTTGACACAAGTATCAAAATTACCGATGAGAATTTTTTATCAAACAAAAAAATCAATCATATTTCAGATTGAAGTTTATATAAAGTTCGAATAGTTCGAACAAATCCGTCACTGGTGCCAAAAAGAGGAATCGAACCCCCAACCTACTGATTACGATTCAGTTGCTCTACCAATTAAGCTATTTTGGCATTTGGTTACCCTGGTAGGGTTCGAACCTACGCATGCTGGAGTCAGAGTCCAGAGCCTTTCCACTTGGCTACAGGGTAATTTCAATAAAATTATATCATAAATTATAGAATTTTTAAATACAATATGATATAATATATAAAAACATGGGGCTGTATTGATTCGACAAAATTATGTTTTGGTAGGATGCATGTAGTAGGCATACTTAAATGCAAAAATAAAATAATCGGAAAAGATTATAATTTTTCTCCAGTATTTGCTTAATTAGTAAATAAGGAGCTTTCATTAATATTTTGACTCACGGATATTAAATGAGAGTTATATAGTGAGCTATATTAAAATTATGTTTATGAATTTTAATGAATTATTAATAAACTTAGAATAATAAAAGAAGTTGGCAATCTACTTTATTATTTGAAATTGCAAACCAACTAAACATGTAGAATTCCTATGGAAATGAATTTTGGACAGGAGTTCGCTACTCCTCAGCTCCACCATATTAATAATTTAACACTTTTTAATAAAGTGTTTTTTTAATTGATTGACAAAATAAATATTATTTCATAAAATAAAACTATGAGGAAAGATACAATTAAAAAAATTGAATTAGTCATTGTTAATTCTATTACAATCACAAGATTACTAGGAGCCTTTGCTTTACCTTTTATTTATTATTATTATGGTTCTAGTACTTTTGCTTTTTGGACAATAATATTATTTTTAAGTGACTTCATTGATGGATTTTTAGCAAGAACATTTAAAATTTCTACATTTTTTGGCTGTGCAATGGATGCATTGAGTGATAAATTACTAAATGCTAGCGCTTTTATTCTATTAAGTATACAAAATCGTTCATTATTTTTACCACTTATAATTGAAATTGCAATTATGTATACAGTTTATTCTACATATAGATATGGTGGTAATATCAAATCAACAAAAATTGGAAAAATCAAAACTGTTGTATTAGATATATGCATAATATTATGTTTTATAATACTTAGTTTACCTAAATATAATATATCTAATAAAATATTTGATTATTTAATATTAAATACAACTAATTTTATTAACATATTATCATCAATAATTACAATTGCTTGTATAATTGCATTACTTGATTATATAAAATTAAATTCAATATCAAGAAAAAATCCCCTAGCAAATGAAATTAAAAATACAAAGAAAACTAAAAAAGAATTTAGTATATTAATAAAAGATGCATTTAATACTGAATACTATAGTAAGCATAAAAATGAATCAATTTTAAGACAATTTTATGTATAAAAGACTTATTAAAAAGTCTTTTAATTTACAATATTAAATATAAATGATACAATAATATATAGGAAGTGATTATATGAAAAAAATAAAAATTATTTTGATAATAATAATCGCATGTATAGGAGCTATATTAATATATGAAAAGTTTGAAGTAGATAAGCCAAGCGAAATAACTATAGATAAACATTTAAGTGAATATAGCCTGCTTACTGAAGATAATGTTTTTAAATTTAAAAACATTGACTCAATAATTAATATATTGACTCATAATACTGGTATTATATTATTTTGTAGTCCTAGTTCTAATTGGTGTCAATATTATTTAAAAGCATTGAATGATATAGCTAAAGAGAATAATATTAAAGAAATTTACTATAATGATATTAAGGAAGATAGAAACAATAATTCATTAAAATACCAAAAAATAGTTAATATCTTATATGATTATTTAGATATGGATGATACTAATAATAAAAGGTTAAATATGCCATGCTTAGTTTTTATTAAAGATGGTAATTTATTAGCAGTAGATACTAAATATTCTATAGTAAGTAGTGAAATTATTCCTGAAGATTATTGGAGTGATAAAGATAATATAAATGCATTTAACAATCAAATTAATGAATATATATATCTTCTAAACAAAGAAAATGTTGAAGAAGTTATCAAATAGGAGGGAAAATAT
This sequence comes from uncultured Bacilli bacterium, assembly GCA_944358375.1. Next base: position 2,177 of record CALVQT010000003.1, read on the forward strand.
TTATGGGTATTGAATATATTATTATAATTTTAATTCTTGTTTTAATCTCTTTTATAGTTATTAAATTAAAAAGAAAGGATTTTAATATTGAAATTAATAAGTTAATTCAATATTTAGGTGGTAAAGAAAATATATTAGATTCTCAAATTAACTTATCAAGATTAAAAGTAACGCTTAAAGATGTTAGTAAAGTTAATAAAGAAGGAATACAAAAATTAGGCGCTAAAGGAATTGTAGAAATTGATAATCAATTAAAAATTATACTAGGACCTGATTCAAAGCAATTAAAAAAATATATGACTGATTTAAAATAAACTACTTAATATTAAGTAGTTTTTATCTATAATAATATGGTCCATAATAATTATAAGGCATTGGAATTGGTCTTGGATAAGGATTAAAAATATTAGAAATAGCACCCCCTGCTAAAGTTCCCAATAGAAATGGAGCTGCAAAACCAAATCCATAATTAGGCCTATATCTATTATACATATACTTCACCTCTATTTTATATTATGTAAAAAGCACTACATTGTTAGTGCTTTTAAACGATACAAATTAAATGATGGCTTATTAAATAATCTATAATTATATTTATTACAACCTATTCCACTGGATATAAAAATCTTAGTTAGTCCTTTTGAATAAAACTCCTCATAATATTTATATGAAGAATCATTTATAAATAATTTGTTTATATAAGGTAATTTAATTAATCCACCTAAACTGTGTCCACCTAATATCATATCTACTTCATATGGACTTTCATCTAAATATTTAATTGTTTTTCCATCATGAACCAAAACTATTATATATTTCCTATTTTCATCACTATAAAATTCAAATGACTTTTCAAGATTAGTATTTTCTTTAATTGATGATGGAATACCAACGATATACATTGGTTCATTATTATTATAATATATAGTATCATAACTATTATTTAATATATTAAAACCTGAGTTATTCATAATCTCTTCATATGAACTAAATGAAAAGTCATAGTCCCCATATATAGCATATTTAGATATATTAACATTAATTTTAGACAAATTTTCTATTAAAAATTTTTTATCACTTTCATTTATTATTTTATTATTTACTAAATCTCCAGTAAAAACTACTATGTCAGGTTTTAAAATATTTATTTTTTCTACTAATAATTTAACTTCTTCTTTATCAGTAGTTGACTTATATAATAAATCTGAAAAATGAACTATTTTGAGTCCACTAAAATTACTAGATAAAATACTACTTTCAACCCTATATTCTTTAACAATTAATCCTTTTGTCCCTAAATATTTAGCATACACAACCACTAAAAAACAAAAAATTAATATAAACATAATTATATATAATAATTTATGTGATTTTTTTTCTTTATTATTTTCTTCATTTTCCATTAGAATACACCGCTAAAATGAACTATTAATAATAAAATGCAAGTAACACTATTATGAAATGCATGCATAGTTATAGATGTAAAAGTGGTTTTAGTCTCAAAATTCATAAATGCAAACATAAATCCTAAAGTTCCATATGGTAATATATATAATAAATCGCTAAAAACAAAAGTATTACTTATAAAATTAGTAGTTAAATGTGCACATCCAAATAATAAACCAGATGTAATTGCAAAAACATATTTATTTTTAAATATTTTAGATATACTTTTTCTAAATGATAATTCTTCTGCTATTGGAGCAAATATTGCTATATTAATAAATGCAAATATAGGTAAATTATATAATAAATCTCTAACACCTTCCTCATTTTGAGATATATTATTTAATACCATACTTATTATTAAATTAAAAAATATCATACATAAATAACCCGCTATATAATATTTAAAACCGGTTTTAATATTATATTTAAAATTTTTAGTATATATTTTAAATTCTTTAACTAAATCTTTATAAAACAAAGCTATTAATAATAAAATAAATAATAATTCTGCTAACATACTAGAAATTATGCTATTTATTTTAAATTTTATAAATAATAATTCAAATAAACTTGGTATAACAAAAACTCCTGTTATACATAAAATTGCTATTAAAATATTTATTATAAATTTTTTTTGCTTTTCATTCATATTTTTTCTCCTATCATCATCTATTAATATTATATAACAACATTTAAATATATAAAAGAAAAATTAACTATTTGATTAAGTTAATTTTAATGTGAATCTTCTTTCCCTTACTAATTACCATATTTTTTAATTTATCTTTTTCAATAATAGTATTAATATCTATAACTCTTTCTCCATTTATTTTAATGCCATTTCCAATTATTAATCTTCTTGCTTCACTCTTAGATGGTGCAACCATAGCTAAAACTAACAAATCAAGTATATTAATATCATTATCTATATTAATATCAACACTTGGCATACCTTCTTCACTATATCCTTTAGAAAATACATCTTCACTAGTTTTTTTAGCTGCTTCTGCTTCTTCTTTTCCATGAATATCTTTAACAACTTCATATGCTAAAGCTTTTTGAGCTTTTCTATGTTCTGGATGTTCAAGAGTTTCTTTCTCTAATTTTTCAATTTCTTCTTTAGATAAAAAAGTAAATACTTTCAAATATTCAATAACTTTAGAATCATCAGAATTTATTAAATATTGATATATTTTATATGGACTTGTTTTATTTTTATCTAACCATAAAGCATTTCCTTCACTTTTTCCAAATTTTTTTCCATTACTATCTAATATTAATGGCATTGTAAATCCATATGCTTCTTTTCCTTCAATTTTACGTATCAATTCAATACCAGTAGTTATATTTCCCCATTGATCTGAACCAGCAGCTTGTAACACACAATTTTTGTTTCTGAATAATTCTAAAAAATCAAATCCTTGTAATAGTGTATAAGAAAATTCAGCATATGTAATACCAGTTTCTAATCTTCTAGATATAATATCCTTATTAAGCATGTAATTTACATTAATATATTTACCTATATCTCTTAAAAAATCCAAATAAGTTACATCTTTAGTCCAATCATAGTTATTAACAATTTCTGCTTTTCCATCCAATAATTTATCTACTTGAGCTGATAAACCTTTAATGTTTTTTTCAACTATATCCTTTGATATAATTTCTCTTTCTGCACTTGGTCTTGGATCTCCGATTAAACCAGTAGCTCCTCCTATTAATATAATAGGTTTGTGTCCATAAAGAGCTAATCTTTTAGTAGTAACAAATGATGCATAATGTCCAATGTGTAAAGAGTCCGCAGTTGGATCAGTACCTATATAAAATGTTAAACTTTCATTATTTAATTTATCTTCTAATTCTGGGCTACTTACATCTTTAACTATACCTCTCCATAAAAGTTCTTCATAAAATTTCATAAAACTCATTCCCTTCAAAAAAAGTATATATTATTTGTTATTCTTTGTCAAACAAACAATTATATTTTATTAGTATTATACGATAATTTAAAAAATGTAATATAATAATTTTAAATAAATATATTGCTTTTCATATATATTAAACATGTATTTTTATTTTTATAAATAATTTATTATTAATAAAGATTAATTAATTTAAATTAAGAAATTGCAATATAAAAATTAAAATATATTTTATAATTTAAAAAACATACATTAATATGTATATTTTATATTTAGTTACCTTGAATGTATGTTAATGTATAACCTAATCCCGTTATAATAACATCATTTTTAGGAAGAATTTCAGTATCTAATGAAAGAACTAATTTTAATTCTTCTTCATTAGATGGTTCAATTGTATCGCCTTCATTAATTGTTCTACCATCTTTATAAGTTAAATTATAAGTATATGTATTAGGTAGTGAAGTAAATGTATTATCACCAGATAATTGTGGAGTTTTTTCAGTTATCGTTGATAATTCAGCAGGAACTTGTCCATCATTTACAACTTTAAAATAATATGTAACTGAATCTCCATTAACCTTTAAAACTATTTCATCAATAGTAATGGTGGTTGTTTGTAAATTCATATTACCAGCTATTGCTTCACCAGTCGTTACAGGGTTCGCCTCTACACCCGCAGCTTCTTCAAAGTGCACATTCCAAGTTGAATTAGATGACTGCACTTTTGTTGTTGATGTAATTTCTAATACTTGTTGTAATGCCGCATAACCTACTGTTATACCCCCAACAGCAATAATTATAGCAGCTATTGCTAACCATTTCAATGTTTGTTTTTCCATAATAATTATCCCTCCTTACTTATTATATCATAAATTTTGTGCAACATTTATTTTTTTATAATATATCTATACATGATATCATTATCCACAATTACGAATGTACTTTGTAAATCTTCTTTTAAATGTAAAATTGGCTTTTCTATATTTTCTCTAGCATCTAATAATTCTTCAAATGAGTCAACATCTATAACATTTGATATATTTTCTGGTAATGAATTTGTTTCTACTATAGCTCTATCATATTGTTTTTCTATTTTTTCAATCATTAATAAATATTTACCTTTATTTTTTCTTTCAACTAAATATGAAACAATAATTGTAACGATTAATATTACATCAGCAATTATGAAAATAATAAATGCTGCAAAATATATTTTATTTAAAATGTGGAACTTTGGCGTAGATTGTACCGCATAATCTTGATTAATATCTTTCGTATCTATATTCACATTTATAGTTTGCTCAGATAAAGGAATCATTAAATTAATATGATTCTCTTTTTCTACCTTTTGATTAAATATTTCATTTTTAGCTTTCCATAAGACATTTAATTTAACATTTAAATAACTATCAGCTGAAAGAGCATAATCACTTTTAAAATCATTAATTATTGAATTGTATTCATCATAATTTATTTTAACATTCTCATTTATAACAAATGGATTTTTATTATCAATCTTTTGTATATCTTTTAATATAAACTCTTTTTCATATAATACTTCTTTTGGATTATTTTTTTCATGAGCAACTAAATCAGCTGTTATGCTATATTCATATTCATAATCATTCTCATCATAACCATCAAAAGTATATAAAAAATTTGCATCAACATATTCAATCAAGCTAGCTATATACTGTTTCCCCTCAGGCAAATAATCTTCTTCAAAATAATCATTATCTTTTAAATATACTGAATAATTAACTTTCCCTTCTTCAACAAAATGAACTTCATCTATGTATTTAAAATTAACTGATAAACTCATGCTTAATATTGTTAAAACTAAGCAAAGAATTATTAATATAATTAAAATAATCATTTTATTTTTATATTTCATAATCTACCTCATTTCATTTAACCATACACTAGGATATCCAATTATTGGTATATTATATTCTGCTATTCCAATAATATCAGATTTATTAATTATATAATTATCTGTATCATCATTATTATCACCTTTAGTAATATATACTTCTCTATCATTTAAATTAGATGTATATATTAATCTATGCACAATAATGCGATCATTTTTTGAATAGACTAAGACATCCCCTATGTTTATTCCATTTTTTTCTTCTTCATTTAATTTTTTTACAATTACTACATCTCCAACCGATAATTCAGGATACATTGAATTAGATACAATACTTAATGCATAATATTTAAAATAGTTACTTACAAGCATTATACTTACTACCAATATAACTATTACAGGAAATAATAATATTTTGCTTATTATTTTATTTTTCTTTATTTTTCTTATAAAAAAATCTCTCTTTTTAACTAATATATTTTTAACTACAAATAATACTATAATTGGAAATATCATTCCTATAATACCATTAATATATGGTCCTAAGTTTGGATATATTGGAACTATATAAATAGGAATTTCCATAATTAATCTATAAAATATTGTAGGTTTATATCCTCCTAAATATACAATTGCTGTTAATGCAATATTTCTAGTAATTGCTGGTAATATTGTTATACTTAAATTATCTAATATAGTATTAAAATCAAGATCCATTGGAAATACATTTCTAATATCAAATAAAATTAAAGCAATAATCATTAAAAGTAGCAACTTTCTTTCATTTTTACTCTGTTTAACTTTGCTTACTATTTGATACCTTAATATTTCTTCTGAAATTATTATCAATATTATTGGAAAAATATTTTTAATAATCATTAATAATTCATGACTATATATTGTTTGTGCATATCCACTAATTATTCCAATAGTATATATTAAAATATAATATACAATTCCATATGCAAATATAATTAAATTAGCATCTAATGACTTTAAAAATTTATTTTTTTCATATCCTAATAATAATATTGTAACTGCTACATTAACTATTAAAAAAATAATTGATATTATATCATTTGGGAAAACTTTAAATAAAAATAAATTAATTGAAAATATTAGTATAAGGAAAATAAGATAAATAAACATTTTCTTTTCAATTTTCATATTCCACCTTTCAATATATTACTTTTGAGTATATACTAATGTATACCCTAAATTAGTAATATTGACATCCCCTGATACTGGCAATACTGTATCATCATCTAAAAACATAGTAATTTTTAGTTGATTTTGTTTTTTTGAATCGAGAATATCTCCTATTTTAACTTCGGTACCATCAGCATAAGATAATGAATAATTAAAACCACTTTCAATATTTTGTTCATCAATAACATTGCTTCCACTAAAAACTGGTACTTTTGGAGTTATAATAGTCAATATGGCATCTAATTGGCCACTATTATCTACATAAAAGTTATATTCAACTTTATCCCCTGCTGTTCTCAACACAACATCTCTAATAGATATATCAGTAGAATTTAAACTAATATTTCCTTTATCGGCATTACCAGTTTGGCTTCCACTATCTTGATTTATAAATTCAACTTTCCAAGTTGTTTGATTTGATTGAGTCACAGTTTCTGTACTAATATTTAAGATTCTTTCAAAGGCAGCATATGCTATAGTTAAACTACAAATTGCAAAAATTAAAGCGGCTACTACCAGCGTATTAATTGTTTTATTGCTCATATTTTCTCCTTATCTTACTATTACTACAGTAATATTATAACTTCATATAAAATAAATTGCAACCTAGAATAAAAAAATTAAAAGTCTAGCTTTTAATTTTTATTTATTTAATAAAACCAATTTTATTAAATGGATATAATCTTAATGTTACTCTACCTATAATATCTTCTTTATTAAAATTACCAAGAAGTCTACTATCTTTAGATATATTTCTATTATCTCCAAGTACAAAATATTCATTATCTCCTGTTTTAGTTTCAAAATCATTTGTATTTTCAAATTTTATATCACTAATTAATTCTTCACCATTAATATATAATTTATTATTTTCATATTTAATCGTTTCATTTGGAAGACCAATGACTCTTTTAATTATTTTATCATTTTCTTTTTCATTATTAATAACAACTATATCTAATCTTTTAACATCAGATATATTATATATTAGTTTATTTATAATGACTAACTGGCCATTTAAAAGAGTACTATTCATACTATCCCCATCAACAATAGCTGGAGTTATTAAAAAAGTTCTAACTAATAATACAACTAAAATTATAATTACATAATCTTTAATTTCAAGCAAAAATTTTTTCATTCTATTTTCCTTTCTATAAAAAAATTAGGTGTAAACCTAATTTCTTTCTTTGATTTTAAAACTACCTGTAAGCCCTTTTAAGAAGTTAAGTTTTGCTCTTCTAACTTTTCCTTTCTTAATTACTGTTATTTTATCAATTAATGGACTATTTATTGGAAATACTCTATTAATTCCAACACTTCCACTTTTCTTTCTAACAGTAAATGTTTCAGAAACACTAGATCCTTTACGAGCAGTAACAATTCCTTCAAATGCTTGAATTCTCTCTCTTTTTCCTTCTTTGATCTTAACATCAACTCTAACAGTATCGCCAACTTGAAAAGCTGGTACATTTGGATTAATACTCTTTTTATTAATCTTATCAATTAGATTCACGATAATTCCTCCTTTGCTATATCTAAAATCTTACATTATATGCAGCGGATTTAAGCGATATAATAATAACACAAAATGCATATGATATCAAGCATTTTTTATTTTTTTATTATTTTCGATAATTTCTTTATCTATTCTATTCTCTATATGTATTCTTTGTACTACTGAAAGTGAACAAATTAATGCTATACAAAAACTACCACCATAAGATAAAAATGGTAACGGAACACCAGTTAATGGCATAATTCCTAAAACACCACATAAATTAACAAAAACATGAAGCATTATATTTATACCAATACCATATGATATTATCGAATTTTGAAGTTTTGTAGCGTTTACTGCCACTTTAAAAATTAAATATATAAGCAACATATAGCCAAATATAATAGCTATACCTGCTAAATATCCTAATTCTTCAACGACGATTGGAAATATAAAATCAGTATGACTTGCTGGTAAATGTAAATATTTTTGTACCGAAGAACCAATTCCACTACCCTTAAGGCCACCATTATCAATGGCTATAAATCCATTACACACTTGATAACCTGAAACTTCTTGATATCTATCACAAGGATTTATATACATAAAACGATTAAGTCTATAATCACTTTCTAATATTTCTTCAGGAATTATTATATATAAAAATTTTAACGAAAGAATACAAAATAATAATCCACCAAGAGAAATACCTTTTACTACTTTAACTTGTATTTCTTTAGATGGAATGCTCATAAATACAATTGCAAATAACGCACACATAATAGCTGCACTACCAAAATCTCCACCTAAAAATATTACTAAAGCAGATACAAAACATATAATTAATGGAACTATGAAAGTCCACTTACCATGTTTTTCTTTATTTATCCAATTATCATAATATGTTCCCATATACATAACTACAAATACTTTTAAAAATTCTGCTGGTTGAAAAGTAAATCCAAACATAGAAATAGTAACCGTATTTACATCAGATGAAAATAATTCATTCTTCACATAAATTCCTATTGTCAATATCAAAAGAATTAATAAACAAAATGGAATTATGCTTTTATAATTTTTAGTTGGAAATTTAATTATAATAAACATTAATAAGAATGAAATCACAGTAAATAATAATTGCCTTTGAAAAAAATAATATGGACTATCATTTCCATATGTTAATACAGATGAAATACTAGATGCATCTAAAATTAAAAAAGCTCCAATTATTGCGAATACAACTGTCAATATAAAAATTGGTTTATTCATATATTTAAAAGTTTTTATTCTTTTTACATTCTTTTTCATATTATATATTATATAAAAAAATTAAAAAATTGTAAATATTAGTAGTGTCATTAAACACATTATATGTATAAAATAATATAGATAATAAGGAGGAAAGTATGTATTATTATGGATATAATGGTGGATATGCTAATAATGGCTACTATGCTAACAATATAGGTTGCTATTCAAATGGATATACTTATGGATTTGGATATAGCGCAGCTATTATATTAGTATTATTCATATTACTGGTTATTATCTTTGGTGCAGGTTTTTGCAATAATAACTAATCAAAAAGAAGAAAAGTTATGAACTTTTCTTTTTATTATATTAATTATTTAATATATCTACTTACCTATTTAAAATTTTGTCATTTTATTTAATTTAGAACTTTTTAATTTTAAACTTTTATCTATTATTTTTATTATCTCTTCACTAATTTCATCTATATGTTTAATATTTTCTTTAGATTTATATTTGCCTTTAATACAATTTATGTAATTCCATTTATATTTCTTACATATATATAAATATGTAGATTCAGATTTCTTTAAATATGCAGTATTGCTTTCATGACAATCACTAACTGCTCTGTTCTTTCTTAAATCAACACTAGCTTTAAACGGCATATGTAAAAATATAACTAAATCAGGCTTTGGAAGTTCACATAAATTATATTCTAAAACATTTATAAAATCTAATATTTTATCCACTTTTTTTAAAGAAGTTGCTTTACATGCCTGGTGTCCCATATTAGATGTAACATATCTATCTAGTATTAAAATATCATTTTTATATATTTCTTTTTCTATTTCTTTTAAAAAATTGTATCTTCTATCAGCAGCATAATATAAACTACAAACAATTGGATCTACATTAACTCCGCTTTCAGAAAAATATGTTTCACAAATATCAGTTTTTCCTAAATATGGTCCTCCTATTATTTTACCTGTAGCTGACTCATATATTGGAAATGAAAATTTTTTTACTTTAAGTCCCTCATTAGTATAGTGCTTTAAAAGCATATCACTTTGTGTTGCTTTACCAGAACCATCAGTTCCTTCAATTACTATTATTTTCGCTCTTTTCATATATACTCCTAAAATTATATTTTTATTTCATTACATATAGATTATCACATTTTATATTAAAATAAAATAAAATATTTATAACTTGAAGAAAAAATTATATTTTGTTAAAATTGTTTTAGGTGATAACTCATGAAAGAAAAACAGAAAACAATAGTTTTTAAAGTAAGTGATAATATTAAAAATAAAATGATTGAGTATTATCTAAATATGAAATGTGATAAAACTCCACCATATGCTATATTCCAAGTGAAACAATATGATTGTGTTATTACTTTATATGAAAGTGGTAAAGTAATGTTTCAAGGAATTGGTGCAGATATCGAAGCAAACATGTGGATTGATTTAGAAAATCACATGAATAAAAGAAATATAAATGAAGAAATAAAAGAAAATGATAATAAAAAAAATGATAAAACTTATTATTATTTTGACGCTATTGGAAGTGATGAAGTTGGAACGGGGGATTTTTTTGGACCAATAGTTGTATGTGCTACTTTCGTAGACAAAACAAATAGAAAACTATTAGAAGATTTAAAAATAATGGATTCTAAAAAAATGAATGATGATAAAATTAGAAGATGTGCTAAAATCATTATGAATAAAATACCTTATTGTTCTTTTACTTTATCAAATGTTAAATATAATGAATTAACTAAAAAAGGGTTTAATTTAAATAAAATAAAAGCTATATTACACAATAGAGTATTATACGAATTATCTAATAAACCATTACAATATCAAAAAATAATAGTTGATCAATTTACTACTCCAAAAAGTTATTTTAGTTATTTAAAACAAGAAAATATTACTGATAAAGTTACTAAAATAACATTTACAACTAAAGGAGAAAATAAAAATTTAAGTGTTGCTGCGGCTAGTGTTATAAGTAGATATTTATTCTTATGTGAAATAGATAAGTTATCTGATAAATATAATATTCAAATACCAAAGGGTGCTAATGATAAAGTAAATGAAGTAGCATCAATAATAATTAAGAAATATGGAGAAGATGAATTAAAAAAAATAGCTAAAATAAACTTTAATAATATAACTAAAATAAAAGAATAAAGCAAAGTATTTTTTATACTTTGCTTTTATTTTAAATTAATTCTTTCATCTTATTCAGTATATTTATTGCATCTATTGGTGTTATATTATTAACATCTATGCTATTAAGATAATCTTTTAATTTATTAGGCTTTTCTTCTTCAAAATTAATTTTTAATTGCTTCACTTTTCTTTCTCTTTTATTATCTTCATTTTCATATATTTCTAATAATTCATTTGCTCTTTTAATTACTTCTTCTGGAAGATGAGCTAATTTAGCAACATTAATACCATAACTCTTATCTACACAACCATCTTTGACTTTATGTAAGAATATTACATTTCCATCTTTTTCAAGAGCTTCTACATGCACATTCCTAATATTAGATAATTTATTAGATAAATCTGTTAATTCATGATAATGAGTAGAAAACATAGTTTTACATTTTATATTATTAGAAATATATTCTATTATAGCACCTGCTAAACTCATTCCATCATAAGTACTAGTACCTCTTCCAAGCTCATCAAATAATATTAAACTATTTTTAGTAGCATTTTTTAATGCATTAGCACTTTCTTTCATTTCTATCATAAATGTACTTTGACCACCAACTAAATCATCACTAGCGCCAATTCTAGTAAATATCTTATCAAATATTGGTATAACACATTTTTTAGCAGGAACAAAACATCCGATTTGATTTAATATAGCAATTATACCAAACTGTCTCATATATGTAGATTTACCACTCATATTAGGCCCAGTAATTATTATTATATCAGTATTTTCATTAAATATTATATCATTATCTATATATTCTCCTTCAATAACATTTTCAACTACCGGGTGCCTTCCAGATATAATATTAACTTCACCATCACTAATAATAGGTCTTATAAAATTTTTCTCTTCTGATATAGTAGCAAAAGATGCTATTACATCTAAATAAGCTACTTTATTAGACACTTTTTGCAATAAAGAAATATTTTCTTTAATAATACTTTTTATATTATTAAATACTTCATACTCCAAATCATTTAATTTTTCTTGTGCATTCAATATTAAATTTTCTTTTTCTTTTAATAAAGGATTTATATATCTTTCACAATTAGAAATAGTCTGCTTTCTATCATATCCAAATTCATCTTTAACTAAATGTACCTGCCCTTTTGGTACTTCTATATAATATCCAAACACTTTATTATATCCTATCTTAAGTCCTTTAATTCCAGTTTTCTGTCTTTCTTCTGTTTCAAAATTAGATATAAAATCTTTACCATTAGTTTTAATGCTTCTAAGTTCATCTATTTCTTTATTAAAACCGGATTTAATTATCCCACCCTCTTTAATACTAAGGGGCGCATCTTCACAAATTGAATTTTCAAGTAATTTATATAAATCATCAAATGTATCTAATAATTCTAAATCTAATGATTTCAATACATTATTTATTTTAGGCAATACTTTAATACTATTTTTTAATTGTATTACATCTCTTGCATTTAATGTAGAACATGCTACTTTACCACATAACCTTTCTAAATCATATATTTCATATAAATATTTACATAACTCGCTTTTAAGTAAAAATTCTTTAATTAATTTTTCAACTAAATCTTGTCTTTTAATAATTTCACTTTTTACTACACTTGGACTAATTATATAACTTTTTAATAACCTACTACCCATAGCAGTTTTAGTTCTATCTAAAAAACCAAGCAAACTATTTTGTCTATCTTTACTTCTTAATGTTTCAATCAATTCTAAATTTCTAATGCAATCTTTATCTAATTCTAAAAATAAATTATTATCTAGTAATTTTAATTTTTGTATATGGCTTAAATCTTGTTTTAGTGCATTAGTTAAATAATTTAAAACAATAGATGCATTTTTTATTATTTTTTCGTCATTAACATCTGAAAAAACTAAATTATTTTTATATATTTTATCATTATTATAAATAGATACAACTATATTATATACACTTTTAAGTTTATCAATCAATTTATCGTCAAATGCATCTTCTACAACTAATTCTTTAATGTTTAAATTAACTATATGGCTAATTAATTTATCTTCATCATGTTCTATAAATAATGAAGATATTTTTCCACTTAATAAATCCGTATATGTAAGAGCATATACATAAGAATAATCACTGATACTTGCTATATAATTGAAATCTTTTTCATTAACTATTTCGGGGGATGTAATAGTACCTGCACTTACTACTTGTATTACTTCTCTTTTAACAATACCTTTTACTTTTTTAGGATCTTCCATTTGTTCACATATAGCAACTTTATATCCTTTTTCTATTAATCTTTCTAAATATATATTAACAGCATGATGTGGTACACCACACATTGGAACTCTTTGTTTCAATCCAGCTTGCTTTCCAGTTAAAGTTAATTCTAATTCATGACTTGCAATAATTGCATCATCAAAAAACATTTCATAGAAATCACCTAATCTATAAAATAAAATAATACCTTCATAGTCACTTTTAGTTTTAAGGTATTCCCTCATCATAGGACTAACATCTTTTAAATTTATATCTTTTCTTTCCATACAAATTATTATAATTTTTTTAAAATAAAAATTCAATTATTAAATATAAAATAATTGAATTTTATTAATTTTACTTCTTAAATAACTCATCACTATCTAGCATAATACTAACCGGTCCATCATTATAAATAGATACTTTCATATCACTTCCAAATATTCCTGTTTCTACATGTATAAAATTAGATAATTTTTTATTAAATAAATCATATAATTCAGAAGCATCTTTTGGATTTAATGCATTTGTAAATGAAGGTCTTCTTCCTTCTTTACAATTAGCATATAAAGTAAATTGACTAATACTTAAAATACTACCACCAGTATCCTCAATACTTAAATTCATTTTATTATTATCATCTTCAAACACTCTTAATTTAAGTATCTTTTGTATCATTTTATCAATAATTTCTTCATTATCCATATTTGTAAATCCAACTAATAATACAAAACCATTTTCTATTTTTCCATTTATTTTTCCATCTATTGTTACACTACTTTGCTTACATCTTTGTAAAAAAACTCTCATTAAATAAAAATCCTTTCCACCGCTTTAATACTATTTATAATTTTTAAATCATCAATAAAATTATTTAATGATTCTATATTATTTACTTTACAACTAATATCATAAAATAATTCTTTATTTCTATTAATTAAATTAATTGATTCTATAATAATATCATCTTTAGTCGCTTTAGTTATAATATTTAATAATATATCCCCTACATCTTCAACATATACTTTTAATTTGGCAGTATATTTATTAATAAGATTATCTTCCCATTGCGCATCAATAATTCTCTCACTATTTAAATCAACATTAGGACAATTTCTTGAATGTATTTTAACTCCATATCCTTTTGTAATATATCCTACTATTGGCTCTTTGTAAACTGGATTACAACAAGAAGCTAACGAAGACAATATATCACTACTTCCAGCAATTATAATTCCATTATTTGTAGAATTTTTATTTTTAGTAAGCGTTATTGTCTTCTTTTTAGGAACTTGTATTTCTAATTTAGATAATATTGTGGATGGGAGATATCTCATTGTTGATACATTAAAATAAATATCATCTATATTTTCCGCTTTAAATATCTTACACAATTTATCTATATTTTCACTATTAAATATTTCATTAAAATCAACATTTTTTTTCTTACATTCTTGAATTAACATTTCTTTGCCAAGAGCAATGTAATTTTCTCTATCTTTTTTATAAAAATATGCTTTTATTCTACTTTTAGCAGACTCTGTTTTAACAAATTTTAACCAACCTTTAGATGGTGCATGTCCTTTTTGTGTTATTAATTCAACAACATCACCATCTTTAAGTTCATAATCTAATTTAACCATTTTAGAATTAACTAAAGCCCCGGTAGTAGAATTACCTACTTCACTATGTATTTTATAGCCAAAATCAATAGGAGTAGCTCCTTGAGGTAGCTCAATAATATCTCCTTTAGGAGTATATGCATATATTTCATTTCTTTTAAATTCATCTTTTATATTTAAGAAAAATTCCATATTTTTCTTTATATCATTAACTTCAACTAATACTCTAAATTTTTCTAATATATGATCAAGATTATTTTTAACACTACCATCAATATGTTCTTTATAACTCCAGTGAGATGCTACTCCTTTTTCAGCAATTTCATCCATTTCATAAGTTCTTACTTGTAATTCATATATTCTCTTATCTTCACCAAATATTGTTGTATGTAAACTTTGATATAAATTAGGTTTTGGATTTGCAATGTAATCTTTAAATCTATTTGGTATTGGTGGATATTTTGATTGGACAAGCCCAATAACTCTATAACAATCTTCAATATTATCTACCAAAACTCTAAGTCCAAGTAAATCATATATTTCATTCCATTTTTTGCCATTTTTAAGTTTATTATATATTCCTCTTACTGATTTAACCCTACTTAATATTTCATATTTTATATTATGAGAATCTAATATTTGCTTTATTTCATATTTCATTTTAGATATTGACTTTTCAAGTTCAATTTTAGACGAGTTTATTTTATCAAGAACTTTTTTATACTCAATTGGATCAGAATATTGAAGACATAAATCTTCCATTTCACTTTTAATTTTTTTCATACCAAGTCTATGCGCAATTGGTATGTATATTTTAGTGGTTTCGTCAATAATATATTTTTGATGTTCTTCATCATGAACTTTTAAAGTTCTTAAATTATGCAATCTATCTGCAAATTTAATAAATAGTGTTGCAGGATTTTCTGATAATCCCACAATAATCCTCCTATATTTTTCTGGATTACCATTTTTGAATGTTTGCTTTAAATTACTTATTTTAGCTATTGAATTAACAATATTAGCACTATCGCTACCAAACATATCTTCCACTTCTTCATAAGTCATTTTATCAAGTGATATAGCTTCATGAATTAATGCACAACCAATAGTTACTGGATCCATTTTATGCATTGCTAAAATATATGCAACATTTATAGCATGAAATATATAGTCTTCTCCAGTATATCTTTTCATACCATCATAAATTATTTTTGCTTGATTATAATAATTATCTATAAAAGATACATATTCATTACTCATATATCCCTCTAAAATACTAATCAAGTCATTATAATTATGATCTTTCAATATATCTCCTCCCATTATTAAGAATTAATCCCTTTGATTTTCAACTCTTCTATTTCATCATCATCATCTTCCTCAGGTTTTTGCATAGTTCTATATTCTAATATCATCCACACTCTTGGCCCAATTATTAATGATGAAATTGTTCCTGCTATTAAACCTATTAATATTGCTATATTAAATGTATAAATGTCATTTAAACCAACTACCAATAACATAATTACACACAATATAGTAGTAATACTAGTCCATAAATTTCGATTAAATGTAGATATAGATGAAGTGTTCACTAAATTCTTTAATTCTTCTTTAGTAAGTTTCTTTTTATTTCTATATATTTTTTTTCTATTCTCTCTAACTCTATCAAATACGACAATTGTATCATTTATAGAATAACCAATAATAGTAAGCAGACTTGCAACTATTATAAAATCAATACTAAGATGCAATATAGAGAATATTGCTATTATTATTAATACATCATGAATTAACATTAAAATACCTGAAATAGCATAATTAATATTGAATCTAATAGCTACATATAAAATAATTGCAAATAATGAAATAATTAATGACTTAATAGCATTTTCAGTTAAACTCTTTGTTACAAGTGTACTAATTTCGTTGGATGATATTTCAATACCAAGAGAAGTTAATTTTTCTTTTACACTTATTTCTTCTTCTTCATCTAATATTTTATTTAGTTTAACATACCCTTGTGTCTTGCTTCCTATATAATAATCATAATCCCTTACATCATAATCTTCTACGATAGATAAAATTTCAGTAAAATTAATATCATCACTTGATGATAAATTAATATTAGTTCCACCAGTAAAATCTACTCCAAAATTAAATCCACGTACAAGAGCAAATATAACCCCAAATACTATTATAGAAATTGATATTAATACAAATGTTGATGATTTAGCAACATAATCTATTTGCATTTTATTTTTTACTTTTCCAAATAACAAATCAGGTTTGACATTAAATGCTTTTGATTTTACAA
This sequence comes from uncultured Bacilli bacterium, assembly GCA_944358375.1. The sequence goes on from CALVQT010000003.1 coordinate 19,792, forward strand.
ACAATGAAAGTAATAATCTATATAATAATACTGTTGTAAATATGGTAATTATAATTGTTATAATTAACATTGTTGCAAATCCTCTTACTGAAGATTCACCAAATATATATAAAACTATGCCAGCTATTAATGTTGTAATATTAGCATCTACTATTGCTGAAATACTATTTTTATTTCCTTCTTTAAATGCTGATAATAATTTATTTTTAAGTATTATTTCATCCTTAACTCTTTCATTAGAAATAATAATTGAATCAACAGCCATACCAATACCTAATATTAAAGCAGCAATTCCAGTTAAAGTTAAAACTCCATCAACTGCATTAAATATTAAAAATACTAAAGTTATATATGCAAATAAACATAAACTTCCAATGAAACCACTTATTCTATATTTATATACTAGTATTATTGTTATTAAAATAAATGATGCAATACCAGCAATAATAGTTTTTTCAATTACTTCACTACCAAATGATGCTGATACACTTCTTGGCGTTGATTCTTCAGTTAATTTAGTTGGAAGAGAACCACTATTAATTAAATCAGCTAATGTTTGAGCTTCTTCTTGTGTAAAATTACCATCAATAGTCACATATGGAGAATTTAATCCTTCGCTTACATAAGCCGCTGATATACAACCATTACTACTTTGTCCACATGTTTCCTTTGATGCATCAAAACTATCGTCTTCTTCATTAAAATCAAGCCATGTTACTATTAAATTTTCTCCCTCATTCTTACCACTGATTTCTTTGGTAACATTATAAAACTTAGAAGTATCTTTTATACTAAGTTCTACATTATATCTAAGCTTTTCATTATTATAAAATGCTTTGGCACCAGAAGTTCCCAATACATCACTAGTCATAAGTAAATTGTCATTAACATCTCTAAAACTAAGAACTGCTGTTGTGCTTATTCTATCTCTTGCTTCCTCCTCATTAGTTACACCAGGTAATTGAACTCTAATTAAATTATCCCCCTCTACTGTTATAACTGGTTCACTAACTCCAAGGGTGTCTATTCTATTAACAATGGCTTTATAAGTATTTTGCAAGTCTTCATCAGTTAACTCATCACCTTCAACAAGAGGTTCAACATTATATAAAACTTCAAAACCTCCTTGTAAATCTATCCCAAAAGATATATTATTTAATACTGGTTTAATAATTATAATACAAAAAATTAATATTAGTAATGATACTAATAATGGTTTAATTATTTTTTTCATTCGTATCCTCCTCATTTGAAACTTTAATCTTAAAGTCCCCTTTAATATCAATTTTTTCTTTCTCTTTAAGCTTTTTAATATTTTCAACTACATAGTTATATAATCTATAATTATCAACAGATAATATATCACTAATTAAATCAAATAATTCTAAATCATTTCTTTTTTTCCATTCATTATCAACTAAATAATTCCATACATCTTTCTCTGTAATATAATTTAAACCCAATCTCCTTGTTTCTTTAACTTTAGAAAATAACGCAGGTAATACTTTATTATATAATTCTTTTTTATTTTTAAATTCAATTATATCACTCATATTAACTCTCCCAAATAATTGTAACATTTTTTAAAAAAAAAAGAAACTAATTAAAGTTTCTTTATGATATTAAATAATTTATTTATTATTTAATTTTAAATTTGTATAACACAATTACCACAAAAGATAATAGATGATAAATTTAAAAAAATATTATTTGCGTTTTTAATTCTATTTATATTTCTCTTTTTAATTCTAAACCATCATATTTTTCTCTATCATCATCTCTAAATAACAAAATATTTTTAATAACCATATATCCATAATCAACACCTAATAAATCATTGATATCCGGAAATGCTTGAATTAAAGATTGGTATGCATCATCATCTAATTCTAATAACAATGATCTAATATAATCTGCCTCTAATAAAAGCGTTCTTTCAAAACTCTTACTTGTTAATGTATTGTAATTTAATTTTATAAATTTATTAATATATTCAACTATTTTATTTAATGCTAAAACAGAGTATGTGATTGAATTATTATCTATATCACCATATTTTGCTTTTTCTCTCTTTTTAACAAAAGCATATGCATATTTTGCATTAATATAAGTTTTTCTAATAGAATTAAAATTTTCTGCTTCTTCTATATGTTTATCTAGAATATCCAAATACTTCACACTAACATCTTGATCAAAACATTTAGATAAATCATAAGAATAATCCTTAGACTTTCTTATTTTATCATCCGTTTCTTTTTTTAATTCTTCATCATGAATAAAATCCATTGATATCTTTGATAATTTATATATTATTCTTAATATAATTAAAGACGAGTCACTTAATTTATTTTCAAATATTATTGTTTGAGGATTAATAAGTAAATCATTATAATTTAAATTTGAAATTGAAAGTAAATGTACTATATATGTTTTTATAAAATTAACTGCATAATTTGTTATTTCAGAAGAAGATTTGAACTGTTTATATATTTTTTTATATAATTTATCCTCTTCTTCTTCTAAATTTTTTATAACATTAATATAATATATATATTCACTATCATTTTTTAATCTATGATTTTCTTTATCTCTTAATCTATTATAATTTATTAGTATTCTAGTAGAAATTTCTAATAATTTTGCATAATTTATATCCGACATAACTTCATTTCACAAATAAATCATTCAGAAATTGTTGTTTCTTTAGATTTCTTTTTATTTTCTTTTGGTAATAATTCTTTTCTTGATAAATTAAGTTTTCCTTTTCTATCATATCCAATCGCTTTTACTACAATTTCGTCTCCTACTTTTAGTATATCACTTGGATGTTCTACTCTCTTATTATCAAGTTGAGAAACATGAACTAATCCTTCACATCCTGGCCATAATTCAACAAAAACTCCAAAGTCTTCAATATTAATAATCTTAACAGTATAAACTGCTCCAATTTCAACTTCTTTTACAATATTTTCTATCATTGATATAGCCTTATCAAGAACTTCTTGATTCATATGGTAACAAATTACATTTCCATCATCATCTATATCTATTTTAACAGCATCTTTTGCATTTACACTATTAACATTACTAGACTCTAAAATAATCTTAGTAATTGTATCTCCACCTTTTCCAATAACATCTTTAATCTTATCTGGATCGATTTTCATAGTTCTAATCTTAGGCGCATAAACAGATAATTCTTTTCTTGGAGCAGGTATAGTTTTTTCCATAACATCTAAAATTTTCATTCTAGCTTTTTTTGCTTTTTCTAGTGCTTCTTTCAATACATCTTTAGTTACGCCTTTTATTTTAATATCCATTTGCAATGCAGTAATACCATCTTTTGTACCTGCAACTTTAAAATCCATATCGCCCATATGATCTTCAAGTCCTTGAATATCAGTTAAAATAGTATAATTTGATTCACATGTTCCATTTTCAGTTATAAGTCCCATTGCAATACCAGCAACTGGAGCCTTAATTGGAACACCTGCTGACATTAAAGACATACATCCTGCACAAATACTTGCTTGACTTGAAGAGCCATTACTTTCTAATACTTCAGATACAACTCTTACTGTATATGGAAATTCTTCTTGAGATGGCATTACTTGTAATAATGCACGTTCTGCTAAAGCTCCATGACCTATTTCACGCCTACCCGGGCTTCCGTATCTACCTGTTTCACCAACACTAAATGCTGGAAAATTATAATGGAATATAAATTTTTTAGATTCTTCTAATCCAAGACCATCTAGTATCTGTTCTTCATTTTGAGTTCCAAGAGTAGTAATTGCTAAAGCTTGAGTTTGTCCTCTTGTAAACAATGCACTGCCATGTGTTCTTGGAAGTAAATCAACATCAGCTGATAATTCACGAATTTCGTCCAACTCTCTACCATCTGGTCTTATATGTTCTTGAATTATTAATCTTCTAACTTCATTAGCTTCAATTTCATCAGCAACTTTCTTTACTAGTTTTAAATTACTTTCTAAATCTTCATCATCTAAATGATTCTCACTATACATAGTTATAGCTTTCTGCTTAACTTCATCTATTTTCGCATATTTTTCAAGTTTGTCTTTAATTTGTATAGCATTTATCATGTCTTCTTTGATTGTATTTTCAACTTCTTCTCTTAATTCATCTGGTATATTAGCAAGTACTACTTCTATTTTATCTTCTCCTATTTCACTTATAATATCTTCTTGAATTGCACATAATTCTTTAATTGCCTCATGTCCAAACATTAATGCCTCTAACATTTCATCTTCACTTACTTGCTTAGAACCACTTTCTACCATATTGATAGCATCTTTAGTACCTGCGACAGTTAAATTAATAGTACTTCTTTCCATCTCCTCACAAGTTGGATTTATTTTTAATTTATCATCAATTTTTCCAACAACTACTCCAGATACTGGGCCCTCAAATGGTATTGATGAAATACCTAAGCTTAAAGATGTACCAAATAATGCTGTCATCTCTGGAGTTTTATCAGGATCAACACTTAATACTGTATTAACTACTTGTACTTCATTTCTAAAATTTTCACTAAACATTGGTCTAATTGGTCTATCAATAACTCTTGCTGCTAAAGTGGCTGCATCAGTTGGTCTACCTTCTCTTTTAATAAACCCACCTGGAATCTTTCCAACAGAATATAATTTTTCTTGATATAAAATAGTAAGTGGAAAAAAATCAGCAGTTGATATATTATTATTCATACAACAAGTTGATAATATAACTGTATCATCATATCTTACCAATACAGCCCCTCCAGCTTGTTTAGCAAGTTCACCATGCTCTATTATCAACTTTCTACCTAGAAAATCATATTCAAAAACTCTTTTCATTTTGTTACTCCTTTCAAAAAAAAAGGCACTTAAAAATTGTGCCTACTTTCTTATATTTAATTTTTTTATTAAATCACGATATCTTTGAACATCTTTATTCTTTAGATATTCTAATAAGCTCTTTCTTTTACCTACTAATTGAAGAAGACCACGATTAGTATGATAATCATGTTTATGTTCTTTCATATGTTCAGTAAGACCATTAATTCTTTCAGTTAAAAGAGCAACTTGTACTTCAACGCTTCCTGTATCATTTTTGCTTCTTGCAAATTCTGAAACGATAGCGCTTTTTTTGTCTTTACTTAAAGCCATTTTATTTCCTCCTTTTCATAAAATCCGTTAATTCTGAGTAAAGAAGATGAGGACTCGTCTAAACTCGGAAAGAACTTCTATTTAATATTACAACATATCATAAATAAAATCAACTATTTTTTTAATATTGAGATGATCATTTTTATATTCCAAAAATTTTAACATTTATGTTTTTAATTATTATTTTCAAATAAATACAAATTTATAGTCTATTTTCTAATTTTACACTTAAATCTTTTTCACTGTATTAGTTTATTTATTAAAACTAATTAATCTCAGTAATATTTATTATTTCTTCTTCTTTGACATATTTTATCTTTAATTTATCTTTTTTCTTTAAAAATGGCAAATTATCATTTACTTTAATTGATACTTTATATTTTTGATCATCTTCATCTTTTAAATAATAATATGTCATTCCATCAATACTAGCAATATTTATTTCACTTATAGTAATTATTTTTTCTTTTAATATACTGCCACTACCACCTAAGTCAATATTTGTTAAATAATTTCTTGCTGCTTCTTCTACTCCAACTGATGCATCAGTTACTACTACTTTTTGATAATCTTCAACATCAACAAATGCATACATTTTAACAAGACCAGCTTTATCTTTTAAACTAATTAAATATGTTGGCCTATTATTTAAATTAATTAATAATGGAAATGTTGGAGTATAATTCATTTGCTGTACTTGTCCTTTGGCAGAGTCCATAGCTGAATATTCTTCTGCACCAGGTTCATCATAAAATTTAGTCTCTTTTGTTCTTAAATTAGTAATAATAAATCCTATATTTGATTCATCTGAGTTAATAGATGTAATACCTGTATACATATAAACATCATCATCTTGAATCATATAATTATATCCATTAGTAGTTTGTACTACTCCTTTTTGCCCAAATATAGAATTTAAAAATCCGTTATTATATAATCCCCAGTCATCTACTTGTTCAATTATTAAATTTGCACTATAAACTTGATCTACCCATTTAGGAATATCATTTACATCATAATATTTACTCTTAGAAGTAATTGGATCAAATATTATAAGACCTTCTACATCTTTCAATAAACCTACTGCACTATATTTTAATGTGGGTATTGTCCAATATGGATTACCTTCATTATCAATTTCAAAAGATGCACTGCCAAATATTTTGGTTGGATAATCAAATCTAAGTTTTCTATATAAATCTTCATTGAATAAAGAACTTGGCATATACTTCATTCCTTTATCAAGTTTAACAAGTTCACTCTTACCACTTACAGAATCTACTTTAATATATCCTTTTATACCATCTTTTCTATTAGTTAACCATTTTATGGCATTAGCATACTCTAGTGGAGTAACTCTTATTATTTCATTATTATAATTTATTTGAGTGTATAAATTTGATACTTCAAATTGACTTACTAATTCACTCATCTGACCCATTACCCTATCACCTAATTTAGTACTTGAGTCTTTATCTAATAAAGGTATCATATTAAAATTTACTTCTTTTATTTCACTGGTAAAATCATCTGATTCAATTATTGATATTCTACTAGAATATTTTTTACTCATAAATAATGGGGAATAAATAAAATTAATACCAAAAATGATTGCAAATAAACATATTATAATGACATAAATAATATTGCTTTCAATAAACTGTTTAGTTGAATAACCTCTATTGAATATTCTTATTACATCTTCTTTTATACTTATTAATTTTGTAAGTTTAAATACTATAACAATAAATACTAAATATATATAAAATCCAAAATATTGCAAATTAATTGCAGGTAACATGATATAATACGTAAGTAAAGCAACAATTATTGTTATAAGTATTCTAATTAAGATCTTATTTTTCATATTTTCCTCTCTTTCTAATACAATTATACCAAACACATTAATATTTACCAACATATTTAGAATTATATAATAAAAATACTATTTGAATTATTGTTATTAAAGCTGCACATAAAAATAATACTCTAAGAGAAATACCTAATAATATACTGGCAAGTAATATACCAATTCCTTCAGCAAAAGATTCTATAAAATATCTTATGTTTTCAAATGTAAATTTATCTTTATTTTTATTTTCCCTTATAAATACTCCAGTTACTTTATTATCTAAAATTTTAGATGTTATATAAGAAATACTTATGCTTAATATAAATACTAATTTTTTATTAAATATAAATGCAAATAAATAAAATATTACTCTTGTACCAAACTTTATCAATATTCCATTATTAATAGTTATTTTATTATTTATTTTATTTAAAAATAGACATAAAAAATTACCTATCATATTATTTATAATTATATAAATAGATGAACTTAGATCATCAAAATATAAATTATTTATTAATATAATTATCATTAAATCAAATACTATTCCATATGATATCTTAGCAAAAAATGATGATAGCAAAAATAATTTATTACTCTTAATAGATAATATATTTTTAATTGCTACTTTAAGTGAATTGTTGTCTTTATGCCTTAAAAAACTATTATTATTATAAAAATTTAATATTATTAATGATAATATTGATGATATTAAAGATAATAATAAACAATGATCATAATTAAATGCAAATAACCCTAATAAAAAACCACAAAATATAATTCCAATATCCATTGAAAAATATTCAACTACACTTTTCTTTCTATACATTAAATCACTATTATCCTCAAATGATAATAATGGATAAAAAGATAATGAAAATATAACTTCACATATAATAGACAATATAACACACAATATTATTATAAATATATTATTAGTAATTAATAATATAAATAGTGAATTAATTCTAATATGCATTATTTCTATTATTAGTTTTTTAATTCTTATTTTAGATGATATTAAAGTTATAATAATTATTATTATAGAACTACATATTAAAGCACATGAAATAATATTGCCTACATCAGTTAATAAAAATATATTACTTTTTAACCAAATTCCTCTATAATTATTCCATATACCAATTGAAAAAGACATTAATGCTAAACTAATTATTAATACTTTTTTATTGGAAATATTAAAATATTTTTTAACATTATTCATATTATTATTATGGATAATTAAAATATTTTTATTGACAAATAGTACATATAAATGATAAAATTTCTTTGTAAGGACGTATACCTTAAGAATATGTTACTTACAAAAAGAACCTAATTCCACCAAATTGGGTTCTTTTTTATTTAATAGTTCTAATGATACTATAATTATCAAAATTCATTTTACTTATTATATTTTTAGCAGTATCATAACTCATATTATTAATAATATCATATTCATCATAATATATTTTATTTTCAATCATAATAGATGAACATATATTATATTCAATATCTTCAATATTGTCAAAATGTAGTATAAATCCTTTTAAAAATAATTTTTTCTTTCTTTCAAAATCTTCTTCAGTTATAGATATATTCATTATATCTTTTTTTATTCTATTTATAAATTTATTAGCATCTTTCGTAACAGCACTAATAATTATAACAACATAGTCATCAATAATATTAGAACTACTACCCATACTGATAACTAATCCTTCATTTTTATATTTTTCAAACAATTTACTTGTAGGTGAAAAATTATTTGATAATATAATATTTAAATAATATTTTAATAAAAAATCTTTTCTAATACCAAATTCTTTTTTATCTATTTTTATAGCATATTTTACTCTATCATCAAGAACATCTTTCTTAATTTCTTCATAATTAACACACACCGTTTTTTTATCTTTTACTTTTATTCTCTTCGGTAAAAAATGATTTTTCACTTTAATATTTTTCATATATTCTTTAATATCAGATAAAATTATATCAACATCAAAATTACCAGTAACAATAATAAAAGTATTATCAGTTGTATAATAATCATTATATATTTTATTTAAATCTTTAGCAGTTATTTTATTGATATCTTCTTTTTCACCAACCACCGTATTTTTAATATAAGAATTATGAAATAAATTTGAAAATAACTTATTAGATATATAGTTATCTATTTGATCTTTATACATATTGATTTCTTCTATTATTATTCCTTTTTCTTCTTCAACATTTTTTTTATTTATATCAATACTATAAAATATGTCAAGTAACAATTTTAAATTTTCTCTTAAATTTATACTACCAAATAAATTATAATTCGTTCCATAATAACTAGTCCAAGCATTAGCAAGGCTTCCTAAATCATTTATCCTTTTTGATATTACTGGATTTTCCGATAATGCCATTACTTTATGTTCTAAAAAATGAGCAGATCCTGGAATTATATTATAAAATTTATTATTAATTTTATATTTATTTATTCTAGCTCCATATTTAACAGATATAGATATATAAAAATTTTTAGTTTTATCAGTTGGATATAAATATACTGAAACGCCATTAGGTAATTTTTCACAATATATTTTTTCATTTACTTTTTTAAATGTCTTTATTTTCATAATTAATATCCCCTTTCAATAAATATATTGTACTTAATGAAATTTTGTCATTTAGCTTTATAATTTCATCGATAGTTACTTTATTAATATTTTCCCTATATGTCTCAATATCTTCACTTTCCATAAATTGATCATAATAACACTTATTAATTTGGCTAGCTGCATCATCATAATAATTATTTAAAAAAGTATTTATAGTTTTTTTAGCTGATGTGAATAACCTTTGTAATGTTTTTTTATCTTTCATTAAATTAACACACTCACTAATAAGTTTAACTGTTTTTTCATAATTATCTTTATCAATACCAGCATATATAGTAAGTGATGGATTATATTTAGAATAATATGAGCCGATAGAATAACAAAGAGAATTATTTTCTCTTACTATATTAAACAATACACTATCATTCATAGTTCCTAAAATAGTATTATAAACTCTAAGAACATGTGACATTTCATGATAGTTCATATCAATTAATCTATAACCCATATATAATTTAGATTGATTATAAGCAAGACAATCCACTATTTCTTCAACCTTATTTTCATATTTATGTTTAATTTGAAATTCTAATATTTTTTTATTCCCATTTAATCCCTTAAATTTATTATTTACTTTTGAAATAATATTATCATCAATATCTCCATATACTATTAAATCGATTCTATACTCTCCACTATTTAATTTATTATAAAATTCATATAAAGATTTTGGAGTAATATTTTCAATATCTTTTTTACTAGGTATTGTACTATATTCGTTTGGCGTATTTTTATACATATGTTTAGCATAATTAACACTAGCATATAAATTAGGATTATCTTTAATTGAATCAATTTCACTAATTGTATCATTTTTAATTATATTAAAATATTCTTCTTTAAAACCATCATTTTCAATATTAGGATTAAATAATACTTCATATAAAAAATCTAATGTTTCATCTATATACTCACTACTTGTATATTTAGGATTTAAAAAATTTACAGCCGCAATTATCTCTTGCATATTACCAGTTAAAGCATATTGCATTTCAACTCTTGCACCATATAAATCTTCACCTTTTTTAGCTATTTTATTTTTAGTATTATACTTCTTAGAAGAATAAACCATATTCTTAGTTAATAAATTACTATTTGCTATATCATTCTTATTAAATTTTTTTACAAAAAATAATATTATGTATATTTTTTTAAATCTATTGGTATTTATTGAATGAAATGTATAATTATTATATTCTATTTTTTTATATTCCATAACTCACATCCCTTTTTAATAATAAAGAAGATAAAACAATCTTCTTTATTATTTTTAACATTTTTTACATTTTTATTATAGATTCTAATGCTAATAATATCATTTCATCAAGTTTTGTTTCACGCGCTTTAGAATCAATTTCTTCATTTGTAATAAAACTATCACTAATAGTTATAAGTGCAGTTGCTTTTTTCATAAATTTTTTAGCATTATAAAATAAAGCATATGCCTCCATTTCAACAGCTTTACATCCAAATTCAATATATTTAGAATGATCTTTATGACTTGAGTAAAATGATTCTGCTGTATGTAATCTACCTTGCTTAACTTTTATATTTTTAATAGCCGCTGTATCTAATATTTTAGCATTTAAATCATAAGAAGAATTAATTATTTCTAAATTTTTATTTCCTTCTTCTTCATCAAATGTAGTTGTAGAATAAGCAGAATCAGCGAGTAAAATATCATATACTTTCAAATCTTCTACATATGAACCTGCTGTTCCTATTCTAATTATGTAATCTACATCATAATCATTAAATAATTCATAACTATATATTCCCATACTACCAATACCCATTCCGCTTGAAAATATTGTTACTAATGTATCTTTATATTTTCCTGTAAAAGCAAGTTCTCCCCTAACTTGATTTACTAATTTGACATCAGTTAAATATTTATCAGCTATATATTTAGCTCTATTTGGATCTCCTGGCATAAGTACTCTTGGCGCTATTTCATCTTTTCCCGCTTCTATATGTATTGTTGGCATAAATTATTCCTCCTTATTATTTTCATCTTCTAATTTAACCAAAACATCTCTTGGTTTAGATCCCTTTGCAGGTCCTACGATATTACGTTCTTCAAACATATCCATAATACGTGCTGCTCTATTATAACCAATACTATATTTCCTTTGTATTAAAGAGGCACTTATTTGTCCCATACGTATTGCATAATTTAATATTTCATCATATAAAACATCTTTTTGCTCAGATGATGAATTATGCTCACTCGAAGAACTTACCTCAGATTCTAAATTTTCAAATTTTTCATTATATTTAGGAGCAGTAGATCTATTTTTAATAAATTCAACAACTCTTGCTATTTCATCATCACTAACAAAACTTCCTTGAACTCTAGTTGGAGTATTTTCATCTTGTGGTTTATATAACATGTCTCCTCTTCCAAGTAATTTCTCAGCACCAGTCATATCTAGAATAGTTCTACTATCAATAGATGATGATACTGCAAATGATATACGAGTTGGTATATTCGCTTTAATAACACCAGTAATAACATTAGTACTTGGTCTTTGAGTTGCAACTATTAAATGTATACCAGCGGCTCTTGCAAGTTGGGTAATTCTCATAATACTTTCTTCTACATCTTTGGCAGCAACTAACATTAAATCAGCAAGTTCATCAATTATTACCAGTATATATTCCATTTTTTTAAGACCACAATTTGGATCTTTTTTTAATTTTTTTTCTATATATTCATTATAACCAGTTATATTTTTAGTACCACTATTTTTAAATGTTTCATATCTATCATCCATCTCAACAACAATTTTTTGTAATGCTGCACTAGCTTTTTTAGGATCTGTAACTACAGGAATTAATAAGTGTGGCATGTTATCATATACACTAAATTCAACCTTCTTAGGATCAACAAGTACCATTTTAACTTCATCGGGAGTGGTTCTCATAATAACAGACATAATTATATTATTTATGCAAACACTCTTACCACTACCAGTAGAACCTGCTACTAACATATGAGGAGTTTTATCAATTTCAACACACTTGACCCTACCCATAATATCTCTTCCAAGAGGTGCAGCTAATTTAGAATTTTTATATTTCTGATTTTTTTCTAAATCTTCCATTATCTCACGCATTGATACAGGAATAATATTTTGATTAGGTATTTCAACACCAACGGTATTTTTCCCAGGTATTGGTGCTTCTATTCTTACTTCTTTAGCAGCAAGAGCTAGAGCTATCTCACGAGATATACTTAATACTTTATTAACCTTTGTACCTCTATCTATAGACATTTCATATTGAGTAACTGCAGGTCCGACATGAACTTCTATCACTTTAGCATGCATATTAAAATCTTCAAAAACTCTTTCTAATATTTTAGTATTATTTGCTATATATTCAGTAGTATTACTCTTATTATTTTTATTTTTATTTGGATTTAATAATTGAATTGGTGGCTTAACATAAACATCATTAGAATTGACTTTATTATCTTCTATTACTTTTTCTTCACTCTTTCTTGGTTCTAAATCCTCTACGCTAGTAATAACCACCCTTTTATCTTTAATATCATTATCACTATCAACTTCTTCTTCACTTTCATCTTCATCGCAACTATTCTTAGATTTAAAGAATATTTTTTTAAATAAATTGCATATTCCTCTTACAATATCAGCAATAGTAATATCAAACAACATAATAAATCCAAATATAGTAGCAATAACTATTACAATTAATGATCCCTCAACATCAAAAAAATTTACTAATATCCAAGAAAATAAAGCTCCTATTATACCACCACCTGTGTTCTTAATTAAACTTGATGTATCAAAAGCAGCTTCTATATTGCTAATAGTTGTACTGATTATTTGACTCGTTGATAGCGTATTATCAGTTATATATTTAATATGTGAAAATAACAATATTGCAATAATTATTGAATATACACCTATTAATCTAGCAGAAAAATATTTTGGGTTTCCTCTTGATATTAATATATATATACCTATTCCTAATATAAAAATTAGAAATAAAAAGAACCAAGATCCAAACATAAATATTGCAAACTTTTTAACTAATTCACCAACTATTCCAAAAGAACCAAGACCTGTTATAGATAATAATATCATTATTAAACTAACAACCTCATTGGTATATACAAATCCTTCTTTTTCTTCAGCTTGTTTTTTCTTTTTAGCCATATAAATACACCTAACTTTCCATCTTGTTTAAAATTTTCTTTTGAATTCCTGGTTCAACAATATTAAGAGTATTAATTATAATTGATAAACTCTCCCGATAATTTCCATTATAAAATGCTTTTTTACTTGCATTTAATCCTTCTTCAACTTCTTTATTACTTGATTTATATCTATTTCCATAAACTATAGCCATTTCAGCCATAGCTGCTGTTTTAGTTGTACTACTTGCTGTTTGATATAACTTAAGTGCTAAATCTCTAGCAGTATCAACTCTTAAATTAAGAGTTTTGATAGAAATAGGTTTTTTAGATATTTCTATATTAATATTTTTAACTGCTTCATAAGCTTCTTTTAATTCAATATAAAACTCATCCGGTATTATAGGCAAATCATAATCTTTGATCTTATATTTAGAATTATTAATTATATTTTTAATTTCATATAATTGATCTCTTGCTCTTGCTTCATCTTCTTTTAGACTTCCTAAATTTTTAAGTGTAGTTTCAAGTCTATCCTCTACCTTAGATAATTTAACTGCTACCAATTCACACTCATTACTTAATTTAGAATAAGGAATAATTTTATATAATGTTCTGTCATTTATTTTCCTAAAATCATTTTTAACTTCAGTTAATTCATTATTTATTTCATCAATCACAATAACTTCTTCATCACTTAAATCATAAGTATCTTTTAAATTATCAATCTCAGCATATAAATTCTTAATAATAGAACTTACTTTATATATTCTTTGATTAACATTTATAATTCCTCTTTCATAGTCTCTTTTACCTCTTTTTTCAGCTTCAAAATCACTATAAATGCCTTCAAAATAGTCAAGTAAAGTTTTTAATTCAAAAATAGAATCCTGTAAATTTAGAACATTTAATCTATCCATTATTTCTTCTATTTTTTTATTTGTTTCATTAATATTATAATCAATGTTTAAATATTCAATATTATAACCATCCCTAGTCATCTTAGTAGCCATATTTTTAATGTCATTCATTTTTTTTGGAAGAATCATTTTAGACATAAGTACGATTGTTGGAGCTTCATCTATAACAATGCTAATATTAGTAATCATATCATCCAAAACTCTAACTATTTTTCCAAGTTCAGAAAACTCTTTATTCATTATTGCTACTTCAAAAGCACTAAATAATTTATCAATATTTTCAAATTGTAATTCTATTCTATTAGAAACTTCTTGATAATCATTTTTATTTTTATTATATTTAAATACAACTTCTCTATATATACTTTTTAATTTGGTAATAGCATCTCTATTTCTCTCTTCACTTTCGGTTAATTCCCTAATTTCATTTAACAATTTAATTGATTTAGTCTTAACATGATATATATCTTTCTCAGTATTAGCAAGCATTTTATATGCTTCATTATATTTTTTACTTACACAAATAGTTTCTACTTCAACTAACTCATCAGTTAATCTAACTAAATCTTCCTTTTCAATTTTATCAAATCTTACTTTCCAATTTTCAACTTCTTTTTCAAGCTTTTTATTATTAGCAAGTTTATCTGCTTTTGATAATTCAGTTATTAAGGATGCAGATATTATTAGATTTTTTTCAGTAGTTAATTTATCAATAATCTTTAATATGTTTTTTTTCTTTCTTGATTTAATAAAAACAGTTAAAAGGTATAAAAGAAATATTAATAATAAAAACACAATAGTTATAATTGCAGTTGTTTTATCCATAATACCTATCCTCCTCATACATTTTAACATATTTAATATTTTTTTTATAGTATTTTTTTAAATATTATAATTATTTATTATTAAGTTTCTCTAGATAATTTAAGAGGTTTTTCTTTATTTTTTACTTCTTTATTTTCTAATTGTTCAACTATAATATATTTATTATCATCTGATAATTTGCAAGATACTTCTCCACTATAAGGAGCATCACTACTCTCAAGCATAATAATTTTATAAGCCACCTTACAAAAGTCTTCATCCATATTATAAATTCTTCTACCATTTACATCATATATCAATACTTTCTTATAATCTAGTGCTCTTGTTGCACATAAATTTCCCTTTATTATAGGTTTAAATGTAACATCTATTATATTAGGTAATTCCTTATTAGATAATTTCTTCTTTCTTTCTATAATTTCAGTTATTTCTCTTAATAAATATTGTTTATATTTTTTTTCTTTTCTGTACTTACTTAAAATTTTAATATCATCTTCACAATCTAAGTCTAATATTTCACTTTGAAGTTTAACTACTAAAGAATTTAATTCAAAAATTGTCATATTATAATAATCCTCAAACAAATTTATTGTATTATTTCTAAAAATATATTGTAATACTTCTTCGTCTCTTATTTTTATATAGTTTCCCTTCATAGTATTTAGCATTTCACACAATTTAATATAAAGATTAGTACTTAAATCATAATTCATATAAATTAGCCATTTTATATCTTGTTTATTAATAAAATATTCAGAATTATTAATTATTAACATATTTACCTTCCTTTTAACATATAATATCATATTATTAATTGTTAAACAAACAATTAATAATAAAATATTTTTATGGAAGAGTTTTAATATGAATAATAAAAATAATTATGTATATTTAACAAATAAAACTAAAAATCGTATAATTAATTATATACTTACAGGTATTGTATTGCAATATATCTTTTCTTGTTATTACTTTGATAAATACCATATTAACTTAGCTAAATATTGAGATAAAAGAAAATAATTAATTTTGATATTCATAATTTTAATAAAATAAAACAATTAAAAGTTGAAAAAGATAACAATAATAAAAAGAATATTGAAATTTACTATAGAAATTAATGTTTTTAAAAAAAGTTTATATTAAGTATTGTCAAAGTCAAGTAAATATGATATTATTTATGTGCTTGATTGATTTATGGCGAGATAATTCAGTTGGCTAGAATGTTCGGTTCATACCCGAAATGTCGGGGGTTCAAATCCCTCTCTCGCTACCATTAAGTAATTTGCTCGACTTTTCGAGTTTTGATAAATGACTAATTCAGAAATGGATTAGTTTTTTATAATAAATTATATAATTTATAACATATTATATTCATACAATCATGATTTCTTATTTTTTTATATATAATTTATATATTTGTGCATTCATATATTATTAAAACAACTTGAATAACCAAGTTGTTTTAATTTAACAAATCTTTAATTATTAATTTGTATGCTGCATATGGAAATACCATTTCCCATTCATTTATTTCATATATTAATATTAAGTATTTGATTTTCATTACATCATCTATTTCAGTTAAATATAAATCTTCATATTTTACTAATTCAGCTATAGCATTTTCATCTAATTTTTCTAGATGAGTTATATCTGAAACATATGCATCATATTTTAATTTGTTTCTAATCTTAATATCATTAGTAATATGTAATTTATTTTCAAAATCCATCAATTCTTCTTCTGTATTTATATTATGCTCATCTATAAAATTATATAAATGATAACAAACTGAAATATTATTTTTTTCTTTATGTTCATTTATATTTTTTAACAAATTATTCATATTATTTTCTCCTTTTATCAATATATGGATCTTCTTTATCAAAATATTGTTCTTCATCAATAAAATCACTAACAGAAATTGAACTTTGTATCATAATATAAATAATTTTATTAAATTTTATTTCTAATCCTAACAGTAATTGCAATGATACTATATAATATTTAGCAGTCTCATAATCTTTTTGTAATATTAATTCTTTAATTTCATCAAGAGCTTTTTGAATTACAACACTCTGATTTGAATTAAAAAAAGCTTCATTTGAATTTTTATCATGATAATATGAATGTAATCCAATAAATTCAGATTTTACTTTATCTTCTTCCTTATAATTATCCGGAAAGTTTTTTGATTCTTGCGATAAAAAACTATCCGGATTATTTAATACCATATTTTGAAATCTCAACAATAATTCATCCACTATAATCCTCTCCTTTTTACTTCAAGTTCATCTGTAAGATGTATTCCTTTAGCAACATCTTCTCCACCAAAAAATTCTGCTAATTTTACTTCATCAAGTGGTGTAGTTAAATAAAAGCCTCCACCATCTGTCCCCAATACCATAGGTATATTATTTTCAAAATACCATCTATAAGGAATTTGCCTCATATCTTTAATATTACCTAATGCAAAGTTTGATGATGCATTTATTTCTATAATAACTTTATATTTTTTCAATAATGACAAATAATTATCATTTTTTTGTATATTTAAACCATGTCCAAGTCTAATCGAAGGTGGTGGTACTGTCATATTATTATCTTTAACTATTTTATCAATTATTTCTAAAATTCTTTCCGGATTACTCTTATCTTCTAAATCATTAAATTCATATTTTATTTCTCCAGCATGTAACCTACAAACCAAACTATTATCATTAAATGAGTTAAGTACTTTCAAAATTGGTGATAACTTATCATATAATGAAGAATTTCCAATAGAATCTTTTTCATAATCACTTTTCAATATTTGATGTTCCATTCCCATCAAATCAAAGCCTTTAACATACCCTAGTTTTATTAATTTTTCTAAATTTACTTCTACAGAATTTTTATTTCTTCTAATAGAATTTGTTCCTATATCATGATAATATTCTCTAAATGTTTGTCCCAATGCATTTCTATTCTCACTAAGCAAGAAATTAAATTTTATTCCTTCGATTTTTAAATTTTGAATTTTTTTATGTATTTTTATTATTGTGCTATATGTAGAATAACTCATCTCAACATATTTAATACCTTGATTTTTTAATGTTTCTAAACTATCTAATAATATTTCTACATAAATTTCTGCTTTTGCATCAGACCTTAATTTTGCTATTGCGTTTTTTAATTCATTTTTTGGAACATCAATATTTTCAATTTGTTTTTTTACATCAAAAAAGCCTATTAAATTAAGTAAAGCTGTCCTCTTTTCTAAGACTTTATTAATTTCAAAAAAATCCACTTGTTTATTTGTAGGAAGACTTAATTGTTTTACCAAATTGTTATATAATTCTCTATTATTATAAATATCTTCTTTACTAATCCAGTTATATACTAACGATTCATCTAATATTCTTGGATCATGATTATTGATAGGATACGATCTACATAAATCTCCTTTAACATCTAAACCTATGTATTTTAGGTGTCTTAATACTAATTGTAAGTATTGTTCTCCACTTAAGATTTCCATAAAATGTGTATGCAATTCCATTTGATTTTGAATAGTACTATCATTAATCACTTTACTAAATTGCAAGTGATTATGCAAAAATTCTTCATCGTTAGATTTAGTATTTAAAATTTCAGAATAATTTTTTATCACAGATGTGGGAATTATTTTTAATTTAGTATGTATTTTTCCATTTTCTAAATTTATTGTGCATTTAGGAATATTTGCTATCTTTATAATAGTAGTTTTTCTAGTAGTAGTAAAAGATATAGTATTTTTTGGGGTATTTCCAGAAGAAACTAAATAAACTTCATTACCATCATATAAAATTTCAATGTATAAATAATCATTCAAATTCAATCTATATACTCTATTTTTTTCCATTATACCACCTATATTAATTATAACATAATTATTATTTTTCTGTTAACTATAATAAAATTTAAATATATATTTGAAAAATTTATATTAATAGATATAGTCATTAATTATTATCCTATTTTTTAAGTTAAAAAATAGGAATAAATATAATAATTTGTTTGATCATGAAAAACTAATATTTACTACTCTGCTATATTAGAAGATAAATCATGTATTCCAGTTTAATTGCAAATATATAAAATAGGAAAAATTGCTCACTACTTATGAAATATATTTTTGTATTATGCTAAAAAATTATCTTATGTAAATTCTATTAAAAGTAACTCTGAATATGATATTATGAAAATAATTGATAATAGTACTAATGTTGATGATTTAATTATTTCTATGAAAGATTTATCAAAGTATAAAATATATATAATAAATAAGTTAATGAGAGTTATTCTTACCAATATATATTAATAACTTGAAAACATAATACATATTTAGATAAATTTTTAAAAAACTATATAATTTTAAATAAATGTGTTAATATTATTACTAAATAAATTATTATATTAAAAAAATATCCATTTTAAACATAGATACTTTTAATTATATAATTAGTCTTGCATATCAAAATTTATATTTTCTTCCTTTAAAACTATATTATAAATTTCATTAATTTTATAATCACCTTTTAATTTTAATGGTATATAATTACTAGTAAACCCATAATAATATTCTTCTTTTTTTTCTTCAATTAATACATCTACTATTGTTCCTAAACATTTATTAAAATATTTTTTTTCAAGTTCATTACTAAGATTAATCAATCTATGTACTCTATCTTTTTTTATTTCATTTGTTATTTTATTGCTCATTCTTGAAGCCAATGTACCATTTCTATCAGAATAAGGAAAAACATGAATTTTAGAAAAACCTATTTGTTTACAAAAATCCAAAGTTTCTTCAAAATCTTCTTCTGTTTCTCCTGGAAAACCTACTATTACGTCAGTGGATAATGAAATATTTTCTCTCAATTTTTTAATTTCATTTACTTTATTTAAAAAATATTCTTTATCATATCTTCTATTCATAAGTTTTAGTATATGATTGCTTCCAGCTTGAAGTGGTATATGTAAGTGTGATACAAATTTTTTATTATTTTTAATAATATTCAACATTCCACAATCTAATTCAACTATTTCAACAGAAGATAGTCTAATTCTTTTAATTTGATCAAATTTACTTATTTCATTTATTAAATCCGAAAGTTTTTTATTATCACTAAAATATTGCCCAGTATGTATTCCAGATAATACTACTTCTTTATGATTATTTAATGCAAGATCTCCTACTTCAATAATACATTTATTAAATTCTTTGCTTCTAACCCTACCTCTTACATATGGAATAATACAATAACTACAAAAATTATTACATCCATCTTCTATTTTAATAAATGCTCTTTGATGATATGAATATTTTTTAACTTCCATATCTTCGAATTCAACAAAATTCATATCATATAATTTTATTATTTTTTTATTAGTTTTTAAAAATTCTTTTATGTATTTTAATATTTTAGACTTATCTTTATTTCCAATAATTATATCAGCGGATATTAAATTTTCTATTTCTTTTGCTCTAAATTGGCAAAAACATCCCATTGCAACTACAATAGCATTGGGATTTTTTTTCTTTATATTATTTATTACTTGTTTACTTTTATTATCTGCTGTATTAGTAACTGTACAAGTATTTATAATACATAAATCTGAATTTTCGTTTACTTCATTATAACCTTCATCCAAAAGTAAATTTCTTATAAATTCACTTTCATATGAATTAACTTTACAGCCGAGTGTTTTTATATTAAATGTTTTTATCATAATGTCATCCTAAACTCTTTTAATATTTTTAAAAATTCTTCTTCCTCTAAATAACTTTCTGCTTGTGTTATTTCTTTTTGTTCTACTTCTATTTTATTAATACGAGGAGATTTATTATCCTTTTTATTCTCTTCTTTATATGATAAAGTTATGTTTGAGGCATTTTTTAATAATTGTTCATAACTAATTATAGCTTTTTTCTCTTGTTCTTCCTCGTATTTTTCTATTGCTAATTGATTATCATTTTTTCCTAAAGTATCATTTCTTTCTTTAGTTCTTTTTTCAAGTTCTTCAGCAGATATTACCGCATTTTCTTCTTCACTACTTTCATATTCATTTATTATATCATCATATGTTTTAACACCACTTAAATTGACTTGTTTAACCATAATACCACTATCTTTAATATCAGATACTTCTCTTTCTTTAGAAGATTCTTTATTTAACATATCAAATTCTTTCAATAAATCTTTAGTTAAACCATCTTCACCAGTTGACTTAATATTATCAATTATTTTTTCATGTTCTTCAAAATCCTTTTCTTCACTATAATCAGGTGTAATAGTAGTATATCTTAACAATTCATTATATTCTTCTCTTGATTTTATTAAACTAATTATTAAAACTACTAAAATTATTGCAATTAAAACAAGAAAAATTAAAAAATAATCTCCCATCATAAATGTTTCTATTGCTTTATCAATATTCATATAATTAATCACTATTCCTTAAATATTGTATTACAGATGATACCATAATAGGTACAATCTCTGTTCTTAGTACATTATTACCTAAAGATGTTTTAATAAATCCTTTGCTATTCAATAAATCTTCTTCTTCTTCACAAAGTCCACCTTCTGGTCCAAATACTAATGATATTGTATCATTACAATTATTGGGTGTTAATACTTTACATAGATTATTTACATTATTTTTGTCAAGCGAACACAAAATATTTACATTGCATAATGCTTCGATATCTTGGAACTTTATTATATTTTGCAATATAGGCTTTTTAATTCTGTATGATTGCTCACTAGCTTCTTTGATTATTCTACGCCACCTATCAAGTTTCTTATTATAGTCTTTTTCAGGCAGTTTATATTTACATCGAGAGTATTGAACTACTACAAAATCAGTTATTCCAAGAGTAGTTCCATATTTAAATACAAAACTCATCTTATCATCGCTTAACATAGGAATATATACTAAAATTTTTTGGTATTTTTCACCATCTTTAAATATTTCTATGATATTTGCTGAAGATAAATCTGGATTTAACTTACATACAAAGCTTTTTTTATCATATACAATTATAATTTTATCATCTTTTTTCATTCTCATGACTTTCTTAATATGATATAAATCATCATGATTAAGATATAATGTATCTTTATCTTTTTTTATTGAATAATATTGTTGCATAATCCTCCTAATTTAGTATTACAATAGTTTCTCCATCATTATAATTATATACTTTATATTCTAATACTCTTTTATCTTTTTTTAAATATTCATGAGTAATTTGCTTTAAAATGCCACTTCCCTTGCCATGTATTATAATAATTTTTTTAATTCCTATTTTTAAATTATCCTCAATAAAACTATCCATTATAGCAATTGCTGAAAATCTATCATATCCATGTAAATCTAAACTAGGAACATTATATAAAAATGGATCTATAAAATCTTTCATAAACTTTCCTTCTTATAAAATATTATACATAATTTAATTAGCCTAATCAATAATATAAAGTAAATGACTTCACATAAGTGAAGTCATTATACTAATTTTCTTTATTTTTTAATGCTTCTTTGGCTGTATTAACTAATTTAGTAAATTCCTCTGGATTGTAAATCGCAAGTTCACTAAGCATTTTTCTATTAATTTTAATATTTACTTTGTTAAGTCCATCAATGAATTTAGAATAAACTATATCATTGTTTCTACAAGCAGCATTAATTCTTGTAATCCATAGTTTTCTAAAGTTATTAGCTCTTTTTTTTCTATCTTGGAAACTATAAGCACCACTATGGAATAATTGTTCTTGAGCTGTTTTATATAATCTATGTTTGCTTCCAAAATATCCTTTAGCTCTTTTTAAAACTTTTCTTCTTCTATTTTTAGATACTACTCCACCTTTAACTCTTGTCATATTCCTATCCCCCTTATTTTACCAGTCCTTTGTATCTTTTAGCATCAGCTGAACTTAATACAGAACCCTTTCTTGATTTTCTATTGAAGTCAGTTGACTTCTTTCCACTATTATGATTTGCTCCTACATGTCCAATTTTAGTTGAACCAGAGTTTCTTACTTTAATTTTCTTACTTATTCCACCATGTGATTTCATCTTTGGCATAATACATTCCTTCTTTCTCTTTATTTTTTAGGTGTTAATAATAGTTGCATATTTCTACCTTCCATTTTAGGCATAGACTCTATATTCGCAACATCATCTAGCTTTTTTGCAAAATTCATAATCACTTCTTTACCTAATTCAGGATGAGCAAGTTGTCTTCCTTTAAACCTAACTGAAACTTTGATTTTATGGCCTTTTTCTAAATATGCCTTAGCATTTCTTAACTTAGTTTCAAAATCGCCAACATCTATTGTAACACTTAGTCTATATTCTTTAACTTCTAAATTTTGCTCCCTTTGTTTCTTTCTTGCTTCTTTTATTTGTTTTTGTTTTTCATAGCGATACTTATTATAATCAATAATCTTACAAACTGGATTTTTTAGATCTGGATTTAATAATACTAAATCTAAACCAGCATATTTTGCTAATGTAAGAGCATCATTAATATTTTTTATACCCATTTTTTCTCCATTTGGACCAATTACCATTACATTATCAATTGTAATTTGCTCGTTAACTAAAACTTCATTATTTTGCTTAGCTATTGCTAACACCTCCATATTTTCCATTTAAAAAAGTGTGCACAAGAGCCACACTTAAAAACATATTAATATTTAATTTAATAAGCTTTTATACCAATGTATTTATACATCTGGTGAAGAGTGGCACTCTTTCTTTCTTTTTTAACAATAATGATTATATATAAATAATATTCAAATGTCAATAGTAAATTAACAATTTAAAAATTAAATTCTTTCATTTTTATTTTTAATAAAAGGAAATAAAATAAGTAATCCTATAAATAAACATACTAATGCTTTAATTATCTTCATCACAGTAGAATCTATTTTTATTAACAATATTGTTTCTTCTAAAATATCTTCATTTGACAAAACATAATCACAACTAAATTTAGCATCAAAATTTCCAAACACTACATTTTCAATTGAAATATCATCAATTACTTTTCCTTGAAGATAATACTCGCCATTAGTCATTTTAAAATCATCCACTTTACCCTTTTCATCTAAATTAATACAATATTTTATATTAGGATTGTCTATATCTAAATGTTTCTCGCCCTCATCACTACTAATAACGTTAAATTCTTTTCCATCCATATATTCACTAGAATATATTTTATTAGATTCCCTATATATAACTCTTGAATCTGTTATAAATGAACTTTTTTTTGCTTTTTGATAATAATTTAAAAAAATAAAACTAGCAACTAAAAAAAATAATGCTAAAATTGCCATTACTAATAATAATTCCATCAGTGTAAATCCGTTCTTAGTTCTCACACATTACCACCACTACTACTATAAAAATTATACATAATTTTTTTCATATAGTCAATATATAAGAACTTACTATAAAGTAGTAAGTTCTTGCTCTTTTTCTTTAAATTTTTCATCAACTATTTTATTAAATTTATTAATCATATCTTGTATTATTTGTAAATATCTTTCTTTTTCATCTTCGGTAATTTCATCATTTTTCTTAATTTTATTATTTTCATCTTGTCTTATATTTCTAAGAGCTACTCTTGCTTCTTCTGCCATTTGACTTGCTTGTTTAACATAACTTTTTCTAGTTTCACCAGTTAATTCTGGAATAGTCAACATTATAACCTCACCATTATTAGTTGGTGCTATACCTAAGTTAGCTTCGTGTATACTCTTCTCTATACTTTTAAGTGAAGATTTATCAAATGGTTTAATTGCTAAAACTCTTGCTTCTGGAATTGATATTGTTGCAAGTGATTGAATTGGTGTTTGAACACCATAATAATCAACCATTATTCCATTTAAAATATTTGGATTAGCTCTTCCTGCTCTAATAGTTGTATATCTATTTTCTAAAGATTCAATTACTTTATTCATTTTACTTTTAATTTCATTTTCATTCATATCTCATCCCTCATACTTATATTATAAATAAAATTAATATATAAATCAATCTTTTTATATACTATTTATCTCTTAGTATACCATTGTGTCTTTTAACAACATTTTCAATTATTTTATCAAACAAAGGATTTATTTCTTCATCACTTAAAGTCTTATCAAAACTTTCAAAATATAAACTATATGCTATTGATTTTTTATTACTATCGATTCTATCTCCTTCATAATAATCAAATACATTTACACTTTTAAGTAACTTACCACCACCCTGTTTGATACTAGAAATTACATCTTCATTTTTGACTTCTTTAGGTAAAATAAATGCTAAGTCTTTAAATATACCTGGAAATTTAGAAAATTCTTTAAATTTAATTTTACCAGTTTTAATATTAAATAATTGATCTAAATTAATTTCAACAACATATATTTCATCTTTAGTAATTCTAGGGTGAACCTGTCCAATCATACCAATTATTTTGCCAGATACATTTATATAAACACTCTTAGTTGGATGCATTTCTTCTGGAAATTCTTTTACTACAAATGAATATCTATTTTTATATCCTAAATTATCAAGCAAATCTTCTACTATTCCTTTAACTGAATAAAAATCATAATTTTCTTTTTTAATTCCATTTAAATAATTACCACATAATAAACAAGCCAATTTATTTTCTTCTATAAATTCAGTGTTAATTAAACTAAAACATTTTCCTATTTCAAATATAGAAGCGTCTTTCATATTCCTTGCTTTATTATAATTATATACTTCTAGTAAAGATACTAACATACTATGCCTTAAAACTTCTCTATCTTCTGATAATGGACTTAATACTTTTGTAAGTCCAAATTCATCATTAGTAAATTTAAATACATCAGATACTTTAATTAATGAATAAGTTATTACCTCATTCAATCCAAGACTAATCATAATATCCCTAACTATTCTATTTTTATTATCATATTTAGATGGAATACTTTCAAATATAGGTAAAGTTTCCTTTATATTATCTACACCATATACTCTTCCAACTTCTTCAATTAAATCTTCTTTTATACTTATATCTGTTCTTCTTGTTGGAACCATAACTTTGAATTTATTAGCTACTAATTTATATTTAAAATCCAATTTATTAAACACAGTTGCTACATCTTTGGTAGTTAAATTATATCCTAAAACATTATTTATTTTCTCTAATGTTATATCAATAACCTTTTCTTCCCTACTTAAACAATTATATTCAAGCATTCCTTCACATACACTAGCACTAGCATATTTTTCAAGTAAATAACATGCTCTTTCAAGTGCCATATATGTTCTATTAACATCTATATCTTTTTCGAATCTAATACTAGCTTCACTTCTAATTAATTTTTTAGATGTTTTTCTAATATTAATTGGATTAAATATTGCAGATTCGATTACTACATTTTTTGTATTTTCATTAATTTCAGTAGATAATCCACCCATAACGCCTGCAAGCCCTATTGCATCTTTTCCATTAGTTATTACAATATCATCATGAGTAAGTATTCTTTCATTATTATCTAATGTAACTAATATTTCACCATTATTTGCATTTCTAACACCAATTGTATCACCAAGCAAATCAGCATCATAGAAATGAAGTGGTTGTCCTGTTTCTAACATAACATAATTTGAAATATCAACAACATTATTTATTGGTCTAATACCACAAGCCATAAGTCTATTTTTTATAAATATAGGGCTTGGTTTTATAACAATATTATTTACTCTCTTACTTAAAAATGTATATACATTAGGTGTATCTATCTTTAATTTTAAAGAGTCTTTAATATTTTCATTATTTATTTTATAATTCATTTTAGGTAATTTGACTTTACCACCAACTATAATTGAACTTTCATATGCAAGACCTAACATACTAAGTAAATCTGCTCTATTAGCTGTTAGTTCAAAATCGATAATTATATCATCTAATTCTAAGAATTTAATTGGATCTTCTCCAACTATTGCTAATTCATTTAATTCATAAATACCTTTAATATCTTCCTCTTTTAAATATTTATTTTCAATGCCAAGTTCATTTAAAGCACAAATCATTCCATTAGATTCATAACCTAATATATTAGTTTTTTTAATTGTACCACCAGGAAGCTTAGCTCCATCTAATGCAACTATTACTTTAATACCTTCTCTTACATTAGGTGCACCACAAATTATATTCAATACCTCACTACCAATATTAACTTTACATACATGTAAATGATCACTTTGTGGATGCATACTACATTCTATAACTTCACCAATAACTAATTTATTAGCATCAACTAGTGGTTTAATATTTTCATATTCATTACCTAATTTTACCATAGAATCAGCAAATTCTTTGAATTCTATATTATCTAAGTTAATATAATCACTAATAAATTTCTTACTTAGTTTCATATTTAATTCTCCCTTCTGTCAAAATTAGCTAAAAATCTATAATCATTTGTATAGAAATTTCTAATATCATTAATACCATATTTTAACATAGCAACTCTCTCGATACCCACTCCAAATGCAAAACCTTGATATTTATTTGAATCAAATCCACATTTTTCTAGTACATTTGGATGTACCATACCACAACCAAGTATTTCAATCCATCCAGTATTTTTACACATTGAACATCCTTTTTTATTACAATTAAAGCAAGAAACATCTACTTCATAACTAGGTTCAGTAAATGGAAAGTAGCTTGCTCTAAATCTTATTTCTCTCTCTTCACCAAACATTTTTTTAGCAAGTAAAAGTAATGTCCCTTTTAAATCTGAAAGCGATATATTCTCACCAACAACAAGTCCCTCTATTTGAGAAAATTGATGTGAATGAGTTGCATCATCATCATCTCTTCTATATGTTTTTCCAGGACATATTAATTTAAATGGTTT
Source organism: uncultured Bacilli bacterium (assembly GCA_944358375.1). Next base: position 48,338 of record CALVQT010000003.1, read on the forward strand.
TTTATCAGTATTAGCAATCATACTTCTTGCTTGCATAGAACTAGTATGTGGACGAAGTAAATATTCTTCATTAATATAAAAACTATCTTGTGCATCTCTTGCAGGATGTCCTTTTGGTAAATTTAACAATTCAAAACAATTTTCATCAGTGTCAACTTCAGGTCCATCTACTACATCATATCCCATTGAAATAAATAAATCTTCTATTTCTTCACGAACAATAGTAAGAGGATGCTTAGTGCCTATCTTTCTTTTTTTACTCGGCAATGTTAGATCTATTTTATCTTTTTCAAGTTTCTTATTTAACTCTTCTTTTTTTATTATATCAAGTCTATTATTAATACTATTAGTAATAAAAGTTCTAACTTCATTTGATACAGCACCTATATTTCTTTTTTCTTCATTAGATAAATTTCTTAATGATGACATAATATCACTATACTCACTCTTCTTGCCTAAAAATTTAGATTTAGCATTATTAATAGACGATTCATCATCACATTGTTCAATTTCTTCTAATGCTTTTTGCTTAATTGCTTCTAATTTTTCTATCATATTTTCCTCCTAAAAAAAAATATTATAATTTAAGGGTGAGAGATTCCCACGGTACCACCTTAATTCATAATATTTATGCTCTTTATTTGTTAACGCCAAAGTACGTTCTTTATTAATATGAAGGTGAATTCATATCTACTTATTTATTAGTATCTCACCAATCACTAACTCTCTTAAAATAAATATTAGATATTACTATTTCTTCACAAAAGATATAAACATTTTAACACTTAAAAATTAAATTGTCTATATTTTTTAATAATTATTTATAATCTATAATTTATTAACTTATATACTTTTGTAAACTTTTGTTAATATTTAAAAATATTTTACGATTTTAACCTTTTTATAGTTTTTTTAACTATATCTACAATATTTTCTTTTTTAATATATGTTATCGTATCTTCATTTCTTAATTTAAATTCTATTTTTCCATTCTCAAATGCTTTACCTATTGTTAATCTTATTGGTATACCAATTAAATCCATATCTGCAAATTTAATACCAATTGTCTCTTTTCTATCATCTAATAATGTCTGAATATCAAGATTATTTAATTTATCATGCAATAATTGTGCATATTTACTACTTTCTTTATCATTTACATTAGCAATTACTATACATACTTTAAAAGGAGATACATCTATTGGCCATATTATTCCTCTATCATCGTGATTTTCTTCTACTATTGTACTAATACACCTATCTAAACCAATACCATAACTACCCATATATACTAAATTTTTATTATTTACTTCATCTATATATTTTAAATTATAATATTCGCTATAATTAGTTCCTAATTTAAATATATGCCCCACTTCTATACCTTTTAATATATTACATTTATTACCACATTTAGGACATACACAATTTTCATCAAATAACTTAATATCGCTATACATATTAACTCTAAAATCTCTTCCAGGAACAACATTTATATAATGATAATCTCTTTGATTACTACCACACACAGCATTTAACATATTTTTAACCTCATTATCAGCTATTACTTTCATAGTTGCATTAATAGGCCCTATAAACCCAGCATATGTTCCAATTCTTTTTAGTTCATACTCATCGGGTATTGTAATATTTTGAGATTTTAAAAGTCTTTTTAATTTATTTATATTTAATTGACTATTTCCTCTTAATAATATCATTTTATATTCATCATCTACTTTTATAACAAGAGATTTTATAATATTATTAACATCTACTTTTAAAAATTTACTTACTTCATTTATTGTTTTTTTATCAATTGTTTTAACAAGTTTTGCATCACTTAATTTAACATCTAATCTTTTAAAATTATTTTTACAACTAGCATCTTCAATATTGGATGCATAGTCACATTCATTACACTTAACTACTTTGTTATCCCCATGTTCATTTATAACTTGAAATTCCTCACTAGATAAGCCCATCATATAATATGGATCACTTCTCACAACTAATGTATTAAGACCCATCCTTCTAAATATTTTTATATATGCTTGATATACTTTATCATAACTAATGTCACATCCAGCTTCATTAGCATCAAAACTATATGCATCAGCCATTATAAATTCATTTTTTCTTATTAAACCAAACTCATTTTTATTCTCATCTCTATATTTATTACTTATTTGATATAAAGTAAAATGTAAATCTTTATAACTATTTATTTTATATTTAGCAAGATAAGTAAATAATTCTTCACTAGTTGGACATAAAGAATATAATTTATTATTCCTACTTTTAATATTAAATATTTCATCTACTAATATATGATCTCTATTTGTTTTTTCAAATATTTCACTACTTACTAATGATGGCATTAATAATTCGTGAGCATTTATATTATTTAATTCTTTTTGAATAATTTTTTTAATATTATTAAGTACAATAAAACCAAGTGGTAAATAAGTATATGCACCACTTTCTAATTTCATAATCATTCCACTTTTTACAAGTAATTTTGATGAAATAATACTTTCATCTTTTGGCAACTCTCTTCTTGTTATAAAAAAATTATTACTTAATTTCATATTCTTACCCTTAATTATATCTTTTGCTATCCCAATTTGTTATATCATCTTTATTAATTACATAAGAAAAAATTTTTCTATTTATAGCAACATTATTATTATATCTAATACATACTTTTTCATTATTTAATGAACTATTATCTATTGGATTTAATAGTATTTCTTTATTATCTGAATCACCTGATAAATATCCTTGAGATATAAGTGTTTTAACAAGCACTATTAAACAATCCTCATTTTCTATGTAGCAATTAGCACCTTCACAACATTCTTGACCACTATTACACGTTAAAGTAACTGGACTAGGTATTTCCATTATATTTTTACTTGCATAATCTTCGGCTGCTATTAATATTTGTCCTAATTTGCTTTCTAAAGAATTTGATAAAACTGTTTTTCTAATTAATAATATAGCAGGTGTAGTTATAACTGATAATATAGCTAATATAGCAATTACAGCAATTAATTCTGTTAATGTAAAACCCTTCTTATTCATATACAATATCTCCTTATAATAGTATATCAAAAAGAATAATTTAAAACAATTATTCTATTTAATTTTTGCCCATATTTTGTCATATAATTTTATTTTATCACCAATATTATCTACAAAATATCCCTCAGCCATTATGCTATCTGGTATATTAGCTGCACTATTATTCATATACTCATCACTTAAATATTTTTCGCTTTCTTTATTTACAGTCTTATATGGATATGATTCTACAATTTTTGCCATAACTTTAGCATCTAAAATATAATCCATAAATTCATATAATTCATCTTTATGTTTAGCACCCTTTGGTATTGCAAAATTATCAATACTAAGAGCAAATCCTTCCTTTGGAAAAATACTTTTTATTTTATCATTAGTATTAGATGCAATAGCTCCCTCAGCATTCCAAATAACAGCAATATTTGCCTCACCATTAATTAAAAAATTTTTAGGCGAGTCACTATCATAAGCTTTAATATTTTTCTTTAATTCTCTTAACCACAAATATGCTTCTTGTAATTCTTGCTCATTAGTTGTATTCATATCATATCCAAGAGCAAGAAGTGCCATTCCTATTATTATTCTTTGATCATCTATTAAAACTATATCATTTTTATATTTAGGATTTAATAAATCATTATATGATGTAATTTCATCTTTAATTTTAAGAGTATTAATACTAATTACAGTAGATGCTGCTAGAAAAGGAATTGAATAATCATTTCCTTCATCATAACTTAATTGTAGAAAATTATAATTTAAATTATCATAATTACTTAATTTAGTTTTATCAATTACTTCAAGCATTCCTTTACTTTTCATAATTTCAACCATGTAATCACTCGGAAATATTAAATCATATGTTCCATCTTTAACACTACTTATTTTAGCAAGTAATTCTTCATTTGATGAATATGTACTATAATTAACTTTAATTCCTCTTTGCTTTTCAAAATCTCTTATTACTTCATCAGGTATATAACTAGACCAATTTAATACATTCAATACATTTTCATCATTATCATTACATCCTGTACACAAAATAATAATTATAAACATAATTAAAACTTTTTTAATCATAATACTACCTCCTGTTTTATTTTTTTAATACTTATTAATGCAGAAACAGTAAGTATTAAAAACACACTTAACAATATTATAGATATTAATGCATTTACATCAGGAGTAATTCCAGTTTTAATTAATGAATAAATATATAATGGTAATGTATTGCTACCAGGACCTGCTGCAAAATAACTTATAACCACATCATCAAGTGATAATGTAAAAGCAAGCTGTGCCCCACTTAAAATTCCAGGCATAATTGAAGGAAGAATTACTTTAAAAAATATTTTTATAGGACTAGCTCCCAAATCAGAAGCTGCACTCTCTAAATTATCATCAAGTGAATTTAAAACACTTCTAACACTTATAATTACAAATGGAATTGAAAAACATATATGAGCTAAAATTAAAGTAAACATACCTAATTCTAATTTAGCAAATGTATATATACATAAAAGAGAAATACCTAAAACTATTTCTGGTATTACCACTGGTATATATATAAGAGCATTAATAAAATTTTTTCCTTTAAAATTATATTTTTTAAGACCATATGCTGATATTGTACCAACAATAGTAGATACAATAGTTGAAGTACAAGCAACTATGAAAGTATTTTTAAGACTATCTAATAATGTGGTATTTTCAAATAAATGCTTATACCATTGTAATGTAAATCCTTCAAACGAAATATTTAATTTTGATGTATTAAATGAAAACAATATAAGAACAATAATAGGTGCAAATAAGAAAATAAACACTAATATTAATATTAAATTATCTAAAAATCGATTATTTTTCATAAATTTATGCCCCCCCTAAATCATCAAGTTTACCACCAAGTTTTTTATATATCAAAATAACTATAAATGTTATAAATATTAAAAATATAGATATAGCAGCACCAAAAGGCCAATTTCTAGCAGTTAAAAACTGATTTTTAATTAAATTACCTAAAATCATTATTTTTCCACCACCTAATATATCAACTATAAAAAAATAACCAAGAGCTGGAGTAAATACCATTAATGCACCATTAAATAATCCTGGTATAGTTTGAGGAAATATTACATTCTTAAAAGTTTTTATTTTATTTGCACCAAGATCATAGGACGCTTCTAATAATGATTTATCAATTGTAGATACACTACTATATAGTGGAAGCAACATAAATGGTAATAAAGTATATACCATACCAACTATAATAGCAGAAAAATTATACATTAAAGAAAGTGGATAATCAATTATATTTAACCCTATTAATACTTGATTTATAATACCACTTCTTCTAAGCAAAACAATCCATCCATACATTCTAATTAATGAATTAGTTAAAAATGGTAACATAACTAATGTCATAATAATTTTTTGAGTTTTTTTTGATTTATGACTTACTGATAATACAAATGGATATGCTATTAAAATACATATAACAGTAGTAATAAGAGCTACTAAAAAGGACTGTAAAAATATTTTTATATACACACTATCAAATAATTCTATATAATTCATAAGAGTAATTTCTTCTATCATACCACCATATGAATCACTCTTAAAAAAACTTATAATAAATATATATAATAAAGGCAAAGCAATTAAACTAACTGCATATATAATTAAAGGCAATGTAAAAATAATTTTCAAATAATTATTTTTTTTCATTTAAATCACTTCCAATAATTATTGCATCATCAATTGTCCAATATAAATATACATTATCACCCTCTTTATATTGCCTATCATTACCTATACTTAATTGTCTAATAGTATAATTTTCAGTTTTTATTATTAATTTAGTAACACTCCCATCATATATTTCATCATTAACTTTTCCTTTAAAACAATTATTTTTTCTTTCAGTTTTACTTAATTTAATATTCTCAGGTCTAACAACAACTTTTATTTCACTACCATTTTTATATTCTCCATTTATTATTATAGTTTCTTTATTATTAATTTCAATAACACTTTTATTATCAATATTATTTATAACCTTTCCTTTAAATATATTGGCTTCTCCTAAAAAATTAGCAACATACTCACTTATAGGATTTTCATACACTTCTAAAGGTGTTCCTATTTGTTCAATTTTACCATTATTTAATACAACAATTCTATCGCTCATAGATAATGCTTCATCTTGATCATGAGTTACATATATAAATGTAATACCTAACTTTTTTTGTAATTGTTTTAATTCTATTTGCATTTGTTTTCTTAATTTCAAATCTAACGCACTTAAAGGTTCATCTAATAATAGCACTCTTGGATTATTAATAAGTCCTCTAATTATTGAAACTCTTTGCTGCTCGCCACCTGATAATTCTTTTGGTTTTCTATTTTCATACCCTTCTAAATGAACAAGTTTAATCATTTTATTAAATTGTTTTTCTATTTCACTATTATTTATTTTTTTCATTTTTAATCCAAAAATAACATTTTCCTTAACACTCATAAATGGAAATAATGCATAATTTTGAAATATAGTATTAACATTTCTTTTTTGAGGATCTGTAAAAGTCACATCTTCATTATCTAAATATATCTTACCATTTGTTGGTTTTTCTAATCCAGATATACATCTTAATATAGTTGTTTTACCACACCCACTAGAACCTAATAATGTTAAAAATTCTCCCTCATATACTTCTAGATCCAACTCTTTAATTACAACTTTATTTCCATACTTTTTTTCAAAGTTCTCTAATCTTACTATGACTTTCTTATCCATTAGTGCACCTCTTCTTTTATTTTCTAATTATTGTTCCTACTTTACCTTCAAGAGCCAAAGAAGCTTTTTTAAGTGACGTTATCATTGCATAACCTTTTTTTGTAAAAGATGCAAAATCTATACACGCTTCAATTTTAGGCAACATACTTCCCTCAGCAAATTCTTTATCTTTTATGAATTCCTTTGCTTCCTTTATAGTCATTTCTCTAATCTTATGTTCATCTTTCTCATTGTAATTTATATATACCTCATCAACTGCTGTTAAAATTAAAAATAAATCAGCTTGTAAAGAACAAGCAAGTCTAGAACTTGTCCTATCTTTATCAATAACAGCATCAACTCCTTTATAACCCTTTTTGTCTTTAATAACAGGTATTCCACCACCACCACAAGCAATAACAATATTTCCTTTATCAAGAAGATGTTTAATTGTATTAATTTCTACAATTTTAATTGGTTTTGGAGATGCAACAACTCTTCTATATCCACGTCCAGCATCTTCTTTCATAATATATCCTTTTTCTTTAACTAATTTTTCTGCTTCCTCTTTTGTATAAAATCTACCAATTGGTTTAGTAGGATTAGAAAATGCAGGATCGTTTTTATCTACTTCTACTTGAGTAATAACTGTTAAACAATTTCTTCTTAATCCTCTTTTAACAAGTTCCCTTTGAATAGATTGTTGTAAATGATACCCTATATACCCTTGGGACATTGCTCCACACTCTGCAAATGGCATCTCTGGAGAATTAGTTTCTTCGTGAGAAACTTCCATTGCTAAATTTATCATGCCAACTTGAGGACCATTTCCATGAGTTATTATCACTTTATTTCCTTTTTCAACTAAATCCACAATACTTTTAGCTGTTTCTTTAACTAATTGCAATTGTTCTTGGGGAGTTGAACCTAATGCATTCCCTCCAAGAGCTATAACCATTCTTTTTTTCATACTATCTCCTTATTATTTTTATAACTATTATACTATTATTTTGAGTATAACATAAATAAATAAAATTAAAAAGAAGTTTATTAAATTTTTTTAATAAAATTGTAATGTTAAAATAAAAACATCTCATTATAATTTTATTAATAATATATTTTATTGCTAAATAAAAAGATTTTAGTTTTCACTAAAACCTTTTATTTTATTTGTACCTCTGGTACTTGTTGTGTAATACAATGAATATTACCTCCACCAAGTAAAATTTCTCTTGCATAAATTGGTACTATTTCACGATCAGGATATAATTCTTTTAATAATTTAATTGCTTTATCATCATTTGGATCATTAAATACTGGTAATGCAACAAATCCGTTTCCAGTATAATAATTTACATATGATGCAGCAAGCCTATCTCCTTCTTTTCTAGGTAGTGTTCCATCGATACTATCTACTCCAGTACTTTCACCTTTAGTAATTAAAATTGGTGTAGGAGTGTACATCTTGTGAATTTCCAACTTTCTACCCTTAGCATCAGTTTGATTACTTAAATAATCAAATGCAGCTTTACTTCTTTCATATTGCGGATCATTTTCATCATCTGTCCAAGCTAAAACGACAACTCCGGGACGTACAAAATTACACATATTATCTACATGACCATTAGTTTCATCATTATAAATTCCACTAGGAAGCCATAATATTTTAGATACATTTAAAGAATCACATAATACTTTTTCAATTTCTTCTTTAGTTAAATTACTATTACGTCCTTCAGATAATAAACATTCCTCAGTAGTAATAAGTGTTCCTTCACCATCAACATGAATAGAACCACCTTCTAAGATAAAATCATCTAATCTATATCTGTCAACTTGTTCCAATTCGCACATTTTCATAGCTACTTTATCATCTTGATCCCAAGGAAAATATAATCCATCAACAAGTCCACCCCAAGCATTAAACTTCCAATCAATTGCTCTTTTGTTACCTTTATTATCAATAACAAATGTAGCACCACAATCCCTTATCCAAGAATCGTTATTACTCATTTCTACTACTTTGACATAATCTGCTAACATATTTCTAGCATTATCATATTGTGCAGCTGAAACACACATAGTTATTGGTTCATACCTACCAATTGTATTAGCAACTTTTGTAAATACTTGTTGTGCAGGTTTACCACCTAATCTCCAATTATCTGGTCTTTCTGGCCAAATAATGTATGTGCCACTATGCCTTTCAAATTCACCAGGCATTCTAAAACCATCTTCTTTAGGTATTGTATTTAATTTTTTCATTCTTTTTTCCTTTCTTTCAATTAATCGTTTTTAACTCTCGCTGCTAAGATTTCTTGAATTATAAACGATACAGCAACGCCTACTATAAGAGCTAAATTTGCTTGAATAGATTCCCAAGTGAAATCTATAAATAATGTAAATATAACAGCTAATACTAATAAAACACATGGTAACCAAGCAATAATATTTAATACTAAGTTATTTCCAGGGATTTTATAAGCTCTTTTAGTTTTATCAGTTTTTCTTAATTTTAAGAAAGCTGGGAATATTGGAATATAGCTAACTAATAATGTAACTAAACTTAAACTAAAGAAAGTCCAGAATAAATTGTTTGCTGTTTCACTACCAACTTCTCCTAATATAATACCAACAATTAAAATAATTCCTCCAACTATTCCATTCATAATTGCTGCCATATAAGGAACTCCTGCTTTATTTGTTTTACTAAATATTTTTGGAAGTCCTCCATCATCGGCAGAATATTTAGCTACACTATTTACGCCAAATGACCATGAAACTATATTAGCAACCATTGTATAAATAAACATTAATCCAACTGCTATAACTACGATTCTAATTAAATTTTCACTCATTCCAAGTGATGTTAATAATATTGCAAATGAATCAGTAATTCCTGCTACTTCTGCATCTTCAACACTCATAGCAATGTTAATTCCTGTTGCTGGTAATATGTAAAATAATGCCATTAATGCTCCACCTATAATTAGTGCTTTTGGTATTTCTTTTTTAGGATCTTCCATATCATCTGTAAATGTTGCTACTACCTCAAATCCTAAAAAATTAAATATGATAACAGAAATAAATGACAAACTAGCTAAATCCATAGTTGGTAGCAAATCACTAACACTCTGAATTGGATTTGCACTGTGTCCAGTCTTAATATAAACATAAATGCCTAGTAATCCTAATGCTACCATAAACGCTATTTTAAAGAAAGTACCAATATTAACAATCCATTTACTTTCTCCAATTCTTTGTGTACTTAATATTGTAACTAAAACTGTATAACCAAGTTGTAATATTAATAACCATAATAGTGATAATTCCACATCGAATATACCAGCTACAACATCAGTAACAGCAACACCTAATGATGAAATCCATAATGGGAAATTAATCCAATAATTCCAAGCTACACGAGAAGCCATTTTTTTACCAAATGCTTTTTTAACCCAATCATACATTCCACCTTCCGTATTAAATGTAGAACCTAATTCTGCAGTAATTAATCCATAAGGTAAACAAAAACCTAAAATTAAAAATAACCACCAAAAATATTGAGTATTTCCAATAGCAGCAGTTGGTGCTACACTTTCAGCTACTAATGTAATACAAACAGTAGCTAAAATGGCATCAACTAATTTAAACTTCTTTTTTTTCATTTTTTATTCTCCTAAATTCTTTTTACATATTTCATAAGTTTCATCTCTTTTACCCATAAAATATACAAGTAATGATCTCATAGCAGTAAGTCTATTTTCAGCTTCATCAAAAACAATTGATCTATTGCAATCCATTACTTCATCTGTTACTTCTTCTCCACGAGTTGCTGGTAAGCAATGCATAAATTTGCAATTAGTACCTGCTTTGTTCATCATTTCCATATCAACTTGATATTTTGGATAAAAAATTGCTTTTCTTTGCTCTTCTGGCAATTCTGATTCATATAATCCATACCATACATCAGTATAAATAAAATCAGCACCGTTTATGCATTCTTCATCATCAGTTACTTCAAATGTTCCACCACTAACTTCACAATTTTTGCGAGCTATCTCTTGAAAATGCTCATTTAATTGAAAGCCTTTTGGTCCAAAATGAACAAAATGTCCACCCATTTTTGTAATTGTCATCATTAAAGATGCACAAACTTGAGTACAATCTCCAACAAATACAACTTTACAATCTTCTAATTTTTTACCAGCTGGTAAATGTTCTATGATTGTAATAAGATCTCCCATCTCTTGTGTTGGATGGTTATAATCACTCATCCCGTTAATAACTGGAATATCAGCGTTTTTAGCGAGATTCACGATTGATTCATGTTTTTGAACACGTGCCATTAAAATATCAACTAGACGAGATAATACCTTAGCAGTATCATAATAAGTTTCATGTTTACCTAGTTGAATTTGACCTGGGGCTAAATATTGCGCATGTCCACCTAATTGAGTCATGGCTGTTTCAAAAGATACACGAGTTCTTGTTGATGATTGTTCAAAAATCATACCAAGAGTTTTATGATATAGCACATTTAATGGAAATCCTGCTTTAATATTTTTCTTAATCAGTATTCCTAAATTTGCTATATCTAGCAATTCTTCTTTAGAAAAATCACTTGTGTCAATATAACTTCTCATCTCTACCTCCTTATCATTATATCTAGGATAATTATAACATTTTTTTTTTAAAAAAAACAATACTTAATTTTTTTTTACAAGATAAACATTATGACTTGAATAAGTCAAATACTTATTATATAATATTTTATAGAAGAATAAGGAGGACTCCTATGAAAGAATTTGATTTTGAAAAAATTCCAATCGTCGAAATTGCTAATGAAATATTATTAGATGGAGTTAAAAAAGGTGCTAGTGATATACATTTTGATCCTAATAAAAATGATTTAAAAGTAAGGATGAGAGTAGATGGAATATTATATGATTATTCAGTAGTTCCTGGAGATTATAAAAAAAATATAGTATCACGTATTAAGATGCTAGCAAGTATGAATATTATGGAAACTAGATTACCACAAGATGGAGCTATAAAAAGTAAAATTGGAAATAAAATGTTAGATATTCGTGTATCTAGTCTTCCAACAAATTGTGGAGAAAAAATAGTTCTTCGTATTTTAGATTATTCAAGAAGTTCTCAAGGTTTAGAATCTCTTGGCTTTTCTCAAGAAAATTACGATAAAATCATTAAAATGATTAATATTCCAAATGGTATCGTACTTGTAACTGGTGCTACTGGTAGTGGTAAATCAACTACAGTATATTCAATATTACAAAAACTTAATACACGCGAAGTAAATATTATTACAGTTGAAGACCCTGTAGAAATGGATATTGAAGGTATTAATCAAGTACAAGCACAATCAGAAATAGGACTTGATTTTGCAACAGTATTAAGAAGTATTTTAAGGCAAGACCCAGATGTAATTATGATCGGTGAAATTCGTGATAATGAAACTGCTAAAATTGCTGTAAGAGCATCAATTACCGGACATAAAGTTTTATCAACAATACACACAAATAATGCATTAAATACTATTGAAAGACTTACTGATATGGAAGTTGAAAGATATTTGATCGGTACATCATTAAATGGTGCTATTTCTCAAAAACTAGCAAGAAAATTATGTCCTCATTGTAAAATTGAAAGAGCAACTACTGATTATGAAAAAAATATATTTAGAAGAATATTGCATAAGTCTTTAGACAATGTATATGATGCAAACATAAATGGATGTGAACATTGTTTTAAAGGATATAAAGATAGAATTGCAATTGCTGAAGTATTATTGATAAGTGATGATGTTAGAAATGCTATAACAAATGCATCTCCAAAAGAAGAAATGAGAAAACTTGTTTATGGTAAAAATAAAACTCGTACTATTTTAGAAGATGGGCTTGAAAAAGTTGCCCTTGGAGAAACTTCATTTGATGAAATAATTAAACTCGCTGATCTAGAAGGTGATTTAGCTATACATGCAGCTAATGATAGAGATAATGGTATTACTGAAGAAGATTATTTAAATATGCCAAAATTTGAATTAAAAATAGTAGAAAATTCTCATTCTCAAGAAAACTTAAATACAGAAGCTACAAAAAATACTAATACTGAAAATCAGATGACTAATAATATTCAAACACAAAGTAATAATTCAAATAATATCGCACAGAAAAATATTTCTACTACTATTAATTCAAATGTGCAAACACCAAATGTTGTCAGTACTAATAATGTTAATACACAAACACCTCAGAAACAAAATACAATCGAAGATATATTCATTTAATAAAAAAATCATTTCTATTTTATAGAAATGATTTTTTAATGAGAATAAGCAGCTGCCCAAGTAATACCACCATATGCATTCCAAATAGGTTCTAATGATGCATATTCTCCAGACTTTTTACTTTGACTAGCCCAACCAGTAAATGGATCTAATAAAACTACTCCTCCATTATTACCTTTTGCAAGTGTCATATAATGTCCTGGCACATTTATAATTACAGCTTTATTTGATTGTATTGCACTCATTATACTTTGTATAGTATTATCATATCCCCCCGTACTCAATACTTGAGCTTTAATGCCATATTTTGATAAAAAACTATTATTAGTAAGTTCACTACTAGAGGCTGCACCATATCCTTTGTATGTTCTTTGTCCACTTGATATACTTATTCCTCTTAATCCCTCAACCATGGTAATAGGTGTTATAGTCATATTTCTTGACATCCCTGCTACAATCATAGCAAGTGATGTATATCCACAAGAAGATGAACAAAATGTAGCAGGTCCACCATTGCTACCACCTCCGCTATCATAAGGAATATTACTCCACCTAGAATCGCATTGATTATAATATGGAAGTCCTAATGCATTTGCAACTGTTCCAGATCCACCAACTATAGGGCTACTATACTCATTATATTGAGAATTCATAGTAGCAGCTATTGCTTCAAGTTCATTATTTAATTCTTCTTTAATAGATGCATCATTTATTCCTTCAATTGCTTCGGCTGCTATTTGATAATCAGATAAATTTTTAGTTGAATTTACTTTTGCAATTAAGTCTTTAACATCTAAAATATATTTAATTTCCTCTAATTGCTTTTCATATTCTCCCTTTTGATTACCATCTGATACATTTCTAACAGCTCTTAATGCTTCCATATAAGTATAATATTGTATATTATCTTTTGCCGTAGTAACCAATTGGGCTGCCCTATTATCATATGCAGCTTGTATATTTTCAACAGTTGCATTATCCAAACAAACTCTATATGTATCATCACCAGTTATAACATTAAAAAATGTTCCAACTATTGATGGTAATAAAATTACTACAATTGCTGCAATTATCTTTAATACTCCATCTCTCACTGCCCTATTAACTAAATCTTCATTTTTAGATGCAACAGCACTTAAATATGTTAAAGACAATGAAACTATTAATGTAATTGGAACAACTATTCTAATTATACCAAGAGCTATTTTTACTATTCTTAGTATTGATAATATTTCAGGCACATCACATAAAGATAATATATTAATCATAAAAATTCCTCACTTTAAAATTTATACTTTTGTAATATAATATTTTTTGATAGTATTTAATACTTTTTTATATTCCTCAATATACTCTAAAACATGTTCTTTAATAAATTGAATATCATTTTCCTCTGCTTTAATTTGATGTTCATAAGATAAATCAGCTAATTTTTTTATGCCTAAATATAAACATTCTCCTTTAATAGAATGAACAATAATAGCATAATTTTTTAAATCATTAGTTTTAATACATTCGATTATTTTATTTCCCCTTTCCTTAGCTTGATCGTAAAAATCTAATAGTATTTCTTCATATACACTAATTTCACCAAAAGTTTCAAAAACTGAATCAACATCAAATCCACTACTTTTAAGTATACTTATATCTCTCATATCACTCTTCCCTTTTATTCAATTTTATTATAACATAATTACATATTTATAAACAATAAATTGTTTTGTTTTTACTATTTTAATGTTAATTTTTGTTTACTAAAAATAATAATAGACAAATTCATATAAATTATATATAATATCAAATATTGGAAAGGATGAAATTATGTTAGATTATAATAATTTGGATTATAAAACAAAAGAGCATATTAAAATTGCATTTAATTTAGCAAGTCAATCACAAATAGAAAATGACGATGAAAAACTTTTATTATCTTTTATAGCTTCTTTTTTATTTTTTGATGATGATATTAATATAATATATAGTAAATATAAAAAGATAGATGAAAAATATAAGTTAGGAATTTTTGATAATATTAAAGAATTTGAAACTTTAAATATAAAAGACAATATTATAGAAAAAACATCTTTTTATCAAAACAATCCTAATTTAGTTAAAAAACAGGTTAATAATTTTATTGAATATATAGAATATATTAAAACTAGTTATCCAATATTTTCTACTAACATTAAACCATTTTTATTATTCGATTTCTTTTTATATTATTATAAATGTAAGTTAAATGATAAAATAAAAGATAAAAATGTATTGCAAAGTATTAAACAAATAAAAACTACGCAATTAGTAGATGACTTTTTTAATGAACTAGATAATTATATCGATAATAAATTTATTTCATGTGAAAAAGAACTTAATAGAAGGAGAGAAGAAATGGCTGAAGAGTTTAATAATAATGAATTAAAATTAACATTTAATGACACAATATTTTATTATAAAGATGGTAAATTTTATTTAAAATTTAATAATGATAATAACAATAAAATCAGTATAGATAATGACAATAAAGAAACTTTTATTTCTATGCCTATGGAAAGTGAGATTTTATCTATCAATGATACTAGTCCTAGTTTTCAAGAAATATTAAATACCTTAAGAGATATATATTTTAATTGTGATATTATTAAATTAAAACTTAAAGATTTAAAAACTAATAATACCCAAACATATAAATTAAAAACATCTTCATTACTTGATGAAAGACCTATTAGTCTTTTAAAAAAAGATAAAGATGATAATGCAGTATTAAATAAATATTGTAAAGATTTAACATCAAATAATTATTCAAAAGATCCAAGTATTAGCCGAGATGATGAATTAAGAAGAGTATATCAAGTATTACTTTATCCAGAAAAAGATAAATCAATAATTATTGTTGGTGAATCTGGTGTTGGAAAAACAGCTCTTGTGCAAGGTTTAGCATATAGAATACAAAAGCAATTAGTACCTAATCAATTAAAAGATTTAAGAATATATAGTCTATCTATTCCTACTTTAGTTGCTGGAACTAAATACCGTGGCACATTAGAAGAAAAGATACAAGAAATATTATCTGAAGTAAGTAAAGATAAAAATATTATTTTATTTATTGACGAAATTCATCAAGCTATAGGGGCAGGTACTACTGATAAAGATAATACTTCTGTTGCAGAAATATTAAAACCATATATAGATTATGGAGATATTAGAATTATTGGTTCTACTACTGAAGATGAGTATAATGAATATTTAAGTACTGACCAAGCATTTAAAACAAGATTTAAAAAAATTCAAATAAAAGAACCAAATGATTTAGCATTATACATTATATTAGAAGATTTAATATATAAATATAATGAAATTAGTTATTCAAAAATAAATGAAAAATATATTCATTCAATTGTTACTTGGTTAATAAAAGCTACTAATAAAAAATATAGAAAATATAATGATGGAATAAATAATCCAAGATTAATGTTAGATATTATAAAAGAAGCATATGCAATCGCAACATTAGATAATTCTCAGGAAGTTACACTACTGCATATTGAACAAGCTTATCTTAATGAAGATAGATTATATAAAAGTTCAAAAGAAGAATTTATACAAAAATTAAATTCTATTATGCCAAATGATACAAAAAACAATATTATTAAGTTTATTATTAAAAAGTGAAAAAAATTCACTTTTTTATTTTAATTAATTTAAATATATGATATATTATATGCGAAAGGGTGTTTGTATGAAAGAAAAACATATAATTAGTATAGATTTAAAAAGTTTTTTTGCATCAGTAGAATGTGTTGTAAGAAATTTAGATCCATATAAAACGCCGCTTGTAGTTTGTGATATAAATCGTGGTAAGAGTGCTATTACTCTTGCTGTAAGTCCATATTTAAGAAATTTAGGAGTCAGTTCTAGATGTAGAGCTTTTGAATTACCTAAAAATATTAAAATTATTTATGCAAAACCTAGAATGAAACTTTATGAAGAATATAGTAAAAAAGTAATTGAAATATACAAAGAATTTGTAAGTAATGAAGATATGCATGTATACTCTATTGATGAAGTATTTATTGATATTACAGATTATTTAAAATATTATAAATCAGATGATTATAATATAGCATTAATGATAATGAAACGTATTAAAGAAAAAACCAATTTAACAGCTACTGCTGGAATTGGGCCAAATATTTTTCTTGCGAAAGTTTCTATGGATATTGAAGCAAAAAAAAATAAAGATTGTATAGCAAAATGGGAATTTAACGATATAGAAAATAAATTATGGAATATTGAGCCACTAAGTAAAGTTTGGGGAATAGGAAAAAGAGTTGAAAAAAAATTAAACAATCTTGGAATTAAAAAAGTTGCAGATATAAATAAATACACTAGAAATTTTTACATGAAAAGATTTGGAAATGTTATGGGAAATGAAATATGGTGTAAAGCCAATGGAATTGATTATACTACCATAAAAGAATTAAATTCTAAAGCAAAAAATAAATCTATGAGCATGAGTCAAATACTAAATAGAGATTATAATACGGATGAGGCTTTATTAATAATTAAAGAAATGAATGATTTATTAAATGAAAAATTAAGAAAAATGAATTTAACTACAAAATTAGTGTTTTTATCAATAACATATTCAAGAGATTTTCATGCTTATTTTAGTGATAAAATATTATTAAACATATATGAAGATGACAGAAATGAACTATTTAATATATTCAAATATATATATGAAAAAAATGTAGATGACTTACCCATTAGAAAAATATGTATAGGGTATTCAAAATTAAATCCAAAAAGAAATAATCAACTTAGTATTTATGACACACAAACTAAATCTAATAATAATGCTTATTATAAATTAATAGATGATATAAATGATAAATTTGGAAGGACAACATTATTAAGAGCCTCTTCTTTATTAGATAACTCTACAATTAAAGAGAGAGAAAAATTTAAAAATAAAATTTAAAAGGCATTTTAATCTTTTAAATTAAATACTTTATGTAATTTACAAAATTTGAATTAAAACTTATAAATAATATTTTTTATTATCCAAAAATTGTATTTTACATTATCATTTAAATTTGTATTATACCTTTTCATTGATTTTGATATTATCTTGATTAATATTTTACTTATTATCATTAATTATTTCAACTTTTACTAGCTAACAACTAATATTATTTTTTATAATACCTTATTTCTGTTATTTAATATATTAAATTCTTCTTCAGTCATTGTTTTTTTATTTATCATTTTAATTAACAAATCATATATTTTTCCTAATATTTCAGGATTTAATTCTATAAACGGAGATACTGTACTTGATGTTCTTTTGGCAAATTCTTCTTTTTCTTTATTATATTTTCCTAATTTTAACATTCCTTGGAATACATAATATTTAAACCACATTGGATATATTGCATTTTCGCTTGATAAATAATCTAGCCATATATTTAATGATACTTTTTGATTCTGCCTTATTTCTTTTAACCACTTATTTTTCATTTCATTAGTAACTTCTAAATTACCTAACCCACGTTCTTTTGTTATTTTTTTTCTGAAGTTAAACATAATCATTAGGAACTTCTTTTATTAAATATCTATCATAATAATATGATTTAAGTAATTCTAATTTTCTTGAATGTGTTCTTTCTAACCTATCAAAATATATAGATACCATTTCTTCTTTATTTCTTACTTTCTTATCACTTCTTTTAATAGAATTTTTAACTTCCTTAGAATTTATTAAATTATTATATAAAAAATTAACAAATTGTTCTCCTGATTTATAATTTTTCATACTACACTCCTTATCATTTATATTATATCAATTTTATTTTTAAAAAAATTAGATTAAAATTTAAAAAAAGTGATTCATACACAACATTTAAAAATATTTTTATAAAAATAAAACTCATATATCAGATTTTGATAAATATTACTTGACTTTAGAAATACTCTATAGCGTACTATAAAGATAAAGAGTATGAAAAATTATTTAGTATTGATTTTCAATTTTAAAAAACTTAGCATATATTTTAAAATTATTGTATTTTTAAGAAATTTAATGTTATTCAAAATTTATGTAGCACAAATTATATATTCTTTATATAATAATAATAATGATTTAAAATTAAATAAATTACATAATTACTCTTTAATAATCTTTTTCAGAAATGTTTAAAAATCAAAAAATTGCTATGAATCGTTAATTTCATCACAACACTAGATTATTTTATTTAATCAATGATGAAAATTATTTTTTGTTTGTTTAATTTTCATATTTGAATACCAAATTTTTATCTATTTTTTTTAAATAATTTTGGAAGTATACCATTTTTATTATTTAAATATTCTCTTAATTGTACAAACTCATAATCATCCCATATATTAGCATCAACAAAATATATCTCATTGTCCCTATTAATAGTAAAACTCCACTCTACTAGTTTTATTTCACTTAATTCTAATGCCATTTTTTTAGAAATAGATATTATTTCTTTTAAACATGGTATTTTATAATTGTATTCTTCTTCTTTATAAATTTCGTTATTACATCTTAAGTGGCCTTTTAATTTCATAGTCTTACTATCAATAAAGCCTTTTATTATTTTATCATTTTCATTAAAACTAATCGTAGTAGATAACACATCAATTGATTTATTATAACATAAAGTACCAATATTTATTACAACCAATGAAGAAGATATTTTATTTAATATTTCGTTTTGTTCAAAAAATTTTTCAACAAGCAATAAATTATTTTCTTTCATTTTTTCAAGAATAAAACCTGGTCCCCTATAATCATTTAAATTAAATATTTTATGATTACTTACAAAATTTGAACTAACGCTTCTGCATAATATTTTTTTATTTTCCAAAATGATATTTTCAAATTCTTTATAACTAATATCATTAATATTTTTAACTTCTCTATTCAAATAATTTTTAAATCTTAAATATATTTTTATTTTATTATTGATTATATTTAATATATTTTTATTAATATATAACTTTTTATATAATTTATATCTTTTTTTTGATAAAAAAGTTTTTCTTTTATAATGAGATATATTATAAAATTCATATATTCTATATTCATATGAAGATATATTATATAATATTTTACATAACAAAATATCAAATAAAATAGTGATATACAATTCATTAGATTTTTTAACAACATATTTTATATTTTTATCTAAGTTTCTTAAATTAATATTTATTTTTTTAAAAATCTTTTTAATTTTTTTATACATAATACCACTTCTTATAGTCTTATTATATATTTTTTATATTATAATTTCAATATATAGTAGATATTATATTATTTGTTATTATTATAATTGACTTATGATACTTCTAGCAATATAATAAATTAATGTTCAAAAGGAGTTCATCATGGAAAATGTAAATCAAACAAGTGGAAAATTAAATTGTATATCATTTATATACAAAAGAGAAAAAGTACGTGAGGATAATGATCATATATCATTTATATATCAGTTAAATGATATTAAATTAGGATATGAAGTAACAAACGATTTTCAAAATGTATGTTTTATAGACAAAGATGGTAATCATTATGGTTATATTGATGATATATATTCATTAGATGAAGACATTGCGTATGCTTTTACTATATATTTAGATGAAAATCAAAAAAATAATATTGATAATAAAGTTAGTAGTATTAAAAAAGAATTGGATGAATTAAGAAAATATACATTATTTCAAATATATACAAAAGGAACACCTGAAGTTAAAACTTATAGTGTTGATCCTAATAATACAGATAGAATTCTTGCAATACCTACTTATAGTATAGATGGAATTAAAAGTATATTTTCTAATGAATATGAAAAAATTGAAGATATTAAAAGTATAATTAAATCAAGAATAGAAAATATTCCAGTGACATGTGAAACTCAAAAAGAAATATATGCTGATGAGATATATTCTGAAGTTAGCAAAACTGTATTATGTCAAGACTCTCAAATTAAATCAATTGCTGCATCTATTAGTAAAAATCAAAAAATAGATGATCCTAAACTTAAAGATAATTTGCTTATTTGTGGTCCTACTGGAGTTGGAAAAACAGAAATATTTAGATGTATTTCAAAAATAGCAGATTTACCAATGACATTAGAAGATTCTACTGAATATACAGCTAATGGTTATAAAGGTAAAGATGTAACTGATATGCTATACAATTTATATTTAAGCGCTGGAAGAGATATACAAAAAGCACAAAGAGGAATCATAATAGTTGATGAAATAGATAAGAAAATATTAGATGGTGGAGATGGAGCTCAAATATACACAAAAGCAGTATTAGATTCATTATTAAAAATGGCTGAAGGTCATGTATATCATGTTGAGACTAAAAATGATAAATTTGATATTGATACATCTTTTATAACATTTGTAACAAGTGGCGCTTTTTCTGGAATTGAAAAATTAAATGGAAAAAAAAGAACAATGGGATTTATAAGTAAAGAAGAGGAGAAAGTACAAAACGATCCTTCGTTTAATTATACTGAAGAAACATTATCTAAATATGGTCTTATGCCTGAATTTTTAGGCAGAAGTAAACTTATTGTAATGAATAATTTAACTGAACAAGATTTTTGTAAAATAATAAATGAATCTGATAAAAGTACATTATTATTATATAAATATATGTTAGAACAAATGGGAATTAATTTAATATGTGAAGATGGCACTATTGAAGCAATAGCTAAAAAAGCAATAAGCCTTGGTGTTGGCGCTAGAAGTATTAAAAAAATATTAGAAAATGCATTTGAAATTATAAATTATCAAATATTTTCTAGAAACAATTATTCTCAATTAATAATAAATAAAGATACTATCGAAGATAATACTAAATTTATATTAAGATAACAATTCATTTATATCTACAATCTCAAAACCTCTTGAATTAATATAATTCAAAGTTATTTGTAATTCATCTAAATTTAAATTAGATTCTTTAATAAATATAATATTACCATTATTAAGGAGTTTTTTTGTGTTCGTATATAAATTATTATCTATGTAATTTATTGCTCTAATACTATTAATTTTATATTTTTTACAATCATTTATTATTTCATAATCATTTATTTTAACACAATAAATATTTTCATAATTTTTTCTTATAGATTTTATATCATTACCCTTATATAAAATAGTACTTTCATTATCAATAAAGTTATCATTTATTAGCAAATTATATTTAATATTATTTTTATTAAACACCTCTATCATATCTTTATAATACTTTTTATTTATTATATCTATTACTAAACTTATTTTTTTATTAATATTATTACCTGAAATTATATATTTATCTAAATTATCTTCTTTATTTAAAATACACTCATCTTTTTCATATTCAATTAAACTTTCATTAAACCTATTTCCTTTCATATTAGAATAACTTTTATTTTTATTTACTTTAATACCAGCTAAGCCTAATATTATTCCTTTCTCATTTATACTACCTTCTATGCACTTAGTATCATAACTATCTGCATAATAATTAATAGATGCCAGTATAGTATTATTATTAAGTGAGAATTCATATATTCTATCAGTATAATAAAAACTAAACATTACTATAAAAATAATAAATATATATTTTAAATAATCTTTCATATTAAAACATATAAAAAAAGATTTAAATTATGAATAATATTTAAACCTTTTTTTTAATTGCATGTTTTTGTCTTTAATATCTTCCTTAACATATTTTAAATTAACAAAATCATCTATGCTAATTCCTAATTCATTTATTACTTGTTCTAAAGAATATTCTTTTCTACCAGTAATTAAATTATTTAATCTTTTCAAAAAATCATCTCTATCTTTTGTTTCTAATAAATTTAAATATAAACTTATTATAGAAGCAATATTATATGCTAATAATTCATTTACATCTACATATTTTTCATTATTATCAATTTTTAATAAGATAGTTCCATCTTTTAAAATAAATTCTGGGACGCTACAAATAGTTCTTAATGTTCTAGTTGATGAGTCTAAATTACAAATTTTTTCATTATATATCAATAATCCTCCGGTTGTATCTATTTTCTGATTAATTAAATAATTTGTAAATAGTGTTTCAAAACAAGTAGATGGAACTTCTCTTAAAAAATCTTTAATAGTTTCTAAGTCTTTTTGCTGTAAAAATAAAAAAGTTTCCCTATCAATCGCATGACCTAACTCGTGAGCAAGAACTGATGCTAAAAAACTATTTAATTCTAATTCTTTTAATATAATATATCCTGATTTTGTTGATGTAGAGGAAGTATAATATCCTAAATAATCATCATATATTTCATTATCAATTCCTATTCTATCTTCATCAAAATATTTTTTTATAATATTATAATATCTTGGATATTGAGAATAAAAGCTTAATATTATATCTTCCATATCTTTTTGACTATATTTTCTAATAGCATCATAATATGGAAAATCAATTATATCTAACTCATTTAAAATATTATATAAATTATTATACAACTCATATAATATTTCTTTATTATCGTATATATATCTAGCGATTTCTCCTTTACTTTTTTTCATAAGTTTTTCATATTTTAAAAATCCATTTGGAAATAAACATTCTGTACAAATATCATCTACACAAAATCCCGTCGTTTTTAAAGTAAGGGAATTTAATATCATAAAATCCATAAAATGCCTTGTACTAAATTGTTTTTTATTTTTAACAATATAATTTATAACATCATATAAATCTAATATTAATCTATCACTATTTATTTTATAATCTACTTTAGCCATATATTCTCCTTACTAATTTATTATTATTTTCTATTATATTATCTTTTACATATTTTAGTTCTGAAAAATCATACAAAGATATGCCTAATTTATTAATTATTTCTTCTAATGAATATTTTTTTCTTTTACTAATTATATCTTCATACGAATTAATAAATTCTTTTTTATCTTTCATATTTAACTCATAAAAATATAATGACATTATATATCCAAGTCCATATAATATTGATTTTCTAAATTGAACTTTATTAGTTAAAATTAACTGATTATTTTTATTATAATACTCTAAATTAACACAACCTGAATTATCCATAGTATTTTCATCAAACATAGGAAATATCATTTTAATAGTAGAAGCATTTTTTATTTGAGAATATATTTTATTTAAAAGAATTAAACCTCCTAATGAATCTATTTGATTATCTATTATATATTCATTAAATAATGTTTCAAAACAAGCAGATGGGATTTCAGTATATGGATCAGAAAAAATATTATTATTCTTTCTTTTAAACAAGAATATATTTGAATTAATTGCGTGACCTAATTCATGTGATAATGTACTTGCTAAGTTAGTATTATAAATATTTTCTTTTAACATAATATATCCAGATTTAGTTATTCCAGAGTTCATAAATATTGCTTCATAATCTCCATTAGAATATCCTACTTGTATTCTATTTTCATCAAAATATCTTTCAACAATATTATAATATTTATATTGATTAAAAAAATTTAAAATTAAATCTCTAAATTCTTCATAATTGTATTCTCGAAATATATTTTTATCACATAATTCAAATTTAATTTCATCTGTAAAAAAATTATAAGCATTATTAAATATAGTATTTAACACATCTTTATTTTCAAGTATAAATTTAGAAAATTTTTTTGATTCACGCTTTATATAAGCTTTTTGCTTGTCAGATATATTTAATATCATCGTTGATAGTCTCTCAAAATCTGCTTGATTATTTATTAATTCAATAGCTAAACTAGAAAAACATAAAAAACTATTTATATCATAATCACTAATTTTATTATTAGAATTTGATATATATTCCATAATTATTTTCATTTCATTTATAAACTCATTTTTATTGATTTTTAAACTTAAATCAGTCATAATTTCACCTTGATCATATATTTTTATTTTACATTAATTATTTAATATGTACAATGTTTTTATACTAAAAATTCAATTTATATTAATAATATTAGAAATAATTTTATATTCAACTAATATAATCATTATAGGGTGATATTTATATGATTGAGATATATGGTACATTTTTTATTATTATATTAGGAAGTTTAAGTCATTTCTTTTATGATTGGTTTAATCACAATAAGATCGTTGGTTATTTTACTTCTGTTAATGAATCCACTTGGGAACATTTAAAATTAATAATTGCACCATCATTATTATGGCTAATTATTGAATATCATTTTTATTATGATAATCCTAATTTATTTTTTGCGCGTTTTATTAGTTTACTTATAATGCTTTTAATTATTCCATTTATATTTTATTCATATACTAAAATTACAAAAAAACCAATTTTATTTATAGATATTAGTAGTTTTGTCATTTCAATTATTATCGGTCAACTAGCATTTAGTAAATTAATTAATATCGAAGTATCAAACATATTTTTTACCCATATCGGAATTATTGGATTAATTATAATATTTTTCTTTTATATCATGAATACCTATGTCCCATTTAAAAATTTTTTATATAAAGACCCTATTACAAATAAATATGGAATAAATGCTCATAATGATAAAAAATAATAATTATAAAATAATAACATATTATTATATAGGTGATTTATTTGAATAGATTAGATGTAAAATTTTATAATTTAATAAAGGAACTAAATGTACTAAACAAAAATGATATATTTGATAATATTAAAAAATCATATTTAAATATAAATGATAGTAATAAAAAATCAATAGAAAAATTTTTATCTACATTTAATTATTGGGGAAATTTAGATTATGAAAAAAATATATTTGATGAATTAGAAAATAGATGTGAAGTATTAAAAGAACACACAGATGAGTTTTTATGGCTTTATAAAAATTTAGGAGATTATCGCTCAAAACAAATTTTATATAGTATATTAAATTATTGGTATAATAATGATTTTAATGAGTTGGGTAAATCTTATGAAAATAATTATAATCAATATTTTGATTTAGATTTGGTAAAGCCAAATAAAAATGCTATATATGTTGATATCGGAGCGTATACAGGTGATACTATTGTTAATTATATAAATACATTCTTACAATACAAAAAAATTTATGCATATGAAATTACAGATGAAAGTATAAAAATTATGCAAAAGAACCTTAAAAACTATCCAAACATAATATATAAAAAAACAGCTATTATGGATAGAACATCTATTTTTTATATGAATGATAATTCAATTAGTAGTTCTGCTAATAAAGTAAGTAATATTGGAATTAAGCAAATACTAAGCACTTCTCTTGATAAAGATATAAAAGAAAAAATAGATATAATTAAAATAGATATAGAAGGCAATGAAGAAAAAGCATTAAATGGTGCTATAAATCATATTAAAAAAGACACTCCAATATTAGATATTGCAGTATATCATAATCATAATGATTTATGGAAAATACCAAAATTAATATATTCTATCAACGACAAATATAAATATTTTTTAAGATACTTTGGGAATAAATATTATCCCACTGAAGTAATTTTAATAGCAATTAAAAAAGACAATTAGTCTTTTTTTTATATTAATACTCTATTATTGAAAAATAATATATTATTTGTTACTATACTATTAACATATAAATTTTTATCAAAAATTTTAAACTTAATTCATAACTTTATAAAACTTTTGTTATATTTATAAATTATTTAAATTTTTTACTCTCTTTAATAAATTTAATTTTTTAAATCATATTCTTCTATACTTAATAACTATTGTTTCAAATAATGTTTTTGATATTTATTTATTAATTATTAAATATCATTATATATATCTTCTTTTTCTATGACTCAAATCTAATATAATATTTTTATTATAAACTCATTTTATATAATTTTATATAGTAATATTTTTGCTTACACATTACTTTTTTAATATTATTTTTATATTTAATTACAATATTTAATTTGTTGTTCTTCTATTAAATTATATATAGATAATTCTTTTTTATTTTTTTCTTTTTCAGTCATTTTTATTGCAGTAATTTGATTGTTTGTATATGTTTTATAATAATAAATACTTTTGGTTGTATTAATACAACTTGAATATGTAGTTATATCATATTTTTTTTCCTTAGTAATAGTTGTACCTCTAATCATAGAAACTGAATCTAATATATGAAAGAATTGAGTAACAGAACTTATTTCATCTTCCTTACATATTGAATTAAGTTTATTAAATGCTGCCCTTACAAATCTAGATGTAGAACTATTATCACCAGGTAAGCCAATTGCTCCCATTCCCTGTCCATACTGCCCTAATTTTATTTTATCAGAAAACCTACTTTCTAAATTATATGGTGTTAAATTCCTATAATTTGTAATATTAATGGATTGATAATTAAAAGGCGGATTATTAGTTAATACACCATAAGGGTTTTTATATATTTTTAAACCATCTTTCATTTGCTCTATAACTATACAATCTTTTGAGTCACTAATTATCCAATGTAAATCAGCCAAAGGGTATTTATTTGAAATTGGAATATTAATAATATTTAATTTAAATATTACTTTTTTTATTTCTTCAACACTTGAATACAATCCTAAAAAATATGGTATAATTTCATAAGGCGCCAAAGATAATTTATTATTATTTTTTGAAAAATAATAAGCATTGCTTGGAAAATATAATCCAGCTATAGATAACCCTTTTTCATTTGATGCTTCTGCATACAATGGATAATTTTTTTCCACAGTAGCCATCCCTATCATTGAAAATTTTGTATTTATCGTGCTTCCATTTTTTAATTTAAACTTATAATTTCTGGGAGTTATAACAACTTTTTCATTGAATCGATATTCTAAATCTAAATTCCTTCCAAAATAATTATCTTTAGTTTTAAAATTTATACATGTACACAAATAAATCATCCTTTCACTTAATATTAAATTTTATTAAATAAATTATAATAATAGTATAATTTATTGTACATTTATATAATTTTCATTTTACATACAACTTCTTAATTGCTTTATATGTATTTTATATTTAGGGTAAATTCTATCCCTATCTATTAAAACTATAGGATATTCTTTAAACCAAGTGGGTAATTTTTCAGGATTTTGGCAATCAGCATCAAGATATGTATCTAGCAACATAGTATTTTCTCCACATGTTCCTTTAGTTAAAGTATCTGTTCTTCTATAACCTAATTTATTAAGTTCTAAATCAAAATAATTAAAATATTTATGATCAATATTATTAGCCTTTCTAATTAAATATTTTTGAACTTCTAAACCACAATTAACTATTCCTATTTCATTTCTTAAATATATTTCTTCATAATTTTTATTAATTAAATAAATATTTGGACATATTACATCTTCATAAGACCATTTTGTTTTCACTAATTTTATAACATAATCACCAATCCTAAAACAATCACATGTTGTTCCATTTCCTATAAAACCATAATCTTTATTTTTACTTAAATCCATATATTTTTCTGTCCATTCTTCAAGCAAATGTCCCAAACCTTTATAGTAAATTAAATCTAAATCATAATTTTTATCATTTTTAATGAAATATTTTATATTTTCTGCGAAATTATCTAACAATTCTTGACTTATACTTGTTTTATATTTTAAAAATATTACAAAGCGATAATTAGCTGATGTTTTAAATAATGTATCAGCATCTTCATTAAAAGCATGTTCTCTTTTTTTTCTATTAGAATTGTTCATATTAGAACAATTACGAAATTTATCTTCTAATAGTTCTGAAGCTAAATAATTATATTTATAATTTTTTAAAATAAATTCTTTTAATTTTTTATAGTCTGTTTCACGATTATTTACTAATAAAGTAATTGCTAATTTTGATATATCATCTATATCCATTAATTCTGGAAAAAATGTTAACTGCTCGTATGGTTCGTAAGTAATTGATGATGTATATTTGGTAATATCATCATATATTATGTCTATTTGATTAGGATGATTTTTTATTAAATAATCCATAAATTTATAACGAATATGTAAATTTGAATATCTTGATAATTTATAAATCAATTGTCTATTATTACTATCAAACACATACTTAACAATATAATTAAAATATTCAATACTCTGATTAGAAGATAAAAAATCATCAAAATTTTCATATAATATTCTAAGACCTAAAGGAGAATTATTTAAAAGATTTTTTAACATTTCAGGAGTAATATTTTTAATATTAAATAAGTCATATGCTTCTTTTGAAAATTCTGGAATATCATAAATAACATTAAAACAAAAAGATGGTAAATCTTTTTTTAATTTAGGAAGAAAGCCATTTATAATTTCAATTCTATTGGGTGATTTTCTAATATTTTCAATTAGATGATTATAATCATATTCAGTACAATGAAAAATAAATTTGACTTCCCCATCTTTTAAATATTCTAATGGATTAAATGGCATATAACCCTCCTTTTTAGTTCGCTATTATATCACAATAATTATTTTTAGCAACTAGCTTCAACAAATTTCTTTTAATTTTTTTTATTTACAATAAATATTAATTATAATTTGGTTTTGCACACTTTGTTAAATCAATATTAATACTTTCTAAAAAATCTTTTAAATATTTATTATCACCATTAGTTACAAACATATGACTTTTACCTGAAAAAATTTCATATTCAGATCTAGCATCATTTGTAAATTGTAGATTATTAGCATCAGTACTATGGCGAATTATCTCAATAATATCATAATCATAATTTCCTTCAATTGAATTAGTATATTCTAACATTTCATTACAAAATTCTTTTTTGCAAGATTTATATTCTGTAAGTAATTCAAATTTATTATTTTTATATATATTTAATTGAACTGGAATATCACATTTACTTTTTCTATTTGTAATACTAAAAATCAAATTATCATAGCTTAAATCTTCAATAGTAATTTTACTCATATCTAAACTTAAATAATTATAATAAATATTCTTTTTTTGTTCTACTTCATTAAATAATTTATTGATATTCTTTTCATTATCAAAATTTAAAACTTGATATTTTATTATTCCTGGAAACATTTCTTTAACTGATTTAACATAATAACTTCCATCTTTGGGATAAATTATATCTTGCAACTTATCTTTTTTATAAATTGCTTTAATTGGTATAGAACTACTAGAATATATCGCTAAATATTCTTCTTTTTCAATATAATAACTTTGCCCATATATCCACATATATACATATTTATAATTTTTATCTTTTTCTATTCCAAAGCCATGATAACTATAGAATACATTAAAATCTTTTTCTTTAGAATTTTTATTATTATCAAATTCTTTGGTTTTGAGAAAATCAATTACTTCATCATATAAATAATCAGAATCATTCACTAAATTTATATTTAAATTTTTATTATAATAAATTAAAACACTAAAAATTATTGCAAGAATTATTGAGAATATAATTATTATTTTTTTTGATTTACTTTTTGTTTTTTCTTTTTCTTTTATTGTCAAAATTATAGCTTTTTCCTTAGCTTCTTCACTTTTATCTTTTTCACCATTTATTAGTTCTTCAATATTAATATCTAATTCTTTACAAAGTTTTTTATATAGTGCAACATCAGGAAAGCTTAAACCTCTTTCCCATTTGCTTACAGCATTTATACTTACACCCATTTTTTCAGCTAGATTTTCTTGTGTCATATTTTTTTCTTTTCTTAACTTTGCAATAAATTTACCATTTTTTTCTTGATTCATATAATCACTTCCTTAAAAAATATTATCACTTTATAATTGAATTTAAAACACACTATTGGTTTAATTTTATTTATATGAATAGTTCTTTTGTAATATTATAATATAAAAAGATTAAATTACCTAATCTTTCAATTTTAATAAATTTTGATCCTTTACAATTTCTTTCTTTTTATATTTAAATTTCATTCTTAAAAATTTTATATAATATTTCATTAACAATATAAAACCTTATTCTTGTTATATCAAACATAACAATATATAATGCTATTTTATTTATACGATAAACTTTTCTATTAAAATTAAAGCCACATTCACATATCAGTAACATGCTTTATTGAAAAAATTAATCACACTTTTGTATAATTTTTTTATTTAATTTTTTAGCAATAAAAATATTATTAATTTGTTGACAAATACATTCGTTTATTATAATATAAAACTCGAAATTAAAAAAGTTAGGTGAGATTATGGAAACAATATATAAAAATGAATTTATTGATATTTATGTATCAAAAACATTGAATGAAATAAAAACGGCTGTAAAGTGGGAGATTGATTTAGATAAAGCTAAAGAAGAAGAAGTTGATAGAAAAATGGCTCTTGTATTAAAAGACTTAATCAATGCAAATTTTAAAAATCTTCAAATAGATCCAAAAGGTAATATAATTTATACTCTTCTTCCAATTATTGATGAACAAGAAAATAAAAAAATAAGAATGTCGTTAGTATTATACTATGCAGCTTTATATTATGATAATGTAGAATTATTACAAGATTTATTAAAAGAAAATGTAAATTTTAATTGTAATCATACTATTAATCTTCAATATTTAGATAAAACAATATCTTCAAAGTTTGAAAGAAAAAAATATATAAAAATGATTAAAATATGTGGGGATATTTTTAAAAATTTTGTTGTTAGTATTAAAAATTTATCCGATGAAGAAAAAGAAAAATATATTCAAAGATTTGTAAAATTAATCAATATAAAATATGAATTAATTCGTAATTCTATATTATCAAAAACAATTAATTACTGGGATAAAAATCGATTAGGGTCAATCTTTAATAAAAATAATTTAGATACATTTACTGATGAAACCTATATTAAAGCTACAAAAGAACAATTAAATTTTATTGATAGTTGCAAATCTAATAGTTATAAAAAAGAAACTTGTGAAAGATTAAATAATTTGATGCAAACAAGAAATTTTTCAAATTATTTATATAATTTAGACTTAATAATGAGTTTATATACAGATGAACAAATAGAAACACTTGACTACCATATAAGCCATGTAATAGATAAATTTTCAAAAACTGATGAAAGTTTAAATAAAATTATTGATTTTATTCAAAGAAGACCTGATTTAGCAAGAAGGTTAATAGGATTTGAAAGAGAAGATTTTATTAAAATAGATAATATTACTTTAATAGAAATGTTAGATAAATTTAAATCTATTAATACTATGCATGATGATTTATATTTAATGGCAAAGGCTGTTCAACCCAAAATAGCAATGAAAAAATTATTAGGGTATTATAAAAAAATGAATTGAAAAATTTAGATGCACCTATTTTGATAAAGAAATAATTTTATAATAAAGATTAGTAATTATTACTAATCTTTTATATATTTTTTAAAAAATTAATTTCTTATTTATAAGAAGTTAATTATAGAAACGAAAAGAAATAAGATGAAGTTAGAAGATTTTAAAAAAGTAAAACAAGAATTAAGAAAACAAAAATAACAAAATAATAAAAAAATAGATTAATATGATGAAAAGACAAGAATGTCTAAAATAAAAATTTAAACTATTAGATTTCAAGAATTTAAAATCCATTTAATAATCAATTTTTTAATTTCATAATATTCTTTCTCTTCAAATTGCATATTTGCTATACAAAATCTTTTTGATGCTATATGTGAGCAAAACATACACTCATACAAATCGAAACAATCTTGGATAAATAATGAATTGCTTACTTTATTAGAACAAATGACATTATAACTATTACTACAATCTTTAGAGTCATCACATCTTATACAAAAATTGCATGTACCAGATCTTTGAGATGCTAGTAAGAATTCACTATTACCACAAGAGTCACAGTAAATTATATTTTTTGAATCGCTACAATCGGTACTTCTATAAACATTTTCACATCTATAAATAGTATCACTTTTTACTACATTAATAGAATCATAAATTCTTTCAGTTGTAGTTAAATTAATACTATTCCATATGTCAATTAATTCTTGGAGATTATTTATTTCTTTTTTAGGAAGCATCCAACCAGTTTCTTCATCCATTTTCTCCATATTTTTATTTGTTATAAATCTACCACTATTGATAGAATCTGCCCAAGTTATCTCATTTGTAATTGTATCATTTACTTGTTTTGGCAATTTAATATCAAATGCAAACTTTTCTAATAACATATCTAAAGAATAATTATTTTCTTTATCAAATATACTTTTAAATATTTTATTAATAATTTCTAGCGCTTTGTTATCATTCATTCTTTCACAACCTTTCTACTTGAAGAATTAGATATTAAAATATCTTTTAAACTAACATTACTATTTAAACTAAAATTAGTTTTAGGTTTATTTAAATTATCTTTATTGTTTATATTATTGCTACTATTTAAATTTGTCTTTTTAATTCTAGGAATACTTGTATAATCTAAAGTACTTCCTTTAAACGCAGGTAATAATACACCATTTGACTCTATTCTAACAATACATTCTCTATTGTTAAGTTCAGTTAATAATTTAATCTTTCTATCTCTAGAATCATCTAGAGGTATTTTTATATTGAAGTTATCAACTAATACATTAGCATCTAGTTTTGATACTCTAAATATAAAGTAATTAATAACATTAGCAAATATTGAATTTTTTAATTTATCTGATATTTGATTAAAATATTGCCCTGCTAATATTAAAGATAAATTATATTTTCTTGCTTCTGATAAATATCTAGACAAAATAGGATTTTCAACAACAGCAACTTCATCAATAATAAATATTATATGTTCAGCTATTTCTTGTTTTTGAATTACAGTTAATAATTGTTGCATTATTAATCCAGATATTGTCTTAGTTACTTTGTCGCCAAGTTTTGTTCTATCTAATGAGAATAATGTTAAAAAATTGTCATGTATAGTATTCTTTAAATTATCACTATTTTGTTCCATATTAAATACAGGTATCATTTCCATCTCATCTATAAAACCTATAATTGGAGATATAGCCTCACCGTAAGATTTAGTTTTTAAATCATTAAAATCAGATAAAAAGAAATCAATTATGCTAACTGACAATTTATATTTTAATTTTTTAATTAGGTCATTTCTATATTCTAAATCTAAAATAATTCTTCTTAAATTTCTAAAATTAAATGATTCATCAGTTAATAATAAATGAATAGAATGTCTTAATACTCTTTCCAACTTTGAATTATATTGATCAGCAATTAACGATTTTAATAAATCTAATAAAAGTTCTGTTGATGAAACAATATCATCATTATTGTTAATAAATAAATCTATACTATCTAAGCTATTTTTAAAATCAATTACTTTTCCTACACCACCAATATCTTGTTCAAGTGCTGCATGTGGATCGATTACCACAACTTTATATTTCCTTTTAAGACTTTCATTTTTATTAATATTATTAATTAATAAACTTATAAATTTAGATTTACCACATCCAGATGATCCTAATATTATAGTGTGTTTATCAAAACTAAAGTTATTTTGACTTAGATAAAAATTTCCTTGTAAATAAGGAAATGTATCAACTAATAATAATGCATTACTAGAATCATTATTTAATAAATGTAATATTTTATTTATCTCTAAATACTTAGGAGAATTTATATAAAAATATCTCTTATTTCCTTCAAAATCTATTGATAATATACATGTTGGAATAGCAAAAATAACATTATATTTTTTTATTATCCCTTTTCTATTAATATAAAACTTAATTCTTGATTTTATCTTATCTTCACATAGTTTTAGAAAATTAATTTCAAGATATTTAAGAGTACCTTTATTCCTAATTTCACTA
The DNA here is from genome assembly GCA_944358375.1 of uncultured Bacilli bacterium. The sequence goes on from CALVQT010000003.1 coordinate 83,386, forward strand.
TAATTTATTAAGTCAATAATACTACTACCAACTTTAGGTAAAGTTAAAAATGTATAACTAGGTTTAGGTTCTTTTATTTCGTTTACAGGTTGTAATATAAATGAATTTAAATTATTTATAGTAGTAGGTAAACTACATTTAGTTTTAACATAGTATCTTATTTGATTTCTATCATTAGTAATAATTATCTGCCATCTTCTAAAAATACCATTATAATTTGATATAGTTTTGATTAATTCTAGCCATTCTTCTTTAGAAACAAATTTTTTAGTTAAGTAAATTTCTGAGGTTAACCCCATAATTCGTCACCTCATATAAGATTATAGCAAAAAACAATAATAAAAAACTGACTTTTAGATTACCAATTTTGTCAGTTCAATATATTGGTACTAAAAAGTCAGTTACATCATCATGATAATATTCTAATTCAGGAATTTCTTTTAAATTATATTTACAAGAAGGTAAAAATTCTAAATAAAACTTATGAGACATTTCTTGAATATCTTTAGCATTTTGAGAATTAATTCTAAATACAAGCCATTTGCTTTCTGGTATTATTATCTTTTCAAATTCTTCAATTTCTTTATCATAAAGAACATAATAACCATTGCAATTTTCTCTTAATTCATCTTCGTAAGTAACCATACCAAATTTTATTTCTCCATATTTTTCTTTATTATTTGATTCTGTTTCTTTAAAGAATGCAGGAGCATCTATACTAATTTTTTCATTATTAGTTTTAATGCCTAATCCATACAAAATTAATTCATCTTTTTCAACTATTTTATATTCTAATTCATTAGTAATTTTTATTTCTTCATTAAAGATAATTCTAGGAAAGTTTTTTAGTTTTGAAAGTTTATTTACTTGGCTAGGTTTAATATTATGAAAATTTTCAAACGCTCTTGAGAAAGATGTAGCATTATCATATTGATATTTCATTGCAATATCCATAACTTTAGCATTTGTTTCATACAAATCATAACCAGCATTTGATAATCTTCTTTTTCTTATATATTCAGCTAGAGAAATTCCAGAAATTAAAGAAAATATTCTTTGCATTGTATATGAATTAACTCCCATTATTTTAGCTAAAACATCATAGTCTATTTTATTTTCTAAATTATCATCTATATATTTTGTTATTTGATTTAAATATTTATAAATATTCAAATTAATCACCTAATACCATTATATCATAAAATTTAGGTTTTAAATAAATCCATTTGTTTTTAGTAATATTACTTATATTGAAATTATTTAAATAAATTTTACATTTATAAATTTACTTTTCATTCAAGATATTCATCATCTGAAATTTCTAAATTTCCCTTTTCTCTTTCATTTGTTGCCATTCTTTAATATTCTTTATAACAATTTTATTGTATTTTGTTTGCTAATAACTATCGCAATCAAGATTTATTTCATAATATGGAAACTCTTCTTCTAACCACATTAGACTATTGATTACATCTACTGGATTATTAAAGTCATATTTTTTTATTGAATTAATACTTACTTCATATAACTTTGCTATATCTTTTAGTCATTCTTTACTTGGTTCTCTATAGTTGGTTTCATAACTTTTAAACGTTTTACGAGGATACATTCCTTCAAATCCAAAGTATTCAGCAACATCATCTTCATTCATGTGTCTTAATCTCCTAACATAATCAAGCCCATGTTCCTTGTGAAAGATTTTTTAATGTTAGTTTTCTATAATACATATAAATAACTTCTTTCCTATGTTTATTTTTTCAAAAAATAGCAACCCTAACTCCATTGCGACCATTTTCTAATTGCAATTTCATTTTCTTTGATAAAACTAATTAAAATACTTTTAATAAATATATTTTCAAAAATATTAACAATTCCTTTTATTCCAACAAAAAAAGAACATTTCTGTTCTTTTTGATTTTTAATACTTTTCACGCTTATGCATTCTAATTTTGATCCGCTTTGATTGCAGCTTGTGACACACAACACTTAGGAATACTATAAATAACGATATACCGTTCTATTTTGACTATGATGACCATTTCTGCTAATCCCAAACATTATTTGAAAATAGCATATTATCAATTTGCTTAATAAAAATATTTGAATCGTCATTAGAAAAATTATTTGTTAGAAGATAAAGTAATAATCCACATCCAAATAAATTTTCATTTTCTTTTTTTATGATTTGAAGAGTCTTTTCAAAATTCCAATATAGTTCACTTGAATCAGCAAATATTATATAGTATTTATAATTTTTCTTCAAAAAATCTTTATATAATTTCATTCCGGTTTTTTTATAATTTTTGCATTCACCATAAAATTGTTTTATATATGCATGGCCATAAAAAAATGACCTTAATTCTCTATTAGTTGGAATACACCTCTTATTATTTAAAAGAATGTTAATTACATATTTTATATCATCTTCGTTTAAACTGGAATTATTTTTTAAATGTTTTTTTAATGTGTATTCTATTTCTTCCTTATTATTCCCAACTATTAATATTTCAGCATCTCTTACTTGAAACTTATCGTTGTTCAATCTCAAATATCCATCATAATATTTATATTGTTTTGAATTAAATCCGTTCTTTTGTAATATTGCTCCACGTTCTCCATAAAAACAAACATAATCTCCATTTTTATAGTCTTTTAAATAACTATAATTGTTATCTTCAATTTTAATAATATTATTAATTATTCTATATATATTAATTAATATTTCATCTTGTTCTTTACAATAATCATAATTTAGATCATTAGTATATATTTTATGTGCAGGCTCTGTTCTTAATATTCTAATATCATTTAATTTTTGATATGAAATTTTATCAAATTGTTTATACTGTCCAAAGTATAATTTAAATAAAGTGAAAAATCCATATTCACTTTTGTCTAACTTTTCAATATCAATCTCATTTTTATTAGGCATCTTATCATAATCATTTAATATTTTTTTATTCAAACCATTTTTATTAATGTTATCTAAAAAAATTTTATATATTTCCATACAAAAGTTAAATCTATTAATCTTTGTTGGATAAAATAATGGCATATAAAATTGTAGATTTCCACACTCATATTCGTTTTTATATAATTTAAAACCATACTTCTTTTGAAATATATAATTTACTATTTTTATCCCTTCTAACAATATCGTATATATATCTTCTTCATCCGTATTTAACCATTCACCATACATTAAATTTTTTATATTGTAGTAATGAAATTCATATCTATCATCTATGTTTTCCAACTTAAATGGTTCGAGCATTATTTGATATTGAAAATTTAAATCAATCAAATCTACCAAGAATATTCCAATAACAATTTTATTTTCAAATAAATCATGACAAAGGCAAACATTCTTTATATAAATATCAAGTTTAGACTCATCAGTTGAACATACATAACCTCTATAGCCACTCCAGGAAAAATGAAAATTAGGATTATTTAAAAACAAATGCATTAGTTCACCATCAAAATAAACCGGGGTATAAGGATTATAATGTTTAATTAATTCTTTTTGAAATTTTGTTAAACCTAATGATTCTATATCCTTCTTATAGTTATTATAAAATTTATCATTAAGTCCATAACCATAATTACCATTTTTGGCTATATAATCATATTTTTGCAAATAATCAATAATATCTTGTTTCATATTTAAATGTCGTGTAAAACCTCTACCTTTTATAAATTCATTACATACCATAAGCACCTGTTCTAAATTTAATCTTCTCATTATATCACCTTCATACTTATTATATCATTTAATCATTATATTCTAAAATTAGACAATCTGATTTACTCTTACCATCAATCTCTAATTTTATTGTTTCATTCATAAAATTTAACTTCCATTCAAAATAATCTTTATGAACTATTATTTTATCTACAAATTCTTCTATTATTTTTTCATCAACACCATTATAACTAATATCTAATAATTTACGAATATTATTTTTTAGTTTTTCAATTCTTACCTCTAATGGTTCTATTGATTTATATTCTTTTTCTAATTCGCTAATTTCTATTTTATATTTTTCTATTCTACTTGATAACTTCTTTTGGAATATATCATACATTGTTATATTTATTGTATCATCTAAATATGTATCTATTAGTTTGTCTAATTTTGCTGTTTCCTTTTTTATTAATTGATTTAATTTATCAATTCTTTGTTTTATTTTTTTCTCCGGATGATCATCTATCTTCACTCCATTCATTAATCTATTAGCTAATTCTTTTCTATTATCCATATCTTGTGTAAGCTTTGTAAAAATTGTTTCTGCCATAAATTGTAATTTCCACTCTTGAACTTCTTTTACTTCACACGATTTATAATCAGTATTTTTATATTTACTATCAGGATGCATTTTTCTGTTATAGCAAACATAAGAAAATGTGGTGTTAGTTTTATTCCTATGATAAACTCTTCTATTGAAATTGGATCCACATTCACATATTAACTTTTTGCTCCAAATATTTTTAGCAGTTCCTTTAGCTCGTCTAATTCCAAGTTTAATTTGTTTTGAATGACCATCCATTATTTCTTGAACTTTTTTAAAGTCTTCTTTTGATACAAGCGGCTCATGTTTACCTTCTACAATTACTTGCTCTACTTCTCCACAATTCATTTTAGGCTTTTGTTCTAGATAATCTGGCATATAAGATTTTCTATAAACTATTGTTCCTGAATAAAATGGGTTTCTTAATACTCTTGATATGTAAGACGGACTCCAGTTAGTTAGCCCGGTTGATGTTTTTACTTCTCTCCTTGTTAATTCATCTGCTATAGAAACTGTTCCCTTACCATTTAAATACTCTGAATAAATAAATCTTACTACTTCAGCTTGTTCTTCATTAACTACTAAATCTTTACCTACTTTATCATATCCAAGTATATTACCTGTTCCATAGAACACTCCATTTTGAAACGAAATCATTTGGCCAGCTTTTACTCTTTGAGAAGTTTTTTTACTTTCATTTTGAGCAAGTGTTGCCATTATTGTAAGTTTTAGCTCTCCATCTTCATCATTAAATGTCCATATATTATCTTCAGTAAAATAAACTTCAACTCCTATCTTCTTTAGTCTCCTGGTTTCTTGTAAAGTATCAACTGTGTTTCTCGCAAACCTTGATACTTCACGAGTAACTATTAAATCAAATTTGCCTTCTTTAGCATCTTCTAGCATTCTCATAAAATTCTTTCTCTTCTTAGTAGAAGTACCCGTTATACCCTCGTCGATATATCTATCATATAGGATCCAATCAGGATGTTGTTTCAAAATACTATCATAATATTGGACTTGATTATCTAAAGCTGATAATTGAGCTTCATGTTCTGTTGAAACTCTTGCATATATTGCTACCTTTCTTTTCATTAAATCACCTCTATAAAAACTTTATCATTTTTTATAAATAATTATTAGGATGCGATTTTAGACATAAGAAAAAGAAGTATTTCTACTTCCATAATTTTATATTTTTTCCTTGTATTTCCAAATATATCCACCAGCCGTTTTTCTTTCACATCTACACACATCTGAAATATGTAAAATGCCTGTTTGTTTTATTGCATTATCAATACTTTGATATTCTTTAATGAATTCGCCTTCTTTAGTAAATTGTAATACTGGTTTAGACATTTTTTTTGATGCAGATTGATAACCACATTTTTTACATCCTCTACCACTAGTTCTAACTAACGGCGTTGTTTGCCATTCATATCCGCATTTAGAACATTTCCACCAAAATTTTTTGCTTGATCTAGAAACAACATTCTCTGGCTTTATTGGATAATTCTTATCGTAATCCCACTCTTTGGCGATATCAGGAGAATCTAAAGCTAAGCTTTTAATATCATCAGAAAATTTTAATCTTTTTATGTATTTTTCGTCAAGTGGAATCAAACCGCCTTTTTTTATTAGTTCTTCTCTACATATTGGACAATACATTCCTTGATCTATCGAATGGACCGGAGCTTGAAATGAATGGCCTTTGTCACATTTCCACCACACTTTTTTTCCGCTACTTCTTGTAATGTATTCTGGTTTCACATTAAGATTTTTTTCTTTATCAAAGTATTTAATTATTTTACTATTACTTGCTAGACTATTATCTATTTCTTTGAATAAGTAATTGTTATATATTTTGTCTCTATCAGCATCTAAATTTATTATTATTTCTTTATTATATATATTTTTTATAATATCAATAATAACTTCTTGTAGAGCTGGATAATCTTCATCGTTAATATAATAATGATTATTTAATTTTAGCCAGTCTCCTTTTTCAAGCTGAGACTTTCTTTTGTTTTGTTCTTTTATTTTTATAATTTTTATACCTCTACTATTCCAAAAGTTTTCTTTTTCAAAATCACTGATTTGTTTTTCACCACTACCATGCCATCTATATCCATCATATTCGATTCCTATTTTTAATTTTGGAATATAAATATCAAGTTCGTTTTTACCATTTATTTTGTACCTACTTTTACATGAACTATCAATTTGTTCTATGTAATATAGAATTGCTTGTTCTGGAAATGATGTTTGTTTACCTGTATTACAAATTGGACATCCTCTACCATACGTAATATGTGCAATAGTTGCTAACCACTCATGTCCTTTTTCACATTTCCACCATACTTTTTTCCCACTGACTTTTGTTACAGAATCCGGATATATTCCTAATTCGTTATTTTTTTCATAATTCCATTTATCTAATATTTTAGGATTAGTAGTTGCAATATCATTATATCCTTTCAATACTTCTTTGTTGGCACAGATTGGGCATCCGGTTTTTAAATTTGTTCTACTTGCTGGTGATTTATAATATGAATGGCCATTACTGCATTTCCACCAATATTTCTTCTTTGTTCCAGGAAAAATATCATCACTTTTAATCGGATAATTTTTCTCATTATCCCAATCTTCAGCAATTTTGGGAAATCTTGATTTTAAGTCATTATATCCTTTTAATAATTTTTGATTTGCGCATATCGGACATCCTGTTCCTTTATCACGTGTTCTTGAACCTATAGAGGCATAATATGAATGATTATTTTTACATTTCCACCAAATTTTTGTCGTAGAACTAAATCCAACCTTACTTGGATCAAAATCTTTATTTTTTTCATAATCTATTTCTGATAATAAATGCGGACTATGTTTGGATAATGTATTTTTCATATTTACCTCCTTTAACATTATATTATATCATAATAATCTAATATATTTGACTACATTATTAATAAGCATTATTTTCAATTTCAAAGTTTAGTTTCCATTCAAGATATTCATCATCAGATATTTCTAAATTTTCCCTTTTTTCTTTCATTTGTTGCCATTCTTTAATAGTCTTTATAACAATTTCATTGTATTCTGTTTTATTATAACTATCGCAATCAAAATTTATTTCATAATATGGAAATTCCTCTTCTAACCACATTAGACTATAGATTACATCTATTGGATTATTAAAGTCATATTTTTTTATTGAATTAATACTTACTTCATATAACTCTGCTATATCTTTTAGTCTTTCTTTACTTGGTTCTCTATAGTTGGTTTCATAACTTTTAAAAGTTTTACGAGGATACATTCCTCCAAACTCAAAGTATTCAGCAACATCATCTTCATTCATGTGTCTTAATCTTCTAACATACTCAAGTCGAGCTCCTTGTGAAAGATTTTTTAATTTTGGTTTTCTATAATACATATAAATCACTCCTTTCTTATGTTTATTTCTTCCAACCAAAAATAGCCACCCTAACTATACTTCGACTATTTTCTAATCGTAATTTTATTTTCTTTGATAAAACTAATTAAACTATTTTTAACAAACACATTTTAAAAAACATTAACTAATTCCTTTTATTCCAACAAAAAAAGAACATTTCTGTTCTTTTGATTTTTGATAATTTTCACGTTTATGCGTTCTAATTTTGGCTCGCCTTGATAGCAGCTTGTGCTGCAGCTAGTCTTGCAATTGGAACTCTAAATGGACTACATGAAACATATGTTAAACCTATATTATGACAAAATTCTACAGAAGATGGATCGCCACCATGTTCACCACATATTCCAAGTTTAATATCTGGTCTAACACTTCTTCCTTTTTCAACAGCCATTTTTATAAGTTCTCCAACTCCAAATTGATCAACCTTGGCAAATGGATCACTTTCAAATATTTGTTTAGAATAATAATCATTTAAAAATTTACCAGCATCATCTCTACTAAATCCATAAGTCATTTGTGTTAAATCATTAGTACCAAAACTAAAGAATTCTGCTTCTTGTGCTATCTTATCAGCAGTTATAGCTGCTCTTGGTATTTCAATCATAGTACCAATTTTATAATTTAATTTATAATTTTGTTCCTCGAATACCTTATTAATAGTTTCTACTACTATATTTTTAACATATGCTAATTCTTTTGAGTCACAAATTAACGGAATCATAATTTCTGGTTCAACTTTTATACCAGTCTTATCAACATTAATAGCAGCTTCTATAACTGCTCTTGTTTGCATTTGAGCAATTTCTGGATATGTAACAGCAAGTCTACATCCTCTATGTCCCATCATTGGGTTAAATTCATGTAATGATGCAATTTTATCTTTTAACTCTTCAAATGAAATTCCAAGTTCTTTTGCTAATGGTCTAATTTCATCATCAGTATGAGGTACAAATTCATGTAGTGGTGGGTCTAAGAAACGAATTGTAACAGGATATCCTTTCATTTCTTTATATAATTCTTCAAAGTCTCCTCTTTGCATTGGTAATAATTTTGCTAATGCTTTTTCTCTTTGTTCAATTGTTTCTGAAACTATCATTTGACGAATTGCAAATATTCTTTCTTCTTCAAAAAACATATGTTCAGTTCTACAAAGTCCAATTCCTTCAGCGCCAAATTTAATTGCTTGACGAGCATCTCTTGGAGTATCAGCATTTGTTCTAACTTTTAATACTCTCTTTTCATCAGCCCATTTCATAAAAGTTTCAAAATTACCACTAATTTCTGGTTCAACTGTAGCGATTTTTTCTCCATATACTTTCCCAGTAGAACCATCTAAAGAAATATAATCTCCTTCTTTAAATACTTTCCCATCTTTAGTTGTAATTGTTTTATTTTCCTCACTTATTGTTAGTTCACCACAACCAGAAACGCAACATCTACCCATACCACGAGCTACAACTGCGGCATGTGATGTCATACCTCCACGAATAGTAAGAACTCCTTTTGCTAAATTCATTCCTTCAATATCTTCTGGAGAAGTTTCTAATCTAACCAAGATTGTATCTTCACCATTTTTTGCAGCTTCTATTACTTCTTCTGCACTGAAATAAATTTTTCCACATGCTGCTCCTGGTGAGGCTGCAAGTCCAGTTGCAATAGGTGTTGCTTTTTTCAAACTTTCACTATCAAAGTTTGGATGCAATAATTGATCTAATTGTTTAGGCTCAACTTTTAATAAAGCTTCTTCTTTACTAATCATTCCTTCATTAAATAAATCAACTGCTATTTTTAATGCTGCAGCAGCAGTTCTTTTTCCGTTTCTAGTCTGAAGCATAAATAATTTACCATTTTCAATAGTAAATTCCATATCTTGCATATCTTTATAATGATCTTCTAATATTTTACAAGTTTTTACAAATTCTTCATATGCTTTTGGCATTGTTTCTGCAAGAGTGTCAATTGACTTAGGTGTACGAACACCTGCAACAACATCTTCTCCTTGTGCATTTATTAAATATTCACCATATAATTTTTTCTCACCTGTTGCTGGATTTCTAGTAAATGCAACACCAGTTCCACAATCATCACCTTTATTTCCATATACCATTTCTTGAACATTAACAGCAGTTCCCCAACTGGATGGAATATCATTCATTCTTCTATAATAAATAGCTCTTTCATTATTCCAACTTCTAAATACAGCAGTAACTGCTTCTATTAATTGTTCTTTTGGATTTTGTGGAAATTCAACACCAGATAATTCTTTATATATATCTTTAAATTTCATAGCTATTTCATACATATCATTTTCATCTAAATCTGTATCATATGAAACACCTTTATCTTCTTTAAATTTATCTAAAACTCTTTCAAATGAACTTTTTGAATAGCCTTTTACAACATCAGCAAACATCATAATAAATCTACGATATGAATCATATGCAAATCTCCTATTGTTAGTTGCTTTTGCAAAATTATCACAAACTTCATCATTAAGTCCTAAGTTAAGTACAGTATCCATCATTCCAGGCATACTAGCTCTTGCGCCACTACGAACTGAAACTAATAATGGATTTTCTAAATCTCCCATTTTCTTACCAGTTATCTGTTCTAATTCTGATAACTTAGTATATATCTCATCTACGATATCTTGACTGATAACTTTTCCCGCATCATAGTATGCAGTACATGCTTCAGTAGTTATTGTAAATCCTCTTGGAACAGGTAACCCTATATTTGTCATTTCTGCTAAATTAGCACCTTTTCCACCAAGAAGATTTTTCATGTCTTTGTTTCCTTCACTAAACATATAGACGTATTTCATTTAATCTCCTCCTTTATACTTAATTATTATAACATAGTAATTTTTTTTTATTAATTTTTTTTTAATTTTTTTACATTAAATTTTAAAAAATTATATTACTCATTCAATTCTGAATTTTCTAAATTAATATTTAATACTTTTTCTAAATAGCATTTACCACAAAGTGATTCATATTGTATTTCATTTTCTCCATCAATCGCAACTTGATCACCATTAATAGTAAATTTACCATCCACTATTCTACCATTAAATCTTGCTCTATGACCACATCTACATATAGTAATAAGTTCTTCTAATTCATCTGCTAATTCAAATAGTCTTAAACTTCCAGGAAAAGAAATTGTTTTAAAATCGCTTCTAAGTCCATAGCACACAACTGGTTTATCCTTTAATTTTGCAAACATAAACAATTCATCTATTTGATCTCTTGTTAAAAATTGCGCTTCATCTACTAAGATGCATACAATATCATCACTTAAAGAATTTAAATAAGTGCTTAATTTTTCATTTTTTTCAACTAAATGATCAACTACTCTCTCTAAACCAATCCTAGTTACAACTTTATTATTTCCTTTTGTATCAATAACAGGCTTTAATATTACTACTTTCATTCCTCTTTCTTCATAATTATGAGCAACTTGTAATAAAAGAGTTGTCTTTCCAGAATTCATTGCTCCATACCTAAAATATAATTTACTCATTTTTATCACTCCTTGGAAAACATTTATAATATACTTCTTTTAATCTTTCATTTGTTACATGTGTATATATTTGCGTTGCTTTTAATGATGAATGTCCTAATAATTCTTGAACAACTTTTATATCACAACCATTATTTAACATATCAGTTGCAAATGTATGTCTTAAAACATGTGGTGTTATATGTGTTTTAATAGATAATTTATTTACTATATTACTTATTATATATCTAATTCCTCTATCTGTAATTTTATTTCCTTTACTATTAATAAATAAATAATTATTAAGATTTTTTTTATGCGTTAATAAATATTCTTTTAATATTTCTTCGGCATATTCTCCATAATAAACGATTCTTTCTTTATTTCCTTTTCCACAAACAACTATTTTTCTATTATTAAAGTCTATGTCATTTATTTTAATATTAACAAGTTCACTAACTCTAACCCCAGTAGCATAAAGCATCTCAATTATTAACCTATCTCTAATACCATCTTTATCTTTTGAAGATTCATTAATTAATTCTAATAAATCATTATAATATATAAATTTAGGTAATTTTTTTTCTGTCTTTGGATAAGAAATTTTACTTAATGGATAATTTTTTTTATCAATATAATTATTATTATATAAAAATTTATAAAACGATTTAAAAGTACTTATTTTCCTTCTAATTGAGGATGGTTTTTCTTTTTGCAAATTTAAATATTCTAAGTAGTCTCTTATATCCTCCTCTGTAATACTTTTTAAATCTTTTTTTATAAACACATAAAAATAATATAAATCATTTATATAAGATATTAAAGTATTTTTAGAGTATCCTTTTGATATAATATATTTTTTAAAATCATTAATAATATTTAATTTCTCAAAATCATTTTTTTCCATATACATTATTATAATACTTTTTATTTAAAAATAAAAGGCACTATTAATAGTGCCAATTCAATTTATATAAACACACTAGTGTGTGATTCAATAATTTATCTATTATATATTATTCCCATATTAATTTTTTTATTAATATTTTTGCCTAATATTATATTACATTAAACAAAATCTTACTTTTATTTTAAAATAATAAACGCTTATACTAAAAACCAACTCATTGCATATTGTTGTTTATACGGTAAAAATATATTAATTTCTATCTTAACTTTTTTAAATTTAAACATCATACTTCCATAAATATTAGTTTTATATATATTTTTTTAAAATTTTTCTATTGGTTCATCACTATAATGTCTATGTCTATTATTTTCACCAACTAGTATTCTAGTATTGATTAGTTAATACTTATTATTAATTAAAAAAAGGTATTTATTATCGTAGAAAGGTATGTGATGGCAAATTTTCATTATCATCAATGTAAATAAAATATATATTGCAATCTATATTAGAATCTTTAAATAATTTTCTTTCAAGTTCGACTTGATCTCAACAAACTCCACATTTACGATCTAATAATTCTTCTTGGCTTAATAAAAAATAGACCTTAGAAAAATCTTTATCCCAACTTTCACTATTAATTAAGTTGTTTCCATTTTCATCTTTAAAATCATATTCTATATCATTTAATTCGCCTATTATTTTTAATATTCTCTCCATTTAAATCACCTTTATATTTATTATGTCATATTTGCTCACAATTACGGACTATAAGTCTTAATCTTTAAATTATTATTCTTAATTTTGAACATAATACTACCATCTTGATCTGTTCTATATATTTTTGAATTATCTAGATTGTTTAATACTTCCTTATTTGGATGTCCATATCTATTATTTTCACCAACACTTATTATTGAATATTTAGGATTTGTTAAATTTATAAATTTTTTATCACTACTAGTATTGCTACCATGATGTCCTATTTTTAAAATATCTATATTTCTTAAATTATATTTATTAATTAAATCATGTTCTACTTTTACACCTGCATCTGCCATCAAAAGTACTTTATATTCATAAATTTTAGTATATATAACTAAGGAATTATCATTTTCATTTTTATAATCTATGCTATTTAAAAATAACAATTTATTATTTTTTGTATTTAACTTTTGTAAATTTTTATAATATGGTATATTATTTTGCTTTAATATTTCAATAAAATCTAATTCTAAATTATTATATTCTCCATTATTTAATATAACCTTATTTACTTTAAAATTATTAATTAAATTAATCGCATCTCCGATATGATCATAATCTCCATGAGTTATTATTAAATAATCTATTTTCTTAAGGCCAATACTTCTAAAAAAAGGTATTATAGTGGAAATCATTAAATTAAATGGTTTCCTTTGCACTTCCCATTCATCTTTTTCATAATTTACTTTTCCTCCAGTATCAATTAAAAAACTTTCATTATTTTTATTTAATATTAATATACTATCACCTTGCGATACATCTAAAAAATAAATATAATTATCATTATTAAAATTGGGTTTTATATAAGCGTAAATGATTAAAAATATAAATGGTATTATTAATTTATTTTTCTTTTTAATAATTAATATCAATAAGCAATAATACATAAAAATTAAAAATACATTTAACTTAGAAAAATATATATTTAAATTTAATATATTAGTACTAATAAATGATATCTTTTCCATAATAATTACTAATATATTTAATAATTCATTTAGAAAAGGAAATATCATATTTATTAATGTTAAAGGAAACACTATATATGTCACATATGGTATAAATATTACATTATTTAGAAAACCAATTATATTAATTTCATATGAATTATTTATCATTATCGGAGCACTTGCTAAAAAAGAAATAAAACTTATTATTATAATGTTAATTAAACTATTTTTAATTTTATAATTTTCGGCAATTAATATAATAAAATATGTTATTGTAAAAGATAAGATAAATCCCATATTGAATATATAATTAGGATTTACAAATGTTAATATTACAAATGTTAAATATAATAAATACTTTGTTTTTATATTTAATTTGAATATTTTTTTTATATTATTTAAAATAAAAATTATACTTGCTCTTAAAATTGATGGACTAAAAGATGCTACAAATGAAAATATAAATAATATACTTGTTGTAATTATAAAAGAAAATATTTCATTTATTTTTAATTTATTTAATATACATAGTATAATCATTGAAAACATAGATACATGTAATCCTGATAGTGAAAATAAATGTGTTACTCCATTTATTCTATAATTATTGTATGTATCAATGTCCATATAATCTGTCTTACCAAGTATTAATGCATATAAATAATCATTATGCTCTATATTAGATATTCTTTTATATATATAATTTTTGAATTTAATTAATATATTATTGCTTTTAGAAATTAAACTAAATTTATCTATACTTAAAATATATTTTATTCCTTTTCTATTTAAATATTTTTTGTAATTAAAAGTATTTGGAATTGTATTATTCTTAGGTAATTTAAGATTTCCATATATTTTTAATTTATCCCCTATTTCATAATTAAAACTATTTTTATCTTCTTCTTTATCAAAATAATATGTTCCTATTAATTTTTCTCTAAATTCTATAGATAACTTGTTTCCATCTATTTTAACACTATCAATAGTAACTATAAATTGATTATCATTTATATCAAAAGAACTTTTAATTTTATAATTATTAACATATATAACAATATATATAATATTTATAATTAATAAAAAATAATAAAAATAATTACACTGTAATATTATCTTTAATTTTTGATATAGTCGTTTCACTTATTCCATCTACATTAGCTAAATCATCAATAGTTTTAAATGGTCCATTATTATTTCTATATACAATAATAGCACTTGCTTTAACTTCACCAATTCCATCTAATAACATCAATTCATCAATAGTCGCACTATTAATATTAATAATATTTTTATTATCATTTTCATTTGTTTCTTCATTATCTTCTTCAATATTATCAGTTATACATACATCATTTTTAATTTTTTCACATACACATGGTGTTTCTACAATTATTTTTTCTTCTTTACTTGCTTTTTCTATTTCACTATTTGAATATATAACTATTACATCTCCATCATTTAATACTTTTGATAAATTGATAAACCTAGTATTAGCATCTTTTTTAAGACCTCCTGAAATATTAATTACATCAATTACTCTACTTCCACTATCCACTTCATATACGCCTGGTTTATTAACACTACCTTTAACATCAACATGTATTTTATTGTCAATTTTTACCTCTTCACTAGTAGCAACAATGCTAAGCATATCACTAGTAGCTATAATTTCATTATTATTTATTTTTGTACCCTTTATTTCACCATAAATATAAAATAAATATACTATGCCTACTACATAAATTAATATTACAATTATTGGAAATATTAATTTTTTATATTTAAAATTAATAATATTAAATACAATATCTTTCATTTTCACTCCTTTCTATTAATATCATTATACATAAATAATAAAAACACTACTTTTCTTATAAAAAAATATTTCTTATTCAGAAATATTTAATTTTTTTCTTCATTAAGATCAAACTGACTAGTATATAACTCATAATAATAGCCTTTGTTCTTAAGTAATTCTTTATGAGTCCCCATTTCCAATACTTGACCATTTTTAAGTACTAATATTTTGTCACTTCCAATAATAGTTGATAATCTATGTGCTATTACAATAGATGTTTTATTATTCATTAATGTATTCATTGATGCATTTATTGCATATTCAATTCTAGTATCAACACTACTAGTAGCTTCATCTAATATTAATATTTGTGGATCTGCTACTAATGCTCTAGCAATCGTAAGAAGTTGTTTTTCACCATAAGATATATTATCAGTCTCTTCATTTATTAAAAAATTTAATTCACCAGGAAGCCCATCTATCATATATGATATCTTTGACTTATATAATACCGTAGATAATTTATTATCAGATATTTTAGTATCAAATATTATATTATCTTTTATACTTCCCTCAAATAACCATACATCTTGTAAAACCATACTAATTAATTTTCTATATGAAGTTTTATCTAAATCTCTAATACTTACACCATCTATTAATATTTGACCTTCATAATTATCATAAAATCCCATAAGTAGATTAACTATTGTTGTTTTTCCAGTTCCCGTTTTACCTACGATAGCAACCCTTTCTCCTTTATTAATTTTAAGATTAAAATTTTTTAATACTGGTTTACCTTTTACATAGCCAAAGCTCACATCTTTAAATTCAATAGAAGAGTTAAATGTAATATCATCAATATATCCATTATTTTCTTCTTCAAGCGATAATATCTCGCTTATTCTATCAATAGTAGCTATAGCCATTTGTAAATTAGATGTTACTTGAGATATTACATTCATTGGCTTATTGAAATCTTTTAAATATTGCATAAATGATTGAATAGCCCCAAATCTAAGTTGTCCATTTATTACTCTGATTGCACCAATACAAACAACAATTAAATAATTAAAATTGCCTAATGCTTTATTAAGTGGTACAGCTAATGAACTATAAAAACTACTTTTAAAACCATAATTTGCTAATTTTTTACTTACTTTATTAAATTTCTTAATAAAATAATCTTCTTCATTAAAAGATTTAATTACATCATTATTACTAACACTTTCTTCAACAAAAGCATTAACACTTCCAATTGCTTTTTGATTTAATTCAAAATACTTTTGAGTTTTACTGACTATATAAGATAAAATTATATATGTAATAGGAATAACCAATATACTTATTAAACCAAGAGTTATATCTAATACAAACATCATTATAGATATACCTATTATTAAAGATATATTATATATTAAATCTGGTATTATTCCAGTTAAATTATCAGTAAGTCTTTCAATGTCATTAGTTATATTGCTAATGATATCTCCTTTTTTCATAGTATCTAATTTAGATAATTTTATTTTATTTACTTTGAATATAATTTTCTTCCTTAATTCGTAGCCAATTTTTTGACCTAATTCACTAGATAAATAACTCTTAAAATAAGTACAAATTGCATCCATTAAATAACAAAATAATACTATCATAAGAATTTTTGTAATATATGTAATATCAAAGGATATATCTTTACTTAAAGAATTATATAAACTATCTGTTGCAAATCCTAAAAAATATGGTGCTAAAGAATTAAAAATTGCTGCTAATATACAAAATAATATTATCAAAAAATAAGACTTTTTATAATCTTTTATAATTTTATATGACTTATTAATAATATTTTTTAGAGAAGTTTTTTCTTTATTATATTTTTTCATATTAAACCTCCCTCTTAACTGAAACAATAAATTCATTAAATATATCACTATTCTTTTGTAGTTCTTTATATGTTCCTATATCATCAATTTTTCCTTCCTCAATAACAATTATTTTATCGCAATCTTTTATACTGCTTACTTTTTGAGTAATAAGAATAATCATCTTATCTCTATATTCATTTATGATATCTCTCATTATTTTTTTATCAGTTATATTATCAACTGCACTAAATGAATCATCAAGTAACAAACATTCACCTTTACTTAATAAAGCTCTTGCAATAGACATTCTCTGTTTTTGCCCACCTGATAAATTAATCGCAGATTGTCCAACTAAATAATCATATCCCTCTTCATTTTTAATAATAAAATCATCAATATGAGCACTTGCTACAGCAGTATTTAAATCACTTAAATTATATTTATTACCAAATGATAAATTTTCTTTTATTGAACCAATAAATAAAGAAGTTTTTTGAGGTGTATAAGCAAATAAATTTCTTAATGATTCAATATTATATTCTTTAATATCAATACCATTTATTAATATCTCTCCACTAGAAGCATCTATATGTCTTAATAATAAATTAGCAATAGTCGTTTTTCCACTACCAGAAGAGCCTATTATTCCAACGAATTCTCCTTTAACTATTTTAAAACTAATATTTTTTAACATATCGCGATGAGCATTTTCATATCTAAAATAAACATTTTTAAATTCAATGCTTTCTAATGTTTTAAGCTTTATATTTCCAGAGTTTTTAATTGATGGTGTTACATTTAGTATTTCATTTATTCTTTTAAATGATACCATTACTCTTGGAATATTTAATATAATTACTAAAAGCATAAGAAAACTAACTAAAATAGTTGCTAAATATTGAATAAATGCCATCATAGAACCAATTTCTAATTGTTTACTACTAATAAAACCAATAGATACATAAACAATTAAAATTGTAGATATATTTATTATTAATAACATCATTGGTTGTATTAAATATAATATTTTATTTAAAAATACATTTAATCTTTTATTTTCATCATTAACTTTATCAAATCTCTTTTTAAAATATTCTTGTTTATTAAAAGATTTAATAATTCTTAACCCAGATAAAATTTCTCTTGCTGATGCATTTATTTTATCCATTAACTTTTGTGCAATTTCAAATTTAGGATAAACGATTGAAAATATGATTATAAGTCCTAGTGATAATAAAATAAGTGCGCTTGCAACTATCGGAGATAAAATTGAAGCTTTTTTATAACACATAAATGCCGCACCTATTGCCATAATGGGCGCAAATATTATTATTCTTAATCCATATGAAAAAGTAGATGTTATATTACTAACATTATTTGTACTTCTATTTATTAATGTAGATGCTCCAAATTCATCTATCTCTTTTTTACTAAAACTATTTATTTTTCTATATAATGAATCTCTTATATTATATCCAAAATAATTAGAAAATTTTGATGTGGCATAAACAACAATAATATTAGAAATTAATGCACTTAAAGTAAAAACAATCATTAATAATGTTTGTTTTGTAATAAAAATTTTATCACTATTTGAAATTCCTATATCAACTATATCACTCATTATATTAGGCAAATATAACTCGCTAATAACTTGAACTATGGAAAATATTGTCATAATTATTATATATTTTCTAATCCCCTTTGTTAATTTTAAAATTTTCATCTTTTTCCTCACATAATTTTATTTAATATTTCATTCATTACATATATTTTATCTTCAGGTATAAATAACATATCATCTTCATTTATTATATATTTATTTTTTATTACATCATTAAAATTAAATTCTTCAAATAT
Organism: uncultured Bacilli bacterium; assembly: GCA_944358375.1. The sequence goes on from CALVQT010000003.1 coordinate 102,781, forward strand.
ATCAACACCAAATTTCTTTTTAAAGTGTGATATACTTATCCCTTGTAATTTTCTAAAACCTAATATTAACTCATTTTCCATTTCTTCTCTGCTAGATATTAAAACTTCATTTAATCTATAATTTCCTTTTATATATGAATTATATGATTTTGTATTTTCATATCTAACATTATTTATATATCCATGACTTCCAAGACCAAAACCATAATATTCCATATTTGACCAATAAGTCAAATTATGCTTGCTTTCTTTATTTGTCTTAGCAAAATTACTTACTTCATAATGATTGTAACCTTTTTTCTTAAGTTTTTTACATATATATTTATACATTTTATAATCTAAATCATCATCAATATTATTAACATTTTTGTTATATAACATTGTGTGTTTTTCTATAATTAATGAATATGTACTAATATGCTCTACATTTAATTTCAATAATAAAGCAATATCTTTTTTTAATACTGATAGATTTTCTGTAGGAAGTGCATATATTAAATCAACATTTATATTATTAAATCCATATTTTTTACATAATTCAATATTCTTAAAAATACTTTTTCTATCATGTTTTCTATTCAAAAACTTTAAATTATATTTATTAAAACTTTCAACACCAATACTTATTCTATTAACATTATTTAATGATAATAATTTTAATAATTCAGGAGTTATATCATTTACATTACATTCAATGCATATTTCACAATTATTGCTTTTTTTAAATATTTTAATTATTTGAAATAATTTAGTTAAACTTATTATATCTAAACATGATGGTGTACCTCCACCTATATATATAGTTTTAATTATATCTCCCTCATAGTACTTATTAATTTCATCATCAAGAGCACTTAAATAATTACTTACCCATTGCTTATTATTTAATACTTTACAAAAATCACAATAAGAACAAATACTATTACAAAACGGAATATGAATATAAACACTTCTCATGGTATAATCCTCACTATCTAATATATTTTTATTTTATCATTTTTTATTTATATTGTAAATTAATGACAAAAAAAAAGAATGAAATTAAAGTTTCACTCTTTTAGATAAATTTCCTTTAGAATTAATATAATATAAATATTCTGGATCTTGATAGTTTTTTTGTCCATAATATAATTCTCTTATATCTTTATTAATTTTTAATCTATCTAGGCTTCTTTTAATTATCTGTTGTACTCTAGAACCACTAATATTAAAAAGTCTACCAATTTGTTCATCAGTATATTTTTTTTCACTAAAAAATTTTATAAGAATTATTTTTTTACTTCTTTCGTCTAAAGTAGAATTTTTAAGTGCTATCCTAATTTTTCTTTTCACTTCTTCACTAACAAATTTTTCTTCTATATTAACATTTTCATCAGAAATTATATCTTCTATCGTAGTTTTATCTCCATCACATGCAGTATATGGAGTATTTATAGAAATTGTAATTGGAAGATTCATACAAGTACTAGCTCTATTTACTGTTAAATTCAATTCTTTAGCAACTTGTTCATAACTTAAAACATTATTTCCTGTATTTTTTTGATATTCTTCAATTAATGATTTTATTTTATTGCTATCCTCTTCAACTTGAACTGGATATCTAATTGTTCTTTTGGTTTCTTGGTTACTTTTAATAATTAATCTTTTAATCCACCAAACTGCATATGAAGAAAATTTATATCCTTTTGTTGAATCAAATTTATATGCTGCCTTAATAAGTCCCTCATTTCCGTTACTTATTGCTTCTTCAAAATCATAACCTTTTTTCCTATATATATTAGCCAAAAATACAACTAATTTTAAATTATGAACAATTAGTTCATCAACTGCAGTTTGATCTCCTGCTTTTATTCTTTCACTTAATTTTGATACTTCTTCATCAGTTAATCTTCTATATTGACTAATTTCATTTAAATAAATTTTAACTGAACTAAGATCTTTAATATCAAAATTAAAACCATTATTTATTTTATATGTTTGAGCAAATATTTCAAATATTTCATCTTCTATTTCAAAATTTTTGATTTTTAATAATACATCTACCATTTTAACTACTTTATTAGAAGATGATAACAATTCATCAGCTACTAATTCATCAAAAGATATATTTACTTTTTTCATAAAATATATAAGCATTTTATAATTGTTTAATTGTGATGATTTTGTATTTTCATCAGAAAAATTTTTATTAATAAATTTTATTACTTTTGAAAGATCTTGTTTTTCTAATTTATTAAGCATATTATCCCCACATTATTTAATAACTAATACTTTTCTGTTATTATTTGCTTTATTTTCATATGCTTTTTTTAATTTCCTTCTAGCTTTTGATTCAATTTGTCTTATTCTTTCACGAGTAACATTAAAGTATTTACCAACTTCTTCTAATGTATATATTTTGTTATTATAAAATCCAAATCTAAGTTCCAATACTTTTTTTTCTCTTGGACTTAATTCAGTTGTTTCTTCAAAAAACTTTCTAAAATCACTATACTCTACACTATTTATTACTTCATTTTCAATATCCATTTCTACATCTGGAATAAGTTCTCCTAATTCTATATTTTCATCTTCTCCAACTAATTCATTTAAACTTGTTGTAGTACGTGAATATTTTTCTATATCATTTAGAATTTTAATAGATAAACCGGACATATCAGACAATTCTTCAATACTAGGATTATGTCCATGCTCATTAATGTAATTTTCTTTTATTTTTCCTATTCTTTGATATTGTTCCGCAAAATGCACAGGAAATCTTATATTTCTCTTAATATCATAAAGTTCTCTATTAATTACTTGCTTAATCCACCAAACAGCATATGTAGAAAATTTATATCCTTTAGTATAATCAAACTTATCTATTGCCTTAAGTAACCCAATATTACCTGCTTGAATTAGATCATCATGTTCTAACCCTCTGAATTTTCTAGCAACATAAAGAACCAATTTTAAATTTTTATTAACAATTTCATCATAAACTTCTTGCTCACCATTTTTATATCTTTCAAATAATTTATACTCTTCTTCTTTAGTTAAAACATCAAATTGTGCAACATAATTATAATATTCGTTAGCAGGATTATAATTTTTTTCGATATATGCTGTTCTTTTACCATTCGTTTTTTTGACTATATCTTTTGATTTATTCATAGTTATATTTAATTCACAATATTCAAATAAACTAACTACACTTTCATCAATATCATCTAAATTTTCTGATAATATTGCTATATTATCTGCTAAAATTGGACATTTTGAAAATAATACATCAGCTTCTATTAAATTAATAGAATATGAATTATTTTTTAAAAAAATTAATAAGTTTCTATAGTTTTTAATTATCTTTAAAATATTTAAATCATTATCAAAATTTTCATTAATAAAATCAACTATTACATTTAGTTTTTTATCATCTAATATAATTGTACCTTCCATAATTAATCCCCCTTTTTAATAATAAATATCCCTGCGATGTCGCATAGATTATATCATATTTCTATATAAAAGTCAATTTTTTATTTATTTTTTCATTTGTATGTATGATTATTTTATGATAATGTCTTAAGTAATAACTTGGGAAAATGTCCCGGGTAATATATAATATGCTACTTGAGG
>CALVQT010000004.1 GCA_944358375.1 uncultured Bacilli bacterium
TTCTACAAAAATTATTTTTATTTATCTGGACGGAGATATTTGTTTTTCATATCAACTATTAGTTCATCTAATTTATCCATATTTCCATTGAAATTTAATAATAATTCATATATAATATTCTTAGAAAGAGAACATAGTTCGTAACTTGTATGCTATTCGCTCCATAGTGAAATGTGCTCGAACTTTTCGAGTTTTGATAAATAACTAATTCAGAAATGGATTAGTTTTTTTGTGTTATAAGAAACTATCCTACTCTAAAAAGAAAGGATGGTATTATGGTAAATATTATTAAAGAAGAAATTTTAGTTGAAGAATCGTTAAAAAACAAACTTGAATTCATATGTGATTTTTGTAAAGTAAAATACACTATTATTAATGGTAATGTTAGAAAAATAGAAAAAACAAATCTAACCTATATTGAACCACATAGAATAATCATTAATAACACTACATTTCTTGCCTTTAATTATTCTAATGACATATTTATCGAAAATTTATCTAATAAGATTAAATTATCCCAATTAGAAGATTACATTAAGATTAAAATTATTACATAAATATGTAATTGACAAGTTATAAATAAAAATATATAGTAATACACCAATAAAGGAGAACTTTATATATGATTAAAAAAGTTATATTTGTTATTTAAGAGGAGTCAAAAGTATTAGAGCTAGTATTTTTGACTCCCTTTTTTTAAAAAAAAGGGAGTTGAAATTTATGGATAATAAGAAAAGAATTCGTGGATTATATTTAAGAGTAAGTAAAGCTCGTGAAGGTTTTAGTTTGATAGAACAAAAAGAACGATTAGAAGCTCTTTGCAAGTTTAAAGATTAATTATTACAAAGATGCTGGTATAAATGCTAAACTAGTAATTTAAGACTTGAATTTTAAAGACTTAAAGAAGATATTAAAAGCAAAAAATAAACTACATAGTCGCTTTAAAATTATACAGAATAACAAGGTGCATTTTTGACTGTGAAAAGTTAATGACCTTTTTAGAAGGAAATGATGCTTTCCTAGATTGTGCTAAATGATGATATATATACTACTAATGCTGATGGTAAAATGTAATATTACTTCTTAAAAGAATGCTAAGTAAAGAAAATATAGATGATATTGAACTTAATGTATGAGTATTTAATGATTCAGTAATAAAATTTTATGATTTTTAGGAATATTTGTAAAAAATATGAAATTGGAACAAGTATTAAATAAAACTTATGTTGAAAATTTTAGTGTAAAAAATAGCAAAATTAACATTATTTATAAAGTAGTTGAAAAGAAAATGAGGAATCTGGCAACTCTATAAATTATTTTGTATGTAATATTAACAATGATAGTGATATAAAATTAATTTTAAATAAATTAGATAAAATCGATACTTTAATCAATTGTGCAGGAATAATTGATTTATAGCATCTAGATATGGTGAATTTGGAATTAGATGTAATGTTATCTCTCCCGTATGTTGAAATTTCAAATTTTGATGATTATATTTGGAATAAAGAAAATAATAAACATAAAGATAAAGGTCAAGAAGACTTTGAATTATAGTCTTTTCAGTTAATTTTGCAAGTGATGAATTACTTTATATTTTGTCTCAAGCTCTATTAAATCGCCTTAAAAAGTGATATAATATAAAATATAGAAGTTTGTTGAAAGGATAGATTTATGAAAAAAAGTTTAAAAATCACTATAATTGTTATTGGTGTCTTGGTAGGAGTAATAATATTAGATACAGCGCAAGCTATAATATTTAATAACAGCCCTATTATAAGAATAACAAAAACTTATTCAAATTTTCATAAAAAAAATATAGGAATTTTAGTAGAAACTGATATTTATGATGGTGTAACACAGATAACTCGTTTTAAATGGGAAGCCCACACTTTGCCTATTGAAGAAAATAGCGATAATCTAAAAGATACTTATAATAAAGTAAGTGATTATTTTAAAAACGAAAAAGTGGATCGTAGTAATTTAGGTGCTTACTCACTTGATGAGGATAATAATGTTGTAGAAGTATTACTTATAGACAATAGTAAAGAAAAACAAGAGGAATTCTTAAAACAAACTGGTGCTAGTTCTAAATTTATAAGATTTGAACAAGGCGGCCTTTACTACAATTCATCTAGTTTTGAATTTTATATTACCAAATTACAAGTACATAATGATATAAGGTTTAATAGTTATTATACATTTGATAATAGCACAATTTATTTGGCAAGTAATCTTGAAGAATTTTATATAAAAGAAAAAGATGGAGATATTACATTAAAAACGTATCTATCAACTGCATATCAAACATTTGATGATGGAATAAAAAGTATTACTGATAATTTAGAACTAAAAAAGACTTTACAGGATGGTACAAAGATTTATAAATCAAAAGATAAAGATATTACTATGATAGTATGCAACACTACTAAAAACAATAAAAATATATTTATTGGAGATTATTCTATGGAGTATATTGAAGGAGATTTTTAAAAACTGATAAATTATAAGTGTGGAGATGATCATATTACGAAAAAAATATATATTATAACAGGAGCGAATGGTTTTTTAGGAAATAACATAGTAAGAAAATTAGAACAAAACAAAGAAAATGAAATAAGAGCATTGGTATTGCCAAATGATAATGTAAATGCATTAAAAGGGCTTAATTGTAAAATATATTATGGAGATGTAACAAAAAAAGAAACATTACAAGAAATATTTAATATAACTGAAAATACAAAAGTTTTTGTGATACATTGTGCAGCAATTGTTTATATAAAATCAAAATATAATTCAAAAGTATATGATGTAAATATAAATGGTGTAAAAAATATAATTGAAAAAGTATTAGAAAAAAATGCAAAATTAATTTGTGTAAGTAGCGTTCATGCTATTCCAGAAAAGCCAAATAATGAAATAATGAAAGAGATTACCGATTTCGACCCTGATAAAGTAGAAGGACAATATGCTAAGAGCAAAGCTGAAGCAGCAAAATATGTATTAGAAATGGTAAAAAGCAAAAATCTAAATGCTTGTATTATACATCCATCTGGAATTATAGGTCCAAATGATTTTGGAAATAGTCATTTAACAGAACTAATAGAAAATATCATCAATGAAAAGCTTCCTATTTGCGTAAATGGTGGATATAATTTTGTAGATGTTAGAGATGTTGCAGATGGAATTATTAATGCTTGTGATAAAGGAATAAAAGGACAATGTTATATTTTATCTAATCAATACATATCTATTAAAGATTTAGCAGATATAGTAAGTAGTGTAAATCATACTAAAAAAGTAAAATTAATATTTCCAGTGTGGATAGTAAAACTTTTAGCACCATTTTGTGAACTGTATTATAATTTAAGAAAACAGACACCATTATTTACTAGATATTCTTTATACACATTAACTTCAAATTCTAACTTTTCTAATGAAAAGGCAAAAAAAGAATTAAATTTTAAAAATAGAAACTTGGAAGATACACTTAAAGATACTGTAAAATGGTTGAAAGAAAATATGAAGTGATTGTTGAATTTGGTAGTTAAAAAATATCAAATTTGTAGAAAGAATTTAGTAAAAGTAGGGGAACAAACTTATTATATAAAAAAGGCTATTAATATTGTTATTTATAAAATTGATGATAATAATACTTATCTTATATTTACAGTGAAGTATAAGAATGCTAAAATATAAATATGATAATAAAATTAATAAGGAGATTATATGGAAACAATATATAATAAATTAGTTAGAGATAAGATTCCAGAAATAATAGAAAATGATGGACAGAAAGTAGTTATAAGAAAATTAGATGACAATGAATATAAAATTGAACTTGGAAAAAAATTATTAGAAGAATACAACGAATTTTTAACTGCTCAAAATCAACATGAAAGACTTGAAGAACTAGCCGATATGTTAGAGATAATTTCTACCATTAGTAGTCTTGAAGAGGCCTCTTTGTCTTCCATTATTTCTATTATGAATGAAAAACGCGAAAAAAGAGGTGGATTTACTAAAAAAATATTTTTAGTAAAAACAAAAAGTAAATAATATATATATTGCAAAGTAAACATGTCTTAACATAAATCAAAATGAAATAAATTTAATAATAGAGTATTAAAGTTTAAAAATTGTTGAGTGTCTCTTAAGTTGATTATAAATAAATAATTATATATATTCTTTAATGAGAAAAATATTTTTTTATTTGCAAATCAGAGTAGAAAATATCAATTGTTTAACTAGGTCAAAAAATTTCATTATCCAGGTTATTTTAAAAAAGATCAATCAATTGGACTAAAATAAAAAAGACAATGCTATCTGGCTGAACTTGTCAATAAAAAGTAGACAATTAAAAGATATTCATTTAAACCCTAATTGAGTTCTATATTCAATTGGGGTTTTATATTTTAATGCGTAACTAGGTCTTAAATAATTATGATCGTATATAATCGCATTAATATATTTTTCAACAGTATCATAATCATTTTGATTAAAATCAATATACATTTCTTTCTTTAACCAACCATTTTTAGATTCAATTATTAGGTTATTTGTTGGAGTTCTTATTCTCGACATTGACCTTTTTATGTTATAATCTTTATGTGCATTATTAAATGCCACTGAGGAATATATTGTGCCTTGATCTGAGTGAAAAATAGTCTCTTGGATTTTATATCCTCTTTTTATTTTGTTATTAAGCATGTCATCTAAAGCTGATTTATGATTAGACATACTAACTCCATGATAAAAATGTTTAACATCTGAACCAATTATAGAATCATCAAATGCATCTACATAATAAGTCCAATCATATCTTTGTCTTTTAAACCGAATCATTGTGGTATCAGATGTTATTTTTTCTAATGGTCTAGATGTTTTCCAGTTATTGTTAATAAGATTTGGATATTTAATGGATTCATCACCAGGCTTTTTATAAACACTATAATGTCTAGCTTTGCTTCTAATTTTTAAAATTTTACACACTTTATGAACTAAATTATCAGATACAATCCATCCTGTTTCTCTACGAATAATAACATTGATCCTATGATAACCATAACTCGGCTTTCTTTTATGAATATCTCTGATTAATGGTTCTAAATCTTTACGATTTATTTCATATCTATTTAAAATATCTTTAGTTTTTAACCATTTATAATATCCACTTCTTGATATATTCATTACTTCACATAATGATTTAATTGAATATTCTTCGCTTAGAATTTGAACTATTTCAAATTCTTTTTGCTTTATTTCTTGAACACTACAACTGAACCATCTCCTTTCACAAGGTATCCTTTTTTTAATCGTTCATTCTCTATTCTTAATTTCATATTTTCATATTGAAGTTTTTCAATATCTGTTAAAGTTTTCTTATTTGAATATTTGCATAATGAATTACCCGGTTTCTTTTTATTTTCTGAACCGTTTCTCACAAATCATTATAATTTTTTAACTATCTGTTTGTTATAGCGTGTCCAATTCCATCTTTACATTCAATATCCCAACAACTTCTACCTTCAAGCATTTGCTTTATATATTTCAATTTTTCTTCTTTTGAGTAATATTTATTTTTTCCACCTTTAGGTCTTCCTTGCATTTTTTCATCTTCTTTATTAAATTATACCAAAGAAAAAGTAAACACATCTTTTTGTGTCTACTTTTATTTTACAACTTCAGCTATCTGGCATTGTCTTTCTTAATAAGTTTTTTAGTAGCTACCTCTTTGTAAGGTACGAATTGAAAATCAAAATATGTATAATGTCCACCTTTTGGATAATTTAAATACTCTGCGATTTGATTTGCTGCAGTCTCTGATATTTGATTTATTCTAACAACTCCATTATCAGTTTGAACCAATGGTACAATATAACGTGTTTTTGATTTTACATTAACACAATATTTTTCATCAACAGGTATTGAACTTTTATAAACTTTATTTGCATTTAGAAATAGTTTAAAACAATCTGATAAATATTTATCTTCACATGTTAAAATTTTATCAATTACTTCTTGTTCAGATAAAGTATACAAATCTTCAATTGTTAAATAACCAGCATTATGCATTGACTTACACATGTCTGCTAAAAATTGCATTACTATTCTATCTTTATCATTTACCCATTCAGGCCATAACTTTGAAATTATATCTATATATTCTTCGCAAACTTCTTTATCTTTAAAAGCAAGTTCTTGTATACCATTTTCATTTATAGTTATCATAATATTGTTATATATTTTTCTGATTTTATCTAATTCCCAAACTCTAAAAAAAGTTAATCCACTTGAAAAAGTATATTCAAATCTATCTGCAGATAACCTTGGTGTGTCATTATCAGCAATAGGATAAATTTTATAATCATCTACTTCTTCTAATTTTATACCATCTTTTTTTAGTAAACTCATGATTTTTGAAGAATTTCTAATAATATCAGAAGTTTTTTCTTCAGTAGATTCTTGAGTTTCTGAATCACCATTCATAAAATCTATACAATGCTTAAATACAGGCGTAGCAATATCGTGGAATAGACCGGCTAATGTTTGTTTTTTATCGTGTGTAAAATGCCAAATAATTAAAGCAACCCCAATGCTATGATCTAAATTTGAATACCAATATTTAACATTAAAACATTTAGAATAATCAGTACCACAACTCATACTAATTTTACTAATTCTCTTCATTTCAGGAGTATCAATATATTCTAGTAACCATTTTGGAAATTCTGGGGATAGGATACTAAAATATTCTTTTATTTCATCATTTAAATTTTCGTAATATTTATTCATTTTTTCACGTCCTTATATTATAAATAAACTTTTACAAATCTATTGACAAAATCATTTTATTATAATAATTTGATTTTGAATTTCTATTTTTGTTATTTGTTCATTTTCGCATTTGTAATTTATATCGTAAAGCATTTGTTTATTTTTATCCACAATATCAACCGTCTTAAAACTCTCATAATCGTAATAAGTAATTGAAGTAAATAAATCAAGTTTTTCTTTTGCTATATAATTAGAATATGCTTTATGATATATTTGATTAACATTTTCTCTCTTTAAAACTACATCTTTACAAGCAATTTAAATATGACTATGCAATCTTTTAAAGATTTTTGTATCTGAAGATTTTAGTTATCTTATTATTTCAACATAATTAGGATGAGTTTTGACCTTCATATTTTCATTCATTTAATTAGTTAGCAAATTTAAATAAATATTTTTTAATTTATCTTTATCATAGGTATTTTAGTGCTTCAGTCATTAAACTTAATTTTTTAACTTACTTTTGGAATCTTCTAATCTATATTTAAAAAGTGTATTAGCCATTTTACTAAATATAATATTATTAAGTAGTTATACTACAGATTCATTTATTTCTTTGGTTTGTACTATGGTATCTTTTACAACATCATTATAAACATCTTTTCAAAAACCACTGCAACTTCTTTTGTAATCTCTAAAGTTTCTTCTACATAATATTTCTCTTAATAGTAACTATTTTATTATATAACCACAAAATTGGCAATATGTATTGAAATATTTTTTATTTTTATATAATAATTACTTTAATGTTATCTTATCACAGGATTACATTTAAATTATAAAAGAACTTAAACTTAACCAAAAATAGCAGAACTCATTTAAAATCACATTTACAAAAATAAAAAAGAAAAATTAAAGTTCTTCTATACACTAACTTATAAATTATAGAACCAACTAAAATGCTTAATAACATGTTTACTATACTTGAATATAAAGTAAATGATATAGAGCATAATATAATTTAAAATTTCAAATAAAAAATATTGTTAAACAAATTATTTTAAAGCTATGTTTTATAATAATTATGAAGAACTTTATAAACAATGCTTCATTGATAGAAAAAGTTATTATGTTTAATGAATCTATTTTTTTAGTAATTTTTTTTGATCTTGTGTTGACGCTTTATCTAAACTAAATAATTCAGAATACAAAATCATTTTTCTAAATAATTTATTATCTTTTTTGCATCTTTCTTCTATTCTTTGTTTAATTTTATCTGATAATATTTCTTTTGGTATATTGACAATAAATCCACAATGAGGACATACTTGATAATATCTATATAATGTATCATTAGGGTTTATAAATATTTCGTTTTCTTTAATAAGAAATGATTTTTCACAAGGATTAGTGTTTTCAGGTCTAATTAATCTTGTATTTGTGATTGACTTAAAATATTCATCTTCCAATTTACAATCTATTTCTAAATCGCAAGGTAATTCATCATGAAACATTAAATAAACCTCTTGTTTTTCTCCTTCAGTAAATATTGATAAATTATTATCATAGTGCGGACCTTTAGCAATTGCTGTTATAAATGAATTTTTTCTAATTCCTAAGTCTTCTTTATTTCTAGATAATTTTGATTTATTTATATTAGTTGTTGGTAATACTATAATGAAATTATTCATATCTTTTATTAATAATTCTCTTCCACCATATATTACTCTTCCAGTATTGTCATATCTAAATAACCTAAAATATTCATCAAGAACTTTCAACTTATTATTTTTGTTATTTGTATCTTTTATTTGATTATCGACATACTCACACACACTATGGAGTATAGTCTCAATATTTAAATTTGTTTTAATTATGCTATCCCTTTTATTTTTCTTCTCTACTAATTCTAACCCATGCTTAACTTTTTCTAAAAATTCTTTATCATTTCTTTTGTTTTCAAGCGTTTGATAAAGAGTAGTTTCTTCAATTTCTTTATCAGATAATAAAAATTCTTCTAAAATTTTATATAATTTTTTAAATTCAATATTATCAAAACCAATAAAAGGGTATTCGCACTTAAAATTATATTTTTCTTTCATTCTTTTTTTTCTATTTTGAAATTCTTCTTTTGTTTCTTCATACATAAAAGGTGCTAAAATTAATGGTGCATTTTTATACAAATATTTATATCTTTTTATTAATTCTTCTTTTGCTTGTTCTAAAGTCATTATTAAACCTCTCTTTGTGAAATGTATTATAGCATATCTTAATTTTTTTCACTATACATTTATTATAATTTTAAAAAAAATCTGATTTTTAAGAAAATTAAAATATTAATTATATTCATTTAATCACTTAATAATTAATAAATGTATTAATCATATTATTTAAGCTAATACATATAAAGAAGTTATATTATAAATATTAATAAAAATTATTTTGAATTTTAAAATATTGAAAAAATAAATTTTGATATAGTAGTAAAAAATTTATAGTAGAAATAATTATTTGCTTGTTTACAAATCTTTTCATTATTTTCGTTTATGCAATTGTTAAATAACTCTAGATAATAATCTATTAATTTTTTGCTGATTTTTTCATTTTAATACTTAAACATATAATATCTTTTAGTATATTTTATTTTCTATTAACATATTCAAAAATGGCGTTTTACAGTATATCTAGATAATATTATGGATAATGTTCAAATTCTTGAGATAGTTTGCAAGAAAATAAACATATTATTTTTAAATTCTCAATGTTTATTTAATTAATTTATTTTTAATATTTTCCACTTTGATGGATAAATATAATTAATTTTATCTTTTTTTGGTACATAATGTTTTTTAATTTTTGTTCTATTTGATTTTAAATCTGGTAATGCTTGTCTACAATATTTATCTAATTCACAGAATATATTTTGACAATCTATTAATTGTAATTTTCTATTACCAATTCTTTTAAAATTTAAATTAAGCCTTTTAAATTCTTCATCTTGATGTTTATACATATATCTAATTATATCTTCATTACTTAATTTACCCTTGTCAATAAAACACTTTTTAATTCCACGAAGTGAGCCGGGTCCAGCAACTGTAAATTCATCTTCTCTCCAATTAACCACTTCACTATAATTAATATCAGTTACTAATTGATAAGCCATAAAATTCCCTATTAAAGGATAAGTTTTAATAATATTAAATGCATCTTCCATAGTTTTGCATTTTACTATTTCATCTTGTATTCTATCTTCGTTAAACATTTTATTAAGTAGTGCCAAATGATTATCATGTTTTCTATCATATCCAAATGCCTTATTAGCACAACTTATATAAGCATCATTATATATTTTAATACCATTTGATATAGCATTTTCTAATACTTTAGAATATTCTTTTACATTAAATGTTTTTAAAGTAATATCCTCAAAATTATTTAATAATAATTCCCAGGTAGATTCTTTATTAAATAACTTAAATAACAATATTCTAAATAGCATATCTTCATCAGAATACTTTTTACCATTATAAATAACATTTTTTAATAAATATTGGCTAACTCTATCATTAACTCTATAACTATTACAAAACTTATACTCTTGTAAGATTTTATCTTCAGTCCATGGAGCAGATTCTCCGTTTATTTTTTTCAAAAATATATTTTGTCTTTCACAAGCAAAATACCAATATAAATCATATACTTCTTGTCTTTTCTTCATATTCTTACCTCATACACTTTGGATCTCGTGAATTAATACATCTTTTTAATGTTAGTACTTTATCTTTGTTATTAGTATAATTTGCTATTATTTTTTGACCTATACAGCCACTTTTACAAATTGAATATTGTTCACAAGAAGAACAAGAATTATCAGTATTAAAATTTCTAATATTACTAAAGTATTCAGAAGTATACATATCCATCAAAGAATTTTCACTTATATTTCCACTAATACCTAATTCAGTAAAATATTTTATAGAATCACAAGGATAAGCGATTCCATCAAAGCCAATTATCATTATTTCATCAGCAATAATACAAGGACTATTTTCGATTCCTAATATATTCCAAGGACTACCAAGTCTAATTCTATTTTTGTCAGCAAAATTTAAATAAAAATTTTTAATATCTAGTAATTGTTCTTTTGATAAATCCATATAAGTTGTACCTTTTCCATGAGGGACAAATCTTAATAAACTTACCTTATCAAAATATTTTTTACTTTTAAATGCACTTATTGAACTAATTATAACATCTTTAAATTTAGAATATGAATCTGTGGAAATAGTATAATGAAATCCCAATTTTGCATTATTGTTTTCAAATGTTCTATCAAAAAAATATTTAATATCATAACTAGAAATATCTGTTTCATCAGATAGTGAATCAGCAAGTGAATAAATAATTTTGTTTAATCCTAAATCAATTAGGTTTTTATATTTGTTTAATGTTTCATCGGTCCTATAAGCAAATGTATAAATAGTTGATTTCATTTTTAATCTTGAAGTTAATTCAATAAGTTCAGAAAGTCTGTCATACATTAAAGGCTCACCACCAGTAAAAACGATAGTTTCAACACCCATCATTTTTGCTTCATTAATAATTTTATAAATACTATCAAAGTCTAATTCTTTTAGATTATCAATATTATTAGTAGCATTACTAGAGCAATGCTTGCAATTCCTAGCACATTTATTAGTTAATTCTATTTTTATTTCTTTTAACATATAATCACTCCATAAAGTATAAATGTGTAATTATTATATACTAAATTTCACAAATTTTCTATATTGCTATTGAATTTTGATAATGATTCATATATAACTTTATTAGAAAAAAAATAAAAATTGTAACTTGTGTGTTGTTCGCATTATTGAAAGAAGTACTCATACTTTTGTATGGGTTTTACGAGAACTAACAAATAAAAATAACCATAGAATAATTTGAGATTATTATAAGTGTTACAAAAATATAAAAATATTTAAATTGAATATTAAGTCTATAAATAATAAATATATTTATTTCAACAATATTAATATATCAATTGATGACCTGTATAAAATTATTATTAGTAATTATTCTTATTTTTAATCTTATTTTCTTATGTATAAATAATAATTTTTATTTAAAGACGGTTTAAATGAATGAAATAAAAAATTTATATTAATGATAATTTAAAAATAAATTATTAGAAATTAATCTTTTGCAATTTACTTGCATAAAAAATGTAATACACGAAAATTTTAAATAATGGTATTTTTAGTAATTTGTAGTTTTTAATACAATGTAAATTTGTCATTTTTTAATAAAAGAAAAAATAAAAGGTGAAATTATTATTAAGAAAATTAATATTAATAAAAAATTAAAAATATCGGTTATATGTTTAGAAATGATTATTTTCATATAGCAACAAATATTAATAAAAAGCAATATGAAATATAAATAATTTACTATAATAAAAAAAATAAATTTGATAAAGATAAATACATTTTACTGCAAATAATCAGTTAAAATATGATAAAATGATATTAGGTGATTACTTATGCAAAAAGTATTTTTATATTTATATCCAATTGAAGAATATACTAAAGTGTTCGAAAATGATAATTCATTAGCAGTATTAAATGAGTGTATCCAAAAAAGATATAGAGAAAAAGGATATCAAGTTATATTTGCACTATATCCTGATAAAAATTTATATGGAGTTATACCTCAACCAAATGATAGGATAATATATACGGATATTACTTTTAAAGAAGCTAGTGGATATAACGAAGATGGGACTAAAAAAGAAGCTAAAAATATAAAATATCCAAATGAACAATATTTAATTAATCAACTTGGCTTTGTAGATAAAATTGTTATTGGAGGATATCATGCACAAGATTGTGTTAGAAGAGTTTGTGAATGTGCTTTAGATTGTGGAATAAATTCTATTATTGATTTAGATATGACAGACTTTTTCTTTCATTTATACAAAAATAAAGATTATTTTAAAATTGAGGAATATAGTCCAATTAGATATAAAGAGCATATGATTAATAAAATGAGTATGTATGGTGATGAATTTGCAGAAAGGATTTTTAATAGAAATTATTCTAGTCCTGCTTATGGATTTAATAAAGAAGAAAACAAGAAGATGAAATAAGGTAATTGTTTTATGAATAAGATATGTGAAAAATTGATTAATAAATTAAAAAATGTTGATAATATTGTTGCATTATTAAAAAATGTTATTTTTATCAAGAAACATCATTTATGAAATCTAATACTATTTTTGAAGGAATTGTTAAAAAATAGTAACATATCAAAGAGAAAATATATAAATAACTTTACTTACTATTGATAGACGTAAAGTTATCGTAAAGTAAATTTTAAAGTAAAATGAAGTAAACTATATAGAATTTATTAAATTAATTTTAATGACAAGCAAGAATATATGTTTTAAAAGTGGGAGATGATTAATGATGAATTTGTTTATTAATGGTAGTAATAGAGAACAAAATTGTTATAAAATTTTAAAAGATATAAAAAAGGAAAATGATAAATTAATATCTTTGTCTCACAAAGACATTAAATATTGTTTAGGATGTAATTCGTGCGTAAAAAAACTGGATAAGTTTTGTGTATTAGATGATTATGTGAGTCAAAATATATATCAGAAAATAATTGATTCAAATAAAATTATTATTGCTAGTCCAATATATATGAGTAGTATTACAGGATTATTAAAAAATGTAATTGATAGATTATATCCATTTTACCATCATAATTATTTTAATAACAAAGAAATTTATTTGATTTTATCTGGTCAAGGTACTTATGAAGATAATGTAGAAGAAATTAATGATATTGTTAAATATTTTTTAGGGATTAGTGAATGGATGATTTTTAAATTTACATTTTTAGATTATTTTTGTAGTGGAAGTTCACAAGATGATAATAATATTAATTATGAAAATAAAATAAGTAAAATTAAAGATATACTTAATAAATAAAAAAACACAAAATTGTGTTCTTTTTTATTGCTTAAAATTTGAATGAGAAAAGATTTATAAATACTTTTTTGGTAATTAGAATTTATTATTTTGTAGAACAAGACGAATTTCTTTATTGTAATCTGTAATTGTTCCATAAACATCTATTAATCCTTTAGCAATAATTTTTGCTTTTTCATGTGCGTCTTTACCTCTTATTATTAAAAGAGATTTAGAGTTTACATATAAATCATTACCATCTATTAAAGTTAATTTGCATTGTTTACCATCATTTTCAGAAAAAGCCAAATCAATATCAACTAATAAAGCATTTCCATTTTCAATTATAATAGCTACTGCTGGTTTTTTGACTATATCAATCATTTTTTGCATGTATTATAACATATTTTAAGATGATAAAAAATATAAATATATGCAATGATAATATTTCTAAATAATTTACTTAATAAATATTAAATACTTATATTTATTTTATTAAAGTATATTATACAATATCATCAATTATTGTATGATTAAAAATAATTATAGTTTTTATAATATTATAAAATAAACAAAAAAGTCTTTATAAAGTCTTCTTATTTTATATTAATTAATAATAATTCTTTATATTAATAAATAAATATTGTATAATAAAATTAACATAAAGGGGTTATATATTATTTATTAGTAAATAATAATAATGTAATATTTTGAAATTTTTAATAAAATATAGTATAATATTTAAAACCAAGGGAAGGTGTTTATTTTAAAATGAAAAAAAGAAAAGGGCGTAATAGTCAAGACTATATTGTTTTATGGGTATTACTTGGAATTTTAGCTGTCTGTTTCGTTATAATAGGATTTATATTTTTTAAAAATTTTTATTATGGTATTGGAACTGATAAATATGGTGATAGATTAGATGGAATAGAATCATATCCATTAAGTAAAACTTTAAATGATGATATTGCATCAATTTATAAAGATGAAAGTAGTGTTGGTAGTGTTAATATAGAAGTTGAGGGAAAAATTATTTACATTATTATAGATTTTAAAGAATCTATTAAAGTAAGTGAGGCTGAAGATTTAGCTATTAAATCACTTGATAAGATAGGTGAGAAGAATTTAACATTTTACGAGCTTCAATTTATTCTTACTTATTCTGGTAGTGAAGAAAATGAAAATTTTCCAGTTTTTGGCTCAAAAAATCCAAATAGTTTAAAGGTAGTATGGTGATTTAAATGAAGGCTAAAAAAAGAAAATATATTGTTGTATCAGTTATAATCATATTAGTACTTATTATAATATTTTTATCAACACTTTATTATATTTCTAGTACTATAAATAATTATTCATATGCAGAAAAAAAATGGATAAATAGTAATTTAACAACATCTTTTGATGTTTATGTAGAACCAAACAATCCGGTATTTTCAAATAATGGTAGTGGTGTTTTTTATGATTATTTGACGGCTTTAAAAACAGATACTGGTTTAAATTTTAATATAGTAACTACAGATACTTCTGAAATAGATTTAGTTAATAAAAACGGCGTGGATGATGATGATGTAATATTTTATAAAGATCATTATATTGTTATTGGTAATAATGATATAGATGATATAGAAGATTTAAATTATAATACAATTGGAATTTTATTAAATGATCAAGATGTTATAGGATATTATTTGACTGAATACAATCAAATCGTTTATAGAAAATATAATAATTTTGATGATTTAAAATTAGCTCTTGAAAATAATCAAATAAACTATATGATTATACCTATGTATAAATACATAGATGAGATAATAGAAAATGATTTTTCTATAGTTTATCATTTGGATGGCTTATATTCATATTATTGTTTAGATTTTAATTTAGACAATATGAATTTAAAAAGTATAATGTCTAAGTTTTATAATAAATGGCATAATAAGTCTAATGAAGAAATTAATACTTTATTTTTAAATGAATATTATACTGTTAAAAATTATACTGAGCTTGAAAAAGCATCTATTAATGATGAAGATTTTATAGTTGGATATATTGATAATTTACCTTATGAGGGAAAAATAAGTAATGATTTTACAGGACTTACTAATACATTTTTAACAAGATTTTCTAATATGACTGGAGCAACTTATAAATATATTGAATATGAAAATATTGATGAATTATCAGATGCATTATCTAATCAGAAAATAGATCTTGCACTTAATTATTATTCACTTAGTAGTGATAATTATGTTAATAGTAGGAATCTTGGAAGTAGTGAATATGTAGTTCTTGCTCATGTTGATAATAATATAGTAGTAAATTCTCTATACAGTTTGAAAAATATAAATGTTGATATGCTTGCTAATATGAATTTAAAATATAATATGGCAAGTAAAAATTTATTTGAAATAAATGATTTTTCATCACTTGATTCAATGTTTAAAAATATAAATGAAAACTCAATTATTATAATAGAAAAAGAAGTGTATGATTATTATAAAGATAATAAATTAAAGAAATATAGTATAAGATACACCGATAATGTTAGATTAAATAATTCGTTTTTATTAAATAAAAATAATGAGTCATTCAATGAATTATTTGATTTTTATTTAAGTACACTTAGTACTAATGAGGTTAGAAATGAAAGTGTTTATCAAGTAATAGAAACATTAAAAAATAATAAAGTATTTAATTTTATTGTTAGTAATTTAATTTATATAGCAGCGATTTTATTAATTATTTCATTTATTGGTTATGCTTTTATTAAAAAAATATTATCTGATAAAAAAACTAAAAAGGAAGATAGATTATATTATTTTGATGTTATGACTAATTTAAAAAATAGAAATTATTTAAATGATTATATTGATTCTTGGTCATCTACTAAAGTTTATCCACAAGCAATAATTGTTATTGACATTAATAAATTAAAATCGTTGAATGATAAGTATGGTCATGAAATTGGAGATAATCAAATAAAAGCAGTTGCTAGTGTTTTAATTAAAACTCAAAAAGATAATTCTGAAATAATGAGAACTGATGGAGATGAGTTTATTATTTATTTAGTAGGGTATGATGAGAAAAAAATAGCCACATTAATACACAAATTAAATAGAGAAATTACATCATCTTTGCCAAATAAAGAATATGGAATATCTATTGGATATGCAATGATATTGAATGAACAAACTACTATTGATGATGCTATAAATGATTCATTAACTATGATAAAAAAATCTAAATCAAATAGGTGATAAAAGTATGAAAAGTGTTATAAAATCTGTTATTAATTCTTTATCAAGAAATGAGCTTAGAATATTACCAGGTAATCTTGCATATTCTTTCTTTTTAGCGTTAGTACCTATAGTTTCATTAATATTTTATGTTACAACTACATTTAATTTACCAAATGATATAGTATTAAATTTTATATCTGAAACATTTCCACAAGGAGTAGCTGAATTAATAAAACCGGTTTTTAACACTGATATGTCTATTAAGTCATTTATTCCTATTATATTAGGTATAGTTGTTGCTATGAATGGTTGTGGGGCAATTATCATTGCTAGTAATACAATATATGAATGTAAAAATTCATCATTAATAAAAAAATTAATAAAATCACTGGTTATAGTTGTAGTTTTAACATTATTGTTTACATTTATATTTATTGTTCCTTTATTAGGTAACACAATAATTAACATTATTTCAACATTTACAGATTTTATATCGGATAATAGAACTAATGTAAATATATTATATTTTATATTAAAAGTTCCAGTAACTATGATTATAATGTTTTATTTAGTTAAATTTATTTATGTAATTGCACCAGATGAGAAAGTATCAAGAAAAGCGGTTAATAGAGGAAGCGCATTTACAACTATAGCTTGGTTAATTGTGACTATGATATTTTCATACTATATAAATAATATAGCTAGGTATGATGTAGTATATGGAAATTTAGCAAATGTCGTTATATTATTATTCTGGTTTTATATAATGGCATACATATTTGTTATTGGACTTTGTTTGAATAAAGAAATTAGTGATAAAAATATAGAAAAAACCAATTCTATTAAACTTGAAGAAATAAGAGAAAAAGTTAAAAAAAATAAATAAGATATCATTTCGACATTTTATTTATTTTTTATTGTATATAATAATATTATGATAAAAGTTAAGATATTTGATGAGAGTCATGAAAAAGATTTAGAAAACAAAATTAATATGTTTATAAATTCTAATAAAGAAATAATAGATATACAGTTTAGAACCGCAGTATCTATATTTTCTGAAGAACAAATATATTGTTTTTCTGCTATGATTTTATATAAAGAAAAAAGTAATTAATAATTACTTTTTTATCTTGTTAATAAATATGCTATTATAAATCCTAATATATTAGTTATTACTATTAAATATAAAGTCATCTTAATATAACTAAATCCAGCTGATGAATCTGTTCTTTCTAGTGTAGGGCCTGAATTTTTATTTGTAAATTCTTCAATTTGTGTTTCATCCATTAAATCTGGAGTAGATTTTAATAATACTTTTAGTTCATCATCACTTAATGTTTCTCCTCGTGCATATTTCATTACTAATTCTTCATATTTTTCATTTAATTGATTGTAATTAGAAACTTGTGTATTTATTGAGTTAGTAGTCATAGTTGTATTAGGACTAATAGTTTCTTTATTAAATGTAGGCATTTGTTGCAATGTTGTTTTTTTATATTCGTCAATAGCATTAACATCAAATACAGCTTCAATAGGTTTTAAATTATCCAGGCTTAATAAATCTTTTGCATTTTTATTCAACACTAGAGTATCAAATGTATCACTTAGTATATTTTTTAGTTCATTTATTACACTTAATTTACTTTGTAAATTACTATCAATATTTATTTGAAATTTATATTTATTTGAAATATCATTTGCGTAATTTTCTATTATTAAGTCTTCTAATAATTTACCATACTTTATGGATTTATATTCTTGATCTACTTGTAATACTTTTTCACATTCAATATTCAAGATACTGCGAAGCATCTTTCTTAATATTAAACCTTGAATTTCAATACCACTTTTTAATTGAGAAAGTTCATTTTGATCTATATAATTACTATTTGTTAATATATTTATTTGTTCTTGAGTAAGCTTACCTTTAAATCTATCTTGTATACAAACAGCTAATGCTGATTGAAATTTTTTTAATTGTTCTATAGTTTCATTACTCATGTTTATCTCCTTATTATCTATCAATAGTATATAATATTTTAAATACATTTACAATAATTTTAAATGTTTTTAATATAAAAATAATCTAAAATCTATATTATTTAAAATATAAATAAATAATTTATATTTGCTTCTATTTTAATATAATATTTTTAAAGCATAATATATAAATTTGTAAAGAATTCAAATATGTGATATAATTTATTCATTAATGGAGGTGGGTTTATGAAAGTTATCTTTTTACAAGATGTAAAAAAGCAAGCAAAAAAAGATGAGATAAAAGAAGTAAAAGATGGATATGCTAATTATTTGATTAACAATAAATTAGCAGTTGCCTATACCCCAAAAAGTGCTTCTGTATTAAAAAATGAAATCGAAGCAAGGCAAGCACAAGAGGATGATATTATTGCTGAATGCAATCAAATAAAAAATAAACTTAAAGATAAAATAATTACTTTTAAAGTTAAAACTGGTAATAATGGAAAAGTATTTGGTTCAATAACAACTAAGCAAATTAGTGAAGAATTAAATAAGTTAGGATTTAAAATTGATAAGAAAAAATTACAACTATATAGCGATATTAATACACTCGGAGAACATATTGTAAAAATAAATTTACATAAAAAAGTATCATTTGATATAAGAGTGTCATTAATTAAATAGTAGGGGGAATTATGGCAAGAAAAGAACCTCAAAATATAGAGGCTGAAATCGCTGTATTAGGG
The DNA here is from genome assembly GCA_944358375.1 of uncultured Bacilli bacterium. The sequence continues at coordinate 19,726 of CALVQT010000004.1, forward strand.
TGTGGATTTTTGGAAAAATCAGCATTAGATAAAATTATGGATGAAGTTAGTGATGATATGTTTTATAGTGAAGCAAATAAATTAATATATAAAGCTATGAAAACACTTCATGTTAATAATATAGCGGTAGATGCTAATACTGTATGTAATGAATTGGATAAAAGTAAAAGTCTTTCATTAGTAGGTGGAGTAGAGTATATTACTGAAATAATTAATTCTGTTCCAAGTACTGCTAATTTGAATTATTACATATCAATTATTTTTGAAAAAGCTGTACTTAGAAATTTAATATCTAAGGCTACAAAGATACAAGAAGATTGTTATGATGAAAAAGATAATGTAGTGGATATAGTTGAAAATGCTGAGAGAAATATTTTAAGTGTTTATAATGATAGACTTGGAAGAGATATAAAAAAGATACAAGAAGTATTACCGGAAATTCAAAAAAGTATTGAAGCTTTAGCAGAAAGTAAAACTGAATTTACTGGACTTAGGACTGGATATTATGATTTTGACAATATGACTAGAGGTCTTCAAAAAAAGCAAGTCATTATAATTGCGGGCCGTCCTGGTTGTGGAAAAAGTGCATTTGCATTAAATATAGCATTAAATGCTGCAATAAACGAACATAAAAGTGTTGCTTTTTTCTCACTTGAAATGGGCGTTGAAGAAATCATGAAGAGGATGTTTGGTGTAGTTGGTAAAATAGATGGTGATGTATTAAAAACTGGCAAATTTAAAAATACTGATTGGAAAAAATGGAATGAAGCCATGAGTGAGCTTTCGGATACAAATTTTTATATTGATGATTCTGGAGCACTTACAGTTAGTGAAATTAGAAGAAAATGCCGAAAACTAAAAAATACTGAAGAAGGTCTTGATTTAATAGTAATAGATTACTTGCAATTATTATCAAGTTCTTCTAAATATGCAGGACAAAGAGTACAAGAAGTTAGTGAAATAAGCCGTGAAATAAAAAAACTAGCTATGGAGTTAGACATCCCAGTAATCGCACTTGCACAACTATCAAGAAGTGTAGAGCAAAGAAAAGGAGAAGATAGTAAACCAAAATTATCAGATTTAAGAGAATCAGGTTCTATTGAACAAGATGCTGATATTGTATTATTTTTGCATAGTGATGCTTATGGAAAATATGATGGAAACATTAATAGAAAAGTCGAATTATTAGTGGCAAAGCATAGAGCTGGTCAAACTGGTAGTGTAGACTTATTGTTTAGAATGAATACTGGTTCATTTGATAATTTTATGAATAAGGAAGATGGTAATGAATAAAGAGAAAATTACAATAAGTCAATTTATGTTTATATTATTTATATCAATAATAATTATATATTTTACATTTACATTTAAGCCGGTTGAGAAAAAAATAAATAATTATTATCAAGTATATTTAGATGGAGAAAAAATAGGTATAATTAATTCTGATGAAAAATTATATAATTTAATCGATCAAGAGCAAAAAGATATTAAAGAGAAATATAATGTTGATAAAGTTTATTCTCCAACCGGTTTAGAAGTTCATCAAGTATCTACATACAAAAGTACTACTATGAGTGAAAAAGAAATATATGATGAAATTAAAGATATAGAACCCTTTACTATTTTAGGATATGAAGTTACTATTAAATATCCAGATAATAATAGAAAAAAAACATTATATATTTTAGATAAAGAATTATTAGATATTGCTGTAAAAAATACTGTTTTAGCATTTATAGATGAAGAGGAGTATAATAATTATATAGAAGGTACTCAACCGGAAATAATAGATGAGGGTAGAGAAATAACAGACATATATTTGGAAAACGAAGTAACAATAAAGAAAACATATATACCAACTGAAGAACAAATTATTACAGATGCTGATAAATTAAGTATGTATTTCTTATTTGGTACAACTAATTTATCTGAAACATATAAAGTAAATGAAACTGATACATTAGAAACAATTGCTTATAATCATAAAATGGGCGTTGAAGATATTTTAATAGCTAATCCTAATTTAAGTGGAACTAATGCATTACTTGCAGTAGGACAAGAGTTAAATGTCGCTCCAATAGCACCATTATCTAATGTTGTTGTTGAATCATTTGATACTGAGTTTCAAACTATTAAATATGATACTATTGTTCAATATGATAATACTTTAAATGGAGATCAATCTTATGTTAAACAACAAGGTTCTAATGGAACAAGTAAAGTTGTTTATGCAACCAAAGAAATGAATGGTGTTATTTTGAATACTACATTAGTATCAGAAGATGTAATAACTGAAAAAGTTGATAAGATAATAGTATATGGTTCTAAAAATGTTGTTTATTATGGAAATAGTACATTTTGGGCTTGGCCAACTAGTAAACCTTTTAGAATTTCTTCAAATTATGGATATAGAAATCATCCAATTAAAGGTAAATATCATTTTCACCCAGCTATTGATATAACAGGAACTAAAAGTAAAAATATATATTCAATTCAAAATGGTACTGTAACTGCAGCAGTTAAAAGTGGTTATAATAATGGTGCTGGTAAGTATGTTAAAATTGATTTTGGTAATGGCTATGTAGTAACGTATATGCATTTATCAGAAGTTAGAGTTAATAAAGGAGATAAGGTAACAAAAGGTCAGACAATAGGTATTATGGGAATGACTGGTAGTGCCACTGGTGTTCATCTACATTTTCAAGTAACTAAGAATGGCAATACAATAAATCCTTTTAGTTTATATGAATGATAAAGATTATATGTATAGGAAAAATTAAAGAAAAATATTTAAGTGATTTAATAAATGATTATAAATTTAGAATATCTAAATACCATAAAATAGAAATATTAGAATTAAAAGATACTAATATAGAAGAAGAGAGCAATGAAATATTAAAAAAAATAAATGATAAAGATTTTAATATTTGTATGGATATATTAGGTAAAAAACTTTCATCAATTGAATTATCAAATCTAATTGTTGATATATTTAATAATAGTTATGGTAATATAACATTTATAATTGGAGGTTCTAATGGCGTGAATGATAAAGTAAAAGAAAAATGCAATATGAAATTATCTTTTTCTGATTTAACTTTTCCACATGGGTTATTTAGGGGATTATTATTAGAACAAATATATAGATCATTTAAAATAATTAATAGTGAAAGTTATCATAAATAATTATGATAACTTTTTAAAAAAGAAGGTGTTTTTTTTGATAGGAAATGATTGGGATGAAGTGTTATCATCTGTATGGAATAGTAAAGGCTTTAATAAATTTATGGAAAATGTTAAAAAAGAATATGATAAAAATATATGTTATCCTGCATATAAAAACATTTTTAATGCCTTAAAATTAACCTCATATAAGGATACTAAAATAGTAATAATAGGACAAGATCCATATCATGGTGACAATGAAGCTCATGGTCTTTCTTTTAGTGTTCAAAAAGGTGTAAAGTTGCCACCTAGTTTACAAAATATATTTAAAGAACTATATAATGACTTAGGAATAATGAATAAAAATTGTGGTGATTTAACACCATGGGCTAAACAAGGAGTATTATTATTAAATAGTGTATTAACAGTTGTCAAAGATACTCCAGAATCACATAAAAACTTGGGATGGCAATTACTTACTGATCATATAATAAAATTACTTAATTTAAAGAAAGAGCCAGTTGTATTTATATTATGGGGAAATTATGCAAGGAGTAAGAAACAATATATAACAAATCCTAAGCATTTAATAATTGAAAGTGCTCATCCAAGTCCATTATCAGCAAGTCGTGGATTCTTTGGTAGTAAACCATTTTCAAAAGCAAATAATTTTTTAAAAAATAACAAAATAAAAGAAGTGGATTTTACACTTCCAAATCATTATTAAGATTGATACTTAATTCTTTTCCTTCTAATATTGTCTGTAAATTTAATTTTTTGAGTTTTGAAATAATATTATAAGGGATTTTTTTTATAATATTATTATACTCAAGAACATATTTATTAAAAAATGTTCTAAGTGCAACCGTATTTATTTCAATATCTTCATATTCATTAATTAATTCTCTAAAACATTTAAGTTCTCTTGTTTTTTGATTATCTTCTTTTATTTGTATAATTTCTTTATAACATTTATCTAATATAGTGTCATTAATTGATTGTATTTCATCAATATTCATATTTTTAACATCATCGAATATTTTAATAGAAATATTATATTTATTTTCTATAAGTTCTATTAATTTTAATATATTATTTCGTTTTTCTTTTAATTTATTAAAATAATCTTCTTCAGAATTATCAAGTTTATATTTTAAATTTTCTATTTTTTCACTATAATACTTATATAATATAATAAACAACCCACTTAATACAATAAAACTAGTTACTATTAATTCAATAATATTGAATACTTTCATATCATCACCTTAATTTATATTATATCAAAAAAATGATATTTATTAAAGCATTATTTAGCATAATTTATTTTTTCGCTAAATTCAACAAAATCAACATATATCATTAATATTAAATAATTTTTATTATTATCAACATCATTAATAATCAAATTATCTCTACCAGCATGTTCAATAATCCCAACAAAAACTCTATCCCTCCATTCAACTGAATCACTAAAAGATGCATGAACTCTTACCCTTTTACCAATATTATTTCTTAAAATATTCTCTATATAACTTTGTTCCATAACTAGTTGTGGATTATGTGCTACCATTTGAGTATTTTCCTTTGGTATATCATTTATAAAGATAGGTGTTTTATAATAACTTCCATTCATAACTCTATCCTCCCTATATTTATTTAATGTAAATTATTAGTAATTGTGATGAATTAAATATAAAAAAGTGTTAATATTATTTAAAGGAGAGCAATATGAATGAAATATTAAAAAAAGCAAAATTAAAAAAAATAAAAGTAATAATATTAGTTGTTTTAATTATATTATTAGTACCTACTGCAACTTATTTTACTATTAGTATTATAAAAAATAATAAAGTAGCAAGTAATAATGAAAAAGATAATAATCAAAGTTTAGTTGTCCCAACATATTCAGATGATAGTATTGATTATGATAATATAGATATTAAAGAAGTATTAAATGGAACATGGTATAGTTGTAATGATGAATTTTGTTATGAATTTACATATGATAAGGAACATAATCATACGATACTAGGAGAAGTTTTATCAGATGGAATATTTGATGGTAATATTGATAAAATTACTAAATTAAATGATTATAGATATGAATTAGTTATTAAACATTCTAAAGTAGAATGTGAAGATTTTGGAAAAATTACTGAAGAAGAATGTGAAATGTTGTGTTCAGAATTATTATGTGATGAAGAATATAGAACATATCAAGTAGATATTAGTAAATTAAATGAAAATAAAATATATATTAAAGTACTTGAAATAGATGACTACTTTGATAAATTTACTTCATTTGGTAATTCACTTGGAATAAATATTCCATATGATGATAATAGAGAAGTACTCGATAGATTTAAAAATAACATGCAAATTTTAGATGAATAAATATTTAAATAATTAATAAAAAAGTCAGAAATTGTTAAAATATTTTCTGATTTTTATTTTTAAAGATAAACATTTATAAATTTTAATAAGTAGATTTCAAAATTGACAATATGTGTGATAAAATAGTATATTATAATAGATAAAGCAAATAACATCATAGAAGTAAGAAAGGTGGCTAATATATGAAGAATGAATATAAATTTATTACCGGATGTGTTATATGTTTCATTCTTGGAATAATGGTATGTTCAGGAATTGTTTTGGCTGAAACATTATTGAATGCGCTAGATGTAAAATATGATAATACATTTAGTGGAGCTTCTAGTGTAAATGTGCAAAGTGCAATAGATGAACTATATAATTTGGCTGAAATACATTGTCCAGAAGGATATATATGTGAAAAAATGCCTTCATTTGCAGATGATTCATGGGAAACTATTGCAAGTAATGTATTAAAAGACCCTAGTGTATATAAAGTAGGAGATACAAAAGAAGTTGAAGTAAATGGATATGGAACATTTACAGTAAGAGTAGCAAATAATTCAACACCACAAGAGTGTAGCGTAGCAGGATTTAGTCAAACAGCATGCGGATTTGTGATTGAGTTTGAAGATATAATAACTACTCATGCTATGAACTCAACATCTACAAACATAGGGGGTTGGAGAGATAGTGAGATGCGCACATGGTTAAATACAACTATATATAATGCATTACCAAAAGAATTAAGAAATGTAATAAGTGAAACATACACAGTATCAAGCCATGGTTCAAGTGATACAAGTAATTTTACAACATTAGATAAATTATATTTATTATCTACTAAAGAAGTGTATGGTAAGAATGGAACAAACTTTAATATAACTGGCGATACAGCAGAAGCAGAAACAAGACAACTAGATTATTATAATAGTATAGGAGTGACAACTAGTAATTATAGTGGTGCAATAAAAAAGAATTCTAGTAATTCTGCATATTCGTGGTGGCTACGCTCGGCCAAATCTACTAGTACTGACTATTTTTACGCTTTAAATCTTAATGGGTTTGGTGCTATTTATAAAGCTTATAGTTATAGTGGGGTAGCGCCAGCTTTCCGACTTTCATAAAACTTATATGTTAAAATTAAAATTATTTGAATGAAGTAAATACTCTTTAAATTTAAGAGTATTTATTTTATAATTAAATAGAAAGGATTAATGTTATGAATATAAGTGTAGGAATATCTAATAGACATGTGCATTTAACAACAGAGGCACTTGATATATTATTTGGAGAAGGTTATGAACTTAAAGTAAAAAATAAATTAAAACAAAAAGGACAATTTGCGGCTGAAGAGCAAGTTAAAATACATAAGAATGGCAAAACAATAGAACATGTAAGAATTGTTGGACCATGTAGAAAATATACACAAGTTGAAATACTTCAAAAAGATAATGAATTTTTTAATATAGATGCACCTGTTAGGACAAGTGGAGATTTAGATGGTAGTGAAAGTGTTATGATTGAGGGGCCTAATGGTGTTTATATGGCTAATGAAAGTACTATTGTTGCTAATAGACATATACATATGAGTAGTGATGATTTAATCAAATTTAACAAATCTAATGGTGAAATAGTTAGAGTTATATGTGAAAATGGAGTTATTATGGATAATGTGCATATAAAATCTGACAATACTTGTGTATTAGAATATCATATGAATAAAGACGAAGCAATTAGTCTTGGTATAGAAAGTGGGATGAATGTTAAGGTATGTTAAAATTAGAACATGTAACAAAATATTATGATGATTTTAGAGCAGTAAACGATTTGTCTTTTGAGATTAATGAGGGAGAAATATTTGGATTATTAGGGGTAAATGGTGCTGGTAAAACAACAACTTTTAGAATGATTATGGGTTTACTTGATATTACAAGTGGAAAAATAACATTAGATGGAAAAAATATAGATTATTCAGTTAGTGATAAAATAGGATTTTTAACTGAAGAGAGGAGTTTATTACCATCTAAAACTGTGTTAGAACAAGCCATATATTATGGTGTTTTAAAAGGTATGAATGAAAAAGAAATAGAAAAAAAATTAGATTATTATTTAAAAGAATTTAACATTGAAGATTATAAAAACAAAAAAATAAAAGAATTATCTAAAGGTAATCAGCAAAAAATACAATTTATAACTAGTATCATTCATGAACCTAAATTACTTATATTAGATGAACCGTTTAGTGGATTAGATCCAATAAATATAGAATTATTTAAAAAAGAAATATTAAGATTAAAGAAAGAAAAAACCATTATTATTTTTTCATCTCATATGTTAGATCATGTAGAATATTTTTGTGATTCACTTGTAATATTAGTAAATGGTTGTACCATATTAAAAGGAAATATTATAAAGATAAAAGATGATTATAAAAAGAAAAATATAAAAGTGGTTGCTGATATAGATGAAAAAATTGTAAAAAAAATTAAGGGTGTTTTGAGTGTAGAAAAAAATAAAAATGAATACACAATAAAAGTAGAAGATAAGAATATTATAGATGATGTTTTTAAATATATATCTAAGTGTAAAAATGTAGAAAAATTTGTTGTTGAAGCTCCTACATTAAATGAAATATTTATAAGTAAGGTAGGTTTAGCATATGAAAAGTAAGTTTAATTTTTTAACAAAACAAAGCATAAAAAGCAAAATTCGTACAAAAGCGTTTATAGGAATAAATATATTTTTATGTATATTATTAATTTCACTTATAAACTTAGATAGTATTATTAAATTATTTGGTGGAGATTTTGATGAGTTAATTAATATTTATGTTTATGATAGTGCTGGTATTGAAGATGCATTTATTACTTATATGAATGATGATACATTAGATGTACTTGGCAATTATAATGCAAAAGTAATTACAAGTGATAAAGATATAGAAGATTTAAAAAAAGAAATAATCGATGATGAAAGTTCAGATATAATTGTTGAAATAACTCCGTATGAAGATGTAACTTTAGAAAATATATTTGATGCTAAAATAATATCATATGAGTATATAGATAATATTTTGTTACAAAAAATAAATATGTCTTTAAATGCGATAAAAACAAATATAGCATTAGATATGAGTAGTATAAGTGATGAAATACTATCTAGTATTAATAAGCCTGTAAATATACAAAGAGTATTATTAAATGAAGATTTGAATGAAAATGAAGAATTAATGAAATTAATAGGGTCAATAGCAACTATTATATTTGTTCTTCCAATATTTATGTTAATAATAACTGTTGTACAAATGATTGGTGCTGAAATTAATGAAGAAAAGACATCTAAAGGTATGGAGATAATAATATCTAGTGTATCTCCTCAAACACATTTTCTATCTAAATTAGTATCATCTAATTTATTTGCATTGTTACAAACATCATTATTGTTTGTATATAGTGTCCTTGGAGCGGGAATTAGATATATAACCAAAGGTACTTTAAATATTGGACAATTGCTTAGTAATTTAGCAACAAGTGAGAATGCAAGTGTTGGTGCTAATGAAATTATGGAATTAGTCAAACAAAGTGACATGTTAGTGCAATTGAAAACAGGCATACCATTTTTTATAGTTCTTATATTGTTAACTTTTGCAGCATATACATTATTTATTGGTATTCTTGCAAGTATAACTACTAATATGGAAGATTTTAATCAAATACAAACACCAGTAATGATTTTCTTACTCGCAGGATATTTTCTTGCAATATATGCATCTGTGTTTCAAGGATCTGTATTCTTAAAAACTATGTCATATATTCCTTTTATATCGGGTATATTAGCTCCGGTAATGTATTCATTGGGTGAAGTTGGTGTAATAGATTTATTTATATCAATAATATTACTTGTAGGAACTATATTAATATTGTATAAATATGGATTAAAAATATATAAAGTTGGTATATTAAATTATTCATCAAGTAATTTATGGAAAAAAATATTTAAAGCATTGAGAAGTTAGTAATTACTGACTTCCTTTTATTTAGGAGAATTTGACAACTTATAATAAAAATGTTATAATATTGCAAGTTTCATAAGGGGGTTGTTATGAGAAAGATTGAGGATCTAGTATTACCATCTATACCAAGTGATTTTAAATTTTTACACATTAATAGTGGTAATGTTGGAAATTGTTACTTAACAAAAGATGGTAAACTATTTAAAGAATTTTATAATAGTACTGATGAATATGGAATGTTAAAAAACATTTCTACATACTATGATTCAAAATTTTTAGCATTACCAGAAAAGTTTATTTTTTTAAAAAGAAATAAAAATGAATTAATAGGTTATATTAGAGATTATATACAGGGAGATACTTTATTAAGATTACCTAATTCTGTTAAAATGGAAAATTTTATACAAGCTTTATATGAGTTTGAGTTAGATATTAATAAAAATGCCCAAATAGGTTTAAATTATGTTGATATGCATGCTGGAAATATAATCTATACGCCTAATAATGAATTTAGAATAATTGATGTGGATTTTTTTGAACAATCATATGAAGAAGTAAAAGAAGTAGTGCGTGAAGCATTATATAATTTATATTATGTTTTTGGCTCAGATATGCTTAATGCTTCAAAAATAGTGGATCCTGATATAAATGAAATAGTTTTAAAATCATCATCTGTGGGTAAAAAAGAATATTTAAGACCTTCTCAAATGTTTGAAGAATTAATTTTTAAACTTGAAGAAAAGTACTTATGTAACATAGAAACATATAAAGATTTTAAAGATGGGTTAACATTAGCAAAAAGGAGATAATAATTATGGCAAAAATAGCAATAGATATTGATGATACTATTACTAATAGTTCTAAAGTAATAAGAAAATATGCAACGTTATATCAAGATAAATATACAAATGATAAAATATTAACAAAAAAATTAGATGAAGTATTAAGAGGAATTTTTAATGATGATGCTATTAAAGAATTTTTTAAAGAATATGCTTGTGAAATGGCAAATAAATGTAAAATTAAATTTAATGCAAAAAAAGTGATAAATAAGTTGCATAAACAAGGCCATCAAATATATATTGTTACTGCAAGGAGTGATAATTACTATATAGATAGTTACAATTTTTGTAAAAATTATTTGGATAAGAAAAAAATTAAATATGATAAATTAATAACATCTCAATTATATAAAGTAAAAGTATGTCAAGAAGAAAGTATCGATATTATGATAGATGATGCAGTTGATACTTGTGATAGTTTAAATAATGTAGGTATTAAGGCATTTTTATATAATAGTAAGTTAAATAAAAATAAAAAGACTATTAGTACTAGAGTTAATTCTTGGAATGAAGTATACAAACAAATACAAATATATTTAAAAAGCAACATTTAAGTTGTTTTTTTTATTAAATATGGTATAAAATATATATATAAGGTAGGTTTATATATGATTATGGAAATACTAATATTAATTATTTTAATAATTATTAATGGAATTTTTTCAGCAACTGAAATTTCATTTTTATCAATTAATAAATATAAATTAAATAAAGCTATAAAGAATAATGATAAAAAAGCTATTAAAATAGCAACATTATTGAATGATACAAGTACTTTTTTAAGCGCTATTCAAGTGGTTATAACTTTATCAGGATTTTTAGCAAGCGCATTTGCAGCAGAGAATTTTGCAAGTGAACTTGCCCAAATAATTAATATTTCATTTTTATCAAAAGATGTGCTTACTACAATATTATTAGTTATAATAACATTAATATTATCATTTTTTACTTTAGTATTTGGAGAATTATTACCTAAGAAAATAGGATTAGCATATTCATATAAATGGTCATTTATGATGATAAATACTGTATGTTTTACAATTAAAATTTTTAAACCATTTATATTTATATTAAAAAAGACTACAGATTTTTTATCTAAATTGTTAAAAATAAAAGATGAAATAATATCAGAAGATACACTTAAAGATAGTATTAGTGATTCTAATTTAGAAGAACTAGAAAAAAAATTATTATTAAATGTATTTGAATTTAATGATGTTACGGTTAAAGAAATAATGACACCTAAGAAAGAAGTTGTAACAATTAATATAAACGATAGTAAAGAAAAATTATTAAATAAAATAGTTAGTACTAAATTTACGAGGTTTCCAGTTATTAGTGATAATAAAATAATTGGTATATTTAATGTTAAAGATTTAATATTATGTAATGAGTATAACATTAAAAATGTATTAAGAAAACCAATTAAAATTAAAAGTAATATGATAATAGATGATGCTTTTATGTTATTGAATAGTAATTATGAGCCAATTGCAATAGTAGAAGAAAATAAAAAATATATAGGAATAGTTACAATAGAAGATATTATAGAACATCTAATAGGCGATGTTTTTGATGAATATGATAAAGATAAAAAACAGTAGAATTTAATTTACTGTTTTTTATTAATTTAGTATTAAGAGATTTAATATCAATAAATAACTTTATGCATAATAATACAAAAAATTAATTTGATATTGTATCAATATGTATAGTTAAATTTATACTATATTGTTTTTTAATATCATTTTCAATCTTATTAATAGTATTATATATTTCATTGAAGTCTATATTATTGTTTACTTCAGCATGTAATGTCATATAATCATTATTATATCCATAAGTATGTATAATTAAATTATGTATTCCTTCTATATAATCATAAGATAATATTTTTGATTTAATTTGATTTATTTTTTTACTTTTATCATTTATTAATAAATTATATATTTCATTTTTACAATTATTAATACTTGTATATATTATAAATAATGATACTATAATTCCTAAATAACCATCTATGTTTATATTATATAATTTCATTATAAACATAGAAATTAGTATAGATGTATTAGTTATAATATCATTTCTAGTTTCTAATGAATTAGTATATAGTGTTTTAGAATTGATTTTTTTAGAAGATTTTGTTAAAAAAATATATTGAAAGATTTTAACAATTAAAGATATAAATAAAATAATATAAGTAATATAATTGATTATTAATTGTTCTGGTGAAATTATTTTATTTATTGACTTTATTAGAAATATTATGCCAAGTATAAACATAATCATAGACAAAAGTATACTAGACAAATTCTCATATTTTGTATAAATATATGGTCTATATTGATTTTCTTTTTTACTAGATAGTTTAAATCCAATTATTGTTAAAATAGAAGAAGTCATATCAGTTACATTATTAAATGCATCTGACATAATAGTTATACTTCTAGAATATATTCCTAGAAATAATTTAATTAATCCAAGAAATAAATTAATTATTATTCCAATTACTCCACAAAATATTCCATAATTGCTTCTATCATTGATATTTTTATATATTTTCTTCATGTTACACCTCTTATATAGTTTATGCACATAGAAAATTATGGTAAATAAAAAGCATAACAATTGGTTATTCAATTCATACAAATCATCCATGGTATGGTTTTTTCAAAATCATATATTGCCACATTATTTCTTTGATAATATCAATAACCAATAACATTATATTTTTATTTTTATCTTATCCTAAATTTAATAACATATTTTTGTCATTGCAGTATAACCATCGCCACTACATATTAAAAAAAATATATTTATTTGAAAATATTCAAGAATTTCTAATGATTCATTATAATTGGTTATTTAATTACCATTTTTTTAACTTTGAATAATGTTTTGCCACTATAAGATTGAACAACTTCTTCAAACAACTCACTAATTGGCGCTAGATAAGTTAGTGAAGTTATTTCAAACGTTTTAATAAACTCATACAAATAAGAATTACCATAAATAATTTTTCATTAATATTTTTATTTATACTAAGCTCATCTTTTAATTTCTATTATATTTAAAGTAAAGATAATATTTCTTCTTTAGTACATCTGAAACAAAATATTAACAATCAATCACTTATAATATAACTATATCATAAGATATTGTAAAAAAATAAAATTGTTTAGTTTAAAATTTAGTAAATAAAAAAAATGTGATATAATAAAAAAAACTAAGATAAGAAAGAAGGTATGATTTATGTTAGAAGGAAAAGTAGCCATTGTAACTGGTGGTACAAGAGGGATTGGAATAGAAGTTGTTAGAACATTTTTAAAAAATGGAGCTAAAGTTGTTTTATTTGGGACTAAAGAAGAAACAGTAAATAAAGCATTAAAAGAATTAAAAGAAGAAAATTTTAAATATGAAGTATGTGGATTTTATCCAAATTTAACGGATATAAACCAGGTGACTAATATATTTAAGCAAATAAAAGATAAATATGGAAAAATAGATATTTTAGTTAATAATGCCGGCGTTTCTTCAAGTATAAAATTTGAAGATTATAGTATGGAAGAATATGATAGGGTAGTAAATACTAATTTAAAGTCAACATATGTGTGTTCAAAAGCTATATTAGAATATTTAAAAGAAACAAAAGGTGTAATATTAAATACAAGTTCAATGGTTAGTATTTATGGTCAACCAGCTGGGGTGATGTATCCAGCAACTAAATTTGCAATAAATGGAATGACAAAATCTTTAAGTAGAGAATTAGCCCCACTTGGAATTAGGGTTAATGCTGTAGCACCAGGCATAATAGAAACAGATATGGTAAAAGTTCTTCCAAAAGAAGTAATTGAACCACTTATTAATACTATTCCTCTTGGAAGAATTGGAAAACCAAAAGATATTGCTAATGCATATTTATTCTTAGCTAGTGATATGGCAAGTTATATAACTGGAGAAGTATTGCAAGTTGATGGCGCTGCTAGATGTTAATGAATAAATATGATATATTAAAAAAATTAAGTGAATATAATTTCGATGTTGATTCATTTATAATCATATCTGGAGCAGCAATGGTTTTATATGGAATAAGAGAAAATACAAATGATATTGACATTGCAGTAAGTTTAGAATATTATAAAAAATTATTTAAAGACTATAATCCAAAATTAGAAAAAGAATTTAAAGATAGAGCCAATTCATATATGATTGGGGATTATATTAATTTTAGCACAAATTTTTATAGCAATAAATTTATGTTAATAGATGGGATATAGAGTACAAACTTTAGAAGAATTAATTAATTTAAAGAAAAAATTAAATAGACAAAAGGATATTGAAGATTTAAAATTAATAAAAAAATATAAAAAAATTGAATTATAATTCAATTTTTTAATTTTAAGTAAAATCATTATAAAATCTAAATTTTTTGAAATTTTATGAAAAAAATAATTTATAAAGCATAAAATTAATGAAAAGTCAAATTGACTTTTCATTTTAACATAGTATAATTTATGATACCTTTTAAAGTTATAAGGTGAGGGAGAAAAAATGAAAGATAGTAGAAGTATTAAAGCTACTTTAGATGATTTATTTTTGAAAAACGATACTGTGTTTATTACACCACATAATAGACCAGATTTTGATGCTTTGGGTGCATCTATTGGAATGGCATTAATTGCTAAGAAAAATAGAAAGAAATGTTATATAATACTAGATGATGATGTAAAAAAATTAGATGAATCAACAAGAAAGGAAATTGAAGATATTAATAGCGTATTTGATGTTGTTAAATCAAAAGATATTCCTTATGTTTTAGGAAAAAATAATTTATTAATAACAGTTGATGTTAATAAAGATTATTTGATACCACAAGGAATAGCTCAAATATTAGATGAGTTTAATGATATAGTTATATTAGATCATCATAAACCAGATAACAATACTATTAAAACAAATTATTCATATATAGATGATTCACTCTCTAGCATATGTGAAGAAATAACTAGATTAATGTTATTGTATGGTGTAAAGATAACATCAGATACAGCAAATTATTTATTAGCGGGTATATTATTAGATACTAATAAGTTTACAAAAAATACTTCACAAGCTACTTTTGAGGTAGTGGCTAAACTTATTCAAAAAGGTGGAAATACTGCTGTTGCTAATCAACTATTTTTAGAAGATTTTGAAAATGATAGAAAAATGTTACAAATAATAAATGATGTTTCATTTAATAATTATGGTTATGCAATCGCAGGTGGAACAGATGAATTAATAAGAATGTATAATGTAGAAGATATAGCAAAAGCAGCTGATTATTTATTAAAGTATAGAGTAAATGCCACTTTTGCTATTGGATATATTGATGATGATTTAATATCTGTTAGTGCTAGAAGTAAAGGAATGATAGATGTATCTAATGTTATGGCAATATTAGGCGGTGGTGGCAACGAAACTTCAGCTGCTGCTAAAATAAGAGGAAGAAGTATTAGTGAGGTTAAACAAGCAATAAATAATTTATTAATTCCAGGTCATTATATGGGATGGGATATAGAAGATATTAAAAAAGATGTATATGGAGAATTAAATAAAGATAATATGATATTAAAAAAATGAATATAATTGATATTTAAATATAATAATGCTATACTTATATAGTATTTTGGAGGATAGAATTATGTCTAGAAAAACAACAAATAAGCCAAATATAATAAGTATAATTATATGGATAATAGCTACTATTATTTTTTCTTTTTTAACATATCAAATATTTAAAGCAAATGTATTACCAATTAAAATATTTATCATACTACCAATAATAATTATATTTATGTTGATATTATTTTTTACATTTATTAATAATAGGAGAACTAAAAAGTGGCTGTTATTATTTTTAAACATAATATTTATATTTATTTCAGTGGTATCTTCATATGGAATATATAAAATAATAGATGTTATGTCATTTTTAAATAATAATTTAGGAGTTGAATATAAGACTAGTATATATTATATACTTGTAAATAAAGATAGTAATTATAGTGATATTAAAAGTATAGAAAATAAGACTGTTAATTTAATAGATGATATAAATAATAAAGAATTATTAGAAGAAGAAATTATTGATGTTGTAAAAGTTAATTTTGAATATGTCGATAATATATTTAATAGTTTAATGAATTTACCAGATGATACTCAATCAATAATAATTGCTAATTCTGGTAGTTATGATGCAGTTTTAGAAAATTATTCTATAATTCATAAAGATGAAATATATAGTGATAGTGTTAAAATATTAGAAACTATAGAGATTAAAGAAAAAGTTGTTAATGAAGAAACGGGAATTGATGTTACTAGAGATCCTTTTGTTATTTATTTAAGTGGGATAGATACCAGAAGTGGAAAGTTACCAGATAAGAGTTTAAGTGATGTAAATATACTTATTGCTGTTAATCCAAAGAGACATGAAATTCTTTTGTTAAATACGCCAAGAGATTTTTATGTTCAACTTCATGGTATTGATAGCATGAAAGATAAACTAACTCATGCTGGATTAATAGGGGGATATAGATTATCTATAGAAACAATAGAAGATTTATATTCAATAGATATACCATATTTTATTAGAGTTAATTTTAATTCAGTAATAAGATTAGTTGATGCTATTGGCGGCATAAGTGTAAATTCTGATGTAAATTATTCGTTTAGGTGTACAGCTAATCCAAATTGTGTAATAAAACCAGGAAATAATTATTTGAATGGAGATTGTGCTCTTGCATTTGCAAGAGAAAGATATGCATATACAACTGGTGATAGACACAGAGGTGAGAATCAACAACAAGTAATTAGTAAAGTAATAGACAAAGTTACAAGTACAGATACATTATTAAATAATTCAACTAATATATTAGAAGCTTTAGCTGGAACATTTGAAACTAATATAACACCTAATGAAATAACAGAACTTGTTAAAATGCAATTAAAGGATATGAAAGGGTGGAATATAAGCACATATAGTGTTAATGGTGGAGATTTGTATACAACCACATATTTATATCCAAATACTGAACTTTATGTAATGACACCAGATGAAAAAACAGTGGAAGAAGCAAAATTAAAATTGAATAATATATTAAGTAATAATTAAAATATTTATAATATTTATAAACATTTTTTATTATTAAGCCTTGAATATTTATATATTTTATTTTATGCTTGATATGGAGTGATATAAAATGTCAAAAGAAAGAATAGGATATTTAGATGTTTTAAAAACAATAGCTATATTCTTAGTCTGTTCATATCATTTTTCATGGGTATCAAATTGTTCTTATAGTATAGCAGATATGAATGTATTTACATTTATAAATAGATTTTTAATAGGAATATGGAGTATTTGCATACCATTGTTTTTTATGATTAATGGAGCATTATTATTAAATAAAAAGAAAATAGATTATAATAAACATTTTTACAAAATTATAACAATTATAATTGCTTTTATTCTTTGGAGAGGAATAACATTTTTAATTTTAGGTGCTAAATCACATTCATTAAAAGAGGGAGGAATAGATTTATTTTTAAATGCTATGATATTTGGGAGTGATTTTATAAATGTCGATGTAGCACATTTTTGGTTTATACCTACATTTGTAGGAATTCAATTAATTTATCCGTTTATATATGAGATTTATAATAAGAATAAAAATTTGATAAACATTTTTATGATTATTTTATTTTTAGAATCCTTTGTATGCACTGATATTGGTAATATATTAAATTCTTTTTCGATATTTAAAGGGGTTAATTTTATGTATTATTCAGAATTTGTTCCATTTAAAACTATGAGTTCAGGAATGATATTTTATTTCATATTAGGTGGATGGCTACATAAGAATCAAGATAAATTAAATAATATTTCAATTGCAAAACTTTTATTATTGCTTTTTGTAGGGCAAGCCTTACTATTAGCAGAGTGGTTTTTTATTTCAAATAATAGTGGAATTAATTGGGATAGTGTTTTTGGTGGATATACGACCTGTGCTACCATGTGTATGGCCGTTTCTACATATATATTGGTAATTAAATTTCGTGGTAAAATAAAAAATCGTAAAAATATAATATCTTTTTTTGAATTAATAGGTGATAATACTTTAGGAATATATTATATTCATTGGATTATAGGATATACATTATTAACATATTTAAAGCAAAATTATATTGCTTATGATGGAATTATTTTAAATTATATTAAATCATTCATTATAGTGTTTATTCTTGGATTTATATGCAAAAAATTGAAAAAATTACCTTTATTTAAAAAAATATTATAATATAAATATTGTAAAATTGTGTTTTATTGTAGATAAAATGTAAATTTTGTGGTATAATTAACCGAGCAATGGGCCAGGGCGGTGAATTAATGAAAAAAGTATTATTTACAGCTAATTTAGAATCCTTTTTCATGAAATTTTTAATTCCACAACTTAAATATTTTAAAGAAAAAGGATATGAAGTTACAATAGCGACTAAATTAGAAGGATTAGATATTCCTTATTGTGATAAAAAAATCAATATTGATTTTGCTCGTAGTTTAAATTTAAAACAAAATTTAAAATCATATAGGCAAATGAAAAAAGTTTTTAAAAAAGAATTTTATGACATTATAAGTTGTCATACGCCTTTTGGCGCTGCGATTACAAGATTAGCATATATTTTTGGTAAATTTTCTGGTTCAAAAATTGTTTATACTGCTCATGGATTTCATTTTTATAAAGGTGCACCATTAATGAGTTGGTTACTATTTTATCCAGTAGAAAAATTTTTAGCTAGATTTACTGATGATTTAATTACTATTAATTTAGAGGATTATGAACTTGCTAAAAAGAGTTTTAAAACTAATGTACATTATGTTCATGGAATAGGACTTAATGCTGATAAATTTAATTTTAAATTATTAACTCAAGAAAAAAATAAATTACGAAAGAGTTTAGGATTAAAAAAAGATGATTTTGTTATGATATATCCAGCAGAATTATCTAAAAATAAAAATCAAGAAAAATTAATATATCTTTTAGAAGACTTTTTTAAAGAAAATCCTAAGGTTCATTTATTATTGCCGGGTTATGATACTTTGAATGGAAAAATAGAAAAAATAATAAAATATAAAAAATTAGATAATCAAGTACATATATTAGGATTTAGAAATGATATACCTAAATTATTAAAAATATCAAATTTATCTATTTCTGCAAGTAAGCGTGAAGGGTTACCAGTAAATATAATGGAAGCTATGTATGTTGGACTTCCAATTATTGCATTTAATGCTCGTGGAGTAAAAGATTTAATTATTGATGGTACTAATGGATTTTTAATTGGTATTAATGATATAACAAAATTAATTGAAAAAATTAATATAATAATTGAAAAAAAAGAATGTTTTAAAAAAGGAGAAAATAAAAAATATATAAAACCTTTTTTATTAGATAATGTTATGAAAGAGATTATAAAAATTTATAAGCAATATGATTAAGGAGTGTTAATTTTATATGGTTAAAATATCTATTATAATGGGTATATATAATTGTGAAAAATATTTATCAGATAGTATTGATTCTATTTTAAATCAAACATATAAAAGTTGGGAATTAATAATGTGTGATGATGGATCAACAGATGATACATATAAAATAGCTTGTGAGTATCAAAAAAAATATCCTAAGAAAATCAAAGTTCTTAAAAATAAAAAAAATATGGGTTTAAATTATACACTAAATAAATGTTTAGATGTAGCAAATGGAGAATATATAGCAAGACAAGATGGTGATGACATTTCTTTATCTAATAGATTTGAAGAGGAAATTGCTTTTTTAGAAAAACATAGTGAATACTCTTTAGTAAGTTGTAATATGATTTTTTTTGATGAAAGTGGTGACTTAGGAAGAAGTTATAATAGTGGTGAAGTAAAAAAAGAAAATTTCTTGAAAGGAAGTCCAATATGTCATGCTCCTTGTATTATGAAAAAAGATGCTTTAGAAAAAGTTGGTGGATATACAGTAGATGAAAAATTGATTAGAGTAGAAGATTATCATTTATGGTTCAAATTTTATATTTTAGGTTTAAAATGTTATAATTTAGATGATTGTTTATATAAAATGAGAGATGATATAGATGCATTTAAGAGAAGAAATTTAAAAAATAGAATAAATGAAACAAGATTAAAATTGTGGGGATTTAAAAAAATAAAAATGCCTTTATATCAATATGTGTGGGCTTTTAGACCAATTATAGTATATTTTATACCGAAAAGATTATATCAATTTTTTCATAAGAGAAGATTAAATAAGGAGTTTAGTTATGACAAAAATTAAAGTGGCACAATTTGTTTCTTCTATGAATTGCGGTGGAACTGAAACTATGTTAATGAATATTTTTAGAGATTTTAATCGTGATAATTTTGAATTTATTTTTGTAGAAAATACTCCTAAAAAAACATATTATACTAATGAAATATTTTCATTAGGTGGTAGAATAAAAAAAATATCTTCTTTTCACTTAGTTGGAATAAAAAAATACATATATGAATTAATAGATTTTTTTAAAAGTGAAAAAATAGACGTTGTACATTCTCATACTTTTCTTCATTCAGGTATAGTTTTATTTGCTGCTAAAAAAGCGGGAGTAAAAATTAGAATTGCCCATTCACATAGTGCAATGAAATCAAATGATAATAATAAGTTAAAATTTTTAATATTACAAAAACTTATATTAAAGAATGCAACAAATTTAATTGCTTGTTCTACTGAGGCTGGTTTATGCTTATTTGGAAAAAAATTCAAAGAAAATGGAGTAGTATTACACAATCCTATTCAATTAAGTAAAATTATAAATGTTGACTTAGATAGTGTGGCGCAATTAAAGAATATGTACTCAATTAGAAAAAATTGTTTAATTATTGGTCATGTTGGAAGATTAGTTGATGTCAAAAATCATAAATTTATGCTTGAAATAGCAAAAAAATTAAAACATATGAATTTCAGCTTTAAAATGTTTTTTCTTGGTGAGGGAGAACTACGAAGTGATATAGAAAATCAAATAAAGAAAAATAAATTAAATGATTATGTTATTTTAACTGGAAATGTTTCAAATGTTTATAAATATATGAAATTGTTTGATTTATTATTACTTCCTTCATTTTATGAAGGATTGCCTGTAACATTAATTGAAGCACAGGCTTCTAATTTAAAATGTTTAATTTCCGATAATATTAGCAAAGAATCGGATTTAGGCTTAGGATTAATTAAATTTTTAGATATATCAAATATAGATGTATGGATAAATGAAATAACTCACTTTAATAAAGAAAAAAGTTTAGAAAATGGAAATATATATAAAAAAATAATAGAATTAAAGTTTGATTCAAAAGTTTTGGTAAACGAATATGAAAATTTATATATATATAAGCAATAATAGGAAGTGAATTGATGAAAAAAAAGTTAGAAAAGTTAAGAGATAGTAATATAAAACAATATATATATATTGTTTTACCTGCATTATTTTTAGCAATATTAGCTTATTTTTTTAAACCATATGGTGATAGAAGTTGTGATTTGACTGAATATTATGGTTGGATGGATAAAATGTTAACATTTAATCAGAAAGATTTAATTTCTTATTTATTTCGTGGTGGTGAAATTATTGTAATGTTATATTTATATATAATTGCATTAATCGGTAATTATCAGTTATTACAAGTATTTCCAACATTTATATTATATTTTATAATATTTTACATAATATATGATTATGCTAAGAGAAATAATATCTCAAAAAAATATAAGTTTATTGTGATATTAACATTTTTATCATTGTTTAAATATATTTTTGTGGTTTCTACATTTAGATATTCACTTGCTTATAGCATTTTTACATTAGGAGTTTATTTTGATTTTATTGCGAAAAAGAAAGAAAAAAGATATAAAATTTTATATATATTACCGATTTTTATTCATGCTTCAACTATTATACTTTTATTTTTTAGAATATTTTTTAATTTTAAAAATATGAAATTTTTTAGATTTATGTTAGGATTAATTTTTGCTGTATGTTTATTTCCACAAATATTTATTAAAATATTTTATATATTTGATTTTATTCCATTTGTAGATTATCTTTTTACTAAAGCAGAGTATTATTTAATAAATGAAAATGTAGATATTTTTTTACAATATGCTTTTAGAATTTCTCAATCAATACTATTTTTTATTTTGGGTATTATAGTTTATAAATGTAATAAAAAATCAAAAGAAAAAAATTATATATTACATTATCTGATAATATCTTTATTTACAATTATTATAGCAAACTATTATACTCCATTTTTAAGATTACTGGATTATACTTTGTTTTTATCACCAATTATTTTATATAATTTGCTTTTAAATATAAAAAAGTTCGATAAAAAATATAAATATTGTATATATGCTGTATTATTATTATATATTATTGGTGGTATAAGAATTCAAATACCTATATTTATTAATATGTACTTTTAGAATAAAACGGAGGCATTAAACATGATTAAATATACAATTTTTACAGCTACATATAATAGAGCATTATTACTATCAAAATTATACAATTCACTTTTAAATCAAACTTATAAAAATTTTGAGTGGATTATAGTGGATGATGGTTCAACTGATGGTACTAAAAATACTATTAATAAATTTATTAAAGATAAAAAAATAAACATTAAATATTATTTTCAAGAAAATGCTGGTAAACATAGAGCTATTAACAAAGGAATTGATTTAGCAGTAGGTAAATATTTTTTTATAGTTGATTCTGATGATTACTTGCCTAATGATTCATTAGAAATATATGAAAAATACATTTTAAAAATTGATGATGATGAATATGCAGGATTAGTTGGATTAAAAGCTTATAATTTAAATAAAATTATAGGTAAAACCTTTAATGGTAAAGAACTTGATATTTTAAATTATGAAAGGAAAAAATATGGTATATTTGGTGATAAAGCCGAAATATATAAAACAGAAATATTAAAAAAATTTAAGTTTCCTGAATACAAAAATGAAAAATTCTTAAATGAAGCTATTGTTTGGAATGAAATTGCTTTAAATGGATATAAATTAAAGTTTATTAATGAAATAACATATTATTGTGACTATTTAGAAGAAGGATTAACTAATAATATAGAAAATCACATAAAAAATAGTCCTATTGGATTTAAACATTATATACTTCAGTTACTTAAAATAAATAAAAATAATTTTATTGAAAGAATTAAATTAATTTCTTATTATTATAGTATTATGAAAAATAAATATACTATTTATGAAATTTCTAAAGATTTAAATGTAGGTATATTTTTGATTAGATTTAGTTATTTAATTAGAAAAATTTTTAAAAAATAAATGATGGGAGATGTTTTAAATGAGCGAGCCATACTTAGTTAGTGTCATAGTTTCATTATATAATTGCGAAAAATATATACAGAAATGTTTGAACTCTATATTGAATCAAACATATCAAAATATTGAGATTATAATAGTAAATGATGGTTCAAATGATAATAGTTTAAAAATTGTTAATGAAATAAAGAAAAAAAATGATAAAAAAGATAAAATTAAAATATTTTCAAAAGAAAATGAGGGAATTTCTTTAACAAGAAATTATGGTATAAAAATGAGTTCGGGTGAATTTATTTTAATGATTGATGCTGATGATTGGTTAGAAGAAAATACTATTGAGACATTAGTAAACATTCAAAAGAAAACAAATAGTGATATTGTTAAAATGTGTTATTATATTAATAAAAAAGATAAAAAAAGTATTAGAGTTGAAAAAAAATATAACTATAGTAATGTTTTTATTAATTTGAAATTAAATAAAAATAAAATAGCTCGACAAATAATTATTGGTGAAATTCCTGCGTATATTTGGTCTATGTTAATTAAAAAAAGTATTATTACAAAAGAATATTTATTTGAAAAAAACGTTTATTTAGAAGATAAAATTTTTCTAATAAAACTATTAAATAAAGCAAATAGTATATATTTTTCTGATTTCACAGGATATCATTATTTTGTAAATATTAATGGATTAACTCATAACAATAAGGCAAAGTATTATTTAATGCAAGATTTTGAAATTAATAAAAGAATTAAAAATATTTTTAATAAATATTATAATAATGATAAAGATTTATTAGAGTTAAATGATACAATGACATATTATTTTGTAGAGAGAAATTTATTTAATTTATATTGTAAACATGGTAATAAAGAATTTCTAAATGTATATAAAGAGATATCAAGTGATTTAAAAGTATTATCTAAAAGTCTAAATATATCATTATTGTATAATAATAACTACACGCCAAAATGTGATTCAATAGTAAAATATTTATTAAAAGAAGATTTTAATAGAATTTTTAAAATTTATAAAAGAGATTATGTTATATTAAAAATTAAAATTATAATAAAAAAACTTATAAAAAAATATTAGAAAGGTGGTAAATTTTGTATGAAAATAGCTTTAGTTTCGACAATGAATTTACCTGTACCTGCAGTTAGAGGTGGTGCAGTTGAAGAATTAACTACTCACATAATTAATGAAAATGAAAAACAAAAAAAGTTTGAAATAGACTTATACACAATTTATGATTCAAAAATAGATATTAATCAATATAAGCACACAAATATAATTCAAATAAAATCATATTTTTATGAAACAATTATACGGAAGACTATAAATTTAAAAAATAAAATTTTTAAAACAGGAAAAAAATATAATTTTTTATATAGGAAACTAGCTAGAAAAGTAATTAAACAACATTATGATAAAATAATAGTTGAGAATAATATGGAAGTTTATATAGAAATACAAAAATTAACCAAAGATCCTATAATTTATCATATGCATAATGACTTTAATTCATCTGATAAAACACTAAAAAATTATGAGATTGTTTCAAATACTGCAGAAAAAATAATAACTGTTAGCTATTATATTAAAGATAGATTAGAAAGTGTTAGTGATAATAAAAATATTTTTGTTTTATTAAATGCAATAGATGATAAATTATATGATGATAATATTTCACATGATTTAAGAAAAAAATATAATTTTGATAAGAAAGATATTATTATAGGTTATTCTGGAAGAATAACTGAAGAAAAGGGTGTATTAGAGTTAATAAAATCTATTAAAAAAATTAATACAAAAAAGTCTATTAAATTGCTTATAGTTGGTTCTCAATGGTATGGTAATTTAAAAAATGATTTATATATGAAAAAAATAAGGGAAGAAGTGAGCCCACTTAAAGATAAAATTTTTTTTACTGGTTATGTTAATCAAAATGATATGCCAAATATTTATAAAACAATTGATATTTTAGCAATACCATCAATGTGTGAAGAAGCATTTGGGTGTATTTCTATAGAGGGTATGGCTATGGGAAATCCAATTGTAGCATCTGAGTCTGGTGAATTATCTAGAATAATTAAAAAAGATTTTGGATATATAGTGAAAAAAAATGATGCTTTTATTGATAATTTTGCTGTGTGTTTAGAAAAATTAATTAATAATGATAGTTTAAGGAAAAAATATAGTTTATCAGCCAAAAAAGAATTCGATAATAATTTAAATTATCACAAAAAGCAGTATTATATAAATTTTTATAATATTATTAAGAATGACGGAGAATAATATGAGGACTAAAAATACATTTAAAAATGGTATAACTTCATTAATATGTAATTCAATAGCATTAATTATTGGCTTTTTAGCACAATCAGTTTTTGTAAATACTTTAGGTATAGAATATTCTGGATTGAATAGTGTCTTTTCTAATATAATATCAATGTTAGCAATATCAGAACTTGGTATAGGAACAGCTATTATTTATCATATGTATAAGCCAGTTTCTGAAAATGATATTGATAAAATAAAAAATTTAATGAATTTTTATAAAAAAGCCTATAGATACATTGCTTTTATTGTTTTATTATTGGGTATAATATTAATTCCTTTTTTAAAGTTTGTAGTTAATTTCTCATATATTAAAGAAAATATATATATAATATATTTATTATTTTTATTTGATTCTTTTATTTCATATTTTTCATCATATAAGAGAAGTTTAATTTATGCAAATCAAAAAAATAGAATCATAGATATAATTCATTTAATATATTTGCTAATTTTAAATATATTTCAAATATTAATATTAATAAATACAAAAAATTTTATATTATATTTGATTATTAAAGTGTTATGCAGAATATTAGAAAATATTATAATTACATGTATGGCTAATAAAATATATCCATTTTTAAAAGAGAAAGTTTCTGAAAAATTAGATAAAGATACAAAATTGGATATAAAACAAAAGGTTAAAGGGCAGATTTTTCATTCAATTGGTGGATATATCGTTTTAGGAACTGATAGTTTAATTATTTCAAAATTTTTTGGTTTAAATATATCAGGTATTTATGGAAATTATATTTTAATAATAAATGCAGCTAATTCTATACTTTCCCAATTTTTTAATTCTTTAGTTTCAAGTATTGGAAATTTATTAGTGGAGAAAAATAATAAAAAATCATATAATATATATAAAACTATGAATTTGATAAATTTTTATATATATGGTGTGGTAGCAATAGTTTTTTATTTTACTATTAATGATTTTATAACTATATGGTTAGGTTCAAATAAATTTCTTTTTGGTAAAATTATCATAATATTTTTAACTATTAATTTATTTTATCAAGGAATGAGAAAAACTTCTCAAATATTTTTAACAGCAGGAGGTATATGTTATGAAAATAGATTTGTTCCAGTT
The DNA here is from genome assembly GCA_944358375.1 of uncultured Bacilli bacterium. The sequence goes on from CALVQT010000004.1 coordinate 47,006, forward strand.
GTTGAAGCAATAGTAAATATTGTAGCATCATTAGTTTTCATTCGTTTTGGAGTCGCAGGTGTTGTTCTTGGAACAATTACAAGTACATTAATTCTTCATTTTTATAGTTTTCCCAAATATTTAATTTCAAATTTATTAAAGGAAAAGAAAAGGGAATATTTCATTAATTTTATCAAACAAAATATAATTATGATTGTTACTTTTATATTACTTATAATAATCGATAAATACATCAATATTTATAATATATTTATAAATATGATTGTTATGATTATTATTTGCGTTATTGTATCTTTAATTATTTTTACATTATTTTATTATAAAACTAAAGAATTTAAATTTATTAAAAATATAATTATTAAATTTTTGAATTCAAAGAAATTAAATTAAAAGTTTAATTTCTTTTTTGTTTATATGATATAATATTATACATGAAGAAATATTATATATTTAGGTTAAATACTAATAGTTTTATTATGAATTTTCTTTCTGTTTTAATAATTATAATATTTATAATTTTTTCTATAATATTATTATCAAATTTTAATATATTAGATATAAATTATGGAGTGTTTATTTTATGTTTGTTTGGGTATTTTATATTGCATGAAATTGTGCATAGTATTGCCTATGTAATATATGGTGGTAAATTTAATAAGATAGTGTATGGTATAAAATTAGAAAGTGGAGTTTTTTATTGTTTATGTAAGCAAAATATTAGTAAAAAAGCTATATTATATGCAAGTATATATCCTTTAATATTCTTAGGAATAATACCTTATATGGTTGGCATTATTATTAATAATCAATTAGTTGTATTATTATCTATATTTAATATAAGTGGTTCAATTGCAGATATATATACATTTATTTATATTCTTAAATTGAATGATGGTATTGAATTTAGTGAAATGGACAATCCACTATATTTTGCTATTTATTCTGAATATGATGTTTCTAAAATAAAACATACTGGTATTTCTTATGTCAAAAGTAGCAAATATATAGATAGGAATAATCTTAAGAAAATAACTATTAGTAAGTGGTCATATATAATTTTGATAATATTTATAATAATAATAATTTTAATGTGGAGGTAATATGGATAGAGTAGTAGAAGAAATTGAAAAAGGAAATTTAGTTATTATGCCTACCGATACTGTTTATGGTATCATGGCAGATGCATTAAATGAAGATGCGATTAATAAAGTATTTATTGCTAAGAAAAGAGAAAATAAACCACTTATATTATTAGTTTCTAGTATTGATATGTTAAAGAAATATGTTAAAGAAGTAAATGAATTACAAATGAAATTAATAGAGAAATATTGGCCTAATACTTTAACTATTATATTTGATAAAAATGATAATTTGAGTAATAATTTAACGTGTGGACTTGAAACTGTTGGAATAAGAATGCCTAATAATAGATTACTATTAGATATTATGAATAAAACAAATAAACCATTAATATCTACTAGTGCAAATATATCTAACCACGAAGTTATAACTAGTAGTGATTTAATAGAAGAAGAGTTAAGGAATAAAATATCTTATATATTAGATGATGGTATTAAGACTAACATTTCATCAACAATTGTAAAAGTAGAAGATAATAAAATACATATTTTAAGAGCAGGGGATTTGGCAAGTCGTATTAAACAGGATTTTAGTGAATATGTAAAATGATATATTATATAAAAGAGAGTGGTTGTATGAACTTATTTAGTTTAACGAAAGAGAAAACTTTAGTGTTGAAATCTTTTGCAATATTATTTGTGTTGTTAGGACACACAAATTATCTATATAGATCTGGAGCGTGGGGAGTTCAATTGTTTTTAATATTAAGTGGATTTGGCGTTATGAGTTCATATTTTCAAAAGGGAAATAAAAAATATTTTTATAGGAAGTTTTTAAATCTCTTAGTTCCTTATTTTATAGTTATATTATTTCAAATAATAGCATTAAATGATATTTCAAAAATGACGATAAAACAATTTGTTGTTTCGTTGATAGGATTGGATTTTAATTTAAATATTGATTCAACTATGTGGTTTATTTCATATGTATGGGTATGGTATATTGCTTTTTATATTTTTACATATATTGCTGAAAAATTAAAAGTAAAAAACAAATACTTTATATTAATTCTTTTATTAATTTTCAGTATATTCTTACTTTTAATTTCAAGAGAAAATGTTATTTGGTCATTGGATTCAGGAACTCCATTATATTTTCTAGCCTTTCCAACTGGATGTATTCTTTGTTGCATTCAAAATATTAAAATTACTAAAACTTTTAAAATATTACTTTATGTATTAGGATTATTAATTTTAACTACAATATTTATTTATTTTTACAATCGTGAAATTAATGTAATGGAATATGCTATGTTTTCTTTTTCAGGAGCTGTTATACCACTGATTTTAATTTCTTTATATAATTTTAAATATAAATTTAAATTATTACAATTGATAGGAAAAAGTTCATATAGTATATATTTAATAGAAGCATTTATATTAAATTTTCGATATAGTGTTTTAGGATTTATAAACTATACTCCAGTAATTGATTTTGTAACAATGTTTTTAATTATAATTTTAGGAGTTATTATTGATAATTATATTTTTAAGAAAATAATTAGTAAATTTTCTCATTAATTTAGTTATTTACAATGTGGAGGATAGCAATATGTACAATGATATATTATATAGTTTATCGCATTCTAAATTTAGAAGTGGTTTTAAATTAAGTGATAAAGATAAAGAATATATAAGAGAAAAAGGTTTTGATAAGATTAGATCTCATGCATATGATTTTATAAATAATAGACTTGCTAGTGCTAATATTATAAATGATGGTAAGCAGACTCCGTTTAAAGGACATCCTGTATTTGTGGCACAACATGCTTGTGCTTGTTGTTGTAGAAATTGTTTATATAAATGGCATAAAATTGATAAAAATAGAGATTTAACTTCAAGTGAAGTTGATTATATTGTCGGACTATTAATGCAATGGATAAAGTTATCTATGGAAAGGTGAAATATATATGAAAAGTATTAAAGTAATTAAAGGGGATATAACACTTTTAAATGTAGATATTATTGTTAATGCTGCGAATAAGACTCTTTTGGGGGGAGGTGGTGTTGATGGACAAATACATAGAAAAGCTGGTAGAGAATTATTAGAAGAATGCAAAAAGTTAAATGGTTGTAAAACTTCTGAAGCTAAAATGACAAATGCATATAAATTACTATGTAAAAAAATAATTCATACTGTAGGGCCAATATACAGAAGTGGACAAGATAATGAAAAATTATTATCAGATTGCTATAAAAATTCTCTTTTATTAGCAGAATCATACAGAAAAGAAAATAATTTGGATGAAATTACAATAGCATTTCCATGTATTAGTACTGGTGTGTATGCATATCCTAAAAAGGAAGCAGCATGGGTAGTTATAAATACATTAAATAAAATCAATAATGATAAAATAAATGTAATATTGTGTTGTTTTGAGGAAGAAGATTATCAAATATATACGAAATATTTTATTTAAATATTGTAATTTTAATTAATTTAAATTACAATAGTATTGTTATCAAGAAAGGAGATATCATGAAAAAAATTGTTGGTTTAGTATTTGGATTATTATTAACAATTATTCCATTTACAAATGTATTTGCAGCTGAAACTATTAATCTTGAAGACTATGCTACGATGAATTTTTTTGATACATTAGAATCTGAAGGAATAGAAATATCTGTAGATGATTATAAAGAAACAGATGACCAAGTAACTATTTATATGTTTAGAGGTTCAGGTTGTGGATTTTGTAAATCATTTTTAACTTTTTTAAATAGTATTGCTGATGAGTATGGTAAATATTTTAAACTTGTTTCTTTTGAATCATGGAATGATCCTGAAAATGCTCAATTGTTAACAGATTTATCAGCATTTTTAGGAAACCCTGCTAAAGGAGTACCATATATTATAATTGGCGATCAGGTTTTTCCTGGATATTCTTCTGAGTATGATGATTCTATTAAACAAGTTTTGGAATCAGAATATAATGCAGAAACAAGATTTGATGTTATTGAGGCTTATAATCAAAGTTTAGAGGAAGCTGAGAAAGCACAAGGTGCTAGTACAAGTGCTGTTGTATTTTGGAATGCTTTATTTATAGTTGTGGCTTCTGTTGCTATCATGGTACATGTAAGTGCATCAAATAGAAAAATGTTAAGAATTATGGGATATGATGTTCAATCTTTTAGTGATAGTTTTAATGATGATGATACTAAAGATAATCATAATCATAAAAAAATTAAAAATAATAAAGAAAAGGAGTTATAAAACTCTTTTTCATTTAAAATAATAAAGGGTGATAATATGGATAGATATAGTGATATTAAAAAAGCAAGTGTGTTAGGAATTATTGGTAATATATTTTTATTATGTATTAAAGCAACTATTGGGTTTATTACTAAGAGTCAATCTATGATAGCAGATGCTTTTAATAGTGCGGGTGATATAGCGTCTTCTTTAATGACTTTAATTGGAAATAAAATAGCAAGTAAACCTAAGGATAAAGATCATAATTTGGGACATGGAAAAGCAGAATATATATATTCTATGTTTATTAGTATTATTATGATAGTTGTTGGAATTATGTTGTTTAAAGATTCTCTTTATATATTAATAAATAAAGAAAAATATACTTTTTCTGTGTGGTTAATTGTAGTTTGTATTGTTGCTATTATAGTTAAATTTAGTTTATATAAAATTACTAATGAATTATCTAAGAAACATAATAATTTATTAATTAAAGCTAACTCAAGGGATCATTTAAATGATTGTGTAATTACAACATTAAATTTAATATCGTGTATACTTAGTATATTTAATATATATTTGTTTGATGGTATTGTAGGCATGATTATATCTGCATGGATAATGAAAACATCTATTGTTATATTTATTGAAAGTTATAATGTACTTATGGATACCTCTATGAGTCTTGATGAAAAAAATAAAGTTTTGGATATTGTAAAATCTCATAATGAAATCGTTAAGGTTAATCATTTTAATTCAACTCCAGTTGGGTATAAATATCAAATATCATTAACAATATTTGTTGATGGAAATTTATCAACATTTGAAAGTCATAAAATAGCAGATAATTTAGAAAAAGAAATAATAAATGAAATAGATGAAGTCTATTTAGCAATAATACATGTTAATCCAATTAAAGTAAAAAAAAATTAAGAAAAAAACAATAAAAACACATTATTGTAATTTATTGTTTTCTAATATTTTAATTGCATCTAATACAATATTTAATGATTTATTATCTATATCGGTTATTGGATTATACTCCACAATATCAATAGATTTAATATTCAAGTTTTTAACAAATGTTTCAAATGCTTTTAGTGCTTCATGTTTAGATAGTCCTCTATTTAATTTGTTTGCAACATTTACACCAGGACATTCTTTTTTATTTATTGAATCTATGTCAAAACTTAAATGTATTTTATTTACTCTATTATTTAAGTATTTAATTGCGTCATTTATACAGTAATCTATTCCTCTTTCTTTTATAAAAGAAAGAGAATAATTTTTTATATCGTATTTCGATATTAGTTCTTTTTCAGCCTCATCTATATCATCAATACCAAACATAACTACATTTTGATAATTAATTTTAGTATTATTAGTATACAAATTAGTAAGTTTTTTTAAACCAAATCCCATAGAAGCAGCTAGTGGATATCCATGTATATTGTGTGTTAATGTAGTTTTATGAGTATTTGAATCTGGGTGTGTATCAAACCAAATAACACCAATCTCTTCATCTTGACTAGAAGCGGCGATTGAACCTATTGATAAGCTATGATCACCACCTAAAATTACTGGTATATTATTATTTTTAATAGTATTATTAACTTCTTTTGCAAGTTTAATATCAGAAGATACGATATTATTTAAATCATTTTTATCTTTATCTATATCAATAATTTTATTTATTTTAACATATTTACTTAATAATTTTATTCCCATATCGGCACCATTAACATGACAACCATCTTTTATTGGAAATCCAATATATATATAATTCATAATTTACTCCTTTTATATGCATTATAATATTAGCACAAATATATTGACTTGTAAAATATTTCCAAGAAAAAAACTTTTTTATTTATCATAATAATAATGGTGATTTATATTAAAAAAGTTATTTGTTTTATTATTTTGTTTGTATTATTTAATTTAAATCATATTGATAGTAATAGTGATAAAAGAATTATTTATAATACTGATGATATATATAACAAAAGTTATTATTCGATATATTTTGTTAATACTACTATAGAGGAATTAACAGAAGTTTTGTCTATACTTGATATAGATGTATTGAGTTATGTTATTAATGATAAAAAATATTATGCAAGGAACATTAGTGTATTAGAAAGTAATTATATAAAAGATAAATCTGAGAGTGAAATAATTTATTTAAGTCAATATGGTATTAAAGTAGATAAAATTAATGTTATTTGTTCAGTGAATGAAATATTAAAGTTAGAAAATATGGTTGATATTTATTAATTCAATCATATTTTTAATTTTTATTTGTTTAATAAATACTTTTATTTGCATATAAACTATGATATAATTTTTGTGTATAAATGATTTGGGGTGAAAAATTATATGAGTTGGATATTATCTCCGTTGATTGCTATATTAATATATGTTGATGCTCTTATATATACATTAGTTTCGTATGTATATAAGTTATTTATGTTGGTATGTCAAATAAATTTTAATTCTTTAGCTGCAATAATTGGACCATTAATCGATAGATTAGAAGCCGTAATTATGGTTTTTATAATGTTTAAATTAGGTATAGCATTAATTCAGCTTTTATTAAAACCCGAAGATACTCCAACCGTAGGATCTAAATTAATAAAAAATATTTTTATTGTTGGAATTATGCTAATTTGTTATAATTTGGTTTTTAGTATTTTAAATGAAGTTAGTATGTTAATTATAGGTGTACCAGAAGGTTATTCGTTTACTACACTTAATTCAATTGCAAATGTAACTGATGTAGAAGATAATGGGTTAATTAATAGATTTATATTTGGAGAAGATTCCAATATAGGAGAGGTAGGAGATTTTATAGCTCTTAAAATGTTTGGAGTATTTCTAAGGGATGCTGCAGATGAATCACAATCAACCTATTTAGAAAATGCTGTAATAGAGGGTGATACTTATAATTTCTTTAATGCCTATACTCTGGCAAGTGAAGTAAATAAAAATGTATTATATACTCCATTTATAAGTGGAATTTTGGGCATTTATATGATTTATTGTATTGGTTCAGTTGTTATTGAGGTTGCTGTTAGAGTCTTTAAATTATTGGTTTTACAATTAGTTGCGCCTGTTGCAATAATAACAAAACTTAATGATAAAAGTGATATGTTTAATAAATATACAAAATTATATTTTTCTACATATACTTCTGTATTTTTTAGAATTTTTTCAGTTTTAGTCATAAATGTTTTTATTAGCAAATTTATATTGAATCTTGATACATTTTTTGGCAATGCCGTTTCTCAAACTACAGGAATTACTAAATTATTCTTATTAATAATTGTAGTTGTAGCAGGACTTAAATTTATTAAAGATTTACCTAATTTGTTAAAAGAGTTAACAGGACAAGATTTTGGTGGTTCAAGTCCATCATTTGGTGGATATATGAGTGGCTTAATAGGTGGTGGATTTGGCGCTATTGCTGGTGGTGTTAGTGCATATAAGGCTGGAGCTGGTAAATCTGGAGTATTTGCTAATATTGCTGCTGGAGGAGTTGGCGGATATAGAGCGGGTTCTCAAGGTGATTCGATAAGTAAAAAAATTGCAAATATAACGGGAAATGTTTCAAAAGGAACACAAAGAGCACAAAATTGGGCACAATATGGAAGTGCATTAAATGCTGGAAGAGCAAAATTAGAAAGAATGACTGGAGTTGGAATATCTCAAGATAGACAAATTAATCATAATAATGCAGTTATTTCTGCCGCTGATGAATATGATAAAGCTCAAATAGAAGCAATTAAAGATATTAAAATGGGTTCTGGTGAAGGTAGCATTGCTTCAGAGCTTGTAGGATTTGATGGAAATTTTGCTGATGTTAAATTTGGTGATAATAAAGATGCTTTTGCTGAGAAGATGTTAGAATATAATACTGATTATATTAATGAAAAAGCTGCTTTAGAAGTTGCACAAAGAAATGGTGATGAAACTGCAATAGCAACTGCTATGGCTAAAGTGACAGATGCTAAAAATCTAGCAATAAAAAGTGCCAGCGATGTTTATGATAAATATAAATCTGCTGCAAATAATGTTAATATTGATGCTAAGCGTACTGAATTAGAAAATCTTGCTGGTAAACAAATTGTAAAAGATGGTGATAAAATAGATGTTAAAGAAACTAAGAAGAAATTTAATGAGATGACTCAACGGATACAAAATACACAATCTTACCAAAGAACTCACAAGGAGAAATAAATAAGAAAGGAAAAAAGAGATATGAATCAATATATAATACCGGCTAATTCAAAAAGAAGTCAATTAATATTTAGTATATTTACTTGGACAGATATTGCTATTGTAATTGGGGGGTCATTTATTTCTTTATTGTTAATGCTTATTATATCTGGAGATGAAATTTATATGCTGGTTATTAAATTATTACCATTAGCAATAGCACTTTTTTTGGTAGTTCCTATACCAAATTATCATAATGTGCTTATATTTATTAGAGAAGCAATGTTATATATAATGTCAGATAAAGAATATATATGGAAAGGATGGTGTGCTACAAGCGATATTTATGACGAAGAAGTTGGAAAAAAATCAAACTGAAAATTGGTTACCTATTAAAGGAATTCAAAATGGTGAAATAATTTTGGATAATGGTGTTCGAGTAACTGGGGTTAAGGTAAGACCTAGAAACATATTTATCCTAGATTATGATTCACAAAATAATGCTATATTTAATTTAAGAAATTTTTATAATACTATAGATTATCCTTTTTGGTTAATTGTTTCAGATAGACCAGTAGATATTAATGTTTATCTTGCCCAATTAAAATTATTGTTTAATTCAGTACAAACTCAAGCTATTAGAAAGTTAGTAAGAGAGGATATTGATAAAGCTAATTTATTTATGAGCAAGGAAGTAAGTGTAACTGATACTGAATATTTTATACTATTTAAAGATAAACGTCCTGAAATGATTCAAAAAAAGATTCAAAATTTAGTTTCTGGTCTTGCTAGTGCAGGATTGCAATCAGCACAAGTTAGTAATGATGATTTAAGAATTTTAATTGATGGATTTATGAATGGTGGAGATACCACTAAGTTTGGAACGGTGATGAGTACGATATGAGCGTAAGTTTTAAAAGCCAATTGGCTCCAAAAGGATTAGAAATTAGACCTTCAGAAATGATTATTAGCGGTAAGTATTGTTGCATTCTTACAATTATTAGTTATCCTAAAGCAATTAGTGAAGGTTATCTTGCAAATCTTACTCAATTATCAGGAATTAAAGTATGTATTAAACATATTCCGATTGCGTTTTCTGTATTATCAAAAATGCTTAATAAAGAAATAGCTGATATGAAAGCAAGATATGCAAATGAACATGATAGAACGATTCAAGAGCAAATTAGACAAGATTATGAAAGTATTGAAGAATTTATTTCAATGTTGACAGCAACTCAAGCAAGAATATTTGATTTTCAAATGCATGTAATGTTATCAGCTGATTCTCATGAAGAATTAGAAACTAAAAAAGTACAAGTTAAGAATTATTTAGATGCTATGGGAATGAAAGGCGTAGTTTTAAGATTTGAACAAGAAAAAATATTTAAAAGTATGTTACCAATATTTGATAAAAATGATATTGAAGAAAGAGTTGGTACACCAATACCATCTGTTTCAATCGCAGCTATGTATCCATTTGTTTTTGATAGCATAAAAGATCCAGGATTATCATGCTTGCTTGGTGTAGATTATTCTGGTGGTGTTATATTATTTAATCAATTCTTATATCAAACTAAAAAAGAGTTTAATAGAAATAATGCTAATATGATTATATTGGGTACTTCTGGTAGTGGTAAATCTACTGCTGCTAAAATTTTACTTAGGTCTAATATAAGAAATGGTCATAAAATAGTAGCTATTGATCCTGAGGGTGAACTTCAAGAAATGACTAAATTATATGGAGGAGATTTCATTGATTTAGGAAAAGGCGGAGATTTTGGTATGATAAATCCACTTGAAGTGGTATTAGATGCCGATGATGAAGAAATGGCTGAAGGTACCGGATATGCTGTATTAACGCGTACGCTTCAAACATTAAAAGCATTTATGAAATATTATAGTCCCGATATTGAGGAAGATGTTCTTACATTGTTTAGTGAAGTTGTACAAGATACATATAAAAGATATAAAATAGACTATGATACAGATTTTAGTAAAATAATATCACACGATTATCCAACTTTCGATGATGTTTATGCCACTATTAAAGGAAGACTTTTATCTATGACAGAGCATACACATGAAAGAGATATTATGGAAAGATTAGAACTTAAAGTTAGGCCTTTAACAAAAGAGTTAAGATATTATTTTACGGGTAAAACTACTATTGATACTGATGCAGATTTTATAGTGTTTAATATTCGTGAACTTATGAATGCAGATAGTACTATTAGAAATGCTTTATTTTTCAATATTTTAAAATATGCATGGGGATTGACTTTGGACAGAGAAGTTAATACAATTTTGATGGTTGACGAAGCACATATGTTACTTGCTGATCAAAATACTTTAGGTGCAGAGTTTTTAGCTAGAATTCAAAGACGTAGTCGTAAATATAATACTGGTACTATAATTATCACGCAACAGCCAACGGATTTTGCAGCACCTAATGTATTAATACATGGTAAAGCAATATTTGATAATGCATCTTATTACTTAGTAATGGGATTGAAAAAACAAGCTGTTGAAGATTTAAGTAAATTAGTTGATTTAAATGAGCAAGAGAAAGATTCAATTAAGAGATATAGTCAAGGGCAAGCATTATTTGTTTGTGGAAGTAGAAGAATGAGAATTAATGTTATTGCAACACAACAAGAATTAGAATCGTTTGGTTCTGGTGGAGGGCTATAAAAGTTCCTCCTTTTCTAAAGGAGAAGTAGTATGTATGATGATTCACATAACAATTTGGATGAAAATGGCGAAATAGAAGCAAATAAAGAATTAGAAGCCAAAAGACACGCGGAAGCAATTTTAGCTTCTGGTTTTGATGCTGTTCACCAATATAATTCTAAAGATGTTGATGCAATTAACAAAAGAGCAAAGAATCAAATTAATAATACAAATAAAAAAACGAATGAAGAAAAAAGCACATCGTCATTGGACGAGAAAAATGATGAACTAAAATCTTCTGATGATAAAGATAAGAATAATGAAAATCAAGATAAGAAAGAAGAACCTAATAATAATAAAAAATTTAATGCAAGTGATTTATTAAATTCTGTTAATCCAATAGCAAAATTGAAAGCAAAATTAATGACAATAAAAGCTTCATTGATGCTGATAGGTATAATTGCGCATATTTTTGGTATTGTGTTGCTTATTGTACTTTTTCTTATAATATTTGATGTTTTAATGAACTCAATTTCGTCATTTTTTGGAATTGTTGAAGATACAAATGATGAAAATGCATTAACAATTAATGATAAATATTTATATGATGAAGATGGTAATCCTTATAGTAAAGATGAATTGGTTGAGATGTTAAAAAAAGATAATGAATGTAGTATAACTATATTTAGTACTATTTCTGATTTTTTTTCAACTATTAATGGTAAATTTGGTACTGGGAATTTTTGTGCATATTCTAGATATGTATCTAAAAGCATAGATAAGTTAGAAGAGGAAAATCCTGGTCTTAAAATGGATAGATCTTTATTATTATCAGGTATGTTTTATGGATATGCTTCTCAGCCTAATAATTTAGAATATATTAACCCTTCTAGTATTCCTGATAGTGTAGAAGCAGTAGATCACTATAAATCTTTAATTGATATGTTACAAGATGGCCTATTAACTAAAGCGGATGTTGATGAAATGATAAATGCTGCGGTAGCCGATCATACTCATAATTATTATCAATGGAAAATTGTTGATGAATATGATCGTAATGGTAATATTGTTAGATCAACTGGATATTGTGAAGAACATGAAACATCTGATGTAAAATATAGTCTATTAAGATGGCAAATGTTTATGAGATATGGGAAAGATGTTGTTGACACATATGATTTTCTTATGAAAAGAAAAAAATCATATCTTGAAAGTAGTGAAGAATGTAATGGTACCATATCTGATTCTGTATTGATGCAAAAACTTGCTCAATCAGGAGGGGTAGCTGTATTGGATGATAGTGTTGGCAAAGCAAAAGAATTTTTATCTGAATATGGCATACCACAAAATTTAGAATTATTTGAACAAAAAGCTACTACTGAAGGATATACTAAAGATGTATTACAACCATATTCTTATAAAGATAAATCAGCTAATTTTGATTATAGAACAGGATATGTTTATAAAGAATTTCCTTATTTTGAACAAGCGTACAATTCAGGACAAACTACTCTTGAATATGATGATGCGATTACACCTAAGATTATTGAAACTTTAATTACACAGGTTGTTGAGAAAAAAACTTATATGAATGAAATACTAAATTTAGAAGATCAAGATAATCCAGCTTATTTTCAACAATTAGGTCAAATATGGTCTTCTGTTAAAGGAGCTTATTGTTCTGAATATGTACCATTACCTTTTAATGAAATACAAGTGGTTGTTGAAGATTGTGATGGTAGAGAATTGGGTACTACTAATTTTAAAGATTATATAATGGGTGTTGCTTATGGAGAAGTAAGCAATTCAGGGGATGATTATGTTAAATCTGAAATGGTAGCTGCTATTAGTTATGCTCTTGCAAGAAGAAATAATTATTCAAAACTATCTGCATCACAAAATAAGATTGTTATGAAGTCTGGAAACTGTGATCAGGTATATTGTTCTATGGCACTTGGATGTTCTAGCATTAAATCTAATTTGGATTGTGGCGGATTTAAATGTACATCTTATCATCCAGGACTTAATTATACTTTTTATCATGGTGCAGCAGGCGATGCATTAATTCAAAAATATTCACAGTTGTATGATGAAGCGTCACAGTTTTTGCTTGTTAAAGATGGAAGTGTTTTTTCAGCAGGATATGTATCCACTGTACAAAATAAATGGAAAGAATTATCAGATAGTGGTATGTCATTTACTCAAATAATGCAACAAACTTATGGGCCTGATGGAGCTGAATTAGTTAGATGTGAAAATTTAGATGAAGAAGGCAATTTAACTTCAGATGTAAATGAAACTACAAATAATTCCGATGCTGAAGTATATGGACAAGGATCTTATAATAATGAGAATGTTACTATTAAAAAAGTTGGAAATACTACTAATGATATTTATAATAAAAAAGCACCAGATTTAGGTAAGTTTTATGGCTATTCTTATAATGATGAGCCTGCTGGTAGAAATATAACTATTAATCCCAAGTGGGTTAACGCTAATATTGTAAATGTTGATTCTGATTGGGGAAATTCATATAGAGTAAATGTTCAAGCTAAAAATAATTATGAGATGGCATTTAAAAATATATCTAATATATTAACCAATGGGGTAGTGTTAAGTGATGGAAGTGTTTGCAAGTATAAATTAGATGATTTACAGGGAGGTAATACATTTGAGCAAAGGAAAACAACAAGTGGATATTTTAGTGATGAATCTTATGGTATAACTCAATCTTGGAATTATAATAAATCATATACAATTAATGGTAAAATATATATGCCATATTCTAAGAATAGTACTATAACTGATTATAACGACTTTGTTAATGCTCTTGGAAAAGAAGAAGATTGTAGAAATGTAAATTATATTTTATATAAATATGCATATTCTCCTGCTGGATTTAGTTGGTCTAGATATGAAGAGATTTATGATGGATCTACATTTACAATTAATTATTAATAGGGAGGAATATAATGAGTAAAGAAAAAAAAGTAACTTTAATTATAATATTAGTAATACTGTGTATTTTATTTATTATAATAATCCCTTTAATAATTAAATATAATAAAGAACAAAATAAAATAAATTTTCCTGAGTATAATGATATAGAAATCACTGAGGGCTTGCTAGATAATGAGATTACTTATGAACAAATAAAAAAAGAATTTGAGAATGATTATTATTTTAATAAACTTGCTATTATGATGGATTATGATAGTAGTCAATATACATCAGCATATTTAAAAAATATGTTATGGAATTTAATATTTAATTATGAGATTTCTAATGATAATTATTTTTCATATTTTGATTCAAAAGAAGGAAAATATTGTTTTAGTAAACATAATTTAATAAATGCATTTAAAGAACTATATGATGTAGATATATCTGAAAATTATAATTATTTAGAGGGATATTATCAATATGTATATCTTAGTGGAAAAGGTTATTGCTTAGATTTTAAAAAAGTAGCTCAAGAATATAATAAAAATATAAAAGTAGCTGTTGAAAGAATGGCTATGATTGGAACAACGATTACGACAGATTTATATGTATATGAATATAGTGCTATTACTGAAAATGAAAAATATTATGAAAATTTATTGGCACAAGCTATTGATAAAAAAAATTATTCACAAGCTAAATCAATAACTGAAAATAATTTAAATGGAGAAGTAACACATAAGCAATTACAATTTAAAAAAAATACAAATGGCAAATTTTTTAAATATAAAATTTTGATTAGTAAAAAATTGTTTTATTAATTTAAGATTCTATTGTATAATATAGTTGATATGAGGTGAGGTATGAAATTAAAGTTTAGAGCAGATAAAAAAGATTTTGTAATATTTTTAATTTTTTGTATAGTTTTTTTATATTTAGTAGCTGTAGCAATAGTTAATTTGAATGGTTTTGCTGTGGATGGTGAATTTAAAGGACTAAATCCATTACCAGCTTTTTCAAGTGATTTAATATTATATACTATAATTATATATATAGCTGTAATTGCTGGGCTTATGCTAAGTAGTTCGTCTTATTTTTTTGAAAGGGAAAGTGGATTTGGAATTACTACTGAGAAAAAAAGTAAAAATGATGGTTATTCTAAACTAATGTCAGATAGTGAAATGAAAAAAGATCGTGGAATTGTTAAAATTCATTTAACTGATGATACTTATGAGGGTGGTGGTATTCCATTTATTAATGATGGGGTCAATGCTTGGGTAGATAATAGTGGTGAACCACATGCACTTATTATGGGTGCTTCTGGTTCAGGTAAAACTCAATGTATGATGTTCCCACTTCTTAAAATATTAGCAAGACATGGTGAAAGTGTAATTGTTACTGACCCTAAAGGCGAGTTATATGAAGAGTGTGGAAAACTATTACAAGAAAAAGGATATAAAGTTATTTTGTTAAACTTCCGTGATCCAAAGGAAGGATCTGCATGGAATCCATTTAGTTATCCATATAGAATTTATAAAGAAGGTAATATAGATAAAGCAAATGAGTTATTGCAAGATCTTGCTAGTAATATATTGATTGATCCTAATAATAAAGCTGAACCTTTCTGGGAACAAACAGCATCTAACTTTTTTACTGGATTATCTTTGGGATTATTTGATGATGCTATTGAAGAAGAGGTTAATATAAATAGTATTAATATGATGGCTGAAGTTGGTGAAGATAGAATTGGTTCTTCAACTTATATAAAAGAATATTTTAAAGCTAAAGGTGAGTTATCACCCGCATATATAGCTGCTGCTTCTTGTATTAATGCACCAAATGAGACTCGTGGTGGTATTATGTCTACATTTAGAACAAAGACAAGAATTTTTTCATCACAAGAATCATTATCAGAAATGTTGTCTTATAGTGATTTTGATATAAGAGATATTGGAAAAGAAAAAACTGCTATATTTTTAAAAGTACATGATGAAAAAACTACATATCATGCACTTGCTACAATTTTTGTAAAACAAGCTTATGAGGCTTTAATTGCAACTGCTCAAACATTTCCAAATTTAAAATTACCATATAGAACTAATTTTATATTAGATGAATTTGCTAATATGCCAGCTATTAAAGATATTGGTACAATGATTACTGCATCTCGTTCAAGAAATATTAGATTTAGTTTTGCAATTCAAAATTTTTCACAATTAAATCAAGTTTATGGTAAGGAAGTAGCTGAAACTATAAAAGGTAACTGTGGAAACTTTGTTTATATCATGAGTACGGAACTTGCAGCACTTGAAGAAATTAGCAAGTTACTTGGTGATCAAAAACCTGAAAAGGCTAAGAAAGATGAACCTGCTCCTCCAATTAGACCTTTATTTACTGTAAGTGATTTACAAGCATTAAAAGAAAATGAAGTTATATTTAATAGATTTAGAAGTATGCCATTTAAGACAAAATTAACTCCAAATTGGAAAATTAATTGGGGGAGAAAATATGAAAAAATTGGTTATACTATCAGACCAGCTCATGAAGTTAAAGTATTTGATTTAAAAGGTTTTGTTCAAAAACTAAAAGAAAAGCAAGCGGCATCTTCACCTAATGCACAAGGAGGATTTATGCCTGGAATGCCAGGTATGGGTGGTATTGGGCCTATTGGAATGCCAGGGATGTTTAATAATCCTGTTATGCCTAATCAAGATGGAATGTTTGGTGGACTTCCTACAAATATAGATGAATATGTAAAAAAGCTTGATGAAAAAATAGCAGAACTTGAAAGAGAGGAACAAGCAGAAAAAGAAAAACAACAAAAAGTTGTAGAAGAAAAAGCTGAGATTAAAGAAAAAACACAAGAAGAAATTCAAAAAGAAATAAGTGATATATTTAATCATAATTTGAAAGAAGATCCATCTGTTAAAGATGACAAACCAAAAGATGGTAATATAGAAAATCCTAAAGTTAATGTTGATGTAGATAGTATTGTTAAGAATAATGATGCTAAAGATGAAGATTTTTTTGATGATTTTTTTGGAAGTGAATAAAATAAAAGCTTTTTTAGGTTTTTATTTTTTTATTTATCATAAAATATATTGGTGAAGTTATGAAAATAATAGATGTTAGTGATAAATATTCATATAATGTAAATCATTTAAATGGTAGTATAAATATACCATATGATGATTTGATTAATAATTATAGAAAGTATTTAAATAAAAATGAAACATATTATTTATATTGTAAAAGTGGTAAATTAAGTAAAAGAGCGGTAATGATTTTATCTTCTTTAGGATATCGTGTTTTTAATCTAGAAAAATAATTTTTTTTGTAATATAATTGTATTATGAATATGATAAGTATAATGCAGGGAATTATTGATTTTATTTTAATGACTGGAAATGTTGGAGTATTAATATCTTCTTTAGTAATAATAGTAGAATCTATTATTCCAATAATACCAGTTTTAGTATTTGTTTCTATTAATTTTATGATACTTGGAAATATAAGTGGATTTATTATTTCTTGGATTTGTATGATTGTTGGTTGTTTAATATCATATTTTATTTTTAAAAATGGATTTGGTAATCACTTTGAAAGACTGACTAAAGATAAGGAAAGAATTAAAAAATATAGTAAGTTGTTTAAAAACATTAAATCTGATAAATTATTGTTATTAATAGCATTTCCATTTACCCCGGCTTTTCTTGTTAATATAGCTGCAGGGCTTGTTAAAATGGATTTTAAAAAATATTTTCTTTGTATT
Organism: uncultured Bacilli bacterium; assembly: GCA_944358375.1. The sequence goes on from CALVQT010000004.1 coordinate 64,941, forward strand.
GTGATTGGAAAAATTAGTTTAGTGGTTTATTCTGCATATATTGGGATTTCATTTGTAGAAAGTTTAACTAACCCAATAATGTTATTAAAAATATTAATAGTAATGTTAATTGTATATCTTTTTGGTATAATTATAAAAAAAATAGTAGGTTTAAATGTATAGGAGTTAGTTTATGGAATATGTAATTTTAAGTTTATTAATAGTAATAGTTATATTATTAATTATTTTAGTTTTAAGAAAGAATGATAATAATGATGTTAATGAAAGAATATCTAAAGTTGAACTTATTCTAGTTCGCGAAATAGGTGATTTTAAGAATGATTTTTCTGATAAGTTAAATAATGATTTTAATACTTTAAATGATAGAATTGAAAATAAATTAAATTTAATTAATCAAAGAGTTAATGAAAAGTTAGAAGATGGTTTTGATAAAACAAATAAAACATTTAATGAGGTTATGAATAGATTAACTAGAATAGATGAGGCTCAAAAGAAAATTGATGGACTTGGGAATGAAATTATATCATTAGAAAGTATATTGACTGATAAAAAAAGTAGAGGAATATTTGGTGAAGTTAATTTATATCATATTTTATCTTCAATTTTTGGAGAAAAGAATGATAAAATTTATAAAACACAATTCACTTTATCTAATACAACCATTGCAGATGCGATTATATTTGGGCCACAGCCTCTTGGTACTATTTGTATAGATTCTAAATTTCCATTAGAAAATTATAGAAAATTAGTTGAGAAGGGGCTTACAAATAGTGAAAAAGAGGCAAGATTTAAAGCGTTTGATAATGATGTAAAAAAACATATTGATGCGATTGCTAATAAATATATAATACCCGGTGAAACTACAGAACAAGCTATAATGTTTCTACCTGCTGAGGCAATTTTTGCTGAAATAAATGCATACCATACTAATTTAATAAAATATGCGGCTAGTAAAAAAGTATGGATTACATCTCCAACTACACTTATGAGTCTATTAACAATAATTCAAGCTGTATTAATGGGACTTGAAAGAGATAAATATACTTCAGTTATTCACGAAGAATTAAATAAATTAGGAATTGAATTTTCAAGATATAGAGATAGATGGGATAAATTATCAAGAACTATACAAACAGTTAACAATGATGTAGAAAATATACATAAAACTACTGAAAAAATTACAAAAAGATTTGATAGCATTAGTAATGTTAAAGTTGAAAATAAAGAAATTGATTTAATTAATGAATAAAAAACAATTATTTCTAATAGTTTTCTTGTAAAAATATCATATATATGATAAACTTATTAAAGTAGGAGACTGACAAACTTAAAGGAGTAGTTAAGCTATGAGGGAAAAAAGAATACTTGAAAAACTTGTGAATATTTTATTAGATTTATTCATTGGCATATTTAGTGTTATTTTAATTGTTACAATTTATAATGCTATACAAACTAAGGTGTTTGATAATGATTATTCAAGTTTATTTGGATATACTACATTTGAAGTTCAAAGTGGTAGTATGAGTAATGAGATAAATAAAGGAGATTGGATAATTGTTAAATATAGCGATAATATTCAGTTAAATGATATTATTACATTTAAAAAAGATGATAATTTTGTTACTCATAGAGTTGTTGAAGAATATAATAATACTTTTGTTACAAAAGGAGATGCAAATAATACTAAAGATGATCCAATAAGTAAAGATCAAGTGGTTGGTAAAGTGGTAAAGATACTACCAAATTTTGGCGTTATCAAAAAAACTTTATTAAATCCAATTGTTTTAGTAGCTATTATAGTTACATTATATTTATTAGGATATGTTTTTAGAAATGTTAAAAAAGATCAAACAGACAATATTAAAGAGAAAATAGATGCTGTTATTACTAAATTATTAAATAAGATAATACCATCTAATAAAAAAAATACTGAACCAATGAAAAAAAATGTATTGGAAGTAATAGAAGAAAGAACACTTACATCGGAAAGTAAAGAAGAACAATCTAATGAAGTTATAGAAGATGATAGTAATCAAGAAAATGAAGATGAAGATTTCACCGTAGAACTTCCAGAAATGGATATGGAAAAAACTATTTATTTTAGAATGATAAGTGTTAATAAAGACGATGTTGATGGTGCTTATGATAAAAAAAATACTAAGAAATCAGATATTATTATCGAAGACTCTAATATAAGTGAAAAAGAGATTGAAACTAAAACCGATGCTGAAGTTAAAAAATGTATTACAACATTGAAAGAAAAGAAAAAGAAATTTAAAAACATTATTGATAAGATACTTTATATAAAGGAGGATGAAATAAATTCTATTATTGATGTATTAAATCGTAAAGAAAAATTTAAAAATAATGAAAGTACAATTAATGAAGATTTTTTAAAAACTTATGTTGATGCTAGATATTATAATATATCTGATGAAGGTAATATTGATTTTAATTCTAAAAATAAACTTTCTAAAATTAATGAACAAATAAATATTAAAGCTAAGAAAATGATATCTAAGTATAATGGTAGTGATGCTGTATATGAAGATAAAGTAAATAAGTTTAATAAATTTTATGTATTAGTAAATAATCTAGAAATATTAAATAAAACAAATAAAAACATAGATTCTAAAAGAGAAAGTTATAAAAATAAAATATTGCCTGTTCTTAGAGATGAATTAACTAGTTCATTAGAATTAATGGATATTGTAAATAAGATTATTATTATTCAAAAAGTACATGATAGAATAATTAAAGAAACTTTAGAAAATTTAAATTCTAATATGTTTGAATTAATATTAGAAAAAATAAGTAATAATCAATTTGCTGTTAATTTAAAACATAATATTAATTTTAGTAAAGTATATAGTGATTATATTGTTGATAAGACATATTCTGAAGGTATTATTGCTGAGGATAAAACAATGATTATGATAACTATGGTTGTTCAAAAAATTGTTGAAGACATGTTAGATGGGGATTTTGATAATAAGTATTATATACATATTCCATCTACCGTTTATGAAAAAAGAAATAAACTTGAGAAAATATTTGGATTATTTGATGATAATAGGGGGAAAGAAAGTATAGTAGTGGTTAATGATTATAATGAAGTTATAAAAAATAAAAAAACAATCAAACAACTTAGGAAAGATGGATATCATTTTGCAATATCATTTAATACTGATGCTAAAATTAAAGAAAGTGATATAAAAAATATAGCGCTTGCTGATTATATTTTCACAGATTCAAAAACTCTTAGGGAATTAAATCTTATAAAAATAATTCCAGAAGAGTTAAAAGATAAAATTATTGATGAGGATGCACATTTAAGAATTATAGATTAGGAGGTAAATATGAATACATTTTTTAGATTCTTTTATGAATTTGTTTCAGTATTCTTTGATGGCCTATTTAGTGGTTTTAAGGGTTTATTTAGTGGTATTAAAGATATGTTTGAAATAGGAAAATATGCTAAAATCCTTGGAGAATATAAAGAAAGTTTCAATGGTAATGAAAAAATATTTGTTGTATTATGTATAGTGTTCTTAGTTTTATTAATATTAATGATATGCATGATATTGTTCTTAGTTATTAAAAAATTATTAAGAAGAGCAACAAATAGAATGAGTAGAGAAGAGCTACTTCAAGAAATTGCTGAATTAAATGATAAAGTTAGAAAATTAATGAAAGAAAAAGATGAATTAATGGCTATGAAAGTTTCACAATTAGGATTAAATCCTGAGGATGAAAATACTGAGAAACCTAAAGAAGGAGAAGAAAATCTAGAGGGTGAGGAAGAATTTGATAAAGAAACAGCTGTTAGATTCCCTTCTTTGGCACTAATTGATAATGAATATAAAAATTATAAACCTAAAAATTATGAAAATAATTTTACTTTAGAGGAATTATTAGATAATTTTAGATGTTTTGCTGCAAGCCAGTTAAAATTGTATTATTCTCCAACTATATTAAGACCTTTCATAGCTGGACTTGCTTGTGGAAAACTAATAATTTTACAAGGAATTTCTGGTACAGGTAAAACTTCTCTTGCTTATGCTTGGGGAAAATTTGTTTGTAATGATTCTTGTGTTTCATCAGTAGAACCATCATGGCGTGATAAAACTGATTTTCTTGGTTATTTTAATGAACTTACGAAAAAATTTAACGAAACTAGAGCACTTGGTGAAATATATAAAGCTGGATATGATGATAATGTTCATACAATAATATTAGATGAAATGAATCTTGCTCGTGTAGAATATTATTTTGCAGATTTATTATCTATATTAGAAATGCCAAGACGTGAAGAATGGTTAGTTGATATTGTATCTAGTCCATGGCCAAAAGATCCTGTTAAGTTGGAACACGGAAAATTAAGATTACCAGGTAATATTTGGTACATAGGTACAATTAATAATGATGATTCAACATTTTTAGTAACTGATAAAGTTTATGATAGAGCAATGCCTATTGATATCAATGATAAAGTTCCAGCATTTAAATGTAGGGAGCAAGAAGCTATACCAATAAATTCTTCATATCTAGAAAGATTATTTGAAGAAGCAATTGAGAAACATCCAGTTACAGATAAATTATTAAATCAAATAACTATGATAGACGATTATGTAATTGAACATTTCAGAATTGCATTTGGTAATCGTATTATGAAACAATTAGGTGTATTTATTGCTATTTATGTAGCAACTGGTGGAAAAGAAATTGAAGCAATGGATTATTTTATTGCAAAGAAAATATTACGTAAATTTGATCAATTAAGTATTGCATATATTAAAGACGAAATAGATCCATTTATATCATTTTTAAATAAAAATTTTGGTAAAGGAACCATGAAGGAATGTATAGCATATTTAGAGAGAATTAAGAAAAGTGTTTAAGAAAGGATTAGATTTATATGGCATCTAAAAATAAATATTCAATAAAAAAAGTTAATGAAATTGTAAAAAAAGATACAAATTATTTTTTAAATAATTTGCAATCTGATATGTTATATAAATCTAATTATCTTGGAGATTTATTAGATTTTGAATGGCTAGATCAAATAGAGGAAGCATGTCCTCATATTGATACAATAGTCAGAAATCCAAAATTAACTCTTATTAAAGAAGAAGTAATTGTTAAAATGGAAAAATCTAAAAAAGTTACTGTAGAAACTATAAAAGATTTAGCCAAACATACAAATTATATTAATAAATATGATGAAGATAAAAATAAGGTAGAACCAAAGCAAGTATTGAATGTGTTTAATGAAGAAACTTTTAACATTTATGAGAATAGATTTTTATATACATTAATAGATTGTATGGATAGATTTGTATCTTCTAAAGAAAAAGATTTAAAAGCATTAAATGATTTGAATGATGGTAAATTTATTGAGTATTCAGCAAGTAGTAAAACAAGCAAAGAAAAAGTTAGTATTGAATTAAAAATAACATCTGAAATATTAACTGTTGATGGTGTCAATGATAGATTAAAAAAAGAAATTAAAGATGCACTTAAAAGATTAAAAAGAGTTAAAGAATATCTTGGTAGTTGGCATAAAAGTTCAATGTATCAAGAATTAGAAAAACAGCATGTTCATTTGATACAACCACCATTAAAAAAGACTAATATTATATTAAAAAACCCTAATTTTGGTTTAGCTGCGAGATTATGGGATTATTTAAGAAAATATGATTTGGAGGAAAATGAAGATAATATTAAAGATGATTTAGAAAGGCAAAAAAATGAACTTAAATCATTAATTGACCATAGCTTTTTTATCGATTTTTGCGTTTTATCTTCTATTAGCAAATATAAAAGAGATCAAAGACAAAAAATATGTGATCATGCTGTATTATTATTAACAGAAGAGATTAGAAATGTTCTTAATATATTGCAAAATAATGGATTTAATATTACAGATGATGAATTATTAGAAATGATGTCAAAAGAAATAAAAAAGAAACCAGTAAATGTTAGATTAGCTGGAATAGAAGATGTTAAAAATAAATTTAAATCAGCAATGGACGAATATTTAGAAAGGACACAAAATTATTAATAGTGTTATAAGGGTAAGTATGAAAATTATTAAAAAAATAATTAATGTTTTAGTAATATTCTTTGTTTTAGCATTTGTAGTAGTAGTACTTTTACAAAGATTTAGCAACAATGAATTATCAATATTTAGTTATAGAATGTTTACAGTAGTATCTGAAAGTATGGTTCCGAAATATAAAATAGGTGATGTATTAATCTCAAAAGAAGTAGATTTTAAAAATATTAAAGTAGGTGATGCGATTAGTTATTTAGGTAATAAAGGGCAATTTGATGGTAAAGTTGTTACTCATAATGTAATAGGTATTGAGAAAGATTCAAATGGAAAATATTTATTTCATACTAAAGGCATCGCTAATTTAATAGAAGATCCAATAGTAAGTGAAGATCAATTATATGGTAAAGTTATTTATAAATCTATTATATTATCATTTATATATAGAATTGTATCAAAACCAATAGGAATGTTTATATTTATATTACTACCTATAATGTATATAATAATATCTGAAATTATTATTACATTGGTTGAAAAAGAGGAGAAAAAAAGAGGTATTAACAATACAAGCAAGTAAATTGTTTTATCAAAGGAGGAATTACAATGAAAGGAAGATATAAAAATTATTTGAAATTAAATTTGATTTCAATATTTTTTATAGGTGTTTCTTTTATTTCTATTTCTCTTGCTTGGTTTGCATATACTGGTTTAGTCCAAACACAAACTCAAATTGATGTTAAAGCATGGAATATTCAGTTTAATAAAAATGGAGAAACAGTTTCAAATGATATAATTATTTCACTTGATGATTTGCAACCTGGAATGGATAGTTCAAATGACAACATAACAATTAATAATAAAGGAGATTCAGATGCTAAGATATCATATAAAATACAAAGTGCTAGAATATTATATGATAATATTGACGTATCGGAAGAATTTGGAAGTATTGAAGATAAGCTGGCAAATGATTATCCGTTTAGTATAAATGTTAGTTTGGATAAAAAATATTTAGATCCAAAAGAGTCAGCCATGTTAAACATAGCTATTAATTGGCCACTGGACTCTGATACAGATGAAGAAGATAGTATTTGGGGAAATCAAGCATATAGTTATAATTCTGAAAATCCAACTTCCCCATCTATTAAGATAGTAATTAATATAAAAGCAGAACAAAATACGGATGAATATAAATATAATTCAGGTGATTTAGTATTATACGATGTAGTAAACAATACTAAATGTAGTAATATTGGTGGGTCATGCATAAGAACCCATGTATTAAATTTAAATTCAACTGATGAAGATAATTTAATATTATTACCAGATTTGTATGAAAAGTATGATAGTGGTAGTTATGATGAATATGATGTATTATTGCCAAATGATTGGGATTCATCAATAAGAGAATTATATTTAAAAGATATATTAAATTTTATATCTCAAGATATAAATAATTCATATTTAATTAGAGAAAACTTGTCTAATAGAGTAATTGGATATATAAATTATAATAATAGATTTGATACTTATATAAATAAATTAGTTAATCCTTATAATTCTTATTTTAAATATAATGAAGAAAAATATGATTTTTTATCTTCAAATCAATGTTATTGGTTAAATACTGAACATGATTCTTCTCGAGCTTATGCATTGGTTAAAGATGCAGATAAAGGCAGTATAATTACTCCTTATGATAAATCTAATATATGTTCAGTAGTTCCAGTAGTTATTGTTCCAATTAATAAATTAATAGAAAATAGTTAAATTAAGTTATCGATAAAGGTTATATACTAAAAATAAAACCCGTTTTTTAGATAAAATAGAAACGGGTTTTATTATTGATTTTTATTTTATATTTTTTGTTTAAATTGAATATTTGCTTTAATTTGTAAATTTTCGTTTGTATTAGTGATTGTAGTATCTTCATTATCATTCATTATATTATCATCTTCATCATACCATTCAAAGTATACTCTAATAGTGAAAGGTTCAAATGAATAATTTTCTTCTAAGTTGTTAAAATTTAATGATCCAGTAATAGTATTTCCTTCAATTGAGTTAAGTTTTAATGTATCTCCTTCAATATAATTGCTATCAATAATTGAATAATTACTTATTAATAAATCTGGTATATTTTGATTTAATAGTTCTAATGTTATTATATAATCGAATGAAACTTCTACATTCATTGGATTAACTTGAATATCAAAATAGCCTTTTGATGTAGGAGCAATTGTGTTTTCTTTAATATTCTCATTTTCCTCTAAAACAGGAGCAAGTACAATTTCAGATGAAGTATTTTCAGTAATATTTGTTTCATTGATTAATAATTGCCATTTAGAAAATGCTATTTCTAAGTTTCCAGTTGCGTCAACAATATATCTTGAATAAGTATTACTTACTAAGGATACAGTAAATATTGATAAAATTAATACTAATAAAATCTTAGCTTTACTTCTCATAGCATTCCTCCTATCTTGATTTTATTATATATTATACATTTTTTATACACAACAGTTTACATAAAAATAGTGAAATAAAGTGTAAAATTTGACGCAAAAAAGTGTATAATTTTACATTTTATGTTTAGCCTTTAAAATATATATAAAATTTGCTATTATATATGTATAAGAAGGTGACAATTTATGAATGAAAAATATATGTTTACTACAATCTTTAGAAGCGTTTATATTAAGAAAAATATTGAAAGAAAAAATAATAACTTTATTAAAATAAAGAATAAAGATGTATTAGAAGAAATATTATATAATTATGTTATTAAATCAATAGGTTATTGTAGCGATTATAGTAAATATTATGATGAAATTGGGTTATTGTTCGAAAATATTATTACAAATATACCATATGTTTATTCTTTTGAAAATTTAGTAGATGAAATTAATAAATATGTTGAAAAATATATAAAAAAGCTAAATGAAAAAAAATATACATCGTTGTTTATTCAAGCAATGACACAACAATACTCAAGTGATCATATAAAAGCAGTTGTTATAAATAATAAAAATACATATGTTATTGGGAAAAAATCAAGGTTGGAAGAAGAAGAAATGCCTAAAATTGTTATTAGGGATATTGATGAATTAGAAAATATATTAGAAAAATTAGTTGCTACTTATAATATGAGTTCACATGTGTATGGTAATTTATTGCGTACTGATGAAGACGATGATATTGTATTATTTTTTAGCTGGATTATCAAAAATGCCACTACTGAAGATTTAAGCGATATTGGAAAATATTTAAATAAATACATTTCATACGTACAAGATGATACATTTGAAGATTTTAAGTATCCAAATTATTTGGGAAATTTTTTTAATGATGAATTATGGGCTAAAATATCATCTAGTGATGTAGCATATGAAACACCATATTATTTTGTATTTATGCTTAGAAATAATCATTTGATCCTTCCATATGTACGCTATGGAATAGATAATGGTAAGGAAAAGACAGCGAATATACTTGCTATACAAACTCCTAATGCATATAATCCAAAAAATGATGAATTAAATAAGTATATCAAAGAAAATCTTCCTAAAAGCAAAAATTTTAGAAACTACAATCCCTCTCATTTAATATCTTTTACTTTATTTATAGGAATTTTGCTATCAAAGGGAATAAAGCAAATAACAATCGCAGATTATCTTCCCTTTAGATATCAAAGATTTATTCTCGAAAATAGAAAATCGGTAGATGAATTAGAAGATCATCAAAAAAGATTAACTAATAAAGAAATATTTACTTATATGAGATTAATGGAATTTACTGATGGATTAGAAATCATTAATTATCCCGAAAATAATACACCATTTATACTTAAAATCAAAGATGATATACATTTTGAAAATGAATTTTTAGAAAATTTGCTTAATCTTGGAAAATCTTTTAAAGATAAAGAAGAAAAAAAATTATAAGAAATTGTATAAGGGAATATTACATTTAAAAATGATGGAATTTATTTTGATAAAAAAATAAATGATAATATAAAATTTAATTAATTAGTTATAATAAATAAGAGGAAGTGATATAATTGTTCAAATTAGTGTCAAAATATAAACCCAGTGGAGATCAGGGAAATGCTATTGATGAGTTAGTTAATGGTATTAATGAAGGAAAAAAGCATCAAGTATTATTAGGCGCTACAGGTACTGGAAAAACATTTACTATAGCTAATGTAATACAAAAAACTAATAAGCCAACTTTAATTCTTGCGCATAATAAAACTTTAGCAGGCCAACTTTATGCTGAATTTAAAGAGTTGTTTCCAGACAATAAAGTTGAATATTTTGTATCTTATTATGATTATTATCAACCAGAAGCATATGTCCCAAGTAAAGATTTATACATAGAAAAAGATTCATCTATAAATGATGAGATTGATGAATTAAGACATGCTGCAGTAGCTGCTATTATTGATAGAAGAGATACTATTATAGTTTCTAGTGTTTCTTGTATTTATAATATCGGTGAAAAAGAAGAATATGTTAATAAAATGTTGAATGTTTATGTTGGGCAAACCATAGATAGAGATATTATTTTAGAAAAATTAGTATCAATACAATATGAAAGAAATGATATTGATTTTAAAAGAGGAACTTTTAGGGTAAGAGGGGATATTATTGAATTAATACCAATTGGTGAAAAGAAAAATGCCATAAGAATAGAATTATTTGGTGATGAAGTAGATAAAATTAGTTATTTCGATCCACTCACTGGAAGAACGATTAAAAATGTTAAAACGGTTAGCATATTTCCTGCTTCTTTATTTGTAACAAGTGATGCTAAATTACAAGAAGCTATTAAAAGAATAGAAAAAGAGTTGGTATCAAGACTTAAAGAACTCCATGATAATGGTAAATTATTAGAAGAGCAAAGATTAAAAGAACGAACTATGTATGATATAGAAATGTTAAGAGAAACAGGATTTTGTCATGGCATAGAAAATTATAGCAGACATTTATCATTAAGAGAAAGTGGTGAAACTCCAACAACTTTAATTGATTTTTTTCCAGATGATTTTTTATTAGTTATTGATGAAAGTCACGTTACATTACCACAAGTTAGAGGTATGTATAATGGTGATCATATGAGAAAACAAACATTAGTAGATTTTGGATTTAGACTTCCAAGTGCAATGGATAATAGGCCATTAAAGTTTGATGAATTTGAAAGTAAATTAAATCAAGTAATTTATGTATCAGCAACTCCTGGAGATTACGAGTTATCTTTAGTAAATAATTCAACGGTAGAACAAATTATAAGACCAACAGGTTTATTAGATCCACTGATAGATGTAAGGCCAACTAAGAATCAAATTGATAATATAATTGAAGAAATAAATAATAGAATAGAAAAAAATGAGAGAGTATTAATTACGACATTAACAATAAGAATGAGTGAAGAATTAACATCTTATTTAAAAGAATTAGGATATAAAGTTACATATTTACATAATGAAATTAAAACATTAGAAAGACTTAATATAATACGTAATTTAAGACTTGGTAAAATAGATATAATAGTAGGAATTAATTTACTTCGAGAAGGATTAGATATACCAGAGGTATCATTGATATGTATTATGGATGCCGATAAACAAGGTTTTTTAAGAAGCGAAAGAAGTTTGATTCAAACAATAGGAAGAGCAGCAAGAAATGAAAATGGCATGGTTATAATGTATGCTGATATAATAAGTGATGCAATGAAGAAAGCAATTGATGAAACTTCAAGAAGAAGATTAATACAAGAAAAGTATAATAAAGAACATAATATAGTACCAAAAACAATTGTTAAAGAAATAAAAGAAGCTATTTCAAATACTAAAGAAGAAGAGAAGATTGAAAGTAAGAAATATTCTAAGAAAGAATTAGAGAATATGATATCAAGATTAGAAGCACAAATGAGACAAGCAAGTAGTGAATTTGATTTTGAAAGGGCTATTCAAATAAGAGATGTCATATTTGAACTTAAAGAAATGAAATAATTTTTATTGATAAAAAAATAAGAAAATGATATTATATCGTTGAGGTGTTACCTATGAATAAAAATACAATCATTAAAAAAAATATTTAAGAGTATGTTATATACTCTTTTTTGTGGTAAAGGAGTTTGTATGAAAGAACAAATTAAAGATGAAAAATTAAGATTAATGGTGTTTAAAAGTGCGAAAGAATTAGGAGAAAAGATTGATAGACATTTACTTAATAAGTATAATTTAGATCCAGATAAATATACTTTTAGTGTTCCAATTAAAGAAAATTTCTTTGAAGATGGACATTTTAAAGTAGAGATAGAAGAAACTGTAAGAGGAAAAGATTTATTTTTAATCACTGATATTGGAAATTATTCTATGGAATATAAAATGCATGGATTTATAAATCATACAAGTCCACAAGATTTATTAATGGAGCTAAAAGATGGTATTGGTGCTAGTAATTGTCATGCGCATAGTGTAAATATTGTTATGCCACTTTTATATGCAGGTAGACAGCATAGAAGGAATACAAGAGAAAACCTTGCTTGTGGTGCAACACTAAGAGAGATTGACAATTTAAGTAGAATAAGAAGTTTTATTACGGTTGATGCACATGATCAAGGAGTAGAGCATGCTGTTCATAATATGGAGTTCGATAATTTTTATATGACAAATACTATTTTAAATCATTTTATAACTGATTTAAATGTAGATGAATTAAAAAAATTAGTATTTATTGCTCCAGATACAGGCGCAACAGGAAGAAGAAATGTATATTTAAACTCATTTGCTAGCCCATATATTCATAGGGAAGCAGGTGGATTTATTAAACAAAGAGATTATAATAATTTAGTTGATGGTAAATATTTGGTTGTTTCTCTTGATTATTTTGGTAATGGAAATTTAGAAGACAAAACTGCAATTGTTACCGATGATATGATATCTAGTGGCGGGAGTATGTTTGATGTTATAGAAGAACTTAAAAGAAATAAAGTTTCTAAAATATATATTATTGTTACATATGCATTATTTACGAAAGGTATTGATAAATTTGATGAATATTATGAAAATGGTAAATTAAATGGTGTTTATACAACTAATTTATCTTATATTCCGAAGGAATATCAAGAAAAAGAATGGTTACACGTATGCGATTGTAGCCAAGCTATGGCTGATATTATTTATAATATACAAAATGATTTATCTATTTCATCATTATTAAGAGATAAATCAGCACCAGTTAAGTTATTAGAAAAAAAATTTAAGAATCAGTAATAATATTATTTATATAAAATATATATATATTTCATGAGAAAATAATTTACAAATTATTTAAATTAATAAAAGTATACTACTATTAAAATAATTATTTTTTAACTAATTCATTTTAAAATTATATTTTAATATCTGTAGTTCTTTTTTTAATATTAAAAAATTGTTATACATCATAATAATTTGTTTGACATATATTATAAAATGAGTTATAATATCATGAGTTTTTTAAAGGAGGGAAAATATGGAATATTTTAAAAAATTATTACAAATGTATAATCAGTATGATATAAATACAATTATTGCTTGTACTAAAAGTGCCATTAATCAAGCATATATGGAAGAACCAATTATAGTAATTTGGACTGATAATGCTGGTTATAGAGTTAATATAACTAGTTATTCTGAATATGTTGAATATGTTAGTTTAACAATAAGAAGATGTAAAAAATATGGATTAGAATTAGAAGACAATATGCCTAAAGTAATTAATATTGTATATCAAAATCCACAAGTTAGTGATATTATTGATATTGTTACTGAAACAAAAGATAAAGAAAGATTAGAACAATTAAGTAATTTTAACTTAAGTAGAAAATTACATTCAAGAAAATAAGTTTGTATTTGCAAACTTATTTTTTTTAGAATTTTTTAATTTTTTAAATAATATATTTAATTGGTGATATATGAAAAAAGTTTTATTTATAATATTTTTGTTTATTTATTTTGTTATTAATGTAAATGCCTCTGAAGTTGATTTAGCTAAAAATGCAGCAAGTGCGATATTAATAGAAACATCTACTGGAAAAATAATTTATGAAAAAGATTCAAATATTAAAAGAAGCCCTGCAAGTATGACTAAAATAATGACATTGTTATTGATAATGGAATATTTAGATAATGGAATAATACATTTAGATGATGAAGTCTCTATATCAAAAAATGCCTCAGGTATGGGAGGGACACAAATATTATTAGAAGAGGGCACAACTTTAGATGTTGAATCATTAATTAAAGGAATATCTATTGCTTCAGCTAATGATGCCGCAGTAGCTATGGCTGAATATATTGGTGGGACTGTTGATAATTTTGTTAATATGATGAATGAAAGAGCTAAAGAACTTGGGTGTAAAAATACTAACTTTAAAAATCCACATGGACTTGATGAGGAGGATCATTATACTACAGCTTATGATTTATCTCTTATTTCAAAAGAATTGTTAAAACATGAAAAAATACTAGATTATACTAGCATATATGAAGATTATATAACTGTTTCTAATGAAAATCGTTGGCTTGTGAATACAAATAAAGTCGTGTTTATATTTTGCAATAAAATCAATTATTGTTAAACGTAAATACAATTAGACTTGTATTTATATTTTGCAATAGTTTTATATGTTTGTACGAATAGTGTCAATTTAAGTTTTACATTAAACTGCATAAATTAAAATGCTGTTATCTATACTTTATTAGAAAGTGGGGATAACGATGATTGACAATATTATACCTAGAAAAATACAAATTGAAATTATGAAATTTTTCTTGAATACAAGCATTCCTAGAATTTTAGAGTCAAATATCAAATCTATTTAGGTAGAATAGAGGAGATAGATATTGTGGAAGAAAAAATAGTTACAGGAATTTATATTCGTGTTTCAACAGAGGATCAAGCAAAAGATGGTTTCTCAATTCATGCACAAAGAGAAAAATTAACCAAGTATGCTGAGGCAAACGATTGGGATATTTTTGATTACTATGTTGATGATGGAATAAGTGGTAAAAATTTAGAAGATAGACCTGAAATAACTAGATTGCTTAAAGATGTGGAAGATGGGAAAATAAATAATATATTAATATATAAACTAGATAGATTAACACGAAGCGTGAGAGATTTAATTTATTTAATAGAGTTGTTTGAAAAACACAGTTGCACTTTTAATTCTCAAACCGAAAAAATTGATACATCTAATGCTGTTGGTAGAATGTTTGTAAAAATTATTGGTATTTTTGCAGAGTTTGAAAGGGAAAATCTTGCTGAAAGAGTATCTTTTGGTTATGAACAAAAAACTAGAGAGGGTAATTATACTAATACTAATGGTGTTTATGGGTATGATTATATTGTAGGAGAGAAAAAAATAATTGTAAACGAAGAAGAAAAAGATTTAGTTAATAGAATTTTCGATTTATATATAGATGGTAAGTCTTATTTTAAAATTGCCCATTTATTTAATGAAGAAAACGTTCCTACAAAGAGAGGTGGACATTGGGCTTCATCTACAATAAAATCAATAATTAATAACCCATTGTATGTTGGTAAAGTAAGATATGGAGTGCAAGAGAAAAATAAAGATAGATCTTTTACTGTGGATGGTAATGATATAGAACCAATAATTGATGAAGAAAAATGGAAATTAGCAAATAGCATAATTGCAACAAGAAAACAATATTGTGTCAGACGTTATCCAAGTGAAAATTCATATTATTTTCATATTATAAAATGTGCAAATTGTGGAGGAAATATTTCTGCTAGGCAACAAACTCAGAGTGGCAAATTATATATTACGTATAGATGTAATAATGCTAGTAGAGGTTTTTGTAAATGTGGTGGATTTTCACATAAGACAATGGAAAAAGCATTTTTAGAATATTTAGATACTTTAGAGAATATGGTTCCTGATAAGAGCATTATGGAGAAAAGAAAAAAAATAATTAATTCTGAAAAAAAGAAACAAGAAATTAATAAAAAAATTGAAAAATTAGAAAACAAGAAAAAGATTATTAGGAATCAGTTTATTAACGATTTGATAGATGTAAATGAATATCATGAAATTACTGAGGAAATACAAAAACAACAGAATATACAACAGTCAAAAATCTTAGAACTTGATGAAATAATTGAGGATAGTAATGATTCATATTCTTATGATGATATTAAAGATATTGTAACTAATATAAAATTAAATTGGGGATATTTAACAAATAAGGAAAAACAACAATTTTTAGAACGTTTTGTTGAAGTTATTAAAGTTGATAAATCAACTGATAAGATAATTATTAAAAGTGTAGAATTTAAGAGGTAGGATATGAAAGAATTATTAATTGATGTTTACGAAATGATTATAGGTAACAATTGTATTATTATTTCAATTGTTAAAAAAGGTAATAAATTTATTGTAGAAAAATGCATTGTAAGTAAAGACAATATAAAGTTAATTTATAGTGAAAGATTTAATAAATTAGAAAATGCAAAAGAAAAGTATAATAAATTAAAGGCAACTTTATAGTTGTTTTTTTGTTTGGAGGTGTAAAAATGTCAGTTTTTAAAATAGAAAAGAATAATAACTATACTGTTATGTCTAATTATCATTTAAGAGATAAAAATTTATCATATAAAGCTAAAGGGTTATTATCATTTATGTTAAGTTTACCAGATAACTGGGATTACTCTATGAGAGGATTGGAAAAGATTAGTAAAGAAAATATTAAAGC
>CALVQT010000005.1 GCA_944358375.1 uncultured Bacilli bacterium
CCTTGCCGGGATATGGCTCCTTTTATTGTATCAAAAAGCCGCACCAGGTGGTGCGGTTGAAATTTCAATTTAGGAAAAAGTAATCGAAAGATTACTTTTTTTAATTAACTATTTCAACATATATAGAGTCGCAATAATTTTTCCAAGTACCATCCATACCAGCTAAATTACAAATACTACCAGGAGTAGTGTCACCATTAGAACAAGAATTAACAGTCTTAAAACTAAATTTATGATTAGGATTTAGCTGCTTCAATATAGCAATTGTTTGATTAGCATTATCACCAGCTTGAACATTTATAGGTCCACCATCACAAGCATCAGGAGTATCTTCAGGGTTAGATGTAGAGGTATTATTACTTCCTGATGAATTAGAACTAGTGTTAGAACTAGAATTATTAGAACTAGAACTAGAGTTGGAGCTGACTTTACCAGAACTTATAGTTATTGTAATAGTAGTACCACTAGATACTTGAGAACCGCTACTAATAGATTGACTAATAGCTTTACCTTCGCTAACACTATTACTAGACTTATAAACAAAATTATAATTTAAATTTAAATCTTTTAATTTTTTAATAATTTGATTCTTTGTTAAATTTTTTAAATTAGGAACTTCTATCTTTTTACCATCTGAAATCTTTATAATAATTACATCATTGTTTTTAATAATGTCACCATTTTTATAAGAGAACTCAATTACTTCACCAACAGGAACTGAATTACTAAACTCATGCTGTTCCTCATACTTAATATTATATTTATCAGCCCATTCTTTAAATTCATCTATATTATCAAAACTTTTCATTTTTAAAGTTCCTTTTGATAAAACAACCTCAATAGTAGTACCTTGAGAAACAACATCACCTTTTTTATAATTTGCTTTTATGACACTATTTTTTTTAATACTATCATCATATTCTTCAGAAATTTTTATCTTTAATTTATTTTGTATAATCCAATCAATAAGTTTTGTATCAGACATTTTACTAATATCAGGTACTATAATTTTTGGACCCTTAGATAAAGTAATTGTAATTTCTTCATCATTTATTTTAACCATCTCTCCAGGCTTTTTACTTTGAGTTTTTACTAAGTCTTTCTTAATTTTTTCATCATAATCATCATTAAACTTATATTTTAAATGATTTTGTTTCATATAAAACATTGCTTCAAATTTTGTTTTATTTTTCAAATCAATAAGTTTTACCTCATCAAAACCAATTTCTTCACCATAAGAGAAGGTTAAATTTATTTCCTCATCTCTTTTAACATTCCCGATCTTATCCTGTTCAATAACTGTATTTTCTTTTTCACTACTTTCAACAAATTCAACATTAACATTGGTTAAATAATTTTCATTTACAAAAGAAATAACTCTTTCACTATCCCAAGTAACCATATTAGGAATGACAATTTCTTTAGAAGGATTAGGGCCCTCACTTATAGAAATTGTAATATTTTTAACATCTTTAAGAGATGTACCATTTTTGATATTTTGACTAATAACATGATATTCTTCAACCATATCACTAAACTCATATTCTTGTTCTAATTCGACATTATGATCTTGAGCCCATTCTAATGCATCACCTAATTCCATATTTGTAAAGTCCGTTACCTTAGTTGCAACTGGAATAATTTGAAAATTATTGTTTAAATTTATGCAATAAAACAATGTTAAAAACAAGCCACCAATTAAAAATAATTTTTTTCTTTTATTTAAGTTTATTCCTATTACACAAAAAATTATTGTGAATAATATAAGTGATAATAAACTAAGAATATCAGTTAAATCATTTTTCTTACTAGTTAAATTTATAAAAAAATAGACTAGCCCAACAATCAAAATTAATATCAAAATAATAGTAGAAAAAATATTATTTTTATAGCTCACACGTCTTTCATTCTTATCCATAATCAACCTCTCTATCATAATAATTATATAATATTTTTAGTTAATAATAAATAAAACAATTCTTTTTAATGTCAAAACCTGTATATAACATGTTATAATCAAAGTATATAGGTGATTTTATGAAACGATTTATCAAAAATAATATAAATATTTTAATAAGTATTTTTATACTATTACAGCCAATCTTGGATCTGGTAACCGGAATTAGTATTCATGTATTAGAAAATAGTATTACTTTAGGAATAGTATTAAAAGTATTGTTTATTTTTTTTCTAATGTATACATCTTTATTTATTTATCAAAAGAAAAAACTATTAATTTATTACTTGCTCATTATTATTTATGGTGTAGGATATACTTTAGGAATGCTAATTTATAAAGATAGCGGTTTGTTTTTAGAAATGCAAAACTTGGTAAAGACCTTTTATTTTCCAATATTATTAATTACAATATATTATATAAAAGATGAAATAAAAATAAGCAATATGGTACTTTTTTCAACACTATTTATTTATCTTATTTGCATATTTGTGCCTACCATATTTCAAGTTGGTTATAAAACTTATGAAATAACTAAAGCGGGTACCTTGGGATTCTTTAATTCAGCTAATGAAATAAGCGGAATAATTTCTATATTAACACCAATAATTTTCATCATATTTAAAGATGAAAAGAATATTATAAAAAAAACAACATTATCATTAATCTATTTAATAGTAATTTTGATGATGGGAACTAAATCACCTTTATTAGCATTATTGATAACTATCTTCTTTAATGTAGTTTATTTGTTAGTAAAAAATATTAAGAAAAGACAATATAAACCAATAATATTTACATTTTTAGCCTTAATAATATTGTTGACATCATTAATATTTGTTATACCAAAAACAAACTTTTATAAAAATATTGAAACACATTTAAATTACTTAGAAGTAGATAATATTTTAGATATATTTAAAGATGAAAAATTAGTTGATCATTTTATTTTTAGTCAGAGATTAACTTTTCTAGAACAAAAAGCAAAAATATATAGTAAAGCAAATATTTATGAAAAGTTATTTGGAATAGGTTACATAAATAATAACAAAAATACTAAGTTAATAGAAATGGATTATTTTGATATTTTTTATTCACATGGAATCATTGGTTTCTTATTATTTTTTGAAATTTATTTAATGATCATTTACTTAATACTAATTGAAAAACAAAAGCTCACTTACGAAAGATATATGTTATTAGTAAGCTTTATATTAATACTATTCTTAAGTTTTTTTACAGGACATATTATAACAGCTCCTTCAGTATCATTAATAAGTGCAATTATTATTTATAAATTAGCTAAACGTCCTAAAAAAGATTTATTATTTACCTCTGTTTCTATGGATATAGGAGGTATTGAAAAAGCTTTATTAAATCTAGTAAATAGGATAGATTATGATAAATATAATGTTACTATTATCTTAGAAAACAAAAAAGGAATATTTTTAAATCAAATAACTAAAAAAGCTTTAGTAAAAGAATTAAAAGTCTCAGATAATAATAATAAAATAATTAGAAAAATTACTAACTTCAAAAGAAAATATATATATAAAATTTTAAATTATAAAAATTATGATTTTAGTTGTTGCTACGCAACATACAGCTATAGTAGTTCAAAGCTTGTATTACTTTCTTCTAATAATACAGCATTTTACGTTCATAATGATTATCGAACAATTTATCCAAAAGAAAAAGATTTTAGATACTTCTTTGATTCTAGAAACATAAGTCAATATAGAAATATAATATTTGTTTCTAATGAAAATAAAAAAGGATTTGTAGAAATATACAATAATTTAAAAGATAAATGCAAGGTATATAATAATTTTATTAATATAAATGAAATAAAAAAACTAAGTGAAGAAAAATTACTTCCTATTAAAAAAAATAATTCAATTTTATTTGTGTATGTTGGTAGATTAGATGATGCTGCAAAAAAAATATCTCGTCAAATTAATCTTGTTAAAGAAATAAAAGAAATAGAGTTATGGATTGTTGGAGATGGACCAGACAGAGAAAAATACGAATCAGAAGTAAAAAAATATAATCTTGAAAATAGGGTTATTTTCTTTGGAAAACAAAAAAATCCATACAACTATATGAAGGCAGCAAATTATATAATTTTAACCTCTGATTATGAAGGATTTCCTGTAATTTATCTAGAAGCTATTGCCTTAAATAAGAAAATAATAACGACATATCCAACTAGTGATGATAAGATAAATCTAAATGATTATAGTTATGTTATTCCAAAAGATGAAAAAGCAATGATTAAAAAGGTAAAAGAGATATTAAAAAATAAGGATGAAGTAACCAGTATTGATTTAGAAGATTGTCAAAATAAAAGAATGCAACAATTAGAAAATATTTTTGATGAGGTGGTATAATGCCAAAGTTTAGCATAATTATTCCAGTATATAATGTAGAAAAGTACATTAAAAGATGTTTAGATAGTGTAATAAATCAAAGTTATAACAATTATGAAATTATCGTAGTTGATGATGGTTGTACTGATAATAGTATTAAAATTGCTAAGAATTATCCGGCTAAAATAATTAGTAACAAACACGTTAGTGTTAGTGAAGCGAGAAATATCGGTGTTAAACATGCAAAAGGAGAATACTTGCTATTTCTAGATAGTGATGATTATTGGGATAAAAGATTATTAGAAAATATAATAAATAGTATGAATAATGATCCAGATTTAATAAGATTTCAGGTAAGGACAGTTACTGATCAAAATGAAACAACTAACTATAATGAAATATCTTTTCAAAATAAAAACGGACCAGAAGCATTTAAATTAATAAGTAATTTTCATTTTGTAGAAAGTGTTTGGTGCTATGCTATTAAAAGAAATTATTATTTTAGAGAAAAATTTGAATTTAAAAAAGGAATGGTTCATGAAGATTTTGGATTGACACCTTTACTAATTATTAAAGCTAAAAAAGTTAATTCAATAGGATATATTGGTTATAATTACTTTCGTAGAAAAGGAAGTATTATGAATAATCCAGATTATGAATGGATTAAAATAAAAGTAAGAGATTTTTATAATCATTATAAATATTTGATAGAAGAAATAGATAAAACTAATATTGATTCTAAATTATTTAAAAGCTTTATCGCTAATAGTTTAATATTAAAAATATGTGAATTAAATAAAAAAGAATATAAACAATATAAAAATAAGTTAAAAAAAGATAAAGTATATGAAAATTTATTAACTGATACTTTACCTAGAAAAATAAAAAAAATAATAATAAAGATAAGTCCTAAAATGTTTTATATGTTTTTTAAGAGATAGAGGTGGGATTATGAAAAAAGAAAAAATATCTATCATTGTCCCTTGCTATAACGAAGAAGAGTCCTTACCAATCGTTTATAAAGAACTCAATAAAGTATCAAAAGAAATGTCTTATATAAATTTTGAATACCTATTTATTGATGATGGTAGTAAAGATAAAACATTGAATATTTTAAGAAAATTAGCAAAAAAAGATAAAAGGGTAAGATATATTTCTTTTTCTAGAAATTTTGGAAAAGAAAGTGGAATGTATGCTGGGCTAGAAAATGTAACAGGAGATTATGTTGCAATAATGGATGCAGATAACCAAGATCCTCCAAATATGTTAAAAATAATGTATTTTAGTATCAAAGAGGAAGGTTATGATTGTGCAGCACTTTGTAGCCCAAATTATTTTGGATATAATAAAATAAGAAAGTTTTTTACAAAAGTTTGGTATAATATATTCGGTAAAATATCATCAACTTATCAAGTACCAGGAGCTAGAGACTTTCGTTTGATGAAAAGAAAAATGGTCAACTCAATTATTAAAATGCAAGAATACAATAGATACTCCAAAGGGATATTTTCTTTTGTAGGATTTAAGACAAAATGGATAGATTATAATATTCCTAATCGAATAGCTGGAACATCAAAATTCAACTTTTGGAAACTATTTAAATATGGTATAGAAGGTATTATTGCTTTCTCAACAGCACCATTAGTAATGTCAGCTATTGTAGGTCTAATATTTTGCTTAATCGCATTTGCTGCTATAATATTAATTATAACTAAAACACTAATATATGGAGATCCAGTAAATGGTTGGCCCTCTCTTGTATGTATAATTATCTTCGTTAGTGGAGTACAATTATTCTTTTTAGGAGTAATAGGAATGTATATATCTAGATTATATTTAGAAGTAAAACAAAGACCTAAATATATAATTTCAGAAACAGAAAAGGATGATCGAAATGACTAAAATAGATATAAGTATCATAGTACCAATTTATAATGCTGAAAAGTATTTAAATAAGTGTATTGATTCATTAATCAATCAGACAAAAAAAGAAATTGAATTAATATTAATAAATGATGGTTCAACAGATAAATCAGAAGAAATAGTTAAATTATATAACGACGATAGAATAAAATATTTTAAAAATAATAACCAGGGTATAGGTAAAACAAGAAACTTTGGTATTAAAAAGGCTGTTGGAAAATATATTATGTTTTTAGATAGTGACGATTTTTTAGAATTAAATGCATGTGAAATGATGTATAATAAAGTTGAAAAAAACAATTTAGATATTGCTATGTGTGACTTTTATAAATTATATGATAATGGAAATATAGAAAAAGTAAAGCAAGTAGATTTTAAAGATTCTTCTTTAAAAGATAATCCTAAAATACTAAATGAGAATTTATCTCCATGGGCTAAAATATACAAAAGAGATTTAATAATTAAAAATAATATAAAATTTGTAGAAAATTTAAAATATGAAGATGCTCCATTTGTAGCAGAAGCTTTAGATAAAGCTAATAAAATAGGAAAAGTAAATAAATACTTAAATTATTATGTAATTCATGGTAATAGTGAAACTACTATAATGAATGAAAAAGTATTCGATATTTTGAAAATCATTGATAAAATAAGAACATACTTTAAAAATAAAGATTATATAAAAGAAGATTTAAATAAATTAACTGTTCGCATAATTACTAATTATACAATTCAACAAAGAAATCAAAAGGATAAACAAATAGCTATGAAATTTATAGATGAAGCCTTTAACTATTTAGAAAAAGAAATACCTGACTATAAGGATAATAAATACTATGAGAATAGAGGTTTTTTAAGAAAAACTATAGAAAAAAATAAATTATTAACAAAAATTTATTGTAAAAATTATAAAAATAACAATTGAAAGTAGGAGATCAGATGAAAAAGAAAAAACAAAAAGAAGTGATAAAAGAAAAATCAATATTGGAAAATCAATCTATGGGATTGTTTTATTTACTATCAGGTTATATGTTATTTGTATTAATCTTATATACAGCTTTTCAATTTATAAAATTTAATAATTGTTTAGGTGTAGTTCAAATATTAAGTATAATAATACCAATTTTGATATATCTATATAAAAAACAATTTACTAAAAATAATATTATAACAGTTTCAATATTTTTATTTATAACTATCATCTTTCCATTTATTTATAGTAATACATATGATTTAACAGTTGATGGTAATACGTATCATAAAACAGCAATTGCTTATATAAAGAATGGATGGAATCCTTTATATGAATCAACCCTTGAATTTCAAGAAAAAAATAGTAATGTTATTGCAATAGATAAAGACTCTAATGTAGATTTGTGGGTAGAGCATTATCCAAAAGGAACATGGATTATGGCAGCAAATATCTATAATATGACAAATAATATTGAAAGTGGTAAATCTATAATCATTATGTTAATAGTAATGATGTTTATATTAACTTATAATATTTTAAGAAAAGTTTTAGATACAAAATGGTCATTAATAATTTGTGCTTTAATAAGCTTGAATCCAATTATTTTACCACAAATATTCTCCTACTATGTTGATGGAATAATGGGAATATCCTTTATTATTGAATTATTATTATTATTTTTAATTAACCCTAAAGAAAAGACAAATAAACTTATTTGGATTTCTTTAGCAACAACATGTATATTTTTTACTAATATTAAATTTACAGGATTGCTTTGTTCAGGAGTAATAGCAGCAACATTCTATTTTTATTGGTTAATAAAATATCGTAAAGATAAAGAATTTATTAATATATTTAAAAGAGTAACTATTAACTTTAGTATTATATTTATTTTAGCTATTTTCTTTGTAGGTGCTAATTCATATGTTAAAAATACGATTGAACATTTAAATCCACTTTATCCATTATTTGGAGAAGATAAAGTAGATATAATTACGACAATGCAACCAAAATCATTTGGTGATAAAAATATATTTGAAAAGTTTGCTATTTCATTATTTTCCAAAACTCAAAACGCAACATATGAAATTGAGCCAACATTAAAATTACCTTTTATAGTTTATAAGTCAGAGATAAATGAGCTATTTGCACCAGATGTAAGAATGGCAGGCTTTGGACCATTATTTGCTTTAGCTGTAATTTTAAGTTTAATAGTGATGGCAGTAAATATAGCAATTTTTATAAAAAATGAAAGAAATAATATAAAATATATTATTCTTCCAGTAATAGCTATTATAGTTAGTATGCTATTGTTAGGAGAAAGTTGGTGGGCAAGATATGTTCCACAATTTTACTTGCTACCAATAGGAGCTATTATATTATCAATATACAATAAAAAATATTATAAAAATAGAATCGTTAGCAAAGTATTTAGCTATGCATTAACGGCTATACTTATTGTAAATACAAGCTTCTTCCTATTTATTAATTATAAAGAAATACTTTCTTTTATCGAAATAAAATCTGATTTAAAAGAAATGCGTCAAACGGAAAACCTAGAACTTAAAGTAACTAATCCAGAATATTATGGATATTACTATAATTTAAACGATAATCACATAAAGTACACAATAGATAATGATATAACTGAAGAAAATGGTATATATAAATATTCATGGCGAATGGTGGTGAAACAAAAATGAAAGAATATATAAAATTAATTAGAGTAAAACACTGGTTGAAAAATGGTTTAGTATTTTTACCAATTTTCTTCAGTATTAATTTATTAAATTTGAATTGTTTTCTTACATGCTTATTAGCATTCTTTATATTTTCATTAACATCAAGTATAGTTTATGTAATAAATGACTTAAATGATATTGAAAAAGATAGACTACATCCAGAAAAGAAAAAGAGGCCTTTAGCCTCTGGAAAAATATCTAAACAACAAGCTAAAATAACTATTCTATTTTTAGCAATATTAGATGTTATATTAATGTGGTTCATTTATAAAAATACAAGTAATATTTTTATAATGTTAATACCAATCATATATTTAATTTTAAATATTTTATATAGTAAATGGTTAAAACATATTCCTATTATTGATGTAGTTATTCTAGTATCTGGATTTGTTTTAAGAGTAATGTATGGTGGTTTAGTAGTTGATATAGAAGTATCTAAATATCTATATTTGATGATTATGTTTGGAGCATTCTATATGGGATTTGGTAAAAGAAGAAATGAAATTATCAAAAATGGGCAAAAAAGTCGTAAAGTATTAGCACTCTATAACAAAGAATTTTTAGATAAAAATATGTATGTATCAATTGCCTTAGCTGTTGTTTGTTATACATTATGGTGTGTAGATCCTGCTACTATTGCTAGAGTTGGTAGTGATTATTTATTTTGGACAATTCCAATCTTAATTGTAATTCTTCAATTATATAGCTTAAATATAGAAGGAAATTCTCATGGCGATCCAATAGAAGTAATATTATCTGATAAAACATTAGTTGGTACAATATTATTTTATATAGTAGTAATGGGAGGTTTGTTGTATATATTATGATAAATGCGTATGATTTTGATAAAACTATATATGATGGTGATTCATCAGTAGATTTTTACCTATATTGTTTAAAAAGAAATAAAAAAGTTTTATTATCTTTGCCAATACAAATATATGGCTTAATTCTATATATTTTGGGTATCATCGAAAAAACAGAATTCAAAGAATATGTTTTTTCATACCTAAAAAGAATCGATGATATTGATGAATACATCAAAGACTTTTGGAAAATAAATTATAAAAAGATAAAAAAGTGGTATTTAGATCAAAAAGAAAAAAGTGATGTTATCATATCAGCTTCTCCAGAGTTTTTATTAAAGTCCTTAGAAAAAAAATTAAATGTAAAAGTAATTGCCTCTAAGGTGAATAAAAAAACAGGAAAGTTCGAATCCAAAAATTGCCATGATTATGAAAAAAAAGCTAGATTCTATGATGAATTAGAAGGAAAAAATATAAATAAATTTTATTCTGATTCCATGTCAGATAAACCAATGATGGATATTTCAAAAAATCCTTATTTAGTTAACAAAAATACAATTTATGATTTAAATGAAGATAGAGAAGGTAATATCAAAAAACAAATAAAATGGGATAAATTTTTAATTTTTATTGGTATTATGTATTTAGTTATTCCTATTTCTATTCAATTGTTCTTTTGGTACAATCGACTAATATCTATACCGTGCATAATATTATTATTTATTGCTACTTATATAGTTTTAAAGAAAATCAAGCCACTAACACAATCAGAATATAAAAAAATTTTCAACAAGAAAAAAATCTTATTTTTCCTTTTATTTATAATTATTTTAAATATTTTATCCGGAGCCGGTGGCATATTTTATCAAAATTGGGATTATCATGGTAGAAATGCTATTTTTAGAGATTTAATTAATCATTCTTGGCCAGTAAAATACGATTATACCAATTTAAGTTATGAAAATTCTATTTTTGGAAATGGTGGAATATTAAATTACTATTTTGCATTTTGGTTACCTGGGGCTTTAGTAGGAAAAATATTAGGATTTAGAATAGCTTCCTTATTTATGTTATTATGGCAAACGCTAGGAGTTATCTTATTCTTTTATTATTTAATAAGATTTATGAAAAATATAAAATATCGTTATTTTATTATTTTCTTAGCTTTTGGTGGCTTAAATGTAATAGGTCATATTATAATGAATGCCTATGATGGTTTACCAATTACCCCTATAGGAAGCACACATATAGATACTAGCTTGGGTGTATTTTGTATGTCAACATTTATTACTCAATTATTTTGGGTGTTTAATCAAAGTATTCCAGCATGGGTAGCTGTTATGTTATTTTTAAATTCAAAAAATTATAAGACTTGTGGATTCTATTTTGCTCTATTAGTTCCATTTGGTCCCTTCCCAATGCTAGGATTCCTTTATTTAATTTTCTGTTATATTATTTTTGGTAAAAATTTAGATAAATTAATCAATTTTAATCGAATAAAAGAACTGCTAACTATTCCTAATTTTTTTGCTTGTATATCTGTATTGCCAATAGTTTTCATGTATACTTTAAATGAATCTCACAAAGGAATGTTTTTTATTGATTCATTAAGAAGAGGTACCTTTGAAAGAACATTATTAAGTTATTTCTTATTTGTTTTACTTGAATACTTTATCTACATTATTATTATAAATAAAAAGAATTATAAGCATATTATCGTTTGTTTCTTATTCTTCACGATAGCACCATTATTTTATATAGGTGGTTCTGATTTAGGAAACAGAAGTACTATACCATTATTGATTCTAATGTATATTTTAGTATTAAAATTTATGGATGAAATAAATACTACCAATAAAAAGATTTTTATGAGACAAAAAATATTAACAGTTATTTTATTAATATCCTTTATAACTAATTATAATGAAATATATAGATCAATAAATTACACATATATAGATTATAAAAATGGTTTTAGTAACTTTTCTGATTCATATCAGACATTTGATACATTTGAAGGTAAAGAATGTGCTAAATTCATTACAAATTTTGTTGTAACTGATAATGAAAAAAATAAAATACTACAATTTATATTACGTAAATAATTTTTCTTTATGAAAAGCATTATAACTATAAAAGGAGGTTAGTTCATATTATGATAAATGCATATGATTTTGATAAAACTATATATGATGGTGATTCATCAGTAGATTTTTACCTATATTGTTTAAAAAGAAATAAAAAAGTTTTATTATCTTTGCCAATACAAATATATGGCTTAATTCTATATATTTTGGGTATCATCGAAAAAACAGAATTCAAAGAATATGTTTTTTCATACCTAAAAAGAATCGATGATATTGATGAATACATCAAAGACTTTTGGAAAATAAATTATAAAAAGATAAAAAAGTGGTATTTAGATCAAAAAGAAAAAAGTGATGTTATCATATCAGCTTCTCCAGAGTTTTTATTAAAGTCCTTAGAAAAAAAATTAAATGTAAAAGTAATTGCCTCTAAGGTGAATAAAAAAACAGGAAAGTTCGAATCCAAAAATTGCCATGATTATGAAAAAATCCAACGATATCAAAATGAAACAAAAAACGAATATAATATTAAAAAATTTTATTCAGACTCAATAAAATCAGATTATCCTATGTTAGAATATGCAAAAGAAGCCTATCATGTTAATAAAAATGAAGTTAAAAAAATAGATATAAAACAATATACTTTAAAAAAAGATAAAAAAAATTTAAAAAAAATTATTGCCATATTATCAATAATTGCTTTAATGGCAAGTTTAGTTCCAATTCTAATTGCATCTTTTTATAATCATCCAGCTGCAGATGATTTAACTTATACAACTTATACCATGAATGCAGTAAAAGATGGCAATATCATTAGTTTAATAAAAGCTATCGGAGATACTATATATTTATTTTATACAACCTGGCAAGGAACATATTCAGCGATAGTTTTAATGTCTTTGCAACCAGCTATTTGGGGAGAAGAAATGTACTTTCTAGGAACTTTTATTTTAATCTTTACTTTTTTAATAGCCAATTACAAATTATTAAAAGAAATAATTATAGAAAAATTAAAATCTGATAAATATGAATTCATAATTATATTTTCAGCATTAACATTCATCTGTATTCAGAGATTACCAAATTTAACTCAAGGATTCTTTTGGTGGAATGGATCATGTTATTATACTTTATTATTTTCATTTTTCTTAATAGAATTAAGTTTAATATTAAAATATTATCGAAAACCTAAAAAAATAAATTATTTTGCCATCTGTTTTCTAAGTTTAATAGTAGCTGGAGGAAATTTTGTAACAGCTTTACAACAAATTATTATTTTAACTTTAATCAATTTATATTTGTTATTTAATAAAAAAAGCAAAAAATTTTTACCAGTTCTTTTAATATCTATTGTCGGCTTGATGATAAGTGGATTAGCTCCAGGAAATGCTAATAGAGCAGTTTTATTGCAAGGATATGGAGCTATAGATGCTATTATTAAATCGTTTATATATGCCTATAATTATATTCAAACATTTTCTACTAATATAAATATATTATTTATTGTTATAATTAGTTTACTTTTATATCCTAGTTTAAAAACATGTAGGTTTAAATTTAAATTGCCTTTATTGTATAGTTTACTTACGATTTGTATTTTTGCTGCACAATTCACGCCTAGCTTATATGCTCAAGGTAGTGAAGGTGACGGAAGACTAATTAATATAATTTACTATAGTTATTTTTGGCTTATGATATCAAATTTTTATTATTATTTAGGATGGTTTAGAAATAAGTTAAAAGAAAACGAAATTTTAACTACAAATTCTTTTGAAAAATTTAATTATATGATAAAGCATTATATGCCAACAATAATCATTTTATTAACTATTATATTAGGATGCAACATTGTAAGTGAAAAAGAAAAATTTTCAATTTATCAAACTTATGCAATTTTAAAAGATGGTTCAGCAAAACAATATGATATAGAAAATAAGGAAAGATTAAAAATCTATAATTCCAAAGAAAAAGATATATTGATTAAAGAATTTTCTGTAAAACCACAACCTCTTTTCATTTCAGATCTAAGCACAGATAAAGACAATTGGATTAATAATGCAGTAGAACAAGTATACAATAAAGATAGTGTTACTTTAATAAAAAATAAGGAGTAAATTTATGAAAAAAGATTCAATTTTATATATTGTAATTCCATGTTACAATGAGGAAGAAGTATTAGAAGAAACAACAAAACAGTTAAAGAAAAAATTAGAAGGTTTAATAAAAGCAAAGAAGCTTTCTGCAAAAAGTAAAGTCATGTATGTTAACGATGGCTCAAAAGATAGAACTTGGGAAATTATTAAAGATATTCATAGTAGAGAGCCATTATTTACTGGAATTTCTCTATCACGAAATAGAGGACATCAGAATGCATTATTAGGAGGTTTAATGACCGCCAAAAATTATGCAGATGTAGTAATTTCTATGGATGCTGATTTACAAGATGATATTAATGCTATTGATAAAATGATAGAAAAATATAATAATGGTTGTGATATAGTTTATGGTGTAAGAAGTGCTAGAAAAAAAGATACTTTCTTTAAAAGAGTAACAGCAGAAGGATTTTATAAGTTCATGAAATCATTAGGTGTTGATTGTGTTTATAATCATGCTGATTATCGATTAACATCTAAAAGAGTCTTAGAAGAATTTTCTAATTACAAAGAAGTTAATTTGTTTTTGCGAGGAATGTTTCCATTAGTTGGCTTCAAGTCCGATGTTGTCTATTATGAAAGAAAGGAAAGATTTGCAGGAGAATCAAAATATCCATTAAAAAAGATGTTAAGTTTTGCTTGGGATGGTATAACTTCTTTTAGTGTTAAACCACTAACTTTAATTTGTACTTTAGGAATTATTATTTTATTAATAAGTATCGTTATTATGATTTATTCATTAATCAGGAAAATCATGGGAGCAACAATAGATGGTTGGACCTTCTTGGCAATTTCAATTTGGTTTATTGGTGGACTTCAAATGATTAGTATTGGAATAATAGGTGAGTATATTGGTAAAATTTATAGTGAAACTAAAGCTCGTCCTAGATACATAATTTCAGAAAATTTAGAAGATTAAATTAAAATGAAATGGGGAAAAATATAATGAAAAAAGAAAGAAACTATAATATAGATTTTCTACGAGGAATAGCTACTTTATATATAGTTTTAATTCATACCGCATGGTGGTCAGGAAATTCTTATTTACCAGAATGGTTTAGAAATACTATTTTAATTATCGATGTACCAGTTTTTATATTTATATCAGGTATATCCTTTAACTTTGTAAATTCTATCATGAAAAATATTAAAGGAATTATTATTCAGTGGAAGAAATGGTTATTTTTTTTAGTATTTTACTTATTATTACTTTTTGTTTTTTTTAGAGAACAAATTGTAGTAAAAGATATTCTAAGTTGGATAGTTTATGTTTTTCCTAATTCAAACAATATACCTGTAGTTGATGGTTCAATGTGGTTTATGAAAATGTATATAAAAGTAAGTCTTATTTCTTCAATAATAATTTGTGCTGTTAAATATTATGCTAAGAATAAAACACTTGAATACCTAAAATTGATATTTGTCATATTTTTATTCATTTATATTTATACAATTAATGATGGAAATTTTTTATTCTTCGATGGAATTACTTCATTTTATATACTTATTTATTTATTAGGATACCTTTTGTTTAATTATAAAATTAAAGATTTAAAACAATTATTTATTATAGAAATAATCTTACTAATCATTAATACTTTATTATTTATAGTTAGTGATATAGGAATAAATGATATACAAAATATTAAATTCATACCATCACTACCATATTTATTCTTTGCTTTAATTTCTATTACTTTATTTTGGTATTTAAAGGATAACTTAAAAATAAAAAAGAAAAATAAAATAAACTATATAGGTCAAAATGCTATAATGTTTTATTTTGCTCAAGGAGTTTCTTCATCATTTATTTACTATGTTTACAAAATCATTACATTTACTAACCCAATATTAATATTTATTATTTTATTGTCAGTTAATATAATTTGTTCTATAATAGGGGGAGTATTTTTAACTGAAACATATAAATTTATAAGTAACAAAATGTCAAATAAAAAGTTAAAAAGTATAATTTACCCTATAAAAATAAAATAAAAAGGAGTATAATAAACTAGTAAAAAAGAAGTTAGGAGTTACAAGAATGATTTACTTAGCAATAAAGGATAACGTAGAAAGAAAATGTGTAAATAAAATTATCAAAGAACTAGGTTTAGAAAATGATACATATGATTCCAACAAAAAAGAAGATATACATAAATTAAAAAAATCTAAGATAGTGATTTGTGATTTTAACACAGAAAAAATACAAGAATATTTATTATTAAAAAAGATTGTAGTAGTTTATCAAAAAAATAAAATTAAAGATAAAGATAATATTTTATTTGAAAAAAATGTTTACACTTATAATTCTAATAATGATTTAAGAGAAATTTTAAATTATCAAATCAGAAAAGAAAAGATTAAACAAGCAACTATTTTAGGAATATTTATTCTAGTAATTATTTTGTTATTAGTTATATTTAATATTATCATGACAAGTAATTATATTACTAAAAAAGATAAAATAGACGAAAGTATTAATATTCAAAAAAAAGAAATTATTGCTGCTAAAAATACAGTAAATTATAAAAGAGAAAATATTGTTTTATTAGGAGACTCCATAACTGATTTTTATGAAACAGATCGTTACTTTAAAGATTTACCAGTTATCAATAGTGGTACAAGTGGATTTCAAACAAAAGATATTTTAAATTTATTAAAAGAAAGAGTATATATTTATAATCCAACAAAGGTATTTCTTTTAATTGGTACTAATGATATCGCTTTTACAGATCTTACAAATGAAGAATTAGTAGCTAATATAGAAGAAATTGTAATTAGGATTAAGAAAAATAGGCCTAATACAAAAATATATGTAGAATCAATATATCCAGTAAATGGTAATACAGAAGATAATGATATTGTAGTAGGATATATGGTTGGAAAAAGAGAAAATGACAGAATTAAAAAAGTTAATAACTTAATAGCTGAAATTTGTAAAAAACAAAAAGTTACTTATATTGACATGTATAGTTTATTGATAGATGAAGAAGGAAATCTAGACCTAGATTATACAGTTGATGGGTTACATATTAGCGATAAAGGATATGAGATAATTACGGATAAATTGATGTCTTATATTGATCCATCAACAATAGAAAATATTGAAAAAAAATAATAGATAAATTATAATCAATATAAGAATAATGGAGGTATAATAGTGGAAAAAGATATAGCCATAAAAGTAAGCCATGTATCCAAAGATTTCAAATTATATTATGATAAAGCACATACTCTAAAAGAAAAAATTTTGTTTTTTTCTAAAAAAAGTAGAGCCAAAAATGATATTCTTCATGTATTGAAGAATATAAACTTAGAAATAAAAAAAGGTGAAAGCGTGGCATTAATAGGTACAAATGGTAGTGGAAAATCAACATTACTTAAATTAATGACAAAAATTATTTATCCTAATAAAGGTAAAATAACTACTAATGGAAAATTAACATCATTACTAGAATTGGGAGCTGGCTTTCATGAAGATTTTACCGGAAGAGAAAACATTTATTTTAATGCATCAATATTTGGCTTAACAAAACAAGAAATAGATGCCAAAATTGATGAAATAATAGAGTTTTCAGAATTAGGAGAATTCATCGATAATCCAGTAAGAACTTATTCATCAGGTATGTATATGAGACTTGCTTTTTCTGTTGCAATCAATGTTCAAGCAGAAATACTTTTAATTGATGAAATACTAGCAGTTGGAGATCAACATTTTCAAGATAAATGTTTCAATAAATTAATGGACCTAAAAAATTCTGGAAAAACAATCGTCATCGTAACTCATAATATGAATCAAGTAAAACAATTTTGTGACAGGGCAATCTGGCTTTATAAAGGTGAAATTAGATTAGATGGAAAAGTTGCAGATGTACTTAGTGAATACTTAAAAGTTTGTGGGTGATTAGTTTGAACGTATTTAAAGAATTATATAATTATAGAGAATTATTAAAAACAAATATTAAAAAAGAAATAAGAGGAAAATATAAAGGTTCATGGTTAGGTATATTATGGACATTCTTAAATCCATTATTGATGTTAGCCGTCTATGCTTTTGTTTTTCCATATATTTTGAGAGTTGAAGTTGAAAATTATACAATATTTATGATTGTTGCCTTGATACCATGGAATTTCTTTACAACAGCAGTTCAAATGGGTACAGGATGTGTAGTTGCTAATGGTAATA
Organism: uncultured Bacilli bacterium; assembly: GCA_944358375.1. The sequence continues at coordinate 18,200 of CALVQT010000005.1, forward strand.
TTTTAAAAAAAGTATATTTTCCAAGAGAAATTATTCCAATTTCTGTAACTACATCTCAATTAATAAATTTTTTAATTACTTGTTTAATAATGTTTGTATTTATAATATTTAGTGGAGTTGGTTTTTCAAAACATATTTTATTATTGCCACTAATAATATTTGTCCAATATATTTTAATATTAGCAATTAACTTTATTTTATCAGCAGTTACGGTTTATGTTCACGACGTTGATCATTTTGTAAGTGTAGCATTAACATTAGGATTTTATGGAACACCAATTGTTTATTTATCAAGTATGTTACCAGATAAGTTTCAATGGGTAATGCAAGCAAATCCAATGGCAGTATTAGTTGAAGCATATCGTTCAATTCTTTATTATCATACAATGCCAGATATGATACTATTTGGAATTTGGACGTTGTTAAGTTTTGTATTATTAATAGTAGGATATTTAATATTTAAAAAGTGTGAAAAGAGTTTTGTAGAAGAGTTATAAAAGATTCTAAAGCATCTTTTTTGTTTTAATAAATAATATGTTATAATAGTTCTAGAACATGAAAGTGAGGCGTGATTATGGATTATAAGAAGTATCCTGCAAAAGAATTAAAAAAACATAGAAATTTGATAAACGAAAGTGAGCCAATAATAAGTATTATTACCCCATATTATAATGCTAAAGAATATATTGATACTACTTTTATATCCGTAATGAATCAAACATATCCTTTCTATGAATGGATTATTGTTGATGATGGATCTAAAGATAAAGAATCAGTTGATAAATTAAAAGAAATAGCTAAAAAAGATAAAAGAATAAAAATATATCATATAGAAAACTCTGGACCATCACAAGCTAGAGATTACGGAATATCTAAATGTTCAAAATCAACTAAATATGTTTTTTTCTTAGATAGTGATGACATGTTAGATTCAACTATTTTAGAGTGTTTATATTGGACTTTAGAAACTAACAAAGATGCGAGTTTTGCATATACAAAAGAAATCAACTTTGGAGAGCAAGAATTTATTTGGGAAAATTATTTTACAGTAGAAAGACAAAAATATGATAATCTATTACCTATTTCTACAATGGTTAGAAAAGAAGATTTAATAGAAGTAGGCTGTTTTGGTATAAAAGAAAAAGCTATGTATGAAGATTGGAATTTATGGTTAAAATTGCTAAGAGCTGGTAAGAAGCCAATTTGTGTTAGTTCACCACTTTTTTGGTATAGAAAATCAACATCTGGCGAATTCGGTAGAGCCAAGAAAAATCATGAAATGGCTATGAAATACGTTAAAGAAACAGCAAAACAAATTCCTGATGATATAGTTGAGCCGATACAATATCCAAGATATGGTGATAAATATGCCATGAGTCAAGATTTTAATATGGTGCTTCCAGATTATGAAAAAGATGATAAAATTACGGTACTTTACATCTTTCCATGGATGGTTGTTGGAGGGGCAGACTTCTTCAATTTAGATTTGATAAAAAGACTAGATAAAAATAAATATCGTTCAATTATTATAACAACAACACCAAGCAATAATCCAATAAGACAAGATTTTGAAGACTATGCTGAAGTATATGATATGTCATCATTTATAGACAGAATAAATTATCTTAACTTTGCAGATTATATTATTTCTTCTAGAAAAGTAGATTTAGTATTTGTAAGTAATTCAGAATATGGTTATTACATGATTCCATATTTAAAAGGAAAGTATCCAACAATACCATTTATAGATTACATTCATTGTATTGATATATACGATCCAAGAAAAGGTTTTGCAAGATGTAGTAGAGATGTAAAAGAATATATTTATGGAACATATAGTTGTAATAATGCAACATTAAGAGAGTTAAAAGAAGACTTTCAAATAGAAAAGGCCGAAACTATTTATATTGGAACTAATGAAAAAAAGTTTGATCCAGCTAAATTTGATAAAGAAGCATTAAAAGAAAAATATAAAATTCCAAAAGATAAAATAATCATTTCATTTATATGTAGACTAAGTGAACAAAAAAGACCAGAGATGTTTGTAGAAATAGCAAAAAGAGTATGCAAGGAAGATAATAGAATTTTCTTCGTAGTTGCTGGGGATGGACCTTTAATGCCAAAAGTTAAAGCTCAAGTAGATGAAAATTTTAAGCTATTGGGAATGATTAAAGAAACAGAAGAAATTTACGCTATTAGTGATGCTACATTCAATTGTTCATCATTTGAAGGATTAGCCTTAACATCTTATGAGTCATTGTCAATGGGTGTGCCAGTAATTTCCACAGATGCAGGTGGACAAAGTGAATTAATTGATGAAACAGTAGGAGCACTTATTCATTATAATGACAATCCAACTCCAGAAATATTTGAAGAAGAAATAAATAATTATGTAAAAGAAACAATTAGAGTAATAAATAATTTAGACTCGCTAAAACGTAATTGTCGTCCAAAAATAATTAAAGGGTTCACGCTAGATTTGATGGCAAAAAAATTCGAAAACATATATACTAAAGCTATAAAAGATGAGAAAAATAAAAAGGTTGAACCAGTTTCTAAAACAACATATGAATTGGCATTAGAAGGATTTTACCAACTATATTTCAATTATACTAATGAATATTATGAAAGGAACTTAGGTATTTATCCGACCGCTAAAAAAACTAAACATGCCAAAATGTACAGAAAAATAACTAATGTACTATATAGATATGGTGCAGTAAAAGAAGGAAAGGATATTTTAGAATTTTTAAGATTAGCTAAACACTTCATAGTTACATTACTAATACTAATTAAAAAAATGATTACTGGTTTTATTTCAGGTATAAAATTACTATTTAAATTAATAATTTATTATCTAAAAAAATTCTTTACAAAATAAAAGTTAATTTAACTTTTATTTTTTTTATTGAAAATAGATTTGTATATAAACAAAAAATTTGTTACACTAAAGTAGAATTTGTTATATTGTGAAAGATTAGAGGGAGAAAATGAAAAAAGCATTAATTTGTTTAGAACAGTTAGGAATAGGTGGTGTAGAAACATTTGCAATAACGCAAATAAAAGAGTTTGCTAGAAGAAAAATAAAATGTTACGTTTTAGCACAAGATGGAATATTAGCCGAAAAGATAAGAAAATTACCGGAAGTTGAAATTATAGACTTTGCTTATAAGCTAGAAAATAAAATGGATTTTTCAAAGATAGAAGAAATAGAAAATATAATAAAAACAAATAAAATAGACTTTATTTATGCTCATCAATATCCATGTATTCCCTATGTTTTACCAGCAGCCATAAAATGTAAAGTACCATATATAGCATATTTACATAACATTATTCCAGGAGTACCTCAATGGTTTGTGAATACTTTTGAAATTTATAAGATACTACTTCCAATGTTTTTTTTAAATGCTACTAAAATTATTTCTATAGCTGAAAAAGTAAAAAAAGAAAATCAAGAATTATTTAATATTCCTGATGATAAATATTTAATTATAAAAAATAGTCTAGATTTTAACGAGTATCCAGATATAAAAATAAAAAAATTTCCCAAAAAAATAAAAAACTTTTTATTGTTTGGAAGAATGTCAGAAGAAAAAAATAAATCTATCAACACTTCTATCAATTACTATCTTTGGTGCTTAGAAAATTATAATAAAGATATTAAATTAACAATAGTAGGTGATGGAGATATATTAGACGATTTAAAAGAAAAATATAAAGACTTTAATGTAGAATTTAAAGGAGCTTTAGCAAATGTTAAGCCAGAAATAGCAAAAGCTGACGTAGTTTTAGCTGTTGATAGGTGTGCCTTAGAATCTGTTGCTTCAAAAAAGCCAACTATAATTTGTGGTTATAGCAATAAAGTGAAATTGGTTACTCCTGATATTATAAAACAAGCAGTAGATGAAAATTTCAGTGGCTATAGTTTAGAAGATAATAAAGAAGAAATCTTCAAATATAGTTCCGAACAAATTGATAAAATTATAGAAGAAAATTATCAATATGTAAGAAAAAAATTATCAATTTCAAATAGCATTTATCTAGATATTGATTCGTATAGTCCATACGTGGATGTAACAGGAATTTTTAAAAATATAAATGAAATGATGCTAGAAATTGAAAAACTTAAAGATTATAACTATGGATTAAATGAAGAAGTTAAGTATTTAAAAGAACAATTAGATTTCATTAAAAGTAGTAAAAGATGGCAATTGATTAATAAGTATTGTGATATATTAGGTAAATTAAGAAAAAAATAGTATTTAAATTTGGCTAATAATTATAAGTTTGTTATAATGATATAGAAAACAAAATTATAATTATAGGGAAGGTTGATGCTAATGAAGATAAAAAAAATATTATTATACGGAATAGGGTCATTTAAAAACAGAGGTTGTGAAGCACTTGTAAATTCAACGATCACTCAATTTCCTAATGATGTTGAGATTATCGCAGCTACATTTGATTACAATAATAACAAAAATAAATACAAAAATAAAATAACAAAATATGTTAATCATAGAAAAACAAATGAAGAAGAATTTACACAAGAAGAATTAAAAGAATTAAAAAAAATTCAAAGTCTTCCATTTGACTATAACAACTATGAAAATTTTTATGAAAAAGAAGTAATAAAAGAATTAAAAAATGTTGATTTAGCTATTCATATAGGCGGAGATAATTACTGCTATGGTGATAACGAATGGTTGTATGCAATCAATAATAATGCTAAGAAGTTAAATAAAAAAACAATTCTATGGGGTGCGTCATTATATGACGAAATAACTGACTTAGAACTAATTGAAGATTTAAAAAAATATGATCTTTTAATTCTAAGAGAAAAAATAAGTTATAACGCAATAAAAAAATATATTTCAGAAGAAAAATTAATGTTAGCGCCCGATCCAGCTTTTTCACTAGAACCAAAAAAGGTTAAGTTAAACAAATGGTATCAAAATAGAAATATTGTAGGTATAAATTTAAGCCCTTTAACTATTAAAAATGAAGAAAGTTATTTAAGTATAAAGGAAATGATTGACTATATATTAAATAATACAAAATATTCTATTGCCTTAATTCCACATGTAACTATAGACTCATCTAATGACTTTGATATTTTATCTAAATTAAAAGAAGATTATTTAGGAAACTCTAAAGTATATTTAGAAGAAGGTAATTATGATTGTCAGGAAATAAAATATATTATTTCCAAATTTAAATTATTTATAGCTGCTAGAACTCATGCTTCAATAGCAGCATACTCATCATGCATCCCAACTCTTGTCATTGGTTATAGTGTGAAATCAAGGGGTATTGCAGAAGATATTTTCGGTAATTATAAAAATTATGTTATTCCAACCGAGGAGATTACTAAAGAAAAATTAATAAGTGGTTTTAAATTTATTAATGAAAATCAAGAAAAAATAAAGAACAAATTGGAAAAAGAAATTAAAAAAATATCTGTTGATGCTAAAAGTATTTATTCGATAATGTTCAAGAAACTAGAACAAATTGAAAAAGAAAAAATATGTTCTCAAAAAAAGTGTGTTGGTTGTACTGCATGTATGAATATTTGTCCAAAACACGCTATTACAATGCAAAAAAATTCAGAAGGATTTTTATATCCCAAGATTGATTTAGATAAATGTATAGAGTGTGGATTGTGCAAAAAAGTATGTTGCAGAATAAATGAAAGTAAAAATACTAATAATGTACTAGAGTGTTATGCTGCAAAAGCTAAAGAAAAATTTATTCAAGAAAAAAGTTCATCAGGTGGTATTTTCTATTATTTAGCTAAGAAAACTATCGAGGAAAAAGGAATAGTCTATGGGGCAACATTAAATGATTATAAAGTTAGTCACATAAGAATAACAAATACAGAAGAAATTGCCAAACTCCAAGGATCTAAATACGCTGAAAGTGATTTATCTAATAATATTTATAATAATGTTAAGCAAGACTTAGAAAAAAATAAACTAGTTTTATTTTCTGGAACTCCATGTCAGATATTAGGTTTAAAAAGTTACTTAAATAAAGAATATGAAAAATTGTACACAGTTAGTGTTATTTGCCATGGTGTAATTAATGATGATATTTTAAATAAACGTATTAAAGAAGTTGAAGATATTTTTGAGTCTAAAATGCAAAGTATCAAATATAAATCAAAAACTAATGGATGGGATATATCAAGTATCGATTATAATCTAGAAAGAATAAATAAAACATACAAATTTTCAGATGATCCAATGATGAATTTATTTATTGATAATTATATATTAAGAGAATCTTGTTATGATTGTCCTGCTAAAGGAAAAAACAATCTTGCAGATATTATTTTGGGAGACTTTTGGGGAATATATGACATTGATAGAGATTTTTTCGATCATGCTGGAGTATCAGCAATCATTATAAATACGGAAGCAGGAAAGAAGTTATTTAACTCAATAAAAGATAATTTGAATGTAAGGAATGTTAATATTGAAGATATTGCAAAATACAATCCTTCATTGGTAAAATCTGCTACTAAACCATTAGAACGAAATGTAATTTTTAAAGAACTATCTAAAAATACATTCCAGATGGTAGATAAAGCATATAATAAAAAGAAAATAACTGCAGCAATGAAAGAAATATCTAATTTAAAAGATCAAAACAATAATATTAATGCTCAATTGCAACAAATTCGTAATAGTAAACGATACAAATTTATTGATAAAATTGGTAACATTAAAAATAAAATATTTAAATAAGTTTAAGAAGGAGAAGATAATATGAAAAATTTAAGAAAAATACTTTTAATCTTAATATTATTTTTTGCTTTTAACCTTAATGTAGAAGCTAAAGAAGGATGGATATATGAAGATGGATTAACATATTATTATGAAAATAATCAAATGATAGTAGGATTCAAAGAAATAGAAGGTTCAAAATATTTCTTTAGTAAAATAAATGGAGCTTTAAAATATGGTTTACAAAGTTCAGATGGAAAAATATGGTATCAAGATGAAGAAGGAAAATTAATAACAGGATGGCAAGACTTAAATGGAAATCGTTATTATTATGATGAAGAAGGCTATCAAGTTCGAGGCTTTAGAGAAATAGAAGGTTCAAAGTATTTCTTCAGTAATATCAATGGAGCTTTGAAATATGGCTTACAAAGCTCGGATGGAAAAATATGGTATCAAGATGAAGAAGGAAAATTGATAACAGGATGGCAAGACTTAAATGGAAATCGTTATTATTATGATGAAGAAGGCTATCAAGTTCGAGGCTTTAGAGAAATAGAAGGTTCAAAGTATTTCTTCAGTAATATCAATGGAGCTTTGAAATATGGCTTACAAAGCTCGGATGGAAAAATATGGTATCAAGATGAAGAAGGAAAATTGATAACAGGATGGCAAGACTTAAATGGAAATCTTTATTATTATGATGAAGAAGGCTATCAAGTTCGAGGTTTTAGAAAAATAGAAGGTTCAAAGTATTTCTTCAGTAATATCAATGGAGCTTTGAAATATGGCTTACAAAGCTCGGATGGAAAAATATGGTATCAAGATGAAGAAGGAAAATTGATAACAGGATGGCAAGACTTAAATGGAAATCTTTATTATTATGATGAAGAAGGCTATCAAGTTCGAGGTTTTAGAAAAATAGAAGGTTCAAAGTATTTCTTCAGTAATATCAATGGAGCTTTGAAATATGGCTTACAAAGCTCGGATGGAAAAATATGGTATCAAGATGAAGAAGGAAAATTGATAACAGGATGGCAAGACTTAAATGGAAATCTTTATTATTATGATGAAGAAGGCTATCAAGTTCGAGGCTTTAGAGAAATAGATGGCTCAAAATATTTTTTCAGTAATAGTAACGGAGCTTTAAAATATGGATGGCAAGGCTTAAATGGAGAATATTGGTATCAAAATGAAGCAGGAGCTTTGATAAAAGGACTTCAAACTATAGATGGTCGTCAGTATAAATTTAATGAAACTACTGGTATTTTGGAAGGCTTTAGAAGGGAAAATGGTAAATTATATTATAATAATCCAGATGGTACTCCAGCAAAAGGTGTTGAGTACATGATAGGGAGTTTTTGGAAATTTAATGAATTAACAGCTGAGTTTGAAAAATATGTTAGACAAATTAGAGTAATTGATATTTCTTATCACAACGGAAATATAGATTGGGAGACTGTAAAAAAATCAGGATTAGTTGATGCAGTTATATTAAGATTAGGCTATAGTGTTGGGTTTATAGATCAGAAATTCATAAGTAACAAAAATGAATTAGAAAGATTAGGAATACCTTATTCAGTATATTTATTTAGTTATGCAGAAAATGCTAACGAAGCGTTAATGGAATCTAATTTTCTTATAAATACTATCAGAGAAAATAATGTAAAAATTGCTTCTAATATTTTTGGAATATATTATGACCTAGAATCTTGGTATATACAATCAACTGGTGAGTCAAGTAAAAATATCAGTAACCAAGCATATTCTGACATAATTACTACATTCATAAACAATACAGAAAAAAATTTATCCATAAAGACAAGAATATATACAAATAAAAATTATATTTTTGAACATTTTGAATCACATGTTCGTGATTATGTAACTTGGGTAGCAGAGTGGAACGATACCCTTGATTATGATGGTCCATATGAAGGATGGCAGTATACAAGTTCTGGGACAGTACCAGGAATAAATGGAAATGTAGACATGAACATATTCTATTATTAAAGGAGTAAATATGGTAGAAAAATTAAAACAAAATAAATTATTTATTCAAATAATGAAATTTTTAGTAGTAGGTGGAACAGCTACATTAATAGACTTTGTAGTATTATTCATATTAAAAGAATTTGCTTCCTTTAATGAAATAATTGCGAATACAATTTCTTTCACAATTTCTGTTATTTATAACTATATTGCTAGTGTTAAATGGGTTTTTGATGTTAACAAAGAAAAAGATGCCAAACAGCAATTTATAATATTTATAGTATTTAGCATTATAGGATTACTAATAAATAACATAATATTATGGATTTGTGTTGATAAATTTGCTATTTATTATTTAATAGGCAAAGTAATAGCAACTATAATAGTAATGGTATTTAATTTTGTAACAAGAAAAATGTTTTTAGAATAGTGCATTATGCACTATTTTATATTGTTATGATATAATATAGTCATATTGACAAGGAGGACTATTTATTGAAAAAATGTGTTTTGATTATGAATCCTGAAAGTGGAAAAGTCAAAAATAAACAAAATTTAAAAAATGTTTATGATATACTGAGAAAATATGATTATGATGGAGAAATACGTTATACAAAAAGAAAAAATGATGCAACAGAAATAGTTAAAAATTTAGACAACGATGTAGATTTAGTTATTAGTTGTGGTGGTGATGGTACCTTGAATGAAGTGGTAACAGGAAATATGCAAAGAAAAAGAAGAATAACTTTAGCAAATCTTCCTTTAGGAACTACTAATGATGTTGGAAATATGTATGGTTTGCATGGTACCATGACAGACAATTTAGAATTGCTATTAAAAGGAAAGCCTAAAAAAATAGATATTATTAAAATTAATGACGATCCTTTTGTTTATGTTGCTTGTTTAGGAGATTATATAGATATGGCTTATAATACTCCACGAGAATTAAAAAAGAAATATGGTAAGATTGCCTACATTATTTATGGAATAAAGCAATTAAGAAATAAAATAAATAAGTATCACATAAAATATAAAATAGATAATAAAGAATATGAAGGAATATATTCATTTATATTTATTACTAATGCTTCACGTATAGCTGGAGTAGATGATATTTATTATGATATTAAGTTAAATGATAATAAATTTGAAGTAGCATTTGCTTCAATAGAAAATAAAAAAGACATGATTAAGATGTTAGTAATGACGCAAACTAGAGATATTAAAAAAATACCAGGTGTTACTTATTATCAAACAGATAATTTAGAAATAGAATTTTTAAATCCTCCTAAAACTTCTTGGTGTATTGATGGAGAAGAACTACAAAGTTCTAAAATTAATTTTAAATTTGAAGTAGATAGTAAAACTACAATGTTAATACCAAAAGAGAATTTATCAAGATTATTTGAAAGTGATATATAATATGAATAAAATAGTAAGTAAAAATAATAATAAAAAAATTCATAAATTACCAACAATAAACGTTATAGTATTTATTACATTACGTTTCTTGGTAATTTTAAGTATGGTTGCCCAAAGCATTCACGGAAACTGGAATAATGTTTTTCTATGTATTCTAACTTTAATTTTATTCACTTTTCCAGTTTTAATAAAAAATAAACTAAATATTGAATTACCAAAGACTTTAGAAATCATAATTTACCTTTTTATTTTTGCATCAGAAATATTAGGAGAAATTCAAAATTTCTATGGTATTTTTAAACATTGGGATACATTATTGCATACCTTAAATGGTTTTTTGTGTGCAGCAGTAGGTTTTTCATTAGTTGATATTTTAAATAGAAGAGAAAATAATCACATTAGTATGACGCCTATTTTTATAGTTATAGTTTCAATATCCTTTTCTATGACCATTGGAGTATTATGGGAATTTGTTGAATTTGGTGCTGATAGATACTTAAATAAAGATATGCAAAAAGATAGGTTTATCACAACTATTAATTCTAAAGCATTAGGAAATGTTGATAATAATGAATTAATTAAAATAGACAATATAGATAAGACAATAATCGTCTATGACAATAACACTAAACAATATGTTATTAATGGTTATCTTGATATAGGTCTAATAGATACAATGAAAGATTTATTTGTAAATTTTGTAGGAGCACTAGTATTCTCTTTACTTGGATTCCTATACATAAAAGATCGAGATGAATACAACTTTGTAGAAAGATTTTTACCTTTTATGAAAAATTTAAAAGAAGAGTAATTTCAAATGTGTTATTATTAAAAGTAGAATAGAGAGGTAAATATGAGTAGAAAAGTAAAAAAAGTACGTGTTAAGCAAAATGTTCGCAGATTAACTATAAAATTTTTATTAAGTAATATTTATCTACTAATAATAACAATTTTACTAGTTGGATCATACCAACTATATAGTCAAAAAAATACGATAGTTCCAATGGACAAAGTATTATCAGTAGATGAATATAGTTACATAGAAATAAGTAAAATGTCTGAAAAGTTTGCTTATTATGAAAATGAAAATATTGGACTACATTTTGTAATAGAAGAAGAAGATACAGGAGAATGGCATACATATGTTATTGCTATTGATGAAGATGAATATGATAAGTACAAAGAAATAGTTGATTATTCGTATAATAAAACAACAACCATACCTAATAAAATAGTTGTTTATGGATATCCTACAGTAATGAACTCTGATCTTAAAGAGATGATTATAAATAATATTAACAATTTCATCTCATCAGATAGTGGCGTAGAAATAACTAATGAAAATTTAGAACAATATTTAACAAACTGTTATTTAGATACTACAAAAGAGAAAAAAGATGAATTTAACATACTATTATTCATATCATTATTACTCATGTTTGTTATGATAGTATTATTCATATTTACAATTTTTGATAAGGATAAAATTGTTGATAATATTAACGAAAAAGTTGATGAATTACAAAATAAAAAATTATTTAGAAAAAAATAGGAGGTATTTTATGAAATTTACCGAGATAACAGAGAAAGAATATACTAAATTTTGGGAAAATCATCCTAATAAATCATTTTTATCATCTCCAAAAATATCTAAATTAAGAGAAAAAAATGGTTGGAAAACATTTTATGTTGCACTAAAAGAAAAAGAAAAAATAATAACATCAGCAATGTTATTTGCTCATAAAAGACATTTTAATGTCTATGAATTTTATGCTCCTAGAGGTTTTCTTATAGATTTTAATAATCTAGACTATATAGAAAAATTTACTGAAGAATTAAAAAAATTTATTAAAGAAAAAGATGGATACGTTTTAAGAATAGATCCTTATCTTATTAATAAAGAAAGAGATTTAGATGGAAACATTGTAGAGAATGGAATTGATAATACTAAAGTAAAAGAAAAGCTAAAATCATTAGGGTATATTGAAGTGCCTAAAGAACTAAAAGAACAAGTAGGATGGATGTTTTCACTTAATTTAAAGGATAAAACAGAAGAACAAATTTTAAAAGAAATGAAACCTGGTACTAGAAATACGATTCGTAAAGCTGAAAAAATAGGAATAGATGTTAGAGAAATATCTTATGAAGAATTGGGTGAATTTCAAAATATAATGGAAGAAACTTCAAAAAGAAAAGGTTTTGCAAATCGTCAATTATCATATTATCAAACAATGTATAAATTATTTCATGATACAAATGAAATTAAATACTTTATTACTACTCTTAATCTAAAAGAATATATCAAAAGGTTATCAAAAGAAAGAAAAGAAAAAGAAGATAAAATAGAAGAATTGAGTGATGCTAGACATAATGAAGGAGTAAAAAAAGGTCTTCAAAATGAAATATCATCTATTGATAAAAGAATAAGAGAAGCACAGGAAATAATTCAAAAAACAAACAAAGAAAGTATAAATTTATCAGGATCAATGTTTATATTAATAAAACCAGAAATAATATATTTATCTAGCGGAAATTATGAAGAGTATTTAAAATTTAATTCACAATATTTAATTCAATGGGAGCTAATTAAATATGGAATTAAAAATGGTTTTTCAAAGCATAACTTTTATGGAATACCAGAAGATATTAATACTCATCCAAAAGACTATGGTATTTACGAATTTAAGAGAGGATTCAATGGTTATGTTGAAGAATTAATTGGAGAATATGAATTGCCAATTAAACCGCACTATTATTTATTAAAATTAATACATAAACTAAAAAATAGGAGACAAAAATGAAAAATGTAGAAGATTTTTTTAATGAAGTAAAAAATATAAAATATGGTTGGCACGATAAAGATGGAAAAATTCATGAAAACTTAAAAGATTATAAAGATTTATTTGTTCAACAAGATTTAGATACTGTTATAAAAGACAATCATGCAGTTTGTTGGGAAATGTGTGAATTACAAAGAGACTTTTTTAACAAAAATAATATTAAAAATAAAACTATTTTTGCTTATTTGAAAAATAGTAGAAATAATGCTTGTCATACATTTTCAATATTTTATAAAAATAATAAATGTTATTGGTTTGAAGCATCATGGCAAACAAAAAAGGGAATTCATGAATTTCCAAATGAAGAAGAAATATTTGAATTCTATCGTAATAATTTTGAAGATTTTGCTAGAGGAGAATACCTAAAAGAAAATATGGAATTTTATGAATATGAAGATATAACTCCAGGTATGAATGCTGAAGAATTCGTTTTACATTGTTTAAAAAGTAAAAAAGTTGCTTAAAGTTCTATTGAGCTTTTTTTATTTAATATTTGAGTATAAATAATAAACTAAAGTAGATAATATTACATATAATGTAAACTTGTAAATAAAAAACAAAAAATGTTATACTGAATAAGAGGTTAGATGCTTATATGAAAAGAAAAAAAATAATTATTATTTCAGTAGTGACAATTTTAGCAGGCTTTTTAATTTTTATTGGATACTATTATTATAGAGTATTAACAGCAGAAATTGTTGTAATTGTAAAACCAAATACTACCATTGAAGTTAATAAAAAAATTCATGTAAGTGATTTGATTACAAGTATAAATGGAAAATTACTAAAAGATGAGTTGGTAGATACATCAAAAATAGGAAAAAAAGAAGTTAATTTTACTTTTATAAATGATGATAATATAAAAGTAGATTATCGTTTCTACATAATGATAGAGGATACAACTCCACCAATTATTGGTGTACCAAATTCATATACAGTTACCAAAGGTTATGATGACGATTTATCAAAAAAATTTTTTTGTGGAGATAATTATGATGATACTCCAAGTTGCAAAATAGAGGGAGAATATGATACTAATACAGTTGGTAGTTATCAATTAACTTATGTTGCTAAAGATAAAAGTAATAATGAAATTACTAAAAACTTTTCTTTATATGTTCAAGATCCACCTAAAAATTATTCAAATAATAATAATTATGAAATTGAAACAATTGATTTTAATAAAATAAAGAAAGAGCATAAAGATGAAAATACTAAGGTGGGAATCGATGTTTCTAGATGGCAGGGAGACATAAATTTCTCTGAAGTAAAAAAATCAGGTGTAGAATTTGTGATGATAAGATTAGGAAGCGAAGATAGTGAAGGGGAATTTTTTATAGATCCAAAATTTGAGCAAAATATAAAAGGTTTTAACGAAGTACAAATACCTGTTGGCATTTATTATTATTCTTATGCTGATAGTATAAAAAAGGCTAAAAAAGAAGCTAAATGGGTAGTAGATCAATTAAAAAAGTATAAAATAGATTTACCAGTAGTTTATGATTGGGAAAATTGGTCCTCATATCAAGATTATAAATTAAGTTTTCATTCTTTATCAGAAGTAGCTAATACTTTTTTAAATATTATTAAAAAAGCTGGATATGAACCAATGTTATATAGTAGTAAGTATTACCTAGAAAATATTTGGGAAAAGTCGAATTATAAAGTATGGTTGGCACATTATACAACTAATACGAATTATACAGGTAACTACTATATGTGGCAGTTATGTAATAATGGTAAAGTATCAGGAATAGAAGATAATGTAGTCGATATAAATATTCTTTATGAAAAAAAGTAGATTTAATTAAATCTACTTTTTTATAAATACTTATATACACTAACTATAAAATTATTATTTTTAGTACTTTTAATGACCCCATTATACTTAAATTTTCCAATTTTACGAATACTAAAAGTATCATTTAGTTTTAATTTTATTGATACATCTTTTAAAATTTCTTGGTTATACATGATTTCTTTATTTTTAAATTTATCAAAAATTTGCGAACGTGAAATATTTAAAACTCTACATATTATAGTATCAATTCTTTCACTGGATACAATAAGTTTTAATTCTTGATATTTACGATGATAATTAGAAAAATAATCATTATCTAGAATTTCTAATTCAATAGAGCAATTACGAATATGAGTAAAATTTGCCTCAAAATAATTTTGAAATAATTTAATAATAAAAATGTAATAATGATTATTATCAATAATAATATCTCCAAACATTTCATTAGTAATTTGTAATGAAAACATAGTTCCTAAAATATCTTGGTGTCTTAGAGGAATAGTTGATTTAATTTCATATAAAATAATCTCAGGTGGATAATTATAATATAAAATAATTTTTTCACTATCAGGATAAGGATAATATATTTTATATTGTTCTTTTCTTAATTTATATTTAATTTTTTGTAATTCAGAAAAATCTAAAAAATAAGTTGGTTGGCCATTTAATAACCTAGTTATATTCTTTTCAATATTATACATAAGTCCTCCAAAACATAAGTATTATAACATAACTCATGCTATAATAAATATGAAAGGATGATTATCATGAAAACTTTAACCATTAAACAACCTTTTGCTACGCTAATTGCTGAAGGATATAAAATATATGAATTTAGAACTTGGAAAACAAAATATCGTGGAGAAATTTTAATTCATGCCGGTAAAACTATCGATAAAGAAGCTTTAAAAAGATTTTCTTATTTAAACTTAACATATCCACTAGGTAAAATAATAGCTAAAGCAAAAATAACCGATTGTGTTGAAATAGATGATGATATGAAAGAAAAATTAAAAAAACTAGATCCTATCATATATAAAGGTGCAATTAATAAATCAAAATCTGCAAAAAAGGACTATGGCTTTAAATTAGAGAACATTAAAAAAATAGAGCCAATAGAAGCAAAAGGGGCTTTATCATTTTGGGAATATCCATACGAAAAAACTTTCAAATAAAGAAATAAAATGATATAATTTAGTTAAAATAAGAGGTGGTTGTATGTTATTATTTGCATATATTTGCGTTATAGTTGGAACGATATTTATAATTTTAGGATTTTCTAATAAAACAAAGCATCATAAAAGGGGAGAAAAAACAGCAACAGGTAAAGTTGAAGAATTTTCTTTAATAGATTTTAATGGATTAGTTGGAAAAAAATATAAAGCAATAATTAAAGCAGGATTAAAAAAGTATACGATAGAGTCTTATTCAATGCCATGGCTAAAAGAAGATGAAGAAGTTTTGATTCAAATAACAGGAAAACAAAAAATATTAGGAAATGAAAGATTAAATAACAGAGCTAAAATAGAATTATTTTTAGGAGCATTATTAATTGTTTTTCCATTTGTTCTATTTTTTGCTAAATAAAAGCTAAAAATTATTTAATTTTTAGCTTTTGTTTTATAAATATTTTTTCATTTCTTCAACGTATTTTTCTTGAATATCAACATATTCATTTAAAAGATTAGTTACTTTGCTATCTACTTTTTCAGAATTTAATAATTTTCTACCATCAATAATTCCCATATTTAATCCCTGCATAGTAAGTTCACTTAACTTAGAAGTACTATTATCAGTAATTGTACGTATTTGTACTCCATACCAAGTAAGAATCTTAGACATTGTTGAAGTCTCTTTTACTTCATCATCAGTTTTACTATCATATAGTTTTTTTATTTTGTTAGATAATTTATCATATTTATTTAATAAGTCAAAAATTAGTTGCTTAAATTCTTTATCCTCAGCTTTATCTAGTATTACTGATAAAGCATCAATACCCATAGAACAACCTTTATTTAATTCATCTAAAACTAATAAACTTTTCTCATCCATAAAATCCCTCCAATATTATTATGTAAAAAAAGTAAAAGAGTATACAAAAATTCTTATATTTAAGTTATAATTATGATAATAGGAGACTAATATGAAGAAGATTAAAATTAAAAAATTATATATAATTATTGCTACTATTGTACTATTAGCAATCATCTTAGGAATTATTTATTTCTCAACAAATAAAAAAGTTTATTCAACAGAGGAATATCAAAAAGTATTAGAAAAAAATGAATATAGTGTTGTCAATCAAAGTACAGCTTATTCCAATAATGATAATATTCAAGAATATATTCAGTCACAAAATAAAGAACATACTTACCAAGTAGATTTTTATACTATGAAGGATTCGCAATCTGCTACTGACTATTTTAACGATGTAAAAAATAAGCTAATTAATGAAAGTAACGGAAAAGAAGGAAAGCTAGAATCGAACAATTTTGGATATAGTAAATTTACGATTCAAGCTAGTAATAATTATTGTGTAATGATAAAATCTGATAATACAATAATTTATGTTAATACTAATATTAGAAATAAAGAAAATGTGGATAATTTGTTAAAAGATTTAAATTATTAAAAAAAACGATAAATTATCGTTTTTTTTAATAATGAAAAAAACTAAAAAATTTGTTATAATCTATAATAGAATAAGATAGGAGACGATAAAAAATGATAAGATCAGAGCAAAAAATGAGAAACGCTTTATTTTTTACTTTTTTCTCCTTATTATTTATTGGAGTCGGATATGCTGTTATAACTAGCAATCTTAACATCAATGGAATTTTATCAGTTGATAAAATATCATGGGATGTTCATTTTGAAAATTATACAGAAGATATAAATAATAATATAGAAGCCACTTATGAATTTATAAATGATAATACAGCTTTGCAATATAATTTAACTTTAGTAAAACCGGGTGATAAATACTCGGCAACTTTTGATATTGTAAATGATGGAACAATTGATGCAATGGTCTCATCAGTTTCTATGACTGGATTACTTGATGATCAAAAAAATTATATTGATTATTCAATTACTTATCTTGATGGAACTGAAATAAAAGAAAAAGATTCTCTACCTGCTAAAGAAATAGAAACTATCTTGATAAATATCGAATATATTTATGACATAAATAATGATAATCTGAATTCCACAACTCAAGAATTATCTTTAACACTAGAAATTAATTATTGTCAAGATGATGGAACGTCAAATCTTAGAAATAAATCTTTATATAAATTTATTGCCGAAAATGCCAAATTAGATAATACCTTAAGTACTTATGTTACTTCTACCACAGGAATAGACTTTTCAAAGAGTTCTTCAAATACTAATGGTAAGGGAGTATATATTTTTAGTGATACTAGAAATGCTAAATATCCAGTATATTATTATCGTGGCGATATCAATAATAATAATGTCATATTTGCCGATAAGTGTTGGCAGATTGTTAGAACGACAGAAACAGGGGGAATTAAATTAATTTACAACGGAGTTCCAAATGAAAATAATAGTTGTTCTAACACTATTAATAATATTGGTACCTCACCATTTAATACACCAGATACATCTTTGGCTTATGTAGGATATATGTATGGCGATGTTTACCAAAATAAAAAATATTCTTTAAATTCTTTAACTAATCAAATAACGTTTGGAAATAGTGTAATTTATAATGATAATACTTCTAGTTATACCTTGCAAGGTACTACCAGTTGGACTGGAAATATTACTGATGTTTCTAAATCAAGATATACTTGCCTTACTAGTGAAAATACCTGTGATGAAGTAAATTATTTTTATCACTTTAACGATAACACAACAGGTTTTTATATTACATTAAAGAATGGTGAAGAAATTAATGATGCTTTAAATAAGATGACTATTAATTCTTCAAATAAAAATAGTTCTAGAATAAAAACTATTATAGATAATTGGTATGAAGAAAATATTATAGATTATACCAATAAACTAGAAGACACTATATGGTGTAATGATAGAAGTATATATTATATTGGCCCTTGGGATTCAACAAATTCTGATAGTTCGAGCGAAATCCTAGGTTTTTCTTCTAGAAAGAAATTGTTAGAAGGAACTCCAAATTTGATTTGTAAAAATAAAGCAGATCAATTTACTGTTAATGAATCAAATGGTAATGGTAATCTAACTTATCCAATAGCTTTATTAACTAGTGATGAAGTCATTATATCAGGATTATCTGGTAGAACATCTAGTAATTCATATTTAAATAGTAGATTTTGGACTATGTCACCATCTGCTGATTCTAATGGATATGTAAATATGTCACCTAGCTTAATAGTTGTAGGAGAAAATACACAAGAGTTTGCATATATGCCAAATAATTCAAAAATTGTTAGACCAGCAATTTCTTTAAAAAGAAGTATTAAAGTAAGTGCAGGAGATGGAACTATCGACAATCCATATATTGTCAATTAATTATAAATTTTTTAAAATGGCTAATTAAAAAAGATAGAGAGGTGACAATAATTGAATAATAAACATAAAAAAATAATTAGTATTCTGTTATTGTTAGTAATCTATTTATTTATTACTAAGATATATATTTATCCAAATTATATAAAATATTTAGAATACATTACTTCAGCATTTTTAATAATAATTGTTTTTATAGCCATTAATATTTTTGGATTTCAAAAAGATAAAAAAACCGAATTAAAAAAGAATGTTTTAATTCTTGAAATAACAATATTATTTGCTTTTTTTGCAATTTATTATGGATTAGGATTGTTCTTAGGATTCCTTAAGTCGTCTTATGCCCATAATTTGTCAGGAATCATTAATAATATTTTACCACTAGCAATACAACTAATTAGTATTGAAATACTAAGGTATGTTATCATCAATTATGATAGAGAAAGTAAGTTTAATATTAGAATAACTACTATAATTTTATGTATTTTTGAAATAACAATAATGTCACTAAGTAAAGATTTAGCTACACTTACAGATCTATTTAAAGTAATAGCTCAGATAGCTTTACCATTGGCAGCAACAAATTATACTATGACTTATTTAACTCAAAATATAGGATATAGAGCAACAATACTTTATAGACTAATTATTGGAATATATCCATACATTATGCCAATAATACCAGATCTAGGTGATTATTTACGTGCTGTAAGTAAAATTGGTTTACCTATGTTTTTATTTATTCAAAGCTATCGCATCATTGAAGATTATAAAATAGGAATAGAGTATAACTTTAAAAAAATTAACTTTAAAAAGAGTGATATTCCAATAATTGTTTTTCTTGTTATAGTAATTTTTTTAATAAGTGGAAACTTCAGATTTCAGTTATTAAGTATTGGATCAAATTCCATGTCTCCGGCAATAGAAAAAGGAGATGCTGTTTTATTAGATAAAAAGAAAATTACTAAAGATTTACAAGAAAATGACATAATTGCTTATTTAAAAAATAATCAAATTATCGTTCATAGAATAATAGAGATTGATAAAGATGGAACACAAACAATTTATAAAATAAAAGGTGATGCAAATAATTCAATTGATAATATTATCTTGACTAATGATGATATAATAGGGGTAGTTAAACTAAAGATTAAATATATAGGATATCCAAGCGTATTTATTTCTGAAAAATTAAAAAAATAAGGAGAGGCATAATGGTTAGTGAATTTAAAATAGACAAAAAAATAATCTATATATTAAGTTTTTTCATATTAGTTATAAGTGTAAGTGTTGCTTATAGCTATATTAATAGTGATTTGAATTATTCTTCCAATGTATCAATGAATTCACATAAAACAAGCACTAATAATCTCTATGATATGATATCATATTACGCAACACCAGATAATATGCCAAGTAAACATTTGACTAGTAACTCTATTAATTTTTATAATTCATCATCAGAAACAAATGGTAAAGGAATATATACTATAGCAAGTACTTTAGGTAACACTTATCCTATACATTATTATAGAGGAAATGTTGATAATAATAATGTAAAGTTTGCTGGATATTGTTGGCAGATAGTTAGAACAAGTGATACTGGTGGAATAAAAATAATTTATAATGGAACATATAGTGATGATACAAAATGCAATAATACTGGAGAAAATAGTGTATTGACAATAGCTAAATATAATTCCAGTCATTCGCCAAATTATGTTGGATATATGTCTGGAAAACTTTATAAAACTAATACTATTTCAAAAGAAAACTTAAATAAAAAATATTTATTTTCTAATGATGTTACTTGGAATGGTACAAAATATACTTTAGTTGATACAATAGAGACAACTGGAGATTGGACTATTGATTATACTTCTGTAAATAATGCTCATCATTATACTTGTCTACTTGATTCAACAGCTCTCTCTTGTTCTACAGTCTATTATTTTCAATATTCAGATTCTGAAAATGGTTATTATACTATTTTAGAAGAAGGAGAAAAAATAGAAGATGCTTGGGCTAAAGCCATGGAAAATGAAACAGATTCTTCTATAAAACAATATGTAGAAAATTGGTATGCCGAATCTTTGTTAGATTATCAATCGTATATAGAAGATACAATTTATTGTAATAATCGTAAAACTACATCATCATGGAATAAAGATAAAAATTTAAATGAGAGTGACAAAATTATTCATTTTGATTCTAGCAGAAAGAATCTTTTAAAAGAAAATATTAATATTGATTTAACATGTGATCAAAAAGATTCTTTTACAGTAAGCGATACTATTGGTAATGGTAAGAATAAATATCCAATTGGTTTAATTACATTTGATGAAGCAATTTTAAGTGGAGTAGGCGATAATACTACAAGCTCTTATATATTTACAGGAACACCATTTTTTACCATGTCGCCACATCATTACAATAATACAGGTTTTTCTCATGTCTTTTATATAACAGGTTTAGGACATGATGAAATGAATGTTGGTATAGCACAAGGATATCGTCCAGTAATATCTTTAAAAAATACAACAACTTTCCAGTCAGGAAATGGAACTGCAAGTGATCCATATATAATAAATTAATAAAAAATAAAAAGGAGTAAGATTATGTTAAAGAAAAGAAGAAATAGAAATATAAAAACACCTAAATATTTTTATGTACTTATACTTTTTCTTAACCTATTTCTTGGGGTGGGTTACTCAATTCTTAATTCTAATTTAAGACTGGAAGGAAGAGTAATTGCTACTGGAAATAATTGGAATATTATTTTTGAAAATATTACATATAACACAGATAATTTTACTCAAAATAAAGTTGTAAATATAACGAATGGAACAAGTTTAAATTTCTCATTAAACTTAATAAACCCTGGAGATAAATATGAGTTTACATTTGATATAAAAAATAAAGGTACACTAGATGCATTAATAAAATCTTTAAATATTGATCAGTTAACTGAAGAACAAAAAGTTTATCTTGAATATAAAGTTACCTATTTAGATGGTTCAGAAATAGAAGTAAATGATTTATTAAAAAAAGGTGAGAGCAAAAAAGTAAAAGTAACATTAAGATATAAAAATTTAAGAGCAACAGATCTTCTGCCAACTGAAGATGTAAACTTAAATTTAAATATTGGTATAAATTATTATCAGCCTCAAGAAGAAAAGTATAATGTTACTTTAATTCATAATTCTGAAACTAAAAATTATACAACTAAAAATATTTCTCAAGAATTAAGTTTGAATGATATTAATATAAAAGAAAATGATAAAGTGATAGCATGTAATAATGGAACAGTTCCGACAACAGATGATAATGGATTAATAACTATAAAACATATAAAACAAGATACTATTTGCCGAATAGAAAGTTCTCTAAAACAAGGTATTGAAAATTCAGATACTACAAAAAATAATCTTACACTATTAAATGACGAAATAAACATCGAACCTATAAGTATAATAGTAGAAGAAAATAAAAATATTGCTATTAACTTAAATGGTAAAACTAATAAATTTAATAGTAATACAGATGTTAGTTATATCAAAAATAACGGACATTTATATATTTTTGATACTACAAGTATCGGTAAGTTACAGACTGATTATCGATTAATTACTAATAATGAAAAAGGAATATTGATAATTGATGGTGGAAACTATATTAGAAGCTTAGAATCTAACAATAGCAAAGATGGTGGAGTAATAGCATCTTCAGGATATACTATTGTAAAAAATGCAACTATTCAAACAGATAACGCATATGCAGTATATTCTAGTGGAGGAATTGTTCAAATAGATAATTGTACTATTAATAGAACAGGAACAGAGTCAAATGGAGTAATAGTATTATATAGTAATCAAAGCAATATTAATATATACAATTCTAATATAACTTCTGTTAGTTCATATCCTATTAAGGCTTATTCACAAGAATCAAGTTCAATATATATCTGTAATTCTAAAATAAGAGCAAACGATAGTACCGACATTCAAATAGAAAACAATAAAAATAGTATATTTTATTCAAATAATACAATTTTTAGTAATGGAACAAATAATCCAGTAGCAATAGGGCATCCAATCAGAAATGAAATTGCTTGTAAAGAGTAATAAAAGATTAAATATTTTTATTTAATCTTTTTATATGCTAAAATATTTAAGAGGTGTAGTTTATGAAGTTAAATGATCTAAATATTGAATATGATAAATTACAAAAAAAATATGGTGAATCAACCTTAAACTCTATCTATAATGGAGGTTGTTCTAAAAATCCAGATTATTGTTTCGTTTTTATGAATCCAACAGGTAGAAATATAGCTTCATTACCTAATTGGCATGGTCCAAGATCACCATGGTTAGGAACAAAAAATATTTGGGATTTATTTTTTGCAATTAACTTATTTGATGAAGAATTATACAAAAAGATAAAAAGTATGAAACCAGATGAATGGACTGAATCATTTGCTAAAGAAGTTTACAAACATATAAAATCAAAGAAAATTTTTATAACAAATCTCGCTAAATGTACACAAATAGATGCAAGAGTATTAAGCAATGCTATATTTAGAGAATATTTAAGTTTATTTGAGGAAGAAATAAAATTAGTTAATCCCAAAACTATTATTTTATTCGGAAATCAGGTAAGTTCTATATTTTTAAATGAAAAAATCTCTGTATCACAATCAAGAAAAAAACTTTATAAAAAGAAAATAGGTAACAAAGAATTTGATTGTTATGTAGTGTTTTATCCAATAGGTAATGGAAGATTTAATATAGATAAATCAATAGAAGATATTAAATGGATTATGAATCAAAAGGAGAAGATATGATTATATTAGGTAAATATGCTGGTTTTTGCGGTGGAGTTAGTAATTCAGTAAATCAAACAATTGAATCATTAAAAAAGTATAAAGAATTATATTGTTTGGGAGAATTAGTTCACAATAGTCAAGTAATCAAAAGTCTAGAAGAAAAAGGTTTAAAAATAATAAATGATTTAGATGAAGTTAAAGATAATTCTAATGTTATTATTAGAGCTCATGGAGTTACTAAAGAAATATATGAAAAAGCTCACAAGAAAAATATAAATCTTATTGATTTAACATGTCCTAAAGTATTAA
The DNA here is from genome assembly GCA_944358375.1 of uncultured Bacilli bacterium. The sequence continues at coordinate 42,629 of CALVQT010000005.1, forward strand.
AAATACACAATAATGTAGAAAACTATAAAAATAACAATTATTTTATACTATTAGTAGGTAATAAAAATCATCCAGAGGTATTAGGAACTATAAGTTTTTGTGGAGAGAAGAGTATAGTTTTAGAAGATATAAGTGAGTTAGAAAAAGTATTTCATTTGATTGAACAAAACAATTATCAACATATAGTAGTATTCGCTCAAACAACATATAAAGAATCTTTATTTAATGAGATAACCACAAAATTAAAAGAAAGATATCCAAATAGAAATATTCTTATTGAAAATACAATATGTAATGCAACACATTTAAGGCAAGAAGAATGTCGTGAAATTTCTAAAGATTGTGATTGCATGATTATTATAGGTGGAAAAAATTCATCTAATACTAGAAAACTTTATGAAATTAGCTGTGAGTATTGCAGTAATACTTACCTAATTGAAACATTCAAAGAACTTAATACAACAAGCATTAAAAACTATAATAAAATTGGTATTATGGCAGGAGCATCTACTCCTAAGGAAAGTATTCAAGAAGTTATCGATAAAATATCATAAAAAAAAGCTCTAAGAGCTTTTTTTAGTTTCATCTAAAGAATTATCGTTTTCCTCATTATTTTTATTATCATCAATAGTTAAATCTTCTTCGGGTAATTCATCTTGTTCAATGTTTTCATTATCTTCTAGTGAATCATCATTAATTTGATCATCTTCTGATGTTTCACCATCTGTAGGCTTCTCTCCATTACTTCCTAGTTCACCATCACCATCAGGAGCTACTTCTGTCGGTTTATCATTAGTTGCATCATTTGTATTTTCTTCTACAATAGTATTGTTATCATTACTATTATTATTACTATTATTTGGTGGATAATACGGAGGTTTATAAGGAGTTTCAATAACAGTAGAAGAATGTGAAGCGTCAGCTAAATCGGCATCATCAATTTCAATATTAGGAATCTCTCCATTTAGTATATCTTTTATATAACCTTCAGCATAATTAATACTTTCAGTATTAGGAATCATTACATATAATGGCATAGAACCTCCTGAATAAGTAGTTCTACTAGCATCACTTCCATCTAAAGCATAATTATATATATTAAATTTACCATTATTGTTTAATATATATTTAATTATACTTACAATACTATCATTTGATATATTAGTTAAAAAAGTACCATTTAAAGCTTTCAATATATCATTATATTTAATTAATACTTGTGGTGTAGCAACTTTATTAATAACAGCTTTTAGCATTCTAGTTTGATTAATACCTCTTTGTCTATCACCCTCACTAAAATTTTTTCTAGCTCTTACAAATTGCAAGGCCATTTCACCACTAGTAATATGGTTATAACCTTTACTAAATGTATAAGAAGTTCCAATTGTTTGATCATAAACACCTGTTGTAAATGAATAATCACTATAAACATCCAAAGGCAATAAATATTCGATAGCTTTCATAAAAGTAGTAAAATTGAATTTAACAAAATAATCAACATTTACATTTAAAATATTACCAATACTATTAGCAGCAACTTCACTACCATAAATAGATATATGAGTTAATTTATCATATGCACCAATACCATCAATTGTAATATAATAATCTCTTGGAATAGATAATAAAAGTATTTGCTTTGTATTTAAATTAACTACTACTAACATATTAACATCACTTCTAGATGCTTCACTAACAGAACTAGCATAAGAATCTTGACCACTTACGTAAATAGCAAAAGCACCTTTTTCTAAGTCTATATCTTTAGTATTTTTAGAATTATCTACTTTTATTTTAAATTTATAAATAGTTTTGGTTTTCTCTTTGAAACTATCAACTATATTAGTTTCATCTAATTCATCATTATTATCAATAATATCTAAATAAGAATCTAAAATCATTATAGAATCAATTTGACCATCTATTAATGAATCTTTTAAATCTTCAATAGTAGAATAGCCAATATATTCCGCATCAATTTTTGTACTTAATTTTTTTTGAGCTTCCTCATGGTATTTATCACTTTGATAATATCCGATTAATTTTTTATCAAGATCATCTATTTTATTGTACTCACTTTCTTTAGTGACCATAACAGAATACTCTACATAAGAATCAGTTGAAAACATATTTTGTACGGAAGAAAATAAATTCAATAAAATTATTGATAAAATTATGAATATAATTCCCAATAGTGTACTTATAACGCTAAATACAATTTTAACTTTTTTCTTTCCTTTTCTTATCACAAAAAAATTTAAAATAATTAGTAATAACAAAAAAATAGCTATAGGTATTATATATTTTAAAGATAAAATATTAATATTTACTAATACAATAAATAAATATAAGCAAGTGATTATAAAGAATATAAACAAATCTAAATATATGTTCTTAAATTTTATAAAAAAGCTTTTAAAATTTTTCATAGTTCAACTCCTTTATTCATAAATTTAATTATACTATAAAAAAAGAATATTTTCTTTATTAATAAAGAAGTTTCACACGTTTTTTGTCTATTTGAATAAATCCTTCTGTTTTTAAATACTTAAGTTCTCTGGTCATAGCAGATCTATCTACACTTAAATAATTAGCTAGTTCAATAAAAGAATATGGTAAATTAAAAATTTTTGAACCTTTCTTTTGAGATATAATTCTAAAATATTCTAGTAATTTATCTCGTGTAGAGCGCTTTGTTAGTATTTCAATGTGTTCATTTTTAGCATTTAATTGACTAGCCATTAATTTTATTAAATTTTGCATAAAAGTTATATATGAGTCTGATTTTGTAATTTCACTTTCTGTTATATTATCATAATCAATATAAGTTATTACTGACTTTTCTTTAGTAACACAAGTACATTCTTCACTATTAATGGAAGAAATTAAATTTCCAAATATATCATTTTCCTTTAATTCATCAATAATAGTACTATTTCCGTTATAGTCATTAAAAATTATCTGTAAACTTCCAATGTCAACAATTCCTATAAAATTATCCTTGTTTACATTTGACAAAATATTTACACCCTTACCATATGGTACAGTTTGAGCTTTAAGTAATTTCAACAATTTTTCTTTATTTCGCTCTGAAATATTTTCAAATAAATTTTGCATAAAAATATCACCTCTAAAATAACTTTAACAAAAAATGTAAAATGTTGCAAATGCAACATAAAAAAATAAATAAAAAATGTATAATGGTCTTGTCATTAGAAAAAGAGGTGTAGTTTATGAAGGTAATAAAAAGAGACGGGCATATGGTAGACTATTGTCCTGAAAAGATAGAAGAAGCAATAGAAAAAGCTAACTTAGAAGTAGAGGAAGAAGACCGTGCTTCTAGTATTCAAATAAAGAATATAATTAAATATATTGAACGCTTAGGTAAAAAGAGAATTTTAGTTGAAGATATTCAAGATATCATCGAAATGAAACTTATGTCTATTGGTAAATATAATTTAGCTAAACATTATATAACTTATCGCTATACTAGAGAATTAGTAAGACGTAGTAATACTACCGATTTAGCTATTAAAGAATTAATTGATGGAGAAAGTGAATATTGGAATACTGAAAATTCAAATAAGAATGCTAAAGTTGTTACAACCCAAAGAGATTATTTAGCAGGAATTACAAGTACTGATATTACAAGAAGATTCTTACTACCAGAAGATATTGTTCAAGCTCATGATCAAGGAATTATTCACTTCCATGACGCTGATTATTTTGCTCAAAATGCTCTACATAATTGTGATTTAATTAATTTGGAAGATATGCTTCAAAATGGTACTAATATTAATGGTGTAATGATTGAAAAGCCACATAGATTTTTAACAGCAATGACAATAGCTACTCAACTAATTACAGCTGTTAACTCTAGTCAATATGGTGGATGTACAATTACTCTTACTCATTTAGCACCATTCATTAGATCAAGTTATGAATTTTATATCAAAAAATACAAAGCTAGAAAATTAACTAAAGCTCAAGTTGAAAAATTTGCAAAAGAAGATTTAGCAAAAGAAATTACAGATGGTGTCCAAACATTCCAATATCAGATTAATTCAATGACTACTACAAATGGACAAGCACCATTCCTAAGTGTATGTATGTATTTAGGAGAAACAGAAGAATATAAAGAAGAATTAGCAATGCTAATTGAAGAAGTATTAAAACAAAGAATTCAAGGAATGAAAAATGAAAATGGAGTTTATATTACTCCAGCATTTCCAAAACTTTTATATGTTCTAGAAGAAGATAATATAAATGAAAATGGAAAATATTACTACTTAACTAAATTAGCAGCAGAGTGTACTGCTAAGAGAATGGTACCTGATTATATTTCTGAGAAAATAATGAAACAAACAAAGATAGATGCTAATGGTAACGGACAATGTTATCCTTGTATGGGATGTCGCTCTTTCCTAACACCATATGTAGATGAAAATGGTAAACCAAAATATTATGGTAGATTTAATCAAGGTGTTGTGACTCTTAATTTAGTTGATGTAGCCTTAACAAGTGATAAAGATATGGATATTTTCTGGAAAGTTTTGGATGAACGTTTAGAGTTATGTCATAGGGCTTTAAAAATAAGACATAAGAGATTAAGTAAAGTTACCGGTGATGTTGCTCCAATATTATGGCAACATGGAGCTTTAGCTAGATTAAAGAAAGGTGAAAGTATTCACGAATTATTGCATCATGGATATTCAACAATTTCATTAGGATATGCGGGCCTTTATGAATGTGTTAAATTTATGACTGGACATTCTCATACTGATAATGGAGTAGGAAAAGAATTTGGCCTAAAAGTAATGCAAAAATTAAACGATGCATGTAAAAAATGGAAAGAAGAAGAGGATATTGATTATTCTGTATATGGATCACCAATTGAATCAACAACTTACAAATTTGCCAAATGTTTAAAGGAAAGATTTGGAGTTATTAAAGGTATTACTGACAGAAACTATATTACAAACTCTTATCATGTTCCCGTATTTGAAGAAATAGATGCTTTTACTAAACTTAAATTGGAAAGTGAATTTCAAAGATTATCACCAGGTGGAGCAATTTCATACGTTGAAACAGCAAATCTTACAAATAATCTTGATGCTGTTCTTGAAGTTATTAAATTCATTTATGATAATATAATGTATGCAGAATTAAATACTAAATCAGATTATTGCCAAGAATGCGGATATACTGGTGAAATTTTATTAGATGATAACTTAGAATGGTATTGTCCAAATTGTGGAAATAGAGATCATGATAAATTAAATGTTGCTCGTCGTACTTGTGGTTATATCGGAACTAACTTTTGGAATAAAGGAAGAACACAAGAAATTAAAGAACGAGTTGTGCATATAGACAATAAAGATGCTGAGGTATAATATGCGATATAATAAAATAAGAAAAATGGATATAGCAAATGGTCCTGGTATAAGAGTATCTATATTCATGCAAGGATGTGCTTTTCATTGTAAGAATTGTTTTAATCCAGAAACATGGAGCTTTAAAGCAGGTAAGGAATTTAATGATGAAATAATTGATAAGATTCTTAAACTTTGTGATAATGAATTCATTGAAGGTTTATCAATTCTTGGTGGAGAGCCAATGCATCCAAATAATATCGAAGGTACTACTAGATTATCAAAAAGATTCAAAGAAAAATTTCCTAATAAAACTATTTGGGTATGGTCAGGTTTCTTATTTGATGAATATATAAAAGATAAAGAAGTTGCTAAGTATATAGATGTTATTGTTGATGGACAATTTGTCGATGAGTTAAAAAATCCAAATCTACAGTGGAAAGGCTCTGCTAATCAACGAGTAATTGATGTGAAAGAATCATTAAAAACAGATCAAATAGTTTTATGGGAGGAAAAATAATTATGAAAAAAAGAGGTTTTGAAATAGCAAAAGGATATGAAGATAAAGATATTCATATTCCTGTTAGAAAAACAAAAAATTCAGCTGGTTATGATGTAGAAGCGGCAGAAGATATAATTATTCCAAAATTCACTCCTGGGATTAAACCTACTTTAATTCCAACTGGATTAAAAGCATATTGTCAAGAAGATGAGTGCTACCTACTTTTGAATAGAAGTAGTGGACCTAAAAAAGGATTTTTAATGGCAAATAGTGTAGGATTAATTGATTCAGACTATTATGGAAATAAAGAAAATGATGGTCATTTCTACTTTGCATATTTTAATTGCAGTGATCATGATATCCAAGTAAAAAAAGGTGATGTAATAGGTCAAGTAGTTTTTCAAAAGTTTCTTATAACGGATGATGACAGAGCTGATGGCGAACGAACAGGAGGATTTGGCTCTACAGATAAATAGTATTAGATTAATTTCTAATACTTTTTCTTTGCATATCAACAAAATGTTGATATAATAGAGAGTATTAATGCAGTTATTGGAGGTGTTAGCATCAAAAAGGTAGGATTGGTATTAGAAGGTGGTGGACTTCGTGGTTTATATACTGCCGGAGTGCTAGATGTTCTAATGGAAAATAATATAAAAATAGATGGAATAATAGGGGTATCAGCTGGGGCACTTTTTGGAGTTAATTACTTTTCTAATCAAAAAGGAAGAGTAATCAGATACAATAAGCAATACTGTAAAGATAAGCGCTATATGAGTTTTAGATCACTACTTTTAACAGGAAATTATATAAATAAAAATTTTGCCTTTTATAGAATGTCTAATGAACTCGATCAATTTGATAATTTAAAATTTATTAATAGTAAAAAGAAATTTTATGCAGTAGCGACTAATGTGGAAGATGGAACTGCTGAATACTTTAATATTGATAATCCACTTGATCAGTTAGAACAACTAAGAGCTTCCAGTGCAATTCCTATTATTTCAAGAATTGTTAAGATTGATAATAAAGGATATTTAGATGGAGGAATAGCTGATAGTATTCCTATAGATAAATGTATATCTTTAGGCTATGAAAAACGTATAGTAATTGAGACCCAACCTCTAAATTATAGAAAAAAGCCATTTAAAACAGGTAAAGCTCGAATGATTAAATTGAGATATTTTAGTCATCCTAAGTTAGTCAATGCTATATTAAATAGATTTACTAATTATAATATTTCTAAAGAAAAAGTTATTGAATTAGAAAAAAAAGGTGAAGCATTTGCTATCAGACCAATAAAACAATTAGATATTAATATTAAAAGCAAAGACCCAAAATTGTATCAAGAAATTTATGACAAAGGTGTTACAGATGCTACAAATATTTTAAGTTCACTAATAGAATATCTAGAAGCAGGAGAAAAAAAATCAACAAAGAAAAAAATTACCAAGAAAAAAGTAACTAAGAAAACAACAAGTAAGAAAACAACAAGTAAGAAAACAAAAAATGTAGAAAAAGAAGAAAAAAAAGTAAATAAGAAAGCCACAACAAAAAAGAAATCTGTGGCAACAAAAAAAACAGCAACAAAAACAGCAACTAAAAAAAGTACAACAAAAAAAACAAGAAAAAGCACTAAAAAGGAAGAGCAATAAAAAATCTTCCTTTTTTGATATAATTTTAGTAGGAGGAACTATGATATTAAGTGTCAGCATGCGGACAGATATTCCAGCATTTTATTCAGAATGGTTTATCAATCGTTACCATGAAGGATTTGTTGATGTTAGAAATCCATTTAATAAAAATCTAGTAAGTAGAATTTTTTTTAAGGACGTTGATTTAATTCTTTTTTGCAGTAAAAATCCATTACCTATCCTTCCTTATTTAAAAGAAATAACTCAACCAATATTGTTTCATATTACTATAACAGGTTATAAAGAAGATATAGAGTCAAACATTCATAATAAAAAAGAAATTATTGATTCTGTAAAAGAAATATCTAAAATAATAGGAAAGCAAAATACGATAGTTAGATATGATCCAATCTTTATAAGTAATCAATATAGCATTGAATATCACATCAAAGCATTCAAAAAATTATGCGAATTATTGACTGGATATATTGATAAAATAATAATTTCCTTCATTGATAATTACAAAAATGTAAGAAAAAATAAAAATAAACTGCAAATAAAAGAATTTACAGAAGAAGATTATAAAATTATAGGTACTGAATTTTCGAAAATTGCTCATTCCAATGGAATAAAAGTTCATACATGTTTTGAAGATAGAAATCTAGTAGAATATGGATTAGACAAAGGAGAATGTCTATCACATGATTTAGCTTTTAAACTGACAGGCAAAACTAATTTTAAAAATTGGACAGCTAGAAAAGAAAAAAAGTGCAATTGCGTTCAAATGGTAGATATAGGCGAATATAATACGTGTTCAAATTTTTGCTTTTATTGTTATGCTAATTATGATGAAGAAAAAGTTTTAAAAAATAAAGAAAAACATGATCCTAAAAGTAGTTTACTTATTGGATATTTATCAAATAGTGATATAATTAAAATAAGAGAAAAATAATGGGAGATTAATATGAAAATTATTATTAATAACATAGCTAATAAAAGAGACTTTATTGATGAATCTTATGGAGTAATAACTCTATATTCTGATTTAGTTAAAAAGAAAAAGACAAAAATTATGAAATTAACTAGTATTTGTTATCAAAGAATTTTTTTACTTTTAATATTTTTACTTTTTACTATTATTCTTTTAAATAAAGAAGAAAACTTATTATATACCTGCTTAGGAATTATAATTATTGGTATTTTAATAATTACTACAAATCTATTTAAAATAAAGAAAATGATTAAAGGTTATTCAAATAGGCAAGCAGAGAGTGTTTTGACAATAACAGAAAAAGAAATAACACTAGATAATAAATTAGATCAAATAATCTACACAGAAAATTGGCAAAATATAATTCAAATTCAAATAAGCAAAAATTGTATTAGTTTTATTCCAAAACCTGATAAAAATACCCAAAAGAAAATCATAATTATTCCCATAGAATACTTAGATGAATTAAAAAAAATTATTACAGAATTACAAAAAGATTATCTAATTATTTATAATAATAGGAAATAAAGTGCAAAAAATATATCAATTATTAAAAGATTATAATAATAAACCTTTAGATAAAAGATTTATCACAATGGCACATCAAATATATTTGGAAGAAGATAATACTTTAAAACAATTTGCCAATAATTTAAAAATACAAGAGAGTAGTGAAGATAAAACAACTTTAGGAAATTATCGTATTCAAGATCATTTAATTACTATTTATATTGAAAATATTTTAAATAAAAAATTACCAACTAAAAATATCAATAATAAAAATATTTTGGCATTAGAAATATTAAAACATGAATTAATTCACGCAGAAAATATAAAGAAAATATGCATTGGTAAAAATAATATCGAAAATAGTATTTTAAAAATATCGTTATTAGACTATTGTTATCAAAAGGGACTTTACTATCCACTAAAAGAAACAGATATGAAATATATAGTTTTTTTAATAAAAGAAAATTATGAATTAGATCCAGGAGAAAGATTGACAGAAATAAGAGCTTGGAAACATATAGTTAATCTACTAAAAAATCAAAGAAAAACAGAAGAGTTGCTTTTTGCTAAAACAAATCTTTATTATTCTTATACTAGAGGATATACAGATAATGGTATATATTTAAATTGTCCAACTTATGAGTTTCTCTTAGAACTGCGATTAATGCGCGAATATAAATTAATAAAAAAGAGAGTAGAAGAGAAAAATTATAATTTTGATACTAGATTAGAATATGGATTACCTCTTTCTTATAATGAATATAACAATAAAATATTAAAAAAATTGAAATTAAAAAGAAATAATTAGGATGATTTTCAATATTTAAAATTAAAAAATTATATGTTATACTAATAACAGAATAGTATAGTAGGTGATAGGATGTATTTAAATATTTACTTTCAAGCAGTAGCTCTACTTTATATAGTTTTAGTAGCTATTGTCTTTTATAAGAAAAAGAAATTAAAATCAGCAGAGAATAAATTATATTCTATGTTATTATTAGCAAGTATTATAGGAGTAATATTAGATATAACAGCAAAGATTGTAAATTCTATCTCTACAACAAGTTCTATCACTTTTTTTATAAATAAGTGTTATTTATTATATCTAGTTGCTTATAGTTTGACATTTACTGAATATACTCTACTAGTGCCAAATATAGAATATACGAAAGAAGAAAAATTTGAAAAATATAAGAACATGAGTAGATTCATCATGATGTTGTTTGCTATCGTTGCTTCTTTAATCATGTCTTTACCAATAAATATACATTATTCAGATGGTTCATCCTATTGCTATGGATCAGCCACTGATGCAACTTTTATTATATGTCTTTCTTGTGTAGTATTTTGGATATTTACTTTAATATTTAATAGAAAAAAACTTACATTAAAAAAAGCCTTACCAATAATTTTTGCTGCTTTATTTGGAGCAGTATCATCTATGATTCAAATTGCTTTTCCAAATATTCTATTAATAACTGCAACATCAGTATTTTGCACTGTAACTATGTATTTCACAATATTCCAAGTGGCTAATCCTGATTTAGAAATGATTGAACAAATAAATATGGAGAAAGATAGAGCAGATAGAGCCAACAAATCAAAAACAGAATTTTTAAGTAATATGTCACATGAAATTAGAACTCCTTTGAATGCTATTTTAGGTTTTTCACAAGGCTTATTAGAAGAAGATATTCCAGAAGGAGCTAAAGGAGATATAAAAGATATAGTAGCATCATCTGATACATTATTAGAAATAGTTAATGAAATACTTGATATTTCTAAGATTGAATCAAAAAAATTAGAAATAGTTAATGTTGAATATACTTTTGATAGTGTCTATAAATATTTAATAGGTTTAGTAGAAGGAAAGATTAGTGGTAGTCACTTACAATTTGTTCATAGTTGCGATAGTAAAATTCCACCAGTATTATATGGTGACTATGTACGTATAGAACAAATAGCTGTTAACTTATTGACAAATGCTATTAAATATACTAGAGAAGGACATATAAAATTAAGAATAGATAGTGAAATAATAGATAAAGAAACGTGCAAGTTAATTATTTCAGTAGAAGATACTGGAGTAGGCATTAAAGAAGAAAATCTTGATAAGATATTTCAAAAATATGAATTGGAAGATAAAAAACATAGTATAATAGAAGGAACCGGTTTAGGTTTAGCCTTAACTAAACGTTTAGTAGCCCTAATGGGTGGAACTATAAAAGTTACTAGCAAATTAGGAGAAGGTTCTACATTTACTGTAGAATTAAATCAAAAAATTGTTAACAAAACAAAGGAACAAATAGAGTCAGAAAATCCTACATTAACTAAGAAAAAGTTTGTTGGGCATGGTGAAAAAATTCTCATTGTTGATGATAATACAGTAAACTTAAAAGTAGCTTGTCGCTTATTAAAATATTATAATTTAGAGATTGAATTAGCAACAAGTGGTAAAGAATGTATAAGCAAAGTTGCTAATAATAAATATGATTTGGTTATGTTAGATGATATGATGCCAGAAATGAATGGATTGGAAACATTACAAATTTTAAGGCAGCAAAGAGATTATCAAACTCCAACTATTGCTTTAACTGCTAATGCTGTATCTGGTATGAAAGAAAAGTATTTGCAAGAAGGGTTCAACGATTATTTGGCAAAACCAATAGATAAAAATCTTTTAGAGGAATTGTTAATCAAATATTTAGATGGAGAAGATGTAAGGGAAGATGATGAGCCACCAAAAGCCTTGGTAACAGCTAATATTAAAGATAATAAAATATTTGAGTCAAACTCTTCGAAAGATATTGAACAACAAGAAGTACCTCCTGCCTCAGTAAAAGAAGAAAGTACTCCAACTGGAAACGAGAAAGGTAATGTTGAATACTTGAAGTCTCAAGGAGTAGACCTAGATAAAGCTCTAGAACTTTTAGGAGATATGGAAATGTATAATGATACAGTAAATGATTTTGTTTCTGAGATAGATAATAAAATAAATGATATCAAAAAATTTCATGACGCATCAGATATGCCTAACTATGCCATATTAGTTCATTCTCTAAAAAGTGATTCCAAATATATTGGTTTAATGCATTTAGCAGAATTAGCATATAACCATGAAATGGCAAGCAAAGGTAATGATGTAAATTATGTTAATGAACATTATGATGAATTAATGAAAGAAGCAAATAAAATGATTCAAGTAATAAAAAATTATGCAGGAGTTTAAAAAAGCAGAAATGCTTTTTTTTGTCCCTTTTAAATAGACAAAAATTTCAAACTAATCACAATTATTGTAGAATATTAATAATTAAGATATAATTAAAATGGTGATAAAAATGTTTACAGAAGAAGCAAAAAAATTCATAAAATTAGAAGTAACTAATTTAGAAGGAAGAGCTGATGAATCATTAGCAGTAGCGGAAGTAGATAAAAAAATCCATGCTTTAGAACTTGCTATTGAAATAAGTGAACACGTAAATAGACTAACAGGATTGAAAGAGGCAATTGTAGATCAAATAAATTACATGGCCGAGACTAATACAATATCTTCAATGGAAGAATTTGAAAAAACTGCTCAATATTTAGAATTATTCATATATTTGATAGATAAAGATTTTTATGAAAGTATTGAAGGAAAAAAACAAGAAGAAAATATTGCAATAAATTCGCAAGCAATACCAGACTATCTTTTAAAATTAGGATTAATAGAAAGTCAAAAAGTATGTGGGAATTTAAAATGCACTTATAAAAATCCTGATTCATATAATTCCTATGATGAAATGCTAAAAGTATATGGAAATCTTTATTATATCAGAAATGAAGAAGCTCATGCTGTTAGAAAATTATCTATAACTCAATCATGGCAATATGTTCGAGAATTGTTAATAGTGTATTTAGAAGTAGCAGGAAAATTTCAAACAGTATTAGAAGAAGAAGTAAATAGATTAAATCTAAATAGTAAAACCAATGCTCAAGCTTATTTAGAAAAATTAATAACTGACTATGAAAATAAAAGAGGATTTCATTATGTTGAATTAGATGGTACAGAAGAAAAAAATAGAACATCAGGTACAAAGTCATTAGTCCAATTAATTAAAAATAAAGACAATTGTAAAATAAAATTAATAGGAAATGCTGGTATGGGAAAAACAACAACTATGGAGTATTTAGCATATCAAGATGCCATCAATAAAAATAATAATAGGACACCAATAATAATAGAATTAAAAAATGTCAATCAAGAAGAAAAAACAATTATTGGTATAATTGCCAACAAAAGTCATTTAGATTGTTCTATAGAAAATGTGAAAAAATTACTAGAAAATGGTTATTTGAATTTATACATAGATGGCATTAATGAAATATATAATGAAAATTTGAAAACAGATATTGTAACTCAAATCAACTATTTAATTACTACTTATCCTAAAACAAAAGTAGTAATTACAGATAGATTAACTAACAACAATACAGTTTCTGATAATGTTGGTATTTATGTAATTGAAAAATTAACCGACCATCAAGTAGAAGAATTTATTAATACGAATAGTAATGATCAAAAATTAGCTGAAAAAGTTCTTCAAAGTATAAATGAAAATTTAGAATTAAAAGAAATGGTAAGAATACCATTTAAGTTATATAAATTAATTGAAATAATTAGAAATGGAATGAATGTTCCTACAAATTTATTAGAATTTGACGAATATTTTACTAGAACAATTATTGAAAGAGAAGTAAGACAAAAAGCATCGACTGATGCTAAAAATTTATCTATATATTTGAAGGCTATTGTTAATGCTGCAAAGCCATTATATACGAAAGAAGATATTATTGATATCATAAGTCAGACTATGAAAGAAAAAAATTTATCTGATGTATCATCAGATAGTATTTTAGAATTATTACTAGATTTAAATATCATGAGAGAAATATCTTTTGAAAGATATGTTTTTACTAATCAAGAAATCACTCGTAGTATTGAAGAACAAAAAGAAAGATTAACAGAAACATCATTAGAAGGATTAATATAGAAAGGAATAAACATGATAGATAATATAAAATTAGAAAATGCTAAAAAAGTAATGAGTAGTTATATTGCATCAGGAGAAAACAAAGTAGATGTATATACTAAAGTTTTAAATACAGCCCATGATATCGATCTAGCTATTATATTATTTAGAGATTTATGCGAAAATGATTTTGCAACTGCACTAGAAGTATATAAAAATATTAGTCAAGAAGATACTAAAGATAATTTAACACCAACATTTTTTAATCATGTATCTAACGAAAAACCATCAAAAGAATTAATTAAATCATTGATGTTATTAGGGAAAGATTTTCATCAAAAATATTTTGAAAAAAATAAAGACATATTATCAAATTTATTAGAATATGATGACATAATATTTGACACTACTATAGATAAAGAGCAATATGAATTATATTTTAACTATATAGAAAAATGTTATGAACTAACAAAAAAAATTCCTTACAACATAGAAAAGTTAAAACATTCAGATATTAAAACTAATTCTTCATTACAAGAAAAAATAAAAAAATTAGAGGAAAAACAATATTACGAAAACGATATTGATAATCTTTTTTTTACTGCATATTCTACTAATACTTTGGAAAATGTTATTGAATTTTTTAATTGTCCAGCTGATAAAATCTATGATAAAATATCAAGTAAAAATATATCCGAGAAAACAAAATATATCGCTTACTTTTTAGGAAGTAAAAAAAGTAGATTAGACAAATTAGTAGAATGGTATTCTATATTATGTAAAAAGCCTCTTAATAAAGAAATAGGAGTAGAAACGGTTGTTACTTTATATAAAATAAGAGCTCTAGAAATAGATTTAGGATTAAAAAATAGTATTAAATTACCAAAAAGTAAGATTAACATTCAAAACATTCTAGATAATAATGATTTAAGTGAATCACAAGAATACGACTTATTTTATTATCATTCTAAATTGATAAATAAAGTCTATAGTAATGCTGAAAAGTTTATGTTATTATTACCTGAATTGTTTCAAAATAATCCATTTAAAAGTGTTGAAAAAAAAGGTCCAAAAAGAGAACAAAAAGGGAAAAAAATCAATCAATCTATTTTTTATAATAGAATAATAGACTTTAGTAAAAATAAAAGAGTTCATAAGTTTTTAGAAAGAGAACAATCTGTTTTAAGATCAGAAATATTAATTTTAGCTAATCAAATAAGACCAGGATATGATTTTATTATTAGATTTTATTTTCATAGTATATTTAATTATGTTCTTTCATTTGATGACTTTATTGCTGCCTTTCCTATGCATAGTGCAGATTATTTCAAAATATTTAATACCTATGTATTAGGTGAATTTAGATATATTAATAATAATTTATATTTTGATACAAATTATGGAAGAATGAAAGTATCAATAAATTGCATGGAAGAAAAATTAGATAAAATTATTTTATCAAAAAAAGAAATAGTAAATTTAGTTTCTTATGATTATCAAAATAAATCTTTTAGAATAACAAATATAATATATACTACAGATAAAGCAATAAAAAAGAAAACTACTGATATATTATTAACGTGTTTTAAAAGAGATTTATCTAATGAAGAATTAGAATTTATTAAAACAAATGAATTTTTTATTTATAGTCAACATCTAGATTTAATAAATTATGGATATTTATATAAAAAATATAATGATTATTTTAAAGATATAAAAGAAAGAGTTATTGAATTATATAAGTATAAAATAAATAGTAGTAATAGTGATACAAATATAGAAGTAATTTTTTATAAATACTTATTAAATGTTGATAAAAAAGAATTATTAAATGAGCTAATTAAGTCAATTAGAAATATACTAGAAGAATTTTCTACTAGACAATTAACTGATTTAACTACAAGTCAAACATTTGATAATTTTAGAGAAAACATCAATAAAATATTTGATATTTTAAAAGAGTTAGATATTGAATTTTATAATGAAATAATTCAAGTAATAAAAGATAATAAGTTAGAATCTATAACGTATTTAACAATCGAAATAGATAACGAATACTTTAATAAATTAAAAGAAGAAAAATATTCATATATTAATGAATTTTATAAAATATATCCAACTTATAACTATACATATGAACAAATAAAAGAAGTAATAGATAGAAGCAATAGTAATATAAAATTTTATATTATTTTAAGAGCTTTATCTAGAAATATTAGTTGGTATGAACAATTAAAAGAAGATTTAATAGAATCTATAAAAGAAGATATTCCTTATATAGATTGGATTCAAAAATTAGAATTAAACATTTATTCTTTAAATAGAGATACTATTTTACATCCTATCAAAAAGTTAGAATATGATGATACCAATTTTACTCAGGAAGAAAAAGAATTTGTTGAAAAAGTAAAAAAACTTTTAGATTATGAAGCAATCGAAGTATTAGAAAATTCAATGTCTGAAAAACTTAATAATATAAGAGATAGGGTAACAGAACAGCAATTAGAATCATTATCTAAAGAAAACATTTCAGTAAAAGAGCGAATAGAAATAGCACCTATAATACTAAATATTTTAAAAAGAAAATCTCTTAGTGCCATTGATAAATATAATATTTTAAAGTCACTTGGGACAAATAATCCTTTTCATACTAATAGTGAAATAAATATTGACCAATTACCATCAATAGAAGATAGTTTAGTAATAAAATTAAATAGTATTTTTGACAAATTAATAATAGAAAAAGCTATAGAATTTTACTTTATTTCTCCAATGCATTATACTTCACACTTGAACATTATAAGAAAAAAAGTATCTAATGAACAATTAAAGAAGTATAGTAAGGATTATTTCTTTAATGGTTATATAAATATAATTAATCTAACAACAGAAGCTAAAGTTTACATTACTAACATATTATGTAAGAATGCTGTTGAGTGTTCTATTGATGATGTAAAAAGAATTGGTTATCGAATCATTCCTTTTTACGATAAAATAAAATTCAAAATAAAAAAAATAGAAGAAAAAATATTCCTAGAGCCAATTATTGATTTAAGTAAAGAAGAAGAACAATTAAATCGTAGTTTAGAAAATCAAGAGTACTTTGATAATTTATCTATTAAAGAAAAAGAAAATGTTTTAAAACATTATTGCCGAAAAGATGTAGTAGCTGCCTATTTTTTTGATAAAACCAAAATAATTAGTGAAGATACATACATAGAATATGCTAAAGCCTTAAGCAACTACACAACTACAGGAGCAGAATTCTTATATTTATGTCTAATAATCAATAATGAAAAGGAATTTATTGATAAATTAAATTCTTTTTATAAAATTAAAGAAAAACAAAATTCTTTGCTAACACTTCAAAAAAGAATATTAGAAGAAAACAAAATGGAGTATTTTGATACTTTAATAAGATATTTAGCAGATATGAATCTTCTTCATAAAGATATGATTTTATATGAAATATTTGAAGTAATAAAAGAAAATGATGTATTTAAACAAAATTATAAAAGTTATAATGAAAATGGTATAATAGAAAAAAGGTTATTAACTGAAGATATTAAAGAATATTTTAATACCAAAATATTAGAAATAAGAAGATTAAAAATGCATTTTGGAAACTCTGCTTTCAGTTATTATGAAGAAGAAAGTAGAAAATATAATGTCATAAGTCAAAAAGATACAATATTTCTATATTATGTCATTATTCGTGAAATAATAGAAGCTAAAGAAATAAGTAATATACTTTATGAGCGATTATTAAGATTAAATCCAAGAATAGAAGAAAAAATGTCTAACTTTATTTGTGATAATATTAATCAAGAAGATAGTTTAACTATTTTTGATATTTATAAAGAAAAAATTATATCTTCAAATGATATAGAAGACAAAGAATATAATTTAAATAAAATTGTTGCTTATTCAGAATATTTACCTGCAGTAAGATTTAAAGTAGAAGAATTAATGGCAAATAACGAAGACTTATTGCAAATAAATATCAATCTAAATACTAAAGCAGTTTATATAAATAAATTAAAAGAAAAAATACAATCAGCTTTTTTCAAATATAAAGACAAATCAACATATATAGAATATGTTAAAGCATATCGCTTATCAACTTTGCAATATGTTGAATATCTTTATAATTATGAATATATTTATGCAAAATTAAAGTTAAAAGATCAAATAATGGCACTGATAGATACTTTAATTGATAATCACACGTTCTTAAAAAAAATAATTTTCTTTGATGAAATATACTCTTTAGCAAGCAATAGACAAAGAAGTATTTTGAATTATAATAAAAATTATCATAAAGATACAATAATTAATATTACTTTAAATAGTTATAATGTAATAAAAATAATCAAATCAACATGGTATAAAAAATTAAGTAATATAGTTAAACTTATTGAAAAAGTTTTAATAAATATTTCTAGTAGAAATGAATATCTATCACTAGAAGAAATTGAATTAATCAAAGCCCTTTATCAATTTGAAGAAGAATTATATGATGAAGAAAATCCTGAGTTAAAAACTAAAATATTTATTACTACCTTATACGAAAATAAATTTTTGTCTAAACATTTATTATTTAATCAATTAGTAGAAAAAATTTATCACGAACTAATTCCTCGTGAATATTATGAAAATATTGAAAAAAAGTCCAAATTTAATATAAACATTTATGAAAGATCTAAAAGAATAAATGATTATTTTGAAAAAGAACTATATAAGAAAACACTAGAAGAATTATTTATTTATGAAGAAGAATATATTGTTAGTTTATTCAAAAAACATCATTATCAACAAGTATATATTGAATGTCTAAATTATTTAAGTGAGTATTCAAAATTTGGTATTAAACAATCATTCATCGAAATATTTAATAGTCGTTTATTAATTATCGAAGACAAGCAAGCAGTAGAAAAATTATATATAAATGTCTTATTAAGTTTTCTAAAAAACAATCCAAAAGAAATAATAGACTTCATCAAACTAACAAGTTATTTAAATGATTATTATTCATTAAAAATGGATAATTTAAATAGTTATATGAATATAAATAATTTAATGGAAGTAGAAGAACTAGAAAAAGAAGAAAAAATTTATATATATTTAAAAACACCATTCCATTGTGATATAAAATTTGATAAATTTTTATATCGTTTATATAAAAATGAATTAGAAAACACAAATGAAATAACTTTTACTAATAAATTTATATTACCAATAGATCAGTTAAAAGATTTATTACTAGAAAAAAATATTAATATTTCTAATCAATATATAACTCTTACAGGTTTTTATAAATACCCTAATACTTTATTTAAAATGAAATATGAAATAATTGAAAATATAGATGTTTTAGACATGTCTAATGACTTTTATAAATTAAAACAAAACTTTTCAATGAGAAAAAAAGCATATTTCAAATTAATTCATGATGAAGAAATATTTAATAAATATTTTGATATATACAATAATATAGATAAACTAATTAGAGAAAAACAATATGCATTATTAGATGAATACGTAAAAGACTCAAGTATTTTAAACAATATTTTCATTTCTCCTAAGTATGATGAATTTAGAAAAGAAAATTTATATCTAAATAATAAAAAAATATCTGATTTTGAATATAGTATTATAAATAGTATAAATAGAGGAAATAACTTTAAAAATGAATTATTTAATATATATAAACATACTCAGTCAGATAAAAAAATATATTTATATTATCTTTTATGTTTTGAATATGGCTATTTTGAAGACAATATAAAATTAGAAGATTATCCAAAAGAAATTATAAAAGATGTTGCTGAAAAAATGGTTTATGAATGCAAAATAAATTCAAAAGATTACAAAGAGTTTTTTAATTCATTAAAAGAAAATAGTTTATTATCTTTTGTAGGTACAGAAGATATTTCTGATGCATCAGAAGAAAAGGTAAATAAAGTACTAGAAGAAAAAATTTATGATAAAGATAGACGTAATTTAATTAAATATTTAAGTGATTCAGCAAAGTATATTAAAAAGCATAAAAAAACTAAATATAATGCTTATGATAAAGATATTTTTAAAATTTTTATGGAAATATATTTAACTAGTAAAGAGTTATACGAAAAGGATATGTTAAACTGCAATAGATTGCTAATTAGTCTGAATAAAATAAGTTCGTTTAATAAAGATGTCATATATGAAAAAATAATTATACCAAAAACTCTAAATGATGTTGAACCATCAAAAAAAATGCAACTAGAAGAAGCTGATAAATTCATACTACATAATATTGATTATCAAAAAAGCTTTAACTATTCTTTAAGAGAACTTTTAACAAGAGCAAGTGAAGATTATCAATTCTACATATACCATGTACTAGCTTATCGCTTGAATGATTATGTAAATTATAAAATAAATTTATCACTTAACCAACAAAAAGAAGAAATTTTAATAGATTTAATAATTAGATTAACTTATGAACAAAGAAATATAGAAGAATTCTTTGGAATGCTAAAAGAAAATAGTATTTTGACTATTCTAGATAAGAATGAATATATAAAACTATACAATAAAGCAATTCGTCGTATGCTAGAAGAAGAAATATTTGAAAAAGGAAGAGTTCAAAAGGTACGCGAAATTATTCAATTAATAGAAGAAAATAAGGATTTAACCGATAAAGTTAAGTTAGTTGAAGATTTTCCAATCAATATTACAAAATGGTTAACCGAGCAAGAGAAAAATATTCTTTATAGCTACTATATAGTATAATTATGGATGGAGGAGAATATATGAAATTAGTAGAAAAGACCTGTCCAAACTGTGGTGCAAATTTAGAATTTAACTTTGGAGATAAAGAGGTAAAATGTAAATATTGTAATAAATCATATTTAATAGAAGGATATGATAATACTAATTATCAAAATAATTTAAATATTGATTTAAATTTAGTAACAAAAACTACTCAGTCAATTATTAGTATTCCATTTATTATTTTTATAATAATATTTTCTATTATAACAATATTTATAGGATATACTACATTCAAAATAGTCAGCATTGATCATAAGAGTATATCTGAAAATAATGAAACGTATGAAGAAAATACTGAAAGTTTAAACTTTTTAAATTCAATTACTACAGAAATGTCTGATAAAATAACATCAAAGAGTATAAGTACGATAAATGCTTGGAATAAAACAAATGATAACTTCATTTTAGATAGCTATAAACATTTAGGCTATTATTTGGCGACAAATGGTAACTTTTCAACATTATATGATATTTTTGAATTAGTTTATAAAGATGAGAATAAACAATACACTGTATATACAGGAGTAAAATATTCCAATGTTAAAAATAATGAGGGAAATATCAATTTAGGGAGTAGTTCTATTTTTGGAAGTATAAAACAATGTGGATTTAATAACTTATGGGGATACGATACAGTAGAAGACTTATACAACAATATTAATACACCATTTAATGAAACACTCTATGCAACAGAAGGATTATACAATAATTAAAATAGATAATTTATTCCTCCAATAATGTGCTATAATTTTAATGGATTATGGAGGGTTGAATAATGAATAAAGAAGAATTTGACAAATATGTAAAACAATTTGACTTTAATAATTGGATGGTAGAATTAAAATATTATCATACCTATCGAGTAGTAGATTATGCTACTAAATTAGCTGAAAGCCTAAAGCTAAATGAACATGATACCTTTCTAGCTCAGACAATTGCCTTATTACATGATATTGCTAGATTTAGACAAGCAACAGAATTTAATACATTTAATGACAAAATATCTTTTGATCATGGAGATGTTGGCTGTGAAATACTATTAAAGGATGACTATATATCTAAATATGTATCTAATAATGAAGATAAAAATTTAGTTTTAAAAGCCATCAAACTTCATAATAAAAAAAATATTGAGGAAAGTTTAACTACTAAAGAAAAAATATTTTGTGATTTAATTAGAGACGCAGATAAATTAGATATAATGGATAAACAAGGAATAGATATTAAAGATGATAGTAAAGAATTTAATAAAGAAGCATTTGAAGAATTAAAAAATAAACAATTAGTTACCTATACACATGTTACTAATGATGCTACTAACATATTAAAGACACTAGCTTATATATTTGATTTAAATTATCCTGAAAGCTTTAACCAATTAAAAGAACATAATATTTTAAAAAGAAAATTTAATTGTTTAAAACAACATGTTGTACCAACACAATTTGCTGAAGTAGAAAATTGTATTACTGAATTTATTCAAAATAAAATGAAAGAGAGTTAATCATATGATTAACTCTTTTAATATTAAATAAATTAACTAAAATATAGTTGAAAAAATGTTTAAAATATATAAAAATTTAAATAGGTGATATTATGAAAAAAAGACAAGAAGTATATGATTTATACTGGTATTTTGCTTATGAAAGACAAAATATTTTTTGGAAAAAAATAAAAGGAAAAGAAGCTCCATGGACAAGTGATAAAATTCTTCAAGAATATAAATTTTGCAATAGTTATCGAATAAATGACCGAGTTAGCCAATATTTATTGAGAAATGTTATCTATAATAATAAAAAGTATTCAGATACTGATATGTTGTTTAGAATAATATTATTTAAATTATTTAATAAAGAATCAACATGGGAATTATTATTAAATAATCTTGGAGATATTACTTTAAAAAATTTTAATATGGAAGAATATTCTAAAATATTAGAAAAAGCACGATCTAATGGTGTCAAAATATATAATGATGCCTACATAAGCTGTGCTACTAAAGCATTTGGATATTCAAGAAAACATGATAATCATTTAGCACTTTTAAATAAAATGTTTAATGAAGATAAAATTCAAAAAAAACTTGTTAAATGTAAAAATATGAAAGAAGCATTTAATATTTTAAAAGAATATCCACTAATAGGTAATTTTATGGCTTATCAATTACTAACAGATATAAATTATAGTGAAGTAGTAAACTGGTCAGAAGATGAGTTTACAGTTGCAGGGCCTGGCTCATTACGTGGAATAAAAAAATGTTTTATTAATAAAGGAAAAATGACTAATGAAGATATCATAAAATATATGTATGAACATCAAGATGAAGAATTTAAAAGACTTAATTTAAAATTTAAAAGAATAGGTAATAGACCTCTACAACTTATAGATTGTCAAAATATATTTTGTGAATTAGATAAATACTGTCGAGAGGCTTTGCCAAATTTAAAATCAAATAGAAAAAAAATAAAGAAAAAGTATATACCTAAAAATACTAAAATAGACTATATTTATCCACCAAAGTGGAAAATTAATCAATATTAAAATTATACTTAGGAGCGTGTTAAAATGAATAAACTAATAATATTCTTGATTATAATTACAATATCATTTTTATCAACTATAATATTTATGATTATTGATTATAGGTATAATGTTAGAATAAAATATTTCTCTTTTGTTGCAAAGAGTAAATTAATATTTTATATAGTCCTTATCATTTGGATTATTACATTAGTAAGCATTATTAGCATTTGTAATAATTACTATATATGTTTAATACTTATCTTATATTTTAATTTATTTATGAATTTATATCATGGAGTTAAAAATTGGGAATTTGCTTATAATGTATACGTAAAAAATATTGACTTGCTACTAAAAGCAATTGAAAAAGATAATAATAATTAATTATAAATAAAATTAGATTTCAAAACACTGCAAGTTTTTAAAAGTTATGATATTTTAAGTAAAATGTCAATTTGACAAATTGGCGTATATGTGGTAAAATTTAAGTACTCTTTGAAAGAGAGAGATTTATATGTTAAACAATCAAAAGACAACTACTTATACAACAACGAAATCAATAGCTATTATTGATTGTTTTAGCATTGTTAAATAAAAGTATAAATTTGTATAGTTTATATTATTATTACAAAGTCTATTACAATCAAGTGATAGACTTTTAATTTTAGTAAGTAAACTAATGAATAATTATAAAATATTATTATAAAGACTATGATATAGGATACGATTATTAAGAATTTATTTTATAGAGAATTATCGTTTGGTGGAAGATAATAATATGCTTAATAATTACTACCTATTATGTTGCACAGGAAACTGATTGCCCGTTAAATCGGTTATATAAATTAAGTAAAAATAAGGATGGTACCGTGTGTTCATACACTCCTATATGGTATCATTCTTTTTTGTTTTAAGAAGATGATGACAATGAAAAAGACGGAAAGTGAGACGATATACTCTCTCAAGTAAAGAAGTAAAAATTAAGAAAGAAGGAAAGAAAAATGATAAATGAAAAATGTGCTAAATTACTAAAAATAGTTATTCAAAAAAAATATAAAAATGTAAAATTAGATAAAACTTTTGCCGATGCTAATGAATTTTATTATGAATTTAAAATTGACGATTCTATAAGCGAAAATGATTTATCTAAATTAGGAAAAGAAATAAAAGAATTAGATAAAAATGTTTATGTCAAACTTTTAAGAGTAAGTGGAGTTTATTTTGAAGGAAATGCTAATAATGAAATGATTACTAGAATTGTTGGTAAGGGCTTCGAAAGTGTAGAAGAATTAAATAAATATAACAAATTTCTAGAAGAAGCAAAAGAGAGAGATCATAGAAAAATTGGTCAAGATTTAGATTTATTTTGTTTTTCTGATTATGTGGGAGCAGGCTTACCTCTTTATACTCCAAGAGGAACAATAGTTAAAGATGAATTACAAAAAGAAATAGAAAGGATTTGTAAAAGATATGGATTTCAAAAAGTAAGTTGTCCATCTCTTGCAGATATTTCTTTATTTGAAACTTCCGGACATGCTCAAAAATTTAATGATGAATTATTTAGAGTAGAATCTCCAAAAGGTCATAAATTTGTTTTAAAACCTGTTCAATGCCCTCATCATACTCAAATTTTTGCATCTAAATTAAGAAGTTATAAAGATTTGCCAATTAGATATATGGAATCAGATAAACAATATCGTGCAGAATTACAAGGGGCAGTTAGTGGCTTATCAAGAGTATATGCAATTACTGTTGAAGATGGTCATTCCTTTTGTCGAGTAGATCAAGTAAAAGATGAAGTAATTAACATGTGTAATTTAATTAAAGATTTTTATTCAAGAATGGGTCTTTGGGAAGAACATTGGGTATCTTTATCTGTTCGAGATTATGAACACCCTGAGAAATATATTGGAAATAAAGAAGATTGGAATTTGTGTGAGAAAATGCTTCAAGAAGTATCAGATGAATTAAATTTAGATGCAAAAAGATGTGAAGGAGAGGCAGCATTATATGGCCCAAAATTAGACTTTATGTTTAAAGATGCATTAGGCAGAGAAATTCAAATTCCAACTGTTCAATTGGATTTTTCTACTCCAAAAAGATTTGACTTATTCTATATTGATGAAAATGGTAAAAGACAAACTCCAGTCATGGTACATAGAGCTGTTTTAGGTTCCTATGAAAGATTTTTAGTTCTTATTTTAGAACAATTCAAAGGTGTTCTTCCTATATGGTTATCTCCAGTTCAAGTAAACATTGTACCAATTAATATGAAATACCATGATGAATATTGTAAGAAATTAAAACAATTACTTATTGATGAAGATATTAGAGCTGAATATGATGATTCTAAAGGACAAATGAACAAAAAAATTAGACAAAGCAATATAATGAAGAATCCATACACTTTAATTATTGGAGATAATGAAAGAGATAATAACTTAGTAAGCTATCGTAAATATGGAAGTGAAGAAACAATTTCTATGGGCATTGAAGAGTTTATTTTTCAATTAAAAAATGAAATTAAGAGTAGATAGATAAAAGAAGATGTTAAGTATTAATACTTAATATCTTTTTTCTATTTTATGATGATTCTTTGTCGTTACAATATCTATGAGATTTTAAAACAAAATATTTTACTATTGACTTATATATTAAAGTTCGAAAGTGTCGAACAAATTAATATCATATAGTTACGAACTTTAGTCTCTTTATCTAATGCGTATGTACTAAAATTAGTATAATTTTAATATTAATATTTTTATAATATAATATAATATCTTTATAAAAATCACTTTAGAATTTAGGAAGATAAATAGTAATTTTTTAATAGGAGAAGAAAATGGAAAAACTTATTATTAGTGCAGTATCTATTGGGTTAGTAGTTATATGCTTGAAATTTATCTTTGCAAACTATAAAAAAGGAGAAAGAACTTATTTAACAGAAGGAATGTGTATAGGAATGTGTTTAGGAGTTTTAATATTCAGACCATTCAATTTTAATTTAGATTTAGGCATGAGTTTAGGAATGTTAGTTGGAGAAACTATTGGAAATTTAATAAAAAAGAAGTAGCAGCAAAATTACATTTATTAATTAGATTATAATTAGATATCAGAAATGCTAAGCTTTTTTTATAATTATTTACATAAGATAAAAACTTACTAACTTTTATAGTTAGTAAGTTATTTTCAAATGGAGTGGTAGCTGGTAAGTGCACGACTTTTTTAATATATAAATCATTCATTAATAACATACTATAATTTTGTAACTAATTTAATGTCAATATTAAAAAATGAAAATATAATAATCCTTATTGTAATATCAGAAGCATTATTAAGTAACAATGTTTACTTAATTTAGCTCTAATGATAAAATTGTATTGTATATAGTTTATGGATAGTAGTGTGTTTTTATGCATAAAATGAATATTTATTGTAATTTTTGCAATATGCATTATCCTTTTACAGAAAGTTGATGCAGTAACATATGGAATTTGTTTATCTAAAGTAGAATATCAAAAAGATTCAAATACTGGAGAATTTAACAAAACTGAACTGGGAAATCAATCTGTAAGAATATATGATGCTTTCACATCCTTAACTAATCCTTGTCGTAATTATTGGTTTAGAGTAAAACCTTATAATATAGATACAGGAGTACTTGGTGGTGTTGTTGTTAAAATGGACGAAAAAAAAGAATTTGTTAATCACGATGGAGCAGGAGTTCCTGAAACACATTATCTTAAAGTAGCAAGATATGATTTCAAATTATTAAAATCAACAGTTTCTCTAACATGGTTTTACAAATAAAGTAAATTAAAAATTTCATAAACTCTTTACTTTTTATTTATGAGGTGACGTGAAATATGAAAGAAATATCAAAAAGAAATAAATTGGTAGTTGTTGTAATTGCCGTTGTTTCAATTATTATCATATTTTCTGTAAATAGTGTGCTAAAAGAGGTAGAAAAGTTAAATGTGTATCGAAGTCAATTAATACAGCAATGTAAAGAAGATATGAAAGGTGAAATTTTAGACGAAGGATACCTCAAAACATGTAAAGAAGTAATAAAAGATGAAAATATAAAAATAGATTTTTATACTATTTTTTCAGAACTACTAGTATGGAAAATACATTATTTTAATGCAATTGCTTTTTTAATTATAACAATACCAACACTATTTAATATATGTAAAATTTTAAAAAATAAATATATCTTAAATTCATTAACACGGGAAAATTATAATTCATTTATGAAGAAATATTTAAAAGTAGCATATAAATATACATGGATTTTACCATTTATAGCTATATTTGCAATTTTCTTAGTAGGCATAAATTCAACTTTCAATCCTGAATATAGTATAAAATTCTCAACCGTTGTATGGTCAAAAGATTTGATAAGCAACCCCATTGTATTTATAGTTTTATATATACTAAATATAATATTTTATTCATTCACATTTGTTAACATATCTTTAATAATAGCAAGAAAACAACACAAATATATTCCTTGTGTTATACTATCATATATTTTTTATATAGGCTTAGAATTATTCCTTGAGGTAGGATTAAACATGCTTATTTCAAATATAATTTTTAAAAGTGATTTTGGAATTATATTTAATATAATGAATCTATTCATGTTTAATGATGTTTTTGGAGTATCAACTTTGTTATTATTTAGCTTTATTGTTATGTTAATTTCATTTGCTTTTGTATATCTAATGTATAGAAATAAAGAAAGATTAATAATAGATTGTGAGAAAAACAATTAAAAGTAATGGAGGAATATGTAATATGATAACAATTACAAATTTAAGCAAATCTTTTAAAAAATATAAATATGGAATTAAAAGAAGGAAATATTTATGGTTTAAGTGGTCGAAATGGTGCCGGTAAAAGTGTTTTCTTAAAATTAATTTGTGGTTTATATAGCCCAACTACTGGATGTATTTTATTTGATGGGAAAAATTATAATAAAAATAACTTGTATATACCTAACTTACGCGCATTAATTGAAAAACCTAATTTTTTTCCTGAATTAACAGGAATGGAAAATTTAATATTGTTATCAAAAATACAAAATAAAATTA
Source organism: uncultured Bacilli bacterium (assembly GCA_944358375.1). Next base: position 71,091 of record CALVQT010000005.1, read on the forward strand.
GCATTGATGATATTGAAAAAACGTTAAAAAATGTCAATCTTTATTCAGAAAAAGATAAAAAGTATTCAGAATATTCACTTGGAATGAAACAAAAGTTGGGTATAGCACAAGTGCTTATGGAAGATCCAGATATAATTATTTTAGATGAACCATTTAATGGTATAGAAAAATCAAGTGTTGATAAAATAATCAACATATTATTAGAAGAAAAGAAAAAAGGGAAAATAATAATTGTATCTACACATATAAAAGAAGATCTTGTGAAACTATCTGATATAATATACACATTTGATAATGGAGAAATTATTGTAGAAAATGAATAAAAATTATTTATATAAGCAAAGAAAAATTTATAATAAAATAATAATTATTATTGGAATCACAATACCTCTTTTGGAATATAAAGGAAACTATAATTATTTCGAAAAAATGATTATAGTTTTAAATAATGAATGGTTTTTAATTACTAATCTTCTAGTAATTGGTCTAAATGTACTTAGAGGAATATCATTTTATGATAATATAACTCTTAAGCAAAGAACAAAAGGAATTATTGATTCAAAAATAAGAATATCTACTTCTGTCTTATTAACATGTTTAAAAAATTGTATTTTTGCAATTACTTTGTCACTAATTTTAACCTTTTTCATTATGAACTTGACCATAACAGGTGATCTTCAAGTAATGATATTATTTTTAAAACAATGCTTAACATATATTTTATTATGTCTTTTTTCTGTGATAATTTTAATTTTTTCTATAACTAATTTTTATAAAACTGGATTTATAATAACTAGTATATTATTGATAATATTTATTAAAAATATTAACCTAAATATTGATCTCGTACAGCTTTTTTGTATTATATTTTTTACAATTATTTTTTATGAGTTGTTTTTATTTGTTAATAGAAAGAAGAAATAAAAATGAAATACTATAGATTATGTTTCAAACAATTATCTAAACAAAAATTATGGAAATTATTAATTGTGTATTTTATTATTTATAGTATGATCATTTTAGTATCGTACTTATCAAATTTTGATTTTGATGTTAATTTATTTAACATAATAATTGGTAACTTTCAAAATGATACTTTATTAAGTATTTTATGGATGTTATTTCAAATTATATTTCACACATATATAATTTACTTGTTTTCTACCTACGATAAAACAAATTCATTTGAATTTATAATATTAAGAGAATCAAATAAAAACATTATTCAAAAAAAAATATTACTACTCTTAGCAATAACTATATTATTTAGAATAATAGTATTTTTATTTACCTATTTTATTTTTTTTAGAAGTATTAATTTTCCATACTATAGTCTTGGATTTAACTTGTGTATACACATAGTTATAGTTATTATTGCCAGCATAATATCATACAAATTAGATGAGTTCGATTTATAATTAAATACTATAAAATAAATTATTTAAAAAAAAGATGATTTTGAGAGATAAGCATCTTTTTTATCTTTTCTTAATTTGACAATTTGTTTTTAGAGGTTATTACTAATATTTAAAAACTTGTTATTTTCATTCAGTATTTTGATTGCTTCTTTATATTTTTTATTATCGTTATTAACTTTATCAATCTAAGAGTCTATTTTTAATTTATCAGAACTTAATAATTGTTTTAATTTTGAATTGCGATTTATTACTAATAGAGAAAGATGTTTAATCGGTACAAAAGATAAATTAACAAATAGGGCTTGGAAAAACTAAATAAGAAGATTAAAAAAGCAAAAATTTACTTGCAAATTTAATTAATTTATGTTATAATGTAGAACAATTAAAGGGGTGGTTCTATGGAAAATAAAAAATATGTAGTGTGTAGAGATAATATTTATGTTGGTGAAGTTGTAAGAACTGATAGAATATTTCGTTATAAGGGTGATGACAGCTTTTTTAGAACTAAAGCAGGGAAATTGAGTACGGATTTTTGGAAAAGTTATAGAAGTATGTTATTTGTGCCAAACGAAGATAAATTATCAAACGACTTATTGTATAGATCTCCAAATTATCCTATCCTTAATGTTACAGATGATGAAACTTGTTTAAATTTAAGAGAAAATAGTATAGTAATAAAAGATGCTTGTAATTTAGCAGCGCTTCTTGAATACTTTGGTTATGAGAAAGAATTAACTTATGAAGATATTATGAAAATTCGAAAAACATTCTTTACAGGAAGATTTGCTAAAGATAATTGTCAATTATTTGGTTGGAAAGAAATAATGGCTGAAGATGTAACATTTTATGTTAATGGTGAAGAAGTAACTGACTCTAGAGAATTAGAACGTAGAAGAAGAAAATTTAGAGCAGAACAACAAGCGGGATATAGAACGTTTTCAGGCGTAAGCAAAAGTCCTCTTTCAAGAGAATATTGGGATGTTTTAGATGACAGAGGGGATAATACTTTGATGGACATTATTGAACGTTGGGATGAAAAAATGAATGCATTTGCACCTCACAAACAAGAAGGTCCAGTAAAAAAATTAAAAAGATTTTAAATTAGAAGATGATCAAAAGCATTAACGCTCATAATCATCTTTTTCTTTGTTTAAATCTAAATCTTTAATATTTTCATCATCCAGAATATTATTTTTGTACATATCATTAACTACATCAGTATATTTATCGTCTTTATCGTGTGATAGTTTCTTATAACACAAAAAAACTAATCCATTTCTGAATTAGTTATTTATCAAAACTCGAAAAGTTCGAGCACATTTCACAATGGAGCGATAACTTTTCTTATATTCGTAAAATTATACTCCCAAGATGGATTAAATCAACTAAATAAATTATAGCAGATATTAAAATTATTACAATGCTTTTGAAAGAAAATTGCTCGATAATATATTAAAAAAAACAGAAATATGATAAAATTAAATTACAATAGGAGGTGAAATTATGTGGATTTACATTATCATTGCAA
>CALVQT010000006.1 GCA_944358375.1 uncultured Bacilli bacterium
GCATAAAAAAACGAGACAATAAATCCCGTTTATGTTTAAAAATTTTTAGGACATTTTCGCAAAATATTGACATCATTATTACTTTTTAACAACGAACTTAAGCATTTTAAACTTTTTGTTTTTCGTAATGTTATTAAGTAATTTTTCTAATTTAAACTCAAATATTGTGAATATCAATAAAATAAAATACACTATTCCTTTCAAAATATTTTTAATAATAAATATACCATTATTAAATTCTATAGATGCATCTACGTAATTCATATTATTTATTACTATTTTATATAAAATATAACTATTAAATATACCAATTAATATAACTATTATTAATTTACTAATTCTAATACTTGAAAAATATCTTTTATAATTGTAAGCTACTGGTACTAATAAAAATATTATTAATAAATCTATTAATAAGTATACTAATCCGAATAAATTACAATCAATTAGAAAATATTTAATAAATTCAACGATAGATAAAATAATATATATTACTGTTAATATAATAATTGTATATTTTTTATATTTATACATATTCACTCCTTTATTACCTATATTATAGCATAATTACTTGCAAAACTAAATTATTTTATGATAATATATGTCTTGAAAGAAACTTTTTAGAAAGGGGTTATCAATTTTACTTAAAAATTGTTTTTTAAACTATGGACATTAAAAAAAGTATAAGAAAATTTATATTAAATAATGCGACTATTAATTCAACAAATGTTGATACATTTTTAAATAAACTGAAAAGCAAAAATATTACAACCAGCAAATTATTAAAAGCAATTTTTGATGTATTGAATGATTATATTTTTGAATTAAGTAAACATGATTATCAATATATTATAGATGATATTGATAAATGTATTAACTTATTAACAATTTTTTTTCAAAATAACAATTTTAACAAAGAAGAAATCGTTGTTAATAGAAATAGAATTAAGAAATCTAGTGGATCTTTGCTCGCATACGCAAGTAAATATGATAATGATACTCTAAAAAAATTATCAGAAGATTTAGATTCTATCGTTTTAGATAAAGATTTATATATATATGAATTTGATGAATTTATTAAACAATTAATTGATAAAATTGAAAATCCAAATATCATAAAAAAATATTTTAATATTTATAAAAATATCATTCCTATTAATAAAACTAATATTTTTGATTATGTATTTAATAAATATATTAATTCAATTAATGATAATAAAGAAAATTTACTTTATTATCTTACTTTAATGAGAATAACATATGATTCAAAAATTGATAAAAATAAATATGAAAATATATTACTTGAATACAAAGATGACTTTTTTACTAATGAATTGCTAGGGTTATTTAATGGAAATAAATTTTCTTTATCAGCAGAGCAAGTATTAGAAAAATACCACATTGTAAAAGAAATAGAACCATCTCAAATACAGATTGATAAAAAAACAGATACAACAACACAAGAATTTGTTTTTACTATAGATAATGAAAATACTAAATTAAGAGATGATGGTTTAAGCATTAGAAAAGATGGTAATAAATATATAATTGGTATACATATTGCAGACCCTGGTAAATATATTTCACCAAATAGTCAAATTGATACTATTGCTAAAAACAATTTTAAAAGCTCTCAATATACAACAATTCTACCACCAAATTATGAAAAATTTTTTTCTCTTGATGAAGGAGGACCTAAAAGTGTTATTACTTTATATGTAGTAATGAATGATGCTGGGGAAATACTAGATTATTATATTAAAGAAAATGAAATTATTGTTAGTAATAACTTATCTTACATATCAAGTGATTATATTTTAAATAATAGTACGAAAAGCAAATTAAAAAAATCATTAGAAGAATTATACATGCTTTCTAAAGCACTTGAATATAAAAATAAAAATAAACTAGAATACTGGAGAAAAAAAGAATTTTCTAAATCTGAAAATTATAAAAATATATCATTTAAAAGTGATATGATAGTAAGAGAGTTTATGGTATTGTACAATTCATTACTTAGTGATTTTACTGTAGATAAAAATATTCCATACATTTACAAATGGCAAAATAAAGAATACATTAGTGACTTATTGAGTAGATATAATTTAAAAGATTATCAGATCATAAAAGATATTACAAAAGAATTATACTTAGATAGCAAGTATTCTACTTTTCCAAGATATCACAATGGTATTGGAATATCTTCTTATTCAAACTCTGGTAATCCATTAAGAAAATATCCTGATTTATATACACAATATTTATTACATAAATTTAATTTTAAAGATAAAGATTTTTATTTTGATGAAGAAGAATTTCAAAGGTTAGTTAATTATTTTAATCAAAGAAATTTTGAATTATCATTAATGAAGGCTGAATATAAAAGAGCTTTAAAATATTATAATAACTAAAATCTTCTTTCTATATTTAGCTTTTTTAATATTATTTTTCTAATCATATCAATAATTATTATTGTAAATGCAAATAATAACATTATATCAAATTCTATCAATGTTAGTCCTGTTGTTCTAAATAATTCTCCTCCATAATATATTAATAATATTTGTACGCTTGATATAAATAAAAATATTAATAAAAATATTTTGTTTTTAAATAAATTAGATAAAATATTTAATCTATGAGTTCTTGAATTAAATGCTAAAAATATATCAATAAAAATAAATAATCCAAAAAAAGCGGTTAATAAATACTTATCTGTAATATTGTAAGAATATATATTTTTTACGAAACTTGATTTAAGAAAAAATATACATAATAACATTGCATATATTCCATCAACTATTATTTGATTTAACATATATGAATTAATTATTTTTTCATTTTTATTTTTGGGCTTTTCTTTCATATATTCTTTTAATGCAGGTTCGAATGAAAATGCAAGTCCAGCGAATGTATCCATTACCATATTTACCCATAATACCTGAATAACTGTAATCGGAGCCAATATACCTATAAATGGTCCTACAATACTTAATAAAACAGCACATAAATTAACACTCAATTGAAAAGTTACGAACTTTCTTATATTTTTAAAAATTGTTCTACCATATAAAATAGCAAAGCATATAGAAGATATATTATTATCTAGAATTATAATATCACTTGTTTCTTTTGCAATATCGCTTCCGCTTCCCATTGAAAATCCAACATCAGCATGTTTTAAAGCAGGAGCATCATTAACTCCATCTCCAGTCATTCCCACTACTAGTCCTTTCATTTGAGCTATTTTAACAAGCCTATTTTTATCTTGAGGCAAGCTTCTACATAAAACTTTTAATTTATTTAACACTTTCATTACTTCACTATCACTCATATTATTAAATTCTTCACTTGTTAAAACTATATCATTTTCATTTTCAATAATATTTAATTCATTTGCTATATTAGTAGCAGTATCTTTTGCATCTCCAGTAATCATAACAACACTAATACCTGAGTCTTTTATTTCTTTAACAGCATTATAGGCTTCTTTTCTAATATTATCTTTTAAAAAAATAAAACCAATTAATGTTAAACCATTAAATTCATCATTACTAGAATACGCAAGAGCAATGACTCTAAGACCACTAGAAGTTTTAGATTTAATATAATTTATAATATTATCCTTTTGTATTAAAACTTTTACTTGATTATTTTCATTAATATACTTAGTACATTTGTTCAATATTATTTCATATGCGCCTTTATAAAAAACGGTTTTATTATTATAATTTGTAGTAACGCTAGAATATTTGCTTTCACTGCTAAATTCAGTTTTATTAATAATCTTATATTTTTCTTTTTTATCAGTTCTACAATATTCAAGAATTGCTCTATCTGTTGTATTACTTCCAGTTACTTTATTATTTATATAAAAAGAATCATTATTATATACTAATGCTTGATAAAATATATCATTTAATTGACTAATATTATTTAATGAAGCATCAACAACTTCTATAACTTTTAATTTCCCTTCAGTAAGAGTTCCTGTTTTATCAGTGAATAAAATGTTTAAAGAGCCTGATGTTTCAATACCAACTAATTTTCTAACTAACACATTTTTTTTAAGTAATCTTTTCATATTTGAAGATAATACTAAAGTAATCATCATAGGTAGTCCTTCAGGTACAGCCATAACAACAACCGCAACGCTTAGAGTTAACGCATATAATATATGAGACAATATATCATTATAATTGCCAGGTATTACTACAGCATTTAACATATATGAAATAAACACCAAAAAAGCTGAAATATACCCAAAAAAACTTATTATTCTAGCTAAATTCCTAAGTCTAGATTTAAGAGGACTTTCAAGTGAAACATCTTGAATGTCTAAAGCAACTTTTCCATAAAATGTCTTATCACCCACACTAGTTACTTCAATAATTGCACTTTTAGATGTTACTACACTACCTCTATAAACAATATCATTATTTTTTTTATATTTTTCTTTTGACTCACCCGTTAAAATACTTTCATCGACATATAAATTTCCATTAATAATCTTTCCATCCGCAGGTATTTTGTCTCCATTTTCAATTAAAACAATATCACCTACCACTAATTCATCGATATTTATAATTTTTTTCTTTTTATTTCTTATTACTTTCACATCGGTTAATGCATTTTCTTCATTTAATTTTTCAAATGCTTTTTCACTTCCATATTCTGAAATTACTGATATGAAAGAAGCAAGAAAAACAGCTATTGCTATTCCAATAGTTTCAAATAAATCATTTTTATTAAATATTAACAACAATTTTATAGCCAGTGCCATTAAAAGTATTTTTACAATTGGGTCATTAAAAGATTCTATTATTAAAGAAAGAATTGTAACTTTCTTTTTATTAGTTATCATATTATTCCCATATAATTTTCTTGATTTTATTATTTCTTCATCTGTTAAACCACTTATATTATTATTCATATAATATTTTATTAAATAAAATAAATTTTAATGACAAAATTATTCATTTTATATATTTATTATGATAAAATTAGTTTATGTATTATAAGTAGAGGTATTTAATGAAAAGAGTAAACAAAGATAATTATTATTTAGATATAGCGCAAGCTGCATTAGAAAGATCGACATGCTTAAGAAAAAAATGGGGAGCTGTAATCGTTAAAAATGATGAAATTATATCAACCGGATATAATGGAGCTCCAAGAGGAAGAAAAAATTGTGATGATATTGGAAAATGTATAAGAGAAGAATTAAACATTCCACGTGGTGAAAGATACGAATTGTGCAGAAGTGTTCATGCTGAACAAAATGCCATTATTTCAGCGTCTAGAAAAGATATGGTTGGCGCAACATTATATGAAGTAGGAATTGATAGTACAACTGGAGAGTATGTTAAAGATGCAATGCCTTGTGCAATGTGTAAAAGAGTTATTATTAATAGTGGCATTACAAAAATGGTTTTCAGAGATAGCAAAGATAAATATAGAACAATAATGGTAGAGGAATTAATTGATAATGATGATAGTTTAGAAGGAAAGTTTGGCTACTAGGAGTAATCGTGAAAATTGATATAATTGTTATTGCATATAATCAAAGTGAAAATATAAATAATTTTTATGAAAAACTATCCAGCGAATTAAAAGGAATAAAGTATAAAATTGTTTTTGTTGATAATGGTTCAACAGATAATACTTTTAATGAAATAAAAAAACTTTGTTCTAAAAATGAAGCTAATGTTAAAACAATATTATTATCTAAAAAATATAATGCTAATAATGCGATTGTGTCTGCTATGAATTACACAACAAATGATTACGTTTGCGTATATGATTTTTCCTATCCTATTAATTATATAAAAAAAGCACTTACGTGTATAAATGAAAACAATTATGATTGTATTTGCTATTGTAAGAGATTTAAAGAAGTTAATATTTTTAAAAAACAAATAACTAAATTAATAAATAAATTACTAAATATAAATATAATAAATGATAAAACTAATTGTCGTATATTTAATAGAAATATGATTAATTCTATTCTAAAATTTTCAAAAGATAATATAATTAAATTTGATACTTTTGATAATTTAGGATTTAATATTTATTATGATAAACTAAAATCTAATGATTTAAATGAGTACAAGATTGTTATTCCAAAGAATTTAAAACTACCATTAATTGGAATGTTACTTGGTATATCATTATCTATTATTTCTATATTATTTATAATTTTAACATTTATATTTACAAAAATTACTATATCTTTAATTTTTATATTTTTGTTTTTATTATTTAGTGGCATTAATTTTATCTATATTGGAGTATTAAGTAGAAATATAATACAATACATAAATAAGGATGAAGCAAATTATATAATAAAAGAAAAATATGGCTTTGATGAAAATGTGTTATAAAATAAAACTATTTTACAAGTGTAAATAGTTTTATTTTATAACTTTATATGACTTTGTGCATTAGTAGATAATAAAGAAAATTGTTTATTTTTATATAATACATACGCTGCTGCTCCAATCATTGCTGCATTATCTGTACAATATTTTTTAGGTGGCATATGCATTGTAACCCCAAGACTATCACACATTTCTTTCAATGCCTCCCTTATATGGCTATTTGCCGCAACTCCACCACTTATCAAAAATGTTTTTAAATTATATTTAATTAGTGCTTTTTTTGTTTTATCAACTAAGTGTGATGTAACGCAATCTTGAAATGATCTGGCTAAATCATATTTGTTTACTTCGTTTCCTCTTTGTTTCTCATTATGAACTAAATTATTAACATGGCTTTTAATTCCACTAAAACTAAAGTTAAATGACTCATCATTTAATATTTGAGGCATTTTATATGTAGGTTCCCCCTGTAGAGCATATTTTTCTACATTAGGTCCTCCTGGATATGGCAAATCAAGTATTCTTGCCACTTTATCATAAGCTTCGCCAATCGCATCATCTAATGTTTGCCCTAAATATTCAAATTTATCTTCTTCTTCCATTAATATCAAATCAGTATGTCCACCTGAAACTATTAATGATAGTAATGGGTATTCTATATCATTTCCAATCATATTAGCATAAATATGTCCCATCATATGATTAGTTGCTATAAATGGTTTATTATATATAAAAGCCAATGTTTTAGTAGCCTCTACTCCTACTAATAAACTTCCAAGTAATCCAGGCCCATATGTACAAGCAAAAGCATCCATATCTTCTAATTTCATATTCGCTCTTTCTAGACATTCATCTATCACCATTGTTATATTTTCTAGATGAAGTCTACTTGCAACTTCTGGAACTACTCCTCCATATTTTGTATGAACATCAATTTGTGAATTAATAACTGTTGCAATATCTTCATTACCATTTTTAATAATACTTACACTTGTTTCATCGCAAGATGATTCTACTGATAATATATATATATCTTTCATTATTTCACCTTCTCCATAATTATTGCACTATCCTGTTCATAATATCTTTCTCTTAAACTAATTTCTTTAAATCCAAGCTTAGTATATAATCTTATAGCTTCAATATTATTTTCATTTACCTCTAGCATTATTTTATTATAATTTTCTTTATTAATAACTTCTTTCATTAAAGCAGTTGCAATACCTTTTTTTCTTTCATTTTCATCCACAAACAAATTCATAATATCTATAACACCATCAACAAGTCTAATTTCTAAATATCCAAGTACTAAATCACCATTAAAATAATTATATACACTATCTATATCACTAATTATCTGTTTTTGTATCATTTTTTTCTACCTCGATTTTCTTAATATAATTTGCTTTTACATGATGTGGATTTTCGCTATTAAAATTACTACAATATTTTATTATTTTATCAACATCTAAATTATATGATACCTCTTTATATTCTATATTATCAATTTCACTATAAAATTCATCAACTAAAGGATTATTATTTTCGTCAAATGCACTTATATAATATCCTTTATTATCTTTAATAACAGCTTTTTTATTTTCTTTTAAATTACTACTTATTAAATATGCAGTCAAACTTGATATTGTATTAATATCAATTTTTAGTGCATATGCTAAAGTTTTTGCTATCGATAATCCTATTCTAATTCCCGTAAAACTACCTGGCCCATTAACTACTATAATTTTACATAAATCATGTATATTTAGATTATTTTCTTTAAATATGCTTTCAATCATAGGTAAAGTATATATTGAATGACTAAATTCACTTTCTTGAGTTTTAACAAATAACTTATCATTATTTTTTAAAGCTATTGTAATTAAATTATCATGTGTATCTATAAATAAAATCATATTACGCCTCTTTTCTTCATGTGTATTATAACACAATTATACAAATATGTTTAGTTAAAATGCTATATTTTTAATATTTGTCATAAATATAAAAGAATAGATTTTAATATCTATTCTTTGTCAAAATTTTTTTCTTTTTTTCTTTCAGACTTTTCTTTTTTAATTATTTCCTCTTTTAAATCATTTTCTTCTTTTTTTTCATCATCATTAAACTTATAATCACTATTTTCTTCAACTAATTGTTGTATTTCTTCCTTAGTTAATGTTTCTTTAGTAATTAATGTATCTGCTAATATTTTAATAAGTTTCTTTTCTTTAGAAACAATTTTTTTAGATTCAGCATAACACTCATCTATTATTTTCATTACTTCTTTATCTATTTGTAATGCTACTTGATCTGAAAAATTTTTTGTTTGATTATAATCTCTACCTAAAAATACGCTTTCGCTTCTATGCTCAAATTGCATAGGTCCAAGAGAACTCATACCATATTCAGTAACCATACTTCTTGCAATTTTTGTAGCTCTCTTTAAATCATCACTTGCACCAGTCGATGTCTCATTCATATAAGTTTCTTCACTGGCACGACCTGATAATAATGTAATTATTTGCTCTTCTAATTCTTTCTTAGTATATACTAATGTTCTTTCTTCTTTTGGTAACATTTGTGTATATCCGCCAGCCATACCACGAGGAATAATTGTTATTTTATGAACTTCAACGCCATTTGGTAAAACTATTCCAGATACAGCATGACCCGCTTCATGATAAGCGACTATTTTCTTTTCATATTCTGTTACTTTTCTACTTGTCTTAGCAGGACCCATTAAAACTCTATCACTTGCTTCGTCAATTTCATCCATTGTAATACTTTCTTTATTACGTCTTACTGCTAATAAAGCAGCTTCATTTAATAAATTTTCTAAATCAGCTCCAGAATATCCAGGTGTTCTTTCTGCAATATTTTTTAAATTAACATCTTTTGATATAATTTTATTTTTAGCATGAACATTTAATATTTCTTCTCTTTCCTTAACATCTGGTCTGCTTACTGTGACTTGTCTATCAAATCTACCAGGTCTTAATAAAGCTGGATCTAATACATCTGGTCTATTAGTAGCAGCTATAATAATAATTCCTTCATTTTCACTAAAACCATCCATTTCAGTTAATAACTGGTTTAATGTTTGCTCTCTTTCATCATGACCACCACCAAGTCCAGTACCTCTTTGACGACCAACAGCATCAATTTCATCAATAAATATTAAGCAGGGCGCAGTTTGTTTTGCTTGTTTAAACATATCTCTTACACGACTAGCACCAACCCCAACAAATAATTCAACAAAATCTGAACCACTTATATAGAAGAATGGAACTTTTGCTTCACCTGCTATTGCCTTTGCTAGTAATGTTTTACCAGTTCCTGGAGGACCTACCAATAACACACCTTTTGGTATTCTCGCACCCATTTTAGTAAATTTTTTAGGATTTTTAAGAAAATCAATAATTTCTTGAACTTCTTCTTTTTCTTCTTTAAGACCAGCTACATCTTTAAATGTTTTTGTTCCGCCTTCCTCAGCTAATTTAGCTTTACTTCTTCCAAAATCAAATGAACTTTTACCACTATTACCTAGTTTCATAAACATTATATATAGAAGAACTCCAAATAAGATAATAGGAACAATATTTATTAACACAGTAATCCATGTACTATTTTCTGGATTAGTATTTGTTTCAACAATTAAATCTTTTTTTTCTGCAGTTTCATATAATGAAGATATAACTGTATCTGTATATGGAACAGTTACACTAAATGTTTCACCCTTTTTATAGTCTTCTAATTTACCAGTAATAACATATACACCAGAAGCACTCCTTGGGGTAACAGATATTTCAGTAACTTTACCATCATTTATTTGCTTAATTAAATCTGTATAGTTAAGATCATTAACTTTATTACCCATAGTATTTAAAAATAGATAAGAACCAATTACTACTATCATTAATAATACATAAGGCATAAAATTCATGCTATTTTTTGTTTTTTTTATATTCATTGCTTTTTCCTTTCTTTTAATAATATCTTAATATAATATCATACTCTTGTGTCGGGTCCTTGTCAAGATTTGATTTTTTTAATCCAGGTAGCCAAACAACTTTATCATCACTGTCTAATACTATTGGCCAAATGTCTCTATAAGTTTTTTTTATTTTAGCATCTATAAAAATATCATTTACTTTCTTAGTGCCATTTAAGCCTTTTACTTCCATTTTATCGCCATTTTTTCTATTTCTAACATATAATGGTAACTTAACTTCTTTTGTGCTTAATCTAGTAGTAAAATTAGTTGTATCATTGCTAGATTTTACGATTTCAATCATTTTTCCATTTGGTAAATTAATGGCATCATCTATTTGATATTTATAATTACTAAATTCATTATCAATATAATCAAAATACACTTCATCATAGGATTTTATTACAACAACTCCATTTGGTAAATGCACACTACTATTAGCTTTCAATGAATTTATCAAACTAAATATTAAATCTACATGAACATCAGAAATACTCATCAAATCATCCAAATATATTTTTTCTAATATATTATTTATTATCTTAACTTGAATAACATGATCTAATTCTTTTAATTTTGATATATAAAGTATTCCATTTTGAAAAACTTTATTTATAACTTTATTTGTTTCTCTATCTATAAAATTATTATTTTCAATTAAAATTTCACTAAATTTTAAAAACTTTTTATGTACGCTAGCATCCTCGTCTTTTAAAAAAGGCAACACAATATGTCTATATCTATTTCTTGTATAATGATCTTCATTATTTGAATTGTCTATAGCATATTTAATATTATTATTTTCAGCAAATTTTAATATTTCACTTTTTGTTACAGTAATTAAAGGTCTAACTATTTTATATTTGTTATTATTTACTATTCTACTAAAACCACTATAACCTTTTAATGTAGAACCTCTTACTATTCTCATTAAAATAGTTTCTATTAAATCATCTCCATGGTGAGCCGTCATCAAAAATTTTGCACCATACATATCGATTAATTCTTCAAAAAAATTATATCTTGCACTCCTAGCTTCGCTATGAAAATTATCATCTCCCCATTTTTCTATTTTAATGTATTCGAAAATAATATTATTTTTTTTACAATAATTTTCCAAATCAACTTTTTCTTGCTCACTTTCAGCCCTTTTATTATGATTTACATGAGCACATACTAACTTAAGACCAAGTGTATTTCTAAATTGATTCATTATATGTAAAAGAACCATAGAGTCAGGCCCCCCAGAAACGCCAACAATTATAGTATCGTTTGGTTTAAGATCTATTTTAGTTCTGATAAAATTATATACTTCTTCCATATCAAGCCTTTCATTTAATCTTCTATTTTTAATATTATTTCATCTTTCTTTGAATATAAATATTTTTCTCTTGCATATTTTGCCATATATTTTGGATCTTCTAACTTATTTATCTCATCATTCAAAATTTCTTCTTCACTAAGTTTATCGTTATATAAAACTTCCATATTAGTAATTTCTTGTTTCGTTTTAACAATCTGAGTTATGTATGAAAAAAATTGTGAAACAAAAAATACACTTGATATTATAAGACCAAGAAGTAAAAATGTCACTCTAAATTTTGTTTTTTGTCCAACTTTTTTCATTATAAAATTACCCCTATTTTCCTATAATAATATTATAAACGCTTTATCTATTATTCACAATAAGTTTGACAAAAATTTACACATTTTTTGTCATCTTTTTATATTTAAATATGTAAATACTAATATTGTTACTAATATAAAATAAATACTTATATAACCATCAGTTATATAATAAAAAATTTTGTAATATACTAATGTTAAATTAATACAAAAGAGAAATGAATTTAATATACTGTAAACAATTTTAGAATTATATAAATATTTATTAAATTTTTTATATAATACAAAAATAATAAATCCATATAAAAAGGAAAAAACAAATGATATTATTTGTTCTTTTAGGTTTATCATTTAAATAACCTTGCCATAATATTATCAGCCTTAAATTTCTTACTATCTTCTAAATAGTTAATCAAAATTATTCTGCCTTTTATTGTTAAATTGCCTTGAAATGTATCCATCTTTATTAGTTCAAGACCTTCTCCTTTAATAATTAACTGTCCCATTATTGTATCAACAAAAAATTCAGTATCATCAAAATTATTAATTTTTTTAATTCCTGATAAAGATATAGCTTTTCTATCAGTAATATTAATTATATGATTATAAGAATCATCCGACTTATTTTCCATATTTCCTCCCTAATAAAGAATATGAAATGCAAATTAAAAAAGACTATATATAGTCCTTTGTTTAAAATTTAATTTTCTTCTGGTTCTTTTGTTTCATCTACTTTAGCATATTCATCTAGTATTGCTTTTTCAAACATAGTTCTAATTTCTTGATTAATTGGATGAGCTATATCTTTATATTCGCCTATAGGAGTCTTACGACTAGGCATAGCAATAAATAAACCATTATCACCTTCAATAATTCTAATATCATGAATAGCAATTGCATTATCAACAACTACTGATGCTATTCCTTTCATACGAGAACCTTCTTTTTCAACCTTGCGAATTTTGACTGATGTAATTTCCATAAGTACCTCCTTAAACTTGTTTATTTAATTATAATACAAATATTTTACAATATCAATATTTTTAATCAAATTTACTTAATATGACATTCTTAATAACTACATCGGAATATGAAAAAGATTTAATTCCTTTATTAGTTTTAATTACAAAAACATGTGGGTGAATTTTATCAATATATCCCTCATAATATTCATATTTGTTTCGTCCTAAATAAACTTTAATATTTAATCTATGATTTTGTAATTCCTTAATTTTATTTTTTATTATTTCAATATTCAATTTATTCTCCTTAATTAAATATATAAAAATTATCATAAAATATTACTATAAACAAAAATAGAATATATTTTTATATTCTATTTATTAAAGAATAAATTAATTACTCTATCAAGCTCATCTGTATTAATTGGTTTTGAAATATATTCATCAAATCCCTCATTCAAATACATTTCTCTCATTCCTGCAACTGCATTTGCTGTTAAAGCAATTATTGGAGGTAACTTATAACCATTTAGTTTTTTTAAAACATGGAATGTTTCAATACCATCCATTTCAGGCATCATATGATCCATAAATATAGCATCGTATTCTATACCCTCTTTAACTTTATAGATACAATCCTTGCCAGAAGTAACACTTTCAACTTTAAAATTATATCTTTCTAATAATCTTTTAGCAACTTTAATATTTAATTGATTATCATCAACTATTAACACAGTATATTTTGAACAATCCAACTTTTCGTTTGTCTTTTTTGTTTCTTTTGCTAATCCAATAGGCTTTGAATCCACAATTTTTTGTGGTATTTCTACATAAAAAGTACTTCCTACTCTATATTGGCTATCAAACCATATTTTTCCACCTAATAACTCTACATATTCTTTAGTAATCGCTAATCCTAGACCACTACCTTCTATTTCACCTTGAGTTGCATTTGATAATCTAGCACCTTTTTGAAATAATAATTTTTGATCCTCTTCTTTTATACCAGTGCCAGTATCAGCCACTTTAAATAATAATGTCTCCATTCCAGATGCCTTTGTACTAGTTAAAGTAATTGTAATTTTACCAACTTCAGTATATTTTGCTGCATTTGTTACGATATTTGTAATTATTTGATAGATTTTAGAATAATCACCACTTAATGTTGATGAAATATTTTGATCTACATTTATGTATAATTTAACTTGCTTTGCGCCTATTTTAGACTTAGCAATATTAATTACATCAGTTATTAAATTTAAAATATTATAATTATTTTCTTGAACTATACTTTTGCCAGTTTCAATCTTAGAAATATCTAATATATTATTTACAATATCTAATAAACTATTGCTAGAAGTATATATTTGAGTTATATCTTCCCTTACCAATTTTTCATTAAATATTGGCATACTGTTTAATTCATCACATAAACTTACTATCAAATTCATTGGAACTTTAATTTCAGATGTCATATTTGATAAAAAATCTGTTTTTGTCTGATTAGATTGTTCTATATCTTTTTGAGAACTTGAAATTTCTTCTAATAGCTCAATATCAGGATTTTCAATAAAAATATATAATAAATTTAGTTGTAATATAGTCGCTGCAGGTAAAAATGAAATATTTTCGAAGATTAATTGTAAAATAACGATTGGAATAGGAATTATAGCACATTCAATATAAATTCTTTTCTTATTTCCTTTAAATTCTTTTTTTGATTTATAAACTCTTTCAAAAGTAGTAGTTATAGCTATAAATAAACTTGCTATGTAAAAATATATTGTATAGTTTGGAATAAAATTAAGATTATAAACATCTATTTCATCCATTGGCATAAAACTATAACCCAAAAGTATTATTACAAATATTATTGTTATAAACTTATTAGCTGTAGATGATAAAATAAAATTTTTAAAGTTATTTTCCTCTTTTTCATTAAATGCACAACGCATATAATAATAATAAAACAATAAATATATTAATCCCATACAAAAGTGCAATTTCCATAGAATTTCAAATATTAAGCTATATTCAAATTGTTTTAATACTATTACAATAACAATTTCCATTATTGAATATATAAGAGCGATAATTAATAGTGCCTTGTATATTGAGTATTTTAATTTTTTAAAACTTTGCTTTTTAAAATATATAAATAACAATAAAATTAAAAAACATAAAACTCCTTCAACTAACATTAATTCATAACTCATTTTACATCACCACCCTTATTTTCATCTGACCCAAATAATCTAATAATTAGTTTATTTAAATCTCTAAAATTAAAAGGTTTTTGAAGATAATCAGTAAATCCTTCATTTATAAATCTCTCTCTTATACCATTATATCCATTCGCAGTTAATGCAATTATTGGAGGTAGTTTTTTACCAGTTGCCTCGACAGCTTTTACGGTTTGAACACCATCCATTTCAGGCATCATATGATCAATAAATATTATGTCATAATCATTATTTTTTACATATTCGACACAATCTTTTCCGCTAGTTGCAGTTGTAACAATAAAATTAAATTGACTCATGTATCTTGCTGCTAATTTTAAATTTATATCACTATCATCAACAATTAAAACTTTCTTACCACTACAATTTAAAATATTTTTACTACTTGAAATATGCCCAGCATTACTCGCAAAAATATTTCCTATTTCTTCAAAGTTAATTACTTTTTGCTTGATTTTTATAAAATATCTTGTACCATGACCTCTTTCGTTTACAAAATCTATGCTACCACCCATCAATCTACATAATTGTTTAGCAATAATTAAACCCAGATTAATGGTTTTAACATTATTCTTTTGAGAAGCATTTTCTAGTTTAATATAATCAGAAAAACTCATATCAAAACTTTCTTGAGTCATAGCATGTCCAGTATTTGATATTAAAAAACAAAATTCAAAATTTTCTTTATCTACTTGCGTTCCATTAACATTTAATTTAATTTCACCATAATTGGTATAATCGATTGCATTTCTCAATACATATGTTAATATTTTAATTAATTTATAAGCATCACCATAATATTCTTTTGGAATTTTTTCATTTATTTCAATAGTAAATTTTAATTCTTCTTTATCGATTTTTGCTGGTATAATACTATTAATTTCAAATAATAGTGATTCTAAATTATAATTAGCCTCCCTTAAAACATCTTCTCCACTTTCTAATTTGGAAATATCTAAAATATTATTAATTAAGTCTATTAATGTGTAACTTGCTGAAGTAATACTTTTTAAATCTTTTTTTACATTCTCTTCTGTTAATACTGAATCTTTCAATAATGATTCAGTAAATCCTAATATTGTATTCATTGGTGTTCTTATTTCATGAGACATATTTATTAAAAATTCAGTTTTTGCTTTGTTTGCTATTTCTGCTTCTTTTTTTGATTCTTTATATTGATCTAATAGTTTAGTGTCTTGACTTTCAATAGTAAAATACAAAATAGTAAGAACATAAGTACAAAATATACAAACATCATTTATTTGATAATTAAAAATAATTTGAACTATTGTTGCTGTTATAAATACTATCATTATTACATAAAGAGGAAATAACCAAACATTCTTTATAACTTTTCTATAACTAGAAAAAGCAATTAATGTCGAATAACCTCCAATCATTGTAATAAAACTTAATATCATAAAAGCATTGCCACCAATAGCATATATCGTGTTACTAGATCCATTATAATATTCTATTCCAGGAATAAAAGCCACTATTATAGCAGTTATAAATATAATTACAAAAACTATTTTTAAAATCTTTTTACCTTTTTCTTTATTTATATTAGGAGTATTATTTAAAAATAACATTAATAAATATATTAAATATTGTACATCCCATAAAGCAAATACAAATAAATATAATCTACATATAATAGTGTTTAAAGTGCTTAATTCATTCATTTTTGAAATAGTATAGCAACTTAAAAATTCTAAAATTATTAATATTAAAGTTGTTACAGTCAAAGAAAAAAATACTTTTGTTTCAGAGCTATTTTTTTTATTTTTTATTATAAACATTACTAATATAGAAATAGTAAAAATTGCTGCACATATTGTAAATCCTACACTAGCAAAATATGAGCTTATCACACAACCACATCCTTTTATTTTACAATACTCTTTATATTAGTATACAAAATTTTAAAACAAAATACAATGATGAACTAGTAAAAATTACTATTTAATGTTATATGATAATATTATATTAATTTTTTTTTAACATCTCGTTTGCTAGATGTACAAATTCTTTAACAGATATTTCTTCTGCTCTATTAGATAAGTTTTTTCCTATAGTATTCAAAATTATTTCTAATTTTTTTAAATCATAATTTTTTAAATTATTTTTTAAATTTTTTCTTTTTTGTGTAAATGAATCTTTAATTAATTTGTATAAGTAATCTTCATCATTGCAAATATATTTTTTATTTTTTTTCATTTTTAAAACAACACTATCTACTTTAGGAATTGGATTAAAACAATTTTTTGATACTTTGATGATTTTTTCTATATCAAAATTATACTGTAAATATACAGATAACGAATTATAACTTTTTGAATTTGGACTAGACATAAACCTTTCTCCAACTTCTTTTTGAACCATTATAATAATTTCATATGGGTCTGACTCATTAATAATTTTATTAATAATAGCTGTTGTAATGTAATATGGTAAATTTCCTACAAAATATAAATTTTTATATTTTTCTTTATTTATATATTTTTTCAAATTAATTTTTAAAAAATCAACAAATTCAATTTTTAATTTATCTGATTTTATTTTATTTAATGTTTCTTCTAATCTTTTATCAATTTCAAAACATAAAACATCACAATTTTTTTTTATTAATTTTTTAGTTAAAGCACCCTCTCCTGGACCTATTTCTATTATCAAATCATTTACAGTTGGATTAATATTATCAATTATTTTATTAATAATATTATTGTCTATTAAAAAATTTTGCCCTAAAGATTTTTTATGAATAAATTTCCTCATCTATTCCATCCTTCTCTTAAAACACTAAACTCTTGATTTCTAACTCTGCCTATATTTTTAATCGCATAATCTTGTGAATCAGTTAACAAATCAATATCATTACCGCCTACACCTCTATCCAAAACAATAGCAATAATAGGGTCAGATGATAATTTATCAACATTAAATTGTAAAATAGTTCCACATGGATAATTTTTACTACTCGCTACTATTCTAATTCTACCATACATACTATCATTAAAATATATACCTTCTTTTAATACATTTGTTCTTGGTGGGCAAGCTAAATATCCAGAACATAATGGACAATCGCCAACATAACCTGTTAATTCTCCTGTGAATGTATATAAAGGATTATATAATCCTTCTTTAAATAATTCTAATTGTGTTTCTTCTATTATTTCTTTATCTATATAATTCAGATAGTTAGAATTAAATGCTACTGATAAACTAGTTGTATTTACAGATGATGCAGTAAATGTTAAAAATATAACTACTACTATAACAACTGTCTTAATAGATGAAAATATTTTAAACTTTATATACTCTTTCATACTTAAACTCCTAGTTAAATTATATAATAAGTACTATTAAATGTCAAAAATTGAAAGTGCATTTTGATTAGTTATTTTTATTATTTCTTTATCACTTACCCCTGTAATGTATGACAATTTTTCAACAATATATTTAATATTAGCAGATGTATTTATTTTTCCTCTTAGTGGTTCTGGTGATAAATATGGACTATCCGTTTCTAATACAACATTATCAATTCTTATTTTTTCAATTACTTGATATAACTTTGAATTTTTAAAAGTTAAAACCCCGCCAACACCTAATTTATACCCTAAATCTATAAAATTTTTTGCCATTTCATAGCTACCAGTAAAACAATGAATTATTCCCTTTAATTTTCTGTGTTTCAATATTTCGTAGCATTCTCCCATACTTTCTCTAATATGAATGATCACAGGCAAATTATATTTTTCAGCTAATTCTAATTGTTTTATAAACAATTTTTTTTGTTCTTCTTTATTTTCTTTATTCCAATAATAATCTAATCCAATTTCTCCAATTGCAATAATTTTATTTTCTTTTATTAAATTTTCTAATTTATCTATATCATAAAAATCATTAATATTTTCTGGATGTATTCCAATTGCAGAATATAAAAAATTTTTATATTTTTTTGACAAATTTAATACTTCTTCAATATCTTTAAACCCAGTAGAACAATTAATAACTTTATTTACATTATTTTTTTTCAAAAATTCTATTAAAGTATCAATATCATCATAATATTCACTAAGTATATGAGCATGTGTATCTATCATAATTATTTTAAATCAATTTATTTAATTGATAACTCCTTTATTAATAATATTTTACAATAATATACCTTATTTTAAAATTTTTTTCAACTACTTATCATATTATCTCATAATTGCAACTAACATTATATTAGTTATAATTTTTATTAATATATTATCACCAATTTTATTTAAAAAAGAATAAACTTTCGTTTATTCAATTTAATATGTTAGATTTAATTATATTTATAATAATTTTAGAAGTATTTATTAAATTATCTATTTTATCTTTTCCTACTACTATAATTGCCCCTAATAGATCACTATTTAAAACTATAGGATTTATAACATACTTTCCAGCATCCTCAATATTTAATAATACTTCGTTTTTTATATCACTATCACTTATAAAAATTTTTCTTTCTCTTATAATATTTATAATTTTATTATTTAGCGTTTCTTTATTATTTAATACTTTATTATTTATAACAACATATATTTTATAATTTAGTACTTGAGAAAAACATTCAGTTATTTTTAGCAACTCTTCTTCATAATTTTTTAATTTAGAATATTTCTCTAATATTATTTTATTATCATTTAATATAATTTGAAAGTCATCACCACTATTTATGTTCATACTTTTTCTTAGTTCTTTTGGTAACACTATCCTTCCAAGGTCATCAATTTTCCTAACTATACCTGTATTATTCAATGAAATCACCCTATATATATTTTGAATTATTTTATATATTTTATACTTTAATTTTTATATTATCTATTACTTCTAATAATTGTTCAATATAGTATATATAGTTCTTATCTAAACTTGCTTTTAATAATGTTATAAGTATTGAATTATTTTTATATTGGAAATTAAATTTTCCACTTATTTTAGTACTTTCATAGAACAAATTTTCAACATTCAAATCTTTATAAACATCATTCTTTATTTTTAATATTATTTTTAAATTATCATTCGTCACTACTTGAATCATAGTTTTTGATAATAATTTTTCTAAATATTTTTCATGAGCATAAATTTCTAATGAATCATTTTTTATTCCAAATCTATCTTTTATTTCACTTAATACTTTATTTAATTCTAATTTGTTAGTAATATTATTAATTTTTTTATGTATTTCAATAATAATGCTGCTTTCATCAGAAAATTCTTTACCAATATGAGTAGAAACATTTATTGGCACAGATTCTTTTACTTCTTCTTCGTCAATATCTATGCCATTTATTTCTTCATTAATTAAATCTAAATACATATTAACACCAACAGAGTCAATAAACCCTGCTTGCTCTTTTCCTAGTATATCACCTGCTCCTCTTATTGCTAAATCTCTCATAGAAATTTTATATCCACTTCCAAGCTCAGTAAATTCTTTTATTGCTTCTAATCTTTTTAAAGCTGTTCCTGTTAATATTTTTCTATACATTAAATAAGCATATGCAATCTTATCACTTCTACCGACTCTTCCTCTTATTTGATATAACTGACTTAATCCGAATTTATCACTATCTATGACAACAATTGTATTTGCATTAGGAATATCAATACCATTTTCAATTATAGTAGTACTAATTAAAACATCATATTGTTTATTAGTAAAATCATATATGATATCTTGCATATCATTTTTAGACATTTTTCCATGCGCATAACATATTCTTGCTTCCGGAATTAATTTTTTATATTTAGTAACTAATGCTTCCATATTAAAAATATTATTATATAAAATGAAAGCTTGTCCTTTTCTAGAAATTTCTTTTAATATCACTTCTCTTAATAACATTTCATTATATTCAATTACATATGTTTGTACTGGATATCTATTTTTAGGAGCACTTTCAATTAAAGATAAATCTCTAATTCCTACTAAAGACATTTGTAGTGATCTTGGTATTGGAGTAGCAGATACTGATAAAACATGTACGTTAGATTTTAATTTTTTTATTTTTTCTTTTTGTTCAACACCAAATCTATGCTCTTCATCAATCACTAATAATCCTAAATCTTTGAATTTAACATCATTACTAAGTAATCTATGTGTTCCAAATATCACATCTATTTTTCCATCTTTTAAATTATTTAATTTAATTTTTATTTGTTTATTAGTAAAATGCCTATTCACTAAATCAATGTTAACTGCATAGTTTTTAAATCTATTAATAGCAGAATCATATTGCTGATGAGAAAGTAATGTTGTTGGACATAAATAAGCAACTTGCTTCCCATTCATAATAGTTTTATATATGGCTCTAAAAATTACTTCCGTCTTCCCATAACCTACATCACCACATAATAACCTATCCATAGGTGTTGACCTTTCTAAATCTCTTTTTATTTCTATTATTGCTTTTAATTGATCAGGCGTTTCATCATATTCGAACTCTGATTCAAATAATAATTGACTTTCATCATCTTTTTCAAAAGGTTTAATTATTGCTTTATTTCTTTCTCTATATATATTTAATAATTCTTGAGTTATATTTTTAATCCTATTTTTAATTTTTAATTTGGTTTTTGTCCATTCAATACTATTTAATTTATTAATAGTTGGTTTCACACCTTCTTTTGAAGAGTATTTGTATAATTTAGAAATATCTTCAACAGGTAAATATAATTTGTCATTACCTTTATATTGAATTAAAATATAATCTTTCTTGACTCTGTTTTTATCAATAGTTGTAATTCCTTTATAAATACCAATACCTGACTTTCTATGTACAACATAATCCCCTATGTTTATACTATCTATTGACATTATTTTACTACCAAATGACAATTCTTTAGTTTTTTTAGAATTAAAATAATTATCATATAAATCAAATTCCGAGAAATAATAAATATTTTTATATACAAATCCGTGATTTAAGGTACAATTTATAATTTTAATACTTTCACTAACTTTTTTAACTTCTTCTATTAAAATTTTATTATTAGTACATAAATAACCATTATATTTTATAATATCTTTTATAAATTTATCTTTATTATGATCATATTTATCGATTGATTTTGCTTCTATATATAAATCATAATTATTATTATTTATTACATCTATAAAAATATCATCATTTTTTACTAAATCACTTACTTTAAATATATTACTATTCATATTTAAATATTTAATTTGTGGTTTAAGTAATTCTTCTTGATAGATTAATTGTTCATAATTTGTAAATAAAGTATATGAATTTTCTATATAATCTCTTATTGACGAATTATTATTATCAAAATCATCTTTAATAATACCAATTTCTATACTATTTATTTCTTTTATTGACCTTTGGGTTAATGCATCAAAATATTTTATATGTTCAATTTCGTTATCAAAGAATTCAATTCTAATTGGATTTTCTTCTTTTATAGGAAAAACATCTATAACAAACCCTCTAATAGCAAAATCAGATATATCATAAACCATGCTTTTTCTTTTATAACCATTTTTAATTAATTTATTTATTAATTCATCTCTATTAACTTTATCTCCTACTTTTAAATCGATTTTACTATTTTTAAATATATCTTTATTTGGTAATTTTTTAATAAAACTATTTAAATGAACAATTACTATTTTGTTATTATTATCATTTAAATTATTTAAAAGATTAGCTCTCATAAATAGTAATTCTGGTGAAGAAGCAACTGCATTTTTCATTATTAGATCGTCTTCTGGAAATAAATAAATATTTTCAATATAATTTTTTAATTCATTATATGCATTAGTTGCTTCATTTAATGTAGGATAAACTAATAATAAATTTTTATTACACTTAAAAAATATATATAATATAAATTGATTATATATTTCATTTTTATTTATTGATATTTTTTTATAATTATTAATATCAAAATCAAATATTTTAAAGCATAATTTATCATTCATTACTCTTACCATTATATTTTTGCATTAATTCGTCTATATTCATTAAAGAAAAATCTTCTATTATATTTGCTACTTTATTAAAAATAATATTTAATTTTTCATTTTCTTCACTAGTAAATTTGCTTAAAACATAATCAATTAAAGGTATTTTATTTTTAGATATTCCTATTTTTATTCTACTTATATTTTCACTTTTTAATAAATTTAATATATTTTCTAATCCTTTATGACCATTGGAAGTCCCACCTCTTTTAATTTTAAAATTTCCTACTTCAAAATCTATATCATCATATATAATTAATATATTGGTTAATTCTATATTATAATATTTTACAAATTTTGATACACATTCTCCTGATAAATTCATAAAAGTTTGAGGTTTTAATAAAATTATTTTTTCATTATTTATTATTATTTCACTATATTCACCGTCGAATTTATTTTTGAATTTTAATTGATTTTTAGTAGCATAAAAATCAATTGCTCTAAATCCACAATTGTGCCTAGTATTAATATAATTTTTTCCAGGATTTCCAAGCCCTACGATTAATTTCATAATATTCCTTTCTATTTAAATTCATTATATAATTTATTTTTACTTACATTATATTTATCAGCTATCTCTTTAATGGCATCTCTTTTTGAATATCCAGACTTTATTAATTCATTTATTAAATTATTATAATCATTGATTATTTCTTTTTTACTTTCTTTATATCCATCAACAACAATTACAATTTCTCCTTTTACATTTTCTATATTTTCGATAATATCTTTAATATGATCCCTAATAATTTCTTCGTGTAATTTAGAAATTTCTCTGACAATGGCTATCTTTCTATTGCCAAAAACCTCTAACATAAGATTTAATGTATCTGCTAATCTATACATAGATTCATAAAATATCATAGTTTGTTTTACCTCTTTTAAATTTATTAATTCTTTTTTTGCTTGTGTTTTTTTACTATTTAAAAATCCATAAAATAAAAATCTTTGATTACTTAATCCAGACATATTAATAGCTGGTAATAAAGCATTAGGCCCTGGTAAAGAAATTACATTTATATTATTTTCAATTGCATAATCAACAACTATATTTCCGGGATCACTAATTAAAGGACATCCTCTATCAGCTAAATAAGCTATATTCTTTCCTAATTTTAACAAATTTATTATTTTATTTCTATGAGTCATTTCAGTGTATTTATGGCAGCTTTCTACTTTTTTATTTATATTTAATATTTTCAATAATTTTAAAGTTTCTCTACTATCTTCTGCATAAATAATATCACATTCATTAAGAACTTTAATTGCTCTTAATGTTATATCATCTAAATTACCAATAGGCGTTGGAACTAAATATAAATTGCCAAATTTACTTTTTTCATAACTTTTTTGTATCATTTTATTCCTTCTTCTAATTTTCCAAATATTTTTAATATTTCATCTGTATATTCTCCATTATCTTTATGAACATATAATGGTGGTAATATTTTAATGCCTGGTTTTCCGTTTTTACGACCATCTACTAAAATCAGATTAGATTCACTATTTATTTTTGGATAAATAAATCTAATTCTTTTTGGTTCTATATTATTTTCTTTCATTAATTTTATAATTTCAATCAATCTTTCTGTCCTATGAACAAAACAAACCGAGCCTCCGTTTTTTAATAGTTTTTTTGATATTTTAAATAAATCATAAAGTTTAAATGTAATTTCATGTCTTGCTTTTGATTTAACATCATTATTATTAATTATACTTTCACTCTCATATTTAAAATAAGGAGGATTACATGTTATTAAATCAACTGAGTCAGTTTGAAATTCTTTAGCAAAATTATTGATGTCATCATTTATTATTTTAATTTCATTATCTAAATTATTAATTTTAATTGATTTACATGCTAAGTCATAAACTTCTTTTTGTATTTCAATTCCAATTATATTAGCACTAGTTTTTTGCGATAATATCAAAGGTATTGGAGCATTACCAGTACATAAATCAACAATTAATTTTGTTCTAGGTAATATATTAGCAAAGTTAGGTAAAAGTACACTATCTAAACTAAAATTAAAATAATCAGTATTTTGGACTATTTTTAAATTATTATAATACAATAAATTATTTATTACTTCTTTGTCTACTTTTTTCATTTTTTTCAGTTACATCCACTTCTACTTTTGTACTATCTTCATCTATAATAGCAATATATTTTTGCCTTGGAATATCTAAAGAAATAACTTTAGCCTCTTTATTATTTATTTTCACTGTATCACCAATTTCAGGTAAATTTTTTCTAAATACAGTATATAAATCATCTTCATATTTCAAACAACATAATAATCTACCACATAATCCATTTATTTTCATAGGATTTAATGCTAAATTTTGATTTTTTACTTGTGCTATTGCAACTGAATCTAAATCATTTAAAAATAATGAACAACATAATTTTCTACCACAAGTTCCTATTCCAGAAATTTCTTTTGCTTTATCTCTAACACCAACCTGTCTTAATTCAATTCTTGTTTTGTATATTGAAGCAAGGGATTTAGCTAATTCTCTAAAATCCACTCTATTATCTGCTAAAAATTGAAAAACTAATTGTTTTCTATCAAATGTATAATATGCGTCTAAAAATTTCATGTCTAATTTTAAATTATCAGCAATTTCTTGTGCTTTAATTATTGATTTAGAAGCTTCCTTAACATTCATGTTGTATTGTTTAATATCATCTTTATTTGCTACTTTATGAACTTTACTATGCTCTTTATCATCAGATTTATCATATTTAGCACAAACAGTACCAAATTGTAAACCTCTTTCCGTTTCTACAACAACATGATCTCCAATTGATAACTCTAAATCGTTGTCAAAAAATATATATTGTTTTCCACCTTTTTTAAATTCCACACCTATTGTTTTCATAAATTACATCTTCCCATTTCTATAATAATTCTATCAATTGAAATATTCTTATTTAAATTTCCTTTTAAATTATTTAAATTATTATTAATTATTAATATTTTTTTCATTAATGAATTTAAATCATTATTATTTAATAAAATATTAACGATTTTTCCATCATTTACTAAATTATTTAGTTCCTCATTGTATATATAAAACATGTTTTTTAAAATACTAATTAACTTATTTTTATCTTCAATTAATTTATATATCTTAGAATTAATTGAAATAGCATTTATTCCATTTTTTTCTATTGATTCAATAATATAATTAGTTACATCTATAAATTCATCTTCATATTCGTAACTATATGAAGATGATATTAATATTTTTTGACACCTACTTGAAATTGTAGGTTTTACGGAATCTATATTTGTCGATATTAAGAATGCATATATATTATCAGAAGGTTCTTCCAATGTTTTTAATATTGAATTATATGAAAATTCACTTAAATTTTCACATTTATCAATTACATATATCTTAGCACTATCAAACTGTGAAGTTGTAGAAAGTTTATTTAATAATTCTTTTATACTTTCTTTTTTTATTATACCATTTTTTTCTTCTATAAAATATACATTAGGATTATTTTCTACATTAGTTTTACTATTTAATATAAATTTATTAAATATATCTAATAATTCATATTTTATACTATTCAAAGATACATTTCCTATTAAAAATGCGTGTGATAATTTATTTTCATTATATAATTTTTCAAAATAATCATGTAAATTAGTCAAAGTTACCTCCATAAAACTTAAAATAAAAATTAATAAAAGTATTTCAAATATATTATAGCTAATATTCCAAAAAAGTCAAAAATGTAAACTATAATTATTGTATAAATATTAATTGGAACTATTTTTCCAACTGAACTTAGTATTAAATTTAATGTATATAATAAACATAAAGTATAAACTAATTTTTTAACTATGTACATAAAAAATCCCTCATAATAAATTATGAGAGTTATTTTTATGATATTACTTTTCTATCATCTAGTGCTTTGGTTATCATGAGTGGATCCAAATATTCAATTTCACTACCCATAGGTATACCATAAGATAGTCTTGATATTTTAACATTATATTTTTTTAATATTTTTTGAAGATATAAAGAAGTAATTTCTCCTTCGATTGATGGATTTAAAGCAATTATCACTTCTTCTATATTATCATCAATTCTTTTAAGTAAAGAAGTCATATTTAAATCTTCTGGGTTTATACCATCAATTGGTGAAATTAAACCATTTAAAACATGATAATAGCCATCATATTTTTTTGTTTTATCAATGAAAAAAACATTTTTAGAGTCTTCTACTACACACAATATTTTTTTATTTCTATCATTATCAGAGCATACATCACATATATTTTTATCTGTTATACATCCACACTTTTCACAATTTTTAATATTTTTTTTAAAACTAATAATAGAATCGACTAATTTTTTTACTTCATCTTCATCTTCTTTATATAAAGCATATGCATATCTTTCAGCTGTTTTTTCGCCCACTCCTGGTAAAATTGATAAATTATTAACTAAATCAATAAAACATTTTGGCAAAGCCATAATTATAAAAGGCCTCCTAAACCATTAGTATACTTTCCTAATTTATTATTTTTTTCATTTTTTATTTGAGTTAAAACATTATTTATTGCTACTAAAAGTATATCATTT
This sequence comes from uncultured Bacilli bacterium, assembly GCA_944358375.1. The sequence continues at coordinate 27,855 of CALVQT010000006.1, forward strand.
AACATTTCAACATCTTCTAATATGTCCTTATTTTTTATTTCAATATTTTTTATTTTATTACTACCATAAGCTTCTATTAAAATATTTTCATTCTCATACTTAAAAATAGTACTTTCTATTTCATTAGTAGTTTTTTCTAATTGTGATTGTAATTTTTTAGCTTGTGCCATCATTGCTTGTATATTCATAAATCTCCTTTAAATAGTAGTATAATCACTACCAAATATATTTTCAACGCTGCTTTGCAGTTCAGTATTTTTTGTATTTATATTTTTTGTTTTCTTTTCTTTCATATATTCATACTTAATTCCAGCTTTTATATTTTCTATATATTTTTTCTTAATGCTAATCCACTCTTCTTCACTAACTGCAATAACAGTATATTTTTTATTATACAACATTTTTAAAAATTTTTCTATATTATCTATATTTTTATTAAATAATAAAACTTCAAAATTATTTTTAAAAGTAAATAATATATTAGTTTCTCCAACAACTTCTGGTATTGCCTTAATTAATAAATTGCATATAGCATTATATTCTTTGTTTGAAAGATATTCATTAATATTTTTATATTTATTAATAAATTCTTTTTTTAATTCTTTATTAGCACTATATAAAGCATTATTAATATTTATTTTTTTTATTTCTTCAATTTCACATATGTAATCGTCACTGTCATTTTTTATAGATTTATTTAATTTTTTTTCTCTTATATTATTATTAGTTGAATCAAATAAAACATTTGTTTGCGTTTTTTTATTAAATAACAATGCCATTTTTAAAAAATATATTTCCAATAAGGTTTTAGAATTATTTGTTCTTTTCATTTCATATGATAATTCGAAAATTATATTACATAAAGATAATAGATCATTTACATCAATTTTATTAAACTTCAATAATTCTTTTTCATATTTTTTTTCAAAATAATTATTGGTTGTATTAAATATTAATATGTTTCTTAATAATAATTCAAGTTTATTAACAATATTATTAAAATTTTTACCTTCCTGTGAATATATATTTATTTTATTTAATATTTCTTTAATATCAAAATTAACAATATTCACTAAAAGTTCAGATATTTCATTGTCATTTAATTCACCCAATAAATTATAAACTTGATCAACTGTAATATTAATATTATTTAATGATAATATTTGATCCATTAAATTTATTGAGTCTCTTAGCCCACCATCACTTATTTTTGCAATTAAGTCAATTATATCATCATTTAATTTTTTTTGCTCATTTTTTAAAATATATTTTAATCTATTAGATATGCTTTTTTCATCAATTTTTTTAAAGTCAAATTTTTGACACCTAGATACAACAGTTATTGGTATTTTATTAAATTCTGTTGTTGCTAATATGAATATTACATAATTTGGAGGTTCTTCTAATGTTTTTAATAAAGCATTAAATGCACTTGTTGATAACATATGAACTTCGTCAATAATATAAACTTTATATTTTAAATTAGAAGGCATATATTTCACATTATTTATTATTTCTCTTATTTCATCTACTCCATTGTTGCTTGCAGCATCCATTTCTATTATATCTATTTCATCAGATGATTTTTTAGTACAATTTTCACATTCTTCACATACATCATCAACAAAATTTAAGCAATTAACAGCTTTTGCAAATATTTTAGCAACGGTAGTTTTACCAGTTCCCCTTGGTCCACTAAATATGTACGCATGACCAATTTTATTATTAATAATACTATTTTTAATAATTTTAATAATTACATCTTGACCAACCACATCAGAAAATTTAGTTGGTCTATATTTTCTATATAAAGATATGTATGACATAATTCCTCCTAATTAAATTATAACAAAATTATTATTTTTTAACTATCTTTTATTAATAAAAAAATTTGATAATTCCTTACTAAAATCTATATATTCATAGCATTCCATTTTTTTATAAATTGCAGTATTATTTATGTTTTTATTTTTATTTAATATATAATATATATTTTTTATTCTTGCTTCGTTTATAACTTCTTTACACATATTACATGGATATAAGGAAACATATAATTCACAATCATTCAAATTATATGTTTTTAATTTTTTAGCCGCTTTTTGTATTGCTAATATTTCCGCATGAGCAAAAGGATTATTTTTTTTATTTTTTTTATTGTAAGCACTTGCAATAATTTTTTTATTTTTTACTATTATGCAAGAGACGGGTACATCATTGTTTTTTAGTGCTTTTTTATTTAATTTTTTCATTTTTTTTATTATTTTATTTTTCATTTTTTCCTCAAAAAAAGTGCACACGAGAACAAATTTTAAGGCTGCTATTTTCCAATCCTGACCTGATTCAATTTATTTTCGTTGCACAACTATATATTATAAAAAAATATAACAAATTGCAACTATTTTTTAATTTTTAAAGTATATATATAATAATGTTTCACGTGGAACATTATTATTGCCTTTTTTTCTATCAATTTTATTTCCCGGGAAATATTTTTTGTACTTATTATATAATATTATATTATTTATGTTTCACGTGGAACATTATTATTACCTTTTTTTCTATCAATTTTATTTCCCGGGAAATATTTTTGTACTTATTATATATTATTATATTATTTATGTTTCACGTGGAACATTATTATTGTATTTTTATTTGTAATATTTTTAAAAAATTAATATAAAAAAGAAAACAATATATTAATTGTTTTCTAATTGATTTGATTCTTGCTCTTCTTCTTTGTCAACGATAGAAATAGCAGCAACCTTATTTTCATCTTTAAGATTAATTAATTTAACTCCTTTAGTAACTCTACCCATTTGAGAAATAGAATTAACATCCATTCTTATAATGATACCATTAGCAGTTATTACCATTAAATCCTTTTCATTATCTGTTGATTTAAATCCTACAACTTTACCATTTTTTTCAGATAAATTAATTGTTTTAACTCCTTTACTTCCACGTTTAGTTTCTCTATATTCTTCTATTGGAGTTTTTTTACCATAACCATTTTCTGTAACAACTAATAATAATTTTCCAGGTTCTGATATTTCAGTACCAACACATATATCTCTATTTAAATTTATACCTCTAACACCAGATGCTGTTCTTCCCATAATTCTAATTTCATTTTCATCAAATCGAACCATTCTACCATTTGAAGAACACATAAGCACCTTACTATCTCCATTTGTCAATTTAACTGATATTAATTCATCATCATCTTTTAATGTTATCGCAATCTTTCCAGTTTGACGTATATTTATAAATTCTTCAAATTTAGTTCTTTTTATTAAACCATTTTTAGTACTTAAAAGCAAACATTTGTTTATATCGCTGTTGTTTACTTTAAGCATAGTATTAACTTTTTCATCTTTATCTAATTGTAATAAATTAATTATTGGTAAACCTTTACCAGTTCTAGAATATTCTGGAATATTATATCCTTTTAATCTATATACTTTACCTTTGTTTGTAAAAAATAATATATAATCATGTGTATTTACAGATAATAAATGTTCAACATAATCCTCTTCTGTTGTTGTTATTCCTTTAATTCCAACTCCTCCTCTATGTTGAGATTTATACAAATTTTTTGCAATTCTTTTTATATAATTTTTATTTGTTAATGTAATCATTACATCTTCTTGAGGAATTAAAGCTTCATCTTCAATATAATCAACAGCTGTCATATCAATAGTAGTTCTTCTCTTATCACTAAATTTATTTTTTATTTCTAACATTTCTTTCTTGATTATATCTAATACTTTTTGTTCAGAAGCAAGTATAGATTTTAATTCATCAATTTCTTTTAATAATTCAGAAAGTTCTAATTCAATTTTTTCTCTTTCTAAACCTGTTAATCTTCTCAATTTTAATTCTAGAATAGCTTCTGCTTGTATTAAATCAAGTCCAAATCTAGAAATTAAATTATTTTTAGCTACATCATCTGTTTTAGCAGCTTTGATAATTCTAATAACTTCATCAATATGATCTTGAGCTATTTTATAACCATTTAATATATGAACCCTTTTTTCATCCTTTGCTAAATCAAATCTAGTTCTTCTAATTATTACTACTTTTTGATGATTAATATATTTAGAAATTATATCTTTTAATCCCAATGTTTTAGGAGTTAATCCATCTAACATTAAAAATATAATTCCATAATTAACTTGAAATGAAGTATGTTTATATAAATTATTTAAAACTACTTGTGGATTTGCATCTCTTTTAAGGGTAATTGTTATTTTTAATCCATTTTTTAAATCTGTATGATAATCTGAAATTCCTTCTATTATTTTATTATGGACTAATTCACCTACTTTAGTTTTTAATTCCATAGTATTAACGCCATATGGAACCTCTGTTATTACTATATTATTATGACCATTTGATTCTTCAATTGTTGCTCTACTTCTAATAGTAATACTACCTCTTCCAGTATCATATGCTTTTTTTATACCTGAATTTCCTAATATTATTCCACCAGTTGGAAAATCAGGTCCTTTTATATATTCCATTAATCCAAGTGTATCTATCTCCGGATTATCAATATAAGCAATACATCCATCAATTACTTCTCCTAAATTATGAGGTGGAATATTTGTTGCCATACCTACTGCAATTCCAAGAGAACCATTTACTAATATATTTGGAAACCTAGATGGTAAAACTTTTGGTTCTTTTCTTGTAACATCAAAATTATCAGACATATCGACAGTATCTTTGTTTATATCCCTTAATAATTCTAACGAAATTTTTGATAATCTTGCTTCTGTATAACGATAAGCTGCAGCCCCGTCCCCTTCTATATTACCAAAATTTCCATGACCATCTATTAACATATATCTTTGATTGAAATCTTGTGCTAAACGAACCATTGCCTCATAAATTGAACTATCACCATGTGGATGATAATGACCCATTACATTACCAACAGTTGTAGCTGATTTTCTATGAGGTTTATCTGGTGTGTTTCCTTCTTCATACATTGACCATAATATTCTTCTATGAACAGGTTTTAAACCGTCCCTTAAATCTGGAATGGCACGTGAAGTAATAACACTCATTGAATAATCTAAAAAAGAACTTTTTACTTCTTCTACTATATTATTTACATCATGACTATCTCTTTCATGAAAACTACCACTATACTCATCATTAATATTTTCTTCTTCCATATAAACCTCCTATATATCTAAATTTTCTACAAATTCAGCATTTTGTTCTATGAATGCCTTCCTTGGCTCTACATCATCACCCATTAATTTTTCAAATATTGCATCTGCCATAACACAATCATCAACTGTTATTTTTCTTAGGACTCTTTTATTTATATCCATTGTTGTTTCATTTAATTCTTCAGCATCCATTTCACCTAAACCTTTCATACGTGCAATTTCTGCTTTTGCTCTTACATTTTCTGGTAAAGAAGCTAAATATTCATCTTTTTCTTTTTTATCCAATGCATATTTTCTAGTTTTTCCATGCATAATTCTAAACAATGGAGGTTGTGCTGCATAAACATGTCCAGCTTGAACAATAGGCTTAAAAAATCTATAAAATAATGTTAATAATAATACTCTAATATGTGCACCATCTACATCTGCATCAGTCATTATAATTATTTTATCATACCTTAATTTACTTAAGTCAAAATATTCACCAATTCCAGTACCAAAAGCAGTAATAATTGACTTAATTTCTTCATTTCCTAGTGCCTTATCTAATCTAGCTTTTTCAACATTTAATATTTTACCTCTTAAAGGCAATATTGCTTGTGTCATCGAATCTCTACCCTTTTTAGCAGATCCACCGGCAGAATCTCCCTCGACTATAAATATTTCAGATATAGTTGGATCTTTACTTTTACAATCAGATAGTTTTCCAAATGAATTTGTTATTGTTAAATCACTTTTTCTAGTCGCTTCTCTTGCTCTTTTAGCAGCCATTATTGCATTTCTTGCTAATATTGACTTTTTAATTATTATTTTTGCTGTATCTGGATTTTCTAATAGAAATTGTTCGAATCCTTCTGAAAATACGCTATCCGCAAGATTTTTAACTTCTGAATTTCCTAATCTTCCCTTAGTTTGACCTTCAAATTGAGGATTTGGATGCTTACATGAAATAATCATTGTAATTCCTTCTTTTACATCGTCCTCTTTTAAATTTTCATCTTTATCTTTTAATAAATTGTTTTTTCTTGCATAAGAATTGACAACTCTAACTAAAGCTCTTTTAACACCATCTTCATGAGTACCCCCATCATGTGTATTAATGTTATTAACAAATGAATAAATATTATCATTATAACCTGAATTGTATTGTAATGCTACTTCGAATATTATTCCATTTTTTTCACCAAATAAATGAATAATATTATCATGTAAAACTGTTTTTCCTTGATTTATAAATTTAACATATTCACTAATTCCACCTTCATATAAAAATATATCTCCCTGTGTATCTTCTTCATCTCTATCATCTCTTAGTGTTAATCTTAATCCTTTATTTAAAAAAGCTAATTCACGTGTTCTAGTTTTTAATATTTCATAATTATATATATCAGTATCAAATATTTCAGGATCTGGTTTAAATGAAACAGTAGTTCCTGTTCTATTTTGTTCACAAGTTCCTATTTCAACTAATTTTTGAACAGTTTTTCCACCATTTTCAAATTTTGTTTCATATATTTTGCCATCTTTATAAACTGTAACTGTTACCCATTTAGAAAGTGCATTAACAACAGAAGCTCCAACACCATGTAAACCACCAGATACTTTATATCCACTACCACCAAATTTTCCACCAGCATGTAATACTGTATATACAGTTTCAACTGTAGAAATTCCAGTTTGAGGGTGTATCCCAACAGGAATACCTCTACCATTATCCTTAACGGTAATAGAATTATCTTTATTAATGACTATTTCTATATTATTACAATAACCTGCTAAAGCTTCATCAATTGAATTATCTACAATTTCCCAAACTAGATGATGCAATCCTTTCACATCAGTAGTACCAATGTACATTCCTGGTCTTTTTCTAACAGCCTCTAATCCTTCTAACACTTGTATTTCTTTTACTCCATACTCATCATTCATCTTCTCACACCCTCTCATCTAAATTATATATTTTGGCTTTTTTTATAATATTTTTGTTAATATTTTTTAAATCAGTTGTAGTAATAAATATTTGCATATTTTTATTTAATGATTTGAATATATTATTTCTATTTTTTTCATCTAATTCACTAAATAAATCATCAAGTAACAATATTGGTTTTATTTCATAATTATTAATAAATATTTCAACTTCTGATAATTTCATAGCTAAAATTATTAATTTTTGCAATCCTTGAGAACTAAATTCTTTTGCATTAAATCCACTATGTATAAATTCATAATCATCTCTATGAATTCCAAAAGAAGTCATTCCTATATTTATTTCTTTTTTTCTATTTTTTTTGAGCAATTTAATTATTTTTTCTTTATCATTAATAGAATAATCTGAAATATATTCTATTTTCAAATTATTATTTTTAACATATTTACTGAAAATATTATTAATATTTTTATTAATATTTTCAATATATTTTTTTCTATAATAGTAAATTTTTAAACCTTCTTCGACTATTTTTTCATCAAGAATATCTAAATATCTAATATCTAATGTATTATTAACAAGTAATTTTTTTAAGTAATCATTTTTATTTTTAATCAACAAATTATAATTATTTAAAAAATAAATATATTCTTTATGAAGTTGAGATATTTGAATATTTAAATAATTTCTTCTAATAGTCGGTGAAGACTTAATTAATTTTAATTCGTCCGGTGTTAATAAAATTACTCTATATTGCGATATAAATGTACTTAATTTTTTTTGAGGTTTAGAATTTATCTTTGTTTTTTTTCCATTTTTATCTAAAAAAACTTCTAAATTTTTTTTAATTCCATAATCAAAATAATTTATTTTTAATCTAAAATAATTTTCATTTGATTTAATAATTGATAATTCATTATTAGTTTTAAAAGATTTTGCTAAACTACCTAAATAAATTGCTTCTATTATAGATGTTTTACCTATTCCATTTTTTCCTATAATAATGTTTAAATTTGAAAAATTATCAAAAATTTTCTTTTCATAATTTCTAAAATTATTTAGTTCTATTTTGGTAATATTCATTTTAAACCTCATAAATCCCCTTTTTTTAAATTTTTATATTTAAGCAGTACACCTACTCACCAATAAGATTATATCACAAAAATGATAATAAAAAAAGATAATTTAATTATTATCTTCTTTTTTTATTACTCTTTCATTTAATAAATATTTTAGTCTTGTTGCTCTCAAAATTTGATTTGTTAATGAACCAATTGAAATATTAAATTCTAGTGTTGTTCCATCTTTAAAAATAATAGCAGATTTTTTATTATTAGTTTTAAAATACTTCTCAATTTTTTCAAGATTAATCCAAATACAATCTATATTTTCTGGTGAAGAAGTAGGAAAAAATATTATTTGCCTACTCTCTTCAACTATTATTGGTGACTTATGAGTAATACCAAGTATTTTTTTTGTACCTTCTTTTCTGCCTTCATATGAACTACCAAAATATTCACAACTATGTTCTAAAATTTTATGAGTATCAATATTTACTATATATTCATCTCCATTTTCAATTATCTTAGAACATCCTTTTCCAATTGGCAATATAACTTGTGTATCAGATGTTATTTCATATTGCATAGATATCCCCCCTTTCAAATAGATTGATTGCTATATTAGCACAATATATTTGTCAAATTTTGTCAAAATATGTCGAGTTGGTAAATTTTTCCATAAAAAAAACTTATAAATGAATTTTATAAGTATATTTTTTTTAAATTGTTTGAATTGGAAAAATTAATTGAATAAAATTATCATTATTTTCTTCTTTTAAAACAAATGGTTTAATTCCACTGTTTAATAGTATATAAATTTCTTCTTTATCAAACATTTTTAATGCTTCTAACATATATTTAGAACTAAAAGATATATATATATTGTTGTTTGTAATATTATTTATTTCAATTTTTTCTTCTACTTTACCCATTTCTGTATTAGATGCTTTCATAATTAAATTATTATCTTTAATTTCTACATCAACAATATATTTTTTATTAGAACCTGTAAATAATGAAGCTCTATCTAATGTATTATATAATTCTTTTAAATTAACTTTAACTTGATATTCATATTCTTTTGGAAAAATATTTTCTAACTGAGGATAATTACCATTAAGTAATGAAGATTGAAAAATAATATTATCTAACTTAAATATTACTTTATTACTAAAAACATGTATTTCTAAATCAGTATCATTATTTAATATCTTAACAAATTCATTGATATTTTTTGCTGGTATAACAATATTTATATTATCCATATATATTTTATTTAAATTTAAATTTATTTTTGAGATTCTATATGAATCAGTAGCTACACATTCAAATGAATTCCCTTGAATTTTAATATTAACACCTGTTAATACAGGATTGCTTTCTTGTAATGAACAAGCAAAAGTTGTTTTATTTATAATTTCTTTAAATACATTACTAGATATTTTTATTGGATTTTTTACTTCCTCTAAACTAATATTAGGATAATCTTCAACCATATAGCAGTTAAAATTATAAGTAGAATTTTGAGTTTTAAATGATACTTCATTATTTTCAAAATTTTCAATTAATATATCATTATTATTAATTTTTCTAATTATTTCTAATAAAGTTTTACCATAAATTATTGAACAACCAGTTTCTTCTATATTTTTTATATATTCTTTATCTATATAGTATTGGATAGTTATATCATTATCTGTAGCTGTAAGATAAAGACCATTTTCTTTTAAATCAAATTTTATACAATTTAATACTGGTATAATATTTCTTGTAGATAAAGCTCTACTAACTGCATTTAATCCTTCTATTAAAACATTTTTTTCTATTAACAATTTCATAATATTTCCTCCTTATTATATATATTATTATTAATATTAGATGTTAATAATGTTGATAACTTATTTATGTTAAGTTCTTACCTTATTATATTTATTTTTTTATTTTGTTAATATGTTAATAACTATACAAATTATTCACAAATTTTTTCTTTTAATATTTTAATTTCTTCTTGTAATTTATTATTTGTTTTTAATTCTTCATTTATTTTTTCTCTAGAATAAATTATTGTTGAATGATCTCTTCCCCCCATTTCTAATCCAATTCTCTCTAAACTTTCATCTGTCATTAAACAACTTAGATATATAGCTATTGATCTAGCCATAACTACATTTTTATTTCTCATTTTTCCTTTAATCATTGCTGATTCTAAACCATAGTATTTTGCTACTACATCTATTATTTTAGCAATTGAATTTGTCCTATATATAACTTTTCCAACATATTCTTGTAGAGCATTTTGTGCTACTTCTAATGTAATTTCGTCAACATTAAGAGTAATTTTATATGCAAATAATCTAAGTACAGAATTTTCTAAATTTCTAATATCATTTCCACAATTATTAGCAATATAATCGATTACATCTTCATTTAATCTTGGAAAATCATTTAACATTACTTTTTTTCTTATAATATTCTTTTTTAATTCTAATTCAGGTGGATTAATTGATTCTGTAAGTCCCCAACCAAATCTAGTTTTTAATCTATCTTCTAAATATTTATAATCATTTATTGATGTGTCAGAAGCAATTATTATTTGTTTCTCATTATCATATAATGAATTAAAAGTATTAGTAAATTCAATTTGAGTTTTAGTTGCTTTTTCTAAAAATTGAATATCATCAATCATTAATACATCTACATTTCTATATTTTTCTCTAAAAGCTTCCAAATAAGTTATATTATTATTGTTTTTATTTTTTGCATTAACTATAGAAACATAATCATTAATAAATTGTTCAGATGTTATATATAAAACTCTTTTATCAGAATGTGAAACTATATAATTTCCAATAGCATGCATTAGATGAGTTTTTCCAAGACCACTTTTAGCATATATGAAATATGGATTATACATTTTTCCAGGATTTTGTGCAACCGAAAGAGCTGTTCCATATGCTAATCTATTAGATTCTCCAACAACAAATGTATCAAAAGTATATTTTGGATTGAAATTACTTTCATATTTGTAATTTGTTACTTCATCAAAATTATTATCAAATTTTTCTATTGATTTGTTTTTTAAATTTTCTTCATACTCTTTAATTTTATCTGGTAATAAATATTCTATATTACAAGAATCATTTGTTATATCATTAACAATTTCTTCAACAATCTCACCATAACAATTCTTAATATTTTGTAAATATAATTCATTATTGTTATTATTTTCTGGTAAAACAATGATTAATTTGCTATCTTTATAAGAATATAAATTAAGTTCTTTAAAAAGGCAGTTAAATGTTATAGGAGAAACTCGTTTACTTATTTTTAATAACAATTCATTCCATAGTTCTTCTTTTGTCATAAAACCATCCTTTCTAAAACACTTACACCAATATTATAAATCAACTTTTTATAATGTCAAAATAAAAAAATATATTAACATTTATATTAACAACTAACTCACAAATTGTAAACAATTTTTTCAATTAAATAGATACTAATTTTAAAGTTATTAACATTTTCAACAAATTAACATTTTTAAAATAATATTATGTTAATAACTTGTTAATAAGTTAACATAAAATGTTAAAATACTGTTAATAAGTTAACATAAAATAAAAAATATGTTAAAATTAAAATGGTGTTAAATATGGAACAAAAAGAAAATATTGAAAAATTTTTAAATGAGATGTATAAAATTTATAATAAATCAAATTTTTCAGAATTTTTAAATAAAATTTTTAGATATAATATTGAAATAAATTCATACAAAAAAAATATTAATGACATTGCGAACAAAATATTTAATAATACATTAAATATAAATATGAATTTAAAATATCTAGAATTTAATAATTATTATTATATAGAAAATCAAAATAATAATTATGATTTTGAAAATATAATATTAGATATTCCAGTTTTTGATAATACTTATGAAATAATAGCTAATAAACTTATCTATTTTTTATATGAAAATAGAATAAATTTTAAAATAAAATTATATAAATATGTAAAAAATACTATTTTTCAAATTATAGTATTTACTATCAATGATGCAAATAAAATAATTAATTTTTTTGGAAAAGATAATGAATTAAATAATATTATAAAATCTAGAACTCTAAAATTTTTATATCAAAATAATTTAATTGGAATATATTTTGATATAAAACCATATTCTTTTAAGAATATATTTGTACAAACATTATACTTGTATTATTCAAAATTAAAAGATAATAAAACTATTAATTTGGATTCATTTTTAAATTTTATTTCGAATTTAAATAAAAGTGAAAAAAATCTTAATAAAAAAAGAATGCTTAATTTATTATATAAATATTATAATTTGATAAATAATGGTGAAGATATTTTTGAAATATTAAAAGAGAATCATTCAATGGATTTAAGTAGTTATAATGCTAATGATTTTATTTTAAAATTAGATGAAAATAATATGATATATTTTATAAATAAATTAGATAATAATATTATTATTAAATATAAAGATGATGAATTTTTAAATGTTGCATATTCTAAATTTTATGAAAGTCATATTAAAAAAGAAAAAAGTGAAATATATTATAACGAATTTTATAATATATTTAATAAAATATTATCTAATAATTTTAATTATATAGATAACCTATTAAATTTAATTGATAAAAAAATGGATAGGATTACTAAATTGTTACTAATACTATCGGCAACATACTTTGCACATAAAAAATTTAATTTTAATTTTAAACAATGTTATGAAATTATAGATTACTTATTAAATATATTAGATAATTATATAAAAAAAGAAATAAATAATAATTATTCAATTAAATATATTTTAACAGAAGAATATGGAAATAAAGAAATAACATTAAGAAATGGAAAATTAACAAAAATAAAAGATTATATAGAAAAAAATAATATAATTCAAAACATACCATCTAATTGTAAAATATATTTGAATGATGGCAGTGAAATCTCTGGAAAGGAATTTATTAATAATTTATACAGATATATAGATAAATATAATAATTTTTCAGAATTAGCTGCTAGTTTGATAAATACGATAGAGTATTAATAAAAATATGATAGACAAGTAGAAATAAATAAGTTGACTTTTATAGAAAGTTATAATATAATCTATTTCAGTCAAAGAGAAACGGAGGATATTATGAAAAGAACATTTCAACCAAATAATCGTAAAAAAAGTAAAACTTCTGGTTTTTTTGCTAGAAAAGGAACAAATATATTAAAATCTAGAAGAGTTAAAGGAAGAAAAGAACTATCTAAATAAATTACTTTAAATCAAGTAATTTTTTTTATATAATATAAAGAGTAAGTTTGAAGGAAGAATAATAATGAATAAAAAGTATATAATTAGAAAAAATGAAGAAATACGAGAAATAATTAAAAATTCTAAAAAAATAGTTAATAGATACTTTATTATTTTTTATTGTAAAAATGAATTAAATTATAATAGATATTGTATTAGTGTAAGTAAAAAAATAGGAAAAGCCCATATAAGAAATTTATATAAGAGAAGAATAAAAGATATTTTAATGAAAAATAATATTAATTATTCGAAAGATTATGTTATAATATTAAGGAAACCAATATTAGATATTACTTATACAATTATTAAAAGTGAATTAATTAATTGTATAGAAGGAGAAAAATAATGAAAAAAAAGATTGCAATAATTTTTTTAGCTTTATTAATTTTGAGTGGTTGTACTAAGAGAATAACAATAGAAGATAAAGAAACAAATACAAAAAAAAGTTATGTTTCTAACATAATTTGTAAACCAGAAGATGAAACATTACAAAAAATATATTCAGAAAATAAAGATAATTTCAAAATTGATTATGATTCATTACCTGTATGTAAAGAATTAAAAATTAATTCAGGTGGATATGAAGGATTGTGGACATCTTTATTTGTAAAACCATTAGCATGGATAATTATTAAAGTTGGTATAGTAGTTAAAAATAATGGTTTTGCAATTATGATAGTAGGATTTATATTAAGATTAATTTTATTACCAATATCATTAAAATCTACTAATATGAGTGAAAATCTTAAAACTGCTCAAAAAGATTTAGAAAAAATAGAAAAAAAATATAAAGGAAAAGAAGATAGAGATTCTATGATGGCTAAAAGTCAAGAAATGATGTTGATTTATAGAAAATATAATATTAATCCATTATCAAGTTGTCTATTTGCCTTTTTACAATTACCTATATTTTTTGCTTTTTTGGAAGCCGTATATAGAGTTCCTGCGTTTTTTGAAAATGATTTTTTAAAAGTATTTAATTTAGGAACAACACCAATAGAAGGAATAGTATCTGGAAATTATTGGTATATATTATTACTTGCATTAATTCTATTAACTACATATTATTCATTTAAGAATATGAACAACACTGTGACTGGTAATGAAATGCAACAAAAACAAATGAAAATGATGAGTACATTTATGTTAATATTTATAGGGCTTGCATCAACAAGTTTGCCAACATCAATTGCACTTTATTGGATAGTATCAAGTGGATTTACAGTTGTACAAAATTTAATTGTTAAGAAAGGTAAGTTGTAATATATGGAGAAGTACAAATTTCAATCAAAAAATAAACAAGAATTATTAGAAAAAGCTTTAGGTGAATTAAATTGTGAAAAATCTGAAGTAATTACAAAACTTTATGAAGAAAAAGGTGGTCTGTTTGGTGGTAAAAAATATATACTAGAATTAGTAAAATTATCAGATGTTGCTGAACTTGGTAAAACAATATTGAAAGAATTATTAAACTTATTAAATATCAATGCTAATATAGAAACTAAAATTAAAGAAGGAAAAATAAAATATGAAATTTTTTCTAAAAATAATTCGTTATTGATTGGTAAAAAAGGACATATATTAGATTCAATTCAAGTATATGTAAGACAAGCAATATTTATGGCTATTGATATATATGTAAATATAAATATTGATGTAGAAAATTATAAAGAAAAGCAAAATTATTTTTTAGAGAAAAAAGTTAAAAAGATAGCAAGAGAAGTTACATTATCTAAAGTATCAGTAAAATTAGATCCAATGAATTCTTATGAAAGAAAGATAGTTCATGAGGCATTACAAGGATTTAAATATATTAAAACAGAATCTGAAGGTGAGGAACCAAATAGGTCAGTGATTGTAAAATATTACGAAAAAGAAGATGAATAAATAAATAAATATTAAACCTATAAGGAATAGACTTATAGGTTTTTAAATACAAAATAATTTCATTTACTTTAAATGATGTTTATGTTATAATCTTTTGGAAAGAAAGGGTATATCTATGAATGATACAATTTGTGCAATTGCAACTTTAGTTGGAAATAGTTCTATTAATGTAATTAGAGTTAGTGGAGATGATTCAATTAATATTGTTAATAAAATATTTAGTGGTGATTTAACAAAAAAAGAAACAAATACAATAACATATGGTTTTATTAAGGATAAAAATGAAAAAATAGATGAAGTATTGGTATCTATTTTTAAAAAGCCTAAATCATTTACAACAGAGGATATAGTAGAAATTAATACTCATGGAGGAACTATGAGTGTTAATAAAATTATGGAATTATTATTAACTAATGGTTGTAGACAAGCAGAACCTGGAGAATTTTTGAAAAGAGCTTTTTTAAATGGGAGAATAGATTTAGTAGAAGCAGAGGCAGTATCTGATATGATATTATCTAGAACAGAAGCATCAAGAAAAATGGCAATGAAAGGTATAAATAAAGATTTATCAAATAAAATTAAAAATTTGAGAGAAAATATATTAAGTTTAATAGCTAATATTGAGGTAAATATAGATTACCCAGAATATGAAGATGCTATTGTAGTAACTAAGGAATTAATAAGTGAAAAAGTAAAATATGTAAAAGAAAAAATAAATGTATTGTTAGATAATAGTAAAAATGGAATATTTATTAAAAATGGAATAGATATTTCAATAGTGGGTAAACCAAACGTTGGTAAAAGTAGCATTTTAAATAGTTTATTAGGAGAAGATAAAGCTATTGTTACAAATATTAAGGGTACAACAAGAGATATAGTAGAAGGAAAAATATTATTAAATGGAATTGAAATAAATTTTTATGACACTGCAGGTATTAGAAAAACTAATGAAATAGTTGAAGAAATAGGTATTAAAAAAAGTATTGATAGGATTAATAAATCTGATCTGATTTTATTTATATTAGATTCTTCTACTGAATTTGATAATGAAGACAAAGAAGTATTAGATAAAATAAAAGATAAAAAAGTTTTAATTGTATATAATAAATCTGATAAAGGGGAATTTAAAAATAAAAAATTGGATAAATTTGAAAGTATAACTATTAATACAAAAGAAAAAAATAAAATAGAATTATTAAAAAACAGATTAATTGATATATTTAATTTAAATGATATAGAAAAAACAGATTATACTTATATATCAAATGCTAGACAAATTTCTTTATTAAAAAAATGTATAGAAGTTATTGAAGAAATAAATGAAGAAATAAGTAAAGATATACCAGTTGACTTAATTGAAATTAATGTTCAGTTATTATGGGAAACATTAGGAGAAATAACTGGAGAAGTATATAGAGATGAATTATTAGACGAAATATTCAATAAGTTTTGTCTTGGAAAGTAGATGATTGAATTGAAGTATTATGATGTAATAGTAGTAGGAGCTGGACATGCGGGATGTGAGGCCAGTTTAATTTGCGCAAGATATGGCAAAAATACATTTGTTATTACTGGAAATATAAAAAATGTAGGTGATATGCCATGTAATCCATCGATAGGTGGTTCAGCTAAGGGAATAGTAGTTAGAGAAATTGATGCTCTCGGTGGAGAAATGGGTTCAAATGCAGATAAAACTCAAATACAAATTAAAATGTTAAATGTTAAAAAGGGACCTGGCGTTAGATCTTTAAGAGCACAATGTTATAAAGATATATATTCTAAAGAAATGTTAAATACTTTAAAAAATACAAAAAATTTAGATTTAAAAGAGGGATTCGTTAAAGAAATAATTGTTGAAAATGGTATTGTAAAAGGAATTATTACTGAAAATGGTGAGAAGATATATTCATCTGTTGTTATATTAACAACAGGAACTTATCTTAATTCTGATATTTTATGTGGACATGAAAGTTATAAAGGTGGTCCTCATGGTGAAAAAAACTCTATGTTTTTAAGTAGTTCTTTAAAAAAATATGGAATTAATATAATAAGGCTAAAAACAGGAACTCCTCCTAGAATATTAAAAAATTCTATAGATTTTAATGAAGTACAAGTAGAAAATGGTGACGATGAACCATTAACTTTTTCTAACTTCTATGATGCAAGTTATGATCTTAGTAATCAAAAACCATGTTATTTAACTTATACAAATAAAGAAACGCATAAAATAATTTTAGATAATTTAGATAAATGCGCTTTATATAGTGGATTAATTAAAGGTGTTGGACCAAGATATTGTCCTTCTATTGAAGATAAAGTAGTAAAGTTTAGTGATAAAGATAGACATCAAATATTTTTAGAACCTGAAAGAAGTGATGATGTTGAATTTTATGTTGGTGGATTTTCGACTACAATGCCTCATGATATTCAGGAAAAATTACTACATACAATAAAAGGTTTAAAAAATTGTAAAATTACTAAATATGGATATGCAATCGAGTATGATGCAATTGATCCAATTCAATTAAAAATGAATTTAGAAAGTAAAATAATTTGTAATTTATTTACTGCAGGCCAGATAAATGGAACAAGTGGATATGAAGAAGCAGCTGCTCAAGGTTTAATAGCAGGTATAAATGCTGTTTTAAAAATTGATGAAAAAGAACCATTTATTTTAAAAAGAAATGAAGCATATATTGGTGTATTAATAGATGATTTAATTAATAAAGGAATAACAGAACCTTATAGATTATTAACATCAAGAGCTGAATTTAGATTATTATTAAGACATGATAATGCGATGGTAAGATTAACCAAGAGAGCAATTGATTTAAATTTAATTAGTAATGAAAAAAAAGAAATTTATTACAAAAAGTTGGATAAAATAAAAAATTTAGAAGATTTTTTAAATAAAAATTATCTAGAATATAATAAAGAAAATAATGAATTCTTAACAGCAAATAATTCTTCAAATATTAGTGGAAGAATAAAATTAATAGAAATAATTAAAAGGCCAGAAATATCATTAAAAAATCTTTTAAAATATTTAAATTGCGATTATGAAAGAGAAATTTGTGATATAGTTGAAACTAATATTAAATATGAAGGATATATTAAAAAAACGCAAATTGAAGTTAATAAAATGTTAAAATTAGAAGAAAAACAAATTCCAAATGATATTGATTATGATAAAGTAAGAAATATAGCTACTGAAGCAAAACAAAAATTTACAAAAATAAGACCAAGAACAATAGGACAAGCTTCTAGAATAAGTGGTGTTAACCCATCAGATATTACTATGTTACTTGTATATTTAAAAAAGGAATATAATAAATGAAAATAGACGAGTTTATAAATGAATGTAAAAAATTAGATATTAATGTAGAAGAAATATATATTAAAAAGTTAGAAATATATAAAAAATTGTTACAAGAATGGAATTATAAAATCAATTTAACAACAATTATTCAAGATGATGATATATATTTAAAACATTTTTATGATTCATTATGTATATCAAAAGCAGTCAAATTAGAAAACCAAGAATTATGCGATTTTGGTACTGGAGCAGGTTTTCCTGGATTAGTATTAGCAATAATTTTTAATAATTTAAAAGTTACTCTTATTGAATCAAATAATAAAAAAATAACATTTTTATATGAAGTAGTAAAATTATTAAATTTAAGTAATGTTAATATAATAAACTCAAGAGTAGAGGAATTTGGCAAAAAAAATAGAGAATTATTTGATATAGTAACATGTAGAGCTGTTTCAAATTTAAATATAATATTAGAATTATCAAGTTCTTTAGTTAAAGTCGGTGGTTTATTTATACCATTAAAATCTAATATAAAAGAAGAATTATATGATAGTTTAAGTAATATTTCTAAATTATCTTATAAATTAGTTGACACAATAAAATATAAATTACCAAAAGAAATGTCTGATAGAACTTTAATTATATTTAAAAAAATAAAAAAAACTGATAATAAATACCCACGAAACTACAATGTTATAGTTAATAATTATAAAAAATAATTTATAATGAATAGTGTAAATATAAAAAATTTTGTATAATATAAATTTAAATCTTGATAAATTATTTTAAATGAATTAAACTTATTATAGGATGAGAGAAAAGGGATTAATATGGAAGAAAAAAAGGATAAAATTTTTAATATACCACTGGATGATATAATACCTAATAGATTTCAACCAAGATTAGCATTTGACGATAAAGAATTAGAAAATTTATCTAATTCTATTAGTAAATATGGTGTAATTCAACCTATAGTTCTTAGAAATATAGGAGATAAGTATGAAATAATTGCTGGAGAAAGAAGATATAAAGCTTCTTGTCTAGCAGGTTTAAAAACAATCCCAGCTATTATTAATAATACTGATGACAATACTAGTGCTGAAATAGCTCTTTTAGAAAATCTACAAAGAAAGAATTTGACACCAATTGAAGAAGCACAATCATATAAAAAATTAATTGATAGAAATTTTACACAAGAAGAAATAGCTTCTAAATTAGGTATTAGTCAGTCTTCAGTAGCTAATAAATTAAGATTATTAAATTTATCAAAAAAAGTTCAAAACGCTTTATTATATAGTAAAATATCTGAAAGACATGCAAGAAGTTTATTAACTATAAATGATGAAAATTTACAAAACGATATATTAGATAGAATCATTAACGAAAGATTAACAGTAAAGCAAACAGAAGAGGTTATTGATAATATATTAACAAAAAAAACAAAAGGGATAGATGTTCCAAAAGAAATTGAAAAATTTGTAAATGGTGAAAGTATCGATATTAAAAAAGAATCAAGTGATGATATAGAGAATCAATTTAGAATTAAAAAACTAGATGAAATTTTAGAAAAAAAATTAAATGAAGAAACTGCGAAAAATTTATATGATTATAAAATACCAGAAGTTGTAAATATAGATGATAAATTAGATAATGGATTTAAAATAAATGAATATCAAGGGAAAAAAGAAGATATAAATCCATTTCAAATGAATAATAATATGAGTAATATATATAATAGACTTTATCAAAATTTTGAACAAAAAGAAATGATTACACAAGAGCATATACACAATACTAATGTTAATGATGATAGTACAACAACAGTTAAACAAGAAATAAATATTCCAAATATAATTAGTACAATTAGAAAATATATTGATGAATTAGAGGTAAATAACAAAAATATTAAAACTAATGAAAAAGATTTACCTGATAAATATCAAATAATTATAGAAATAGAAAAATAATATTAAATTTAATATTATTTTTTTGATATAGTTTCAAAAAACTCAATTGTTTCAAATCCAGGCTCACTACCATTTTCAAAATAACAAGGTATACCATTACTTTTAACTTTGCCGCTTAGAGGATCAATAGGGTTCATTGTTATTCCTTTAGGTAACTCATACCAAGATTTTGTATTATTTTTTAAAGAAGTTATAGTTTTTGCCCAAATTTGTTTAGTAATTATAGAATCGTTTGGATTGACTTCACTATTATCATCATTACCAGCCCATACCATCATTAAGTAATCATTATTATATCCTATAGTCCAATAGTCAGTTGAAGTACTTCCACTTTTAACAGCATATTTGCTATCTAATTTATTTGAGATACTAAGCAAAGTAGGAGAAGTATAACTTACTAAATCATAATTGTAAGTTTGAGATAACATATTATTTAATATATAAACATATTTTTTATTTAAAATATATTCATTATTGTATTTATATTCATATAAAATATTACCATTTTTATCAGTTATTTTTTCAATTAAATGTGGATATTCATGTTTTCCTTCATTTGCAAGAGTAATATATGCATTACTGAAATCTATAATATTAATTTCAGATGTTCCAAGTGCTGATGATGCTACTTCTTTAATTTTAGTATTTACTTTAAGTCTTTTCATTGTATTACTAAGAGTATCTAGTCCTAAAAATAAGTGAGTTTTCATTGCATAAATATTGTCTGAATATGCAATAGCAGCCAACATAGTTATATTAGAGTTAGCATATTTATTATTAGCATTTTTAGGAGAATATGTTTCATTTCCTAAATTAAATGTAGTTCTTTCACTTAAAAAAGTGCTTGCTGATGTAAATCCATTTTCTAAAGCCGCATAATATAATATAGGTTTAATGGTAGATCCAACTTGCCTTATTGATGATGTAGCTCTATTAAATTGAGATTTTGAATAATTTTTACCACCAATTAGAGAAACAATTTTTCCTGTTTTTGGCTCAATAATAATAGATGCTACCTGAAGAGATGTATTTTTCATTTCATTATCTATATTATTTTCTAATTTTTTTTGTGCGTCTTTATCAAAATTAGTATATATTTTAATTTCTTCATTATCAACTAATAAATTAGGTATAGTTTTAATATTTGCCATCTCTGATAAAACAGCATCTTTATAATAAAATACACTGGATAATTCACTTTTAGTACTTTTAGCATAAAATACGAGTTCTTTATTATATATATTTTCAATATCCTTTTCTTTTATATATCCATTTCTATACATTGAATATAACACATCTTTTTGTCTATTTTTTGCATTTTTATAATTAGATATAGGATTATAATAACTTGGATTTTTCGGTATTCCAACTAATAAGGTAGCTTCTTCAATAGATAATTCATTTGGTTCTTTGTTAAAATAATAATTACTTGCTTGTTTTATTCCATAATTACCAGCTCCAAAATCAATCGTATTTAAATAACCTTCTAGTATTTCATCTTTATTATAATGTGTTTCTAACTCTATAGTTAAAAAAGCTTCTTCAATTTTTCTTTGCCATGTTTTGTCAAAAGTTAAATATAAATTTTTAATATATTGTTGTGAAATAGTTGATGCTCCTTGTCTTAATTCTCCACTTTTAATATTTACTAACATTGCTTTAATTATTCTTAAAAAATCAAATCCATTGTGACTGTAAAATTTTTTATCTTCCGTTGCTATAATTGCATTTTTTACATATGGACTTATGTTGTTTAGTTTTGTATAATCACTAGTTTCATTATTATCAAAAATATTTTCACCATATTTGTCGTATATAATAATACTGTCTGAATTATTTATATATAATTTAGGCGTGATAAAAGCATATACATATAATCCTAGATAAACTATAATACTAAAGAACATAAATAATGTTGTTAATTTTAATATAAATATAATTTTTTTCATAAAATATCACTATATTTATTATGTAAAATAAAAGTATAAAAAATACTTGATTTATTATAAAAAATAAGTATAATTTTAATGGAAAGAAATAGTCTAAGGAGGATAAAGATGAAATTTAAGACAGTAACAAAGGAAGAATTAGAAACAATGCCTTTTGATGATATAGCATATATTATTTTAAAAGAAAAAGGTAAAAAAATGAAAATAAATGATATATTTCAAATTATTTGTGATACTTTAAATTTAGGTTCATCAGCTTTTGAAAATCAAATAGGTGATTTTTTTGCATTAATTGCTACTGAAAAAAGATTTATACAATTGGATAAAGGATATTGGGATTTAAGAGAAAATCATACTTCTGAAATTAATATCAAGGAACTTGAAGAAGATTTAGAGGATGATATTTTGCCAGAAGAACTTGAAAATGAAGAAGAAGATAATAATTATTATGATGATATTGATGAACTAGATGATGATAAAGAAGAAGATGATTTAAAAGATTTAGTAATTGTTGACGATGGGTATGAAGACGAATCTGAATTATAAAGATTTTCTCTTATATTAATTCAAGAGGAGGAAAAATGAAAGAAAGATTAGAAATAATACTAGAAAGATATAATCAACTTAATGAAGAATTATTAAAACCCGAAGTCTATGAAGATTATAAAAAAATGCAAGTAGTTTCAAAAGAAAAAAATTCAATTGAAAAAATAGTTCAAGTATATAAAAAATATAATACTGTTTTAGAAGATATAGATGCTGCTAAAGAAATGTTAAAAGAAATTGAAATGAAGGATTTTGCTCAAGAAGAATTAGATACATTGCATATTGAGAAAGAAAAATTAGAAGATAAATTAAAAAGGATGCTTTTACCAAAAGACGAAAATGATGAAAAAAATGTAATTGTTGAAATAAGAGGAGCTGCAGGTGGAGATGAAGCAAATATATTTGCTGGAGACTTATTTAGAATGTATAGCAAATATGCAGAAAAGCAAAATTGGAAATTAGAAATTACTAATGAAGTTCATAGTGAGAATGGTGGATATTCTCAAATTGAATTTACTTTGAGTGGTGAAGCAGTGTATTCTAAAATGAAATATGAAAGTGGGGCTCATAGAGTACAGAGAGTTCCTGAGACGGAGTCACAGGGAAGAATACATACTTCAACATCAACTGTCTTGGTTATGCCTGAAGTACATGAAGTTGAAATAGAAATAAAAGATAGTGATATTAGAATAGATATTACTAGAAGTAGTGGAGCTGGAGGACAATGTGTTAACACAACTGATTCAGCAGTAAGAATAACTCATATACCAACCAATATTGTAGTATATTGTCAAGTAGAAAGAAGTCAAATAAAAAATAAAGAAAGAGCTATGCAAATATTAAAATCTAGACTATATGATTTAAAACAAAGAGAGCAAGATGAAAAGATTGGTAATGAAAGAAGAAGCAAGATTGGTAGTGGGGATAGATCAGAAAAAATAAGAACTTACAATTATCCTCAAAATAGATTAACAGATCATAGAATAAATTATACAGTTATGCATTTAGATAAAATTATGGATGGAGATTTAGAAGATTTAATTGAAGCTTTAATAGCAGAAGATGAAAGAAGAAAATTAGAGGAAAGTAATGTTAGATAAAATTATGAATCTCGGATATTCTAAAACAGAATCATTGGAGTTAATTAAAGTAAGTAAAAATATAGATCATGATTATAAAAAATTAAAAAAAGATTACCCTATACAATATTTAATAGGATATGTTAATTTTTATGGGTATAAGATAAGAGTTAATGAAAATGTTTTAATACCTAGATATGAAACAGAATATTTAGTAGAAAAAACTATTAAGTATATTAAAGAATATTTTAATAATGAAAAGATAAATAT
Organism: uncultured Bacilli bacterium; assembly: GCA_944358375.1. The sequence goes on from CALVQT010000006.1 coordinate 52,384, forward strand.
TTTAGATATTGGATGTGGTAGTGGTGCAATAACAATAGCATTAAATAAAGAGTTAAATTGTGATGTTGATGGTGTTGATGTATCATCATCTTCACTAAAAGTGGCGAATATAAATATTAAAGAAAATAAATCGACGTCGAAAGCATTTAAAAGTAATATTTACGAAAATATATATAATAAATATAATGTTATTATTAGCAATCCACCATATATTGCTAAAACAGAAAAAATAATGCCGAAAGTTTATAAATATGAACCACATATAGCTTTATTTGCACCAAACGATGGTTTATATTTTTATGAAAAAATAATTTGTGAAGCTGAAAAATATGTAAAAAACAAGTATTTAATAGCTTTGGAAATTGGCTGTAATCAAAGTGAGTTAATAAAAAAAATAGCAAATAAATATTTATCAAATTTTATAATTACAACAGAAAAAGATTTATCAGGAAAAGATAGATATATATTTATATTTGGTAAAATTGAATAAATAATTAAAAAAATAGCCAACATAAATTGAAAGGTTGGTTATTTTTTATGAAAAAAATAATAGTAATAATTTTATTATTAATAACATTAATTATTATATGGAGTGATGAAAACTATAATATAAATAATAATGAAATAAGGTTTAGAGTAATTGCTAATTCAAATAATATTGAAGATATAATTATGAAAGAAAAAGTTGTAAAAGAATTATCAAATATAGTCTTTATTAACTCTGATAGAGAAAAAATTAAAAAAAATATATTAAATAATTTATCAACTATTGAAAGTAGAATAAATACTATATTTGAAAAGAATAATTATAATAAAACATATAATGTCATGTATGGACTTAATGAATTTCCTCAAAAAGAATATAAAGGTAAAATATATAAAGAAGGCCTTTATGAATCACTTGTTATTGAAATTGGAGATGCTAAGGGAAATAATTATTGGTGTTTTCTTTATCCTTCTTTGTGTATGAGCGATTATGAAAATAATTATTCAAATGATGATTCACAATTAAGTAAAAATGGAAAAGTGAAAATTAAGTTTAAAATATTTGATATATTTAGAGATATATTTATGTAAAATAATAAAACTATTATTATAATTTCTTGCTAAATCTTAATATTAATAGTATATTATAGTTAGAAAGGCTTAAATGGTGATTTTATGTCGAAACTTGTAATAGAAGGCCAACACATTTTATCAGGAGAAATAAAGATTAGTGGTGCTAAGAATAGTGCCGTAGCTTTAATACCAGCAGCTATTTTATCTAAAGAGAAAAGTATTATTTATAATGTACCAAAAATTAGGGATATAGATTATTTATTAGAAATACTGAAAGAATTAAATTGTGAAGTTGAACAAAATGACGATAAATTAATATTAGACTCTAGTAAATTAATAAATAAACCTATATCTGAAGAGTTAAGTTCGAAAATGAGAGCATCATATTATTTTATGGGAGCTATTTTAGCTAAATATAAGAAAGTCGAAATTTCTTTTCCAGGTGGATGTGATATTGGATCAAGACCAATAGATATTCATATTAAAGGATTTGAAGAGCTAGGCGCAAAAGTAGAAATTAATGAAAATAGGTATAAAATTACAGCAGATGAATTAATTGGCAAAAGAATATATTTAGATTTTCCTAGTGTTGGTGCAACCATTAATATTATGTTAGCAGCTGTTGGTGCTACTGGAACAACTATTATAGAAAATGCGGCAATGGAGCCAGAAATTTCAAATGTAGCCTCTTTTTTAATTAATATGGGAGTTAAAATTAATGGCGCAGGTACTAAAAGAATTGAAATAGAGGGAAAAACTAATTTAAATAATGGTGTAATAGAAGTGTTTCCAGATCGTATAGAATGTGGTACTTATGTTATTATTGGAGCATTATTGGGAAAAAATTTAAAATTAAAAGGTATAATTAAAGAACATATAGGGGCATTACTATTAAAACTAAATGATATGGGGATAAATTATACAATAGATGGTGATAGTTTAATTATTTCTAAATGTGATAAGATAAAAGCAACTAATATAAAGACTTTAATATTTCCTGGATTTGCAACTGATTTACAACAACCAATAACAACACTTTTGACACAAGCAGAAGGAAAATCAATTATTGAAGAGACAATTTATGATAATAGATTTAAAAATACACTTGATTTAAATAAAATGGGTGCAAATACTAAAATTATTAATAACCATAAACTTGAAATATATGGTCCGACAAATTTAGTTGGCAAAGAAGTAACTGCTACAGATTTGAGGGGAGGAGCGTCACTTTTAATTGCTGGATTGATTGCAAATGGAACGACTATAATTAATAATTGTGAAGTTATTTTAAGAGGATATGGATTTTTGGAACAAAAATTAACTTCATTAGGTGCTAAAATAAAAATAACTGAGTAAAATTTAATAGGTGATAAATCTATGAAAAAGAAAAAAATCTTAGTTATTTTTTTTATTTCCATAATTGTATCTTATTTAATATATAACAAGTTTAATGATAATATCAATAATATTTTGATAATATCTGATAATGAAAATATAAGAAATAATATATCTAATCAATTTAATAAAGAATATAATATTAATATGTATAATTATGATGATATTACTTATAAGCAATTAATAAAAAATATCAAAGAAAATGACAATAAAATTATTAAGGAAAATATAATATATTTAAATCAATTGATTTCATCATCAAATATAATATTTATAAACATTAATAATTCTGAATATTTTAATAAATGTAAAAAAAGCGATAATATAATAATTAACTATGATAAAACTTTAGAAGATGATATTAATAGTTTATATGAAATATTATCAAAAATATCTCATGCTAAAATATATATTATAGGTAATTATTGTAAAAATAAGGAACATACTCAAGCATTGAAAATCCCATTTGAATACTTGAAATATGATTATTTTAATAAAAAAGAAACATAAAAATAGCAATTAGGGCTTGATTTAATAAGAAAAAATATGTATAATACCAAATGAAGTTATTTCTATAACTATCAATTAGTTATGGCGAGGAGGAAAAATATGAAAAAAGGAATACATCCAGAACAAAAAGTTTGTAAGGTTAAATGTGCATGTGGAAATGAATTTGAAGTAAAGTCAACAAAATCAGAAATACAATTAGAGTCTTGTAATAAATGTCATTCATTTTACACAGGGAAATTTAAAACAGTTAAAACTGGAAATGTACAGAAATTTAAAGATAAATATGGAATCACTGATTAATAGTGATTTTTTTATTATATGGAGTGTTTTATGAAAATATTTGATAGTAATGTGGATTTGGATGATTTATTCAATCAAAAATATATGCATAAAGAGATAAAAAAAGGATTTTTTTTATCTGATTATCAATTAGAAGTATTAAGTAAATATAATATAAATATTAATGATGTAGGTTCAATTAATGAATTAATATATGAGATTGATATAATTTTAGAAGAGGAAGAATATGAAGATTTAGCTCAAATAGCTAATGAAATTCAAGAATTTAATTATTATCTTAATACTAATAAGTAATTGAATAATTAACAATTTTTTGATATTATAATACTATGAAGAATAAGAGAATTATATTAATATTATTTTTTATGACAGTGTTAATAATAGTAACTATTTTTTATTATAGAAAATATTGCTATTCTACAATAGATTCCGATATTATTAACAAAAAATGGTATGAGTATGATCCATTAACAGGATATTATGATGTTTTATATTTTGAGAATAATAGAATTATTTATAAAACAAATAATGATAATGAATTTAATGATTGTTCAAAATATACGTATGATAAAAAAAATAAAATATTAAATTTAGATTGTGATAATAAAATAGAAATAAAAGAAATAAAAGATAGCAGTTTAAAAGTAAGAATAAATGAAGAAGAAAAATTATTTTTTACTAAAATTGATGATGCTTTAAATAATAAATTTGAAAGATACTATAAGAAAAATTTAAGTGAATATAAAAAAGAATATAGTAGAATAAAAGAAATTTTAAATATTAATTATAATTCTTTATTAGAAGTGTTATCTTTAGATGATAATTCTATGATTTTTGTTATTGGAAGTAATTGTAGTAGTATAGAATGTAGTTTAGTATTAGAAACAATGGAAAAAAATATGTCAAATAATAATATATATTATTTTAATATTGATAATATTAGTGATAATGAACTAAAATACTTAAATAATATTACAAATAATAAAATAAATATTAATAGGGATTATTATAATGGTATATATCCTAAAGTTTTAATTACAAATAACTATAATATAATTGATGAATATGATTTTATTTGTAATGGGTTAGATTGCAGTAAGTATTTAAAAATAAGTTAATAAGGAGTTAACATGAAAAAGTATATATGTGAAAAATGTGGTTATACAGTAGAAACAGATAGCATAAATGAAGATTTTAAATGCCCTAAGTGTAATTCAGGTAAAGAAGAATTTATAGAGTATCAAGAATCATCAGCAGATAATGAGGTAAGTGCAATAATAGAATCTGTTTTGGAAGATGCATATGAAAGAAAAGTTAGTAAAATAATAAACGATGCAGAAGAAAATAAGATGGTTAAAATAAGTGAATATAATCCTTCTATAACAAGAGTATTGGAAAAATGTATTAATTGTGGACAATGTAAAAAAGCCTGTGAAAAAATAGTTAATGTATCATATGATTTAAATAAATGTAAAGATCCTATATGTCTTGGTTGTGGACAATGCTTATTAAATTGTCCAACAGGAGCAATAATACCAAGATATTCCTATAAAGAGGTTAAGTCTATAATTGATGAAAACAAAAAGATTGTTGTAGCAATTATTTCACCAGCTGTAAGAGTTTCTATAGGAGAAGAATTTGGGTTGGAATCAGGAGTTAATAGCGAAAAAAAATTAGTTACAGCATTAAAAAAATTGGGATTCGATTATGTATTTGATACGGCATTTGGAGCTGATTTAACTATATTAGAAGAAGTAGCGGAGTTTGCAACTAGGTTAAAAGATAAAACTAAATTGCCACAATTTACCAGTTGTTGTCCATCATGGGTTAAATACGCAGAAGTATATCATCCAGAATTATTAAATCATCTATCTACATGTAAAAGCCCAATTGGTATGCAGTGTGCAATAATAAAAAGTTATTTTTGCGAAGATAAGGGGTTTGATCCAAATCAAGTAGTTACAGTAGCAATTACACCTTGCACAGCAAAAAAAATGGAAGCTAAAGAATACACATTAAATATAGACTTTGTATTAACTGCAAGTGAACTTGCAATATTACTAAAAGAAGAAGAAATTAAATTAAATGAATTAATTGAGACTGATTTTGATAATATGATGGGAGAAAGCTCTGGTGGTGGAGTTATATTTGGTGCTTCTGGAGGGGTATGCGAATCTGCAATTAGAACATTATATAGAATATTAACTAAGAAGAATTTAGATGATAAAGAATTAGAATTTAAAGATTTGAGAGGATTCGATGGAATAAAAGAAGCAACAATTACAATTAATGAATATAAGTTAAGAGTAGCGGTTGTACAACAAATGGAAAACTTAGAAAAATTATTAGAAAAAGATAGGTATAAAAAGTATCATTTTATAGAAGTAATGAATTGTAAAGGAGGGTGTGTTGGTGGTGGTGGACAACCACTATGCCAAATTCCTAAACTAGATGAAATAAAAAGAAAAAGGGCAGAAGGATTATATAATATTGATAAAAAAAGAGCAAAAAGAAGTGCACACGATAATCAAGAAATAAAGATTTTATATAAAGAATACTTAAGAAGCCCATTAAGTGAAAAAAGTTTAAAATTATTGCATACATCTTATTCTGATAAAAGTCATCTGCTTGATAATAAAAAAGATAAATATTAATAATAATTTACAAATTTGCAAAAAAGTATTGAAAAAAAATTTATTATTAGATATAATAGAATTGTCCTAATGTTATAATATATATTAATAAGAAATTATTAATATAGTTATAATTAGTAAAATTTTCTAATAATATATTATACATCTATATATATATGATAATATATTTAATAATGAAATATTAATATATTGTTGTTATATGTTTGTGCTATAGTATTCTTGTAATCAAGATTAGAATCTTACCTACTAAGGACGAATGATGTGTCTTTGAGAAAGTTAAACTCAAAATGATAAGCAATTATACTAAATACTGATAATGTTTAGTTATATTTATATTAAAGTAACATTTAATATAAATGATTATAATTTGTTTTCACAAAAACTCGAAACAATCTAGTTTTATCAGAACAGATTGTTTTTGTTTGATAAAAAATTTTAAAATATGTATGTCAATATTTTGCGAAAATGTCCTAAAAATTTTTAAACATAAACGGGATTTATTGTCTCGTTTTTTTATGCAT
>CALVQT010000007.1 GCA_944358375.1 uncultured Bacilli bacterium
AACATATTATAATAATGAACTTGGTTATACTGATTGTGATACAGTACAATGTAGTTTAGATGAATTGTATGGATTATTAGAATATATACCATCAGCATCAAAATTTTTAATAGAAAAATCAAATCCTAGTACATTAATGTATTTTGATGCTACTACTACACAAAAAGGCGAAATGTGGGCATTCTCACAACCAGAAACTGACCAGTTGCCTGCAACTACAGATTATAGATACATAGGAAGTAATCCAAATAACTATATAATATTTAATAATGAAATATGGAGAATTATTGGGGTATTCGACAATAAAATTAAAATTATTAAAGATGAATTCATTGGACAAATGTCATTTGATTATAAATCTACAGTAGGATCATCTATTAGTAATTTAGGGTCAAATGATTGGACTGACTCACAAATTATGTATATGTTAAATCCAACAAATTTTAAATTAAAAGAAGGATATAAAATAGATGGAAATTATATAAAAGATGCAAGTCATAATATAATATATCAATTAGGATGTCAGCCATCGGAAATTAGTGCTGGTGCTTCATCATATAATTGTGTCGCTAATACATGGGAATTAAATGAAACGGCATTATCTCAAACTAGTGAAGCAACTTTTTATTTAGGAGAAGTTATATTCAATTCAACTACAAATTATGGTACTGCAAAAGATATGTATTTATATGAAAGAAAAATAAATGCTTATAATGATTCAATTGACAATAATTGGAATGGCATAGTTGGTTTAATCTATCCATCAGATTATGTTTATACATATGCAAATGGCGTAAATGAAAGTTGTTATAATAATATATACACATGCAATCGTGATTTAATAGGCCCAAGTGTTTCGTGGCTATATAAAGATTATTACTTAATGATTTCTCCAAATACAACTAATGTTATGGTTGCATTTAATAACTGGGACTTTGTTATTGGAAGTCAAGCAGCATTTTATAAAGCTGGGATTAGACCAGTAATTTATTTAAAATCTGATATTAAAATAATAGGTTCGGGCACAAATGCTGACCCATATGTAATAGTAGAATAATTGTATTTCTTAAAGTATTGTTTTATAAAAACTTTTTGTTTAAAACATAATCATTAATTTGACAAACTTATAATAAAATATTATATTGTTAGTAGAGGTTTATTATGAAAAGATTATATATTGATTTTGATGGGGTTGTACTAGATACTATTCCATCTTTATATGCAGCTTTAGAAGCAAGTGGTACTGATATTTCTAATGAAAAAGAAACAGCTAGATTTTTTTCAACTTATGATTTTGATATGATTATTAATGATGATTATATATTAAATGATTCAATTAATTGTATTAATAAGTTAATTAAATCTAAAATGTTTGAAATTAGTTTTTTGACACATGTAAATTCATTACCAGAAGGTATTAGTAAAATAGAGTATTTAAGAAATAAATTTAAAAATATTACTATTATAATAGTTCCTAAAGAAATATCTAAAACTAAAATGGTTCATAGTGAGAATGCAATATTAGTTGATGATTATTCTGGAAATTTAATTGAATGGGAAAACACTGGTGGAATAGCAGTTAGATTTTCAAAAGAACTAGAGTCTAAAGGATTTAAAGTTATTAATAAATTAGATGCATTAATAACTATGTTTGATGGTGATGAAGAGTGTTAGATGTATTAAAAGTAGTAACAGGTTTTTTAGAAGAGAATTGTTATATTGTTAATAATGGAGTTGATGCATTAATTATTGACCCTGGAAGTGAAGCAAATAAAATAATAGATACAATTAAAAAACATAATTTAAATGTTATTGGAATATTAATTACTCATTATCATTTTGACCATGTTGGTGTTTTAGATGAAATAAAAAAAGAATATCCAAATGCAAAACTAGTTGATTATAAAAATAAAGGCAATAATGTGATTGGACCTTTTAATTTTAAAGTTATACAAACTTTTGGACATACATTAGATAGTGCAAGTTATTATTTTGATGAAAATGAAATGTTATTTAGTGGTGATTTTATATTTAAAGGAACTATTGGTAATTTTGATGAAGATAATGAAGATATAATGATTAATAGTTTAAGTACATTTAAATATATGCCATTAAATGTTGAAATATATCCTGGTCATGGTGAAAAAACAAATGTTGAAGAAGAAAAAAATAATAATCCATTTTTAAGAGGTATTTAGTGCTTGCAAGTGTTATTGTAGAATATTCAGTTAAATCATTAAATAAAGTATTTGATTATATTATACCAAATAACATTAAAGATATTATTAGAATTGGTCATAAAGTTATTGTTCCTTTTGCTTCTAAAGAAGTGGAAGGTTTTGTTTTAAAAATTCATAATAATGTAGATAATAATATAGAATACAAAAGTATAATTAAGATACAAGATAGTGATTTTTATTTAAATGATGAATTACTCAAATTAGGTAGTTATATGAGTAATTCTTTGTTGTGTAATTTAATATCTTGTTATCAAGTTATGTTGCCAAAAGCATTAAAAGCATCAATTAAAACAAATATTAATAAAAAATATGATACTTATGTATATTTAAATACTAGTGTTGATATTGAAGATTATATTTATAATCACAAAAAAGCATATAAAGAAATAGAAATAATTAATTTATTAAAAGATAAAGAAATGCTTAGAAAAGATATAAATTCTCCTCAATTAAGAAAATTAATAAGTAATAATATTGTATTAACAAAGAATGTATTGGTTAATAGGGAAGTATCTATTATGCAAAGCAATAATCAGGATATTATATTAACTGACATGCAAAATAAATGTGTTAGTGAAATATTAAATAGTAAAGATATTAATTATTTATTATATGGTGTTACTGGTAGTGGTAAGACTGAAGTTTATATTGAATTGATAAAAAATATGATTAAGAATAGTAAAACGTCAATAGTATTAGTACCTGAAATATCTTTAACCCCACAAATAGTATCAAGATTTAAGAATGTATTTGGAAATAAGGTTGCTGTTTTTCATAGTTCTTTATCTGAAGGTGAAAAGTATGATGAATATAGAAGAATTATGAATGATGAAGTTGATTTAGTAGTAGGGGCTCGTAGTGCTATATTTTCTCCACTTAAAAATATTGGATTAATTATAATAGATGAGTGTCAAAGTTCAACATATAAGCAAGAGAATACACCTAAGTACGATACAATTACTATTGCTCAAAAAAGAGCGCAATATAATAACGCTAAAGTAGTTATGGGAAGTGCAACTCCATCACTTGAACAATATACAAGAGCAAAGAGGGGGATATATAATTTAATAAGTTTAGATAGTAGAATAAGTGGTAAATTTCCATATATAAAACTTATTGATATGGAAAAAGAAGCAAAGAAACATAATTATATTATTAGTGAAGAGTTAAATGATGAAATTAAAAAGAGTTTAAGTGAAAATCATCAAGTAATATTATTATTAAATAGAAGAGGTTATTCAACATTTCTTAGTTGTAGTAATTGTGGATATGTTTATGTATGTCCTAATTGTGATATATCATTAATTTATCATAAATCATCTAATTCCTTTTGTTGTCATTACTGTGGATATAGGTGTAATAAAAGCAATATATGTCCTAAATGTAAACATGATGCAATTAAAGATTTAGGTTTAGGAACTGAAAAATTAGAAAGTATAATTAGACAAAAATATAATGTAAATGTTCTTAGAATGGATGCTGATACTACTAAACTTAAAAATTCTCATCAAAAGTTAATAAGTGAGTTTGAAAGTGGAAAATATAAAATTTTAATAGGAACTCAAATGATATCAAAAGGGCTTAATTTTAGAAATGTTAGTTTGGTTGGAATAATAAACCCTGATAGTTCTCTTGCTATACCTAATTTTAGAAGTGGAGAAAAAACTTTTGAATTATTAAGTCAAACATCAGGAAGAGTAGGAAGATTTAATTTGCCTGGTAAAGTAATAATACAAACATATAATCCAACTAATTATGTATATACAAATATAGTTAAAAATAGTTTCGAAAATTATTATAAGGAAGAAATGAAAATAAGAAATAAATTAAATTATCCTCCTTATTATTATATTTGTAGTTTAACTATTATAAGTAATGATTATCATAAATGTAATAATTATGCTAATAAAATAAAAAAATATTTAGATAATAATTTAGATGATAATTATATTATTTTAGGACCTAGCATATCAAGTATTGTAAAACTTAAAAATAAATATAGATTTAATATAATGATTAAATATAAAGAATCTAAGAAACTATATAAAGTATTAAATGAACTTAATAGTATTAATATTAAAGATGTAAATATTGATATTAATATAAATATTTAATATAATTTATTTTGAAAAGAGGTTATATATGAAGGATAAAAGAGTTGTATTTATGGGGACTCCTGAGTTTAGTGTACCAGTATTAGAAATGTTAATAGAAAATACTAATGTTGTTTTAGTAGTTAGTCAACCTGATAGTTATGTAGGAAGACATCGTGAATTAAGGATGTCTCCAGTCAAACAAATGGCGTTAAAGAATAATATTGAAGTATTTCAACCTGAAAAAATAAAAAATAATTATAGATATATATTGGATAAGAATCCTGATATAATAATAACCTGTGCTTATGGTCAAATAATACCAGAAGAATTATTGTTTACACCAGAATATAAAGCCATAAATGTTCATGCTTCATTATTACCAAAATTAAGAGGGGGTAGTCCATTACATAGGGCAATAATAAATGGGTATAATAAAACTGGTATTACCATTATGTATATGGCTAAAGGAATGGATGATGGAGATATTATTAAACAAGAAAGTATAAATATTAATGAAGAGGATAATGTTGGTATTATACATGATAAATTAAGTATATTAGGACGAGATCTTCTTTTAAAAACATTACCTAGTATATTTAATAAAACAAATGATAGAATAGCTCAAAATCCAAATGAAGTTACATTTGCTTATAATATTAAAAGAGAAGAAGAGAAAATAGATTTTAGTAAAAAAGCTAAGGAAGTTCATAATTTAATTAGAGGTTTATATCCGTTTCCTGGAGCTTATGCTATATTAAATAACGAGATAATAAAAATATCATCTTCTATTGTTGGAAATAAAACAAATGCTGCATATGGAACAATTACTAATATATATTCAGATGGTATAGGTGTTGCTTGTAGTGATAATGAAATAATTATTAAAAAATTAAAACCAGCAGGTAAGAAAGAAATGTCTGCTTTAGATTTTGTAAATGGAAGAAAGAAAGAAAATTTATTGGGTGAAAAGTTATGTTAAAAGATATTAAACAAAAAGTAACTTTAGCATGTGGAATAATAGTTATTGTAATGATGGTTGTAGTAATTTTTTCTAGTAATAATGAACATGTAAAAAAAGAACCTCAAGTAAATAGTGAAAAAATAATATCTTTGTTAAATAAAATTAATAATAATTATACTTTAAATATAGAAGAAAATATTAATAATACAATAACTAAGTATATATATTATAATGATTCAAAATTGGAATTATATGAAAGAGAAAATGATACTGTTGGATATATAAAATATAATAATAATATATATAGCATAAATCCAGATGATAGAAAATTAAATAAAGTTAATGAATTACCATTTATAGAAGATAGATATTATAATGTAAATTTTTTAAAAAAAATTATTTCTATGTGTGATTTTAAGTTTAAAAGTATAAATAATGTAAGTTGTAAAATAGATAGAAATGATTATTTTACAAAACTAAATGAAACTTATAATACAACTTATGGTAATGATAGTAGTGATATTATAAATATAAATATAAATTATAACAATACTTTAATTAATGGAATTAAAATAGATTATTCATTAAATAATAATATAAAAATATATTATTTAGAATTTGTTAATGTTGGAACAACAGATTTTAGTATAATTTATGATCAATATAAGAATATTTTGGATTAATATATCTAGTTATGTCGAATGTAATGAAAGTTAAATTTAAATGAGTTATTATTTATTTGGAGGTGGGAAAAACCAAAAATATAAATAAGATTTATAAAGATTTAGATTTAATGATTAATGATTGTATTTTAGATTTATATTGTATTAAAAAAACTTCATTTTATAATTTAAATGAAGTTTTTTAAATACCAAATTATATTATAAAATATCACTAAAAAGTTTAAAATGGAAATAAATAGTGAATTACACATGACATTATGTTGTATTAAGTTATCTCTTGTTTATCACTTAAACAAATATTCAAAGATTTATTTTTTGTTATGATGGTTTAAAATTATAGTACCTTTTCATATTGAAAAAGAGGCGTGGTAGCAACTTTTAGAATTAGTTAAGATTTTATTAAATTTAAAATAATAAATAAATATAAAATTATATATTTTTATTAAATTTGGTCAAAATACATTTATTGACAAAATATGTCTTTTTGATGTAAAATTGTATTTGGAAGAGAGGCTAAAATGATGTATGAGGAGAAACAATCTCTAACTGCGAGGGAAATATTAGAAAAAGAATTTAAAATTGATGCTAGAGGATATAGACCTCAAGAAGTTGATCAATTTTTAGATTTAATAATTAAAGATTATGTTGAATTTGATGCACTAAAAAAGAGATTAATAAGTGAAATTAAATCTTTAGAAAATGAGAATTCTAGATTAAAAGCTGAAGTTAGAAATTTAAAAGCTTCATTAGACATAGCCGGCTCTAAGGGTGTAACTAATGTTGATTTGTTAAAAAGAATTAGTGATTTAGAAAAAGTAGTATATGGAGAATAATTTTTTAGACATACGCTGCATATAATATATGTAGAGGAAAGTCCATGCTCACTCATGCTGGAATGCATGAAAATGTTCGTGCTAAGGGAAAAAATAACCTTAGGTAGTATATTTTTATACTAACGGCGTTGAAATAATCAAGTTCTGATTAAAGTAAACATAAAGTGCCACAGAGACGATTTTACTAGGAATAGTAAAGTGAAACGATGGTAAACCCCACGAGTGAGAAACCCAAATTTGGTAGGGGAACTCTTACAAATGAATAATAAAAGAGTAAGGGAAAGAGAAATCTTTAGATAGATGTATGTCACCTTTTTAGGTACAGAACATGGCTTATTAAAAATTATTATATATATATTATATAGGAGAATGAATGTGAAGGAAATAGGAGATGCTTTTAAAGAAGCAAGAGGAACTATTGGTATTTCAAAAGAAGAAGTTGTTAAAGATTTGAATATAACTGAAAGTCAACTTGAAAATTTAGAAGATGGGAATATTAATGCATTTAAAGATGTATTTTTTCTTAAAGATTTGATTAAAAAGTATGCTAAATATTTAAATTTAGATGAAGATGAAATAATAGACAAATTCAATGATTTTATATTTGGTTATACATCAAAGATACCATTAGATGAAATATTAGAACAAACTAGAGAAATAAATATATTGGAACTTAAAAATAAAGAAAATAAAGTGGTTTCACCTTATACAAATCCGACTAAGACAAATAATAATTTTAAATATATATTAATATATGGTGTTTCTGTTATGATTCTTATAATATTAGTTGTATTAATTGTTAGGTTTGTTAGTAATGAAGAAGTAGTAGCAACTAGTAGTATTTTTACTAATTGGAGGTAAGTTTATGAATGTTCCTAATAAAATTACAATTTGTAGAATGATTTTATCTATATTATTGATGTTATTAATGATATTTCCTGTTGAAAAAATAGGTATATCATTTCCAGAAATAATGATAAATTCTAATCTTATTATAGATAGTAAATATTTAATATGTGGTGTTATATTTTTAATAGCATCTTTAACTGATTTTGTTGATGGTTTCCTTGCAAGAAAATATAATTTAGTTACTGACATGGGCAAAGTAATAGACGCTATCGCAGATAAAATATTAGTAAATAGTGTTTTAATAATATTTGCTGTTAATGGAAGTTTGAGTGTAATTATTCCTGTTATAATTATATGTAGAGATATAGCAGTTGATTCTATAAAAATGGTAGCAGGTAGTAAAAGTGGTGCGGTTGCTGCATCTAAAACTGGTAAATTAAAAACAGTATGTATGATGTTTGGACTTACTTTATTATTCTTTTATAACTTACCATTTTCGTTATTTGGTATAAATAAAGTAGCAGAGGTACTTATTATGATAGCTTGTATTTTATCGGTAATAAGTGGTGTTGAATATTTTAATAAAAATAAAAAATATATATTAAATTCTAAGTAACATTTGTTACTTTTTTAATTATAACAAAATGCAATTATTGTTTAATAAAACTTAATTTTATAAATATATAATTACTTTTTTTATTGTATTTTTTTTAAAATAATTTAATTATTAATAAATAAATTTTCTTATTTTTTAATTATAGCAAATATTTGTTCGTAAAAAAATATTGACAAAGATATATAATTGTTTTAAAATTAAGGTAATAAAGGAGAAAATTATGAAAAAAGATAGTGATAAAGCTCTTGAACAAGTATTAGCAGATATTGAAAAGCAATTTGGCAAGGGCGCTATTATGAAATTAGGAGAAAAAGGTGTTAATAATATAGATGTGATATCAAGTGGATCAATAGCTCTTGATCAAGCACTTGGCGTTGGAGGTTATCCAAAAGGAAGAATAATTGAAATATTTGGACCCGAATCAAGCGGAAAAACTACCATAGCTCTTCACGCAATTGCCGAGGTACAAAAGAAAGGTGGAAGAGCTGCTTTTATTGATGCAGAACATGCATTAGATCCTGTATATGCTAAAAAATTAGGCGTTGACACTGATGAATTATTGTTAAGCCAACCTGATACAGGAGAACAAGCATTAGAAATAGTAGAAGCTTTAGTTAGAAGCGGAATAATGAGTATTATTGTAATTGATTCAGTTGCAGCTTTGGTTCCACAAGCTGAAATTGAAGGAGAGATGGGAGATTCTCATGTTGGGTTACAAGCAAGACTTATGAGTCAAGCATTGAGAAAACTGGGTGGTGTTATTAATAAAACAAACACTATATGTATTTTTATTAATCAGCTAAGAGAGAAAGTTGGAGTTATGTTTGGAAATCCTGAGACAACTCCTGGAGGAAGAGCATTAAAATTTTATTCATCTGTAAGATTAGATGTTAGAAGAGCAGAACAAATTAAAGTTAATGGTGAAGTTATTGGAAATAAAACCGTTATTAAAGTAGTTAAAAATAAAGTTGCTCCACCATTTAAAACAGCAGAAGTTGAAATTATGTATGGTGAAGGAATTTCTAAAATAGGAGAAGTTATTGATATTGCAAGTAATCTTGGAATAATAGATAAGAGTGGTTCTTGGTTTAGTTATAAAGGTGAAAAGATTGGGCAAGGTAAAGAAAATGTTAAGCTTGTTTTAAAGAAAAATTTTGAACTATATAAAGAAATTGAAAATCAAGTAAGAAATTCTTTATTTAATAATGAAATAGAAGCAAAAAAAGAGGAATAATAGAATAAAATAAGATAGAATAAAAGAAAAAAATATGGTAGAATCATTATGAAAGAGGTGTTGGGCATATGTCACTTATAGTTTATAATACAATTGGTCATAAAAAAGAAGAATTTATCCCATTACATGGGAATAATGTAGGTATGTATGTCTGTGGACCTACAGTTTATGGTTTTCCACATTTAGGTCATGCAAAGAGTTATATCAGTTTTGATACTATATATAGATATCTTAAATATAAAGGATATAATGTCAAATATGTTCAAAATATTACTGATGTTGGACATTTAGTTGGTGATAGTGATGAGGGAGAAAGTAAAATAGAAAAACAGGCTAAAATAGAACAAGTAGACCCTTATCAAATTGCATACAAATATGAATTATCTTATTTTGATTGTATGGAAAAATTAAATGTATTAAAACCAGATATTTCTTGTAGAGCTACTGGTCATATTATAGAAATAATTGATATGATTAAAACACTAGTTGATAAAGGTTATGCTTATGTTACCGAAAACAATAATGTTTATTTTGATGTATCTAAGTTTAAAGAGTATGGTAAATTATCAAATAGAACAATAGACAATACAATGAGTGGAAAGAGGATAACATTAGCAGATGACAAAAAAAGACCTGAAGACTTTGCATTATGGAAAAATGCTGATAACAATCATTTAATGAAATGGCCAAGCCCTTGGGGAGATGGATATCCTGGGTGGCATATTGAATGTTCTGTTATGTCTAAAAAATATTTAGGTGATACTTTTGATATTCATGGTGGAGGTATGGATAATATATTTCCACATCATGAATGTGAAATTGCTCAATCTACATGTGCTAATGAATGTAAATTCGTTAATTATTTTATTCATAACAATTTAGTAACAGTTAATGGTCAAAAAATGGGAAAATCTCTTGGTAATTTTATTACTTTACCTGATTTATTTAAAAAATATAATCCAATAGTAATTAGGTTCTATACATTATTATCTCACTATAGAAAACCAACTGATTTTGATGATAATAAATTAATAGAAGCTAATAAGAACTATAATTCTATTGTAAATGCACTTATTAAGGCTAGGAGTAATATTGTAAAAAATTATACTATTGATGAAGAAATATTTAAAATTAAAAATAATTTCTTAGAAGCAATGGATGATGATTTTAATACTGCACTTGCTATAAGTTATTTGTATGAATTAGTTAAAATAATTAATAAAACTGATGATAAGAATAAATTAACTAATATTGTAAAATTTTTTGATGAAGAGGTTAATCAAATACTAGGGCTATCATTTAATAATACAACAGATAATAGTAAAGAAGACTCTCTAATTAAGTTTATTATCGAGCTTAGAGACCAAGCTAGAAGTGAAAAGAGATATGATTTATCTGATAAGATTAGAGATGAATTAAATAATATAGGAATAGTACTTAAAGATTCTAAAGAAGGTACTACTTATGAGAAAAAAGTCTTATTTTAATAAGTCTTTTTTAATGGACTTTGTATCATTATTTTGATAAAATAAATATAGTAATTGGAGGACTTTTTATGAGTAAAATAGTTGATATTAAAGCAAGAGAAATTTTGGATTCAAGAGGTATTCCAACTATCGAGGTCAAAGTATTAACAGAAAGTGGTTTTTTTGGAGTATCTAGTATTCCAAGTGGAGATACTATAGGAAACAAAGAAGCGTTTGAGTTAAGAGATAATAATGAAAGATATTTTGGTAAAGGTGTTTTAATGGCTGTAAATACTATTAATACAAAAATTAAAGATGCAATAATTGACATAAATGTAGTCAATCAGACTGAAATAGATAATAAATTAATAGAACTTGATGGAAGTGAAAATAAAAGTAATTTAGGGGCAAATAGTATTCTTGCTGTAAGTCAAGCTTGTTTAAAAGCAGCTGCTCATGAAAAAGGTAAACCATTATATGAATATTTAAATAGTAGAGAAAAGAAAATACCAAGATTAATGTTTGACTTAATTAATGGAGGGAAAAATAATCTAAATATAAAAAAATTTATGATAGTTCCTAAAAAAGATAGTTTTAAAGAAAGCCTTAGATGTGCTAGTGAAATATATCATGCTTTAAAAGAACTATTAGAATCTGAAGGATATAATACATCGCTTTCAGATGATGGTGGATTTATGCCTGATTTAAGTAGTGATGAGACTGCTTTGAACTTTATTATTAAAGCTTCTGAAATAGCCGGTTATAAGCCATCAAAAGATGTATTTATTGCTTTAGATATATCTGCTAATAGAATATATAATGAACAAAATAAAACATATAAAATTTCTAATGATTTTTATGATAGTAAACAATTATTAGAATATTATCTAAAGTTATTAAGAAATTACCCAATAATATCACTTGAAGATCCATATGCTGAAAATGATTATGACGGATTTAAATTAATAACTAAAGAGCTCGGCAGAGAAATAAATATAGTAGGCGATGATTTATTTGCAACAAATAAAAAAGAACTACAAAAAGGAATAGATAATAATTTATGCAATTCAATAATCATCAAACCAAGTCAAATTGGTACTTTTTTAGAAACTTTACAGACAGTAGTACTTGCTAAAAAAAATAATTATACTTGTATTATGTCAAATAGAACTTCTGAGACAAATGATACTTTTATAATAGATGTATCTATTGCATTAAATATACCATTTATAAAAATAGGATCTTTATCAGGAGGGCAGAGAACTTGTAAATTTAATAGACTATTAGAAATTGAGGAGGAAATATTAAATGGAAAATAAATCAAAAAATTTATTAATTAAAAGTATATTAATAATTTCAGCAGTAATATTTTTAGTAATAATAATTTATTTCTATATCAGCTTTAAAAAAACTAAAGAAGAAACTAATAGAGAAAGAGTGTTTACTTATTTAACAACAACATATAAAAATGATACTTTAAGTAGTAAATCTCCATTACTTGGACTACTTAATTATAATTTTGAAGAAGTGCCTAATACTTTGAGCATAGATGCATTAATAAAATCTAATTTAATGGCGAGTAGTAAAATGAATGAAATTGGTGTTGATAATATTTATAATGATATTTGTGGTATGAGTAAAAATGAATATATGAATAAATCAAATTATTTATTGAATGGAAATACTAATTGTTATTATAGAAAAAATGTGTTGAATGAAAATATTAATTGTGATAATATTTGTTCTATGTCTACAAATGATATAATGGTTCAAATAAATAAAATATTGCAATGGGATAATGTTTTACCAGAAGATACTAAAAAATTTTGTATTAAAAATGCTATATATCCAATTGAAGGTAATGGGTATTTTGTTAGTTTAAATGATATGAAAAGTGTATTTAAAAATCTTACTAATAAAGAATTGATATTAAATAGTGAAATTGTTAATAATAAATATTATAGTTATAATGCATATTTAGTAACATCTATTAGTAGACTTGATGATAATATTAAAAATATAATAAGTATAGATAATATAAAAAATAAAGGAAATATATATATAGCTGAGTATACAGCATTAACTGATAAATTAAAAGAATTAAAAGGCGAAATAACATTAAGTGAAGAAAATAATAAGTTTTATATAATTTCTAATACTATAGATACTAATTATTCGTTAAAATAATTGCAAAATATATTAAAATATAGTAAAATATACAAGCGAGGGATGAAGATGGAAAAAATTTTAATTGTTATATCAATATTGTTAATAGTTATAGTTTTATTACAAGGTAGTAAAGCAAGTGATGCGGGTCAAATAATTACTGGTGGTAATTCAATTTTACTTGGACATACAAAAGAAAGAGGAGCAGAAAAATTTATTACTAGATTAACTTATGCTCTTGGATTTGCATTTATAATAATATCATTTATATTATCTTTATAAAAATACTATTCAAATAGTATTTTTTTGTGTTAAAATTAAGCTGAAGGAGAATTTATGAAAAATTATGATGAAATAATAAATTCTATTACTAAAAAAGAGAATTTAAAAGATAAAATATTAGAAATAATAAAAAAAGAAAATAGAAAATTAAATCCTATCGATATCATTAGAAAAATAAAAGATGATTATTCTGCAGATGAAATAAGAGAAGTAATTGATAATTTAGAAAGTTTATGTAAAGATGGAATACTTAGGAATGCAAGCGGAAATACATATAAACTTAATAATGATTTAATAGGAAGAGTTGATTTGCACGAAAAAGGAAATGCTCATGTAATTATTGAAGGACATGATGATGTATTTATTCCAAGAGATAAAATGAAAGGTGCTTGTGATAAAGATTTAGTTAGTATAGAGATAGATAAAAAGAGATATGATGAAGGAAGAATCACTAAAATATTAAAAAGATCTCTTGGAAGTGCGATTGCAGAAGTAAAAGAAATAGAAGGTAAAATTACTTTTGAAATGTTTGGAAATGATGAATTACCATACACTGTTGAAATAAAAGAAACAGATATGAATTTAGTAGATGGGATGTTAGTTCATTTAGAATATGATAAAGATTTAGACAAAAATAGAGTGCTTGCTAAAATTGATAAAGTGCTAGGACATAAAAATGCATTATTAAATGAAGGACAAGTCCCAACTGAAGTATCTGGTGAAATAGCTAAAATTGCATGTGAGTATTCTCTTAGATTAGAGTTTCCTGAAGAAGTTTTAGAAGAAGCAAAAAAATTACCCAAAACCATAACTGATGAAATGATAGAAGAAGGACTTAAAGATAATAGGGAAGATTTTAGAGGCGATGTTGTAGTTACAATTGATGGCAAAGATACAAAAGATATAGATGATGCAGTGGGTGTTAAAATACTTCCTAATGGAAACTATTTACTTAGTGTACATATTGCAGATGTTTCACATTATGTAAAACCAGGATCTTCTATTTGGAAAGAAGCAGAGATAAGATCAACATCTAATTATTTAGGAAATAAAGTATTACCAATGTTACCTGTTGAATTATCAAATGGCATATGTTCTTTAAATCCAAATGTAGATAGATTTTCATTAAGTTGTATAATGGAAATAAATCATAGTGGAGAAGTTGTTAATTCAAAAATAACTAAAGGTATCATACACTCTAAGAAAAAAATGAATTATGATGCCATACAAGATGTAATTGATGGTGTTGAAAGCGAAGATACTAAGGATTATAATGCTTTAGAATACAATACCATGAAAGAAGAAACTTTATCTGATATAGCATTTGCTTATGCTGTTACTGTAGATGAATTGTTAGAATTAAATCCTGATTTAAAAGGAAAAACTATATTGGAAAAAGGAACTAGTATTAAAGTCCCATGCAAACAAATTATTAAATTGATGAGTGAATTATCAAAAAAAATATCTGCTAATAAGCAAAGAAGAGGAGAATTAAGATTTTCTAGTGATGAAACTAAAATACATCAAGATGAAAGTGATGAACCTATAGATATAAAAGCAAGAAATCAAAGACCTGCTGAGAGAATAATTGAAGATTTTATGGTGGCAGCAAATGAACAAACAGCAAGATATTTAGATGAATTTAGAATTGCAACATTTAGGATTCATGATAAACCATCTTCAAAGAGTATGAAAGAATATATGGATTTTTTAAAACTAGTTGGAGTGCATTATCCACATTATATAGATTTTGAAGATATAACAACTAAAGATTGCCAAAAATTATTGGAATTTTTGAGAAATGAAAGCAATTTTGAAATTCTCAATAAAAAGTTATTAAGAAGCATGCAAAAAGCAAGATATTCTATTGAAAATATTGGACATTTTGCACTTGCTAGTGAAAAATATACACATTTTACTAGTCCTATTAGAAGATTTGATGATTTATTAAATCATACTAGTTTAAGTTATATATTAGACGATTACTCATTAAGTGAGACATTTATAAATAGTTGGAAAAATTATTTAAGCACAATGTGTGATTATATCTCTGAACAAGAAAAAAATAGTGATGAATGTGAATATGCTGTTGATGATATGTTAAAAGCACGTTTTATGGAAAAACATATTGGTGATGAATACGAAGCAACTATAGACTCACTTATGCAATCATTCTTTTTTGTACAAACTGATAATTATATAGATGGTAGAGTTGATTTACTAGAAAAATCAGAAAATGATTATCAGTCAATAGGTTCAACATATAATTATAATGAAAAGATGATGTCTTACACTAAAAATGGAAAGGTTGAATTAAAATATGGAGATAGAGTAAAAGTTAGATGTATAGCTGCTGATCATAAAAAAAGACAAGTTGATTTTGCTCTAATAAGGAAATTGTAATTATGGAAATAATAAATAGAAGAGCATCTTATGATTATTTTATTAAAGAAAAATATGAAGCAGGAATACAATTAGTTGGAACAGAAATAAAAAGTATAAGAAAAGGACAAGTAAGTATTAATGATAGTTATGCTAGAATTAAAGATAATGAAATGTATTTAATAAATATGTATATATCAAAATATGAAGAAGGAAATATATTTAATCATGATGAAAGAAGAGAAAGGAAATTATTGTTACATAAGAAAGAAATAATAAAAATTAATCATGAAATTACTACTAAAGGCTATACTCTAATTCCATTAAAAATATACTTTGTTAGAAATAAGATTAAAGTGAGTATTGGATTGTGTCAAGGCAAAAAACTTTATGATAAAAGACAATCTATAAAAGAAAAAGAAATGAAAAAAAAAGCATATTTGAATATGTAAAATAATATAGTATTTTAGGATGGTAAATATGCAAAAGAAAATACCTTTAATATATGCTCCTAAAATAAATAAGAAAATAAGCAATAATAAAGAAGTTTATTATTCTTATTTAGACAATAAAGAAAGTATTTATGAAGATAAAGTATTATCTGAATATGAAATGCAGCAAAAAATAAATCAATTATTCAAATCAAGTGATTTTGTATATAAAAAAAAGTTTATAATTAAAACTAAGGATGAAGAAAAAGAATATACAATAATATCAAAAAGCTATGATTATTTGCTCACTATTGAGGGGAAGAGAATAATGATTAAAGATATACTACAAATAAAATAATATTTGTAGTTTTTATTTATAAATAAATATATTTGTGCTAATATAATTTATATGGAAAAGTTCATAATTGGAAATATTAAAAAAATTATATTTGAAAGTAACAGTGGTCCATATAAAGTTGGTCTTTTTAAAGTAAAAGAAACTAATGATGAAGACTATGAAATATATATTAATAAGATTATTGGTTTTACTGGAGACTTTATAGATTTAAATTATGATAGTGATTATATTTTATATGGAAAAATGATTAATCATCCAAAATATGGAATTCAATTTAGTGCATCAGGTTATGAAATAAAAACTCCTACTGATAAAGAAAGTTTAATATTATATTTAAGTAGTGGATTATTTCGGGGAATTGGCATTAAAACAGCTAAAAAAATAGTTGAAAAATTTGGAACTAATACTATTGATATTATTAAAAATAATTATGAATTATTAACGACAGTTGATTCAATAAATTTAAATAAAGCTAAAATGATGTATAATAAAATAATAGATAGTCAATCTAATCAAGATGCAATTATTAAGTTAAATAGTTATGGTTTTAGTGTTAAAGAATCTATTAATTTAATTAGTAAATATGGTATTGATTTAATGAATATTGTAAGCGAAAATATATATATGTTAGATAAAGATGTATCATTTAACAAATTGGATTTGATATTTTTAAACACTCATGATGATAATCATCCATATAGAATTAAAGCATTAATTAAATATAATATTTACAATATGTGTTATGAAAGTGGAGATACTTTAATACAAAAAGAAGAGTTATTTATTAGAATGAAAAAATGTTTTAATAAAAAATTTGATAGTGAAATGTTTATTACTTACGTTGATGAATCATTAAGGGAAAATGTAATTGTGGAAATTGATAAATATTTAATGCTGTATGATTTTTATATTGCTGAGAAGTATATTAAAACTAATATTAATAGAATAAATAATATAAGAGAAATGAAAAAAACAAAAGAAGTTAAGGAATATATAAAATATTATGAAAATAAAAATAAAATTCTATTTGATGATACACAGAAAAAAGCAATAATTGGTGCATTAAATAATAATTTGTATATTATAACTGGAGGTCCTGGAACCGGAAAAACTACAATTATTAAAACTATTGTACAAATATTAGAAAATAAAAATAAAATAAATAAAGATGATATAGTATTACTTGCGCCTACTGGAAGAAGTGCTAAAAAAATGCAAGATAGTGTTGGATATAAAGCATATACAATTCATAAATTTTTAAAATGGAATAAAGAATTAGAAACATTTCAAATAGATGAATATAATAAAGCAAAAGAAAAAGTTGTAATAGTTGATGAAGCAAGTATGATTGATATATTTTTATTTTCTTCATTATTAAAAGGATTAAGATTGAATGTAAAATTAATATTGGTTGGGGATGTTAATCAATTACCATCTATCGCACCTGGGGATGTTTTAAGAGATTTATTGTGTCAAAATAACATTAAAAATACTTATTTAAATAAAATATATAGAGTTAATGAAGAGAGTTATATATCAGATATAGCATTAGATATAAAAAATCAAAAAGAATTTAATAATATTGACGATTATAATGATTTTAAATTTATTAAAAGTAGTGATGAGGACATTAAAAGCTATTTAATACAAATATGTAATTATGTTAAATCAAAGAAAATCTCACTTGATAATTTTCAAGTATTGGTGCCAATGTATAAAGGTGTTAATGGAATAGATAATTTAAATATTTTAATGGCAGATATATTTAATTCTAAAAACAAGAAATATCAAATAGGTGATAAATTTTGTAGAATTGATGATAAAGTTATACAACTTGTTAATGATGTAGATAATAATGTATACAACGGAGATATTGGTTATATTAAGGACATTAATATTATAAATAAGAAAACCATTGTTGAAATAGAATTTGGAAACAATAAAGTAATATATACAAATGGTGATTTTGACAAATTTTCTCTTGCTTATGCTATTAGTATTCATAAATCTCAAGGCAGTGAGTATGATCATGTGGTCATAATTCTTGCTAATAGTTTTGTAAGAATGTTTTATAATAAACTTATATATACGGCTGTTACACGAGCTAAATCGTCTTTGACAATAATTGGAAGTTTACAAGCATTTAATACATGTATTAAAACTTTATATGCTAATAATAGGAAAACTTATATAAATCATGTATAATAAGTTTGATTTTTTCCATAATAGTAACAAAGGAGCGTGGAGAAAATAAGAACTTTAGAAAAAATGATGGCTTTTGCTGGTGGAATTGGAGTGGGAGTCATGTTTAAAAAATATGAGCGACAAATTAGCAGTTATATGAAAAAACAAGTAAAAAAAATGAATAAATAGTTCTGTTTGAACTATTTTTTTTAAATAAAATATGTTATGATGTATATATAAAGAGAATATAGTGTATTAACAATACAATAATAATATTGAAGAAAGGTGATTCTCATGAATGATGATATTAATTCTAAAAAAATCAATCAATTGCTAACAATTGGTAATAAAATTTTAAAAATATTATTTGTATTATTTATAATTTTGTTAATTTATGTATTAACATTAATAATAAGGGAGTGGAAAATTCTTACAATAATTGGAAAGATTTTATCAATTATTTCACCATTATTTTTTGGATGGTTTATTGCATGGCTACTTCATCCATTTGTTAATAAGCTAACAGAGAAAGGCGTAAAAAGAGGATTGAGTGTAACTATTATATATCTTATTATGCTGATAGTAGTGGGTGCAATTTTATTTTTTACAATTTCATCACTTGGAACACAAATAGCAGATTTAGTTAGTGCTCTTCCGGGAATTGCTAGTGATATAACTGATAAAATTAATAATGTATTTGCTACTTTATCTGATTTAAGTTTAAAAAATTTAGATAATATAAAAGCAGAATTTATGATAAAAATAGAAACATATATTAATGATTTACAAACAGGGCTTCCATCGATGGCAATGAATGTTGTTACTGGACTTGCAAGTGGTATTGGAAATATATTATTGAGTTTAATATTGGGATTTTACATATTGTATGATTTTGATAAAGTTTCTAAAGGATTTATTGATTGGTTTCCTAAAAAAGCAAAATCTGAAGTTAAATATTTACTTATAAAAATAAATGAGGCTTTATATTCATTTGTAAGTGGTACTTTATGGTTGTCATTATTATTATTCGTCGTTTCTGTAATAGGATTTTCAATTATAGGATTAAATGGCTCAGTGTTAGTATCGTTTGTATGTGTAGTTACAAATTTAATACCATATATTGGGCCATATATGGGAGCTGCGGTAGCTGGAATACTTGGATTTGCTCAAAGTTCAACTGTTGGTATATTAACTTTAATATTTATATTTGTAGTACAAACTTTGGAGGGAAATATATTACAGCCACTTGTTATGAGTAAAAAAATGAATTTAAGTCCTATAACAATAATAATTTCTTTATTAATATTCGAATATTTATTTGGGATATTAGGTATGATAATTGCAACACCAGCAGTAGCATTGCTTAAAATAATTTATGTATTTTTTGATGAAAAGTTTGATATATTTGGTTTTGCAGATAAAAACAATTCAAAGGAGTAAAGATAATGAAAAATATTATTAGTAAAAAAGTTAGATTAATTGTTGATGTAATAATGTATAGTGTAATTCTTGTTATTGGTTACATGTTTCTTGCAATTAGTGATTTAAATTCTTATATAAATTCACCTGTGTATGTATATTCAGCATTATATATTCTTGCATTTTTATCTTTAATAGCTTATTTTTTAGTAAAAAAAGATACAAAGTTAAATTATTTATTATTATCTTTGATAAGTGTTATTTTTGCAACGACAACTTTAATTAATTATGATGCTACAAAATTTAATTTTTATAATACAACATTTGCTTTAATTGTAATAGCATATACAATATTTTTTGGTATATTTGATACAATTGAAATTAAAAAATTAAATAGAAATAAATTGTTTGTTAAAGTGCCAATAGCATTATTATTATTAGTAATAGGTTCAATAATAGCAATATCTATATATACTAGAAAATATTTATCATTATATATTATGTCTTATTATTTTATAGCTCTTGGTTTATTTAAAATATTAGAAACTTGTATGTATATATTATTAGAAGGGCCAACATTTAAACAAAGATTTAATAAAGATAGTGAGGAAAATGTCAAGAAAAAAAATCCAAAAAAACCAAAAGAGTTAAAGAAAAGAAGACCAAAATTATTAAAGAAGTAAAGCTTCACTTGAAGCTTTTTATTTTGCAAAAATTGTTTAAAAAAGTAGTGTTCTTTAAATAAATGGTTAATTATATTAATAGGAGGGTTAGAATGGATAAAAAATTAATCATTAGGCAAAATGGTTTTAAAGATTGTGGTCCTTCATGTTTATTATCTATAATGAAATATTATGGATGTGAGGCCTCACATGAGGAAGTAACATATATCTTAAAGACTGATATTGATGGAACAAATGCTTATAATATAATTAACGGTGCAAGGAGTTTTGGTTTTGATGGATATGGAATTCATTATACTTATGAGAATATAATTAATAGAGAAATATCATTTCCTATAATATGTCATGTTCTTAAAAATGGTATGTATCATTTTATCGTTATTTATGGAGTAAAAAAAGATTACTTAATAGTTATGGATCCATCTAGTGATATTACTAAATTAAGTATTGAAGAATTTAAAAAAATATATTTAAATACATCTATAGTTATATATCCAGTTAAAAAATTTGAAAAAATTAATAATCATAAAAGTTTATTTAATTTTATAAGTGATTACATTAAATTAGAAAAAAATAGTGCAATAAAAATAATAATATTATCACTAATAACTTTATTTATAGCAACTATTGGAAATTATTATATGCTTATTTGCATTGATTTAATTTTGCCTAATTATAGATTTGATTTTTTAGTTATAGTTTCTATATTATTTTTAATATCATATTTTATTAAAAATATATTTGATTATTATAAGAATAAATATATCTTTAATATTGAAATGAATATTTCAATTAAATTAAATAATGATGTTATAAGAAAATATTTTAACCTTCCATATCAATTTTTTAAAAATAAATCCACAGGTGAAAGCATAAGTAGATTAAATGATTTAAAAATATTTAAAGATATTTTAAGCAGTATAGTATTAAATGTATCTACTAATATTATATTAGTAATTATTAGCTTATTTATACTTCTAACTATTAATATAAAACTATTTTTACTTACTTGTTTAGAATTAGGCTTATATTATTTGACTGTAGTGATATTTAAAAGTTCTTTTAATAAGAAAAGTGAAGATGTACTAATTAATGAAGGAAATTACAATAAGACTTTAAATGAAAGTATTAATGGGTATGAAATAAATAAAAATTTGAATTTAAATGATGAAACAATAAAAAAGATAGAAATAAATTATATAATTTTTTTGAATAAAATAAAATTATACCAAGAGTCAATTAATAAACAATTAATGTTAAAAAATAGTATTAATGGCGTATTTAATATATTGTATGTTTTTGTAAGTGTTATCTTTATTAGTAAGAATATTATTTCATTAGGAGAATTTGTGCTTTTTAATTCAATAATGTATTATTTTAAAGAACCTTTTAAAGAGATAATGGATTTATTTCCAAATGTGAATTATATTAAGAATATTTATAATAGAATTAATGATTTATTAATTATAAAGTCAAATAGTTATGAATTTAGTAAGAAAAAGATAAAAGAAGATATTAGAATTGAAAATTTATCTTATAGTTATGATGGAATTAATAATATATTTGAAAATGTTAATATAAATATAAAATATGGAAGTAAGTTTTTGATATATTCAAATAGTGGTTATGGTAAAAGTACTATTATCAAAATATTGTTAAAATATTTTGAGGATTACAAAGGAAAAGTGTATATAGGGAGTATTAATTTGAAAGATATAGCCCCAAGTATTATTTCAGACAATATGACTTATGTATCACAAAATAGTTTTATCGAAAATGATACTTTAATGAATAATATTATTTATGGAAGAAAAGTAAGTGAGGAGGAATATGAAAGAGTATTAGATGTATGTAATCTAAAAAAATTAAGAGATTCTAAATTAATGAGAAATAATTTTATAATTGAAGATAATGGATTTAATATATCAGGAGGAGAAAGACAAAAGGTAGTATTAGCAAGAAGTATTTTAAAAGATTGTAATTATTTAATATTAGATGAGGCTTTAAGTGAAGTGGATTTAGAAGAAGAAATTGAAATTTTGAATAAAATATTTGATATTTTTAAAGATAAAACAGTTATATGTATATCTCATAAAAAAGAAATGATTAATATGTTTAATTTAAAATACAAATTAGAAAGGAGTGAGGTCTTATGTTAGCACAAAAAGAGTTAATCAATGTAAAAGGTGGCGCAATTAATTGGATAACAATAGGAATTGGGCTTGGAGCAGTTGCAACATTCTTAATAGGTGTTATTGACGGATATTTAAGGCCGTTATCATGTAATGACTAATTATGAATTAATACAAATAAAAGGAGGTGGGCTTAGCGCTACTGCATTAAATGCAATAATTAGAGCATTTGATTTGGCTTTAGAGTTAGGCAGAATGGTTGGATCTGCTATTAAAAGAAAAATTAGTGGAAGCTATTTATGTTAAAAAATGTCTTACAATGTCTTATAAGACATTTTTTAATTTACTTAATATTAATAAAATGATATAATTATTATGAAAGTAGGTAATAAAATGTCAAATAATACAGATGCTTTAAATAATTTTAAAACTCAATTAGAACAAGAATTTGGAAATGTTGAAATTGTTGATAAGGGGAATGATATATATTCTTTTACTATAAATGGAAAAACAGAAATATATGCAAATACAAATACATTGTTATCTAATAATGTTAACATATATAGTTATATACCTGGCTCAGGCGGAAGTATGAATGATGCTGCTTTAATTAGAAACGCTGTTAATAATGGAACTTTAAATGACGGCATATATACTATTGGATATGGATGCGGTGATGAAGGAAATAGTCCAGATATAGCAATGAGGTTTACTGAATGTTTAAATAAAACTGTTGAACAATTAAATACTTATGGGTTTAGTGCCGGAGCTCAAGCCACTATGCAAAATACAAGTATAATTGCCGAAAAGTATCCTGATTTAGATATTTCTATGTATTTAATAGACGGATTTAGTATTGATGATAGTCAACTTAGCAAATTTGATTTATCTAGCTTAAGAAATGATAATATTAAGATTTATGCTGTTGGTCCAAATGAAAGTGGAATTAATTTTAATAGAATTATGGGTCAAGATGCAAATATTCAAGAGCAAATAAAAAGATTACAAGATAAGTATGGATTAGATGTTAAATTTTATGAAGAATTAAATAGTCAGGCACAACATCAAAATATTAATGAAGATGCAATTATGGAATTTCTTTTAAAAGCTACTGATGAGGGTGGATTTAAACTTCTATTATATTATGAAGATGAAGACAAATTTAAGTTAGTTAGCATACCAGGTGAATTTAATATTGTATTAAATGATAGTAAAAATAATGAAAATAGTCAAATTTTATCTGATATAAATGTAGTAATGGATAAAGTTAATGCAATTTCATCAGCAATGAAAAATAATGATGGGCTTTTTTTTCCGAAAACTCAAGAAATAACAAGTACTGCAAGTATAATAAATGGAGTAGTTAGTGCCCAAAATGTATTTTTAAGTGTTTCTAATGATCTGCATCATCGAGTAAGAGATGAATTATTATTAATTAATAAGATAGCACAAAATTATTATGATATGGATGGTGATTTATCATCTCTTGCTAGTAATTTATCTACAGCAAACACTATTAGTTTTGATAATGATAGAGCATATACAAATTTAAATGAATTAGTTGGTTTAGAATATAATAATAGTGTTAATTTTTTTAAAAATTTTCAAATACCCATTGCTAATGATGTAACTAAAATAGGTTGCGTTAATATAAGTGATATTGAAAATATTATGAGCCCATCTGGTTCAATAATGTCTAATTTACAAAGTGAGATAGATTGTGCAAAATCTACTAAAAGCGAGATAGAAAATTTATCAAATGTTATAGGAACTAATCTGAAAGGGCCTGTTTGGAACACTGTTAAAGATAATTTATTTGTTTTGTCTGATTTGCAAGATAAAAGATTAAATTCTTGTCAAAAATTAATGTCAACAATCAATGAAGCAATGAAAAAAATAAAAGAATATATGTATCCAGATACTAGTTTAGATACGACAAGGATTCCAGAGTTAAGAAATCAAGTAACAAATTTAAAATTAGATATAGAAGAATTGCAAGATAAAATAGATGCAATGCATCTAGTTACTAAGAGCAGCGAAGGTGTAGATTCACTTACTGGAAAATATATTAAATCTGAATATAAAGTATGGGAATATGTGTATAGTTATACTGAAAGAGAAGCTTTTAGGGAAGAAATAACAAACATACAAAAAATGATAGAAACATTAGAGGCTGAAATTTATAAATTGGAGGGATTTGAAGAAATTATTAAAGATGCCACTAATATGATAAATAATGAAATTCAAAATATATATAATGATTATGGAACACAAGTTAGTAATTATGTAACTGGAAGAGTTAATTCTTATACCCCATCATTTAGTGGAAATACTGCTAATTTTGATTATTTAAGTTTTGCAAATACAGTTCCTAATGCTTTAGGTATTCCATATATAAATCAAGATGATTATGATGGTACAATGAGTATAAGAGGCTGTGGATGGGCTACTCTTGCTATGATAGTTTCTGGATTATCAGGTAATTATATAACTGCAGATCAAATTTATCAAATTCAAACTGGAACAAGTGGTGGAATAGTTAATATTTCAACTGCTCAAAGAGAAGATTTTGGTGTATCAAGTGGAGCTGGAGATCCTAATAGTAATCAAATGGAAATATTTAATAAATATGGAATTACTCCTGAAAGTTTATCAATACGTAATAATCCAAATTCAAGTAGTGTAATAGCTTCTTCGGTAGATAGTGGAAAAGCAGTTGCTATATGTACTGATACACATTATTCATTAATTGCTCCTGGTGAAAATGGCGGATATGTATACATGTCTTCTAGTAAACCATCATTAAATAAAGAATATAGTAGTGTTGAAGAAATATTTAAAGCAGCTGGGATTAATAATGGAAATATTAATTATGGAGTTGCATATTCAACTAATAATGTTTCTAATGCTATTAGTGTACCCACTTATCAATATTCAACTACTGATAAAAATTATATGACTCCAGTTGTATCATTACCTGGTAATGTAACTAGTGATTCTTCAATGAATCAACACATAGTATCTATTTCAAATGAAAATAATTATATGGAACATAATATAAATTCAAATATACCTGTTAATAACAACATAAGTCAAGAAATTATAAATGATAATTTGGCATTTACGACTAATCAAACAACCAATAATACTAATACGCCATCAATAACAACCCCTAGTGAAACTCCAATTATTAATAATGATACATCATCAGTAACAACCCCTAGTGAAACTCCAATTATTAATAATGATACATCATCAGTAACAACCCCAAGTGAAACTCCAATTATTAATAATGATGCATCATCAGTAACAACCCCAAGTGAAACCCCAATTATTAATAATAATACATCATCAACAGCAAAACCTATTGAAACACTAAATAAAGTTCCATCATATAATAATAATTATAATGATGGATATAATAATATAATAAATGAAAATATAATAAAGCCAACTAATGAGATACCTAGTGCAGTAACAGATTCAAATATTAATAATATAGAGAATCAATTAGGAAATAATCAAGATAATACATTTATAGAACTTCCACCTAAAGAGCCAGCAAATGATAATATAGTAACTGAAATACCAAAGCCTAATTCATTCGATGAAGAAATAATTGATATAACAAATGCAGATATTAATAAAATTAGTAAAAGTCAAGACATCGCAAAATCTATTGGAGTTGTTGCAGGTGTTGGTGCTGTTGTTGGTGGAACTGCATTTGGTGCACATAAATATGTAAAATCAAAAGAAGATTTAGAAGAAAAATCTTATGATGAAGAGAAAGATTATTAATATTAGAATAAAACATTATTGAATGGTTCAATAATGTTTTTAATTTGATATATCATTTTAATTTACATTACTAAGTTAAAATGATATAATGCTTATGAAAGTTTATATAAAATAAAAATATACTACAATATAATTGCTCTTAATTTTTTTAAAATTATTTAAACTTGATGATGTCAAATGTTTTATATATATAGAAATGGGGAATATGTGCATGAATAATAGTGATAAAAAAATTGACAACAAAATATATGAAGTAAAAAAAAAGATAAATATAATAAATGAGAATATTTATGATGAAAAAAGCAAGTTAAAATATTATGATGATCTTGAAGAAAGGTTTGGAAATGTTAAAAAAAATTTTTATGATATTATAAAAAATTTAAAATTATCAATAAAAGGAAAGAGAATAAATAGAATTATACAAAATATAGATGAAAACAATCAACTGGCATATAAAAAAATTATATTTAATATAGAAAAGGAAAGAGAAAAAACAAAAAAGAATATAAATAAGATGTATGATAAAAAAAATAATTTAGATAATGAAATGAAAAAAATATATTTAGAGTCTAAAAATAAAGAAAATTCTGATAACTCTAATAAGTAGTAGATATGTCAGTAAATATACTAACTACATATAAAAAAATTATAATGAAAATATAGGAATAAAAACATATAAAATTCTAGATGGTGAATGTGGTAATACATTTGGATAAACTTTAGAAGTAATAGCTACATCTAATATGTAATCACCTATGCAAATAGTTACATGCAACGGACTGAAAAACAATAATAATTATTAATAAAGAATGGAGAATTACCTGAAATAATGAAGCAAACACAAAATATAGTAACCAGATATTAGTAGAAATTTATGGTAATTATGGTGTAAATGCAAGTGATATTGTGGTAATTAAAGATGAAAGTTAGATTTTATCTAAATATATTTCGTATTCATAAACTAGACTTATAAAAAGTTCTTACTCAAGAAAACATTTAGTGATAAAGATAAAATATGTGGTAGTTATAATTATTATTTAAATTGGGTAAAAAAGACAATAACTTAAAACATAATTCAAATGCTCATGTGGAAGTGACTTAAATTTTACATTTGATAAACCTGATGTGAGTGATAGGTTTAAACTAATAACATAAATCATGTCAATTAATTGTAAATTTATTTACTATAAATAGATAATATGATAAAATAATTATGAAGATAAGGAGGATATATGTCAAAAAGATTTTTAGCAGATCCTATGACTTTAAGACAAGAGGGAAATAAAGAAATATCACAAAGTCATTTGTTTGCAAATGAAGTAGGAACAATATATAGGATAATTGATGAATTGCCAAGTAGTTATGTGTCACCAGCTGCAAAAGTAATAGAAAGTAAAATAAGAATGAAAAAAAATGAGCTAGATTTAATGACAAAAACTATTAATGAATATGGAGAATTTTTAATATTATCTGCAAATACTGTTGATAAAAATGAACAAAATATAATTGATAGTTATACCAATAGATAGGAGGAAAAAATGAGCGAATTAAGATCTGATATAGAGTATGAAAGAACTAGAAATGGTGCTAATAATATATTAAAATCTGCAAAAGTTATGGAAGGAATTTTTGATGAATTTAATCAATCTATGCAAAGAGTAAAAGCCACTGATGTGTATGTTGGTGATGCAAAAGAAACTATGGGTGCAAGATATGATTCTCTTAAAAGTAAATTTGATGATTATATTATGTTAGTAAATCAGTTTGCAAATATGATTTTATCAGCAGCAGAGGCTACTGAAAAAACAGAAGCAGGTTTAGCAAGAACAGCTGAAAATTTAAAAAATTAATTTACAATTTTTTATTAATAACTAAAAACTCCAGATTGACAATTTAATTCAGTCTGGTTTTTAAATTAATTAAAAAAAATATTAAAACTTAATATATTATTTGTTATAAAACGATATACATGATATAATGATATTATAAGTAATGATAATTTAGATATTGATAAAATAAAAAGGAATTGATTTAAATTTATCTTAAATCTTTAAAAAATAATATATCTAAAATTAATACATTACTAAATAACTCTATGAAAAGTAAAAGAACAACTATAATATTAAAAAATATTGAAAAACAATGAAGTAAAATTTAAAGATACAGTGTTTGATCTTGAAAAGGATAAAATGGGAAGTGAATAATAATGCATATAATATTAATAAAACCAGAAAAATTACTTAAATACAACTTTCCTGATGATAGTGTAAGTCAATTTTGGATTAAAGATAAAGATTCTAATAATAATTTTAGAGATTTAATATTAATGGAAAAAATAAATGAAAAATGGTTTATATTAAGCAATATAATGTGTTCAATTAAATTTAATGACAAATTAATAGATAGACAAGAATTGTTGCCTAATTGCTTTTGTGAGCTTGAAATTTTAGAAGAAAATGATATAAAAGTACCATCTTATATTTATATTAGTGAAGACAATGATACATCATATGTTTCTTATTCAATATCAGAAAATGGTAATTATACTATTGGCAAAAATGATAGTGATAGTATAATTATTAAAAATAATTTAATAACAAATGATGTAATTAATTTGAAAAAAGATAAAGATGGTTATTTTATAGAAGATATTTCTAACAAACACTGGGTATATGTTAATAATAATAGAATTAAATCAAAAAAACTTGAAACAGGAGATAAAATCTTTATAGTAGGATATACATTTATTATATTAAATGATTATATTATTATTAGTATGAAAGATGATAATATTAAGATTAATACATCAAAAATATTTAAAAAAGAATTACCAAAATATAATAAAGATATAACTCCAACCATTAATGATGATAATTTATCTTTATATAATGAAAATGAATATTTTTCAAGACAGCCTAGATTTGTTACATCAGTTGTAGAAGATGAACTACAAATTGATAGTCCTCCAGGAAAACAAGAGCCTGATGATACTCCAGTTATATATACTTTAGGACCAATGTTGACAATGGCAATGACTTCTGCTGTAAGCATTTCAACATCACTTGCTAATTTAGGCTCTGGCAAAACTACACTTATGAGTATTTTACCTTCAATAATTATAGCAATTGCTATGATTGGATCTATTTTATTGTGGCCTACTTTGTTAAAAAAATATAACAAGAAAAAACAAGCAAAAAGTGAAGAAAAAAGGCAAAAAAAATATACTGAATACCTAATAGAAAAAAGAAATAAAATAGAGAGTATTAAGCATAATCAACATCAAATATTACTAGAAAATTATCCAGAGCCTAAATATTTACAAAATATAATATTGAATAAGAACAGAAATCTTTGGGAAAGACAAATAGAAAGTGATGATTTTATAAATGTAAGATTAGGAATAGGGACTATTCCTTTAAAGTTAAGGCTCAATTATTCAGTTGAAGATTTTTCAATGTCAGAAGATAATCTAAAAGCCGAATTAACTAATCTAACTGAAAATTCAAAAGAAATATCTGATTGTCCTGTTACAATAGATTTGGCGCAAAGAAATAAATTGGTTTTAATCGGGCCAAATATGTATAGGATTAATATGTTAAAAAGCATAATTTTACAACTCGTAACATATCATGCATACAATGATTTAAAATTAGTATTTATGATAAGTGATGATAGCGATAATATATGGCAAAGTTTAAAAATATTACCTCATGTTTGGAGTGATAGTAGAGATATGAGGTTTTATGCAAATAATTATGAAGATATGTTGAAATTATCATTTTATTTAGAACAAGTATTTACTGAAAGAAAATATACTGATGAAGATGGTAAACAAGTATTAAGAAACATAAATTATAAAAATGCCCAGCCATATTATTTAATAGTAGTTGATAATATTAAGAGAGTTAAAAATGTAGATATTATAAATAAAATATTAAAAGAAGAAAATAATATAGGATTTGGACTTTTAGTATTAAATGACGGTATATCTAATTTACCAAATGAAATAACTGATTTTTTAACAGTAGATGGAGTAAATGGTGCGATCATTAAAAATGATTTAAATAAAAATAATCAACAAGGATTCAAATTAGATAGTGTAGATGGAATAAATATACCACTTATGTGTGAAAAATTATCTAATATACCTATTAAAACAGAATCAGTGTTAAATGAACTTAAAAATTCAGTTGGATTTTTAGAAATGTATAAAATTGGTAAAGTTGAACAATTGGATATATTAGATAGATGGACTAGAAATGATCCTGTTAATAGTTTAAGCGTACCAATTGGAATTAGAGAAGATGGTGAATTATTTAATTTAGATTTGCATGAGAAGTTCCATGGACCACATGGTTTAATAGCGGGTATGACTGGTAGTGGTAAATCTGAATTTATAATTACATTTATTTTGTCAATGTGCGTTAATTTTAGTCCAGATGAAGTATCATTTGTACTTATTGATTATAAAGGAGGAGGCTTAAATGATGCTTTTGAAAATAAATTAACTGGTATAATTTTACCTCATTTAGCAGGTACCATAACAAATTTAGATGCTGCTGAAATTAAAAGGAGCTTATCTTCTATTCAAAGTGAACTTAAAAGAAGACAGCAATTATTTAGTGAAGTTAAAGAAAAACTTAATGAAAGCACTTTAGATATATATAAATATCAACAATTGTATAGAGAAGGGATTATAGATGAACCTATTTCACATTTGTTTATAATTTCTGATGAGTTTGCTGAGTTAAAAAGTCAACAACCTGAATTTATGAGTGAATTGATAAGTGCAGCTCGTATTGGGCGTTCGTTGGGTGTTCATTTAATATTAGCTACGCAAAAACCTAGTGGCATAGTAGATGATCAAATATGGTCTAACTCTAGATTTAAAGTTTGTTTAAAAGTTCAAGAAAGAGCAGACAGTATGGATGTAATAAAAAGACCAGATGCAGCAACTTTAAAAAAAGCAGGCAGATTTTATTTGCAAGTAGGTTATAATGATTATTTTGCAATTGGTCAAGCTGCTTATGCAGGTACTAAATATTTTCCAAAAGATAAAATAACAAAAATTGTAGATAGGGATATATCTTTTATAAATGATATAGGAGATACAATTAGAAATATTGAGACAACTGAAGGTAAAAGAGAAGTTAGCCATGGAGAAGAATTACCTGCGGTACTTAAACATATTTATCAAATTGCATTAACAAAAAATTTAAAAGCTAAAAAGTTGTGGCTCGATAAAATTCCTGGTGAGATATTTGTTACTAATTTAATAAGGAAATATGCTTATTCAGCAATTCCTTGGAATATTGAAGCTGTAGTCGGAGAATATGACGATCCTAGTAATCAAAAACAAGATTTATTAAAAATAAATTTTAACGAAAATGGAAATACACTGATATATGGTTCTAGTGGTAATGAAATAATGTTAACATCTATTATATATAGTTTGATAATAAATCATTCATCAGATGAATTAAATATTTATATAATAGATTTTGGTAGCGAAATGTTTGGAACATTTATAAAAGCTCCTCAAGTAGGTGATGTAGTGTTCATAAATCAACAAGAAAAGCTGGTTAATTTATTTGCTACTATAAATAAAGAACTTGTAATGAGAAGAAAATTATTTGTGGATTATAATGGTAGTTATAATTTATATATAAAATCAAGTGGCAAAACATTGCCAAGAATAATGATAATCATTAATAATTATGAAATGTTAACTGAAAATTATGAAGATTATATAGATGTTATCTCAAGTATTTCTCGTGAATGCGAAAAAGTTGGAATATTTTTCTGTATTAGTGCAAGTGGTGTTAATGCGGTTAGAGGAAAAACATCTCAAAATTTTTCAAATCAAATTTGTTTGTTATTTAACAATAGTGCTGATTATCAAAGTATTCTTGGAAGTACAAAAGGTTTAATTCCAAGTGATATTCCTGGTAGAGGACTTATCAAATTAAATAATATTATTTATGAGTTTCAAACAGCATATCCATATAAGTGGGATGAAATAAATACATTTATTAAAAATATTTGCAATCAATTACAAGAAAAAATAGAAAAGAAAGCTAAAAGTATTGCCATTCTTCCAAATCATGTAAGATTGCAAGATGTAGAAAGTAGTATATCAAGTATTGAAAGTACTCCGATTGGAATAGTTAAAGAGTCATTAGAGATAAGTACATTTAACTTTAATAAAAATCCAATATCATTAATATCTGCGCAAGATATAACATCATTAGATAAATTTATTCCATCACTTGGTGAAGTATTTCAAAATATGTTTAATGTTAATCTCAATATAATAGATGCATCTCAAAGTATAAAAAAATCAGCAACGTTTAAAAATTATTTTTCAACTAATGTAGATGAAGCTATGATTAAACTACAAAATATTATGAATGATAAAAATAATGATAAAATTAATATTTTTATAATATATGGTGTTAATGATTTTTTCAATGTATTTAACGAAAATAGAAAAATAAATATTAAAAATTTATTTTTAAAATTAAAATATTATAAAAATATCAAAATAATATTTGCTGATAGTGTTGATAAACTTAAGATATATGAGTATGAAGAATTTTATAATTATAATGTACAAGGCTCAAATGCAATTTGGATTGGTTCTGGAATTACTGATCAGTTTACTATTAAATGTTCTACATATAATAAAGAAACTAGAAGCCAAATTTCTAATGATTTTGGTTATAATGTTGATAGAGGAAACGCAACTTTAATAAAACTTCTAGATTTTTATGGGGAGGAATAAAATGGATTTTAGAGTTTATGTAATTATAGAAGTACCAATAATTGAAAAAAAATATGAATTGTTAGTACCTATAGATAGAAAGATTAATGATTTAATAAACATATTAAGAAAAAATATTCATGAATTAACAGAAGGATATTACTCTAAAAACATTCCTAATTTATATAATAAATCAACTGGAACTATTTATGATTTAAATACTACTATTAAAAATAGTAATATTAAAGTAGGAACAAGACTTGTTATGATATAAACATATAAAAATATGATTACTTTTTAATCATATTTTTATTTTAAATAAAAAGCCTACTCAAAAATTGTATATATACATAAATTATCATTGAAAAGGAGTGTTTTATATGATAGATAATACTGGAATGTATCAAAATTATAGTGTTGAGGGAGAATTAAAAGTAAAAAACGATAATAAATATAATTGTAATATGTTAGATGTAGATATGAATTGTGCTATGCCAGATATGTGCCCACCTATATATGAATGTCCAAGAGAAAGATGTATTCATAGAGAAATTGTACATAATGTTTCTCAAGAGTGATAATTTATGATAGACCAAATAAAAAGAGATAAAATAAGTACTTATCAAATGATATAAAAAAGAATGTATAGTATAATAAAATTTTAAAAAAATAAGCTATGCAAAAATATTAAATAATGTATAATGCTTTCTAATGTTTTTAGGAAGGTGAAAAAAATGAAAATACATAAAGAAAGAAATATGATAATTGCAGAGCATACATGAAAATTATGTGTTGAAAAAGATATAATAAAAAAATAAGCTTGTGCATTAAATAAAGAAGAATTGATAAACATAAAAAAGGAAACATTGAATTTGTAAAATAAATAAATTCTTTTAAAAAAACAGGAGAAAAATCTTATAAAATATATTGTGATGACGATGATGAAGATTATACTTTAAACGTTTTAGCAGGCCTTGGAATAGCCTTTTTTGAAATAGATGATATAAAGAATAAAGATAAAATAGAAAATTTTACAAAAAGAAATGATTTTAATCAAAAAGTTTTTTTGCAAGGGAATTTTTAATGCCAAGTGATGTTTTTGAAAAGAAAATTATTAAGTATATGGATGATTGAATTTGCAATATAACTAATGTTGCAAAAGAATATATCATTAGTGCATGTAATGTATTAATTAGAGGAGAAAATCTGCATAATTTTAGATAAATAAATATTAAATGCAAAAAAATATAAAATATGATATAATAATTTTATAAGGAGGTTTTGGAATGGCAAATATTGGAAAAATATATATAGATTCAAATGACAAATATAAAAAGGAGGAATCTTTAGCTAAAGTTAAAGAATATTTTAGACAAATTGGAATAATTCCAATTTTAGTTGATGATACATTAAAAATATATAAAATTAGAGTAAATAAAAATTTAGATAATGTTATTAATTATTTTGATAAGGAATATAAGTATAAATTTCAAAGAATTAAACCAAAAAGAAAAAAAGATAATTATATGTATAATTTGTGGCAAGAAGTGGGTACAGAAATAAAAAATGAAAAAGCGGCTACAAGTGATGATATTTGGAAAATGTTTGAATTAGAAAATGAAGTAAAAAGAAATGAATTTTATGAAAAAAACGCAAGAATTATTGAAACAGATGTAGTTTATAATGATGAAATATGGTTAAAAGGTTATAGAAAAGAAAGATTAAATGAAATAGTTGATAGAATATCTAAGGATTGTGTTGTTAGAACATATGAAAAATCATCAAAATTAGCTATGTTTTTAAAAACTTTTAAAGCTCATAATTATAACCTTGATTATATTGCTAAATTTATATATGAATTTTATTATAATAAAGATATTAATTTTTCAACTGGTATTAATATAATAAAAGAAAATATAGAAACAGTTATAAATAGAGATTTTAATGAAGTTGAAAAACAATTGACTCAAGAAGAAAAAATAGATTGCATTAAAAAAATGTTAGAAGTTTTTGATGTTAAATGTATATTTGAGTCTAAATTATCAAATATGCATAATTTTCTTGATGGTAGGATTATTGATACAGATGTATTGCTTTCTAAAGAAGATGTTCTTGATTTTGCAAAACATAATTATGATATCATTAATAATGAAGAAATAAACGAAATTGTAAATAAAATAAATGGTATTAGTACAAAAAGATTAAAGAAAAAAGATTAAATAGATGATTCATAATAGTATTAAATGTGCTTAGTTTTATTGAAAAAGAGAGAAAAGCATGGTATGATCCATATAAAAAATCCCAGTTCTTCTTTAATAAAAGAAAGGAAAGTAGCTAAATCTAAATTAGTAAAAAAATCAAATGATGATGAGTTTGAGAATAAAAATGTCCCATTAATTCAGCCAACTTTTTTTGATTAAAATGACCCTAATAATCCTAAGTATGTTAGTTTAGATGAAAAAAATCAGAACTTGAATCTAAATGACATGAAATGAATGGAATCTTTTCTTCATTAATTTATAAATTTTTCAACTCATGTTTAATTAGCTTAATGATAGTAATTCCTTGTTATAGTGCTTTTCTTACAAAATGTATTAATTATATTAGTGATATTAATTTCATTTCTTTAGTATTAACTTTTGGTTATATTGTTTTTCTATTATTGGTGTTAAAAATTATAAATAATAAAAAAGAAATAAATCAATTAGAAAAAGCTAAAAAACAACAACAACAAAAAGCAAAAACCGAAGAAATTAAAGTCTTTAACAAATGATACAAAATAAATATTAAAAGATATAATAAACAACAAAGATTTGACAACTATAATAAAAAATTCAAAAATACCATATGAGGATTTGCTAGATTTATATGAAAAATTAACGCATTTGAAACTGACAATGTAATTGGTGAAGAATTAGAAAATTTAGATGTTATTGGTGAAAATAATCTTGATAAAAATAATACCGTAAAAAGAAAAAGATATAAAATAATAATTTCATCCTACTATTTTTTATAAAAATTAGAAAATAGGATGTTTTTTATTGTTTTAAAATCTTATATTATTTATATTTAACCTTAATATCAATTTGTAAAATAGGATGAATTTTGCAAGTGCAAAATAAAATCGGAGCCTACTATTTTCTTTATTTTATAAAGAAAAATGGGTGCAAAGGCACCTGTTTCTTATTCCGCTATTTAGTATTTAATTATTTTTTTAATATTTTATGATGATTTAAAAGTTGGACAATTAAAATATAACTTGACTCCTATATTTTATAGAGGTATCATCCATGCGAAGGGAGATGATATTTATTCTGAATTTGTTTGGAGGATACATTTATAAGTAATACTAATTATTTGGAGACTTTAATAATCTTTATAATTAGTATTTCTAAATTTAATTTTAATTTAATAAGTTTAATTAAGGAGCTTATAACTTATGAATAAATATAAAATTAATTTTATCTATAGTAAAGAAACTATTATAAATGATATTTTTATAAAGGTATTAAAAAAAGAACTCAAAAAATATGTAAAAATGATTTGTAAAAATGATAAAAAAGAGGTAACATCAACATGTACTTATTTATCTCTACAAGATAAGGAGGATAATATTTGAAGTTTAATGTAGATGATATTAATAAGACATATAATGTTGGTATTTATATTAGATTATCTCGTGAAGACGATGATAAAATACTTGAAAGTGAGAGTATTACAAATCAAAGAAGTTTATTAACGCAATATGTAAAAGAAAATAATTTAAGACTTGTTGATATTTATATTGATGATGGATATTCTGGAACGAATTTTGATAGACCTGATTTCAATAGATTAATTAAAGATATTGAAAAAAGTAAGATTAATATGGTAATTACAAAGGATATGTCTAGATTAGGAAGAGATTACATAGAAACAGGAAGATATATAGAAAAATATTTTCCAGAACATGGTGTTAGATATATCGCAGTGACAGATAATATTGATACATTTATAGATGGTAGTAATAATGATATAGCACCTTTTAAAGCAATTATGAATGATATGTATGCTAAAGATATTTCTAAAAAAATCAAATCAAGTTTAAAAGCAAAACAAAAGGAAGGTAAATGGGTAAGTGGTAGATGTCCATTTGGCTATATGAAAGATCCAAATAATAAAAATCATTTAATAGTAAATAAAGAGCAAGCAGTTATTATAAGAAGAATATTTGATATGTGTTTAGAAGGATTGACATTTTATAAAATAGCTTTAAAATTAACTAAAGAAAAAGTAAAAACACCAGCAGAATATTATAGTTTTGAATGGAAAAATAATTACCATCTTAATTATGGACTTTGGAATGCTAAAACAATTAGGGATATTTTAACTAATAGAATGTATACTGGAGATTTAGTTCAAAATAAAAGAAATAAAGTAAATTATAAAGTTAAAAAGATTATTAAAAATAATCCGCAAAATTATATAATTGTAGAAAATACTCATGAGGCTATTATAAATAAAGATATCTTTTATGAAGTACAAAAAAGAATTCCTAAAAATGTTGGAAGAAA
Source organism: uncultured Bacilli bacterium (assembly GCA_944358375.1). The sequence continues at coordinate 38,130 of CALVQT010000007.1, forward strand.
TGAAAAAAAAGAAATTCATTTATTAGATGGTTTGTTATATTGTGGTGATTGTGGACATAGAATATCAATTACATCAAGAAGAAAAAAAGATACTAGATGTTACACAATATGCAATTATTATAGAACGTATATTAAAAATCATGTATGTACAACCCATTCTAATAATTATGATATATTAGAAAAAGTTATTTTAAATAAACTAAAAGAATCATGTTTAAATTATATTGATAAGAAGAAAATAAAAGAAGAAACTCTAAAAAATATAAATGAAGATGGTAAAGAAAATATAAAAAAAGAAATATCATTTCTTGAAACTAAAATAAATAACATCCATAATAATTTAGATAATATCTATATTGATAAATTAAATAAAGTGATAACTGAAGAGCAATTTAATCGTGTTAAAAATAAATTAGAAAATGAGTTAAAGATTAAACAAAATAGACATAAGGAATTAATTTTTGATATTAATGAAAAAAGTAATAATGAAATAAATTATAAAAAAATTGATAAGTTTATTGAAGAGTTTTTATCTATGGAAAATCCTAGTAGAGAATTAATGGTTAATTTAGTTAATAAAATAGAAATATTTGAAGATAAAAAAATAAATATTAAAGTTACTTTTAATATTAGTATAAAAACAAACGCTTGATATAATGATTGCAACAAAACTTTAAATTTAATGAGGTTAAATATGAAAGATTCACAAATACACTTAATTAATAAAATGTTTAATAATGATACCATTAGAACAGTATGGAATAAAGAAGAAGAAAAATATTATATTAGCGTTATTGATGTTATTAGATTTGTTTTTGAAAGTAATGATGGGAGAAAGTACTGGAATAAATTAAAACAGTGTCTTAAAGAAGAAGGAAATGAAACGGTGACAAATTGTCACCGGTTAAAATTGAAAGCACAAGATGGTAAATATCGTATGACTGATGTTGTTGATATTGAAGTTATATTTGCTGATTTAGGTGAAATAGCAACAATAGAGCTTGCTAAAGAACAAAAACTATATGGATTAGACAAAATAGAAAAGTTGAGAAAATGGGTGATAATACGGCTAAGGTAGATAAGGAAGACTTAGAAAAGAAATTAGGTAGGAGTGTGGTTAGTAAAGAGAATGCTATAGCATATAAATATGATAAAGAAGATTTATTAATTAATAATAAAAAATAAAAATATTGATCTATCATAAAAGGACAAAAGCACATTATTCCAATAAATACTAGAATAATAAATCATCATATTTATAGACATATATATAAACCATGTTATACATGCAGTGAAGAAAATGAAGTATGTAATATAAATGAAAATCCAATGTGTTAATTGATATCAAAAGATGATAAAAATCATCTTTTGATTTGTTTGTATTATAAATTATGTTACAATATAAAAAAGGCAGTGAGCATTATGAAAATGATTACTAATATTGTTTCAACATATTTAGAAAATCCAAATATATTTATTAGTACAATAGTGTTGATAGTTTTATGTGTTTTAATTACTAAATATTATCCAAAATTTAGGGGATTTATGGGAGAATTTTGGGTAAAATTAGAATTAAAAAAATTACCTAAAAATAAGTATGTTATTTTAAATGATATAATGATTAGAGATGAGATGGGTACTCATCAAATAGATCATATTGTTTTATCTAAATTTGGCATATTTGTAATAGAAATGAAAAATTATTACGGATTAATAAAAGGTAACGAATATGATAATAAGTGGTGTCAATATCTTGGAAAAAATAAAAATTATTTTTTAAATCCAATCCATCAAAATTATGGACACATTAAATCATTATCAAAATTATTAAATATAGACAAAAAATATTTTATTTCAATAATTTGCTTTTCTAATCAAGCTAAAGTTAAAGTAAAATGTAATAATATTGTTACTAATTTTGATAATATTAATAATAATATATTAAAGTTCAATAATGAATTTTGTGATTATGATATAAATAAATTATATGAAATTATTATTTCAAATAACATTGTTGATAGAAAGAGCAGAAATCAACATATAAAAGATATTCATAATAAACTTAATTATGAAAATGAATTATTAAATAATATGATATGCCCCAGGTGTGGAAATAAATTAATTGAAAAAAACGGAAAATATGGTAGATTTATTTCTTGTTGTAATTATCCAAAATGTAATTATATAAAAAGATGATGCAATTTATATCATCTTTTAAATTACTTAGTTTCATGATAATTTTTCTCTGTATTAACATTCCATAATTCAGATTTATCATAATCTTTTTTCATGATTTTATTGACAGCGATAAATCCTGTTAAGATTGAATGATCCATATTATTATATCTATGTTGACCATTTCTACCTATACAAAATAAATTTTTAAATTTATTTAAATAATCAATAACTTTATCTATTTCATAGTATGTATCAAAGTAAGCGGGATATGCTTTTTTAATTTTAACTATGCAACTATCTATAACATCGTTTTTATTAATTAAATTCATATATATTAATTCATTAATAGCAAATTCTTTAAATTCTTTTTCAGTTTTTGCCCATAAATCATCTGATTCATGACAAACATATTCAAGACCGATCCATAGATTATTATCTATATTTTTAACCATGTAAGGAGACCAATTATTAAATACTTGGAATCGGCACATTTTGATATCTGGGTCTTGTACGTAAACCCAATTATCAGGAATAATATTATTTAAAGTTTTAATATTAGTTTCATTTTTTAAATTGAAATTTTTTAATAATACTCCAACTGTAATAAAATCTCTATATGGTAAATTTTCAGCAATTTTTTTAATATTTTTATTTAATTTTTTATCATTTATAGATTCTATTAAGTCTTTAATAGGCATAGAACTTAGAAAATAATCGCCTTCAATAGTATTACCATCCTTACATTCTAAATTAGTTATTTTATCATTTTTTAAATTAATCTTAACAACTTCACTATTTAATAATATGCAACCACCCATTTTTTTAAAATCATCAGCAACTTTTTCGTAAAATTGACCTGGGCCATATTTAGGATAATTAAATTGTTCAATTAAAGAAGTTTCTACTTTTTTACTTTTTATATGAAACATTTTTTTAAATGAGTCGATTAATACTGCTTTTATAGAAACACCTTTTACTCTTTGAGCACCCCAACTTGAATCAATTTCTTTAGGACTACGTCCCCATAATTTTTCAGTATATTTTTCAAAGAACATAGTATATAATTTTTTCCCAAATCTATTTATATAAAAGTTTTCTAATGAATCTTCTTCTTTTTTTACAATAATTGATTTTAAATAACTAAACCCACCAGAAATTGTATTTGTTAATCCCATATTTTTAAATGTTTGAAATTTTAAACTAATAGGGTAGTCAAAAAATTTTTTTAAATAATATATTCTAGAAACTCTATTTCTAATTAACATTACATTGTCATCTTTTTCAGGATTAGGGCCACCTTTTTTATATTTTTTATTGTTGTGTAATATCTTATCATCATATGCTGGTTTACCTTGTATTGGCATTACTTCATTCCAAAAATTTTGTACTTCGAAAGATTTAGTAAAAAATCTATGACCACCAATGTCTATTCTATTTCCCTTATATTTAATTGTTTTAGATATACCACCGATATCATTTGATGCTTCTAGTATCACAACATCATATTTGTCTTTCTCTTCTTTTAATAGTTTGTATCCCGCGGCTAAACCTGCTGGTCCAGCACCAATAATAACTACTTTTTCTTTTTTCTTTTCTTTAGTTTCTTTGATCATTTTTTCTCTCCATAAAATACATTAATTTTCTAGCAGTAAAATTCCAAACAAACGTTATTATTGTTGATAAAATTTTACTTAATAAATAATAAATGCTGAATATTGATGTAAATACATACATAAATAGAGTATCTATTGCTAAACCAATTATACCAATAAATGTATAATTAATAAATTCTTTTTTCTTATTATTAAATTTTTCATTAGTAAAAACTAATAATTTGCTTAATGTATAATTAACTATTAGGCCAATTATAAATCCTAATATACTTGATATTATATAATAAATTTTAGTTATTTCAGTAAATAATAACAAAGATAATATATTACAAACAGCTGCAATACCACCTACAAATATATATCTAAAGAATTGTAAAAATGTGTTTGTCGTTTTGTTTATGAATAATTTTTTTAGCAATGTATCATCATTTGAAGCATTTTTTTTGTTACTTAAATCACTTAATGAATAAATAAATAACGGAATAGCACATATAACATTAGAATATACAAATCTTAATTCTCCACCGGTTATTAAAAGCATTATTCCTAAAGTACTAGATATAGTTGGAATAAAAGGTAAATATTTCTTTAAATAGAATTTATTTTTTAAACTAATTATAATTATAGATAATATTATTAAAAATAAGCTACCACCATATCCCAAAAATTGTCCTATTTTTATGTCCATTAACCAATTTTCATAATAAGTAAAAAAATAGTTTAGATGATTAGAAATAGTGTTTGATTTATTTAATGCTATATTAGTTCCGTGCGTATTTTTTTCAATTGACCATATTGGACTAGTAACATAATAATAAGATATTAAAGCCATTTTAGGGTTATTTTTAACTAATGATATATATAATTTTATTACTTCCACTCTATGTGTATTAATATATTCAATATCTACTGCGCCGTCAATAAATTTAATATAGTTAAAACTTCTAATATTAAAATTTTCTCTCCATACTTTTAAATCGCCAAGTTTTTGAAGTTCAGAATAATCTTCTTGAGTAATATTTCCATGTTTATTATAAATATAAGAAATTTGATTTAATGGTACTCCAAGTATTTCTGCAAATGAATCATGAGGAGTGATATCTAATGTTTTATATACTGGCCCAGTAATTATTAAATATGGCACAAGTGATAAAATACATATTATTAATATTTTTGTAAAGTATTTTTGATATAAAAATAATAATGCTAATATTATAAATACAAAACTAATTAATCCATTATGCCTAAAGCCTAAAATAAAAAATAAAACAATAGATAATAAAGTTATATTTTTATAATTATTTAACCATTTTCCATTTGATTTAACTATAAATATCATTATGATAGTACTTAGCAATAACATAAATGAGTATGCTATATCTTTCCAAGGCATAGTAAACATTCTTATATTTATTGGATTTAAAAGTATAATTTCTAAAAAAATGTATACTATTTTATTACTAAATCCTAATTTTCTCAACCAATAACATATAGCTGTTAATAATATAGAAATAAGAAAAAGTTGCCATATTATAACGATATTATAATTTTCAATTAAGAGTGTTGGTAGTTTATATATAATAAAAGTATGTATCACTGGATGCCAATTATTATATGTATTATTAATTGCTTGTTCATATTGTGATAATGTGTCATTACTAAATCCACCTGGATATAATGTGATATAAAATATAGCACAAAATATAAATATTATTAGAAAATAAGTAAAAATATCAAATTTGGTTATTTTTTCTTTATCACGAGTCTTAATATTATATTTTATGAATTTTTCATATATAAGTTTAAACATAAAAAAGTATATAACTGATACTACAAATATAAATAGTCCAAAAATAATTATACTATTTGCTGCTTTTGAATAAGTAGTCGAAATGCCAAAATATACAGACAATAAATATAATATAATATTTTCTTTCTTTATTATTTTTTTTAAATTAGTTTTTACTTTATTCATATATATCACATTAATTATATCACATTAATTATTTTAACAAAATATTGTAAAAAATGCTAATATTTTAATATATTTTTTATATTTGATATAAATAAATTATAAATTTTAAATTATTTATTATAAATATGTTGAAAATAATAAACAATTATGATATTATTTTATTACCGAGAAGGTTTTTTTTATTGCAATAATTTTATTGATACTTGTATACATTTGTGATACTATAAGTAAAAAATAAAATTTTTATATATTTTTGGAGGTATTATTTTGAAAAAAATTAAAAGTTTCTTTAAGGGAGTAAAAAAGGAATTAAAAATTGTAAGATGGCCAAGTTCAAAAGGATTAGTCAAATATTCTACTGTAACAGTAATATTACTTGCATTTTTTGGATTATTTTTCTATATACTTGATGCTGTATTTGCATTTATAAGGGGGTTATTTTAATGGAAGAAAAAAAACTTTGGTATGTTGTTAATGCATATAGTGGACATGAACAAAAAGTTAAAGATTATTTAGAATCAAGACGTGAGAGCATGGGAATGGAAAATAATATTTTTAGAGTTATTATTCCTGAGCAGACTGAAATTGAAGTTAAAGATGGAGTTAGAAAAGAAAAAGTTAAAAAAATGTTCCCAGGATATGTTTTAATTGAAATGATTATGAGCGATGAAGCTTGGTATGTTGTTCGTAATACACCTGGTGTTACTGGATTTATAGGTTCTTCTGGTAAAGGTGCAAAACCAATTCCATTATCACCTGAGGAAGTAAAAAAATTCATTAAAGATGAAAATGAAGAAATAAAACCAATTGTTTGCGATGTAGAAGTTGGAGATAATGTTGTAATTATTGATGGTCCGTTCAAAGATATGCATGGTAAAGTTGAAAGTGAAGATAAAGAAAATGAAAAAGTCACAGTTCTTATTGACTTGTTTGGACAAGAAACTTCAGTTGAAGTTGATTTAGTACAGGTATCTAGAAATATGTAAAATTTATAACACTCTTAGAATTAATTTAAGAGTGTTTATTTATAATAAAATATTTATATAAAGATTAACAATGATGTCAATATTTTGCGAAAATGTCCTAAAAATTTTTAAACATAAACGGGATTTATTGTCTCGTTTTTTTATGC
>CALVQT010000008.1 GCA_944358375.1 uncultured Bacilli bacterium
TATGCATAAAAAAACGAGACAATAAATCCCGTTTATGTTTAAAAATTTTTAGGACATTTTCGCAAAATATTGACATTTTTTATTTATTTTTTCATTTGTATGTATTAATTTTTTTCTAAATTATTAATATTAACATTATTTTATATACTGCACCAATTCTTATTAAAGTTTTTAAAATATTTAAAAAATCAATCTTAACGATTGATTTTATTATTTAAAATTCGAAATGCTCGAAATAATTTACAAGTGGTGTCTTCGACATGATTCGAACGTGCGACCGACGGCTTAGAAGGTTTTTGATGAAACTTCTGCATACAGTTTATTACATATTGATTTTTTCCCTTAAATACCGAGAAAATTAAACATTACTCTTTCAAAATTTATGTTTTACTAATTAACGGGTGCCGTAAAATGGTGCCATAATGATTTTTTAAATACTTTTCAAAATCTTATCAAACATGTCTGCGCTTTGTTGTTTACTAGCCTCGTAAGCATGCGTATAAATATTCATTGTAGTATTAGTATTTGAGTGTCCAAGTCTTAAACTAACAGCTTTAATATTGACTCCATTATCTATTAATAAACTTGTGCAAGTATGCCTTAATTCATGAAAAGTAATTTTAGGTAGATTGTACTTTTTTATAATCTGACAAAGAATGTCTGTGCAAGTATCTGGATGAATATGAGTTCCATACTTTGATGTGAAAATTCTATTTTCATTTTTCCACATTTTTCCAATTTTCTTTTTATAATCATCTTTCCATGATTTATACTCTTTTAGTAAATCAATGCATGCTTGACTAATTATAATCTTTCTATTGGAATATGAGTTTTTAGCTTTTGCCTCATCAACTATTCCATTCACTACTTTTAATCCATTATCTATTAGAATAGTATTATTTTCAAAATCAACATCATTCCATTTAAGAGCACATATTTCACTTCTTCTTGCTCCACTATCAATTGCTAGTGTTATTAATGTTCGATATTTAATGTTTTCATTTTTTAAACAGTCCAACAATTTTTCTACTTGATTTAAACTATAACATCTTTTTTCTGTTTTTTCTCTTTTGGGTTTAATTGCATTTGTATTGGGATTACTTTCTATTAGTTCCCATTTAACTGCTTGAGAAAGCATAACATTAATTAGTCTATAGTAGTGTAACATTGTTTCAGATGCTCTTACCTTTGTTTGCTCACCCTTCTTTAAAACCGAATACATATTATCTAAGATAAATGTATCAATCTTATTAAGTTTAATATGACATATTATTGGGTATATTTTTGATAGTATTTGTTTGTAGCTTTTAATAGTAACAAGCGATACATTTTCAGAACAATACTTTGATAAGAATATCTCACTATATTCTCTAAATGTTAATCCATTAATATTTGTTGTTTCTCCTTTGTGATAAAATTCTTTTGTCATTTCAAGTTCTGCAAACTGTGCATCTCTTAGACTACCATTTATTACTTTTGTTGTTCTTTTTCTTTTACCAAAAATATCATAACCTAGTTCAACACAAACTTTAAATTTATTTTTAGAAAATTTCCTGATACTCATGTTTCATCCTCCTTCATGAAACGCTCGGCAATCATCTTTGCCTGCATTATAACACAATTAATTATTTTTACAAAACCATAATCTTTCGCACTCTCTTTTCTTTAAATTATCTAGCCAATTATTTATTTCTATTAGATCAAATTTTAATTTGTTCCCTATCCTAAAAAATGGTATTGTTTTCTCTCTAACCATTTTGCGAATCATTGATTCCGATAAATCTAAATAATTTGATACTTCTTTTATTCCACATAAATTTTTTGCTTCATTAATATTCATAGTGCCTCCCTGTTATTTTATATAAATGTTTATTATTTGATTTTCACTTCTCTCTATATATTCAAAAATATAATTTTTAAATTTTCTTTCAAGTGAATCCTTAATATATTTATTGAATTTTCTTTTAATTATTACTTGCATATAATATTGAAAATTATTCTCAACAAAATTAATTTCATAAATTGTATTTTTTAATAATTGATCCATACTTTTTTTAACATCATCAAACTTTTCAACATTCAATTTTTTCAATTCTTCTAAAAAGTCTTTTTTATTAATAATATCCTTTTGTTCTATTTCTTCTTGATTATCTTTATTTATATTTTCAACTGTAAAATAAGTATATGATAAATCTTTTAAAGGATGTTTTTCTCTTTCAATGTATCCTGATTTATAACAACAAAACTTACTATATAAAAATGTTTTTCTCAAAACTGGATAACCAATTATAGGAAATATAATCATCTTGTAATGTAATTGCTTTATTTCCTCTGGAGTCATTAAATCTCTTGCCATTAAAGATGTAGATGTTCTTTCATCTAATTTATTTATACTAATTGACTTACTTATACTATCTGACTCTATTGTCTTTTTACCTAATCTTTTACTAATTGATTCAGCTGTCTCTTGTGTGTTAGTTTTTAAATATACTAAACCACAATTATCTAATATTATTTGTGCTACCTCTTTACCATATACATTATTTAGCTGTGCAAATGATTGAATGAAAAAATGAAATCTCATTCCCCTACTTCTTGCAACAGATACAATAGCATCAATATCAGGTAATGGTGGACAGTTGGCAAACTCATCTAGTAACCAATCAATTTGAACTGGTAATTTTTTATTATCTTGCTCATTTGCGAGTTTAGTTAGTTCTCTATAAAGTAAGCCAACAAATATTGTAACTAAAACATAGTATGTTTTATCCTCATCTGGAACTATAATATATAATGCAGTTGGTTCTCTACCAATAGAACTAATATCAAAATTAGATTCACTAATAACATTGGCTATATTAACATCATCAAATATGTTCATTTTAGAACCAAATACGCTTGTAATACTTTTATATGTATTTTCGCTTGCTGTAATAACTGAAGTTAAACTATCTTTAGATTTATTTCCATATTTTCTTTTATTTAGATACTTTTTAAATCTTTCAAAATTATAATTATTCATCGAACTATTTTGAAATTTTCTTATACTAGTCATTGTTATTTGTTCTCTATTTATATTACCTATTTTATATTCTTCCAAAAAGAAACCTATTAGTCCTTCTAATAGTTGCTTAGCACTTTGATTCCAAAATGGATCTTTTGATTCTTGCTTGTCTTTCATAATCATATCTGATAAAGAAGATATCAATCTATTTGATTCTGCATAAGCACTCATCGATATATTATTAAATAACAACTGTTGTTTTTTATTCTTTGTTTTATTAGCTTTATATTCATATTCTTTATATACTTCATACTCTTTTATTATTGGTTCCAATATATTGAATTTATTAGATAGTTCAGGTTTTCTAAAATCAATAGTTATTATCTTGTATCCATTACCTTTAAACATCTTGCTAGTTGCATTAAAAATTCCACCTTTAGGATCTGTGATAAATGCACTTCTTTTATTCTTTGCTATTGATAGAAAAGAACAAAAAGGAATTACTTGTGTAACAGATTTACCACTACCAGTTGAACCTAAATATACCCAATGGGGAGTTTCTTTATCAAACCAGACATTTTTTAGTTTCTTATCAAACAATATAGGAAAACCTACTTCACTTATATTATTTAAACTTTCTTTTGTAAAATTTTCTTTTATTTCTTTCACAGTAGAAAACCTAGCACTTCCATATTCATTTTTGTTTTTTAATTTTGTCTTACTAGTTATTGGATCTATATACTTAAAAACAATTATTATAATTAAAATGATTCCTAAAATAATAAACTTATTCATTTAAAATATAAATCCTATGTCCATATATTAATATTTCTTTCACTTCTCTTTTGTTTTTAAATATAAAGTATCTTCTACCAAACAGTTTAATCCATACCCATTTTATTTTTCTTATTTTTTCTCTCATTTTTTTCTACCTCTTTTCTATACTAGCTTGATAAAACAGAAACAGAGTAAATAAAAAGCAGTATTAAAATTACTGCAAACACTTATAAAATAATTTTTATATTTTATTTGTCATAAAATAAACTTCCATTTATCATTATGAATTTAATAATACTATATCCTAATCATTCTATATTTTACTTTATTCTTTTATTAAATTATTTTTAAAATCTTTAATTCCAATTTCTAGATTTTTTAAAAGCAACAATATTTTTTCTCAATAATATATAGTTAACTTATAACTATAAATAATACATTATTAATACAATAAAAAACAAATCATTAATAATTGATTTGTTTTTTTACCACTTTATCATTTTTTTATTATTTATTTCTGCCATTTATAATTATTAAACCTTATTAAAACAAATAATACAAATGAAACAAAACTTAAAACAAAGATATATATTATATTTGAAATCATTATATTAAAACCAATAACATAATATTTGGATAATATAATATAAGTTATACCAATTGAAAGAAGCTTAAATATAATGTTTACTATTGATATCGTAAATATTTTTTGAAATACAATAATAATTAATGGCTTTCTTAGAATTATAAATTCAAAAGAATTATCAAACTCATAAGTTAAATAATTAAGTTGAATATATATAATTAAAAAAGACTGAAATAGTAACCACAACATACTTATAAAACCATTATTATATATATTATAATTTCCTAATACAATAGCATAAGAAGTGTTATTAATTCCATTAGGATTTATCATAACATAATTTATTATAAGTATTAGAAAAACTAGATAAGCAAATAATAATAATCTAATTGTTGTTCTATTAACTATATTTTTAAATATTAATATCTGACTTTTCACTTAATTAATCCTTTTTTCATATATACATGGCCATCTTCAAATAAATAAATAAAATCTGAGATATCATTAACTTCATCTTTAATATGAGAAGAAAAAATAATTAATTTATTTTCACTTTTCTTTTGTAGTAGAAGTTCTTTTAAAACAATCTTAGTTTTATTATCTAAAGCATTAAATGGTTCATCTAAAATGATAATATCTGGATCTTCCATTAAAACTTGAATAATGCCTAGCTTTTGCTTCATTCCCAAACTATATGTTTTATACTTTTTATTTATATCTTTATATAAATTCATTTTTTTACAAATGGTAATTATGTTTTCCTCCGAAATAATATTTTTAATTGACGCCAAAATTTTTAGATTCTCTAATCCTGTTTCATCCGGAAAAAAATTTGGTGTTTCAATCATTGCTCGCATATTTACATTACATATATTATTATTGTTATATTCAATATCATCAAACAGTATATTTCCATTATCTGGATTATAAAAATTTGCAATTAATTTTAACAAAACACTTTTTCCGCTTCCATTTGGTCCATATAGACAGTATATATTACTTGATTCAAACTCTATATTCAAATCTTTTAAAACAACCTGTTTCTTAAATGTTTTGGTTATATTTTTCAATTTAATTTTCATATTTTCTCCTTTTTAATTGTTTTCAAGATTTATTATTAATTTTTCTTTGTCTTTATAAGAATAATACAAACAAATAAAACTTATAAGCATAATTGAAAAAGAAAATAATAACAAATTAGCAATTCCAAATTGATCAGAAAAAATAAACATATTCATTATATTAAACAAATAACCTATTTCACTATGAAAAATCATAATTAATATATAATTGTTAACTATTAATTCAAAAAACAATTGAATTAAAACATATAGTATATAAATAAATATCAATGAAAATAAATACCTAGGTTTTTTTCTAATACATATTAAACCAAAGTTTACAAAAAAAATTGAATACATTAATAGATTTAATAGATATAAGATAATAAAAAGCATAGGATATTTTATTAAACTAGTTTCCCAATATGTATACCCATTTATCAACTGATATTCCGGACTTAAAGAACTATAAAATAAGGTAGGAATATATATTATCAAACCAATTAAAGGTAAAATCCAAATATATTTATATGCTTTTTTAAAAAAAATTTTTAAAAAATCTTTATATTCCATTCTATTATTGCAATTAATATAAAATTTATTTTTTAAAATATAGATTGGTTCAATTAAAGATGGTATCAATACCAACAATATTGCGATGGGATTTAAAAGTTTTACTTGAAAAATTAGAATATTAGCAAAAGAAGTCAATGTATCAATCTTAACATCTTCATAATCATTTATTTTTTTACAATATTCTTCAAATCCTTCAACATTTGAATCTATATTATTTTTACATTTTATTCTCTCTTCTTCTAAATTTTTTTGAAAATTTGTTACACTCTTTGACAGGTTTGCATTAACAACAATCGATAGTAAGGTAGCAGTTATGATAATTATCATAACTGCTACCATGGACTTTTTATTTACAAAATTTTTTTTCAAATTTTAGTCATATGTCCATTTAATTGTTGCAGTAGTTTCCAACAAAGTGAAATCTACTCTTGTAGCACCTAAGTTATATGTACCAGGATTTTGACTTCCATCATGACCAATGAAAGTCTTTTCTTCTCCTAATTGTAATGTACTACCTAATGCAAACCAATCGCTGCCTTGATACATTCTTACGCCTAATTTACATGAACTACATGGATTTGTCCATGAAGTAGCAACTGCTAATGCTTCAACCTTAGGAATATAATATGTAGTTTTTGTTCTTTCTACAGTATTAATTTCCCAACTATTATTAGGAATATGATAGAATCCCATATTCCTTGACGCAGCATGAACATTACCAGTAAATGCAAAGCAAACTAAGAATAATAAAGTGGCAATTAATGTTTTCTTCATACATTTCTCCTTTCTATAATTTATTTAAAAAACAAATTATCAATAATTAATCATGTCACAAATGTGAGATGAGTCTATTTCAATATCATTGTCAACTTTTCTAATAACAAAATATCCTAAACACATATTACCATTTTTATCATGCTCAATTTCAAAGCTATAATCATCACTTATTGTATGAATTTGTTCTACCGTAATTTTGCAAATATTTTCAGAATCGAAAGAAAATGCACTCGGATGTATTTTATATACTTCTTTTACACATTTACTTTGATAATCATAATTAATTGTTTCATAATCTAATTTTTCTTTATATAATATAAATTTATAAAATCCTATAATAACAACAATAATTAGCAAAAAGAAAGACATTAAAATAACTGCATTCTTATTCATAATTATCACCTACTAAAAAACAAAAATGAAGTGATGTCTTTGAATAACCAAACGGAGATGAATTTCTTTTTTGCTTAGTATATACATGAAAAAAGTATCTACCATCTTCTTTTATAATATCAGTAACATCACTTTTAAATTCACCATCATATATTGTTATATTATCTTTTTGAACCATCATTTTCTTATCGTCATCAAAAACTTCTCTTAATTCTAGATTGCTATTTATCCCATTATAACTTTCTCTATGTCCAAACTTATTATATACTTCATATTCTTTTACGCTTAATATATAAGTATCGGCTTGTTTAATCTTATTAAAATAATCACTATTGTTATGAATTATTCTATTATAATTAGAACCTCCATACCTTTTAAAAAAATACTTAACATATTCAGAATCATATCTTGCTGTTAATTCTTTATCATTTATAGTTATGTCAAATTTATCATTATAATCTGTATTCACAAAATATATCATCATAAAAGAAAGAATAATAACTATCGCTATAAAAGTATATTTAAAAGAAATTTTTAAACCTTCACTAATTCCTTCCATATCCTATCACTTATATAAGTATAACATATTATTTATCATTTTAAAATAAATTGTCATAAAGTATCATTTTTTTGTCATAATCTATCATTTTCTTTTTCAAAATCACTTATATGACATTTTTCAGAAAAGAATTCTTCAGCTGCTTCTTCCATTTTTCTATTTAAGTTTTTTATGGCATTAATTACTTCTGATTTAACTTTATAATTATTTTTGAAACTATTCTTAATAATTTGACTTTTAGTAATATTTCTATTTTTCTTATATACATTTAATATTATTGAATGAAGAATATCATTATTATTTACTATTTTACCTTTTCCTTTTTGAAAATGTCTATTAGCATAATTAACTATCGCATTCAATACATAATTATCTAATTTTTTTCTTTGTTTAATGTATATGATAAATCAGTAATTTTTAAATGATTTCTTTTTGATAAATCAATTATATATTTATTCATCAATTCTATACTTTTATTAAATTCACTTTTTGATAAAGATATTTTTTTATTACTAAATAAATCATGCTTTATTTCATTAGTTAATTTAATAATTTCTTCATCTTTTATTGAATTATATTTTAATTTATTATCTTTAATTTTATTTATCTCATCTAGCTTCTTCCCTAACATTAATATTTTTTCTTCTAACGAAATATTATTTTTATCATATAGAATAAAATTTTTATCTTGTGGATTAAAAAATTTTTTTAATTCTTCAAAATCCTTTGATATATTTACAGATAATGGTCTAAATTTCTTTTCTCTTTCAATACATAATATTGTTTCATTCATTAAATACTTAATACAATTATTAGGAATCTTACCTATTCTTCTATATTGAAGTGAATTGTTATAACCTCTTGTGTTTGGACTTCTTTCCATAAAAGCAATATGAAAATGAGGATGTCCAGTATTCATATGTAATGAAAATTGATAACACATTTTTTTAGAATCTTCAAAACCCATTTTCTTAAAATAATTAGGAAGGATTTCTTTAGCAAGTTTAATCTCTAAATCCTTCCATTTAATATTACTTTCAACTAGTTCTTTATCAATTTATAATACAAGTCTCCACACATTAGAATTATTAAATTGTTTATTTATATATTTTTTTCTTCTATCAAATTCTTCTTTAGTAGCATAATGTCCATCTTCCAAAACTAAATTAATATTTTCATGCTTATTTATTTTACCAGTAAAATAGTCTAACATATTCATCATACTTTTTTTATCATCAGAATAATAATCCAATAAATTATTTACACATCTTATATCACTTTTAATTGTATTTAAATGTCTATCAATATTATTTAACGCAAGCTTATAATCAGATCTTACAATTATATTCTGTCTACTCACTTAATTTATCGATTCTTTTATTATTATTTAACATTCTTAATTAGGATATTTTTATCCTACTTAATCTTGTTCTTTGTAACTTTTATGTTGATTACAGTATCTATGAGCTAATTGAGCATTTTCTTAAATTGTTAGTCCTCCATTAGCATAAGGTTTTATATGGTCTACGTGTGCATCATCATAATTTAGAATTCTTTGACCACATAATTTACATGTTGGATCCTCATTAAATAATTCTGATTTAATTGAATCAGGAAAACATCTTGGATTATGATTATCTACTTCTTGTTTCATTATATCTGCTAATACATTTGACCATTTTCTAAATCTATAATTTACAGTTTGATTATTACTTGTTTCCTTTTCAATACTAGAGATAAAGTCAGGATCATTTACCATCAAATCAAACATCTTATCTCTTATTTCATCTTGATGACGAATTAATGCTTCTTTTTCATATCTAGTAAACTCAAACATTTGAATGTCAAATAAGGCTAAATTTATTCTTGTTTTTGCCCATTCATAGTCGTTCTTTCCTTCTACTTTAGTTAATCTTTTAAATGCATTTTCACCAAATATTGTATATACCTTATCAACTGTTTCTTTAAATAGTTCTCTATATTCTTCAACTTTTTCTGGAGACATATTTCTAAATTCTTTTATATGTTTGTTACAAAATGTTTTCATACTTGGTTTATAATTTAAATATGTCTTTTCCTTAAAAGCAAAGAATCTTAAAATCATTCCTCTATAAACCATCCTATTTTTAAAGTTTGGTTTTTTTATCATCTTATCAAATTTTTCATTTTCTTCTAGTTCTTTCAATAGGTTCATATAACTACCACGATAAATAGTATTTCTTATTTCATCTTCATTTAAAGGTGTTGAACCTGTATTTAATCTTTCAAATATTTCAAATTTAATATCATCTAAAAAAGAGATTTGAATAAAATCTCTTTTAAATTTTGATGTTTTTTTATTAAAAGTGACATTTTGCATCCATTTTTATAATTATAATACGCGTTTCTCCCTTTATTTATCGATGATTGCTCTATTTTTAATGGGTGCCCAAAAAGGTGCCGAAAACATCAAAAAGTGCCTATAAAAGTGCCAAAAATTGTGATAATTTGTGATAGTTTGTGATAATTAAGAATTTGTATTGAACAAAGAAAAAATGCCTTAAACTCAGCATTTATAAGGCATTTTCAATTTTTAAACTGGTGTCTTCGACACGATTCGAACGTGCGACCGACGGCTTAGAAGGCCGTTGCTCTATCCAGCTGAGCTACGAAGACATACAACCGATTACTTGATAAGTATACACTAAATTATATCATTTTTCAAGCATTTTTTCACTTTTTCACCACATTATATAGATTTTTGTTATCTTTCGTATTAAAAACCACTTCATTAATATTATAATTTTCAAATATTGACTCAGCAATAGCATACTTTACTTCCTCTAAAATAATATTATTATTTATATCATTAAAAATATAATCATTAAAAACTAAGCTAATTTTATCATCTAATATTTCATAATCTTCTAATATTACATTTTCACTAATATATCCATTTAAATTTTCTTGTGAATTTACTCCACTTTTTAATTCATCTATTATTATATCTATTTTTTCATTTGTATCATTACTAATTTTAGTAACAGGAACATAATATAAAATATCATCAACAGTCTTAGAAAAAACTATAGTTGTTTTGCTTATATCATTAAAACTACTAATATCATATTCTTTATTTATACCATATTCTCTAGTTAGTGGGTATGGTAATCTTTTTTTACTATTAGGCAAATATTCTAATTTTTCATCATTTACCGTGATATATATATTTTCTATACCATTTATTTCAGTTAAAGTATAAACAATAGATTCTATCATTTCTTCCTCTAAATATTTTGAAACATTTAATATTTCTTTACTAAAATCTAAATAAACATTATTTTTTTCAACTTTTAAATTATTTAATTTTGTATTTTTAGGAATTAATGAATAAAAATTATCATGTCCTATTAAACCATAAGTTAATATATTAATCTTATTTTTAATTTCTTCCTCAATAGAAACCTTATCATAATATGAAATAACTTTAGAAACATAATTATCATCATCTAATAAATATACACTTGATTGCATTTTATTATCTATTTCGTCTTTTTCAATTTGATTTATATTCTCATCAGGCAATGGTATTAAATAAAACAATAATAATATTCCAAAACACATTGTCATAACTGTTATTTTATTAATTGCATATTTTTTAATCATATTCATCATTAAATAATATGTATAATAAAAAATAAAATGACAGAAAGTCATTTTATAATTTAATTTCTCCCAATTTTAATAATTCTACTACCGCTCCTGCTCTTCCTTTGCATCCTAATTTTTGCATAGCATTTGACACATGATTTCTAACCGTTTTTTCACTGATATTTAAAATTTGAGCTATTTCTTTTGTCGATTTATTATCAATTAATAATAAAAAAACATCTCTTTCTCTATTTGTTAGTATATTTTCTGACATAAGCACCTTCTTTCTATCATGTTCCTAAAATAATTTATGATATTTATAATAACATGTGAAAGAAATAAGCCTATCTATTCAAATTTAATGGTAATATTTTTTTTATCTTCAAATTCTTCTTGAATACTTTTCATTATATTATTAGCAATTTGAGTATTATGATTATTAGATGATATTGTTACTTTTATATTATCATTATTTATTTCAACATATGAATTTATTTTATAGTTATTTAATATTTTATCTTCTAAATAAGTTTCTTTTCCTTTAGCAAGATTTAAAACTTGTAATTCTTCAAAAGCTGTATTTTTTTCTTCTGATGTAGATGAAGAAGAAATAATTTTATCCTGTAACTCACTCATAACATTACTAATTTCTTCATTTCTTTCCACTCTAAGTGCAACAAGCTTATTATTCTCACTAACATCTACATCTATGTTTTTACTAGCATTTTGGGTATATTTATCACTAAATATCTCACTTGGTAATGTGATGTAATAGACTCCTAATATTAATATTAAAGAAAATAAAGTTAAAAACCACAAATTTTGCTTATTCATTTTTCCTCCTCAATAAATAATATTAATATTTAAGTATTTTATGCATATAAAAAAGGAGAATAAATCTCCTAGAAATAAACAGCCAAACATTTTTCAACAACCATTTTAACATCTCTATCTGTAAATGGCTTTGCTAATATATCTATAATTGGATAAGCTTTTGCTCTTTCAATTGATTCAACATCTTCAGCACCACTAATAATGGCAACTGGAGTTTTTACAAATATTCCATTTTCTTTAAAATTTTCTAATACTTGAAATCCATCAACATTAGGCATATATAAATCAACTAAACATGTTTTAATTTTAGGCCTAATGTTTGGATCATTCGCAATTTCAATTCCTTTAGCACCGTCATTTGCTACCAAAACTTCGTATTTATCACTAAATATTTTCTTAACAAAATTTGCAACTAAATTAGAATCATCAATTATTAAAATTATACCTTGTTTTACTGATGGAACTGCAGTTTGTTGTACTACATTTGCTTGATTCATGCTAAACAAACTTTGATCCATTATATTATTTGTATTATTTGATGGAAAAAATTGAATTTCGCTACTTTCATTTGCACCAACCATTGTCATTTGTGGCTGTACAGTATGTTGTTGAGCCGGCATAAGTGGTTCTTGTGA
Organism: uncultured Bacilli bacterium; assembly: GCA_944358375.1. The sequence continues at coordinate 12,833 of CALVQT010000008.1, forward strand.
AATTGATTGTTGCATTACTGGTTGTGGTGAAACTGCAGCAACTTGTGGAGCAGTTTGTTGCATTACTGGTTGTGATGAAACTGTAGCAACTTGTGGAGCAGTTTGTTGCATTGCTGGTTGTGATGAAACTGTAGCAACTTGTGGAGCAGTTTGTTGCATTACTGGTTGTGATGAAACTGTAGCAACTTGTGGAGCAGTTTGTTGCATTACTGGTTGTGATGAAACTGTAGCAACTTGTGGAGCAGTTTGTTGCATTACTGGTTGTGGTGAAACTGTGGCAGTTTGCGGAGCAGTTTGTTGCATTACTGGTTGTGGTGAAACTGTAGCAGTTTGTGAATCTATACTATTTTCAACTAATCCAGGAAAATTAGTTGTTAAAGGACGGCCTAGGTAAGTTTCAGCTACATTTACCACTCTTTTAACTTCTTTTAAAATTTTTACATGGTTTTCGTTTACAAAAGAACTATCTCCTGCCTTACTTTTCATTTCAGATTCATATGCCATATCTCCCAATGTTAAAAATCCCAAATATCTAGCATCACTTTTTAAAGCATGTACTTCAATTGCATAATTCGGCATATCATTCTCTATTCTATGTTTTTCTAAATTAGTTAATTTTTCTTGTAACATATCCAAAAAATCATTCAGCGTTTCATTATACATTTCCATATCACCAAAAAGTTCTAAACTTTGTTGAACATTCACTCCATTATTAGTTAAAATACTAACATCTTTCATATTTTTTCCTCCAATACTTATTTATTATGCACTCTACTCTATTAATAGTATATCACAGTAATATTTAAAAGCAATAAAAAACTGTTTTTATATAATAAACTAACAATTTTTTTACATTAATTATTTAAAATTAAGTTATACCTTTCTAATATTCTATCTCTTCCGAGTAATTTCATTATGCAATATAAATCAGGTGTATTTGATTTAGTAGTTAAAGCAACTCTTAAAATTGTTGAAACATCAGCAACATTTCCTTTGTATAATTCAGGATTTTTCTTATAATCTTTTATATTAGAAGCATAATTTAATTTTTCACACATTGATTTAATCTTATCAAACCATATATCTTTATCATCATCTTCATCATAATACTCATTAATATATGTACTTAATATATTTTTAATTTCAATTTTATCTTGAATATTTTTCCATTCATATTCTTTTTCTTTACTATTAAATATATCATCGTACATATACCAAATTAAGCTTTCAATCATAGAATAATTAATTATATCTTTTCGAGGTTTTTCTTGATCCCTTTCAATATTTAATATATTTTTATAATATTCTTTATCAATTTCTATTATATTTTTTAAAGATTCACTATATTCTTTAGCCCACTTGTATGATTCTTCATATAAATGTTCTGCTGTCATTTTAGATATAAATTCTTTAGACAATTTATTTAATTTTTCTAAATCATATAACCCACCACTTGATGACATTTTAGAAGGATTATATTCAAAATCAATAAATTCTTTATTAAAATTTTCTTCATGCCACTGTTCATAATTAGAATTTATTATAGTCATTAATGATTCAATAACCGCTTCTTTTGGATAACCAAGTTCACTATAATAATTCATAGATGCTTCAGGATCTTTTCTTTTACTTATCTTCCTAATACTATTTCCTTCTTTTTTAACAATAAGTGGTGTATGAATATATTTTGGAAGTTCAAAACCAAAAGTTTCAAATAATTCAACATGTTTTGGAACACTACTTAACCACTCTTCTCCTCTTACAACATGAGTTGTATGCATTAGATGATCATCAACTAAATGTGCAAAATGATAAGTTGGAAGCAAATTATCACTTTTCATTATTACAAAATCTTCATCATTTTTTGATAGTTCCAAATCTCCTTTGACCTCATCATAAAATTTAAATTTTTCTTCAAAATCACCATTTGATTTAAATCTAATAACATAAGGTTGTCCTTTTTTTATTTTTTCAATCATTTGCTCTATAGATAAATTTCTACATTTTGCATATTTTCCATAATAACCAGTTCTTTGTTTTTTGTGCTCTTGCATAACTCTTAACTCTTCTAATTCTTCTTTAGCACAAAAACAAGGATATGCTCTTCCAATTTCAATTAAATATTTAATAAATGCATGGTATATTTCTTTTCTTTCACTTTGAACATATGGTCCATATTCCCCAACTATTTTTCCTGATAATTCATATTCATCTGGTATTAAGCCATAATAATGAATAGCATTATCGATTAATTCTACAGCAGTTTTAACTTCTCTTTTTTGATCAGTATCTTCTATTCTAAGTATAAATACACCATTATCTCTCTTAGCAATCAAATAATCAATTATAGCTTGATAAATACCACCAATATGAACATATCCAGTCGGACTAGGCGCAAATCTAGTAACAGTCTTTCCATTACGACTTGGATATAATTTTTCATAATCTTCTATAGTTTTATCAATATTAGGAAATATTAAATTAGCTAAATCTTTATTTGTCATAACTACACTCTCCAATACGCATTGATTATATAACATTTTCAAAATTAAAACAAGACAAATTGTCTTGCTTATACTACATTAAATACAACTACCACAAAAACCACACTAAGTACACTAATCATACCTATTAAAAAATAATCTGTTATTTTAATTCTTTTCTTTTTTACTGTAATAAGTGGTTCTTCTTCAATCATCGTTCTTTCTATAATTGGCTCTATTTTCATTGTATTCATTAATTTCTCTTCATTTACATCATCATTAATCATATAATAAACTCCTCATTTATTTTCTATACATCAAGTATAACAAAATAAAGACAATATTACAAGTTTTTTCTTGACTTAAAAGTAATTTTAATGTATTATTAATTCAGGTTGTGGAGACATACTCAAGAGGCCGAAGAGGCGCCCCTGCTAAGGGTGTAGGTCGGGAAACTGGCGCGAGAGTTCGAATCTCTCTGTCTCCGCCATTTATAAAATTAACCCTTTAGAGGGTTTTTTTATTTATTAGTAAGGAGAAAAAATATGAATAATGAAATAATAAATGAAATAAGTCAAGAATTAAACACACCATCTAAAAATATAGAAAGTGTTTTAAAATTATTAAGCGATGGAAATACAATTCCATTTATTGCAAGATATAGAAAAGAAGCGACTGGTAATTTAAATGAGGAAGAAATAAGAATTATAAATGAGCATTACGATTATCAAAATAATCTTCTAAAAAGAAAAGAAGATGTTATTAGATTAATTGATGAAAAAGGTTTGTTAACTGATGAAATTAAAAATAATATTTTAAATTGTAAAAAATTAGTTGAAGTTGATGATATATATGCACCATACAAAGAAAAGAAAAAAACTAAAGCTACGCAAGCAATTAAAGATGGTTTAGAACCTCTTGCTAAAATAATCATGAGTTTCCCCACTACATTTAATGAAGAAACAATTAAAAAACATTTAAATGAGAATGTTAAAACTATTGATGATGCTATTAATGGATGTAAATATATAATTGCCGAATGGATAAGTGACAATGCATATTACCGTAAATGGATAAGAAATTATTTTTATAAAAATGGAATATTAAATTCTAAATTAAAAAAAACTGATAAAGATGAGACTAAAATTTATCAAATGTATTATGATTATAGAGAAAATATAAATCATATAAAACCTCATAGAGTACTTGCTATAAATAGAGGTGAAAATGAAAAAATATTATCTGTATCTATAGATGTTGATAGTGAAAAAATAATTTCATTTTTGGAAAATAAAATAATTAAGAAAGAAAGTCCAGTTAACAAATATATAAAAGATGCTATTAAAGATGGTTATAAAAGATTAATTGAGCCTAGCATAGAAAGAGAAATAAGAAATGATTTAACTATACAAAGTGAAGACAAATCTATTGAGGTATTCAAAAAAAATCTAGAAAATTTACTTCTAATACCACCTATGAAAGAAAAAACAGTTCTAGGATTTGATCCAGCATATAGGACTGGTTGTAAACTGGCTGTAGTAGATCCAACTTCTAAATTATTAAATATATCTGTTATATATCCACATGAGCCTAAAAACGAATGGGAAAAAGCGAAAGAAACAATTAAATATTTAATAAATACTTATAAAGTAGATATTGTTGCTATAGGAAATGGTACAGCAAGTAGAGAAAGTGAAAAATTAGTAAGTGAAGTATTAAAAGATATTCCTAATTGCAAATATGCAATTGTATCAGAAGCTGGAGCCAGTGTTTATAGTGCAAGCCCTCTTGCTATTAAAGAATATCCAGATTTAACTGTTGAAAAAAGAAGCGCTATTTCAATAGCAAGAAGACTGCAAGATCCTCTAAATGAATTAGTTAAAATTGATCCTAAATCTATAGGTGTAGGTCAATATCAGCACGATGTATCTCAAAAAAAACTTTCTGAATCGTTAGATTTTACTGTTAGCAAATGTGTTAATAAAGTTGGCGTTGATATAAATACTGCATCTGCATCAATATTAAAATATATTTCTGGTTTAACTAAAACAACTATAGATAAAATTCTTAAATATAGAGATAATTTTGGAAAAATTACTTCAAGAGAAGAATTAAAAAAGAAAAAATTATTAAGTGATAAAGCTTTTGAACAATCAATTGGATTTATGAGAATAATTGATGGAGATAATCCATTAGATAAAACAAATATTCATGTTGAAAGTTATGATAAAACAATAAAATTACTTAACTATTTAAACTTTAATATAAATGATATTGGAAATACAAAATTAATAGATGCTATAGATAAAGTTGATTTAAATAATTTATCTAAAGAATTAGATATTGATTTATATACATTAAATGATATATGCCAATCATTAAAACAACCTACTAGAGATTATAGAGATGACTATCAAATGCCAATATTAAAAAGTGATATTCTTAATATAGATAATTTAAACATTGGAATGAAACTTGAAGGAACCATACGCAATGTGGTAGATTTTGGTGCTTTTATAGATATTGGCTTACACAACGATGGACTTGTACACATTTCTAAAATCACAAATAAATATATAAAACATCCAAGTGATGTACTAAGTGTTGGTGATATAGTTGAATGTTATGTCATTGATATAGATAAAAGCAAAGAAAAAGTTTCACTTTCATTAATAAATCCAAATAATTAATTTTTTTGTAAATAATAACAATTTCATTTAAAATATTACTATAATTATAGTATAATATATTAGAGGTGGGCTTTAGTGAAAGAAAAAAACTTTTATATTATTGGAATAACTTTTTTATGTTTATGTTTTTCATACCTAGGATATTTATCATATAATAAAATGAATACAATAGGAATTGAAAGTGATTTTAATGGAAAAGGTATAACAAAAGATGAATATATTTATAAAGAAGATTTATTAAATTTAAACTATAATATAGATGAAATAAATATTATTAGTGAAAAAATTAGTGATACCAATGTTAAAAAATATTTACTCAATAAAAAGTATAATGATTTAATTAAATTAATCTCTAGCCCATATTTTAACATCGATAATATAGAAAGATATCAAAAGTATAAAGATAAATATGATTATAATATCGAAAAAGTTGTAATGGATGTAGAAATTGGAATTGATTATGACTTTTATTCAAATATTCAAAAATCAGACATTAGTAAAAACGAACTTATGTTAGTTAATAAATATAATAATTTGAATAATGATTATATTCCTACTTTAGTGACTGTTGAATCTAAATATGGTAGTGGGAAAGCAGATATTGTTGCTTATGACTATTTTAAAAAGATGATAGATTCAGCTAAGAAAGATAACATTATTTTAAAAAGTAAATCATTTTATAGAAGTTATAATAGACAAAATGAATTATATACAAATTATGTAAAAGAAAATGGTCAAAAATCTGCTGATACTTTTTCTGCAAGACCAGGACATTCAGAACATCAAACTGGATTAGCAGTTGATATAAATACATCTTCATCTAGTAGCCATTTTGAAGAAACTAAAGAATATCAATGGTTAAAAAATAATTCTTATAAATACGGATATATATTACGATATCCTGAAAATAAAACTTATATTACAGGTTATAAATTTGAACCATGGCATTTTAGATATGTAGGAATAGATGCAGCTAATAAAATATTTCAAGAAGGAATAACTTTTGAAGAATACTATATTAAATATGTTAAATAAATCTTGTACAAATACAAGATTTATTTTTTATAAAATAATATATATATTAGATAAGTAATTATCGATGAAGATATAGTTATTATAACTAATTTTAATAAATTCTTATTAAAATCACTTATTTCATCAACAACATTAGTTTCTTTTACATCAGATACTTTTAATGTTTTATGCACATTAATCTTATACTTATAATCATTATTAACATTAATTAAAATTATATTATTAGATTTATTAAAATTACCATTACCTTCAATACTAATATATGCATTATCATCACTTAATTCATAATTAATATTTAACATATCTTCATCATCAATAGTAATATCATATTCATATACATTTTTTTTAAAATTAATATTATAATTTTCAATAGTTAAAGACTCCAAATAATTAATCTTTTCTTCAGCTTTAACTTTACAGCTAATAAATAATAACATTAAAATAAATACTTTTATTAATATTTTCATATTTTTATTATTTGCTTATTAAAAAAATAAATTCATTTAAATGAATTTATTTTATAATTTTTATAATAATTTTTTTATTTTTCCTCTTTTTCTTTTCTATTTTAAATGAACTTATTAATATATCTTTCATACCATCTATCTTTTTATTGTAATAAATAGTTGCAAGTAATTCTCCTTCTTTCACTTTATCGCCTAGTTGATGATTTAATACAATACCACAAGAATAATCAATTTTATCTGTTTTTAATACTCTTCCTGCTCCTAAATCAAAAAACAATTGAGCTAATTTAACAGCGTCTATATTATTTATATATCCACTTGCTGGTGATAAGACTTTTAATTTTTTGGCTTTATTTTTAAGTTTTTTTATATCACCACCCTGATATTTTATCCAAGAATAAAATTTATTTTTGGCATGAGAACCTTCTAGTAAGTTTACTACTAGTTCATGGGCTTTCTTGTAACTTATTTTTTTAGCGGTACTAATCATCAAGGCAGATATATAAGTTGCTAAATCATATAATCTTTTATCATATTTTCCATTGAAAAAATCAATAGTTTCTTTTACTTCTAATGAATTTCCAATATTTTTGCCAAGTGGTATATTCATATCACTTAAAATACATATAACTTTCTTTTTATAATATTTACCAATACTAATCATAGTTTTAGCAAGTTTAGTCGCATCTTTAACATTCTTCATAAATGCTCCCTTACCTACTTTTAAATCTATAATTATTATATCACTACCACTGGCTATCTTCTTTGACATTATTGAACTTGCTATTAATGGTATAGAATCAACAGCACCGATTTGATTTCTAAGAGCATATATCTTTTTATCAGCGACAGCTATTTTTTCACTTTGACTAATAACTGCACAACCAATATTATTTAATGCATCAATAAAAGCTTTTTTACTAAGATTCAATTTATATCCGGGAATGCTTTCTAATTTATCAACAGTTCCTCCAGTTAGTCCAAGTCCTCTTCCACTCATTTTAGGGACACATACGCCAGCACACGCTACTATTGGAGAAATAATTAATGTTATTTTATCACCAACTCCACCAGTTGAATGTTTATCAACAATCGGTTTATTTATAGACGATAAATCTATTGTTTCACCACTTTTAATCATTACATCTGTTAAATAATATGTTTCGTCTAAACTAAGCCCACTATAATAAATTGCCCATATGAATCGACTCATAGTATTATCATTTATTTTACCTTTAACATATGAATTTACCATATATTTAATTTCATCATAACATAATTTTTCCTTATTTTCTTTTCTTCTAATAATGTTATCTGCTCTCATTTTAACACCTACTCTATTATATATATTGTATCAAATTATCAACTTGTTTTAAAGTATTAAAATAATATTATTTATAAAAAAGTAGATTTATTCATCTACTTTTCTACTACTTAAAAAAGAAACTTTTTCTGCTATTACATCCAGTGAATATTTCATTTCGCCATCTTTTTCATATTTAGATGTTTGAAGCCTTCCTTTTACTCCAATAATATCCCCTTTCTTACAATACTCACATGTATTTTCTGCAATTCCATTCCATAAAGTACATCTAATAAAATCAGTATCATAAACACCTTCAAAATTTTTGTAACTTCTTGGAACGGCTACTGTTATAAGTGTTTTCTTTTTATTATTATCTGTATTAATTATTTCAGGATCGCTAACTAAACGACCAGCAATTACTAGTTGATTTAACATATTTTCCTCCTTTCAAAAAGAATATATCAAAAAGCAAAAAGTCAATCAAATCGATAAAATTATTAAATTGAACATAAAAAAATATATAAAATTCAATTATTTTTATAACAAATGTAAATAACTAAATATTAAATTTTATATATTTTTAAATTTTTATAAATTTTATTTTATTTGCATACATCTACCCAAGAAGTAAATTTAGAATATTTTTCAAGTTCATCAATAGTTATTCCAATTGTTGTATCTGGGCTACCACCTGCTGCATAAACGATATTATACTTTTTTAAAGAATTATCTAAATATACTTTTACATTATCATTAACAGCAAAAGGACAAACACCACCAGGAATATGTCCTATTATTTTCTCAACATCTTCAAATGGAATCATTTTAGCTTTTTTATGAAAAGTAGCCTTATACTTAGCATTATCTATTTTTGATTTTCCACTAATAGATATAACAATAGGTTCATCTCCAACTATAAAAGCCATTGTTTTACATATTTGATCTTCATCACAAGATAATTCGACAGCCGCATGTTCTACAGTATCTGTTTTAGATTTATGATATATTATTTTATCTTCCTTATTAATACCTTTAAAATATTCTTTTACTCTATCATTTCCAAACATAAAAACTCCTTTTTAATTTAAAATAATTTTTTTAATTCTGGATTTTTTTCTTTAAAATTCCAAGTTATAGTTTCACCATAATTTACCTCATTATTTTTATTACTTACTAATAATTTAATATCCATATTCTTTACTATACCAAAATCATCATAATTTAAATTTATAATATATCCTACAACACCATTTATATTAATATTTGTAGCTGATGGAACACCTAATAATAATTTATTTTTATTGTTACATATAAATCCAGTATGTAGATGACCTGAAATTAAAACGTCACTACAAGGTGCAATAGATGTATCGATATTTGATAATTGATCAACACTTGAAATTATTTTTTTGCTATAACACCAATTAGAAACTACTTTATGTGCAAAATTTATATTAATATTAGAAAAATTAATATTACAATATGGTCTTAAAATAACATAAAAATTATTATTTAATCTATTTAATTGCCTTAAATCATATTGGTAATCAATTGGTTTTTGATTAAAAAAACCATTTATTCTTTCATCATGATTTCCTAATAATGCGTAAGTTTTTATTTCTTCACACTTAGGAAAAAAATTATTAAATAAATAAAATAATTTTTCTATTTGTTTATTCGAATATGAAATTTCACAATTACTTGAAAAAATATCTCCTGTATGAAAACATTTTGTTACTCCCTGTTGTATACAAAAATTATAAATATTATTCAATAATTCATAATTTTCTAATTGAAAATTTCCAATATGTGTATCTGATAATAATAAAAATTTTTTACTTTTATAATCATCTACATTAAATGAACAATAATACTTAGTAAGTGATGAATTTTGATAATATTCACGTGAAACATATCTATAAATTGCATCTTTTTGCCAAAAATCATCTCTTACTATTATACCCTTTTCAATTAATAAATAATTTATTGCTTCGTTTATTTCAGTAAAATTATACTCTTTGTTTAAAAGTTCATATATTTGTTTAATATTCAAATTTTTATAATTTTGAAAAATTTTTTCTAAAATAAGAGTCAAATTATAAATTTTTTCTGATATAAAAAAATACATTAAACATCCCCCTTTTTTTTAAAGATATTATAACATATTTTTTTAAAATTACAATATTTTATTTTAATATTAATTTATTATTTTTTCTTCCTAAGAAGATAGCTTGAGCATATAATTCTGATATTTTATCATTTATCTCCTTTTTTGTTTGACGCATATAATTTTGATACTCTTCACATGACAATATTCTATCAGCTTCATTTTTATCTAATATTTCCCATTTTACATCACCTATTTGTTCTTTTTCTATAGTTGCATCAATATCCTCTACTAATGTATACGCTCCACAACATATATTATCAAATTCAATATTTCTATTAACAAGTTTCCTTCCACTTATTGCTTCATTAAATTCAATATTCTTTCTACCAAATATGGTAAGATGTTCCTTTGGTGTTACTAAAAATATTCCAAGTGGTTCACTTTTTATACATTTTCCATTTTCATTTCCTATTATAGCCCTTGGAATCGCAATATAAATTCCATAAGATTTATTAAAATCTGTTTTTTTGGATCCTTTTAATTTATATATATCTATTTTATTTCTAACTATATTTTTCGCTTTTTCACGTATGTCATTTAATTGGGTTAGTATTTCATTTGGAGATTGAGAATAGTAGCTTTCTAATTGTTGTTGTGACAATATTCTATCAGCTTCATTTTTATCTAATATTTCCCATTTTACATCACCTATTTGTTCTTTTTCTATAGTTGCATCAATATCCTCCACTAATGTATACGCACCCAAACACATATTATCAAATTCAATATTCCTATTAACAAGTTTTCTCCCACTTATTACTTCATTAAATTCAATGTTTTTTCTACCAAATATAGTTGGGTGTTCCTTTAATGTTACTAAAAATATTCCAAGTGGTTCACTTTTTATACATTTTCCATTTTCATTTCCTATTATAGCTCTTGGAATTGCAATATATATTTGCATCAATTTCCCTTCCTTTCAAATTTACATAATTTTAAATTATTATTTAAATATAAATCCTTTATTTTTTTTATTACTTCATCATATGATGAATTATATATCCTTCCTGCACATCTATTAGCGTGTCCACCACCATTAAATGCAATTGCTAAATTTAAAATATCAATATCACAATTATCATTTTTCTTAAATTTAATAAAATAATTATTTTCTATTTCGATAATAAAAATCGATAACGGATACTCATTTGTCGGTTTTGTTAATTTATCAAATAATGGATGTTTTAATAATGATGTAATATCTTCTACTTCTTTTTTAATATTTAAATGAAATAAAAGTATATTATATTCTTGTAATTGATTATCCACTTTAATAGAATCATATAATTTTTTTTGTTCATAACTCATTTCATACATTTTTTCTTCAATCTCATGTCTAACTTTTTCATCATTTATCAAACTATGGGCAATATCTATGGATTTCGATGTATAAGATCGTTGAAAACAAGCTGTATCACTTGCCATACCTAAATATAAATAATATGATACATTTGAAGGAACATTAATATTTTTTTTGATTAAAACATCTGCTATTATTTCACTTGTAGAACAAGCATGTGGATTTAATAATTTATTTTTTGGTAACACATGTAATTCATTTCTATTTTTATCGTGATGGTCAATTAAAAATCTATTTTCTATAGGAATAGTATCAAAAATTTCTATACCATATACTCTATCTTCTTCATTAACATCACAAACAATCACATAATCCATTTTTTTGTCTTTCACATCATCTAATGTATATAATTTTATTTTAGTTTTTATATCTAAAGAAGTTTTAAAATTTTCTAATATTGGAAAAACATTATAATTTTTATCATTTGTAAAATGAATAATCGTTTCTGCTAGAGATATGACACTTGCAAATGCATCAATATCAGTATTTTTATGTGTAATTATTGATATATTTTTCAATTTTTATTTTCCTTATTTTCAAATAATAATTTATCTTTATTACTATACACATCATTTATTATTTCATTAGGGACTAAAGAATCAATACTTTTGTTTTTAATAATTAATTTTTTTATTAAACTGGAACCTCTAAAATCATTATCACTTGTAATATCATAAATAAATAGTATTTGTTCTTTATATTCTTTATCTGACATGTAATTTGTAAATATTTGCAAACGCATTTCATCATCAAATGTTCTTCCTGATTTCACACCACGAAAAACATTAAATATTTGTTCTTCATGACATATATCATGAATCATCTTATCTTTAGCACTTTTAACAATAACTTTTTTTCCATATTTTTTTGTACATTTTTTTACCAAACTAATTCTTTCTTCTTGAGTAAACCAATATTTTTTCGTATAGCTATTTGCTACATAAATATAAACTTTATCAAAAATTTTTAATGCATTTTTTAATCTTTCCTCATGACCATTATGCCATGGATCAAAACTTCCACCTAAAATACAACTACTCATTATTATACTCCTTTAAAACATGATTTTTTACTTCTAACACTTGCCTAGAAAGATCAAAATTGGTACAATCAATAATTTTAATTGGATTGTTTAGGTTTAATTTACATAATTCTACATATGTGTTTAAATACAACTGATTATATTCATATGCAAGCTTATCAAATTTACTTAAGGTTTTTCTTTTATTTATTCTTTTTTTCAATTCTTGTTCAGAATTATTTATAAGAAAAATCACTCGATATGGGCTAATTTTTTGTAAATATTTTCTGTATTCCTCAATTCTTTGATTCATTGAAATGTTAAATATCATATATTTACTAATATTTTCTGATCTATCAAGACATACTATTCCTTCTTTAATAAGTTTATTTATTGTAGATGACTTTCCAACACCATCGCTACCTTCTATATATGTTTTAGTGAAAATTATGTTATTAATATTTTCATCTAAATATAATGAGTTATTACTTACATCAACTAATCCTTTTATTTTCAAATCTCTATTAGACTTTACTATTGTTAAACCATTATCGTATTTTTCAACTACTAAACTATTATTATTTTTTATATTTTTATATTGAATACAATTTTTATTTTTATATTTATATTTGTTTATAATTTTATAATCAATTAAATATTTATTTAATGATGATTGTCGTGTATTTACACATCTTTTTGTATAAATTATATTAGTTAACCAATTAAACATAATAGCAATTAAATTATCTTCATAACTAAATGTTTCAATAATTGTATTGTTTTTTTTACATATTTCTATACTTTTTGCAATTGCAAACCAATATTCAGACTTTATTGTATAATTATTATTTTCATTTTTATAAAATATAACTATTCTCTTTTTCATATTTGCTGCTTGTATAAGCTCAACAACACTTCCAACAGAAAAATTCATATCAAATACACAACAAAAGATATCACATTTTTTTATAGATTTCATTTCTTCTTTTATAACAGTATTGCAATCAGTTGAAGTAAAATCGCCATTTGATGCTTGTTCAAAATAAAATGGTCCTCCATATTTTATTGGATAGTTTTTTAACTTTGTATTATTATCCGGAAAAGTCAATTTTAAAGAATTTCCTAATAAAATTGATCTATAATCATTTTTTAATCTTTTTGATAATTTTTTGTTATCTAAAGTAAGATTAAATTTTCCAGCAAAATATATCTTTTTCATATTAACAACTTCCTTTACTTTTTTTCATTATTTTATACCAATTAATAAAACTTCCTATTGCCATCAAAGCCCATACTAAATTAAGAGAAAATAAATATATTGCTTGATCTTCTAATAGCCAATATGTAATACAATAAAATATATCATTAATAAACCATATTACCCATGTATCAATTTTTTTCATCATCATAAGATATGTTGCTACAAACGAAGAAACTGTCGTAATTGCATCAATCAATGGTAATGGATCATTTGTTTTTTTCAATTGCAAAAAAACAAAGTAAACTCCTAATATCATAATAAATGTATATATTACTCTTTCTTTAAAAGAACATACCCCTATATAATTTTTATCTTTCCTATTCCAAATTATAAATCCAAAAATACCAACAAAAATATAACAAATACTATTACTAACATCCCCATATAATTTTACGCTAAGTGAAAATATAATCATAAAAATCATTTGAATTATATATGCTATCCAGTTACTTCTTTTATTTAACATTACTAATAGACCTTGTAAAAGTCCAAAAAATGTTGCTCCAATTTCTAATATATTCATTTTGTATTTTACTTCCTACTTAATACCATTTTCACTATTTCATTTTCTTCATCGTTTATAATATTTCCATCAATACCCGTACCAAGTTGAATTTTTGGTTTAACTATAGGTCCATGAAAATCACTACCTTTAGTAACTAGTAAATTATATTTATTAGCGATATTTCTTAATTTTTTCATTTCCTCTAATGTTTGATCAGAATGATAACATTCAATACCTGTTAGTCCATAATTCAATAATTCTAATATTTTATTTTCTAAATCATCATCGTTTAATTTTAATTTTTGTGGATGAGCTAATACTGCAATACCACCTGATTCTTTTATCATTTCAATAACTTCTTTTGGATGATAAGTATAATCTAGTATTTTATTTAGTGGCTCTGTATTAAAATATTTAGAAAACATTTGTTCTTTTTCTGTAATATAACCTTTTTTTAAAAATAATTTTGCAAAATGAGGTTTTCCTATAACATTTCCTCCACATATTTCTTGCAATTCTTCAAGAGAAATATCATATCCTTTTTCTTGAAAATATTTGATAAATCTTTCATTCCTGCTATTTCTCTCATCTACTAATTTTTTTAATTTTTCTTGTAAACCATTATTATTATAATCTATATTATATCCTAAAATATGCATTTGGCCTTTTTTAGAATATGCTTTAACTTCTACTCCTGTAATAAATGTAATATCTTTATTCTGAGAATAATTCACTGCTTCTGCTAATCCGTCTATAGTATCATGATCAGTTATAGATAAAACATCTATATCCTTTTTCATTGCCAAATCAATTAATTCACTTGGCGTTAATTCCCCATCAGAGGCTGTTGTATGTGTATGTAAATCTATCATTTTTTACCTTCTTTCTTATTTTATTTTTTTAATACTAAATTATCGTTTTTTTTGATAATTTCATCTATTATTTCTTTAAATTCATTAATAAAACTTTCTACTAATGATGGAATAAATAATTTAATTTTTTCAACATCAAAAATAGTTAAATTTTCAAACTGAATAAAATTTGATTGCGTAATATATTTAACTGTTTTATCTAAAACTTTTATTATATTCTTAAAATCAACTTCATCAATTCCTGGATTAATAAATTCACTTCGTGCAAAATTATACAATTCTTCAAAATCAGAAGATAGTTTAAAATAATCTAAAATTATTTTATTCATTATTGTATAATCTGTATATATACTATAATTACTTTGTTTGTTAAAAATATCTGATTGTAAATAAATTTGATTATCTTTTTTAACTCTAATATATTGTATATCTTTGTTGTAATTAGTCTTTTGATTATTTTCATCTAAACAATCAAAACTATCAGTAAATAATTTTCCAAAAAACATTTTATCCGTATAAAGATGAAATAAATAACCCAAAACGCTAAAATAAATTTTTATCATACCATCATATTTTTCTATAAATTTTTCTAGTACGGGCATTTGAACAAACATATCTTTATCTTCTAAATTTCTAAAATGTGTACTGATCTTTTCCTCTTGCAATAAATCATCATATTTGGATTTTAATAAAGCTTGTTCACCTTTAGGTAAATTAAATATAATATTAAAATTTATTTTTGATGAATCAACTATCAAATTTCCTAATAAAAAATTGTTTTTTTGATTTTCAGTTAATTTAATTCCATAATTACTTTCCAATTGTTTTAAAAATTCTTTACCTGCAGCATGATGAATAACAAACGAAGCCATATTTTCCTCCTTTCTACTTAATTAATTAAATTTCAATAAATTAAAATTTAAATTTAGTAAGTTGTATTTTAATTTAAAACATGATATAATACAAATATTTATTTATTATGTTTATTATAACTTTTAGTTATGATATATAAAAAAGAGGGGGGAAAAATAATGAATGTTAATTTAGAATTGTATAAGATATTTTTAACTGTAGCTAAAAACAATAGCATAACAAAAGCAGCTAATGAATTAATGATTAGTCAACCCGGTATAAGTAAGTCTATTAAGAATCTTGAAAGTCAATTAAAATGTTCCTTATTCATGAGAACAAAACGTGGTGTTATTTTAACTGAAGAGGGAAAAGTATTTTATTCTAAATTAAGTGACGCCATGCAATTAATAGATAATGCCGAAAAATCTTTAACTGAAATGATAAATTTAGAGTGTGGTAATTTAAATATAGGAATCAGTAATACTCTAACAAAAAATTTTTTATTAAATTATCTTGATATATTTCATAAAATGTATCCAAAAATTAAAATTAAAATACATACAGAGCCAACTACAGAATTACTAATTAAAGCAAGAAATGGAATAATAGATTTTATAATTTTAAATTTACCATATGATATGCCAACTGATTTTTATGTAAAAAGATTAAAAACAATACAAGATTGCTTCGTTGCTAATAATGATTATATATATTTGAAAGATAAACAAATTCCATTAACCAAATTAAATAATTATCCATTAATTTTAATATCTAAAGGATCAAATACTAGATATTTTTTAGATAATTTTTGTTCAAAAAATAAAACTACACTTATCGCTGAAATGGAATTAGCTAGTTACTCTTTAGTTACTCATTTTATTAAAAAAGGTTTTGGAATTGGATTAGTAACTAAAGATTTTATCAAAGAAGATTTAAAAAATGGTAATCTTTTCGAATTACAAGTATTACCTAAAATAGATAAAAGATATATTGGTGTAGCCTATCCTAAAAGTAAAGTACTAAGATATTGCGCTACAACATTTTTAAAAATCATCGAAAACAATAAATAAAAGATTGTAATTTGTTACAATCTTTTATTTTAATTAGCAAACTCAATTATTTCATTTTTATTTTTTAAAACTTTTATTAAATAATCTATTTCTTCATAAGTATTGTAAAAAAATAAACTTATCCTAACAGTATCCTCTTTATTATCTCCCATTTTGGCACAATGCTTTCCACTTCTAACACATATACCTTTTGTATTTAAATATAAACCTAAATCCCCTGATAAAACTCCATCCATATTTATTATTATAGTTGCTCCTTCACAATTTTTGTTATATATTCTAATATATGGTATTTTTTCTAACTCTTTTATTAAATATTTTCTTAAATATTTATCATGTCTTTCAATATTATCAATTCCAATTTCACTTAACATATTAATAGCTTCACTAAATCCTATTATTCCTGCTAAATTTGCAGTTCCTGCTTCAAATCTATATGGAATTTCGCTTAATATTAACTTATTTTCGTCATAATTTAAATTCATACCACCTCCATATGAATATGGAAACATTTTTTTTAACAAATTATATTTTCCATATAAAACTCCTACTCCCGTAGGACCACACATTTTATGCGCAGAAAAAGCTAAAAAATCTGCATCTATATCTTTTACATCTGTTTTTACATGAGCAATACTTTGAGCAGAATCAATTACAACTAAAATATTATGCTCATGAGCTAATTTACAAATTGATTTAACATCCCTTTTATCACCACTAACATTAGTAATATGTGCTATGGATATTACCTTTGTTTTATTTGTTATTTTGTTTTTAATGTCATTTATATCTAACTTCTCTTCTTTAGAGTCAATAAATGTTATTTTAATATTTTTTTTCTTAGATAATATCATCCATGGCAATATATTAGATGCATGTTCACTACTTGATAATAATACTTCATCTCCATCATTTAAATAATTTAAAAAAAATCCAAAAACCACTAAATTAAGTGAATCAGTAGTATTTTTAGTAAATATTATTTCTTCTTTTCTATTTGCATTTATAAATTTTTTTACAATGTCTCTAGTATAATCAATTTCATCATCTACTTTAAAACTAATATTATAATCTCCTCTATGAGAATTAGCACAATAATCGTTGTAATATTCATTTATTTTATCTATTACTCTCTTGGGTTTAAAAGTAGTCGCAGCATTATCAAAATAAATAATATTTTTATTTAACATAGAAAATTCTTCTACATTCATCAATCTCACCTATAATAATATACGAATTTAATATAATTAGAGTTATAATAAATATAATAATTGAACTTATTATTTTTTTGTTTTATAATGCTTATAGGGTGATTAAAATGAATTGTACATTTTGTAAAATAATAAATAATGAATTACCTTCATATACAATATATGAAGATGAAGATGTTAAATGTTTTTTAAGTATTGATCCAATACACAATGCTCATACATTAGTAGTACCAAAAAAACATATATTAGATATGTATGAAATTGATGATAAAACTTTATCAAAAGTATTTAATATAGCTAGAAATATTATGAATTTGATAAATGATAAATTTAATCCTAGTGGTATAAAATTAATTCAAAATAATGGAAGTGTTCAAGAAGTAAAACATTATCACTTACATATAATTCCAATTTATGATGAAGAAAAAAAGCTAAATCTTGAAGAAATATTTAATATATTAACAAAATAAAAATATTATCATAATAGATAATATTTTTATTTAATTGGATTAATAATTTTTTTTCCACCCATATAAGGTCTTAATACTTCTGGAATATTAATGCTGCCATCTTCATTGTAATTATTTTCTAAAAATGCTATTAGGGCTCTGGTTGATGCCAAAACTGTATTGTTTAACGTATGTGGATAATAAGTACCATTTTCTCCTTTAATCCTAATACCAAGTCTTCTTGCTTGAGCATCTCCCAATGTTGAGCAAGAGCATACTTCAAAATATTTTTGTTGTCTTGGGCTCCATGCTTCAATATCACATGATTTAACTTTTAAATCAGCAAGATCTCCACTACAACATTCTAGTTGTCTAACAGGTATATTTAAACTTCTAAATAATTCAACACTAAAATTCCACATTTTATTGTACCAATTCATTGAATCTTCTGGTTTACATAATACTATCATTTCTTGTTTTTCAAATTGATGTACTCTATATATACCTCTTTCTTCAATACCATGAGCACCTACTTCTTTTCTAAAACATGGGCTATATGATGTCATTGTTATTGGTAATAATTTTTCATTTATAATTTGATCTTTAAATTTACCAATCATAGAATGCTCACTGGTACCAATTAAATATAAATCTTCTCCTTGTATTTTATACATCATAGCATCCATTTCAGAAAAAGACATAACTCCAGTAACTACATCACTCCTAATCATAAATGGTGGAATGCAATAGGTAAATCCCTTATCTATCATAAAATCCTTTGCATATGCTAGCATAGCACTTGATAATCTAGCAGCATCTCCCATTAAATAATAAAAACCATTTCCACTTGTTCTACCAGCTGAATCTTTATCAAGACCATTTATACTTTGTAAAATATCTGCATGATATGGTATTTCATAATTAGGCTCTATCGGTTCACCAAATTTTTGTATTTCTACATTTTCACTATCATCTTTACCAATTGGCACACTACTATCAATAATATTTGGTATTACCATCATTATTCTTTTTATCTTACCTTCAAGTTCAGCTTCTTTTGCCTCAAGATCTTCAATTTCACTTTGCATTTTTATAACTTTTTCCTTAAGTTCTTCTGCTTCATTTAATTTTTTTTCTCTCATTAAAGATCCAATTTCACCACTTATTTTATTTTTTTCACTTCTTAAATTATCACCTTTAAGTTTACATTCACGATAAATTTTATCATAATCATATACTTCATCAACTAATGATAGTTTGTCATCTTGAAATTTCTTTTTAATATTCTCTTTTACTAAATCTTTACTTTCCCTAATTAACTTAATATCTATCATTATGCTCACCTCTAAATATAATAATATCATTATTTAAAAAAAATAAAAAGAGAAATTTCTTATATTTTAAGAAAATTTCTCTATATTTTACCATCCTGAAAATCCGAAGATTATAGCTAAAAGGATAAATAAAATTAATATTATAAAGAAAATATTAGCACCTTGATTGCCTACACATCCTGACATATAGCACCTCCTTATTCTATATAAAAGCACCTAGTATGATTACTAATAAAATAAATAAAACTAATGCGAATGCAGCAGAACCTATTCCATAATTATTATTGTATCCTGAACCACAGCCTGTATTCATAAAACATTCCTCCTTTTTTATCTTTACACTTTATAGTATGATAATTTGTATTTTTTGTGTATGATAATAACTTGTATTTTAAATATTTATTTGCTATTATAATAAGAGTTAGGAGGAAATATGAAAAAGAAATTATTAATAGTTTTTTGTACTTTATTTTTAATCACAGGTTGTGGTGATGTAAAATTAAAAAACGGTGAAAATGCAGTAGTAACTTTTAAAGAAGGCGCTATTAGTTCTGATGAATTATATAAAGATTTAAAAGAAAGTTATGGTGCTGAAAAAATTATGAATTTAATAGATTTATATTTGTTAAATAAATTATACCCACAAACTGACGAAGAAAAAAGTTATGTAAATCAATCAGTTAAAGCAATAAAAGAAGATGCACAAACTATGGGAGTAGATTTAAGCATTTATTTAACATATTATTATGGTGTATCTAATGAAAGTGCTTTAGAAGATTATTTATCATTAAATTATAAAAGAGATTTATGGAAAACAGATTATGCTAAAGAGACTGTAACTGCTACACAAATTGAAGATTATTATGAACAAGAGGTGTATGGCGATATTGATGCTAGTTCTATATTAATTACAATTGATGTTAATGAAGATGCCGATGATGATGAGAAAAAAGAAGCAGAAAATAAAGCATTAGACAAAGCAAAAAGCATTATTGAAGAGTTAAAAAATGGAACTGATTTTGCATCACTTGCTAAAGAAAATTCTGAAGATGAAAGTACCGCTGGTAATGGTGGCGCTATGGGAAGTATAAATAGTGATGATGTAAATAGTGAAGTATGGGAAGCATTACTTGATATGAAAGATGGTGATTATAGTGATGAACCAGTTAAAGCATCAAATGGTTATTATATATTATATAGAACATCTCAAAAAGACAAACCAGAATTAAATGACGAATTAAAAGAAACTATTATAGAAAAAGTGGCTTCAGAAATTACTGCTGACCCACTATTTAGCGTTAAATCACAAAAAGCGTTAAGAGAAAAAAATGAAATGAAATTCGTAGATAAAGATTTGGAAAAAGCATATAATGAGCTATTAACAGTATATGAAAATCAACAAATGGCATCTACTAATTAACTTATGATGTAAATTCCATTTTAAAAATATCAAATAACGACTAATAATATACAAAAAAATAAAACTAATTTTTCTTTTTGTATATTTTTTTATTCAAGAAATAATTTATTTAAATAAATTAATTATTTCATCATAGTTATATCCTTTTCTTTGCATGGCCATAATGATTTTATTTTTATCTCCATTATATTTCTTATTAAACTTTTCAAAATCTTTAATGTTTGATTTTGATTCGTAATTTATCTTAGATAAATTATCATCTATCATATCTTTATCATATCCTAAATTATATAAATCATTTTTTAATTTGTTTATAAACATATAATAACTTTTATTTTTCATTAAAGACTTCTTCTTATTTATTATTTTTAGCATCTTGCATTCCCAAATATCATAATTTATAGTATTTAATTGACTATCTATATCACTTTCTTCAAAACCATAATCAAGTAATGCTTTTTTTATTTTATAAGGTCCATCATTACTTAAATTAACTTTATCATTTATAAAAGCTCTTATATATGAAATACTATTTAATAAATTTAAATTTTCCAGTTTAAAAATAGTAAAATCTATATATTTTTTATCAAATCCTTTTTTAGTTAAATACTTCTCTATTTCTTTTTTATTTCTCATTTTAATTTCAATATAACTAAGTGATAAATGATATGCTTCATAATATATATTTTCTTCTATTACTTTATCTAATAATTCTTCATCAATATCTTTAATTAAAAGCAAATTATATTTTAATATAACATCTTCATACAAAGTAATATCCGAATTATTAAATATTATTTTGTATTTATTTTTACCAACTTTTTTAAATTTATTTATTTTCATTTATACCTCTCTAATTGTATATTCTAACACTTTATTAAAACAAAAGGAATTATTATTATGTTAAATAACAATAATTCCACATTTTAATCATTACTATAGTTAGTAAAATATCTTTGTATTAATACAACAGGAGTTCCTTTATCTCCACTACCACTTGTTAAATCACATAAACTTCCAAGCAAATCTGTATAACGCCTTGGTGTAGTACCTTGTGTAGCCATGCTTCCTTTTAATTCTTCATCTTTTGCTTTTATTTCTTCTTTAATAGCATTATTTAAATCTTCACCTTTAAGATTTTTGTATTTGTTTTCACTAAAATATTTTAGTTTTATTTCATTTGGACTACCTTCTAATCCACTAGTATAAGCAGGACTAACAACTGGATCTGCTAATTCCCATATTTTTCCAACTGGGTCTTTAAATGCTCCATCACCATAAACCATAACCTCAACATTTTTTCCAGTTCTTTCTTTCATTAATTCTTGAACTTTCTTAACAAGTACATCTCCAGTTCTTGGAAATAATTTTACTCTTTCTTCAGTCGATCTATTACTTCCCAATAATCCGTATGGAGAATATCCACTTCCATCTACACTTTCATTTAATATTTCACTCATCATCAATACTTTAGAAGCACCATTTTTAATTAATCTTTCTTTTGTTTCTTTTCTTGTATGAATATCACAATTAATAACTGTTTTAGTATAATTCAATATAGTTTCTGGTTTATTTGAAAATATCATTTCAAACTCACACCCCTCCTTCAAAACTAAATCTCTATATACTTCATACATATTTACCCCAGTAAATAAATGTTTAAAGTGACCAAATTTTTCTTTATAATCTTTTTCACTAATAACATCACTTGAAGGATTTATATTATATTTTATTAAATCATCTTTATATAAAATATCATTACCTACTTCATCAGATGGATAACTACTTAATAAAGTAATTTTTTTAGTTGCTCTAGCCATTGCTGATAATAATACAGCAAATCTATTACGGCTTAAAATAGGAAAAACTATACCAATATGGTCACTTGGCATCTTTATTCTTATATCTTTAGCAATTTGAGCTAAAGTTGCAAAATTACCTTCACTTATTCCCACAACTGCTTCTGTAATAGCGATAACATCTTTATCTTCAAATTCAAAGTTTTCACTTTCACTTGCATTAATAACAGAATCAACCACTATTTGAGCTAAATTATCTCCTTCCTTAATTATAGGTGTTCTAATTCCTCTAACTATTGTACCTACATTCCTCATATACCACTCTCCTATTATATTGTATCACTTATAAATTTAATTTCATTAAAAATTACATTTTATTTACAAAAAATAAATATTTTAATTATTTATTATATATTTGTTTATTTATTAATTTAAATATGATATACTTTAAATATGCAAGTGTGGCGGAATTGGTAGACGCAGTAGACTCAAAATCTACCGGTAGTAATACCTTGTGGGTTCGAGTCCCATCTCTTGCACCATAGGGAAATCCGCTCGAACTTATTTATAAGTATCGAGAATAAATAGACAATCAATTCTAAATTAGGATTGATTTTTTTCTTGTTTAAAAAAAAGTCTTTCAAAGAAAGGATTGATTAAAATGGTAAATGTTATCAAGCAAGAAGTTAGAATGGAATAATCATTAAGAAAGAGATTAGAATTTATTTGTGAGTATTGTAGAGTTAAACCAGTTATTATTAATGGTAATTTGAGAACTATTGATAAAACTAATCTTACTTATTTAGAACCACATAGAATAATAATTAATGATATAACATTTCTAGCATTTAATTATTCTAATGAAATATTTATTGAAAACTTAAATAATAGGATTAAATTATCTGAATTAGAAAACTATTTAAAAAACAACTAATATCTATACCTTAATCAGGGAATTGACAAAATGAATTTTTAAGTATATTATATAAAACCAATAAATGACAAGCAGTATCCGTCTTTTATTAAAAAGGAGGTACACTATGGTCAAAAGCACAATTAATAAAAAATATAATATGAAATTAAGTGGAGTCAAAGGTATTAGTTTGAACTAGTATTTTTGACTCCCTTTTTTGTAGGAAAAGGAGTTGAAGATTAATGAATGAAGAAAAGAAAATAGCAGGACTTTATATTAGAGTTAGTACTGAAGATCAAGCACGAGAAGGATTTAGTTTACCAGAACAAGAAAAACGATTAAGGGCTATGTGTGAATATAAGGGTTATGAAATATATAAAATTTATAAAGATGCAGGCATTAGTGCTAAAACTGGTAATAAAAGACCTGCATTTGAAGAATTATTGCAAGATATTAAAGATAAGAAATGTAATACTATTGTTGTATTAAAACTAGATAGACTTACGAGAAGTGTTTATGACTGGGAAAATATTATTAAATTTTTAGAAGAAAATAATGCTTATTTAGATTGTGCTAATGATGATATAAATACTACTAA
>CALVQT010000009.1 GCA_944358375.1 uncultured Bacilli bacterium
CCTCAAGTAGCATATTATATATTACCCGGGACATTTTCCCAAGTTATTACTTAAGACATTATCATAAAATAATCATAGTTTGATAAAAAATTTTAAAATATGTATTGACTTATCAATAGTAATTAGATATAATAGAATTGTCCTAAAGATAAAATATTATGATAGATATAGTTTGAAAAAATCTTATTATATTTACATATATTTTATAAGGTGAAAAATTCTATAATATTATTTATTATATTATTTATTATTAATTAATTTAGATATTTATTTAGGTTAATATAATTTTAAATTTAATATATTAAATAATTCTCTAAAAAGAGGTAGAAGCTTATCTACTATGGACAAATGGTATATCGTTGAGAAAGAAAACTCAAAATGATAAGCAATTATGCTAAATACTGATAATATTTAGAACATGTTTATATTAAAGTAATATTTAATATAAATGATTATAATTTGTTTTTCAAAAACTCGGAGCAATTAAGTTTTATCAGAACTAATTGCTTTTTGTTTATATAGGAAAGTGGTGATTATGAGATTTTATATAATATTTGGAATTACTTTAATATTATTAATTTGTATTTTATTTTATAATCCTAATGGTGAATATTTAGGGATATATAAAGAAAATGTAAAAATTACATATGATTATGATGATAAAGATTATTTTTGGATATTTGAAGTTAGTAATAATAATATTAAAGTAGATGAAATTAATAATAACACTTGGAATTTAAGTGCTAATAATAATGGTAATTTTTATATAAATTTTTATTATACAAAAGATAATAAAGAAAATTATAAGTATAAAATATATTATGAATTTAAGGTTGAAAAAGGTATTATATATTGGATTTATGGTGAAGCAAATGGTCTTTTAGACTTTCCTAATCCAGTTTAAAATATATATTAATAATTTAATTAAATATTTAAAAATTTTATTTGTCAATTATATAGATATATAATTTATATTATTTTATGATTAATTTTTCAATATAATATTAATTATCATTTATTATATAATTTTGAAATTAAATATAGTAAATTATTTTATATTTAAATAAAATTAAAAAAACATATTGACATAAATTTTTTTATTAGATATAATAATATTGTCCTATAAGATAAAATATTAATTATATATTTATTAAAAGATAATATTAATTAAATTTTATTAGTGAAAATTTCTATATATTATTTATATTTATTATCGTTATATTTAAGATAGTTTAATTATTATTTTATTTATAATATAGTTTATATCAAATAATTCTCTTATAATGAGGTAGAAGCTTATCTACTAAGGACAAATGATATGTCATTGAGAAAGAAAACTCAAAATGGTAAGAAAATTATACTAAGTACTGATAATATTTAGTTAGTATTTATATTAAAGTAAAATTTAATATAAATGATTATAATTTATTTTTTAAAACTCAGAGCAATTTGGTTTTATCAGGACAAATTGCTTTTTGTATGAAATTATATATAATTGTTATAAAATATATATATTTTATTAAAAATGTGTATATTATTAAAAATAATTATGATAATATATTAATAGAGGTGATTATATGGAACCATATAAAGCAAAAGATATGCCATTAAATTATGAACTTTCACCAATATTGTTAAAGTTAGTTTGTGAAACAGAGGAAGTTTATGGATTATATAAAGGATATTTAAAAAATATGTTATATAATTATAATTGTTTTTTAGAAGCTGCATTTATTAGTGAATTATATTATTCTTTTAAGATTGATGGTACTAAGACAGCAAGTAGTTTAATGTTTCATTTCCCTTATATGATTAAGAGTAATGAATCAATTGAATTTTCTAATTTAAAAAAAGCTTTATATATTACACTTGAAGATATATCGAACAATAATTTCACAATATCTACGATAAATAAAATAAACAAAATATTATTTTCCGGATGTAGTAAGAATAATAAAACTAAAAATAGTGGTAAATTAAGAAATAGTCAAAATTTTTTATTGAAACCTGGATTAGCTGGCTCTGCTGTTTCTTTTGTTCCCCCTGTTTATAATGAATTAAATCATTATATGAAAAATTTAGTTGAATACATAAATTTAAATAATGATGTTCCATTAATATCAATCGGATTAACACATTTTCAATTTGAAAAACTTCATCCTTATATATCAGGAAATGGAAAAATAGGAAGAATGATAATTCCTATTCAATATGCTTTTTATAAAAAAGAGCCTCCAATATTATTTATATCGGAAGCTATAGATAAATTAAAAAACACATATTTTACTTTATTAAGTGGTGAAATCGAAGAAGATGTTAATGCATTTATAAAATTTTTTCTTCAATGTATTATTGAGCAGTGTAATATTAATATAAAAAGGATTAAAAAACTTAATAAAATATATAAAAAAGATTTTGATGAATTTAAAGAAACAATTAAAGGAAGTACTATATATAAAATTTTACCTATTATGTTTAAAAAGGTTGTATTTACAACTAATGATATAGTTACTGAATGCAATTTACATATCAATTCTGTTAATAAGGTTTTAAATAAGTTAGTAGCACAAGGATATTTAGTGAAAGAAAAAAAAGATGGAACTAATAGAGTTACTTTTTGCTATAAATCTGTTTATAATGTGTTTATCAACTAATATCTTCAAGCGACTTATATATTGATAAATAAAAGGATATATTGCTTTTTGAAATAGTTTCAAAATAAGCAAATGTTCTTTTTTTGTTATTAATTGTGAAAACTAGTTCATTGAAATCTTTTTTTTTAATTTTTATATATTTAGAAATAATATTATAATTGATATTATATTTATATGAAAATAAATCTTTAAATTTTTTAATATAATAATCAATATTACTATAATAATAAATATTACTGTATAAAAATATATTTTTATGATTATAAAGAGTCAAATTAATAATATATTTAAGTTCTAAAGGATTTATATGAATATTTTGCTTTATAAATGTAATATAGTTATCTAAATTAAAAATAAATTGTTCTATTTGATCAATATATTTTTCTTTATGAATTAAATGACTTGTAACTTCAATATATATATTATTATTAAGATTTGAAATTATATCATTAAATTCTTTATCTTTAGAATAAGAAATTATTTCAGATAAATTATTTATATATTTTTTATTTATATATTTCTTAATCATTGTTTACCTCATCAAATTCAAAAAATTTACTGATCGGAATTTCTAAACATATGGCTATTTTATACAAATTATTTAAACTTATTCCTTTTGAAGACTTATTACTTTCAATATTACTAATTAAGGATACTGAAACATTAATTATTTCAGCTAATTTCTCTTGAGATAATTTTTTCCCATTTTTATTATACATTTGACGATATTTTTTTATATTTTTCCCAATAATTCTATTTAATTCTTTCTCTTCCATATTCATCACCTTTATTATAATTCATTTATTCAAAAATGTATAGTATAACATTACATTAATTATATACAAAATTATGTAAAATTAATATGGTGAGTATGTATGGCTAGATTTAAAAGAGAATTTAATTTTAATGATAATATTATTGAAACAATTGCATATAATGTTATTAAATATAGAAAAATAAATGGTATTACGCAAGAACAATTAGCTCTTGATATAGGTGTATCTCCTGAATTTATTAGAAAATTTGAAAGTACTAAAGGTAGTGAGGGATTATCAATTCTATCTTTATATAAAATATCTGTTGTTTTAAATGTATCTATTGATAAGTTTTTTGAAAGTATTAACGTTTAATAAAAAAATTTTCTATTGGTACTTCTAATATATTACTTATTTTGTATAAATTATATACACTTATTCCTTGATATATTTTTTTGCTTTCTAAATTTCCAATTAATGATGTAGAAACATTAGCTAATTCAGCAAGTTTTTCTTGAGTTAATTCAAAATTGTTTAAACTATATAATTTTCTGTAATATCTAACATTATCACCTATTATCATATATAAATTTTTTTCATTGTAAAATATACTTTTATTGTCCATAATAACCTCATATATTATTTTGCCATTATTTACACTTTTTAACCATTTACTAAAAATGATAAAATATTACTATGAGTGATATTTACTTTTTTTTATTTTAAAATAATGAAATTTATAATAATTTTAGTTATATTTAAGATTATTTATTAGTTATATAATATTATTTAAAAAATTTATTCTTGAAAATTTAAATAAAATATTGTATTATTAATAAGCGTTATTGAGGGGATGATTTTATGGAAAAAATAATTAATTTTGCTGTAGTTGCCCATGTAGATGCAGGAAAAAGTACTTTAGTTGATGCTTTGTTAAAACAAACTGGTGTATTTAGAGAGAATGAAGAAGTTGAAGCAAGAGTAATGGATAGTGGAGATTTGGAAAAGGAAAGAGGTATTACGATTACTGCTAAAAACTGTTCTATTAGATATAAAGATTATAAGATGAATATTGTTGATACTCCAGGTCATGCTGATTTTTCGAGTGAAATAGAAAGGATTATTAAAACAGTTGATACAGTTGTTTTATTAGTAGATTCATCAGAAGGTCCAATGCCTCAAACTAGATTTGTTTTAAAAGAGGCATTAAAAAATGGTTTAAGACCTATTCTTTTTATTAATAAGATTGATAAAAAAGATGCCAGAGTAGATGAAGTTGTTAACATGACATTTGATTTGTTTTGTGAACTTAATGCGACTAATGAACAACTAGATTTTAAAATATTGTATGGAATTGCAAAAGAAGGAATTGCAAAATATGAATTATCAGATAAAAATGAAGATATTATTCCTTTATTAGATACAATAATTGAAACTACAAAACCATTTGAAGGAAATGAAAATGATTTTTTACAATTTCAAATATCTTCTTTGGATTATGATGAATATATTGGAAGATTAGGCATTGGTAGAATAAGTAAGGGGAAAATAAAGATAGGAGAAATAGTTACTATAGCTAAAAATGATGGGCAACTAGTAAAAGAGAAAGTAAGCAAAATATTTATTAATGAAGGTATAACTAGAAAAGAAGTAAAAGAAGCATTTTATGGAGATATTGCGATAGTAGCAGGATGTCCAGAAATATCAATAGGTGATACTATTTGTGATGTTAATCATGTTGAACCCCTACCTAGTATTGAAATAGAGAAGCCGACATTATCTATGAATTTTTTAGTCAATACTAGCCCATTCGCAGGGAAAGTTGGTAAATATGTAACTTCTAGGCATTTAAGAGATAGATTGAATGCTGAACTTGAAAGAAATGTTGGTTTAGAAATTGAAGAATTATCGAGTAACGATGGATTTAAAGTATCTGGAAGAGGCGAACTACATTTATCTATATTAATTGAAAATATGAGAAGAGAAGGATATGAACTTGGTGTATCTAAGCCAGAAGTAATATTTAAAGAAATTGATGGTATTAAATATGAGCCATTTGAAAAAGTTGTTATTAATGTTCCAAATGATTTTTCTGGTACTATTATAAGCGATATAAATGAAAGAAAAGGTTTAATGGAATTGATGGAACCAGTTGGTGATAATTATGTTAAATTAGAGTTTCTAGTGCCTACTAGAGGATTGATAGGTTATAGAAGCTCATTTATAACTAATACAAAAGGCGAAGGTATTATGGTAAGAAGTTTTGATTCTTATAAAGAATATGTAGGCGAAATTAGTGGAAGAAAAAATGGCGTATTAGTTAGTATGGAAACAGGTAAGACTTTTGGATATGCACTTTACAATTTATTAGATAGAGGTACTATGATAGTAGAGCCTGCAACCGATGTTTATGAAGGAATGATTGTTGGTATTCATAACAAGGAAAATGATTTAAATGTAAATCCTTGTAAAAATAAAGAGTTTTCAAATACAAGATCTAAAAGTAGTGATGAAGCAATTACTTTACCAAAACCCAAAATTTTTACATTAGAAGAGGCATTAGAATTTATTGAAAATGATGAATTGGTTGAAGTAACGCCAGATGCTATAAGATTAAGAAAAAAAATACTTAATGAAAAAGAAAGATTTAGAAGTAATAGATAAAAAAAGCATATAAATTAATTATATGCTTTTTACTTTTTTTTAAAAAAATATATAAATTTAGCTACTAAAAAAATAATTTCATCACTATTTTTTGTAGCATATTTTTTTCCGATTGCTTTTCCACCAACAGTAACAGATGATATTAGAGAGCTTATTAGTAATGAAGTGTATATTATATCAATATTAGTTATATTAGTTATATATATTGCTATTAAGGCTCCTAATGATCCACTAACAATTCCACAAATATCTCCTATAACATCATTACATATATTAGCGAATGTACTAGCATTTTTTATTAAATAAACACCTTCTTTAGAACCTTTAATTTTTTTAGAACTTTTTGCATGGAACGAAGATTCATTAGCGGTTAATACAGCGGTTCCAATTATATCAAATATAATTCCAATTATAATAAATACAAATAAAAAAATAATTAAAAAAATGTTGCTAAGTTTATTAATAATAATATTTGATGATGCACTAAAAATTAAAGCTATAAAAAAAGTCATTAAAAATGCATTAATTATCCACTTGTTATTTTTCATTTTTAATTAACTCCTTAATAAAAAAGTATGGAATATCATAAATTAATTTTACGGCTTTGGTCGAGTAGAATTTCTCTAGTAATTACCTTCAGTTACCTTAGGGCGATTTCTCTTTAAAATTACAAATCATCAGTTACCTAAAATGATCACTCGATCACCACTTAGTCCGTACCTCAATCTTTATAATATAGACATACTAGAGGTTTTCCCAAACAAATATGTGCCACTTTTATTCGCTTTTGCAATTTATTTTTCAATTTCTATCCCAATAAATCACTCACGACATGCGCGTTCATAATTACCGAAGCAATAGAAGGAAGTCGGTACATGCCATTGTATCTTTTCCTTTTATTTTAAATTATACACTCACCCCAATCTGGGCGAAAGAAGCAATATGTATAAAGTTTCTTTTTGCACAATTAATGGATTTTTAGCCCCATCTTCTAGTGGTATATTTGACTAGTATAATGCTCCATACATCAAAAAGTATACCATAAGTTACTTTTTTTGTAAATAAAACAATTTTTCGTTTTATTAATATTAATATATTCTTATAAACTTGAAATATTACTATTTTTGTTTTTTCATTATTGCTGTATATGCAGAGATAATTTCTAAAAAATTTCCTATCATTCCTACATATGCTTGAACTTTAAAATTATAAATAAGCCAAATAATTGCACATATTCCATAAATAATCTTAAATTTTTTTGGATTATTATAAGTAGCGCCGATCGTATAAGCTATTGTTATAATAATTGGAATAAAAGATAATACACCATTATATGTTATAGCTAGTGCTATTAAGCATAAAGCGATGATTATTGCTAATAGAGACATGGGGATCTTTTGGTTGCTATTATCATATTTATTAAATAACATTGTTCTTATAATTATTATTATATTAGTTATAGAAGCCGTATAAGCACCTAACAAAAAATATTGCGTCACATAAAAAACATTTGCTATTAAAAGAAAAAACATCATTCTATTCTTTTTAACAATTTGAAGTGATAGAGAATTTGTTATAATTGCTAAGATTCCAAAAATTTGTGATAAAATTATGTTTGTCATATAATACCTCTATTACATTATACAAGTTTTGTTTAAATAAGTAAAAGAGTAATGTTTAAAAAATATTTAAGTTATGTTATAATTTATAAAAACGGAGATGAAATATATGAGTTTTATAAAAAATATACAAATATATATAAAAAATATAATTAACGAGTGTGGATATAATATAGATAATGTTATATTAGAAAGTTCTTCTAGACCAGACTTGGGAGAATTTCAAATTAATTGTTGTATGATGCTTGCTAAAAAGTATCAAAAAAATCCTATAGATATAGCTAATGAAATAATAGGTAAATTTGATGATAGATTTTGTAATGTCAATATTGCGGGTCCTGGTTTTATTAATCTTAGCATTAGTGAAAAATATTTACTAGATGAAATGAATAAATCTATTGATAATTTTGATAATTTAATTGATAAATTAGATGAAAAAACAATAATAATAGATTATGGAGGGGCTAATGCGGCCAAAATTCTTCATGTAGGACATATGAGACCTGCGAATATTGGAGAATCACTAAAAAGACTTGCAAATATTCTTGGACTAAAAACAATTGGCGATGTACATTTAGGAGATTTAGGTAGACAATCTGGTATGATAATATCAGAAATAAAGAAAAGAAATCCTAATTTATGTTATTTTGATGAAAATTATAAAGGAGAATATCCAAAATTAAAGTTAACTAATGAAGAATTAGAGATATATTATCCACAAGCTAGTAAAGATGCTAAGGAAAATCCTAATAGAATGGAAGAAGTTAGAAAAATAACAGCAATGGTAGATAATAAAGTTGAACCATATTTTCATATATGGTTAGATATACTGGAAGTATCTAAAAGAGAAATTAAGAAAATTTATGATTATTTAAATTGTAATTTTGATTTATGGGAAGGAGAACTTAGCTCATTAAATGGAATTAATGATGTTTTAGACTTTTTAAAACCATACATGTATGAATCACAGGGTGCACAAGTTATTGATGTAGCAAAAGAAACAGACAAGAAAGAAATTCCACCATTAATTATTGTTAAGAATGATGGAAGTAGCATATATGCGACACGCGATTTATCTACATTGTATACTAGAATTAAAAAGTATAATCCAGATGAAATATGGTATATAGTGGATATAAGACAATCTATGTATTTCGAGCAAATATTTAGAGTGGCATATAAAACTAAAATGGTAAGAAATGATGTGAAATTAGCACACTATTGGTTTGGAACAATGAATGGTAAAGATGGAAAGCCATTTAAAACTAGAGATGGTGGAATAATGTCTTTGGAGATGTTAATAAAACAAGTAAAAGAAGAATTATTAAAAAAAATTAATTATGATAATTCTTTGGAAGCTGATAAAATTGCAGATGAATTAACAGTAGCTACTATCAAATATGCTGATTTATTACCTTATAGAACAACGGATTTCATATTTGATATTGATAAAATTACTTCATTTGAAGGAAAAACAGGTCCATATATTTTATATTCTATGGTTAGAATTAAATCAATTTTGAGCAAATCTGATATTAAAAGTGGAATAATTCATAAAATATATAGTTATACACAAAGGAATATTTATATTAAAATATTAGAATTATCTAAGGTAATTGAAAGATCTTATAATGAGAAAACTCTTAGTTATATATGTGAATATTTATTTGAATTATGTAGTTTGTTTAATAAATTTTATAATGAATGTAATATATTAAATGAAAAAAATAATGAGGTTAAGGAAACATATATTGGATTGTTAAAATTAATTTATAATACTTGCGAAAAGCTATTAGATATTTTAGCAATTAAAATTCCTGAAAAAATGTAAAATTTTTATTGTATATTAAATGGTGTTATGTTATAATACATGCGAACGGGAGTTCCTTGCTTCTTTATAGAAGCCGTTAGTCCAAAAGGAGGTGTAATAATGAATAAATATGAAATAATGTTTATTGTTAGAGCAGATATCGATGAAAAAACACAAAAAGATACAGCAAGTGCATTTGAAAAAGTTTTAACTGACATGAAAGCTAAAATTATTAACTTTAAAGATATGGGTCAAAAAAAATTAGCTTATCCAATCAAGAAACAAATAAGAGGAAATTATTATTTATTTAATGTTGAAGCTACTGTTCAAGCTGTTAATGAATTTGATCGAAAAGCTAGAATTGATGAAAATATCTTAAGATTTATAATCATAAGAGAAGAGGAGTAATTTAATGAACAAAGTAGTTTTAGTCGGAAGATTAACAAGGGATCCTGAAGTTAGAAGTACTAGTTCTGGTTTATCAACAGCCAGATTTACTGTGGCTGTAAATAGAAATTTTAAAAACAAAGATGGTAATTATGATGCAGATTTTATCTCATGCGTAGCATTTAGAAATACTGCAGATTTTGTTGCTAAATTTTTTAAAAAAGGTAGTCTAATTGGTTTAGAAGGTAGAATACAAACTGGAAGTTATGATGCTCAAGATGGAACTAAAAGGTATACTACTGAAGTTTCAGTAGATAATGTAGAGTTTGTTGGAAGTAAATCTGAGAATAATCAATCATTATTTAATGATAGCGCTTATATTGATAGACCATCTAATGAACCAATTGATATGATGCCAGAATATGACATACCGACTTCTGATCCTTATGAAAATTATGATAAAGAGATATCATTAAGTGATAACGATTTACCATTTTAAAGGAGGAAAGAAATGTCAGAATTTTATAGAAGAAAAAAAATATGTCAGATGTGTGCTGGAAAACCAGTTAATTATAAAGAAGTTGCAATAGTATCTAAATATATAAATGAAAAAGGAAAAATTTTACCTAGAAGAATGACTGGTGCATGTGCTAAACATCAAAGACATATAGCTAATCAAATTAAAATAGCAAGATATATGGCTTTGTTACCATATATGAAATAAAAAGATTGTATATTACATTGAAGTTGTAAAATAAAAGTAGACACAAAAAAGATGTGTTTACTTTTTCTTTGGTATAATTTAATAAAGGAGATGAAAAAATGCAAGGAAGACCTAAAGGTGGAAAAAATAAATATTACTCAAAAGAAGAAAAATTGAAATATATAAAGCAAATGCTTGAAGGTAGAAGTTGTTGGGATATTGAATGTAAAGATGGAATTGGACACGCTATAACAAACAGATAGTTAAAAAATTATAATGATTTGTGAGAAACGGTTCAGAAAATAAAAAGAAACCGGGTAATTCATTATGCAAATATTCAAATAAGAAAACTTTAACAGATATTGAAAAACTTCAATATGAAAATATGAAATTAAGAATAGAGAATGAACGATTAAAAAAAGGATACCTTGTGAAAGGAGATGGTTCAGTTGTAGTGTTCAAGAAATAAAGCAAAAAGAATTTGAAATAGTTCAAATTCTAAGCGAAGAATATTCAATTAAATCATTATGTGAAGTAATGAATATATCAAGAAGTGGATATTATAAATGGTTAAAAACTAAAGATATTTTAAATAGATATGAAATAAATCGTAAAGATTTAGAACCATTAATCAGAGATATTCATAAAAGAAAGCCGAGTTATGGTTATCATAGGATCAATGTTATTATTCGTAGAGAAACAGGATGGATTGTATCTGATAATTTAGTTCATAAAGTGTGTAAAATTTTAAAAATTAGAAGCAAAGCTAGACATTATAGTGTTTATAAAAAGCCTGGTGATGAATCCATTAAATATCCAAATCTTATTAACAATAACTGGAAAACATCTAGACCATTAGAAAAAATAACATCTGATACCACAATGATTCGGTTTAAAAGACAAAGATATGATTGGACTTATTATGTAGATGCATTTGATGATTCTATAATTGGTTCAGATGTTAAACATTTTTATCATGGAGTTAGTATGTCTAATCATAAATCAGTTTTAGATGATATGCTTAATAACAAAATAAAAAGAGGATATAAAATCCAAGAAACTATTTTTCACTCAGATCAAGGCACAGTATATTCCTCAGTGGCATTTAATAATGCACATAAAGATTATAACATAAAAAGGTCAATGTCAAGAATAGAAACTCCAACAGATAACCTAATAATTGAATCTAAAAATGGTTGGTTAAAGAAAGAAATGTATATTGATTTTAATCAAAATGATTATGATACTGTTGAAAAATATATTAATGCGATTATATACGATCATAATTATTTAAGACCTAGTTACGCATTAAAATATAAAACCCCAATTGAATATAGAACTCAATTAGGGTTTAAATGAATATCTTTTAATTGTCTGCTTTTTATTGACAAGTTCAATATTACATACAATCTTTTAATTATATTCTACACTAATATAGTGATAACTGAAATAATAATTGCAATTACAAATAATATTAGTGCTAGTGGCCAAATTTTCTTTAACCAGTCTTTATATGAAACGCCAACATAGCTTAATCCTAAAGCTAGAACAGCACTTGTTGGTGCAACAAGCATTGTAACTCCATACATGCTTTGTGTTAGTACAGCAACGACAAGACTACTTACATCTTGAGCAGCAACTTGAGGAACTACATAGTTAGCTACATATAAAATGTCAACATGTAGTGCTGATCCTAAAATCATAACTATTGTGTTAAAGAATAAATTAAATCCTTTTCCTATGCTAAGTAAATGTCCTGCTATAGTTGGAAAGAACATTGCATTAGCTGCAAAGTAAACTACACAATAAATAAACATTACTAATAGTGCTGGTTTTAACATTTTAAGAGCACCATCTGACATATTTTTAAAAGTACCCTTAAATTTCATTCTATAGAATAATCCAAGAATAAATGCAGCAACTAAGCAAACAATTGACATATCTGAATAGTACCATTCTCCAAATGCAACATTTTTGCCTAATAACTTGCCAAAAATAGCAACTTTTTCTTTTGAAAATTCAAATCCTTCTGTAGTTAGATGAATTTGTGGTAATGTAACTGTGAAATTTGTAATTGCATCATTTGCATTTGCAAATTCTTCTATTCCAAATACTTGACTCCACTTAGTACAAGCTAATATTAATATTATAAATAATAAACTCATAATTACTATAATTGGTACAACAGAATATTTGTTAGATATTTTTTCTCCAACAAATGTTGGTTCTTCACTTGCTTGTTCTAAGACAACTTTTTTTGTTCTTTTTGCTTTTGCTAAAAAAACAATTAATACAATTAGTGATAATACAAGTAATATGATTTTATAAATCATTCCTGTTGTAAAATCAGTACCTAATAATTCAGCAACAGTACCGGTTGTATTATATCCAAGTGTACATCCAATAGTACCTATTAGTATTGAACCAAATGTAGCAAGACAAGCAGTTATTCTATCATATCCCATAGTCAATATTATTTCTATAATGAATGGTAGGAATATAAATATAGCAAATCCATAATCAAATATAGATGTTATTAATGCTATTGTGATTGCTGTTCCAATTAAGAATACAAATTCTAATCCTTTTAAATTGTTTGCAATTCTATCTACCAATGCTTTATATTTTCCGGTTTTAACTAAAACCCCGTATAATGCACCAACAGATACAAGCATAAGTAACATTTGAATAAAATAGCTAAATGCAAATGAACTAAAAATTAATTGAAAAAAATCAAAAAATCCGATATTATACATTCCCATATCAGCTAATTCACCTTCGCTAAAATAACTTGCTGAACATAGCCATGTCATTACGACAATTCCCAATAGTACAAACATGATTATTTTAAATAATCCAGTTTTTTTCATTTTACCTAATCCTCCTCTTAAAAACATTATATAACAAAAAAGACTAATAATTCAAGAAAAACACTAGAATTTCTTGTTATATTAATCTTTCAATATGACTATAAATCTTATTTATATAGTTATTAAAATCACTTTCGTTTTTACAATTAACGATTTCCTTTTTTAATTCTTTGTTATTTGGGATATTTTTTAAATAAGCAAGTGCATGAGTTTTAATTTCAAGAATAGCTTTTCTTTCATTGTATTTTTCTTTTAATGATTTGTAGTGATATACAAGCATATCTATAATTTCTTTATAGCTTGGTCTATCAATTATTTTATTGTTTTCCACATATTCTACACATTCATTAATAAACCATGGATTTCCAATTGCTGCTCTGCCTATCATTATGGCATCACAATTTGTCATCTCAAACATTCTTTTAGCATCATATATAGTTTTAATATCTCCGTTTCCTATAACTGGTATTTTAATAGATTCCTTAACTTTTTTAATTAAGGACCAATCTGCATTTCCACTATAACCTTGCTGTCTTGTTCGAGGGTGAATTGCAATTGCACTGGCACCTGCTTTTTCTATTAATTTAGCAACTTCTACGCAATTAATATTATTACTATCCCAACCTGCTCTTATTTTAACTGTTACAGGTATTTTAACATTATCAACTACACTTTTAACAATTTTATATATTTTTTGAGGATTTTTTAATAAACTAGATCCTGCTTGGGATTTTATCGCAACTTTAGGAACAGGACAACCCATATTAATATCTATTATATCTGGTTTAATATTTTTTTCTACAAATTTAGCAGCATATATAAAACTATCAACTTCACTACCAAATATTTGTACACTAATAGGTCTTTCATTATTATTTATTTCCATCATATCTATGGTGTTTTTGCTATTATAAATAATACCCATATTGCTAATCATTTCAGAATAAACTAATCCTGCATTCATGTTTTTAATTATTTTTCTAAACACTTCATTAGAAACACCTGCCATTGGAGCAAATACAATTTTATTCTTAATTTCAACATTACCAATTTTCCACATAATATAACCTCTTTATTACTATTATTTTAACATTAAAATAAAAAAAATAAAAAAGATTTATACTTTTTTATTCAATTATTCAATTTCAAATTTACAAGTTATGTTTTTATTTACTTCCCTAAAAGTAAATTCTCTAGCTCCTTGGGTGTTATTTATGTTTGGTATTATATCCCCACAATTTAATATTACATTTTTATCAACTGGTGAACTTATTGTTAAGGTAAAATTCTCTCCTTGATTTACAATATTCTTTTGGGATCCAGAAGTAACAATAATATTATTATTAGCAGTGAATTCTGTTAAATTTTCAATCGTAATAGCATATGTTTGAAGTGCTATTTTATTAAATGTAACTATGCATGATGTATCATTTGTAATTTTATCAAATGTTAAACTATTATTATTGTATACAGCAACTTGCTCATTAGTACATTTAATAGTAGGATTATTATAACCACTATTAGGCTCAATTACCATCAATTTACTATCTCCATATAAAGCTTTTTCTGTTGTTGTTCCAATGCCGTTTTTAACTGTAACATTAATCAAGAATTCTTTTTTTTCAAATTTTATAGTACACGCAATATCAGAAGTAATGGCATTTATTTCAACAATATTATTCTCATCATTCCAGGAAGCACCTTTATTATTAGCACAAACTATTTCTTTAAATTCATATCCTTCATTAGGTATTATCTTAAATTTGCCATCAGACTCTCTATTAACAATATTATTATTATTTTGATCTTCTAAGCCATTTATAACAGTAAATGTTACATTATATTTAGCATTAACAAAATATAATTTGCATAATGCATTATTTCCATTAGCATTTACTTTCCATGCATTTTCATCAAAATCTAATGTTACATTATTAGTACAATTATATCTTTTAAATATATATTGATTTTCTTCTATACTATCACTAAAAGTAGTAACATTAGTATTTTGTGGCATTTGAGGAACACGTATGTCTTCTAAATAATATTCGTATGTGATATTTTGCGTTTCTTCTTTATTATTTGATGTCATGTTTTTCCTATGTTGTAATAATCCGATAATGCTACAAAGGCTAAACAACAAAAATAATATACTTAAAATAACAATAAAAATTTTATTTTTCATATTAACCTCTATTCTATAAATATTATATAATGATGAATAGAAGTAGTCAAGAAAACTATTTGTTATAATTTGTAAAAAATATTAAAAAATGTTTGACTTTTTATCAATCTTTTTATATAATATTTCCGGTACATTTAATGGAGATGTCATTTCTGTGGGAAAGAAATTACTATAGTTGCAAATATAGTTGACATCAAAATTAAAGAAGGGAAAAATTATGAAGACATTTATGTTAAAAAAAGAAAACATTGAACGTAAGTGGTATGTTATTGATGCAGAAGGTCAAACTTTAGGAAAAGTTTCTGTTGTTGCGGCTAATGTATTAAGAGGAAAACATAAACCTACATATACACCACATGTTGCTTGCGGAGATAATGTTATTATCATTAATGCTGAAAAAGTTGTGCTTACGGGAAGTAAATTAGATAATAAGATTTATTACAATCATAGCGGTTATCCAGGAGGATTAAGAGAAAGAACTGCTAAAGTTATGAAAGAAAAATATCCAGTAGAAATGGTAGAAAGAGCTATAAAAGGTATGCTTCCAAAAAATAGATTAGGAAGACAAATGTTTAGACAATTATTTGTTTATGCTGGTAGTAATCATAAACATGAAGCTCAAAAACCAGAAAGATTAGAGGTAAAGTAATATGGCAAAAGACAATAAATATACTGCTATAGGTAGAAGAAAAAGAAGTGTTGCTAAAGTAACTCTTGTTCCTGGAAAAGGTAATATTATAGTTAATGGAAAAGATGTAAAAGATTATATGCCTTATGAAACATTAATTATTGATTTAGTACAACCTCTTGAACTAGTTGATTCAAAAGATAAATATGATATTAATGTTGTAGTTAAAGGCGGAGGTTTCTCTGGTCAAACTGGGGCAATTAGACTTGGTATAACTAGGGCATTAATTCTTGCTAATCAAGAAAATAGAGGAATATTAAAATCAAATGGATTTGTTACTCGTGATGCTAGAATTAAGGAAAGAAAGAAATATGGTCTTAAAAAAGCACGTAGAGCACCACAATTTAGCAAAAGATAATAAAAAAACCAATAATTGGTTTTTTTATTTGAAAATAAATGTAAAAATATGTAATATAGATTTTAAAAAAATATTTAACATGATATAATCATATTGGAAAATAGGAGTTGAGGGTATGTCTGCTAAGGTATTTAAAACAATAGATGAACAGTTAGAAATTCTAAAAGCAAAAGGACTTGTGATAAATGATTATGATAAAGCTAAAGAAATATTATTACGAGAAAATTATTTCTTTTTAAATGGTTATAGATCTCCTTTTTTAGTGACTGGTTCAAAAAGATTTATTGAAGGATGTAAATTTGAAGAATTATATGCATTATTTACATTTGATAGATTTTTTAGAAATATTATTTTTAAAAATGTTTTGATAGTTGAAAATAACTATAAATCAATATTTAGTTATGTATTAAGTAAAAAATATGGATACAAAGAAAAAGAATATTTAAATGTTAATAACTTTGATAGAGCTAAAGAAAAAGTTAAACAAATTAATGATTTAATCAGAAAATTAAAAAGGCAAATAAGAATTAATGGGTATCAACATAGTGCTACAAGTCACTATATAAATAATTATGGATATATACCATTATGGGTAGGAGTTAAAGTTCTTAGT
Source organism: uncultured Bacilli bacterium (assembly GCA_944358375.1). The sequence goes on from CALVQT010000009.1 coordinate 17,307, forward strand.
TTTGGATTAATGGGAGAATTATTTTCAATATTAAAAGAAGAGGATAAAGAAGAAATAGCAAGTTATTATAAGAATATAGATGCTAATGAATTAGGAAATTATCTATCTATATTATCAAATTATAGAAATTTATGTGCGCATGAAGATATTTTGTATAATCATGAAACGCAAAAAGGTATTGAAGATACCACGATACATCAGCTATTGGAAATACCACAAGTTGATGGGGAATATATATATGGTAAACATGATATTTTTGCTTTAATTATTATTTTAAAATATGTTTTATCATTTGAAAATTTTAAAATGATGATGAATGAAATAGAGTATGAAATAGATTGGTTATCATCAAAATTATCATGTATAGATGTGAGCAAAGTATTGTATAGAATGGGATTCCCAGATAATTTTAAACAAATATCATACATAGAATTATAAAATTATATATAGAAAGAGGAAATATGAGAAAGAATTTAATATTAAGTTTATTTATTTCGTTTATACTAGGTGGGGTTACCATGTTTGCTTTTTTATATTTTTTTAATTTATATGAAGATAAAAATCAAAATGAAAATATTAAATATATAGAAGTAGATAGTAATATATCTAATGGAATAGATAAAGTTTATAATTCAGTCGTAGTTGTAGAAAATTATAATAATACATCTACAAGTATTGGCTCAGGATTTATATATGATGAGGAGGGTTATATATTAACAAATCAACATGTAATAAATTCTTCTGATCAAATAAAAATAAAATTGTCAAATGGCAATGTAGTAAATGCCACAGTAATAGGAAGTGATGAATTTTCGGATATAGGTGTTGTCAAAATTGATAAGAAATATGTAAGTCAAGTTGCAACAATAGGAAGTAGTGAAAATATTAAAGTAGGCGATACAGTTTTTGCTATTGGAACACCTATGAATGGAAAATATGAAGGAACTGTTACAAAAGGAGTTATTAGTGGGAAAAATAGACTTGTAGAAGTATCTGTTAGTTCATCATCATATGATTGGATAATGAATGTGATGCAAACAGATGCGGCAATAAATCCTGGGAATAGCGGTGGACCACTATGTGATATAAATGGTAATGTAATTGGTATTAATTCTATGAAAGTTGTTCAAGATGATATTGAAGGAATTGGTTTTGCGATTCCAATAGAAGATGCTATTAAATATGCAAATAAAATTGTTAATAATGAAGATTTTAACAGAACATACTTAGGTATAACTATGGCAGATGCAACAACATCAAAATATTATTTAAGAAAGTATGATATTGTTTTAGACAATAGTATAGATCATGGGGTTGTAGCAATAGAAGTCGATAAAGAAAGCCCTTGCGAAAAATCAGGAATATTAAAGGGAGATGTGATTGTTAAAATAAATGAATATTCTGTAAATAGTGTTGCGGAATTAAGATATTATTTATTTAAATATGTGCCTGGTGATAAAGTTAAAATAGGAGTTATTAGAGGAAAAGAAAATATGTCATTTGATGTGGAATTAGGAAAAAGCGATGATTAAAAATTTTTCCTAATTTTTAAATTTTTAAAAAGTATATAAATCATTGAAAAAAACTATAATATAAATTATAATAAATATAATAAGAATAATAGTGTAAGGGATTATAATATGAAAAAAAATTATGGAAGTTTAAATAAAAATGATGCATTAAAAGAATTAAATAGTTCTCTTAGTGGTTTAAATGAAAAAGAAGTGGCTAAAAGACTTGAAAGATATGGTAAAAATGAGTTGCCAAAAGAGAAAACGAAAAGTATTTTCAAAATTTTTTTGAGTTCTATAAATGATCCAATTATATATGTTTTAATAGTTGCAGCTATATTATCATTATTTGTTGATGAGGTTATTGATGCAATAGCAATAGCTTTTATAATATTAATTGATGCAGTAGTATCGACAATACAAGAACATAAGGCAGAAAAAAATTCTGAAGCATTGAAAAATTTGATTAAATTTAAAGTAAAAGTAATTAGAGAAAGTCATCATTATGAAATAGATTCTGAAAATATAGTTCCAGGGGATATAATAATATTAGAAAGTGGAACTCAAGTTTCTGCTGATGCAAGAATTATTAGTTGTAATAATTTAACACTTGATGAATCTGTATTAACTGGTGAGAGTATTGGGGTCAGTAAAACAGATGAAGCAGTAAAAGATAAAGAGGGCTATCAAAGATCAGTAGTTTATGCAGGAACTTCAGTATTAACAGGAAGAGCTTTAGCGGTGGTATATGCTACAGGGATAAAAACAGAGGTTGGTAAAATAGCAGAAAAAGTAACTCAAACAGAAGATACAAAGTCACCGTTAACGATAAGAATGGAAAAATTTTCAAAGCAAATAACTTTGATTATAATAATTATTTCTATAATAATAGGTGTAGTTTTATATTTAAAAGATTATAATGCAATGGAAATATTTTTATCTGTAGTGGCATTATCAGTATCAGCTATGCCCGAGGGATTGCCTTTAGCATTAACAATGGCATTAAGTATAGCATCAATGAAAATGAATAAAAGAAATGTTATTGTAAAAAAATTAAATTCAGTAGAAAGTTTAGGTAGCTGTACTGTTATAGCTAGTGATAAAACTGGAACTTTAACAGTTAACGAACAAACAGCAAAAAAAATAGTCTTACCAAATGATGAAGAATTTAATATTGAAGGTAATGGTTATAATAATGAAGGTAAAGTTATTTCTATCGATAATGCCAAAATAGAAAATGCTAAACATATATCTATATTAGGTAAAATTAATAATGAGGCAATGCTCGAAAAAGATAAAAAAGTATGGAATTATTTTGGAGATTCAATAGATGTTGCATTTTTAGCATTATCTATGAAATTAGGTACAAATAACATAGAGTATAAGCATATAGAAGAGTTTCCTTATGAAAGCGAAAAGAAATATAGTGCAGTTTTCTACAAAAAAGAAGGAAAAGTGTATTGTACTGCTAAGGGGTCACTTGAGGTGATATTAGAATTTTGTAATAATGCTTATGCTGATGGTAAAATAATAAAATTAAACAAAGAAAAAATATTAAAACAAAATGAAGAATTATCATCCAGCGGTTATAGAGTTATTGCATTATGTGAAGGCGAAGTACAAAATAAAGATAAATATAGTGAAAAAGATATACAAAAATTAAATTTTGTAGGTTTAATTGCATTTATAGATCCAGTTAGAAAAGACGCAATTAAATCTATTGAGGAGTGTAAAAATGCAGGAATAAAAGTTTTGATGATAACTGGTGATCATGCATTAACTGCATTTGCTATTGCAAAAGAATTAAATATGGTTGAAAAGATAGATGAAGTTGTGACTGGAAGTGATTTAGATAGATATATTAACGATAATAAAAAATTTGATAAATTTATAAAAAATAAAAAAGTGTTTGCAAGAGTAACACCATTACAAAAATTAAAAATTGTTGAATCGTTACAAAGAAGCGGTGAATTTGTTGCTGTAACAGGAGATGGTGTTAATGATGCACCAGCTATAAAGGCTGCAAATATTGGTATTGCAATGGGTAGTGGAACAGATGTAGCTAAGAGTACGGCTAAAATGATAATAATAGATGATAATTTTACATCAATTGTTGCTGGAATAGAAGAGGGTAGAAATGCTTATGCAAATATTAGAAAAATATCAATATTATTATTATCATGTGGTTTTGCAGAAGTATTATTTTTTATACTAAGTATTATATTTAATTTAGATATACCACTAGTAGCAATACAGTTGCTATGGTTAAATTTAGTAACAGATGGACTACAAGATATGGCATTATCTTTTGAAAGAGAAACAGATACAATAATGAGGGAAAAACCAAGAAATACAAAAGAAAGTTTATTTGAAAAAGAATTAATTACCCAAATTTTAATAGGCGGTTTATTTATAGGTATTGTTGTATTTATATCATGGGATATATTATGTTCTAAAATGGATTCTGAACATGCAAGAGGTTATGTTTTAGCATTAATGGTATTTATTCAAAACTTACATGTATTAAATTGTAGAAGTGAAACTAAGAGTATTTTTAAAAATAGTTTACTAAAAAATCCATTTGTATTATTCACGATAGTAGGGTCAATTATTTTACAAATATTAGTTATGGAAGTTCCAATTTTATCTAGATTTTTGGCAACATACAATATAAACTATATGCATTTAATAGAATTATTTATATTAGCAATACCAATATTATTAGTAATGGAAACTTATAAATTTTTTAAACAAAATAAAAAATTAAAGGAGGAATAATGAAAAAGAATATTTTAATGTTAATAAATGGTTTTGGAATAGAACAAGTGGGATCATATAATATATATTCAGCTGAATTAATGCCTTCTTTAGATGAATTAACAAAAAAAGCAATATTTACTACAATCCCAAATAAATTTTTAGACTATAAATCAGCGTATAGAAAATTTAGTATGGGAATAGATTATGCGTTAACACATACTTTAATAGATAAGGAAATTAATAGTTTAGAGTATGAAAAAAATCCATTACTTGTTTATATAATAAATGAACTTAATAAAAAACAATCTAATTGTCAAATAATATGTTATTGGGATAGTTTTGAAGTAGCAGAGGAGCTAATGTATTATGTTAGAGAAATAGAAGAAAAAACTAATGAAAAAATATTTTTACATTTTATTTTAAGTCAAAAATCCATTAATGATTACAAGTCTTTATCTGAAGGACTGTCAAAGTTATCATATGAGTTTGGGCAAAGAGTCAAAATAGGAGTTATAACTGGTGAAAATAATTTATCTGAACCAGTAGCATTTAAAGAATTTATGAAATGTTTTTTAACCGAAGCTGGAGAAAAATGGAAAGATATAACAAAAAAAATAGATGTTTTTTATCAATCTAAAACCCCTCCTTATAGTGCAAGAACATTTGCTGTTAATTATGGATTTAGAATAGAAGAAAATGATCAAATATTATTTTTTAACTATAATAGTGTAGATATAACAAATTTTAAAAAAGAATTATTTGAGCAAAAATATAGAAAATTTGATGCAAATACTATCGGTATATATTCATTATTTCCATTAGTTTGTGATATAAAAATTCCATTTATGTATAATTATGCATTAGCGGGGGATTATTTTTTAAATAATTTATTGGAAGCAAAAGTTAAATGTTTAGTTATAGATGAAAAAGAAAAATGTATACAGGAAAATTATTATTTGACTGGACTTAGAAATGAAGTTTCTGATAGTTTAAAATATGCTCCTGTAGATGAAACCATATTATTTGATGAAGCAAAACTATTAGATCTTATAAAAACACATGATAAAGATCTATATATAATTAACTATGAAATCGATACATGTAAGACAGTTGAAGAAATAAAACAAAAATTGCAAAAAATAGATAAGCTTGTTGGAATTTTTAGTAAATATTGTTTTGAAAACAAGTATGGTTTTTTTATTTCTTCATTATATGGTTTAGAGAAAGAAATATATAACTCTAAAGCCGAATTATGTAAAATAAATTTTTATTCTAAAGTTCCTTTGATTATACAAGATGAAGATATTAATTTATACGATTACAACATAAATGAAGGCAATATGTATGAACTTGCAAACACTTTATTATTTAATTGCAATAAAGAGTATAAAAATATGGGATTATTGAAGAAAAAAAGCAAGTTATTTTCTTTCTTGTATAAAAAACCTAAAAAAGCACAAATAAATGCTAAAAAAGTAAGTACTATTGAAGATGGAAAAGTTATTAGTTCAAATTTAAATAGTCAAGTACAACAAAATACATCATTAAATACAAATACATTAAATTCTATAAATAATCAAGGTTCTGAGATACAATCAATAAATACTTCAAATAATCAAATAGAAAGTAAATCACAAAAAAATTTAGTAGATAATGATAAATAAAAGTATTATAATAATTTTGGAGTGTGAATTAAATGTTTAAAAGTTTAATGAGTAAAAGAATCCTTGCATATTTTATAGATGTGATGATAGTAACATTAATTGCAAATATGTTTGCTAGTTTAGATATTTTAAATCCATATCTTGACAAACAAAATGAATTAATAGCTGAATATAATAAAGATATTATAAATTATTATGATGAGAATGGTAAACTTTACATGGAAAAGTTGGCAAATAGCGATTTTTTAGAAGAATATACATATAATACTTCATATTATGGTGTATATAGTTCGATAATCACTGTTACAATAACATTTTTATATTTTGTGGTTTTTCAATATTATAATAAAGGTAAAACTATTGGTAAATCAATTTTAGATATTGTTGTAAAAGATAAAAATAATAAAAATGTTAAATTTAGTCAAATGTTAATAAGAGGAGTGATTATTAACGGTATATTAACTTCTATTTTATCTATAATATTAGTATTAAAATTAAATATGAGTCAGTATATAATAGTTGATAATGTATTGTTTATAATAAACATTGGCATACTTATTTCATGTGTTATTTTAGCTATGTTTAGAAAGGATAAAAGATTATTGCATGATTTAATAGCAGGTACTAAAGTAGAGTTTTCTTTTAAAGATAATGATAAAAATAATATAGAAGAAAATAAAAAAATACAAAAGGAAAATGTTAGGAAAGCAAAGATAAAAGAAAGGAAAAGAAAAAGTGAAAATAGCAGTAGCAAATGATCATCATGGAATAGAAATTAAATATAAAATAATTGAATATTTGAAGAAAAATAATATAGAATATATTAATTTTGGATGTGATGAAAAGAATAATGTGGATTATGTAGATTATGCTGAAAAATTATGTAATTCAGTAAGAGAAAAAGAATGTGAATTAGGTATATTAATTTGTGGTACTGGAATAGGCATGAGTATTGCAGCTAATAAAATGAAAGGAATTATTGCAGCTAAAGTTAATATTCCAAAAGAGGCTGCTTTATGTAAAGAACACAATATGGCAAATGTTATCACACTATCAGAATATACTGAAAATTTAGAAGAAATATTAGAAGCATTCATTAATACACCATATTCTACAGAAGAAAGACACATAAGAAGATTTAACAAAATTATGAATTTAAAATAGAATAATTTTATTTGTTTAAGCATAAAAAATATTATGAAGAAAATCATAATATTTTTTATAATGCTAGTATTATTAGTAGTAAGTTATTTTAATAAAGAAGAAATTAAGGATTATGTTAAAAATAATGATACAATTAAACAAGATATTAACGATGAAAATCAAAAAATAATAAAATTATCATATAATGAAAAAATATTAAATATAGGATTAGAGGATTATATTGTAGGAGTTGTGGCATGTGAAATGCCTGCCTCTTTTGAATTTGAGGCTTTAAAAGCTCTTGCAGTAGCAGCTAGAACTTTTGCTTTGTATAAACTTGAAACCAATAAAAATTATATAATGAAAAGTGGTACGAGTGATCAATGCTATATTGATAGTGATAAGATGAAAAACAATTGGAAAGAGAATTATACTATCAATTACAATAAAATAAAAAAAGCTGTTGATAGTACAAAAGGCGAATATATGACATATAATGATGAAGTAATAATAGCTTTTTATTTTTCTATATCTAATGGTTATACTGAAAATTGTGAAAATGTTTTTAGTCAAAAATTAAACTATTTACAAAGTGTTGATTCTAGCTGGGATAAAAAATATGATTACAAAGAGACTAAAACAAAAATAAGCGTTAATGATTTTTTGTCCAAATTACAAATTAATTCTAAAGAAATAAAAAGTATTGATATAGATAGAAGCAGTACTGGTAGAATAAATACAATTAAAATTAATGATAAAAATTTTAAGGGAACAAAATTTAGAACTTTACTTAATCTTAGAAGTACAGATGTTGATATATCATATGATAATAATTATGTATATATTACTACCAAAGGGTATGGACATGGAGTTGGAATGAGTCAATATGGAGCAAATGCTATGGCTGAAGAAGGATTTAAATATGATGAAATATTAAAATATTATTATACTGGTATAAAAATTATGAATAATTAATAAAAAAATGTTCACTCTATTATTAGGAGAGTGAATATGAAAAATTATAAAAAATTATTAATACCAAGTATATACATAGGAGTAGTTTTATTTATGGTTATATCAACTACGATTATTGTAAATGGTATAAAGTCATATGTTAATGGTGGAGTTAATTTTAATTATACATTAGATGGAGTATTTGATGATGATATAAAACCAGTAATGGGAAGTAATGTAGATGCTATTATAAGACCATATATATCTGAAAATGTAAAGATATGGAAAACTTTTTATGATTATGAATCAGATGAAAAAAATCAAGAAAATTCAATTATTTCATTTGAAAACACATACTTACAGAATACAGGTGTAGATTATTCTTGTAATGAAGAATTTGACATTGTTGCTGTATTAGATGGAGAAGTTATCGGAATTGAAGAAAATGAAATATATGGAAACATTATAACTATTAAGCACAATGATAATTTAATCACAAGATATGCAAATGTTGATAATATATTAATTAATGTAGGTTACAAGACAAGTCAAGGAGAAATAATTGCAACAAGTAGTCCATCAAAAATAGATGCTAATATTAAATCATCTCTTCATTTTGAGGTTGAATATAAAGGGGATTTAATGGATCCAGAAAAATTATATACATTAAAAGTAAGTGATTTAGAATAAAAACATATAATATTTATGTTTTTTTTAATTGTTATTTTTTTAAAATATGTTTGTAAAATGTATATAAATTATGTTATTATATATTATGTTTAATAAACTAGGAGATGGAGTATGATAAACTTTATTATAGTTGAAGATAATAAAATGCATAGAGAAAATATAAAGAAAATAGTCGTTTCAAATATGATGAATAATAAAATAGCATTTAATGTTTTTGAATACAATGATTTTAGTAAAAATTTAGTTAATGATTTAAAAAAATATAATGATGATGCAGTTTATATACTAGATTTAGAACTTCCTAGTGGAGATGGTATTGAAGTAGCAAAAATTATTAGAAATAAATATAACAAGTGGATAAGTCCAATTATTATTATAACTGCACATACATCACTTTATTATGAAGTATATAAGCAAAGATTACAAATATTGGATTTTATTGGTAAGTGCGAAGATTTGAAAAAGAATTTGTCAGAGAATATAGATATATGTATTAAAATGCTTAATAAAGATAGTGTATATAGATATACTTATAAAAATGTAGAATATACAATTTGGTTGTCTCAAATAAATTATATTCAAAGATTTGGAAGAAAAACAAAAATTGTTACAAAAGACAAAGAATACTATCAAAACATATCAATTTCTAATATAAAAGAAAAACTACCTAGTTATTTTAAAATATCATCTAAAGGCACATTAATTAATATTAAGAATATTTCCAAAATTGATTGGAATGATTGTAAAGTTTATTTTAAAGATGACACAAGTGGATATTTGGTTTCTAAAAGTCATAAAAAGGAGTTAGAAAATGATGATTATATTTAATATTATATTTGGTATAATATCTGCATCTATTATAGTTTTATTACAATTGGTAATTTTTTCTAAACTAAGTAAGAGTAAAGAATTAAAATATAATATTAGAAATATATTGATAATATTATCATGTGGTTTTATGGTATATATAAATACTTGTTATAATCATAGTTATACAAGGCTAATTGTAAGTTTTATTTTTATTCTTTTAACATCATTATTAATATTTAAGGATAAAATAAGTAAATCTATTATATATATGCTTTTTACATATACTATTATTATAATATATGAATTGTTATCAACTCTAATAATAATTAATTTTTATACACTAGAAGTGTTTAATAACAATTTTGTTTTAAAAACATTATATTCTTTTCTAGTAATGATTAGTGGATATTTTACAGTTAGGAGTGAAAAAATACAACAATTTATATCTAACTTAGCGTTTAAATTAAATAGTAGAAAAATAATATATGTTTTGTTATTTGGAGTATGTTTATTTTTATTAACAATAGATTATACAAATTATAAATATTATAAGATTGAAATATATCTAAATAATATAATATTAGTTATTTGTGCTTCTTTAATTATAGTATTTGGAATATATAATTATATTAAAGCTAATGAAGAATTAGAAAAAATAGAAATTCTTTTATCTTTTATAAAAAAATATGAAAAAGTTATTGATGAAGATAGAATATTAAGACATGAAATTTTGAATAATTTATTAATTTTAAATAGTTTTGAAGATAAAAATTCAGAAGAATATTCTAATGTTTTAAATGATTTAATTAATCAATATAGCAAATCAGGTACAAAAATAAAAAATTTATATAAGTTACCTTCTGGTTTAAAAGGAATTTTATATTATAAATTATATGGATTGTCAGAAGAGAAATTTCATATAAATATTAAAATAGATAATAAATTATCAAATACTTTAAAAAAAATAAAAAAGCAAGATTATATAATTCTTTGTAAAATTATTAATATATTGTTAGATAATGCAATTGAGGCTGCTAGAGAAACAAGAGATAAATTAATTAATATTGAAGTTTATAAAGAAAATAAAACTTGTGTCATTATGATTGAAAATTCTTGTAGTAAAAAAGTTGACATAAAGAAAGTAGAAAATAAATATTATTCAACAAAAGGAAGGGAAAGAGGACTTGGACTTTATATAGCAAATAAATTATTAAAAGAACATAAAAGAATTATATTAACAAGAGAAATAAATAATTTGATATTTACATCTAAAATTGTATTAAAATAAAAATCAGATCTAAGTCTGATTTTTAATCTTGTAAAATTTCTGGCATTTCTGGTTCATCAAAATATAAAATCCAACAAGCAGAAGTTGCAGTACTAGCTACAAAAGCACCCAAAAAAGTTAAAACTGATGCTAAAATTTTCATATTATCACTCCTTTCGATTTTCATAAATATATTTAACTCCCATTAACTTATATGTTATTGGTAAGATAAATATCGTACTTAACAATATTGAATAAAATAATATATTAGAAAAATAATCATTAGCGAAATAAGTTATTATAAACATATAAAGTGTACTTATAAATAAGGAAGCATATTTTAAAAATCTTTTTTTAGATTTATTTTTTAGCACCCTTTTTTCTGTACTAGAAGGAGCATATTTATTAATCAAAAGAAATAAAAATATATATATAAATATCATATATAATTTAGGAATATAAATATATTTTATTAGCAAAGGTACACTTATAAATATTGTTATAGATAAGATCCAACATTGAAGTGAATTTTTCCCATGTACCCCAAACATAAATAATCTCAACACTCCATAGAATAAAGATAATAATAATAGTTCCTTAGTGACTTTCAAAAAAATCGATATAATGATTATTACTATCATTTTGGTTATTGTTAAATATAATGACTCTAATCCATATTTTATTTTTTTAGTTTTAATATCATCATAATTATAATATTTGTTTATTAAAACTAAACTAGAATTAATAATTTTATTTTTCATTTTCCTCCTTCTTTAATATAATAAATTGAATAAAAAAAATTATTGAAATTTTGTCACAAAATATAAATATTCATGCAAAATACAAATAATATTTAATTAAATAGAATAATAAATACTCTTAATGACAAAATAATTATATTTAAAACAATAAAGTAAAAATATGTCGAATTTTAATGTATCATTTTTCTTGTGCATAACACAAAGATGCACTATGATAATATTAAAGAAGGGAAGGTGTGTTGTAATGTGTAGAGGTCGGGTTAAATGGTTTAATAATGACAAAGGATACGGATTTATTGAATATGATGGACTAGCTAATGAAGATATATTTGTTCATTATTCGGCAATTGATCAACAAGGCTATAAAACATTAAAAGAAGGTGAGATAGTAGAGTTTAAATTAATAGAAACTGCAAAAGGAAGCCAAGCTATTAATGTTAGAGAAATGAATGCTCAATCTTTATAAATACACGAAGTTTGTGTATTTTTTTTGTAAATATATCGACTAATATTTTATATTTATAGATAAATAATTGACTTTATGTTAATATATAATTGGGAGGGATATTTATGAAATATAATATTCGAGGTAGCAAGATTACTGTTACTGATGCTATTAATGATTACATTAAGAGCAAATTATCTAAATTAGAGAAGTATCTTGATGATAATGATGAAGTAGAGGCAAAAGCTATAATTTCTACTAAAGGAAAGGATCAAAAAGTGGAAGTAACAATATGGAGTGGAAAATATAATATCAGAGCTGAAGAAACAAATATTGATTTATATTCTGCAATTGATTTAGTTGTAGATAAAATAGAAAGGCAGTTAAAAAAATATAAAGGCAAGTTAACTAGTAGAAAAAGTAATAAGGATGAGTTTGTTCCAGTTATGGAAGTAGATGAAATTATTGAAGAACCAGAAGAGGCAATAGTTAGAAGAAAGGAAGTTTTTTTGAAACCAACTGATGAAGAAGAAGCTATAACTCAAATGGAGTTATTAGGACATTCATTTTTTATATTTAAAAATATAGATACCGGAAAAATTAATGTAGTATATAAAAGAAAAGATGGGGATTATGGAATAATAGAAGCAAATTAGAAGGGAGTGGTGATAAAGAATACTTAATAATTATAATATTGCTAAAGGGATTATTATTAAAAAATATATTTTATATTTATAATTATTATAGTTATAAATAATTAGTAAAAATATAAAACTCTAGTTGATGAAAAAAATCATTAGAGTTTTTTTATAAACATATATAATTTGATAAGTATGTATAATCAATGCTATAAAGAAAGTATCACTTTTTAATTTATTATGGTATAATATCACTTGTGGAGGTTTTAATATGAAACTTTTAAAAAATATATTTGATTATGAGACAAAAGAATTAAAAAAAATTAATAAAATAGTTGATGATATTGAAGCATTAGATGAGCAAATGTCTAAACTTAAAGATATAGAGTTTATAGCTAAAACTAGTGAATTTAAAAAAAGGGTATCTCAAGGAGAATCTTTAGATGATATTTTAATTGAAGCATTTGCATTAGCTAGAGAAGCATGTTTTAGAGCTATTGGTGAAAAACCTTTTAGAGTACAATTAATTGGTGGTGTTGCAATTCATAGAGGTAATATTGCAGAAATGAAAACTGGTGAAGGAAAAACATTAACTACTGTATTACCGGCTTATTTAAATGCTTTAAGTGGTCTTGGGGTACATGTCATTACTACTAATGAATACCTATCAACCCGTAATGCACAGTGGATGGGTCCTATATATGATTTATTAGGAGTAACTGTTGGGATAAATATAAGAGACAAGAGCCCAAAAGAAAAAAAAGAAGCATATAATTGTGATATTACTTATACAACTAATAACGAACTAGGATTTGATTATTTGAGAGATAATATGGTTGTTAAAAGTGATAAAAGAACTCAAAGAGGTTTAAATTTTGCAATAATAGATGAAGTTGACTCTATATTAATTGATGAAGCAAGAACACCACTAATTATATCTGGTGGTGCTGCTAAAAGTGCAAATATCTATAAAGAAGCAGATAGAGTAGCTAAAAGTCTAAAAATAGACGATTATGTTTTAGATGAAAAAACTAAGAAAGTTACTTTAACTGAAGAAGGTATTAAACATGCCGAAAAATTATTAAATCTTGATAATTTATATGATATAAAAAATAGTGTAATGGTACATAGTTTAGATAAAGCATTAGTGGCAAATTACGGATTTAAGAAAGATGTTGATTATGTAGTTGAAAACAATCAAGTTTTAATAGTAGATACATTTACTGGACGTTTAATGCATGGGAGACAATTTAGTGAAGGTTTACATCAAGCAATTGAAGCAAAAGAAAATGTTACAATAAATGAAGAAACAAAAACATTAGCTACAATTACATTTCAAAATTTATTTAGAATGTATAATAAATTATCTGGTATGACTGGTACTGCAAAAACAGAGGAAGAAGAATTTAGAAATATATATAATACATATGTAGTATGTATACCTACTAATAAACCAGTTATAAGAGAAGATAAAGTAGATCTAATATATCCTTCACTAAATGGCAAATATAAAGCATTAGTAAAAATAGTTAAAGAAATTCATGCAACGGGAAGACCAATATTAATTGGTGTTGCATCTGTAGAAACAAGTGAGGTTGTAAGTCAATTATTAACTAAAGCTAAAATAAAACATGAATTATTAAATGCTAAGAATCATGAAAGAGAAGCACATATAATTGAGAATGCTGGTAAGAAAAATGCTGTTACTATCGCTACAAATATGGCTGGACGTGGAACTGATATTAAATTAGGCGAAGGTGTAAGAGAACTTGGCGGACTTTGTGTAATTGGAACAGAAAGGCATGACTCAAGAAGGATCGATAACCAACTTAGAGGAAGATCTGGTAGACAGGGAGATCCAGGAACAACTAGATTTTTAGTATCTATGGAAGATGACTTAATGATTAAGTTTGGTTCTGAAAAAATGAAAACTGTTATGAAAACACTTGGTATGGAAGAAGATCAAGCAATATCTAATAAATTAATTTCCAAAAATATAGAATCTGCTCAAAAGAAAGTTGAAGGATTTAACTTTGATAGAAGAAAAGCGTTACTTGATTATGATAATGTAATTAGTAAACAAAGAGAAATTATATATGAAAGAAGAAATGAAATACTAGATCAGGACAGTATAAAGAATAGAGTATTAGATACATTTAAGAAATTTGTAGAAAATCAAGTTAATTCACATTTAGCACCAGAAGGTTATTTAACAAGTAATGATATAAATAATATTATAGAAACATTTAATGCTAATTTATTAAAGAGAAGAAAGTTAGAAAAAAAAGATTTTGATAATAAAAAAGAGAATGAAATTATAGAAACAATTTATAATATTGTAATAGATGATTATAATAAAAAATTAGAAGAAATTCCAGAAGATATTCAAAATGATTTTGAAAAAACTATATCATTAAGAGTAATTGATAAAAATTGGATGAATCAATTAGACGCTATGGAAGCATTAAAAGAAGGTGTGGGATTGAGAGGATATGCACAAAGCAATCCGCTTCAAGTTTATGCACTAGAAGGTTTTCAAATGTTTGATAATATGATGGCTACTATTAGCGGTGAAATTTCACAATATTTATTAAATGCAGAAGTAAGACAAAATACTCAAAGAGAAGAGATAAAAAATATACATGCAAGCCATGGAAAAGAAGAAATAAAAAATAAACCAAGAAAAGCGGCAGTAAAAATTGGTAGAAATGATCCATGTCCATGTGGAAGTGGCAAAAAGTACAAAAACTGTTGTGGAAAATAATTGAGTAAACCCTTATAAAATAAGGATTTATGAAAATTTAAAGAATTAAGAATTTTGTCCACAGAGGACAAAATGTCCACGATTTGTCCACGTAAGTATAATTTTGTGGACAAAGTAAGTTGAAACCTATATAAATCAAGGAAAAATCTACGTGGACAAAGTTGTGTGGACATAGTTATTTTAAATGTTAGCATTCGCAATGCTAACATTTTTTCGTTCATTAAATTAAATTTAGTGAAGGAGAGATAATTATGGTAAGCGTAAGAAAACGTGGTAAGGTATATGAATACCGATTTGAAATTGCAACAGTAGAGGGTACAAGAAAATGGATAACAAAGTCTGGTTATCCGACAAAAGCAGAGGCTTTTAAAGAAGGAGCAAAAGCATATAATGATTTTTATTATAATGGAACTAAAACACAATTGAGAGAAAATATGTCGTATGCAGATTTTTTAGATTATTGGATAGATACTTATGCTAATTTTAATTTGCATTACTCAACTACAATGTCTTATTTAAATATTATTAAAAATCACGTAAAACCTAAAATAGGGTTTTATAAACTATGGCAATTAGATACTAGATTATTACAAGAATTTATTAATAAAATTTATGTAGAAAATGCCTTTTCAAAAAATTATATGTCAAGCATATTAAAAGTTGTGAAAGGTTCTTTAAAATATGCTTGTTATACTCTAAATTATATAAATAATAATCCTGCAGAACACGTACATTCACCAAGAATAGATAAAATTAGCAGTGATCCAGCACATATTTTTACACAAGAAGAATTTGAAAGAATATTAGAAAGATTTAAAGGAACACATTCAATCTATTATTCATTTCTAACAGCATATTATACAGGTATGAGAGTATCTGAAGTTTATGCATTAACTTGGGATTGTGTAGATTTTGAAAATAAAACACTAACAATAAACAAGAATATTATTAAAAAGAATCAATATGGACTACCAAAAAGAAAAAATATAACAAAAGGTCATTCGGTTGGAATTTGGTATTATGGTGATTGTAAAAATCCACAAAGTAAAAGAACTATTTCTATTGGTGATACTTTAATAAATGCACTAAAAGAATATAAAAAAGAACAAGAGGAAAACAGAAAATTTTATGGTGATTCTTATTTATGTTATTATGAAAAAAGAGTGTTAAATGAAATAACTAACAAAGAAGAAATAAAATTAATTGAAGCAAAAGCAGAATTAGAAGTATCATTACCAGAGGCTAATTTGGTATTTGTTAAAGAAAATGGGCAATTTCTAGGAACAGATTCACCTAAATATGCTTTTAAGGTAATTCATTATGAATTAGGTATAAACAGTAGATTTCACGATTTTAGAGATACACACGCAACTAAATTAATTGAAAGTGGTGCAGACATAAAAGCAGTTTCTAAAAGATTAGGGCATTCTACTATACAAACTACTTATAATATATATGTTAGAGTAACTAATAAGATGGAGAGTGATACAGTAGATAGATTTGAACAATATGCTAATTCATTAGATATTCCTAAAACAGTAGAAAAACCATATCTATCATAAGGAGAGTGATTTAAATGAAAAACAAAAAAATTAAATTGCCTATATATAGCAATGAAATTGAAATAATAATAAAGTCTTTAATAGAATTTAGAAATGAAATAATAAAACAAGGGCGATATACTAATCCTATTGATGAACTTTTACTTAAAATAAATAGATAATACATATACATATTCAGAACTGATAAAATAGTCAGTTCTTTTTTTATGCCCATACATAGCCATTTTGCTTAATTGTAGAATGGCTAAATTTAAAAGAAAGGAGGAGAATATATGCAAGAAAGTAAGTGCAAGGTAATTGCTATCACAAATCAAAAAGGTGGCGTTGGTAAGACAACTACTACTTTTAATCTTGGAGTAGCATTAGCAAAACAGGGAAAAAAAGTCTTGTTAGTAGATGTTGATCCACAGAGTAATTTAACGACCTATGCAGGTTGGTACAACTCAGATGAATTAAAATACACTTTATCGGACTTAATGGAACAATCAATGAATGATGATGAAATTAAAACAAAAGAATGTATATTGCACCATAAAGAAAATGTAGATTTAATTCCTTCTAGTTTAAATCTGTCGGCGTTAGAGAATTCATTAGCCTATGCTATGAGTAGAGAATATACTTTAAGAAATTGTTTATCTGTTGTAAGAAATGATTATGATTATATACTTTTAGATTGTCAGCCAAGTTTAGGTATGCTTACTATAAATGCTCTCGCAAGTGCAGATAGTGTTCTTATTCCAGTTCAAAGTCAGTATTTTGCGTTAAGAGGAATGACTGATTTGTTTAAAATAATAAACAAAGTAAGAAGACAAATAAACCCTACACTAAAAATTGATGGAGCATTATTAACATTAGTTGATAGAAGAACTAATCTTTCAAAAGAAATAGAGAAACAGATAACAGAAAATTATGGGAGTATGTTAAAGTTATATAATACTCAAATACCTCGTGCTATTAAAACTGCTGAATCTACTTCACAAGGAGAAAGCATTTTCTCTTATGATAAAAATGGATTAGTAGCAGAAGCATATTCTTCATTCGCAAAGGAGGTGCTTAACGATGGCAAAGAGCCTATCAAAAATGCCACTACCAAAGTTAGATGACCTTTTTACGACAGAAGAAGAAAGAAATATTGCTAGTTTAGAAAAAGTAGTTGATATAAAAATTACAGATATTGACGATTTTCCAAATCATCCATTTAAGGTTATAGACAATGAAGATATGGAAAAAATGCGAGATAGCATTAAAGAAAATAAAGTTCTTGTTCCTGCTTTAGTAAGACCAAAGCCTAATGGAAGATATGAAATGATTTCTGGACATAGAAGAAAAAGGGCAAGTGAATTAGCCAATAAAGATACCCTACCTTGTATAGTAAGAGAATTAACAGATGATGAAGCAACTATTATAATGGTAGATAGCAATATTCAAAGAGAAGAAATTTTGCCTAGTGAAAAAGCCTTTGCATACAAAATGAAATTAGAAGCACTTAGTCATCAAGGAAAAAGAAATGATTTAACTTCTCGACAGGCTGTCGAGAAGTTGACTACTGCTGATGAAGTAGGTAAAGAGTATAATGAAAGTGGCAGACAAGTTCAAAGATATATTAGGCTAACTGAATTAGTACCAGAATTACTTGATAAAGTAGATAATAAAGATATTGCTTTTCTTCCTGCAATAGAATTGTCTTATCTAACAAAAGAAGAACAATACTTTTTGTTGGATTGCATAGACTACAATAGTTGCACTCCATCTCACGCACAGGCAATTAAAATGAAAAAATTAAGTCAAGATGGAAAACTTACAGAAGAAATTATTGATAGTATAATGTCAGAAGATAAGCCTAATCAGATTCCCAAAATGAAATTCAATGAAAACAGAATAAGAAGTGTACTCCCAAAAAACATTGAAGATAAAAAAATTGAAGATTATGTTGTGAATGCGATTGAATTTTATAACAAACACTTGCAAAGACAAAAGTCTATGGATGCAAGATAATGGGAGTTTGTATTCCACAAATCCCTCCTTACAATCCACCCTAGTATATATTACTAACTGTTATTTACTAACTGAAAGAAAATTGTAGAAGTGCAAGATTAAAAAGTTTAGATTATAATATCACTAAAGGAGTGATAGATATGGGCAAGAAAATACTTTTTTCAGTCAGTATAATTCTTATTTTGAGTAGTGTTGGAATATTTTTTCTTTTCAACGATTTTATTGAAAAAGCAGAAAAGAAAGACACAGTAAATGATGTTGTAGTAGAAGAAAATCAGGAACTTGATGATGAAAAGAATGTTGAAAAAGAGCAAGAAACAGAAACAAGTGAAATCATTGATGAAATAGAGGAAAATACTGGTGAAAGTAATGAAACTATTCAAGAAAAGACACAAGAAAAAAATTCTAATATTCAAAAAAATGAAAGTAACCAACCTGTTAGAACAGAACAAAATGATGAAAAAAATCAAGTTCAAGAAGAAAAACAAGAATCTACAACAAATGAAGTGCCTAAAGAAGAACAACCACCACTGATAGATGAAGAATTAGAAAAGTTAAAAAAACAAGTTGAATATGCTACTTATGAAGAATGTCAAAAAGCAGGGTTTGAAAAGGCATTTTCAGACACAGTTAATATTTTAGGATTTAGTTGTCAAGAGATAATTTATAAGGGTAAAGTTTTAGGTTATAAGTTACACATTGATTATACAAATCCAATGGAATAATTTATTTTAATAAAAGCAACCATAAAAGGTTGTTTTTTTAATTTTTAGAAAGGAAATGATAAAAATGAAAAAGAAAAAAATAGTATCAGTGTTATTAATTGCACTGACCTTATTTGAAGTATTTGCATTTGCTATTCCAACAATAGTTAATGCTGCTTCAAGTGGAACTTTATCTCACCCAAAAGTTCCAGATGTATGGTACACAAGAAGAGGTGGAGGAAAACCATATATGTCAGCACAATATGAAACATATTCAATGGACGGAAAAGTAGTTTATTGTATAGAGCCAGGAATAGATATAACTACTACCAGTTATTTAGGATATGATGGTCTTCAAGCCTCTCCTTATAGTGCTGAAATAAGTAAAAAAATTGAATTAATAGGTCATTATGGATATGATTATCCAGGACACCAAACATTAAGATATAGGATGGCTGCCCAAGCATTAATCTGGGAAACGACAGGAGGACAAATAGTAGAGTTTTGGACACAGGCTTCTGGATATGGTGATTATATTAATATAGATGCAGAAAAAAATGAAATTATGAGATTGGTAAACACTCATTATAACAAACCAAGTTTTAA
>CALVQT010000010.1 GCA_944358375.1 uncultured Bacilli bacterium
AATGTATAATGAAAAAAATAATAATATTTAAGTAATTAATATTAGCTAAAAATAATACAAATTACAATTTATAGAGTAGATTTGTATCTACTTTTTTCTTTGGGTAAAAACATGATATAATATAATAGATTTATGAGGAAGTGATGAAAATGAATAATAATCCGATCAACTGGTATCCAGGGCATATGGCCAAAACTAAAAGAGAAATAAAAGATAATATTTCTACTATTGATATAATAATAGAAGTTATTGATTCTAGAATCCCATTATCCTCTAGAATACCAGATTTAAAAGAATTTACTAAAAACAAAAAAAGCATATTAGTTTTTAATAAATATGATTTATGTGATATGCAAGAAACCAATAAATGGATAGATAAATACAAATTTGATGGAAGCATAATTATAACTTGTAATTCTAAGAATACGACTGATTATAAAAAAATAATTAGTGAGATTAAAAATATAATGATTGATGAAAATAATAAAAGAAAATTAAAGGGACTGCTACCTAAAAAAGCTAAATGTATGGTAATAGGCGTTCCTAATGTTGGAAAAAGTACATTAATTAATAGATTAGTTGGCAAAAACATTCTAAATGTTGGAAATAAACCTGGTGTTACAAAGGGACTTAGCACGACCAGAATAAATGATTTTATGGATTTGGTTGATACACCAGGCATATTATGGCCTAAGTTTGAAGATCGAATTCAAGCTTTAAACTTAGCTAGTATGACAATTATTAAAGAAGAAGTTGTTACAATTGAGGATATTGCAATACATATATTAGATATATTAGATAAATATTATAAAAATATTCTCAAGAAAGAATTTGGAATTGATGAATTTGATTATAATGAAATAGAAAATATATTTATTAAAATATCTAAATATAAAAATATTCCTATTAAGGGAGAAGTTGATTATGAAAGAGTGTCAAATGTTATAGTAAATGCGATTAAGCAAGAGAAAATAAAAGGAATTACTTTTGACAGATTGTAAATGTTTTTTTGGCTAAAAAAATAACTTTTTAAAAAACAAAATCAAGTATAAAATAAATAAAAATAAACAAAAAAACAAAATGAAAAAATATTTTAAAATTTTTTCATTTTTTTATTTACATTTATAAAATAACCTTTTATAATAATTAGCCATAGGGGCAAGGAGGAACAAATGATCAAAAGTAATTTACCTGTTATTTTACTCAAGAAATTAGTGTTGCTTCCCTATCAAGAGGTTAGAGTAGAAATTAAAAGTGAAATAAGTAAAAAAGTAACTGAAATTTCTAAATTATACCATGATAGTGAAGTTTTAGTTGTTTGTCCCTTAAATTCTTTAGAAGAAATGCCAGATGCTTCTGATTTACCTAGAATAGGTGTAGTTGGTAAAATAAAAAGTATTATTGATTTACCTAATGGTAATATGAGATTAATAATAACTGGTTTATATAGAGTTAAAGTAATAAGTTATGTTAATTATTCTAATGAAGACGATATATTAGATAGTATAATTACAAATATTGAAAATCAAGATAGCGAAATTGAAGCAATGGCTTATTCAAGAAAATTATTAAATGAATTTGAAAACTATGTAGATAAAAATCCTTTTGTTACTAATGCAATTATGTCACAAATACATTCTAATATTTCACTTGATAAATTAACTGATTTAATTGGTAATTTTTTACAATTGTCTTTTGATAAAAAGTTATCATTAATGTTAGATAGTTCATCTATTAGTAGAAGCAAAACATTAATAAAAGAGTTAGCAATTGAAAGCGCAATTATAGATCTTGAAGGGCATATTGAAAGTGAAATAAAAAAAGGACTTGATGATACTCAAAAAGAATATATTTTAAAAGAAAAACTAAAAGTTATCAAAGATGAACTTGGAGAAAATGTATCTAAAGAGGAAGATGTTATTAATTTAAGAGATAAAGTTAATAATGAAATACTTCCAAGCAGAATTAGAGATAAATTACTTCAAGAAATAACTAGATATGATGCTTCTAGTGAAATGAGTCCAGATGCTGGAATAATTAGAAATTATATTGATTATTTATTGAATATTCCTTGGTATAAAGAAACTAAAGATGAAAAAGATTTATTAAAAATAGAAAAAAGATTAAATGCTACTCACTATGGAATGCAAGATGCTAAAAATAGAATAATTGAATATATAGCAGTTAAGAGCATATCTGAAGATGTGAATAGTCCAATTATATGCTTAGTTGGTCCTCCTGGGGTAGGTAAAACAACATTTGCAGAATCTATAGCTCAAGCCTTAAATAGAAATTTTGTTAAAATTTCTCTTGGCGGTATGAGTGATTCTTCAGAGCTAATAGGACATAGAAGAGCATATATTGGATCTAATCCTGGGAAAATAGTCACATCTTTAATAAAATGCAATAGCAAAAATCCCGTATTATTGTTAGATGAAGTTGATAAATTAAAAAAAGATTATAAAGGGGATCCAGCAAGTACACTATTGGATATTCTTGATTCATCTCAAAATAATAGATTTGTTGATAATTATGTTGATGAAGAAATTGATTTAAGCAAAGTTTTATTTATTCTTACAGCTAATGATATATCTACAATTCCAATAGCGCTATTAGATAGACTTGAAATTATTAATTTATCTGGATATTCTGACTCAGAAAAATTATACATTAGTGAAAACTATTTAATTCCAAACATACTTAAACATCATGGTCTTTCAAAAAATGTTATTAAATTTGATACTTCAGCTATAAAGAAAATAATAGATGAGTATACTAATGAAAGTGGAGTTAGAGAGTTAGAAAGATGTCTAAATAAAATAACTAGAAAAGTAATAACAAATCATATTAAATCATCAAGAAAAATAATTGGTGTAAGAATACATTGTGCCGATGTTAAAAATTATTTAGAAAAAGAGCTCTTTTTTAATGCAACTAATAAAAAAATTATAAATAGTGGAGTAGTAAGAGCAGTAGCTTCTTCAACTAATGGTGGTATAGCGCTTGATATTGAATGTTGTGATTATAGTGGGAGTGGCCATTACACATTTACTGGTTCACTTGGTACAGTTATAAAAGAGAGCATAGAAGTATCTATTAGTTATATTAAAAGCAATGCAAAATATTTTGACATAGATGAAGAGTATTTTTTAAATCATGATATTCATATACATTTTACACAAAATGCAACTTCAAAAGATGGTCCATCTGCAGGTGTGGCAATTACTACGGCAATATTATCATTAATTAAAAATAAAATTATTCCAAGCGATATATCAATGAGTGGAGAAATATCACTAAAAGGAGATATATTAGTAGTAGGTGGAATAAAAGATAAATCAATCGCAGCAAGAAAAAATAATATAAATAAATTATTTATTCCAAGTGATAATTTAAACGATGTACAATGGCTAGAAAAAGATTTAAAAGATAATATTAATTATATATCAGTTTCTAATTATAAAGAAATATATGATTATATATTTAAATAAAATATTCTTTTGCATAAAGAATATTTTTTTTCATATTATTTATTAAAGGAGATGAGTATGAAAGAAATTATTCCATTAAAAAAAGATATTATTTTTAAAACAAAAATAGGTGAAATAACTAATATATCTCTAGATCATGATTATAAAATAGATAATGATTTAATTTGCGGTTCTGTCGATATTTCGGGAAGTTATAAAATAACACCTGCTAGTATATTAGAAGAAGATTTTTACTATTCAATACCATTTTCAATTGCTATATCTAAAAAAGTACAAAGAGATACAATAAAAATAGAAATAGAAGATTTTAAATATAGTGTAGATAAAGATATATTAAACGTTTTAATTAATTTAGAATTAACATGTGAAGAGGAAGAGCCTGAAGTTGAAACTACTAAAGAAGAAGTAAAAGAAGAAGATGAAGAAAATATTACTAAAGAAAGTGAAAGTGATTTTATGGATAATTATTTTAATGATTTAGATTTGAATATTGATTCTATGGAAGATGAAGAATCTCATAATAATGAAATAGAAAATAATATAGATAATATTACTAATAACATAATAAATACTGAAAATAAATATTATACTTATAAAGTATATATAGTAAGAGATAATGACAATATTGAAACTATATGTAATAAATATAATGTTACTATAAATGATTTAAAAGAATATAATAATATAAATGAGATTAATGTTGGTGATAAAATTATTATTCCAAGTATAAATGAGTAAAAAATATATTAATAATGTAATAATAGAAAACGATATAGTTAAAAAGAAATATAATAAGAATGTTATTGATATATATGATTTTTTTAATACAGTTGGCTTTGATAATTGCCCTAAAATATTAAAGTATGATGATGAATATATAATATACGAATATATTAAAAAGAAAAAATATCATGAGAAAATTATAGGAAATGATTTTATAAAATTAGTATCATTGATGCATAATAAAACTATGTATTATAAAGATGTTAGTAAAAGTAAATATAAGAAAATATATAATAATTTAAATGGAAATATAGAATATTTAAAAAAATACTATGAAAAAATAATTGATGAGGTTGAAAATGAAATGTTTATGAGCCCATCTCATTATCTTTTTGCTAGAAATTATTCTATTATTCAAAGTAATTTAAATATTGCTTCTAGTTTATTAAATAAGTGGTTTAGACTAGTTGAAAATAAAACTACAGAAAGAGTTTGTGTTGTTCATAATAATTTATCTTTAAAACATTTTATTAAATCAGATATTGATTATTTAGTTAGTTTTGATGGGGCTTTGATTGATACTCCTATATTAGATTTATATAAATTTTATATTAAAGAAGGATATAAATTAAATTTTAATTACTTATTTAAAATATATAATGATAATATGAATTTATTAGAAGAAGAAAAAATATTATTATATATATTAATAATAATACCTATTAAGATAGAATGGGTCAATAATGAATATATTGATATAGTCAATATAAAAAATATATTTAATTATATTTATACTTCTTTAAGTATAATCAATGAAAATAAATAATTTATGATTATTTATTTTTATTTGCATAAAAATAATAAAATGATATACTACTATTATGAATAAAATAAATTTAAAAAGTATAAGCAAAAATCATTTAATAAAATTATTATTTAAATATGAAATACCTGCTTATCCAAGTAGCCATTTTAATTTGATTAAAAATTTAAATATTGGAAATATTAAACAATTTAATAAAATTAAATATGCTATTACATCAAACAAAACTATTATTAAAAGTTTTCCTACAAATGAATGTTATAAAAGATCAAAAAATGATAAATTTAATCGATTAAATTTGACAGCTTTATCAATTAATAGTAGTATTTTAATATTACATGAGAGTTATGATAAAAAATGGTGGTTTATTATTAGCGAATTATATATTGGTTGGATTTTAAAAGAATATGCAATTATTTGTTCATATAAAGAATTTTATAATCATTATCATATAATTGATTGTATCACTACAATCGAACCATTTTTAACTTATGATAATTATATTATTGATATGGGAAGTAAATTTAATTATGTAATATATGATAATAAAACTTATTTATTATTATATACTAATAAAGGATATAAAAAGTATCATATATGCGATAATAAATTTGTATATAATCATATGGAATTATCCAAAGAAAATGTGATGAATATTGCTTTAAAATTTTTAAATCTTCCATATTATTTAGGCGATGATTTATACAAAATAGATTGTTCTAGTTATATAGGGTATATATTAAAAACTTTTGGTATTGTAATACCAAGAGATACGAAAGATATAATTAAATATTTAAATATAAATAATACTCTTGATATTTCTAGTAATAAAATACAATTATTACATTTTAAAGATCATATAGCTTTATATCTATATAATAAAGATAATAGAGATTATTATATTCATGCAAATGGAAAATATATGAAAGTAACAATAGATTATTTATCAAAAGAATATTTAAATTATAGTGATATAATTGGTGTTAGTATTATAGATAAAAAGTAAATATTTAATAAATTTATAATTCAAATATAGATTTTATGTTTTATTTGTTATATAATTTAATTAATATATGGGAATGTAGATATTAGAAAGGAATTATTATAAATTGTGATGTTATGAAGAATAAAAATGGATTTATTTCAATGGCTTTGGTTTATGCTTTTTTAATAATTTTTTTATTTATTATGTTAGCAATTATAAATAGTTATAGTGATAAAAATAAGTTTTTAGAAGCAATTGATGATAAAATTAATGTTGATATAGGTGTAGATATTGATGGAAAAAGTACATTACTTAATAAAATATTAGAAGATAATGTAGCTCTTTCAACCACTAATATTAATTTTTCTAGTATAGCAAATACTGTTAATGGAAGAGGTTTATTTTTTGAAACTGATGATGATGGGAAAAGAACTTATTTTTTTAGAGGAGAAGTAAGTAACAATTATATAATATTTGGAAGAGAATTTGAAAACAACGAAGATTTAAAAGGAAAGAAAATTTGTTGGAGAATACTTCATACTAATGAGGATAATTCAATTAGATTACTTTATAGTGGATTGCTTGATGATAATGGTTATTGCAGTGATAGTCAAACCTATATAGCAGATAATATTGCTTATAATAGTAAAAGTGATGATAATGCATATGTAGGATATACTTATGGAGAAGCTAATCAAACTACATTTTTAAATACTCATTATTATGTTGATAAAGTAATTAATGAATTAAATACAAGTATTTCACAAGAAAGTTTAGTAAAAAAAGAAATTGATATGTGGTATAAAAATAATACTGATTTATATTTATATAATAATTTGGTATATGGTGATGAAGAAACTAATTTAAGAGATAATTATATAGCAGATGCAAAGTTTTGTGCTGATAGAAGTATAAAAGATGACAATAGTGGATATGGACAAATTTCAACAATTTATGGTGGTATGAATAGGATCAGTAGTAATCAGAAGCCTACTTATGATTGTTCACTTGAAGATAGTTACTCACTATCTGTTTCAGAAGGCGGCACAAATACAAATATTTATGCATTATCTACACCAGTAGGATTATTAACTGTAGATGAAGTAAGATATGCTGGTGGGGCAATAACGGCATCAAATAATAAATATTTTCTATATAATGGAAAATCTTATTGGACTATGAGCCCACATAGTTATTCGACCAGTAGTGGCGCAAATATTTTTTATATTTCATCTAACGGTTCAATATCATCACAACGCACTACTAATTTAGCCGCAATAAGGCCGGTAATATCAATAAAATCAGATACTTTAATAGATAGAGGTACAGGTTATATGGAAGATCCATATGTTGTATGGTAATAATTATTGAATTTTAAGACTAAAAATGATATTATAATTAAGTAAAATAATAAGTGTTGCATGGAGGAATACTATGAATAAAAAAGGGTTTACTTTGATAGAAGTAATATTAAGTATAGTTCTTGTAAGTGTAGTTTTAACTTCTATGCTTGCTACTTTAGTAAAATTAAGAGAAAATTATTCTATTGTAAATGAAAATACAGATGCTTTAATATATAGTTCAAGTGTATCAAGAATATTGAATAATGATTTAAGCAAAAATGGTGGAATTAGATATGTTAATTGTAATGTTGAAGGAGATAGTTGTAATATTATACTTGCTAATAATCAAAGAAGAAGAATTACAATAATTACAAATGAAATATCTCCTTTTGTAACAACAGGATTAAATCAAAATAATGAAAGTGTTAGTATATCTGGAATATATTGCGATAGCACTCCTAAATGCAAAATAAAAAATGGTACATGTGAAAGAAATGAAGAAGGACAAATAATATATTATTGTCCTATTAAAAATATTACTACTACGCTTAAATATGAAGATATGACAGATGTTGTTGATCAAAATCAAGATGGAAAATTAATTTATTTAAAATCATTAACTTTAACAAAAAATTCTGAAGCTCAAAAAGATAGAATATATACTGTAGGCTATATTTTTGGAAAAATGAGTTTTGACAGTTATGAATATGAGAGCACTAATAAGTTTGTGGATCCTATTAATAAAATATCTCCATTTAGAAATAGAATTTCTACAATAAATATAGAAATAAATGATATGATAGATCAAAATGATTCTACATATAGTATTACTCTATATTCAGCATCAAGTTTTGCGCCTGGAATGAATGTCGGAGATGAAATCAAACTAGTATTTGATGCAGATTATGGTATAGAAAATGATATAAATAATATTACCGTTCCAAATGATGAGTTAGTTGTTAAATATGGCGTTGGGTATTATGTTTATAATATAACGGAAGAAGGAAAAACAAATATATTAAAAGAAGTTAATAAAATACAAGTTCCAACTGCCGTATCTAAAAATGGATATAGTTATACATTTGATGGATATTATTATGAATATAATCGCAATGGAACTACTGAAGAGGTGCAAATAGTTGATGAAAATGGAAACATAATTGCAACAAATACATATTTTATTATTTATCAAGATGTAGTTGATGGCAATATAATTACAATAAAAGATAGGACACTATATGCAAAGTGGCACTAGTTAGTAAAGAAAATATTAATTTTATTATTAATATTTTTTTAATATTTATTTTGAATTCTGATAGTATTGAAAAACTTTGAAATAATACACTTAAACCACTAAAATTTAATAAAAATGATATTATAAATATTTTATTGTTTAAATCAATATTTAAATTTGATGTATTAATAATTCCATTAGTTAATTCTAAAATACCACTAATTAATATTTGAAGTGTATCATTGATATTTATATAATGGTTAAATATATTAATGATAATAGTAAATATTATAATGTTTCCAAGTATTGTATACAAAGTATTTATGGATTTTGTTATGCTATTTTTAAGCATATTAAAGAAATTATTTTTATTTTCTATATTTATTGAATTATTTATAAAAATATTATTATTTTTTCTTAAGTATAAGCCGATTGATATATTATTAATTAAACATCCAATATATAGAAATATACCAATTTTAATATTGTTAAATAATATAATTCCAATAGTGCCTATAACAAAAGAAATTGATGGAAAATATGTATAAGTTAATAAATTGCTTATAGATTTATTATCAATTAAATTGTTATCTATCATATTTTTAATATAAACAGCATTATTTGGATGACTAGATAATAAACTTAATATAAAAACAGTAGTACAGTTGTAATCAATATTAAATAATTTAGATATAAATTTTCCTATAAAGCTGTTTTTAATAAAAATTTGATAATTATAATGTATCAAAATATCACTTAATAAAATAAATGGAAATATTGATATAAATACTTTATTAAAAAATAATAATGATGCATCTTTAACTGAAAATAACACAATATCTATATTAAATAAAAATATAAATAATATAAATGTTAAAATAATATATTTCTTCATATGTGATATAATATTATTGAAAGGATACAAATATGATTAAAAAAGTAATTAATGAAATAAAAGAAAATAAATGGTTTTATATATTTATAGTAATAATAATAACAATGGGAATAATTCCACTAGATTATGAGATATATACGCCAGGTGGTCTTGAGAACTTAAATGATAGAATAATAGTTGATAATGCTTATGATTATGATGGAAGTTTTAATTTAACATATGTTTCTGCAAGAAGAGCAACTCCTATTAATTTAATTATTGCATTTTTAATGCCCTCATGGGATATAGTTGATTTAGACGAATCAAGAGTTGAAAATGAAAGTGCCAAAGAAATAGAAGAAAGAGGGAAAGTTTATTTAAAAGAAACAAGTTATGATGCTGTGATTGCAGCATTTAAGTCAGCTAATCTTGAATATGAAATAACAAATCAAAATTTAACAATTAGTTATGTTTTTGATAGTGCAGAAACAAATTTAAAAATTGGTGATATTATTAAAAGTATAAATGGAGTTGAAATAAATGATTACGATAGTTTAAAAAATGAATTACTTAAATATAAAGTAAATGATAGAATAAACATACAAATATTAAGAGATAATAATGAGAAAGAATGTTATAGTGTTCTTAAAGAAGAAAATGGAACTT
Source organism: uncultured Bacilli bacterium (assembly GCA_944358375.1). The sequence continues at coordinate 10,140 of CALVQT010000010.1, forward strand.
TAGTTATTGGTATTTCTCTTGCAATATTAAAGGAAGTTAAAACTAATCCCAAAGTAGAATTTGTATTTGAAGACAATGAAAGTGGTTCATCAAGAGGATTATTATGCGCTCTTGATATATATAATAAAATAACTGAATATGATTTAACAAAAGGTAGAATAATAAGTGGAACAGGAAGCATTGATGAAAATGGAATAGTTGGAGCTATAAGTGGAGTTAAATATAAATTATTAGGTGCTGTTAAAAAAGGTGCTGATGTATTTATAGTTCCAAAAGATAATTACGAAGAAGCAATTAAATTAAAAGAAGAAAATAATTATAATATAGAAATTATAACGGCAACAACACTTGACGATGTAATAGAAAAATTAAAATAAGCATTCTATTTGAATGCTTTTATAGTGTTTTATATATATATAGATAATTATATATATGAAAGGAGCACTATGAAAAATATATTAATAAAAGATATTCCAATAAATGATCGCCCAAGAGAAAGATTTATAAAATATGGAGCTTCTAGCTTATCAAATGAAGAAATATTATCTATTATATTAAAAACAGGAATCAAAAATAAATCTGTTAAAGATTTATCAAATCAAATATTAAAATCAATAAACGATATAAGCGAACTTAAGAATATTACTTTAAATAAATTAATGAAAATAGATGGAATTGGCAGTGTTAAAGCTATAGAAATATTAGCATCTTTAGAACTTGGCAAAAGAGTATATTATAAAAAAGAAAAATTAGACATTAAACTAAACACAACAACTAAAATATATAATTATTTTAAAGATTTATTTATTGATGAAAAACAAGAAAATTTTTATGCAATATATTTAAATTCAAAATCAAAATTAATATCATACAGATTATTATTTAAAGGAACTATTAATTCATCTAGTGTTCATCCAAGAGAAGTTTTTAAATATGCATTTTTAGAAAGTGCTTACTCAATTATTGTAATACATAATCATCCAAGTGGAGACTCATCGCCTAGTAAAGAAGATGAAGAAACCACAAATGCACTTATGAAAATAGGAAAATTAGTTGCAATACCAGTAATAGACCATATTATATTTGGAGATGAAAATTATTTTAGTTTTTATGAATATATAAATACTAAATAGAATATTATTTATTATGACATATGAAGAATATAAAAATAAAAAAAATAATAATAAGAAAAAGAAGACTTGGATAAAAAAATTAATAAGTAAATTTTTTACCATTATTATATTTACTATGAGTATATTAATAATAAGCAATTTTAACCCTAAATTTCGTTCATTTTTAATTGATGATGTATTAAACAAAACAATGGACTTTACTTTATTTAATAATATAATTGATAATTTTACTAATGTATTTACGCCACCAAAAGCAGATAAAGTTGTAAATAATGAAATAGAAAAAAGTGAAGAATATTTAGATGGTAAAAAAATTTATATGACTTCAACTGATCAAGTATATTTAAAAAATTCTGGTATTGTCACATTCATAGGAGAAAAAGAAGGATATGGAAATACTATAATTATACAACAAAGTGATGGGTATTATGCTTGGTATGGAAATATAAATGAAAGCATTAAATTATATGATTATGTTGAAAGTGGCAATTCAATAGGAACATCTAGTAATTTTTATTATTATGTTTTATATAAAGACGATACTCCAATAACAAATGAAAATTAAAATACATAATTCAAGTTACATATTAATATTAATAGCTTTTCTAGCTGGGTATTTTGAATATATATATTTACTATTGTTAATTATTATTGTTCATGAAAGTGGGCACTATGTATTTGGATTAATAGGGGGTATTAAAGTATCTAGAATAGAAGTATACCCTTTTGGTGGAATTACAATATATGATAGTCAGCTAAATATAAGTATTAGAAAAGAATTATTTTGTTTGTTAGGTGGAATAATATTTCAGTTATTATTTTATTATCTAATATATATTTTATATACAAATAATTTTGTAAACAATAACACATTTAATATATTTAATAGAATAAATATATTATTAATATCATTTAATTTTATGCCAATATTACCTCTTGATGGTGGTAAATTATTAAATTTAATCTTGGATTATTTTTTTTCATATAAACTATCAAATATAATATCAATTGTTGCTTCATTAATATTTATTGTTATATTTATGTTTTATAATAAAACATATTTTGCTTTTGTATTATCAATATTTTTAATTAAAAATGTTATTTTAGAATTAATAAATATAAAAATTAAATACAATAAATTTTTGTTAGAAAGATATTTATATAATTATAGTTTTAAAAAAATAAAAATAATCAAGAATATAAATTCACTAAAAAGAGAATACACTCACATTATTAATAATACTTTTGAAAGTAAAATTCTTAAGTTAATGTTTGACATAAGCAAATAATTATGTTAAAATACTCATGTTTGTAGAAATCTTTCTCTACAACCGCATTAAAAAGGTTATTTAAAAAGTGTATACTTACCTTGAGAGCGAGTCTTATTGAAAGGAGAATTTAAATGAAAGCAATATTTGTGACTGGTGGAAAACAATATATGGTTGAAGAAGGACAAGAACTATATGTAGAAAAACTAGATGGTGCAGTGGATAGTGAAGTTGTTTTTGATGAAGTTTTATATGTTGATGGTAAAGTTGGTACTCCTATTGTTAAGGGAGCAAAAGTAGTTGCTAAGATTTTAAAACATGGTAAACAAAAGAAAATCCTTGTATTCAAGTATAAACCAAAGAAAAAATATAGAAAAACTCAAGGACATAGACAACCATATACTAAAATAGTTATTAAATCTATAACAAAATAATGATTAAAGTAAAAATTATTAAAAAAGAGGGTACAATCGAGAGTATTCATGCGCATGGACATGCAGAATATGATGAATATGGAAAAGATATAGTATGTGCATCATTTAGTACAATGCTTATTATTACTATAAATATAATAATTAATATTGACCCTAAATCTATTAGTTATACTGATAGTAATGATTTAAAAATTATTAATATTAAGAAAGATAATATAACAAATAGTATTCTTGAAACTTTAGTTGATATGATATATGAATTAAAGGATAATTATGATAAAAATATTATGATTAAGGAGGAAAGCCATGATTAAAATGAATTTAAATATACAATTATTTGCATCAAAAAAAGGTGTTGGTTCTACTAAAAATGGTAGAGATTCTGCTGGCCGTAGATTAGGAGCTAAATTAAGTGATGGCCAAGTAGCCAAAGCTGGTGCTATTATCTATCGTCAAAGAGGAACTAAAATTTATCCTGGAGTAAATGTTGGCATGGGAAAAGATCATACATTATATTCTAAGATAAATGGAAATGTTAAATTTGAAAGAAAAGGAAAAGATAAAAAACAAGTTAGCGTTTATTAATATTAAACTATTTTGATTTATTCAAAATAGTTTTTATATATTATTTGTATAGAAATATGTCGATTTTTACTTGAAATTGATAAAATTTTGTAATATAATCAAATATAGTCATGAAGGGAGGGAAGATGTAATAATGACACGGGTAGAAGTAAAAGATGGTAATGTTGAAAGTGCATTAAAACGTTTCAAGATTAAAGTACAAAGAAGCGGAATCCCAACTGAAATGAAAAAAAGAAAAGAATACAACAAGCCAGGAATTCTTAGAAGAGAAGCTAAAAAAGAAGCTATCAAAAATGCAAAAAAGCATAATAAACAAAGATATTAATAAAGGGATGTGAGTTAAAGTGCTATATGAGACTATTTCTAAAGATATGATTAATGCAATGAAAAATAAAGATAAAGATACAGTAAGTACTTTAAGATTATTAAAATCTGCGATTGATTTATATTTAGTTAATAATAAATTAGAAAGAAATAATGCTAGTGATGAGGTCGTTATTGATGTCGTTAGTAAGCAAGTTAAAACTCATAAAGAAAGTATAGAAGAATTTAAAAAAGGAAATAGACAAGACTTAATAGACAATCTTAATAAAGAAATAACTATATTAAGTAAATATTTGCCTAAACAATTATCAGAAGAAGAAATTAGGAGTGAAATAGATAAAGTATTTGATAAACTAAAACCAACTTCTATTAAAGATATGGGTTCTATTATGAAAGAACTTGGACCTATATTTAAAGGAAAAGCTGATATGAAAGAAGTAAACAATATTGTAAGAGAGAAATTAAATTAATAAAAACCTAATTGCATATAAATTAGGTTTTTTAATATATTTTAATTATTAGATTAATATTTATTAAAACAATAAAAATTTAATTGATAAATTTATAAAAAAATTATATAATATTGCGTAATAAATGAAAGGGTTGTTTTGTATGTTAGATTTTACATTATTGTCGAAAGAAGAAATTCTATTCAATTATTATAATAATAAGCAAATAGATATATTGAAAAAGATTGGTATAAAGAGTGCAGTTACTGATTTTTCTATTTTACTTGGTGCAGAGGTATCATCTAATGAATTTATTAATAATGAAAATAATTTAAAAAATAGAATTGGATATTGGTGGACAAGAACATTTGAAGAAGACGATAGAGAAAAGGAATTATGTTATAATAATGAAGATATTTTGTTTAGAAAGAAAATGTATCTTCTTAATGACGACAAAGCATATTACATTGGAAGTTATGCTAGAAAAGCTATGGTTAATATTCGAAATATTGGTATTCGCCCGGCGATAAAGTATTCATCAATCTCACAATTATGTAAAAATAAAAAAAATAATGAGTTTGATATTTTAGAAGTAGAATATGGAGAATATCCTCAAACTATTGTAAGTGAAAGTTTTTCTAATATATTAGAAAATTTATATAAAAATAAAAAAATAAAAAAAACTGGAAAGATATATACTACCGATTCTGTTAATTATAAAAATATAAATACAAATTTTATTCCAAGAGAGCATATTGAATATGAATTCATGGGAGAAAAGTATATACGTTTTGTTGGAGATTCAAATTGTAATGGAAAAGTATTATCTGATGGTAGAATTATTAAAGAATCAGAAGTTTATTGGGTTCGAGTTGAACCAATAAAGTGGTTAGTTGATGAAAAAGCCAATATCGCACTTGCTAAAAAAATTCTTTTTTCTGGTGTACAATTTAAGCATAATAAATATTATATTGGCGATTTTAATAAAACTATTATAAAGCAATTTATGGATAAATATTTTTCACAGGAAATAAAGTTAAACAAATCCAAAAAGGTTAAAAATAAAAAAGAGAGGAAGACATTAATTAACGATATTATTAGAAAACATTATATTACTAAATATTTAAAAGAATTGTACTTTATATACAATAAATTGATTATTTTATATTCAGAAAATAAAATAGATTATAGTTATATTCAAAGTGCAAATAAATTAATTAATGAAGATTTTATTAAAGAAAAAGAGACTAAAAAAATATATAGTGAGTTTGAAAGAAGATTAATACAAATGCAAAAAATTTATAATGATGCTTGTGATGAAATAAAATATAAAAAGAAAAAATAGTTAAATATTTACTTTTATGAAAATTTTTATAATTTAAATATAATTTTAATTAATTGTAAAAAAATATATAAACCTCTTTTTTTTTATATAATTTTGTGCTAAAATATATACGCTTTAAGAAAAAAACATGTTTATTGATTCATTATTCTAGTGCTTAATAATTTAAGTGAATAGTGATTTAAAGATAAACAGAAGAATTAACGAAAGGAGAGATTAAAATGGCAGTAATTGCAAAAAGTTATTTATTAGAAGCAGGAGTTCACTTTGGACATCAAGCTAAAAGATGGAATCCTAAAATGAAAGAATTTATTTTTACTATAAGAGATGATATTCATATTATTGATTTACAAAAAACTGTTGAGAAAATTGAAGAAGCTTACGATGCACTTCTTAAAGCATGTGAAAATGGCGGTAAGGTTCTATTTGTAGGTACTAAGAAACAAGCTAAAGAAGCTAGTATCGAAGAAGCTGCAAGATGCAAGAGTTTTTATGTTACCGAAAGATGGTTAGGAGGTACTTTAACTAATTTTAGAACAATTAGAGATAGAGTTAAAAGACTTATCGAAATTGAAAAAATGGAAGAAAGTGGAAAGTTTGAATTACTTCCTAAAAAAGAAGTGGTTAAGATCCAAAAAGAATATGAAAGATTAAATAAATTATTATCAGGTATTAGAGGTATGGAAACTTTACCAAAAGCTATAATAGTTGTAGATCCAAGAGTAGAAATAAATGCTATTAAAGAAGCTAGAAAATTACATATTCCAGTATTTGGAATTGTAGATACAAATTGTGATCCTGATGATGTAGACTATGCTATTCCAGCAAATGATGATGCTGTTAGAAGTGTAAAAGTGGTTTTAGGTGTTCTTGCTAATGCTGTTTGTGAAGCAAATGGTTTAGAATTAGTAGACTATGTTACTGAGGAAGAAAATACAACTAAAGGTGGAAAAGAAATTAAAGTTGAAACTAAAGTTGTTGAACTAGATGATGAAGAAGAAAAGAATACTAAGAATGAAGAAATAAAAGAGACTATTAAAGAAGAAAAACAAGAAGTTAAAGAAGAAAAACCAGATTATTCTAAAATGACAGTAAGTGAATTAAAAAAATTAGCTAAAGATGCTGGTATTAGTGGTTATTCTACTATGAAAAAAGATGAATTAATTTCATCACTAAATTAAGGAGGATGTATGAATATTAGTGCAAGTATGGTTAAAGACCTAAGAGAAAAAACTGGAGCAGGAATGATGGATTGCAAGAAGGCATTAGTTGAATCTAATGGTGATATGGATAAAGCAGTCGATTATTTAAGAGAAAAAGGTATTTCTAAAGCTGCTAAGAAAGCAGAAAGAATTGCTGCAGAAGGATTATCTAATATTTATATTAATGGTAATAAGGCAGTTGTTATTGAATTAAATAGTGAAACTGATTTTGTTGCTAAAAACTCTGAATTTAAAGATTTATTGAATACTATTGGAAATTCTATATTATCAAGTAAAGTTGATACTCTAGAGGATGCATTAAACATTAAAGTTGGTGAAGATACTATTAATGATTTAATCATTAATTCAACTGCAAAAATAGGTGAAAAAATAAATCTTAGAAGAATTAAAAAAGTAACTAAAGAAGATAATCAAACATATGGAGCATACCTACATATGGGTGGAAAAATTGCATCATTAGTTATAATTAATGGTAATAATGAAGAAGTAGCAAAAGATGTTGCTATGCAAGCAGCAGCAATGAGACCTCTTTATGTAACTATAGATAGCGTTCCTAATGAAGATTTAGAACATGAAAAAACAATTATTAGAGAACAAGTAATAAATGAAGGCAAGAAACCTGAATTTGCTGATAAAATTGTTGAAGGTAGAATTAGAAAATTCTATGAAGAGACGGTTTTAGAAGAGCAAGTATTTATTAAAGATTCTTCTCTTACAATAAAAGGTTATTTAGAAAAAAATAATTGCAAATTATTAGATCTTATTAGATTTGAAGTAGGCGAGGGAATGGAAAAGAGAAACGAAAACTTTGCTGAAGAAGTAATGAGTCAAATAAAATAAACTTTGAAAAAGTTTATTTTATTTTATTATAATAGGCTAATTATGTCACTAAAATACAACAAAATTCATAACTTATTAATGAATAGAAATAAAGGAGTGGATTATATGTGTAATAATAATGACAATAATAGTCAAAATTGTATTTTAGAAATATTGCAAGTTATAAATGTATTACAATCTAATGCTTGTCCTGATAATTGTTTATTATCTTGTGATAGACCAGCTCTTGGTGGTGGAAGTAATTGTGTTATATGTAATACAAGACCTATAATGCTATATACTTGTTGTGGAAATGGAACTCCATGGAGTATGCCTATTAGTAGAAATGAAACAGATGTTACTAGTTCTGTATTTAGAGTTGAAAAAATAGATTGTGGTTGTTGTACTTTTAGAGTACTTGCGCCAAATCCAGATACAACAAGTTTATATCCTTATGTTGCTACTGATTCAGTATTTACTATGGATAGCAAATGTTTATGTAGTATTAGGTGTTTAAATGATACATATGTAGAGTGTATATAAAATAAGGTTCAAATGAACCTTATTTTTTTGATATAATATATTAGGAAGTGTTTTATGAAAGAATATGAAAATGAATTATATAAAAAAGGAATTAAATTAATCGCTGGGGTTGATGAAGTTGGAAGAGGTCCATTAGTAGGTCCAGTTGTTTGTGCTTGTGTAATATTACCAAGTGATTATTATAATGAACAAATAAATGATTCAAAAAAATTATCTGAGAAAAAAAGAGAACAATTATATGATATTATTATGCAAAATGCTATAAGTATAGGTATCGGGGAAAGTAGTGAAGATGTTATTGATGAAATAAATATATTACAGGCTACAAAAAAAGCAATGATTGAAGCAATAAATAATTGTAGTGTGAAACCAGAACATATATTAATAGATGCTGTTAAGTTAGACATTGATATACCTTCTACTTCAATAATTAAAGGAGATGCTAAAAGTCAATCGATTGCTGCTGCATCAATAATTGCTAAGGTAACAAGAGATAGAAAAATGATAGAATTAGATAAGAATCATCCAGAATATAATTTTGCTAAAAATAAAGGATATGGTACTAAAAAACACATAGAAGCAATTGAAAAATATGGTTTAATTAAAGAACATAGGAAAACATTTGCTCCATGTAATTTATATATCAAAAAATAAAATGTTTTTTTATTGATTTTTTAAAATTTATATATTATTATTTATATAGATATTAATAAAAAAATATGGTAATTAAACATACTTGGAGGTTTTATGAATAAGATAGTAAATACTGATGAAAAATTAACTGAGGAAGAAATTTTAAATTCTTTAAAAGAAAAATTAGTTAAAGAATGTAATGTTAATAATTTATGTGAAGATTTAAAAATAAGTAATTATGATTTATTTGGGTATGTTAAAAAATTAAAAGATAGTGGAATTAATATATCTATAATGAATAAAGGAAATGAAGTATATTTAATTATAAATAATCATCCTGATTATACAAAAGAAACTATATATAATATAGAAGAGGATATAAATTCTACTACTAAAATAGGTGTCATATCTGATTTGAGGTTTGGCTCTAAAAATGAACAAATCACTATATTAAATGATATATTTAAGAAGTTTGCTAAAGATAATGTCAAATATGTTATAATTACCGGTAATTTATTAGAAGGTAAATATAAGAAATCTGATGAAAATGTTTATGGTAAGAGTTTAATTAGTAATGATGGGTTCAATCAAGCTGATCATTTAATTGAATATTTTCCAAAAGTAGAAGGAATTAAAACTTTATTTATAACGGGCGATAAAGATCATAGTTGGGCTAAAGAATTAAATGTCGGCGAATATATTGCTAAAAATAGGGATGATATGATTTATTTAGGGCCTAAGAGTTGTACTATAAACTTTAATAATGTTTCTATAAAATTAGAATGTTTAAAAAAGCAAGGTGAGTCTTATACAATTGCATATCCAGCTCAAAAATATAATAGAAGTATGTCTAGTTATGAGGATTATGATTTAATATTTTTAGGAGGAACATTAACCGCTCAAGAATTTCCTAAAATAAGAGATACTAGAATATTTACTATACCATCTGTTGTTGAAAGAACGCCTAAGATGAAAGCTGATTCTCAGCAAAATACAATGGGTGCTTATGAATTTGAAATACAATATAATAAGACTGGAAAACTAAAACATGTAAGTGCGACATTATCCCCTTATTATGTTCCAAGTAAAGAAAACTATTTAACTATTAGTCCTTTTGAATTGAAAAAAGATTGTGATGATTTTCAGCAAGTAATAACTAAAAATAATGTTAAAAGTCAAAGTGAATTATTTAAAACTCTTGACAAATTTTATAAAATAATGAAAAAAGAAGAATCATTTGAATCATTAAAAAATAGATTGGGGATGAATTCTAATGAATTATATGGTATTATAGATATGCTTCAATTTTATGGAAGAAATGTTGAAGTTGTTGATATTAATAATGAGTTAGTCGTTAGAAAAAATATCCAAAGAAGAAAATATAGTGATATTAAAATTCCAAAAGAAGAGTTATCTATAAAGCAATTTGGAGTTGTATCTGACACTCATTATGGAAGTATTTGGTGTCAACCAAGCATGGTTAACACATTTGCTTATGAAGCATATAATAGAGGAATTACTGATATGTATCATATTGGCGATATATCAGATGGTGACTATTCAAAAATAAGGCCTAATCATGTAAATGAAGTATTTGTATGGGGAGCAAGCGGTCAAGTAGATTATGTTGCGAAAGTATTGCCTAAATATCCTGGTATGAAATGGAAAGGTATTACTGGAAGTCATGATCAAAGTCATTCATTTAATTATGGACCTTTTATATTTGGAAAAGAACTTGCTAAAAGAAGAGATGATTTTGAATATTTAGGGCAAGATAGAGCATATGTTTATTATGATAACTGTAAAATTGAATTATTTCATCCAGGTGGTGGATCATCTAGAATACTCTCAACTAAACCACAAAATGGAATAGATCAAATACCATCTAATTCTAAACCTAAATTATCACTAAGAGGACATTATCATAAAGTATACTATATGCTATATAGAAATATACATCTATTATTATGTCCTTGTAATGTAGATCAATCATCATTTATGATGAAAAATGAAATACCTAATTTAATGGGAAATTATTTTGTAACTATTTGGTATGATGATAATGGAGATATACATTATATAAATACAGAACCTATGTTATTTTCAGTAGATGATGTTAGAAAAAATGATTGGGAAAATCCAAAAAAATATATTAAAAATAAAATATTAGCAAATAAAAAATAAAGGAGGTTTTATGGATATCAGATATATTTTAAATCCATACATAGGAATGGATGAACTTTGTAGACCATGGTTAGTAAATTATTCAATGATTAAAAATATAAAGTATTTAAAATATATTCAAGAAAAAGAAAATAAAAATAAAGAAGATGAAGAAAAATCAAATATAAAATTAAGTTTAAAAAAGAAATAATAGTTGAATTAAATTTGATTTTGTGATAACATTTATTTAGCGATGAAAAATGTGATGGTAAAGCATTTGAGGCTATAGTTATAAAGCGATTCTCTTAGAATAAATAAGGTGGAACCGTCCGATTGGACCCTTATGTTACTCTTGGAGTTTTTTTATTATAGGAGGTAATTATGGATAAGGAAATAAGTATGGAACAAATGACTAATTTTTGTAAAAATTATGGTTTTATATTTCAAGGAAGTGAAATATATGGTGGACTTGCAAATACATGGGATTATGGCCCTCTTGGAAGTAGATTAAAAAATAATATTAAAGATGCTTGGAGAAAAAGATTTATTCAACAAAGAAATAATGCATATGAAATAGATGCAGATATTTTAATGCATCCAAAAGTATGGGAAGCATCAGGTCATGTCGCGTCATTTTCAGATCCACTAATTGATTGTAAGGAATGTAAAATGAGGCATAGAGCAGATAATTTAATTAATGATTTTACTTCTTCATCAATTGCTGATAGTATGACTAAAGAAGAAATGATTAATTATATTAAAGAAAATAATATTAAATGTCCTAATTGTAATAAATCTAATTTTACTGATATTAGAGAGTTTAATTTAATGTTTCAAACATATAGAGGTGTAACTAATGATAATAAAAATGTTGTTTATTTAAGGCCAGAAAATGCTCAAGGAGAGTATGTTAATTTTTTAAATGTTCAAAGAAGTATGAGATGTAAATTGCCATTTAGTATTGGTCAAATTGGAAAAGCATTTAGAAACGAAATTACTCCTGGGAATTTTACATTTAGAACAATAGAATTTGAACAAATGGAATATCAAACCTTTTGCAAAAAAGGAGAAGATATGAAATTGTATGAATATTTCAAAGAATATGGTAAAAAATTTTTTATAGATCTTGGTATTAAAGAAGAAGATTTAAGATTCCATGATCATGAAAAATTAGCACACTATGCATCAGCTGCTTGTGATATAGAATATAAATTTCCATTTGGATGGGGTGAAATAAATGGAACGCATAATAGAACAGACTTTGATTTATCAGCTCATCAAAAATATAGTAGTATATCTCAAACATATTTAGATCCAGATACAAATGAAAAATATATTCCATATATTATAGAATCAACATATGGACTAGATAGAACAGTATTAGCTATATTATTTAGCGCTTATCATGTTGAAAAATTAGAAAATGATGAAAGAGAAGTATTAAAATTGCATCCTTTTTTATCACCATATAAAGTAGCTGTTTTACCATTAGTTAAAAAATATCATAGTGAGAAAGCTAAAGAAATATATAAAAAATTATCTAATTGTTTTATGTGCTCTTATGATGAGACTGCATCTATTGGTAAAAGATATAGAAGAGCAGATGTAATTGGAACACCATTTTGCATAACTATTGATGATGAGACATTAAATAGTAATACAGTTACTCTTAGATTTAGAGATACTATGGAGCAAATAGTTTTGAATGTAGATGAAGTTACATCTTATGTCGAAGATAAAATTAAATTTTAAATTAATATCTATTGATAGAAAATATATTATGTGATAAAATTATTATATAATATAGAGCGAGGAGGAAAATATGGGTGTAATTAAATTACCTAATTTGTTTTTACCTGATGATGCTAGTATTGATAATGATGAAATTGAAATAAAAGAAACTAGTAAAAGTAGTAATAAAGATTATAAAAATAAAACTATATTAGTAGAACCAAGAGCTTTTTCTGAAGCACAACAAATAGCGGACTATTTAAAAGCTAGAAATCAAGTTGTTGTAAACTTTAAAAGAGTTACTTCAGATGTATCTAAAAGAATATTAGATTTTCTAAATGGTATTATATATGCAATTGATGGAACAATTCAAAAATTAGGGCCTGGTATTGTAATATGTGCACCAAAAGGTTTTGAAATTGAAGGAAAAATATCTGATGAAGACAGTAAAAAGTCAAATAAAAAAGAGGATTTGTCTGATTGGTAGAATAAAATAAAAATATAGAGGTGGAGCATGAAAAAATTTGATACAGTTTTTCGTGGTTATGATAAATATCAAGTACAAAGATTTTTAGATGATGTTATTAAAAACTATGAAGCGTTACTTAATAAAAGTAAGAAAACAGAAGAAGAAAATAAAAAATTAATTGAACAAATAGCTTATTACCAAAGAATAGAAGAAACTATGAATAGAGCTATATATAATGCGGAAAATGCTGGTGATCAAATTAAATCAACTGCTAGAAAAGAAGCAGAAACATTAATTACTCAAGCAAGGCATAATGCAAATAGAATAATAAATGATGCATTATTAAAAGCCGAAAGAGCACAAAATCATGCAGATCAATTAAAAAGGAATACTAATATATTAAAAAGAAGATTAAGACAAATTATTGAAAACCAATTGGAAGTTATTGAAGAAATAGATAGTGTTGACTTCAGTGATGTAGATAGCAAATATAATTAAGTTGTGAAAACAACTTTTTTATTTAAGAATAAAATAACTATCAAAGATATTTACAATGAAATATTAATTAAGTGTCTATTTTGATTTTAATAAAATTTTTTCAAATACTGGCTTTTGTATTGATTAATTTTATTATTTGTCATTATCTCAACATATCTGATGAGAATTATTTTTATAATTTAAAATAATTAATAATACTAATTATAAGTTTAAGATTAAATTTATTTTTTTAAAATTATTTAAAGATAAAACTATTTGTGTAATTATATAAAGCAAACATATGTCAAAAGAAATACTTTCATTATTTAAAAATTATTATACTCTTTTTTATACTATATTATCTATTTAATAAAATAAAGACTTTTTAATACAAATTTGATAAAATATTATTAGAAAGGATGTACTATGAATTATATACCACTTAATATTAAAACTGAATATGATTTAATGAATAGTTTAATTAAAATTGATGAATTGGTTTCATATGCAAAAAAAAATAATATTAATTCTATTGGCATAACAGATAGTAATCTTTTTGGGACAATGGAATTTATTAGTAAATGTAATAATAATAGTATTAAACCAATTATTGGAATAGAATTAAATATAGATAATAATAATATATTAATATATGCTAAAAATTATAATGGACTTATTAATTTATTTAAGCTTGTTTCTAAAAAAAATATAGATAATATTATTGATATAGAATTAATTAATGATGATAATATAGTTGTTTGTGATAGTAAAAATTATATTAATTTAAAAAATAAATTTAAAAATATATATATTATGTTTGATGATGATATTTCTTATTCTAATGCATTAAAATTAACTAATAATGTGGTATATATTAATTTAGTTAGATATTTTTCAATTGATGATTTTGAATATTTTAAATATATAAAATATATTGATTCATCTCTTAATATAAATGAACCTTTAGATATTAAAAGTAGTTATATGATTAATGAAATTAAAAGTGATTATGCTAAGACTACTTATGAATTTAATAATTTAATTGATATAACTTTACCTAAAATAACTATCCATATACCAGTCTATAGAGATAATGCTACTGAATATTTAAGAGCACTTGCTAAAATGGGGTTAGAAAAGCGACTTAATGGTAATGTAAGTGAAGTATATAAAAAAAGATTATCTTATGAATTGTCAGTTATTGAAAATATGAATTTTGTAAATTATTTTTTAATAGTTTATGATTTTGTATTATTTGCTAAAAAAAATAATATATTGGTTGGGCCAGGAAGAGGTAGTGGTGCTGGGTCTCTTGTTAATTATTCTCTTGGAATTATTAATATAGATCCGCTTAAATATAATTTAATATTTGAAAGGTTCTTAAATCCTCAAAGAGTTACTATGCCAGATATTGATATAGATTTTGACAGTTTAAAAAAAGAAAAAGTATTAGATTATGTAATAAATAAATATTCACCTGAAAATACAGCCAGAATTATTTCATTTAATACTATGTTACCTAAACAAATATTAAAAGATGTTGCTAAAGTATTGAATATCAATAGTATATTAATAGATAAATTATGTAAAACAATTAAAGATGAGAAAGATTTTGATGAACTTAAAAACAATTATGAATTTTATAATATATTATCTCATAATAATGAAATAAGAAAATTAGTTAAAATATCTAGCAAATTATGTGGCCTTAAAAAAAATACAAGTATGCATGCTGCTGGTGTTGTAATTAGTGATATTCCATTAAATAATATTATGCCGCTATACAAAAGTAATGGTGTTATTTTAACAGGATATAGTATGAATTATATAGAGGCATTAGGATTATTAAAAATGGACTTTTTATCTATTAAAAATTTAAATACTATATCAAATATACTAGAAGATATTAAAAAAGACAATATTAATTTTGATATAAATAATATAGACTTAAATGATAAAAAAACTTTGTATCTATTTTCACGAGCTTATACAAATGGCGTATTTCAATTTGAAAGTGATGGTATGAAACAATTTTTAAAAAATTTAGAAATTGATAATTTCAATACATTAGTAGATGCAATTGCATTATATAGACCTGGTCCTAGAGATATGATTAATGAATATATTTTAAGAAAAAAAGGAAAGAAAAAAATAACATATTTAATTAATGAATTAGAGCTAATTTTAAAAGATACTTATGGAATAATAATATATCAAGAGCAAATATTAGAAATATTAAGGCAAATTGGAGGTTATTCATATTCTGAGGCTGATAATATTAGAAGAGCAATATCTAAGAAAAAAGAAAAAGTTATTAAAAATGAAGAAGAAACTTTTATTAATAAACTTGTAAATAAAGGATATGATAAAAATGTTTCTAAACGATTATTTGATTTAATAGTTAAATTTTCATCTTATGGTTTTAATAAATCGCATTCAGTTGTTTACACATTAGTAGCATATCAAATGGCGTATCTTAAAATAAATTATAGTAAATATTTTATGAAAAATTTACTTAATATGAATAAATCAAGTGACAAAATAAAAGAATATATAGATGAGAGTAAAATATTAGGTATTAAATTTAAGATGATTGATATTAATTTATCTAGTTATGAATTTAGCCTATATGAAGAAAGTTTAGTATTTCCATTTTCAATTATTAAATCTATTGGTATAAATGTAAGTGAAGAGATAATTAATGAAAGAAATAAAGGAAAATTTAAATCATTTTATGATTTTATAATTAGATGTTATTCTAAAAATGTTAATAAAAAAGTAATAATCGCTTTAATTGAATGTGGTGCTTTTAATAGTTTTAATATAAATAAGAAAGCTATGGTAGAAAATATTGATGAAGTTATAAATTATGCTACTTTATGTAAAGATTTAAATATGATATTGGAAGAGAAACCAAATATTGTAGAAAATGATGATTATGATGACAAAGAAAATATTGATAATGAAATTAAAAATTATGGATTTTACTTATCGCACCATCCAGTTACTAAATATGATAGAGAAAATTCTATTAAATTAAATCAAATAAAGGATTACTTTAATAGAACTATAACTAGCATATTATATGTAGAAAATATTAAGACAATAAAAACTAAAAGCAATGATAAAATGTCTTTTGTTAAATTAAGTGATGAGTATAATGTAATAGATGGTATAATTTTTAAAGATAAATATAAAAATTTATATAATATAGAAAAAAATAAGGTATATAAGGTTATAGGAAAAGTAGAAAAAAGAAATAATAGTTATCAATTAATTATATATAATATGATTATTTTTAGGTGAAAAATATGAAAAGCAGATGCAGTTGGTTAAATTTAAAAAATGAAAAATATGTCAAATATCATGACGAAGTTTGGGCAGTTGAAACACATAATGACAAAGAACTATACAAAAGATTATTGCTTGAATGTTTTCAAGCAGGATTATCATTTGAAATTGTATTAAATAAAGAAGAATATTTTAATGAATGTTATGATAATTTTGATATAGATAAAGTTATTAATTATGATGAAAGTAAAATAAATGAATTAATGAACAATAATAAAATTATAAGAAATA
Source organism: uncultured Bacilli bacterium (assembly GCA_944358375.1). The sequence goes on from CALVQT010000010.1 coordinate 27,315, forward strand.
AATTAAAAATAAAAGCATCTATTGAAAATAGTAAAATATTTAAAAAAATACAAGAGGAGTTTAAATCTTTTGATAATTATATATGGGGGTGGACTAATAATAAAATTATATATGAAACTAATAAATCTACAAGTGAATTATCTGATAGAATATCAAAAGATTTAAAGAAAAGAAATATGAGTTTTGTTGGTAGCAAAGTAATATATTCTTATTTACAAGCAATAGGTGTTATAAATTCTCATGAAGAAAATTGTTTTAAATATCACGAAAAATTGATAAAATAAATATATAATAAATTCAATTAGGAGGAATTATGACATTAGTAATATTAGCTGGTGGAATAGGAAGTCGGTTTGGATCATTAAAACAAATATATAAAGTTGGGCCAAATGATGAATTTATAATGGATTACTCAATATTTGATGCAATAAATGCAGGTTTTACTAAAGTAGTGTTTGTAATAAAAAAAGAAATGTATCATGTGTTTAAAGAAACAATAGAGAAAAGAATTAAAGATTATATTGAAGTTTCTTTTGTATTTCAAGATATAGATAATGTTTTATATAAAATAGATTATAAGCGAGAAAAGCCATAGGGAACAGGACATGCCCTATTATCAGCTAAAAATGAAGTAAAAGAAAATTTTGCTGTTATAAATGCAGATGATTTTTATGGAAAAGATGCTTATAAGAAAGCATATAATTTTTTAAAAAATAATATTAATGATAATTTATTTGGACTTATAGGTTATAGTGCTATTAATACTTTAAGTGAAAATGGAAGTGTTAAAAGAGGAGTTTTATTTTTAAATAAAAATAATAAATTAGTTGATATTATTGAAAGTAAATTAAAAAAATTAAAATATAATATTCATTGTATATCACTTGAAAATAATAAAGAGTTTGACATTGAATATGATAGATTAGTAAGTATGAATATGATATTATTTACTCCTAAAATATTTGAATATTTAAAAAATGATTTTATACATTTTTTAAAAAATATTAATGATAAACAAAATAGTGAATTTTTGTTACCTACAGTACTAGACAAACATATTAAGAGTAATGATATTAGTGTTGAAGTAATAGAAACTTCTAGTAAATGGTATGGAATGACTTATAAAAAAGATGCTAAAAAATTAAAGATAGCTATAAATAAAATGATAGAAAATAATGAATATAATAGTAAATTATGGAGTTGATTTTATGAATAAATTAGGATTAAGTGAAGATAGATTATTATTTATAGAAGAAGAAATATTTAAATTAAAATCAAATTTAATAGATGAACAGATAACTTTTAATACTGATGAGTATGATATTGAATACTTAAAAAGATTACATGAATTTTTATTTGGAGATTTGTATTTTGATGCTGGAAATATATCAAAAAGATTAAAAGATACGGATATAATAGAAATTCAAAATAAATTAAGTAATTTAAGATATATGATAGATATGGATGCTGGGGATGAGTATATAAAACAAGCCGTAAATGAATTAATAGATATACAAATATTTAATGATGGTAATAAAAGAACAATAGGTGTATTTTTAGATATTTTAATGAAAAATAAAAAACAATATACTAGATAAAGAAGGGAAGTTTATTATGAAAAAAACAATAGTATTAACTATATTAGATGGATGTGGAATTAGAAAGGAATCTGATGGAAATGCTTTTTTAAATGCCAAAAAAGTGACATTTGATTATTTAGTCAAAACATATCCTCATAGTCTTTTGAAAGCATCTGGTACTTATGTAGGTCTTCCAGAGGGACAAATGGGAAATAGTGAAGTGGGACACACTAATATAGGTGCAGGAAGAGTTGTATATCAACCACTTGAAATAATTAATCAATCAATTAAAAATAAAGAATTTGATAATAATAAAGAAATATTAAAGATGATAAATCATGTTAAAAATAATAATTCTACATTACATATTATGGGACTTTTAAGTGATGGAGGAGTACACTCTCATATTAATCATTTAATTGCATTAATAGATTTATGTAAAAAAAATAAAGTTATAGTTTATTATCACTTTTTTTTAGATGGCAGAGATGTAGAACCAAAAAGCGCTCTTAAATATATAGAAATAGTTGAGAATCTAAATTATGGAAAAATAGCTACTCTTAGTGGTAGATATTATGCTATGGATAGAGACAATAATTTTGATAGATTATCTCTTGCATATGATGCAATGTGCTATTTAAAAGCGCCTCGTTATCATAGTGCTAAAGAAGCAATATATGATTCATATAATAAAGATATAAGCGATGAATTTTTAATACCGTGTATTATTAATGAAAAAGAAATTAAAGATAATGATGGAATAATCACATTCAATTTTAGAAAAGATAGATTAAGAGAATTATTTACAAGTTTAACTAATCCAGAAGAATATAAAGATAAAAATATAAATTTAAAAAAATTTAATAATCTTAAATGCTTAACTATGATGAGTGTGGTAGATACGGTTAAGTGTCCATATGCATTTGATGATATTAATCTTAGTAATTTATTAGGTGAATTTTTAGAAAAGAATAACAAAACTCAATTAAGAATTGCTGAAACTGAAAAATATGCTCATGTAACATTTTTCTTTGATGGTGGCAAGGAAAAAGATTATAAAGGAATGAATAAAATATTAATTCCATCTGCTAAAGTTGCAACATATGATTTAAAGCCCGAAATGAGTGCTGTTGAAATAACTGATATATTATTAAATGAATTAGATAAAGATATATACGATGTAGTTATATTAAATTATGCTAATGGTGATATGGTGGGACATACAGGTAATTATGATGCTGCGGTTAAGGCAGTTGAGTGTATAGATAAATGTTTAAAAAGATTATATGATAAAGTAAAAGAAAAGCAAGGAATACTTATAGTAACTGCTGATCATGGAAATTGCGATATTATGTGGGATGATAATCATAATGTGGTAACATCACATACAACATCAGATGTGCCATTTATTATTACTAAAAATGATGTAAAATTAAATAATGGATCATTGTGTGATATTGCACCTACTATAATTAAATTATTAAACTTAGAAGCACCAAAAGAAATGAATGGTAAGAGTTTGATTGAATAATAAGACCTTGAAAAAGTCTTTTTCTTATGGTAGTATATATACTCACAAAGAGGTGTTTTATGAAAGAAAGATTAGATTATTTATATAATGAGATTATTAATAAATTAAATGAAGAAAATATTAATGCTAATGAAAATATAGTAAGTTTAAAAAATGTCCAAGAAGCTTGTGATAAATATTTATCAAAGTACAATAAATATTTTATTAAAAATGTTAATGAAACAATTAAAAATATTAACAAGAGGTTAAATGGGTTTAACTTGCCATTTAAATCAAATAAATACTCAAATCTTATTAATATTAAATTTTATGTAATGAATGGAAAAGAGTATTTAAGATTTATATTTAGAAAAAATGATTTAATAAATTATATATCATTTACTTTACTAGATGGTAAACCAGTAATTGAAAGTACTAATTTTATGAATAAAGAAGAACAAGAAATATTTAAAAAAAGTTATGATATTGTAAATTCCTTATTAATTTTGTTAAATTACTTTACTATTGAATATCCAAATGTTGATTATTCTTGGGATAAAGATCATAGAAATATGGAAGATCAATCTATTTGTGATGGGATATTTAAAAGTCATATATATTTAAATAATCCTGAAGATACACATGTGGGATTTAGTAATTTTGATGATATCATATTAGCAACTAGACATTCATCTAAATATGGAAAACTGTATGATTATTTAGTTATGTATAAAGAACCATTATTATTAAAAACACCTATAAATATTGAAAAATTAAATCCATTTATAAGTCAGTTAGTTACTAAATATTTACAGCATAATAATCATGTAAACAAATTATTATTAAGAGAAAAATAGAAAAAATTTGCTTTTTTGTACTATTTGTGATATAATATACTAACTTACAAGGAGAGTAACAAAAATGAAAATATTGATAGTTATGAGTATAATTTCGTTTTTCTTTAAAAATGAAATTAATCATGATTATTTAGATAATCAAATTGATATTGGTATATCATATTTTATAGATGAATATGATGATTATCAAGAAGAATTAAAAAAAAGCTATTTTAATGGTGAAAGTATTGATGAAATAGCGAATAAACTCAATAAATATTTAAAAAGTTCTTTGAAGGGAAAAGGCGAATATATTGCTAGGGAATGTTTAAATGTTGGATTAGATCCATATTTATTCACAGGTGTAGTTCTTCAAGAAACTGGCTGTTATTGGGGGTGTAGTTATTTAACTAGAGTATGTAATAATGTAGGAGGCAACAAAGGAAATCCTGGATGTAATGGAGGAAGTTATAGAAAATTTAATACTCTAGATGATGGAATTAAGTTTGCAATTAATAAACTTAATAGCTATTATAAAAAAGGATTAAAAACAGCTAAACAAATAAATCCATATTATGCGGAAGACAAAACTTGGTATGTAAAAGTAAATAACTATATAAGCAAATTTAAAAAATAATATAAAGGGGGGGATATTTTATGAATAAGAAAGTTTATTTGCATTGTTTGGTATCAAGTCGTATTGGATATAATAGTAAAAGTTCATTAAAAAAATTAAATGAAATATTAAAATCTGGTGCATTAGAATCTGCTAAGCAAAGAGGAGTAAGTTGTTATAATTTTTGTGGGAATGATTATATATCTTTAGTTGATTATGAAAAAAGGTTCAATACAAAACAAAAAGATTATAATGGATATAACCAATATGTTAAATTTGATGCTTCAATAATTTTTCCAAAAGGCAAATTTGATGTTGTTGAACCAATAATACTAGAACATAAATTAGATAAATATCAAAACTATATTAGTTTAATGCAAGTATTAGGAGAAGACAAAGAAAATAGATATAGCGATTTAATAGATGAAGTACAAGTAAAAGATAGTTTATCACTATCTTATATGAATGGCATTGCACTACCATCATTAGAATTATTAAATTTTTGGAAAAGCGATAAAGAAAATATAAAAAAATTAAAACAAGAAGTATTAAAGTATAAAGAATTACTAGATAAATATGGGTATAGTGTAGGTTTTTATGATTCAGATACACTATTAGATTTAGAAAAAGATGAAAATATAGAAGATTTAGTTGGAAGTTATAGAACTACAAAAAGTTTTTTAAAGAGATAATTAATCTCTTTTTTTATTATTTCAAATAGTTTGAATCATTGTTTTAAATTCTATTAACTTAAAATGATAATATAATATATTTATTAAAATTCAATACATATTAGAGAAACAAAAAAATATATATATTTTAGAAGTAAAAGATTAAGTTGGTAATCTTTATGATATTATTTATTAATTTATGTAAACAATATATATAAAATTAAAATAAAGTATATTTTTTTTGTTAAAAATGTTGCATAATAAATATATAGGGTAGGTAGTTAAATATGAATATTGAAAAATTAAGTATAATATTTAATTATATTGGTATTGCTTTTGTTATAGTATTATTGTCAGGTGTAACTTATGCTTATTTGAACGATGAAGATAAAATAGACAATAATAAATTAAACGAAAGTATTATAGTAGAATATGCTAATACTAGTAATGTTTCAATGGTTAATTTTAAGCCTGGTGAAAAAGTTATTAAAGAATTTAATGTATTAAATAATGGAAATAAAAAAGAATATTATAATATTAATTTAGAAGATGTTGTTAATAATTTTGCTGATGGAAGGGATTTGGTTTATTCGTTGGAATCTGATAATGGGGCATATGTTTATTTAAGTGATGCACCTAATAGTGATGTCTCAATTGCTTCTAATGTTGTAATAAATCCAAATGAAATACATAAGTATATATTAACTCTTAGCTTTAATAAGACTAACAAGAATCAAGATAATAATTTAAATAAAACTTTTTCTTCTATTATTAGCATTAGTAGTAGTGATAATGCGATTAAATATGATAAAGGTAGTATCGGGTATGAAATTGTTAATAATGTTACTTCATCTTTTAAAAATGGAACAGCTAATTTTTATGAAGATGGAATATATTATACTAATAATAGTATGAATGGTAGTACAATTTATTTTTATAGGGGAAGTAATAATTTAAATAATAATGCTGTTTTTGGCAATAATTGTTATAAAATTATTAGAACTACTGAAGATGGAGGTATTAGAATTATATATAATGGGCCATATACTGATGGTAAGTGTAGTAATTCTAATAATATATTAGAAAATGTTGCATTTAATAATAAAGCTAATTATAATGCATATGTTGGATATATGTATGGTAATGCTAGCAGTAATAGTTATGATAGCGAACATAGAAATTTAAATTCTTCTAATATTAAAATATTTCTTGATAGTTGGTATTCTACTAATATAAGTAGATTTAATGAATTTATTGATACCACATCTATTTATTGTAATAATAGAAATTTAAAAGAATTATTTTTAAATGGTGTTTATTATGGTGAGTTAGGATATGGTAATTATAATACTGCTTATGAGCTTATGAGTGATTATTATGATGACGTGGTCAGTTATGATTGTTCTAATTTTAATGATAGATTTTCTGTTAATAATGAATTTGGTAATGATGTATTAACTAATAGTGTTGGTTTGATCAGTGTTGAAGAGTTATATTATGCAGGCTTTAATTCATCATTAAATAATAGTGATAATTATTTATATTCTAATGATCCATATTGGACAATGACTAGTGCATATTTTAATGGTTCTAATGCATATAATTTTATTGTTAATAAGGGTGTTTTATCTACTAGTGAGGTTAATAAAAAATATGGTGTAAGACCTGTTATTACATTAAAAGCAAATACTATTATATTATCAGGTAATGGTAGTTTAGATAATCCTTATGTTTTGTTTAGGAGGATGTTATGAATGTATTAGATCTTTTAATAGTTATATTTTTATTCTTAGGCGCTTTTGCAGGGCTTAGAAGAGGTTTAATTAAACAAACGGTATTATTAGTTGGATTAGTATTAACTCTTATTATATCATTTTGCTTAAGAGTTCCTATTTCTACATTTTTTTATAAAAATTTACCATTTTTAAATTTTAGTGGTATTTTTGAAGGAATGAGTATTCTTAATATACTCGTATATGAGTTAATAGCATTTTTAATAGTATTTTCTATTGTTTATATGATACTTAGTTTATTATTAAAAATATCTGGTATTATTGAAAAAATATTAAAGATGACAATAATTTTGGGATTTTTTTCTAAAATTGGTGGTGCAATAGTTGGAATATTAGAAAGTTATGTTATAATATTTGTATTATTATTTGTATTTAAACAACCATTTATTCATATATATGGAATAGAAGATAGTAAATTCGCAGATCCTATATTAAATAGTACTCCAATTATGTCTGATGCAATTAAAAATACTAGACTTGCTATTAATGAAATTTATAATATAGCTAAAGATTATGATAAAATAGATGCAAATGAATTTAATGATGAAGTAATAGAGTTGTTTTTAAAATATGATATAGTAACAGAAGAAAATATAAATTTATTAAAAGAGAAAGGAAAGATAAAATGATTTATTTAGAAAAAGATACTTTAGATGAAGAAGTTAATAAAGGAAAATGTTTAGTTGATTTTTATGCTACTTGGTGTGGACCATGTAAAATGTTATCACCAATATTAGAAGAATTAGATAATGATATTAAAATTATCAAAGTAGATGTTGATAAAATTCCGACTCTTGCTGAAAAATATAGAGTTATGAGCATACCAACTTTAGTATTTTTTAAAGATGGTGAAGTTAAAACTGAATTAGTTGGCTTTAGAGATAAAGATGAATTGAGTAATATAATTAAAAATTTATAAAAGTTTATATATTTCTTGACTATTTAGCCATTTAGTTGTATAATACACAAAAATTAACTGAGGAGGAAATACATATGTTTTATACTAATGGTTTTGATTATCCTGATGATGAAACACTTTCTATGATTAGAATGGAAGGTCTTAAAAAAGCGTTTGATCTTTGTAAAAATGAAAAAATAGATTTTAATTGTTTTTATGTTTATCTTTGCGAAGAATTAGTAATATCATCAATGGTTAGTGACTTAGTTTATTTTATTAAACCTAATTCAATTGAATCAATGCTAAAAAGCTCAAGAATGATAACTCTTAAAAAAATATTTGATCTTATTAAAAAAGATAAAATAAATGTTTATCAATTTTATGAGTATCTTTGCGAAGCAAATATGTTAGTAACTACTGGTTTTGATTCTACTAATTTAGATGAATATGTCAATAATAATGAAGAAATACAAAAGAAACTGCAGATTATACTATAAAGAGAAATTCAAATATCAATGAACTTAAATTATTATAAGTTCTTTTTTTATTTAATGTCAATATTTTGCGAAAATGTCCTAAAAATTTTTAAACATAAACGGGATTTATTGTCTCGTTTTTTTATGCATA
>CALVQT010000011.1 GCA_944358375.1 uncultured Bacilli bacterium
CTCAAGTAGCATATTATATATTACCCGGGACATTTTCCCAAGTTATTACTTAAGACATTATCATAAAATAATCATAATTATTATAAGTTCTTTTTTTATTTAATTTACTTTTTTATGTGTATGTGATATAATCTATGCGCAAAGGAAGGTGAATGCTAGGCTGTTTTCCTAGTAGTTTATGGATTATAAAGATATAAATACTTATGACTATGATTTAGATGATTCTTTAATAGCACAAAGTCCAATTGAGAAAAGAGATCATTGTAAATTACTAGTTGTAGATAAAAATAGTGGTAAATATATTGATGATATGTTTTATAACATTATTAAATATTTTAAGAAGGGGGATGTTTTAGTATTAAATAATACTAAAGTATTGCCTAGTAGAATAATTGGTTATAAAGTAGATACACATGCTAAGATAGAAGTGTTATTATTACGTGAACTTGAAAATGATGTGTGGGAGTGTTTAGTTAAGCCTCAAAAAAGAGTTCATATTAATAGTAGAATTAGTTTTAATGATGAATTATTTTGTAATGTGATTGAAGTATTTGATAATGGTATTACTCATGTTAAATTCGATTATGATGGAATATTTTTAGAACACTTAAATAATGTTGGTATTATGCCAATTCCTCCATATATTCATGAACAATTAAAAGATAATGATAGATATAATACAGTTTATGCATCAAAATTGGGAAGTGCAGCTGCTCCAACTGCAGGCTTGCATTTTACTAATGAATTATTAAATAAATTAAAAGAAATTGGTGTTGAAATATTATATGTTACGTTAAATGTCGGTCTTGGTACTTTTAGACCAGTTAGTGAAAGTGATATTACTAAGCATAATATGCATAGTGAATTTTATGAAATCACTTCTGATGTTGCAAATAAATTAAATATTGCTAAAAGAGAAAAAAGAAGAATTATATGTGTTGGTACTACTTCACTTAGAACGCTTGAAGCAAATATAAACAAATATAACAAATTTAAAGAAACTTTTGAAGATACTGATATATTTATATATCCACCATATAAATTTAAATCAACAGATGCATTAATTACCAATTTTCATTTACCTAAGAGTACTTTAATAATGCTCGTTAGTGCTTTTAGTAGTTTAGATATAATTAAAAAATCTTATGAACATGCGCAAAAAGAAAAATATAAATTTTTTTCATTTGGAGATGCAATGTTTTTAGTAAATTTAAAGGAGGATATAGATGGATTTAAAATTTAAATTGATTAAAACTTGTTCTTGCGGTGGTAGATTAGGTGAATTTCAAACTAAATATGGAATTCATAAAACACCAATGTTTATGCCTGTTGGGACTCAAGCAACAGTTAAGACATTAAGTCCAGAAGAATTAAAAGCTGCTCATGCTGATGTTATATTAGCAAATACATATCACTTATGGTTAAGACCAGGTGAAGACATAGTAAAGGATAGTGGTGGACTTCATACTTTTATGAATTATAAAACAGGTCCTATTCTTACTGACTGTGGTGGATTTCAAGTATTTAGTTTAGCTAAACCAAAAGATATTAGTGAAGAAGGAGTTAAATTTAAGAGTCATATTGATGGAAGAAATTTATTTTTAACACCTGAAAAAAGTATTGAAATACAAAATAAATTAGGTAGTGATATCATAATGAGTTTTGATGAATGTCCTGGATATCCTGTAAGTCATGAATATATGGAAAAAAGTGTTAAAAGAACATTAAGATGGGCTAAGAGAAGTTTAAATGCTAATAAAAGAAGAGATGAACAAGCACAATTTGGAATAGTTCAAGGAGGAGAATTTCCTGATTTAAGAAAATATTCTGCAATTGAGACAGCTAAATTAAATTTTGATGGGTATAGCGTTGGTGGAGTTAGTGTAGGAGAAGATCCTGATACTAAATTAAAAATGATAGAATATACAACACCATACTTACCAAAAGATAAAATTAGATATTTAATGGGTGTTGGAGAACCTATTGATTTAATCGATGGTGTTATTAGAGGTATAGACATATTTGATTGTGTTCTTCCAACTAGGCTCGCAAGACATGGAAATGCACTAACTAAAGATGGAAGATGTAATATAAGAAATGCTAAGTATATACACGATTTTACTCCAATTGAAAGTGATTGTGATTGTTATGCATGTAAAAATTTTACCAAATCTTATATTAGACATTTAATAGTTTCAGATGAATCATTTGGACAAAGATTAATTTCAATACATAATATTAGATTTTTAACTCGTTTGATGGAAGAAATAAGACATCATATTGAAAAAGATGATTTACTTGAATTTAGAGATGAATTTTATAATAGATATAATAGGGGGAAATAATGAATGAATATTTTTTAGTTTCATTAAATAATAATGATAGTACAAATAATAGCATGTTAGATAAAGTTATATATAAAGGAATATATTATGATATTCCATTTGTATTTGAAGAGAGCAAGGCATATGAATTATATGAGCCTGCCTATATATTAGTAGTAAGAAGTTTATTTGGATTTAAAGATGTTTTAACTGGAGAAATTATGGTTGAATCTAAAGATGGTATGATAGATAGCTTATCTTTTAATAAAGCTAGAATTGCTAGTAGTAATGATATCATTAAAATAACTAATCAATATAAAAATATGAGTGAAGAAGATAAAAAAAGGTATAAAGATAAATTATTATCTATTAAAGATATTAGTATACGCAAATTTAATGAACAAAAAGAATTGAAAAATAAAATTATATTAGAAGAAATAACAGCTAGAGATTATTTAAGTACATTAGAAAATATAAATATTTGATAAACTTCATGTTTATCTTTTATTTGTTCCTAACCCCAATTATTCCAGCTGTTATGCTAGTTAATATAAGTGATAAATAATATACTAAACTACTAAAGTCTAATTTAGAAAATATAAGACTTAATATAGCAAATAAGATAATTAATATACTAGATATTAAAAAACCATTTAAATATCCTTTTTTTCCTTCTAAAATAGCTATTTTATATCCAAGCAGAAAAAATAATAATATCATAACTATATAATTTATTATATTTATAGCTTTATAACTAAATATTTCAAAATAATAAAATATAGATATAATTACTAAATAAATAATAAATATACTACTAAATAATAATAATGTTTTTATATAATTTTTAACTTTTATAATATTAATCACCTAATTAATTATATTTATGTTTATTTTTTTTATGATTATCCAAAATAATAATGGTGATATTATGCAATTTATTCATGTAATAATAAGAACTATATTATTTTATGGATTTACTATTATTGTATTTAGATTAATGGGAAAAAAAGAAATAAGTCAACTTTCTATTCAAGATTTAGTAGTTACTTTATTAATCGCAGAACTAGTAGCTATATCAATAGAAAATTATGATAAATCCATATTTTATACTATTATTCCTATACTGATAGTATTAATGTTGGAATTGATTATTGGTTATATTTCTTTAAAATCAAATAAATTTAGAAATTTAATAGATGGTAAACCATGTTTAATAATAAATAATGGAAAAATAAATTATAATGAAATGAGAAGGCAAAAATATACCTTAGATTATTTACTTTTAGAACTTAGAAATAATGGCATTAAAGATATAAATGATGTTGAATATGCTGTTCTTGAAAATAATGGAAGTTTAAATATATTTGAATATAATTTTTTGCATAAGAAATCGTATAATCCACTTCCATTAATATTAGATGGTAAAATACAATATGATACTTTAAAATATATAAATAAAAGTTTTAAATGGTTAATTACATATTTAGATGATAATCATATAGAATTAGAAGATATATTTTATGCTTTTTATAAGAATGACAAAGTATATGTTATTAAAATGAATGATTTAGAAATGCAATAATTTTTTAATTTCTCTATAATATAAATAAGTTGCGATTATTAAATTTATTATAATTGATAATATTAATGAGTACATCCCAATTTTAAAAAATGATAAAAATACAATACTTGATAATTTTATTGTTGAATTTATAAGTGTAATCTTAAATGCATCTTTAGTAGCTCCCAATGCTTGAATAGCATTTATTAATGGATATTCTATATAAAATAAAATAGTAAATGGGGAAAGCAATCTAATGTAATCAATACCTTCATTAGTATTATAAAGTAAATTTAAAAAGAATTCAGGAATTAAGGTTATAATTATAGTGCATATACCACCTATAAAACATGATACTAAAACAATTTGTTTAATTCTTTTAATGCACATTTTATAATTACCTAAACTATAATGTTTTGATAATTCAGGAACTAATGAGGTAGAGGTATTTTGAGTAAAGAATTGTGGCATTAATAATGTTGATAATGCATATGCATTAATTACCCCATATTCATATGTAATATATTCTTTTGAATAACCAACATATAATAATACATTAGTAAGTACTATTGGTTCTAAAAAATATGATATAGTTCCAATTAATTTACCAAAAGTTATTAATAAACATTCTCTAATAGTTTCTTTAATTATACTAATATTTATTTTCAAATTATTTAGTTTAAATTTAGGGAAATATGAAACCATAACAATTTGAGATATTATCTCACCAATAATATTAACTAATATAATAAAACATATTTTATATATTAAATTATTTATTTTATTAATGAATAAAAATATTATAGTAAACCGAGTTATTTGTTCTATAAAATTAGATAACATATATGGAAACATGTTTTGTTTACCCCAAAAATATCCTTTTATAATTGATGATATTGATATGAATGGCATAGTTAATGATAAGCATATAATAGGTAAAAATAATTCTTCATTTTTAAGTAAATTAAATGATAAATATTTTGATGATATACAAGCTATTAATAATATTATTATATTCATTAATATAGAAAATGGTATTAATGATATTAGAACATCTTTACTAGAAGAACTTTTTTCGGATATTATTTTTGATATTGCATTTGGATAAGATAATACTGCTAATGTTGATAAAAGTGATGAAGTAGGGGATAACATACTATATAGACCCATTCCATGAGTTCCAAGAGAACGTGTTACGATTATTTTAAGTATAAAACCAATTAACTTTCCAAAAACACCCCCAATTAAAAGTATTAATGTTGATTTTAAAAAAACATTTTCTTTTACTTTATTTATCATAATAAAATATATGATAGATTATCATTTTAATAACGCATAAATTAGGTTATAAACGATATCTTTTAAAACTTGATGGTAAGTAATCAAAATAGTATAATTTATATAATCTTTTATAAAGTAAAAATGGAGAAATTAATGAAAAATAAATTAAAATCTATTTTAATATATATTGTAGGATTAATATCTGGAATACTTATAACATCAGGATTAGTCTATGCTGTTATACTATTTGAAGCAATTGAAGTAGAATATGATAATTCAAATAGTGGAAGTAATAGCAAAAATGTACAACAGGCAATAGATGAGTTGTATGACTTGTCAGAAACACATATTCCAGATGATTATGTTTGTGTAAAGTCAACTGGAACATTTTCAAATGATTCATGGGACATAATAGCAAGTGCAGTTAAAAGTGGACATGCTGATATATATAAAGTGGGAGATACAAAAGAAGTTGAAGTCAATGGATATGGAACATTTACTGTAAGAGTAGCAAATAATACAACACCAGAAGAATGTAACACAGCAGGTTTTAGTCAAACTGCATGCGGTTTTGTAGTTGAATTTTTTGATTTAATAACTAAACGTGCTATGAACTCCTCCTCAAATATATATGGTTGGCAAGGTAGTGAAATGCGAACATGGTTAAATACAACTATATATAATGCATTACCAGAGGAATTAAGAAATGTAATAATTGAAACATATGTTATATCAGGTCATGGTACAAATTATAATAATAATTTTATCACTCAAGATAAATTGTATTTATTATCAACTAAAGAGGTATGGGGAAGTGGTATTGCATTAGATTATGATACTGCTACTTCTGAAACAAGGCAACTTGACTACTATTACAATTTAGGGTTAATTCAAATAATTTTAGTGGTTTAAGTAAATTTAATCAATCTGGTGTTGCATATAATTGGTGGTTACGCTCAAATAGATCTAATTATAGCTATTATTTTTATTATGTTGCAAGTACCGGAGATTGGAATGTAGCAGAATACAATCTTCCCACAAGTTCAGTTTCACCAGCTTTTAGAATAGGTTAAAATTAAATAATAAATATATGTAAAATATTTGATTATATATTGTAAAAAAAAAAAATATATGATAAAATTTAATTAACCTAGATGAGAAATATAGAACGAATAAACCGACTATGTAATATTATAGGGGAACTAATTGGTATATGGCGTTGAAGATTGCACAAAGTATGCAAGATCCCAGGTATGTCATGTGTTCTACCACCTCGTGAGAGCGAGATTTATTACACTATGTTTACACTAGGTTTTTTTCTTGGTATAATACTATTTACTTAAGGAGAGATTTTATGAATTTAAGTAGACTTGAAAGTTTATTAGGAAATAAAAATATTGATAAAATTAAAAATTTAAAAATACTTATTTTAGGCCTTGGCGGAGTAGGTGGCTATATTGTTGAGGCATTAGTTAGATGTGGAGTTAACAATATTACAATAGTAGATGGTGATACTATTAAACCCAGTAATATTAATAGACAAATAATAGCAACATCTAAAAATAATAATAAATACAAAACTAAAGAATGGAAAAAAAGAATTAAATTAATTAATAAAGATGCGGTTGTTAATATAATTAATACACATATCACTGAGGATAACATAGAAATATTATTTAGTGATAATTATGATTACATTATTGATGCATGTGATAGTAGTAAAGTCAAAATAAAACTTGTTAAAGAGTGTTATAATAGAAAAATCAAACTTGTATCTTCTATGGGAACAGCCAATAAAATAGATGCTACTAAATTAACTATAAGTACTCTTGATAAAACAACTACTGATCCACTTGCAAGAAAAATAAGACAAAATATCAAAAATAAAGAAATTATGAAAAATGTAACTGTGGTCTTTTCAACTGAAAAAGCAATTAATAATGCAATGTTAGGATCAATAGTATTTGTGCCTGCAATTGCTGGATTATTAATCGCTAATTATATAATTTTAGATGTTTGTGAAAAATCTTTGTTATAAAGATTTTTTTATTTATCATTTTTAATTTTATTATTAAATTTATACATTTCTTGTTCATATTTATTTATTTTAGGACTATAATATTTTTTATTTTTTAAATTATCAGGCATATATTCTTGTTTAACCCAATAATTTGGATAATTATGGGGATATTTGTATTCTATACTATTTGTTCTTATATGAGAAGGTATTCTTCCAATACTACCTTGTTTTACATCATTAATCGCCATATTAATAGCACTATCAGCTGAATTTGATTTGGGACTAAGTGCCATATCTATAACAGCTGTACTAAGAGGTTTAATAAGTTCTGGATATCCTAATCTTTCGCTTGATTGAATAGAAGCAAGTACTCTTGGCCCTATATTTGGATTTGCAAGTCCAATATCTTCATATGCAATTACTAACATTCTTCTATAAATTGAATCATAATCCCCACTAACTATTAATCTTGCTAAATAATGTAAAGCGGCATCAACATCACTACCTCTAATACTTTTTTGAAATGCACTTAACATATCATAATATCCATCTTCATTTTTATCTACAAACATAGATGGAGAATTATTAATTTCTTTAATTTTTTCAATACTAATTTCTTTATTATATCCATAATACATAAATTCTACTAAATTATATGCATATCTTATATCTCCGTTAGATAATTTAGCTATATATTTAATAGTTTTATTATCTATTTTAATATCTTTAAGTATATTTTCAACTCTTTTAAGTCCTTTAATAATATCATTTTCAGTTAATGCATGAAGTTCTATTAATTGACATCTACTTCTAATAGCAGTATTAATAGTATGATATGGATTAGAGTTAGTAAGACCAATTAACGTAATCAATCCACTTTCGATATATGAAAGTAAAATATCTTGTTTATCCTTATTCATTCGATGAATTTCATCCACTATTAAAATTATACCATTATACATTTTAGCTTCTTCTATAACAACTTCAAAATCTTTTTTAGAGTTAACAGTAGCATTTAATAATCTATATCTCATATTTAGTTCATTAACCATAGCAAGAGCAATTGTTGTTTTGCCACAACCACTTTGACCATAGAATATTATATTAAATATTTTATTTTTTTTAATTAAATTACTAAGTATTTTATTTTTACCGATTAAATGTTCTTGACCTAAAATATCATCTAATTTACTTGGTCTTAATTCATTTGTAAGTAATTCCATAATATCACCAAATATATTTTATCAGTTAATAATGTAAATTAAAAGTAAAAAACTATTAAATAATTGTATTTTAGTATATAATTATAATGTGAAGTATAATGATAGAAATAGATAATAAGGAATTTATAGATGATTTTAATAATTATTTAAAAATAGAAAAAAATTATTCTAATAATACTATTGAGTCTTATTTAAGAGATATAAGATATTTTTTAGAATTTGAAAATAAAAATTTGATAGATATATCTAAAAAAGATATAGATAACTATATATTGCATATTATGCCTACTCATAGTGAAAGTTCTATTAATAGAATAATAGCGAGTATTAAAAGTTT
This sequence comes from uncultured Bacilli bacterium, assembly GCA_944358375.1. The sequence continues at coordinate 8,747 of CALVQT010000011.1, forward strand.
TTATAAATATTTATCTGTATTTAAAGGTTTTGTTAATGTATCAGAAGATGTAGTAAGTTTAAAAAGAAAAAAAGCTTTGCCTAAGTATTTAACTATGGAAGAAGTAGATAAACTTTTACATATTAAATTAGACACCACTTTTGATTACAGGAATAAAACTATATTAGAACTATTATATTGTACTGGTGCTAGAGCTAGTGAGTTAATAAATTTAGATGTGAATAATATTGATTTAGCTAATATGGTAGTTAATGTATATGGAAAAGGATCAAAACAAAGAATAATACCTTTATCTCAAATAGCAGTTAATTATTTAGACACATACATTAATTTATATAGACAATTATTATTTGTAAAGCATCAAAAATCTACAGATGCATTATTTTTAAATAATCATGGAAATAGAATGACTAGACAAGGATTGTATAAAATTATTGGGGAAATTGCTAAAAAACAAGGAATTGATAAAGAAATAACTCCTCATGTTTTAAGACATTCTTTTGCTACACATATGATAGAGTGTGGTGCGGATATAAGAAGTGTTCAAGAGTTACTTGGACATGAAAATGTAGTTACTACTGAAATATATACTCATCTTGCTAATAATTTTATAAAAGAAAATTATAATAAATATTTTAATAGAAGTACTAAGGGGGAAGATAAAAATGTTTAAAAGAGTTTTTTTGGTTGTATTGGATGGTGTAGGAATAGGAGAAGCTAACGATGCGCTTGAATTTAAAGATGAGGGAGCAAATACACTTGCACATACGCTTGGTAATAGTTATAATTTGGATGTTCTTGAAAAATTGGGGCTCACTGTCTTAATGGGTAAAAATGAAGAAAATACAAGAGGTTTATACATGATAGCACATCCTAAAAATAAGCAAAAAGATTCACTTAATGGTCATTATGAGTTAATGGGGGTAATTAAAAAAAATCCATATCAAACTTATATTGAAGGATTTCCATTAGAATTAATTAGTGAGATACAAAAAATTAGTGGTAGAAGCGTTATTGGAAATATTGCTGCTGATGGAGTTAAAATTATTGATGAATTAGGTGAAATGCAAATAAAAAATGATGCATTAATAGTATATACATCAGCTGATTCTGTTTTGCAAATAGCAGCTCATGAAGATATAGTAAGTATAGAAGAATTATATGATATATGTGAAAAAGTAAGTAGAATAACTAGTAGTGATAAATATAATATAGCAAGGGTAATAGCAAGACCATTTACTGGAAAAGTAGGTCATTTTAAAAGACTTCCTAAAAGAAAAGATTTTACAGTAGACCCACCAATTAATACATTAGATTTACTTAATAATAATAATATAAATACCATTTGTATTGGTAAAATAGCTGATATGTTTAATAATAAAGGTATTACTTATAGTATAAATACTAAAAATAATATTGAGACAATGCTAAAAATAGTGGATTTTGCTAAGGGTAATTTTAGCGGTTTGTTATTTGCAAATTTAAATGATTTTGATTCGGATTTTGGTCATAGAAGAGATAAAGATGGATTTTTAAAATGTTTAGAAGAGTTTAATTATTATTTACCTATATTGCTTAAAAATTTAAAAAAAGATGATTTATTAATAATTACTGCAGACCATGGAAATGATCCTACTTTTAAAGGTAGTGATCATACAAGAGAAAATGTTCCAATATTAATGTATAGTCCAATATTTAAAAAAGGAAAAAGACTTAATGATAGACAAACTCTAGCAGATATAGGAGCAACAATACTAGACAATTTTAATATAGAAAATACTCTATTAATTGGTACATCAATATTTGATGATTTTAGAGAAAATAAAAAGATATGAATTTCATATTTTTTTATTGAAATAATATATTGTTTTGTTGTATTGAATAAACACTATTAGAAAAATGAAATAAATAAAAAGTAAATTAATTTTCGGTATTTTAAATAAATTATTTTTAATATTTTATACTAATTATATGATAAATGAGATTATGAATGTAAATTATTATATATCTATAAATAAAGAAGTTGATATTGATAAATATTATCACTGATACAAAATTGAAAGAAAAATTAGCAACAAATTCTTATGGAGAAAATATAGTTTTTATGTATAAGAAACATAATTTAAAAGTATGCATTAATATCGCTAAATTTAAGCAAATTTCACAAATATTATTATCTAATTATATAGTTATCTATATCATAAAAGATATTGAAATAATTTAGCAATGAAGTTTAAATAAACATCATATTTAATGGTTAATTAACTTCAATGGAGTATAAATTTTCTTTTAAAATATTGTGTTTGTAATGCAGATAAATTAAATGATATTTCTTCTGCTACGTTAATAATAATAAACAAGATTCATTAATACCCCAAAAGATAATTAATTTAAGTGAAACAACATTAAATAATTAACATTTATATAGCACTTAAATAAGTGTTTATTGACTTATTGGTAAATTTGTTGTATAATAACGTGCAAATTAAAAAGAGGAGAAATATATAATGAATAATTTTTTAATTGAATTAATAAAAGAAATTCCTGTCAAAGGCGGAGGTAAGATAAATTATTACGTTAATAAAGGTTTAATAGAATTAGACGCATTAGTATATAATCTTTTTAAATTAAATAGTATTTATTATTATTATTATTTTGCATTATATGTTAAAGGTGCTCCAATAGAAAAAATAATTGATACTATTATTAAATCAAAAGATGCATATATAATTTATGAATCTGCTATTAATTTAACAAGCAAACTTGATAGCAATTTATTAACTAAATTAGAAGATGCAATAATCGAAACTAAAAATGCTGAATATATTTATAAATTTGCTCATAATATTAAGGGTGCCAATATTGTCAAATTAGAAGATGCAATAATCGAAACTAAAAATGCTGAATATATTTATAAATTTGCTCATAATATTAAGGGTGCTAATATTGTCAAATTAGAAGATGCAATAATCGAAACTAAAAATGCTGAATATATATATTTATTTGCCTTTAATGTTAAAGGTGCAAATATAAATAAATTAGAAACTGCTATTATTGAAATACAAGATGCTAAATTTATTTATAGTTTTGCATTTATAGTTGGTGCAAGAATAAATAAACTAGAAGATGCTATCATTAGAACAAAAGATGCACACTACATTTATTATTTTGCATATAAGATAAAAGGTGCAAATATAAGTAGACTAGAAGATGCAATAATTGAAACTAAAAATGCTGAATATATTTACAAATTTGCTCGTGATATTAAAGGTGCTAATATTGTCAAATTAGAAGATGCAATAATTGAAACTAAAAATGCTAAATATATTTACAAATTTGCTCTTGATGTTAAAGGTGCTAATATAGATAGATTATATAATTCTATTTTAGAAACACAAGATGAAAAATATATAGATTTGTTTAATTGCTATATTTTAAAAAAAGAAAAAGTTCATAAATTTGAATATTTAAATAAATTATATAATAAAGGTTGCTCTGCGGCAATAAATAAAAATTTTGAAAGTTTTAGAGATATTTTTATAGATGAAGAATTTGAAAAACAAAAGCATAATGATGTTATGACTCTTAAATGCATAAAATAGATTTTTAATAATCATAATTAAAATAGTATTCAAAAGAATTAAAATTGAATATTATTTTTTAATTTAATAAAATATTAAAATATGTTATAATCTATATCAGTTGGAGATGATTTTATGATAGATGTAATAATTGATACATTAAAAGATGCAATAAAGTTGTTACCTTTTTTATTTATTGCCTTTTTAATAATAGAATTCTTTGAGCATAAATTTACATCAAAAAGCAAAAAAATAATTAAGAAATCAGGCTCATTTGGACCAATAATTGGGGGATTACTAGGATTAATACCACAATGTGGATTTTCTGTTGTTGCTACAAATTTATATATAGCTAGAATATTGTCATTAGGTACATTAATATCTATTTATTTATCTACTAGTGATGAAATGTTACCAATATTACTTAGTGAAAAAGTAAGTACAGTTATTATTTTTAAAATATTATTAATCAAGCTTATTGTTGGCATGATTAGTGGGTTTATAATAGATTTTACGTTGAAGAATAAAAAGTTTAAAGAAGATTATTCTATTTGTGAAGATGATCAATGTCATTGTCATAAGGATAATATATTATTATCTAGTTGTACTCATACAATTAAAACATTAGGATTTATTATAATAGTTACATTTATATTAAATATAATTATGCATTATTTTGGAAGTGAAGCAATATCAAATACATTTATGAAAGATAGTTTATTTAGTCCTTTTATATCTAGTGTTGTAGGATTAATACCAAATTGTGCAGCGAGTGTTGTATTAACTCAATTGTATATAAGTAATATTATTTCATTTTCAAGTTTAATAGCTGGTTTATTAACTGGTAGTGGAGTTGCTTTGTTAATATTATTTAAATCAAATAAAAATTTAAAAGAAAATTTATTTATAATTTGTTTAGTTTATTTAATAGGTAGTATTAGTGGGTTTATAATTGAACTTATTAGTATGATATAGGTATTGTATGAATATTAATGATATTTATGAAGTAAAAATAGATAGTGTTGATTTTAAGGGTAATGGCGTATGTAGAATTAATAATATAGTTACCTTTATTTTTGGCGCTTTAACAGATGAAATAGTTAAAATACAAATAACTAGTATTAATAAAAGATATATGGAAGGTAAAATAATAGAAATAATAAAACCTTCTAAAGATAGACTTGATAGTAAATGTAAATATTATTATTTATGTGGTGGATGTAATTTTTTACATACTACTTATGAAAATGAAATTAATATTAAAATTAATGAAATAGAAAATTTATTTAATATTAAAATTAATTATTTATATAATAAAAATATATATAATTATAGAAACAAAGTTGTATTACATGTTTTAAATGGTAAATTAGGCTATTTTAGCGATAAATCACATAAATTATGTGAAATACATTATTGCTTCATTTTGGACGAAAAAATTAATGCTAAAATTAATGATTTAAATAATTATAATTTGTATGGTATTAAACAAATAATGATTAGATGTATTAATAATAAAATAATGATTAATATATTAGGTGAAATTAAAGATAAAAATTTATATAATATTAAATGTGATAGTTTATATATTAATAATAAATTCATTAAAGGAGAAGAATATTTAATAGATTATATAAATGACATTAAATATAGTATTTATCCTAATTCTTTTTATCAAATAAATAAAGAAGGCATGCAAAATATATATAATAAAGCTTTAGAATATGCTAATAATTCAAACAATTTATTAGATTTGTATTGTGGTATTGGAAGTATTGGAATATGGATGCATAAATATTTTAAAAAAATACTTGGTATTGAAATTAATGATTCATCTATAAAAAATGCTAATATAAATAAAAAGTTAAATAATATAAATAATATTAAATTTATATTAAGTGATGCTAGTAGAATTAAAGAATATCTAAAAGGTTATGATTGTGTAATAGTTGATCCTCCAAGAGGAGGATTATCTAAAAAAGTAATTTCTTTATTAAATGAATCTAAATCTAAAAAAATTATATATATTTCATGTAATTATATAACATTAAAAAGAGATATTGAATTATTAAGTAATTATAATATTAAAGATATGTCTGTATGTAGTATGTTTCCAAGAACTAAACATGTTGAAACAATTTGTTCAATGGAGAGAAAATAGTAAAATAATTGTTTTTCAGGGAGGTAAAAATGGAGAAAGTATTATTGTTTTTTTCGGGAGGAAATGATTCAACATTATGTGCTTGTAAATTAGCTAGTCAAGGATATGATGTACAGTTGATTACATTTGATAATGGGTGTGAAGAAGGAATTGAAAATATTAGAAATAGAGCAACAATATTAGAAAGAATATTTTCAAATTCTAATAAAGGAAGAGTCCATAATTTAGGTGTATTCCAATCTGTTTCCGAATTTATGAATATGAGATATCAATCAGCAAATATCCCGTTTTCTGAGATGATTAGAAAGTATGGAGATTTAAATCAAAATCAAATTAATTGTCTAAATTGTAGAAGTGGAATGTATGTTATTGGCACTGTTGTTGCAAAAAAATTAGGAATTCATTATATAGCTGAAGGAGCAAGAAAGACTCAAATGTTTGCACTAGAACAAAAAGAAATATTAAAAAAAATTGATTCTTTGCTCAAAAAGCATGATATAGAATTATTATTGCCAGTTTTTGATTATGATAGTGATTACGATGTAGAAAACGAACTTTGGATATATTCTTCGCATTTTTATGATATAGTACATGAAGGAACAATTCATTATGAAGCAAAATGCTTTTTAGGAATTCCTATGAATAGACCATTAACATTAGAAGAAATAGGAGGTTATATTAGATATTTTGATGACTTATTAGAACCTATTATAGTTAAAGATATCGATAAATATCCTTTATTTCCAATTGAAGAACAGTTAAAAAATCCTACATATTCGAAAATTAAATTTAAATAAATATTATAAAAATTATTTAATAGGAAGTCTTTGAAGTATATGTTTCCTAATACCACATCGATAATATAAGGAAACATAGTATATTTTAATTATTATATTTAATCCTAAAAATGCTTCTCTTTATGAATATGAAAATAATTAATAATTAAAAAAATATAAAAGTATTGGAGGAACCATCTCTAAAAAAGGTCATCTTATAATATAGAATCACAAACCAGATAGTTTATAAAATATTTGATATAAAGGATGGTGTAAGTTTATGGAATCAAAAATTTATCTGTTTAAAGATAAATCAGATTATGTAAAAAAATAACTGATGATGAAATAATAAATGTTACAGGAAGTGTAGGTTCTGGAAAATCTACCTATGGTAGAAAATATAGAGATAATCCTAATTATATTGTAATTGGATTTGATAGTATCTCATCGGATATGGACCCACATACAATGAATAACGATATTATTAAATTAAGAAAGATATTATTAAAAAAGCATAATAGTTTAGCTTTAGACGAAATAGTTTATTATGACGATATTGTAAATTTTATAAAAAAACAAAATAAAAAAGGTATAACCGAAGGTGGACACCTAATGCATATAGATGAAATATCTAATTTTAAAGGAACCGTTATTGTAAAAAGAACAGCGAGATTTAAATGCTATTATAGATCAGCATACAGAGATTTTAAAAATTCAGCATGGAGAGTTGGACTAAATAGATGGGGATTAATAAAAAGACTTTTTCATTGTTTTAAAAGAAGATTTCATCATGTATTTACTCAAAATTATGTAGAAAAATTTATTGATAGACTAGAAGAATATAAAAGTTGATTCAAATGAGTCATCAGAATATAAATGGATTAGTGTAGAAGAATTAAGACAAGATAAAAATTATGGAAGAATTGTTGATAAATTTGATTTGTTAGATTTAAAAAATATACTCACAAGTAAATCTCAAAAATGAATATTAACTAAGAAAATAACAAAGGAGGTTTTGTATGAAAAATAAAATTGTAGAAAAAAACAATTCAGAATTAGTAATATATGAATCAAAAGGTGGCGATATCAAATTAGATGTAAATTTAGAAAATGAAACAGTTTGGCTGTCTTTAGAACAAATGTCAAAATTATTTGGAAGGGATAAGTCAGTTATATCTAGACATATAAGACATGTGTTTGAAGAAGGGGAATTAGAAAGAGAAAAGGTTGTTGCAAATTTTGCAACAACCACTAAGCATGGTGCAATTGAAGGAAAAACGCAAACTCATTTTGTAGATTATTATAATCTAGATGTTGTAATTAGTGTTGGTTATCGTGTTAAGTCTTTAGAGGGTGTTCGTTTTAGAAAGTGGGCTACTGAAAGAATTAAGGAATATATTATCAAAGGCTTCACAATGGATGATGAAAGACTTAAAAATCTCGGTGGTGGAAAATATTTTTATGAACTTTTAAATCGTATTAAAGATATAAGGTCATCTGAGAAGGTATTATACAGACAAGTGCTTGATTTATATGCAACTGCTATTGATTATAATCCTAAAGCAGAAGAAACAATAAAATTTTTCAAAATAGTACAAAATAAATTTCATTATGCTGCTCATGGAAATACAGCGGCTGAAATAATATATAATAGAGCTGATTCAAATAAGCCATTTATGGGTCTTACCAATTTTAAAGGTGAATTGCCAAGCATTAATGATATAGAAATTGCTAAAAATTATTTAACTGAAGAAGAATTAATGATGTTAAATAATTTAGTATCAGGGTATTTTGACTTTGCAGAATTTCAAGCAATGAAACACAAACCAATGAGAATGAAAGACTATATTAATCAGTTAGATAAAATACTAAACTCTTTAGAAACAAATGTTTTAAAAACTGCCGGTAGTGTTAGCCATAAAAAAGCAGTAGAAAAAGCAAAATCAGAGTATGAAAAATATCAAATAAAAGAACTAAGCCCAATTGAAAAGGAATATTTAAATTCAATTCATAAAATTAATAAGATTGCAGAGGAATGTGTGAAAAAGTAATTATACATAATAAATATTCAACCATTAAGAGTGTTTATTATGTAGTAGTCAGTTATACCCAAACATATAAAAAGCAACTATTCATAATTAACGAACACGGCACATTGAATGTGTGTGCTTGTTGAAATTGCAATGAACATTTATAAAATAATATAAAATCAGTATATTTGAATACTAAAAAGTGATAATATATGATAGATTAATTTAGTAGTATAAGTCTTCACATTCAAGAATGGTATTTTTTCTGTATGATATTAATAAAAGGAAGGAAATTTTGGTATAATAATGAAAGATGTTTTAATACTTTTTTTCGGAGGAAAAGACTCCTTTTTATCAACTTTAATAATGTTAAATAAAGGTTATAAAGTCAATCTTATAACATTTGATAATGGTCAAGAATTGAATAGCAAAAATGTGTTAATAGGAGCAAAGAAAATAAAAAATTTATTTGGCAACGATAAAGTTAATATAATTGGTAAGAAAAGAAAATATATGTAATGATTATAAAAAAATGTGAATTTTAATTTTAACATGTAATATATTTTATAAGCACACAAATATTAAATATTTAATTGATAATAAAATTTATTATGACAATAATAGGGAAGTAAAATAAATATCAATTATATAAAAAATAGATATTTTTTAATTATATTGATTATTTATAAAATTTAAAAGTTAATATTTAATTTTTATGCTTACTTACTTTTTAGTAGAAATATATAAGGAATATAAATATTATATATTAGTTATATTTTATTAATTTAATTAATATTAATAAATAGGTGATATTATGAGTATATCAGAAATAATATTAATAAGTATCGCACTTGCTAGTGATGCTTTTTCAGTAGCATTATCTCAAGGTTTATATTTTAATAAAATATATATTAAAAAATGTATTAGTATTGGTATTTGGTTTGGTGTTTTTCAATTTATAATGGCATTTATTGGATATATTATAGGTAATATATATGAAACTAAATTATTATATTTAAATTATTATGTTGCGTTTGCTTTACTCATATATATTGGTATTAAAATGATTAAGTCATCAATTGAATCAAATAATGATATTCTCAATAATAAAAATATATTTTTTTTATCTATAGCTACAAGTATTGATGCATTAGCATTTGGCATTGCTTATGCTTGTTTATATAAATATAGTAGGGGATATATCACTTTTTTATGTATTGGAATAATTACTTTTACTCTTTCATTTATTGGTTGCTATATAGGTAATAAAATAAGCCAAAAATATGAAAAAATATCAAAAGTATTAGGAGGATTAATAATAATTATTATTGCAATTAAAATGATTCTAGAACATATTAAAAGATAACGAAAGTTATCTTTTTACTTACCACATATTAGTTAAATTACCATCTTCAACATAATATTTATCCATTAAAATTAATTCATCAAATGTATCAATCATATCTTCTTTAGAATATTTAGTTATTTGTACATAATGTGATAATGAATATCTTTGAGTTAATTCATAAGGAGCATTATTCCATAGCGCTTGTGCAATATAATAATTATTATTTTCTATTCCTACTATCATGGCAATATGTCCACCAGAATGAGAACTATGTAATAAATCTCCAACTTTTGCATTTATAGTATCATCAAAACTATCTAATTCAATTAAATCACCAAAATCAGTTAAATCATTTTTAGGGCCATATTTAATTCCTGCGCCTATATCACCAATATCAAATCCTGCATTAAGTAGTGCCCAAGATACAAAACCACTGCAGTCAAGACCATTAGTATCAATCTTTTTGATAGGATTACTATATAAATCACATCCCCATATTTCAGGACCTTCACTACTTCCTGATATTTTAGAAAATCTACTTTCATTTAAATATAATCCTACATGATAATATCTTCCTTCACCATCTACATTATTTGTAGTAACTCTTCCATTTTCATAAAAATAACTAATTTTATATGAAAAATCTAAGGTTAAAAATCTAGCAGCTTCAACCGCAGCTGCTCTTGTTTTATAGCCAACACTATCAATTTTATCTTTTAATATTTTATCTATTAAATCATTTTCTTCTTTGCTAATTACATTACATCCTAACTTTTCTTTATTATGATCAAATTTTTCCGGTCTTTTTGTAATTAAATTTGTAACTACAATATTAACTTCATTTATTTTATCATCATATTGTAATTTAATAGTAGTAGTACCTTCTTTTTTTGAATTAATGTAACCTTCATTATCTAAAATTGCTACATTTTCATCTAAATTATTAATTTTAATATTATTTTTATCTCCTATAAACATATTTATATATTTAAATTTATCATTTAATGGAAGATAAATTGTATCTTTATCATTAATATTTATATAATTAATAACGTTTTCACTTTCATTAATTATTTTATTATTAATTTTAATATATAAATTTGAATTATTTTGATAATTCAAATAACATTTATTATTTTCGCTTTTTACCCATTTGTCATTTATAGTTGGAGTATTTGTAGATAGAATACATGATATTTTATCATTTAGAACATCTATTATTATTTTATCGTTATTACTTGTTATACCTAATATATATTCTTTGTCAGTTTCTATAAATTTTATTATATATAATGCTATAAATAATAATATTATTAAAAATAGAAATACTTTAATTTTCTTTTTGAATTTTCTTGCCATATTAGTACCATAAAGATGTTAAATTTCCATCTTCCTTATAATAACTATCCATCAACATTACATAATAATATCTATTAAAAATAGTTTTTTTATCATATCCAATTATTACGACTGCTACATTAGGTGGTGTCCATAAACTTTCAGCAACATAATAATATTTATCATCTTCTCCAACTATCATGGCAATATGTCCACCATTAACGCCTCCAGAACTTAATAAATCACCAACTTTAACTTTTCCTGATTTAATTACATTTTCATTAAAATCAATTCTATCACCATAATCAGTTAAATCTAAATGTGGTGCAAGTCCAGCTCCAATATCACCAACATCAAATCCTCCATTTAACATAGCCCATGATATAAAGCCACTACAATCAAGACCATTACTTCTATTTCCGTGAGAAGGATTACTATATAAACTACATCCCCATGTTTCTGGACCATGCATTTTTTTACCAATGTTTTCAAATCTACTTTCATCTAAATATAGTCCAACATGGTAATATCTTCCTTCGCCATCGACACCATTAGTAGATCCTCTTCCATTTTCACTAAAATATCTTATTTTATATGGAAACTCAAGTGCTAAAAATCTAGCTGCTTCAACAGCACCAGCTCTTGTTTTATAACCAGCGTCATTAATTCTATCTTTTAATATTATATCTAACAAATCATTTTGTTCTTTATTATATTTTCCACAAGGTAAATATCTTTTTTTATTATTATATTTTTTAGGTTTTGAAACAATTAAATCGGTAACCATAACTTTGCTACTAACATCAATATTTGATATTTTAGCATGAATAACAGTATTTCCAAGAGAAATACCAGTTATTTGGCCATTTTTATCTACAGTAGCAATTTTATCGTTTTCACTATACCATGTAATAGTTTCATCAATATTACCAACAAATTTTAAATCTGTTTTCAGAGAATATTTTCCATTAACTGCAATATAAACTTGCTCTTTATTTAATTTAAAATCAATTATTTTACCTAAATCACTTGATTTTTTAACCGCTATAATTTTATCATCATTATTTTTTAAAAATGCAAATGTTTTTATATCAGAAAGTAGAGTAGAACATTCATTATTTTCAGATAAAACCCAATTTTTATCATCACTGCTAGGTATACTTTCATCTTCTTTAAATAAACAATAAATATCTTTATATTTTTTATATTTTGGTATATCAAATTTAATACTTAATTTATTATCATCAGTAATTGAAACATTAGTAACAGATGGAATAGGGGATACAATATAAATTTCATAATATAAATTATATAAGATAATTAATAAAACAAATATTAGTGAACTACTTATACTATATAAAATTATTTTCTTAGGTACTTTTCTTTGATATTTACCATATTTTTTATTTTTACATTCAATAATATCATCTTTTTCATTTAATTTTTTTTGAAAATTTTCTTTTGCATTATCAATAAAATAATTTTCAAATTCTATAATTTCAAAATTATTTTTAGATAGAATAGATTTATTCAAAGTAGTATTTGTCTTTTTTTTGATATTTTTAAAAGAATTAACCTTTCCAATTAATTTAGAATTTTTAATATTATTCAATTTTTTTTTGGCAAACTTATTCATGCTAAAAGTATATCATATAATTAAAATATATACAAGTAGAAGAGGGATTGATATTTTAAAAAAGTATTCAATTGATATTGAATACTTTTTAACAACTAACGACTTTGAGCGTTAGATTTTGCTCTAGAATTGCTTCTTGCATTAGAATTTGATCTAGCATTAGATTTACATCTAGAATTATTTCTAGCATTGCTATTAGCATTATTTCTAGCATTAGCCATAACTTAATCACCACCCAATATTATTATGATTAATTATAATAATATAATGTATTTAATATATGGTAATTAATGGTTATATATAATAATATTTATCTTATCTTATTTTAATCGTCAAATAGAAGTTAACATAACATATATTATGGGAAGTTAATAGAGAAACATTATTTAAACTTTTCTTGACTGAATTTCAGCCATTTTATTAAGTACCTCTGATGCATTATCTCTAGTAATTTCTGTATATCCTAGTTCTTTTAATGCTTGAATTTTAAATGTATTTAGCTGTTGTGTTCTAGATAATTTTTCTTCTTTATCATTTTCAATTTCTTGTTCAAATCTATGATGAGATTCAGTTAACTTTGATTTAGATGCTCCACCATTATTATATAAATTAAATGCTGTATATATAATACTTTCCAATATAAACTGCTTAGTATCATTAAATTTAAATTCCTTAGGATCAGTAAAACCGGTTTTTTTAGATAAGTATGCAAATACATACTTAATTTCCGCTACATTATCTAATGATTGTAAAACATGATATAAGTATAAGAAAATATAATAAGTTTCTTTAGTTTTTTCTTCAGTAAATTTTTCTTTTATTAAAAATACTAAATCATTTAATAATTCTTGTTCCTCTTTAGTTAGGCTTTTATAATTAAATGATTGGCTATTTATATCTCTAACATTCTGATTTAATCTCGACTCAATATTTTCTAAATATTCACTAGTAATTTTAATACTTTTAATACTTTTTTCACTGCCATCTTCAATATCCAATAATTTTAATAATAAAATTCTTTTTTCCTGTGGCCATTTATTTAATGAATCTAACTCTAGATAATTATAAATCATTTGTCTAGATACTCCTAAATATTTAGCTAGTTTTACTTTAGAAATACCAATTTCACCTAATAATTTATTTAATTCTTTCATGTAAATCTCTCTCCTCTACTCTATAAATTAATTGTATAACACTTTACATTTATTTGTCAATATTTTTTAAAAAATTATTTTAAATACCAAAGTTCTTTACCATTTTTTAATACTTGATTAATAATTCCACCTGCTAAACATTCTTCACCTAAATAAATAACACATGCTTGACCAGGAGTTATAGCTTTTCCATTTTCATATTTTAATTTAATATGATTTTCATCTAAATATGTAATATTGACAGGAATGTCTTCACTTCTATATCTAAATTTAGCACTTGCTTTTGTAGGTCTTAAATCAGAAATAAAATTCATATCTTCAATAATCGCTTCATCTGATAATAAATATTTTGAATCTTCACCATAAGCTATATATAAAATATTGCTTTTTGAATCTTTACCACATACATAGTGCCTTTCTTTATCACCAGACAAGCCAACATTTCTTCTTTGTCCTATAGTATAGTTCATAAGACCATTATGTTCCCCTACTTTCTTTTTACTTTCAACATCAACAATATCTCCTTTTTTACCCTTTAAATAATTGGATATAAACTTTTGATAATTTCTTTCACCAATAAAACAAATTCCAGTAGAATCTTTTTTATCAAAAACAGGAATATTATTATCTTTAGCAATCTGTCTTACTTCACTTTTATTTAAATGACCAATTGGAAATATAACATCTTTAAATTGTTCTTTTTTTACTTGTGATAAAAAATATGTTTGATCTTTATTTTTATCTACTCCTCTTAATAATTTATTATCTTTCAATCTAGCATAATGTCCTGTTGCTATTTTATCAGCGCCTAATTTTTTAGCCTCTTTTTTAAATAAATCAAATTTAATATATTTATTGCACATTATATCTGGATTAGGAGTTCTACCCTTTTCTAGTTCATTTAAAAAATATTTAAAAACATCATCCCAATATTCTTTAATAAAATCTACTCTATATAATGGTATACTTAATTCATCACACACATTCTTAGCATCTCTATAATCTAACTCTTGAGGGCAAACACCATCAGTTATGCCTTCTTTATCATTATTTATATTAGAATCCCAATTCTTCATAAAAAGGCCTACAACATTATATCCTTGTTTTTTTAATAAATAAGCAGATACTGCTGAGTCTACTCCACCACTCATTCCAACTACTACTTTCATAATATTCTTCCTTTCAAAACAATTTTATCAAATTTAAAAGTAAAAGTCATTAAACTATAAAAAAAGATATATAAATATATCTAAATTATTAATTTAATTAAATTAGAACTTATAAATATTTCAATAATACTGCTAATTAATAATATTATTGAAAATATTATATAAATATATAAATAATTTTTAGAAAAACTTTTAATATTAATTAATTTATCTTTTTTAATTGAATTATATATTTTTATACTAAATTTAAATGAATAATAACTCATAAAAATATATATAAGTTCATTTATAATAATTGTAGGTATTAATAATATAATAAATAAAATTATTCCTTTAATTTTAAAAGTAGCAATTAGTCCCATTAATAAAAGTCCTACAGATATACCTCTATATATTATAATAAATGGAATTAACATAAATGATATTAATATTATTCCACTTATCCAAATAAAAAACATATATTTATTATTATATATAATAGAATTCAATAAACTATTTATATAATTAAAATCTTCTCGCTTAATTAAATCAAAATAATTATATAAATTATCATTAATTATTGATGAATTTATAATAAAATAACTTATAATACCAAGAATAATACTCAATATAAATAAAAAAATTAATGCTTTAAACAATCTACTTTTAATTATTTTCATAATATATTATATTAAAATCTTTATTTTTTATTCCATTTATATTATAATTTAAATGAGGTATTAAATATGGCAAAAAATAAAAATAAAATATTTAAAAAAGTAGTAGCTTGGGTAATGTTAATTGCAATGATATTAAGCGTCCTTACTGTTGCTATTGCTGTTATGGCTAGTTAATATAATTAATTTATTAAAAGAATTAAATTATCATTAAAATCAATTCTTTTTTGTTATTTATATATTAAAACCGTTTTATTAAAACGGTTTTAATATAATTTATTTATTTAAATTTTTCATTATCATTTTATACTGATTAGTATTTAAATAAGAATCAAACCAATTTTCGCATGCTATTCCAACTTGAGAATTAATTAATTTATCTGATTTCAAGTATAAAATTACTTCTTCTATTTCTTTTTTAAATACATACATGCTTTTTTTAATATCAGATAATATTTTTTTCTTAGTAAAATTTTTTCTTAGTATTTTAACAAATAAATTGAAGTTATTAATTAAAAATTGTGACATATTATTACTATAATAACTTATGTCAATATTTAGTGATGGAATAGACTCATATTTATCATATGTAAAATTGTCATTATAAGTTAATGGTATATCTTCTTCTTTAAGAATTACTATTTCTTTATTAGATACTAATTCTTTTATTTCATCTTTTGTATATAATCTATCCATATCAATTTTAAAATTATCACTATATGCGACATGGTAACATGCTTGCAATTTTTCTTTCCACCAACTAAAATTTTTACCATGACCTTCTGATACAATATCATAAAAAATCATATTTGTTGGTATAATACCATAATTTACATATTTTTTATCATTATATTGAGATAAAATTTCTAAATAATCATCACTATCTAAATTAATATCATAAAATTTAGTTAATAATTTATAAAAATCTTTATCAGATAAATCATCAATATCAACTTCTAGTAATTTATTAATTATATTAAAATATTCATTAACTATAATTTTAAACCTTTCAATAATTTCATCATTATTTATACGATATAAATAATCATATATATTTTCAAATCCAGAAATATTCAAATTTGTAATATTCATAATTCCCCCGAATCAAACACAATTATCATTTAATGGTGGCCTGCTAGGGACTTGAACCCTAGACCCACCGATTAAGAGTCGGTTGCTCTACCAACTGAGCTAGCAGGCCATCTAAATACTTATAAAGTATAACATACTTTAATTAAAAAATAAAGTCAAAAATATAAAATTATTAATCTAATTGTTATTTATCAGTAATTTTATTTAACAATTTTTGCTTTGCTTTATATTTTTTATTAATTAACAATAATTGATTATAAAATTCATCTAAGCTACAATCATAATTTAATGTTTCATCAATTTCATTTAAATTTAAATTATTTAAATTATAAAATTCTATTTTAAAATTTTCAAATTCTTTCTTAATTTCAGCAATAATGTCATAATACAACTTATCAATTTTAATTATATAATCTATATCATTTATATTATACGCAGTAAAATGAAATTGATTTATTAATGAATTTATATATTTATTAATCCTATGTATTTGCATATTATTTGATTTAGATGTATATAAAAGAAGTTTTTGATACAATTCTTCAATGTATTGGCTTTTACTAATTTTAACAATACTTTTAATTAAAATACTATAAGCTTCCTTAATTATTTTAATTTTTTTTGTAAATGATTCTAGCTCTTTTTTATTTTTTATTATAAGGTTATATGAGGAATATTGACTCATTAATCTTTGGTAATTTTTTATTAATTCTTCTTTTGTAAAATCTTCTTTTAAATTTAATATATTTAAAGCACTAAAGTAAGTCATGTTGATTCTCCTTTTTTTTGCATTATTGTAGCATATAACATATAATAATGCAATATAAATTGAAAATACTTATTTAATTAATTATTTTCTCATAAATAAAAAATAGCCAATTATCATTAGCTATTTTATATTGCTTATTATAGTATTTGAATCAATATTATAATTTTTTTCTTTAATTAATTGAGATACACTTACTATCTTGTATCCCATTTCATTTAACTTGGGTAATAACATTTTTGTAGCTTCTATCGTTTCCTCATATATATCATGCATAATGACTATACAACCATCACAAGCATTTTTAATAACATTATTATAAATTTTTGTACTATCTTTTACTAACCAATCTTTAGGATCAATATTCCAAGTAACAATTATATATCCCGTATTTAATATTTTTTCATTATTATAATTATATGGGGGTCTTAAATATTTTAAATTATCCTGTGTTATTGAATGAAATATTTCGTTTGTTTGATATAAATCATTTATTAATTCATCATCGTCTAATTTTGTTAAATCTTTATGGTTATACGAATGACTACCAATTTCACTATTTGATTGATATATTTTTAAAACCACCTCTTTATAATTTTCCATTCTATTACCTAACATAAAAAATGTTGCGCTTGAATTATTTAATTGTAATGTTTTTAATAAATCATTAGTATATTCTCCAGGACCATCATCATAAGTAAAAGCAATAAATTTATCCCCAGTAGTAGTATTTTCTATTACACTAGATTCATCGTTTATAATAATTTCTACATAAGGAATATAATCAATATTCTCAAATTTTATATTGTTAAAATATACACTTATTTTAGAATCACTTAATATATATGTGAAATTATTAATAGTATTATTAGAAATAATATCATATATTTCAGTTGAATATTTATGATAGACTAAATCTAATATTTCTTTCTTTAAATAATTTTCATCATATAAATTACTTATATATGCAATTTTTTTATCTTTTAAATTAATTATTATATTTTTATTTTTTACATTATCCAATGAATTTTCAATATAAAATACTATATTTACAAAATCATCAACATAATATAATTCATATGTCATATCTAATACTTTATTTTCATTTTTGTTAGATTTAAATTCTTTTATAAATGAATATACATAATTTGTTATTATCTCATTAATTTTATCGTTTTTAAATCTAGGATATTCAACATATATTTTGGTATTCTCATCTTCTGCATTATTAATAACATTTGTCTCAACTTCATTCTTATCAATAATTTCGTCATATACAAAAACATTACTAAATATAAATAAAAAAACAAATAATGTAAATATATATATAAAAAATCTAAATAATTCATTTTTATATCTTAATAAAATCATATTTATTTTCACCTATAATTAATATATCATATTTTATTCATTTTTAAACATTTTTTTAAAAAATTATTGTAATTAGTCATTTTTTATGTTATTATGAATAAGCGATGGACCTTTAGCTCAATTGGTTAGAGCATCCGGCTCATAACCGGGCGGTTGTAGGTTCGAGTCCTACAAGGTCCACCATTATTTTATGCAGGTGTGGCGAAATTGGCAGACGCACTAGACTTAGGATCTAGCGGAGTAATCCATGGGGGTTCAAGTCCCTTCACCTGCACCAGTGACGAATCTATTCGAATTATTCGAATTTTTAAATATAAAAATCAACTCAATTCGGGTTGATTTTTTTATAAAAGATTTTTTACTAGGAAAAAATTCTAATTATAATAATATTATCAAACAAGAAATAGCAATTAAAGAATCTTTAATGCACCACTCCTACTTTCATTGACAATTTTATTCATAAAGTAGATTAACTAATCTTTCAAATGTAGAACATCATAAGATAATCATTAAAGGTATAACATTTTCTTATTTTTAATTATTCTAATGAAATTTATATTAAAAATTTATTTCAAAAGATAAAATACTAAATTAAATGATTATTTAAAAAAATTAATTGTAATAATTGACATTTTTTAAAAACACTAAAATATTCATAAAAAAATTTATATTTATTTAAAGGCTTAAATATGTGCTATAGAAGATATTTTATAATTATTTAGACTTTAAAAAAAGTGATTTAAAGAAAGAAAAGAAATTATATGTTCTTTATATTGGTATAAACTGAAAATTAGACTCATGAATGTCTTTGTTTACTAGATCAAAAAGAAAGATATCAAACAGATCAAAATAAACATATAGTAACTTTAAAATTAAATATAATAACAAAAAAGGATTTATAATTTGGAAAAGTTAATAACTTTTTTAACGAAAATAATGCATATCTTAAATGTGCAAATAATGAAATGAATACCACTAATAGAAAATGATATGTCTAAACAAGTCAATATATTTGATGTATTCACAAAATAAAATTAATAGAACTACTAGAAAATTAAAAATTGAGAAGATATATGCATTTTCTAAAAGAATTATATGAACTTAGTATATTTAATAATTATACCATTAAAGAAATAAAAAAGGAGTATATTTATTGAAAAAAATACAATAAGAAGAAATAAAATTTCTAGATAGAGATTTGACAATTTAATGTAAATATGCTATAATAACCTACCAATAAAAAGGGGGAATTTTAGATATGGAAAAAATAATAATTTCAAAAAAATCTATAAATGAAGAAAATATTAATTCGGCGTTATTTCTTAAATATATTGAAACATATGGATTTAATCCTAATAATTATCACAATATATTAGAGTTATTTCAATCAGCTAAAGGTTCAATGTCACAATTTTTAAGACAATATAATCAATATTTATTATCTAGGCAAGTAAATTACGACGAACTTGACAAAATGGGCATAAATGGTGCTTATGGATATTTTCATAGTGATGGAATAGTTGTTCCAAAAACAACTGAAAATGATAATAGATTTTTACATACTCCAGTAAAAAGATTATATATAAAGCATATTTATGGAGTACCAACAATTAATAATTTTGACGTAATTATAGCAAATGGAACTTCACCATATATGAATAATACTGCTAATTTTGGCATTGATAAATATTTAGGCTTTTGTATGGATGATACAGATGAAAATTTAGCTATTTCGTTTGAAAGATATGAATATTTAGTTAATTTACTAAATAGACAAAGCCAAGAGGAATATACTTTAGAACATGACACATTATCTTCAAAAGGTAAACAATTATGTTTAGTGAAAAAGAAATAATTTAATTTTTTAATAGTAATTTTTCAAAATTCAATTGATACTTTTTTTAAATTTTTTGATAAAATATGTTAAGTGAGTGACATTATATCATTTGTAGTAGTGAAATTTCTAAACATCTACAATATTCGAATCATAGGAAAATTATTCTAATCAATCTATTTAGATATAAAAAAGGTTAATTTTGGTTAATCTTTTTTTATAAGTTTTAGGAATATTATTATTTATTACAATATTTATATAATTTATTTGCAATGATTTAAGTAATTCAAAAGAACAAGTACTATAGATGATAATTATAATCTAGAAAGTGACATTTAAAATACAAATAACAAGCATATTTCAATTAAATATAAATTAGAATTACTCTAGAAGTTATGAAAAATTACCAGAAGAAAATATCAAACTTTATAACTTAATTCATCACATTTTATGAAATTTAAAATAATTATTTTTTAGATAATTTAAAAAATTGAACTAAAAAAGATTAAGATGGTGTTATATCAAAGATAAAAATATAGTAATCAAAAGTTATACAATAATTTTGGTTTTCATAATATCATAAATGATACTTCTAAAAAATATGAAATAAAAAATTATTTGTATTTTAAGGATTATGTCGACAAAGTATTGATATATAAAAAATCGAGCAAATTTTAAAAGCTCGATTTTAAAGACTATAATTTAATTATAACAACACCTGCTCTATTAGTAAAACTAAAAATAATATATATAAAATATTAAAAAACATTATTATATATAATTAGCAATGTATAAAATCAAATAAAATTATATTTCTATTTTCTTTTTTTAATCAAACTATACCCAGGTTCTTCTATATATGGTTTGCCATTTTCAGTACAACTAATACTGCTTAATTTATCATAAATAGACATTGGAACTGTTTGTATTCCACCACTAACATATCCACAATATATTTTCTTCCAACCAAATAATTCCATGTTGTGATCTAACCACCATCTATGAGTTATTAATTTTCTATATATTTGATTCAAATCATTTTGAGTCAAATCAACACCATATTTAAGATATTTTAATAATTCTTCTAATTCAATATAATTTTCAACGATAAATTCACTACTAATATTTATATTTGGTTCAACACCCTTAATTGGATAATTAACAGGTGTATTATAAATTAAATCATTGGTTAATCCATTTTCATTAACGTTAAATAACATACCTCTACATATTACCCCACCAGATATTGAAAATTCTGTTATCCCTTGTTCTGATAATTTTTCTTCATTTACTTCATTACCAAATTCATCATAAATCTTATGTGATATTTCACAATTCATTAATAAACTACCTGCACAAACATCTTTTCTGGTAGCAACATATTTTGACATAATTCAAAACCTCCCTCTTCATATAGTTATTATAACACAAAATTTTCTAAATATATTATTTATTATGTATTTAATGTTTATTTTAAATTATTACACTATTTTCATTCAAAAAGCTAATATAATTTGAATATTTTTAATAATAAATTTGAATTTAATTTTTTAAATATGTCAAATATATTATAATTAATATTAAGTTTCATATCCAATATTTTTGTAGATATAGTTTTAATTTTTTAAAATTAATTTTTTTTCTTTTTTATTAATAAATGCAATCATATTTGTTGTTTTATTCCAAAATTCTTCTCCCTTACTAGAAAAATTTAAAATAATATTTCTAACTATAGATAAAAATAAATTTGAAAAATTTTCATTCATAAATGTATTTACTACACCATCAATATCATTAGAATTTTTTAATTCATACATAATTTCTATTGCTATATCTAAATCAAAACCATAATAAATATCTTTGGCTCTACTTCTAACACACTTTTCCCATAACTCATGTTTATCTTTACTGATTATTTTTTTTCCAATTTCAATCCAATTTTGAACATTACAAGATGCTATTTTTTTAAAATCTTTGCTAGATGGTAATAATGTTTTTTTAATTTGATTATATTCACTTTTAGTTATTTGTTTTGAATTTTTTGTATTTATAGGTAAAAAATCAGAATGCAATATAAACCCATTAAGATTGCAATACGCATGATTTCCTTTTATTTTTTCATTTAATAATTTTAAATAAATAGTTTCAATATTATCATAAATTGTTACAATTATTTCTTTTTCCATAATATACCTCGTGTATATGTATAATAACATAATTCTAACAATAATACTATATTGATTAGATAATTAAATCATGATATATTTGAAATAAGAAAAGGAAGGTGTTATGAAAAAATATCGTTGTACAATTTGCGGTTATATTTATGATGATGAGAAGGAAAAAATAAAATTTGAAGATTTACCAGATGATTGGACTTGTCCATTATGTGGTGCTGCTAAGAATTTATTTGAAGAGATAAAAGAAGAAACTCAAGTAAATATTACACAGATGAAAAATATTGAAAATGAAGATAAAATTGAAGATGATACAATGAGAGAGTTATCTAATTCTGAAATAGCATATATATGTTATAATTTAGCAAAAGGGTGTGAAAAACAATATTTATTTAAAGAACAAAAAATATTTAATGATATAGCAGATGCATATATTAAAAATGAAGATAAAATTGAAGGTAGTATAAATGATATTAAATTATTAGTAGAAAAAGATAAAATACTATTAGAAAATTCTAGCTTAGTAGCTGATGAAAATAATGACAAGGGTGCTAAAAGAGTTATTACATGGGCTAATAAAACAACAAATATTATAAGTTCTATTTTAGATCGTTATGAAAAAGATGGGATGGATTTTATAAATAATTCTAAAATATGGGTTTGTGATATATGTGGTTTTGTATATATTGGAGATCAACCGCCTAAGACTTGTCCAATTTGTAAAGTTCAAAATTTAAAGATTTTGGAGGTGAAATAATATGAGCGATAATCACGCATATAGAAATGTTAATATTTGCACTAAGGATTGTTTATGTTTGTTTGTTTGTCCAACAGGAGCTACTAACAATGAAACTGGACAAATTGATTTTGAAAAATGTATAGGTTGCGGTAATTGTATGAGAGCATGCCCAGCTAGAGCAATTACTATGATTCCAAATAAATTACCTGCTCAACAGAAGAAAAATAAAAAAGTCATAAATGAATTATTTAAAATTGCTAATAACAAAATTGAAGAAAATAAAATATTAAATGCAATTTTAGAAAAAGAGCCTAATAATAAACTTATTAAATCTTTGCTTCATTCTAATAAAGTAATTCTTGAAGATTTAATGAGAGAGTCAGGATTTATGTTACCTCAAAGTAAAAATACTTACGAATTATTAATTAAATTATCAACTGGTATTCAAAAAGATAATGCTAAAAAATTGTTAGATATGATTAAACCAATTGAATAAAGCTTATGATATACATAAGCTTTTTTACTATAAAATTTTAATTTATATGTTGCATTTTTAATATTATTGAATTATAATATACAAGTTTTAATAGAAAGGAGAAAAAAATGAAAAACTATTTTGATAAAATGTCTGAGTTATTTCAAATAAATAATAAAAATGCATATGTTGAATTAAGTGAAAATGATATTATTAAAGCAAAAGAATATTTAAATTGGCTAAAATATGAGCCAAAGCATTGGAATATTGGTGGATTATTAAAAAAATCCAATAATGAACTAACAATTAATGAAAAAGAAAAATTAAAATTAAGAAATTTAGAATTAAAATTAATACCAATATTCGAAAGTTACATAAATAATAGATGCATTAAATATTTAAACATTATATGTAATGTTATTAATAATATTAATATATCAGATTTTATAAATTTTAAATTAACAAAAACTGATATTGAAGAATATGATGAAAGTATTTTCTCTATGTTATATGAAAAAGATACAGACATATCTCCTAAAGAAAAAATAAAAAATTTCATTCAAAACATAGATGAAACTGATAGTATTAAAAATAGTTATATTAAATATATGCTTAATATTAGACTTCATAATTTAGAAAATACTCAAGATATTAATACTAATAAGCATTTAGGTTTAAAAAAGATTATTAAAGTTGCAGAAGATCAAATAAATAAATAACTTTATTATAAAGTTATTTATTTTACTATTATTTGTCAGTTTAATTGTATTTATATATAAAAATATTATATAATTAATTAGGTGATTAGATATGACATATTATTTTATTGGTATAAAGGGGAGTGGAATGAGCTCACTGGCACAAATTATTCATGATTTAGGATATAATGTTATGGGTAGTGATAAATCAAATCATTTTTTTACTGAAGAAGAATTATTAAAAAAAGGAATAAAAATTTTAGAATTTAATAAGGATAATTTAAAACCTGGTATGATAGTTATACAAGGAAATGCATTTAATGATGACTTTCCAGAAGTTGTAAGAGCTAAAGAATTAAATCTTGAAATATACACATATCAAGAAATGATTGATAAAATAACAAAAGATTATAAGCTAATTGCAGTTTCTGGATGTCATGGAAAAACTACTACATCTACTATGATGAGTAAACTTCTTGAAAATGTTGGAACTAATTATTTAATTGGTGATGGGCTTGGTTATGCTTTTAAAGATAATAAATATTTTGTTCTTGAGGCTTGTGAATATAAAAGACATTTTTTAGAATATCATCCATATTACACAATAATTACGAATATAGAATTAGACCATATTGATTATTATAAAGATTTAAATGATGTTTTAGATGCTTTTACTACATTTGCTAATAAATCAAGTGGTTATACAATTATGTGTGGCGATGATGAAAATGTAAGAAAAATAAAGATTAATAATAAGCACCTCTATTATGGTTTAAAAAAAGATAATGATATATATGCTACTAATATACAATTAATAAATGAAAATTCAACTAAAATTGATGTATATATTAAAGAAAAATATTTTGATACATATACATTACCTTTTGTTGGTGATCATTTAATATTAAATTTATTAGCGGCAATTACTGTTTGTTATTTAGAACAAATTAATAAAAATGAAATTAAAAATCAAATAACTAAAATAGAGCACGCTAAAAGAAGATTTATTGAAGAAAAGTTTAAATCAAATATTTTAATAGATGATTATGCACATCATCCAACAGAAGTTAGAGTAACAATTCAAAGTGCTAGAAAAAAATACCCTAATAAATATATAGTTGCATTATTTAAAGCTCATACTAAATCTAGAGTCAAATATTTTTACAAAGAATTTGCAGAAGCTTTAAATTTAGCTGATAAAGCATATGTACTTGATATTGGAGAAGATAGAATTGAAAAAGGATATGATGATGTTAGTGCTGATTTAATAATTAAAAATCTTAAAAACGGTGAACATATTGGAGATGATGAACCTGAAAAATTATTACAATATGAAAATTCAGTATTAATATTTATGAGTAGTAAAGATATATATAAACTTGCTAAAAAATATAAAGAAATCGCATAAATTATGCGATTTTATTTATAAAAAATAGAGATATTTAATCTCTATCTTCTAATCTACATAATAAATCAATTTTAAACATTTCTTTAGCAGCATTTGCTTTAGATATCATAATTCCTTTATAAGCTGTTAATTCCGATCTATGACCATCTAATAGTATATCTTTTGGCTCTAAAGTATTTAACATAACTATATTACTATTTTTATATACAGTATAATTTAATTTAACCTCACCATAAACTTTAACAAATAAAGAATCAGTTGGAAGTCTCAAGTCATATGTTTCGGTTTGTTCATGTTTATTTATTGAAACTAATTCACCAACAAATACACCACTTCTCAATTTCTTATAAAAATCAAACATTAATTTTTTATAAGCAACCATATTATATTTCTTTAAACTTCTTTCTAATTTCTTAAAATTATTTTCATCCAAATAATCTAAAATATATCTTTCTTTCATAATCATCAAAACCCCCCCTTAATGATTTGTGTCTAAATTATACCATAAAAAAAGAAAAAAGTCAACTTTACTTGACTTTTTCTATATTTTATATGATTATTTTATGATAATGTCTTAAGTAATAACTTGGGAAAATGTCCCGGGTAATATATAATATGCTACTTGAGG
>CALVQT010000012.1 GCA_944358375.1 uncultured Bacilli bacterium
TTTAAAATCTCACAATCCCTTTATTTATAAGGATTTCGCAAAGGGGTTTACTAAATCGGTATCAAGCAGTTGATACTTACTTTTTGGAAACCTTTTTCTTCATTTGCCATTGTTATCACTTCCTCAAATAAATCTATTTCATTATATCATACTTTTAAACAAAACAAAAAGTAGAATAAAATCTACTTTATAATTTGCAAGTTGTTTATTTTTTGTAAAAATAGTTGTTACTTTCTAAATATTTAGTATTTTCTTTTATCCATGGACAACCAAAGACAAACCTGTTAATTTGAAAATTATATATATTATCTTTTGTCTTTATCGTCATTTTTCCTAATATAAATATATGACTAATTTTAAAATCAACAACATCTTCCTATAATATAGTTGCACAACTTTCACTATCTCTTGTGTATAAAGTGATACCTTTTTCATTAAATAAGAAAAAATAAAATTGCGTTTCATCAAATCTTATATATGTTTTCCAAGGTGTTGGTATTACTTTATTTGGCATAGGTATGTTAGTTCCATAAATTATATTATTAGTTTGTGTGATTTTATACTTTTCTATTACTTTTTCTAATTGTTTTGTTATCATTTTAATATTTCTCCTCTTTTATCATATTTAATTAATTTTTTATTAAATATGTACAATTACAATCAAACAATAAAATTCTTATGTATTTATAATTTTTTTTATTTACTTTTTTTACTAAAAATCTACATAATCTATAGGATAGTTTATTTTAACTTTAAATCCTCATCTAATAAATTTATACACTTCCTAGTAAGTTTTGTAGATTTATCTTTATTCCAGCCTCCATCTAACGCTATTTTTGTCATTATTTGTAATTTTATGCTATAACCACTTAAATTATATTTAAAATGAGTCGCTTTTTCTAACGGATTGGCATTTTGCATTTTAGTATTTGTTCCATATGCCAATAAGGCAAGATTTCCAAAATTATCTACCCAATCTTCATTTGGTTCACCATTTTCATCAGTTCTTGGCATAAAATGTTCTATAGAGTTTCTAAATTTGAATGTAAACTTTTCAAATTCAATATCTTTTGACTCTGGGATACTTTCAATAACTTTTTTATAATTAATTTTCATTAAATAATCTAAATAATTTAAAACAATAACTGGAGTATCAAATCCTGTTCTATAATTATTATCTTTATTGTCATTTATAAAATTTTTTATATATTTTTCTTTTATGTACTTTTCCATAAAATTTACATATTCATTTATATCTTTATTATTGTATACATATTTCAATGTTATGTATATCCAATGCATTAATCTTCTGTTGATGAAGGATACTCTTAAACATGATTGAATTAACTTTATTTTTTCATTATTAATATCTAGTTGCCATGTGTCTTTGATTTTATCATATTTTACAATATATTTATCATATATTTTTTTAATTGATATTAAAAAATTTAGATATTCAATTATTTCCTCACTATTTTTATGAATAAATTCATCTTTATATTCTTTTATTAAATCTTCAAGATTGAATTCTCCACTAGAATCATAATTTTCTTTATCTTTATTTTTATATATTCTTATAGAATATAGTAAGAAATATTCAAAATTTAGAATTGAATTATCATAATCTTTATTATTTTGTTCAATCTGATAACTTGTGTTAAAATTATTTTTCTGACTTATGATATTATTTATAGTTAAATACTTTACATTGTTTTTCTTATTAACTTCTTTGAAACTTTTTATATCATCTAAAGTATTATTCATTTTTTCCAAATTATACCATAAATAATTTAATCTCGATTTATCAATATCATCATCTAATCTATTCATTAGAAAAGACTTTATTATATCACTTCTGCTTAACTGAATACCTCTTGAATTCATAACTTCAAAATAGTGATTAATATTTACTTTGTCATCTAAATTTATTTCATAGTAATATAAATTATTTTTAATTTTTTCTTTAATTTTTTCTTTATCAGCATCTGATATTTTATTTTTTATTATTTTCCATGCTATTTTTAAATTGGGTGGAAGTTTATCAAACTCATTATCATTAGATGTCATTGAAAATATTTTTTTTAAGTTATTTGATTGTTCATTTAAAATTAAATCATATTCTGATTCTAAATTAATTTCTTCTACTTTTTCTATATATCCACAATATATAGCAATCATATATAACGTTGTTAATCTTTGTTGCCCATCAATCAACATTTTATTATTTTTGTTTGCTTTAATAGTAATAATACCTAAGCAATAATTTTCATCATTCTTAGTATTCAATATATTTTTGATCAACTCTTCTATTTCTTCTTCTCCCCAAGAATACTCTCTTTGAAAACATGGAATAATGTATTTATTTTTTAATCCTTCACATAATTTAACTTTTCCCATAATTTACTCCTTAACTCCCCTAATATTTCCGATTTATTTGGTTTACCTATTATTAACTCTTCTATTTTTAATAATTCTTCTACCTTTAAAGCTTTATCACATTCAAAGAAAAAATTAAATTTTGTATTTAATACATAATTATTTATTGATTGGGTGCTGACTAATTGATTATTAATACGATGTGCTACACTCCATGTAAGTATAAAATCAAGAATCATTTCCTTTTGAAAGTTAGAAACTTCTTCTCCAAATTTATCATAAAATAACAAAATAGCATCATAATATAAATAATTAATATATTTAAAATATTGTTTCTGATTAGTAGAAATTTCAAGTTTTTTTTCTAAATTATTTTCTTTTATTATTTTATCAACTAGATTAACATAATAGTTAATCATATTAAAGAATCCCTCTCCAGAAGGAAATGGCTTATTTATTTGAAATATATTATTATTTGATTCATAATATTTGACATATTTATATTTACATAATTTATTGTATCCTTTATATAAATAAATATCATTTTTAGTGAAATCCCTAATATTTTTATTTAATGACCAATTATAAATGTTAAATAGCATGTTATTAATTAGATATTCATTTTTATTAATAGATTCATCTATTTCAAAACTTTCTTCAATATTTTTTTTCCATGAACTCAATAATTTAATTTTATTTTCTATAGGATAATCTTCGGGTATTTCACCAAGATGGTATGCTTTTAATAAATCAATAGGAGTTAAATCTTTATATTTAGAATTTCTTCCATCAAAAAGTTGAAAACTTTCTTGATAGTTAGAAGATTCTAATAAAAAGAATTTTACATTATTTTTTAAATAACTATAAAATTTTGTTTTATCAATATTTTCATTTTTCTCTAATTTATTGATAAATTTTTCTATTAAATTATAATTATTTAATATTCTCTCTTCTGTATTAGAAATACATAAAATCTTTTCATTTAATAAATTTATATTAATATCAATATCGAGAAATTTTAATAATAAAGATAATGTTATAATTCGTTGTAATCCATCTACAATCTCATAATTATCAGTATTTTTTCCTTTAAATAAAATTATTGCACCTAAATTTATATCTAAATTTTCTTTATACTTTTCCATTATATCTTCTAGCAATGTATATACATTATATTTATTCCATTCATAAGGTCTTTGATATTCAGGTATTTTTAATTTTTTTTCAAGCAATTTTATTAAACTAATTTGTTCATTTTCATTCATGCTATTTTCTCCTATAATTATTTACTATTTAGTTCCTTATTACATTTTCCTGTACTTTATCTTTTTAATTTAAGTATAAATAAATTTTGTAAAAAAGTATACCTAATTTTTAATTAATTATTGATATAAGCTATAATTTCATTTAGATTTATTTTTTGATAACTGATAACTATTATCGATAAGTTTATATATTTCATTTATATCAACAGAACCATCAAGTTTTATAGTTATCCAATATTTTTTATTCATGTGATAGCCCGGAAAATATTTTTTATTATCAACTATTAACTTTACTTTTTCTTTTTCTAATAATAGATCGATAATCTCAATACTTCCTTCCTCCATAATACCTATTTTTGATTTTTCAACTATAAATAATATACCATACCATTTATTATTTACTTTATTTCTCCATACAGCAGTATTAGAAAATCTTTCCCATAAATATTCTAATTCATCATGATATTTTTCTCTTATATATTTAATAATCAAATTGGTATATTCACTTTTATATATTTCTCTTTGGCAACAAGTATTTTTTATTTGTTCAATAATATTATTATATTCATCTCTTATTTTATTTACATATTCTCCTGTGCTATTAATGACATAATAACGAAGAAATTTTTCGTTGGTTGATATTTCAATAATATCAGATGTTATATTTTTATTTTTATCTATTTTTATAATCAAGAGAAATTGGTCATTCATTATCTTTTTTTCATATTTATACCATTCATTTTCTTTAACAAATCCTATTTTTAATAATTTGGAAAAATCTATTGTTAGATTTTTGAATGATAGATTATCTTTCATATATTATCTCCTTATATATAGATGATTTTATAATATAATTTTTATTTATATTTAATAACATTTTTAGAAAAAAAGACGTTATAAAACATCTTTTATTAATTATTTTCTTTTTTTAATCTTAAAGTGTTTAATATAACTGTAAGACTACTTAATACCATAGCTAAACTAGCAATCATAGGATTTATTACAATTCCAAATGGTCGTAATATTCCCATTGCGATAGGAATCATTAATATATTATAAAAAAATGCCCAAAATAGATTTTGTTTAATATTTTTTATTGTATTTTTACTTATTTTTATTAGCTTTAAGATAGAATCTAAATCGTTTTTAATTAATATTACATCTGAAGAATCCATTGCAATATCTGTTCCACTTTTTACGCTTACTCCAATATCACTATGTGCTAAGGCTGGACTATCATTAATTCCATCTCCACACATCATTACGATTTTGTTTTGTTTTTTGAGACTTTTAATAACTTCTGTTTTTTCTTTAGGTAGAACATTTGATATGATGTTGGTTATTCCTATTTCTTTACCAACTTTTAGAGAAGTTTCTTTATTGTCACCTGTAAGCATAATAGTTTCAATATCTTCTTTATTTAACTGATTGATAATTTCTTTAGAATTTTCTTTTATTACATCATTAACACCAATTAAGGCAATAATTATATTATTTTTTATTATATATATAATGCTAGATCCATCTAAAGATAATTCTTTCTCATCTTTTAAATGATCATTAGAGATAGAATATTTTTCAACTATTTTTTGATTTCCCAAAATATATTTTTCATTATTAATGTAGGCTATAATTCCATATCCAGGTATATTTTTAAAGTTACTAGTTTCTAACTTATCTATTTTATTTTCCTCCAAATAATCTATAAATGCTTTAGATATTGGATGTGTTGATTTATTTTCAATACTTCCTGCTAATTGTAATAGCTTTTTATTATCAAGATTACTATAATTATATATTTTAGATATTTTCAATCTACCATAAGTTAATGTTCCCGTTTTATCAAAGACAATGGTATTTACTTTAGCAGCAGTTTCTAAAATTTCACTTTTTTTAACTAAAATACCATTTTTAATACATATTCCTTCACTTACAACGATAGCAAGTGGAGTTGCTAACCCTAAGCTACATGGACAAGCAACTACAAGAATAGTAACAAAAGTTGAAAGAGAAGTTGCTAAATCATAACCTAATAATAAATATACAATAAATGTTATAATTGAAATAATAATTATTACAGGAACAAAATATTCAGAAATTCTGTCTGCTACTTTTGCTATAGGTGCTTTAGTATTACTTGCTTCTATAACTAATCTAACTATTTCTGAGACTGTAGAT
This sequence comes from uncultured Bacilli bacterium, assembly GCA_944358375.1. The sequence continues at coordinate 5,820 of CALVQT010000012.1, forward strand.
TCTTTGCCTATTTTCTCTGCTTTATATTTGATAAATCCATCATAATTTAAACTTCCAGCGACAACTTTATCACCTTTATCTTTTATAATAGGTTTACTTTCTCCAGTAATAAATGATTCATCAAAGTGAGCTTTTCCCTCGATTATTTCACCATCTACAGCTATTTTTTCTCCTGGTTTACTGATTAATATATTTCCTTTTTTTATTTCATCTAAAGTTATCTTTAATTCTTTACCATTTTTTTCGATAGTAGCTTGATTTGGAGTTATCTCAACTAATTTTTGTATTGCTTCTTTTGTTTTATCTTTATTAATATTATCTAAATATCTACCTAATTTAACAAAGTATATTACGATTGCAGATGATTCAAAATATAAGTTCATTGTGTAAGTATATTCCCCATTCAATATTTTAAGCATTCCATATAAACTATACACAAAACTACTAATTACACCTAAAGAAACTAAAGTGTCCATATTTGGAATTCTATGAATTAAATTTTTATAACCATTTTTTAAAATATCATATCCATAAATCAAAAATAAAATAGTAAAAAATAATAATGAGCTAGTATAGATAATTGGATTATCATGAAGATTGATTATTGTTGGTACTGGTAAATTTAACATATGTCCCATGGATATGTACATTAAAATTATTGCTAATAATGAAAATACTATAAATAAATTTTTTTCATGTTTATTTTTATTTTCAACTTTAATATTTTTAAAAATACCACCACTTTTAAAACCGGCTTGCTTAATATACTTTTCTATTTTTTCTTGATTTAAAATATTTTCGTCATAGTCAACAGTCACATTTGCCATAACGAGATTTACATTAGCATTTATAATACCATTTTGTTTATTCAAATACTTTTCTAATCCGTTGGAACAAGCACTACAAGTCATGCCATCCACTATTAATATAATTTTTTTCACTATTAATTTTCCTCAATCTCAAAATCTAAATTTTCAATCATTTCTTTTACTTCTTCTAAATTAATATCATCATTAGCTTTAATTATAACTATTTCATTAGTATGATTTGCTGATACTTCACTAATACCATCTATTGTACTTAAAGAATTTTTAATCCTATTTTCGCATCCTTCACAGTGCATTCCGTTAACTTTTAATTTAATTTCTTTCATTATTTACTCTTCCTTTCTTTTTTCTTCTTTACTATTAAATTTTATAATTTTATTTATCCATTGTCTAACATTTTTTAAATCTGTTTGATCAGGATGAGATAGTGCTTCTTCAAAATTTTTAATATTTACTTTTAAGTTAGCATCTTCTGGATTTTTGGTAATCATTTCTATGTATTTTTCTTTTACTTGGATTGGCATTCTTCCTTGACAATAAAAGTGTCCTAATATTATGTTAGAAGAATCAATATCATTTTTTATTCTTTTAAATAAAATATCATAATATTCACTACCTCCTCCATAACCAGCTGTTCCAAAATAAATGATTTTTTTATCTTTTAATGTTTTTAAAAATTCTATTATATCTTTTGAAGCATTTCCTTTGTCTGTCCATGAACCTATAATATATAGATCAGCATCAGGTATTTTTTCATTAACATTTCCAAAATAGATAATATTTTCATTCTTTATTTCTTCTTTTATTGCTTCTGCAAGTTGTTTCGTATTTCCTGTATTACTTGAATAAACTATTGAAATTTTCATTTTTTCCTCCTATATTTTTGCAGTTATATTATATCATAATTTTTTTATTGTTATTTAATTCAAAAATAAAAAAGATGCTAGTTAAACATCTTTTTTTACAGGGACTAGATACATTACTTCCTTACCTAATTTTTTAGCATATTCTATTTCTTTACTAGTTGTATTGCCTATATATCCGTCTACATTAACTACATAAATACCATCACTTATATCTATCTTTTTGTAGTGTAAATCACCTACTATTTTTTGTTCTTCTTCACTAAATTCACTAGTTGCATAAACACACTGAATAACTAAATATTTATTTTTAACTTCCAAATCTTTAGCAACTTCCATCATTTTATCTTGAAATTTCATACTACCACAAATTGTAACTACCTTATTCATTTTTTCTCCTTCTTTCGGCTGATGTGATTTTACATCATAATTTTTACTTTCTTTTTATTATCAAGTTTATCAATAATTTTATCAATATCTTTGGGCAATAATCCTGGCCCAAAATTATGACCATTTGTATTAGATATTTTAATCAGTTTTGACATTAATTCTTCATCATAGGAAGAAAATACTTCATCATCAATAATTACATAATCTTCAACATTTGGGTTATCTAATAACCATTTTTTTATTTCCAATCCTCTTTTATTATCTATATAGGGAGTTGAATCAACATTAATTTTGTACTTTCTTAATAAATCTTTTAATAACAAAGCATTTTTAGTATATCTCCATGAAGAAGTCAATACTACTTTAGCTTCAGTTATATCTATAGCTTTTTTTAATAGTTCTATTTTACTAACATCTATTTCACTTTCAATTCCTTGAATATCTAAATTTCTTGTTTTTTCATAATATTCATCAGAATTTAAGACACCATCAATATCTAAGAAAATAACTTTCATTTTGGCTCCTTTTAATATAATTTTATATTATTTTAGTATTTTAGATACTTTTTAAATTCCATCTGTATTAAACAATAATCATAATTATTAGGTCTAACTATAGCATTTTTACTTCATTTTTAAAATAAATCTTCTAAACTATAGTTGAGACTTTTTAATTCATCGATTAAAATACTAGGAGAAATACCTAGTAAAGTATTATAATCTCCATTTATTTTATCAATAAATAAAGCCGCTTTTCCTTCTGGAACGTAGCCACATGAAGTATATATTTTACTTTCATTGTTTATATACCAATTTATTTCTTCATTAGTCATCTTTTTAAAATAAACTTCTACCTTAGATGATGTGGTAATTGTTTTATTTTGATACAAATCAATTATAGTAATACAAGTATAGGCCGAATTTTTATTTCCTGATAACTCTTTTAAATTATAGAAAGCTTCTTCTTTTGATTTTGGTTTTTCATATTTTTTATTATTAAAATAAATTATAGTATCTGCTGCAATAATAATAGCATTGTCTCCTACTTTATCAGCTACTGACTTTGCTTTTTTTAGCGATAATTCTTCCACATATTTATTGGGTCTTTTTTTATTACTTTTTTCTTCAATATCACTAGGAATTACTTCATATTTCAATCCTATCATATCTAATATTTCTTTTCTTTGTCTTGACGCTGATGCCAAAATTATTCTCATTTAATAATCACCCTTATTTGTTCTTTAATAATTTAATTTTTATTCCTAATACACCATATTTTTCTTGTTCAATTGGAGAATAATATTCTTCCATATCTTTTGGATTAGCTATTTCATCTTCATTATATCCTAGGGAAATCTTATCAAATTTTTTATATAATTCAGTAAAGTTTTTAAATTTATATAAATCAGTTATCCCTACTAATATTTTTTCATTGTTTGTTACATTGGTAAATTCAATAGTATCCCCAACTTTTAGTTGTTGTCTTTTTTCATCATTTAATCTTATTTCAATTGTTTTAGTATTATTTTTTATTTTAATAAATGGATCATTATGTAGGCGCATATTATGTATCATTTTTATCTCTCCTTCTTAGGCTATTTTACAATATTTCTATAATAAAAGCAAAAAGTTCAAGAATAATTCTTGGACTTTTTGTATATTAATGTTTCAATTTAAAAATCTATTTTTCAAATTTTAATATTGTTAATTTTAACTTTTTATCATCATATTTTTTAAAAGTATTTTCAATAGGTTTAGCACCTTGTTTTTGATAAAAATTTATGGCAGAATTATCTGTTAAACAACATACAATTATATTATGATATTTTTCTTTTAATTTACTTATAGCGAACTCTATAAGTTTTTTTCCATAACCATGACCACAATAATTATCTTTTAAGTATAAGGAATATATTTCACCATAATCTTTATACTTTTCATTGTAACTATTACCAAAAGAGACAAATCCAAATATTTCTTGATTATCTTCAATAACATAAAAAGATTGATCTTCTTCTATTTTTTTCTTCCATCTATTAATTATTTCATTTCTATTAGTTTTTCTTTTTTCTATAACATCTTTAGGTACAATATCTTTATATGTAGATATCCAAGAATTAATATTAATATCAACTATCTTCTCTGTATCTTCTATTTTTGCTTGTCTTATATTAACCATTTTACTAAATCTCCTTTTTTGTACTATTATTAGTATTAATCTTTTTAGCAAAGGCAATTAAGCTTAGTACTATAATACTTAATAATAATATAATTACTGTATATACTAAAACATTAGCTGCCTGATATGGTGTTGAATTAGTAAATTCTGAACGATAAACAATACTAATTGGTTTATTACTATATGAATATAATAACTCTGAAATTGTAAATTCTGAAAGTAAAGTTAATATTGATAAAGATATAGTAGAAATTATTACTTGAAATAATAATGGTAGAAGTACTTTGATAAAAGTATTTAATTTATCACAACCTAGTACTCTAGCTGTTTCCAGAATATTGTTATTAATATTTTTTATGATAGCTTTTATAGAGTAAATTATCATATTGACTACTAGTAATGAATATCCTAACATTAATATAAAGTCACTATTCATAGAAAATATTTTTGAACTATTATAAGCTAGAATAAAACCTGTTGCAAAAAAGATTGCAGGTAAAAACCAAACTATTAATAAAGTTTTTTCTAAAATATTTATTATTCGACTTCTATAGTTTATTGTTAAGAATATCATTATTAATGAAATTATTAAAGCAATTATTGTTCCGCCAAGACTTAATCTTATACTATTAATAATTGGCATCAAAATGTCTGTATTATTAAAGACTCTAATATAATTAGATAATGAAAAACTTTGTGGAAATGTTTTCATATATATTGAATTTATATCGGCAAAAGAATATATGATACAGACTATTATTGGCAATAAATAAATAATTGAAATAATTATTGCTGAAATATAGATAATAGTTTTTATTATTTTACTATTAATTTTTATTTTCTTAATCTGTTTATTTACGTGTGAAGTTAAATAAAACCTTTTTTTAGATTCTATTTTTTTTATAAAAATTAGTGGTAAAATTGAGCAAGTACCTAACAATATAGTTAACATTGAAGCTATATTTTGATAATTTATACTATTGAAGCTCTTTATTGACTGACTTAACATATAAAAGTCTTTTCCGCCTAAAAAAGTTGGAGCAGAATTAGATGCTAAAGATGCCACAAATACAAAAATTGAAGATGATAATATTGATGGTAATATCATAGGAAATATTACTTTAAAGATTATTTTAATTTTTGATATATTAAGTGCTCTAGCTGTTTCTATTAAAGAAAAATCGATTAATTTTATTGAGTCCTTTACAAAGAACATATGATATATTGTCATACTAAAAACTTGAACAATCAATACGGCAATAAAACCATTAAACCAATCTGTATTTATATTCGGAAAAATATTACTTAAAAAAACCGTTACAATACCATTTGAAGAATATATAAAATCATAACCTGTTACTAATAAAATTCCATTAAAAACCATTGGTACTAAAAATATTAATTTAAATAGTTTAGAAAATTTTATTTCAAATATTTCTGTTATGGCTAGTTGAAATAATGCTAAAATATTTACTAATATTACAGTGATGATCGAAATAGATATTGTGTTGGTTAGTGATTTTAGTATTCTTTTTGAATTAAATACTTCTTTTATTAAATCAATACCAAAAGTTCCGTCAAAGAAAACTTTAGAGATTATTGAACTGATAGGATAGTAAATCCCAATTATTAAATAACACACGACAGCTAATACTAATATGCTTATTATTAATTTTTGAGTGGTCTTACTGGACGATGTATCTTCCATTATCTACTTCTATTAATAGTTTAGGATCTATATTAACTTCTACATACTGAGAATATTTTTTTTCTGTATCAAAATCAATAACTCTTAATTTTTGAATAGTATTTTGCAATTCATATTCATAATAAAATCCATTATAGATTGCTTTAGTTATTTCAAAGATTACTTTACCTTTTTGATATTTCTTATTACTATTTTTAAGTTTTATATCTTCCTTTTTAATATAATAGTGCTTATTTATATCTAAATTAAGTTTTAATCTTTTAATGAATTTATCTTCCAGTTTATTTTTTCCAAAAAATTCTGCTACATAATCATTTAATGGTTTATTATAAATATTCACTGGTGGATCTACTTGTTGAATTTTTCCATCTTTCATTATTACTATTTTATCTGAATAGCCAAATGATTCATTTTGATCGTGTGTTACATATAAAATTGTTGTTTTTGTTTTTCTATTTAACTTATATACTTCTGCTGTCAATTGTTCTTTTAATCTTTTATCCAGATTAGAAAAAGGCTCATCTAAAAGAAGAATCTTTGGCTTTAAAACTAGTGAACGTGCTATAGCAACCCTTTGCTGTTGACCCCCTGATAATTCATGAGGCATTTTATATAAAATAGAGTCTATTTTCATTACTTTGGCTATTTCTTTTACTATTTCATCTATTTTTTCTTTTTTTTCTTTTAATCCAAAGGCTATATTATCATGTACATTCATATTAGGAAATAATGTATAGTTTTGAAAAATAAAACCTATATTTCTTTTTTCAATATCCATATTTGTAATATTTTTATTATCAAACCAGATATTTCCTCTACTTATTTTTTCTAAACCAGCTATTCCACGTAAAATAGTTGTTTTACCAGAACCACTATTTCCTAATATTGTATAAAATTCACCATCTTTAATTTCTAAAGAGAAATTCTTTACTACTTCATTTTTGCCATAAATAATTGAAACATTATCTATTTTTATCATTCTAATATCCTCTTATTACATAATTTCTAATTCTATTTTCTTAATCCATTCATCTAATTTATCAGCTATTTTACGATTATCAACATCTTGGTCTTTAAACATTGCTGAAGCATCTTGTATTTCTGAATCACAAAGACTTAAAGCTTTTGAATTTAGAGGTACTTGTCCAAAATAGAAGAATTGTTTAGCATAATCAGCTTGTACTGCTGCTGAACCAAACCAATCAATAAACTTTTTACCATTTTCTGAATTTTTTGCGCCTTTAATTAGAGCTAATGATTCTACTGAAATGATATTTCCATCTTCATCATTTACGTATTCTAAATTTAATCCATAATTTTCTGCTTGTTTTTTAATATTACCATACCAATCTATTGCAATTGGAGTTTTCTCTTTTACATCTTCCCAATTAATATTTTCAACAGAATATGCATTCTCATAAAGTTTTTTCATAAAGTCCCAACCTTCTTGAGTAACATCTCCTGTTTCTTCATCATAAAATCTCCATAATAAACCAGCTAAATACATTCTTGTTGTTTGGTTTTCTAATGGTCCAATGGTATATAAACCTTTATATTCATCTTTAGTTAAATCTAACCATGAAGTTGGTGGATCAATATCATTATCCTCAAACCAGTCTACATTATATGCTATTACTTCTGGTGTTCTACCAAAGCCATAGAAATATCCTTCATCATAATAACTTTCTGATAATTCTCCTGCCCAAGATGGAGTATATTCTTCAAGAACGTCATTATCTTTTAAATTGTATAAAAATATTTGGTTAAGAGCCATAGTTACATCTGCTTGAGGGTTCTCTTTTTCATTTAATAATCTTTCAGCCAAAGCAGAACCTCCTGCACTTACAAATTTGACATCTAAACCGATTTCTTCTTTTGCTTTTTTAACTAGATATTCACCTCTTTCATCTCCACCATGTGGTGAATATACTACTACTTCATTACTTGAATTTTCACCTTTGTTGTTAAAGTTGCTTCCGGCAAATACTACAACTACAACTAATAATATTATTACAACTATAATACCTAATTTTTTGTTCATAATGTTCTCCTCTAAAATTTAATTTTTTGTTACTATGAATAGCACATGTATTTATGCAATACAATAAAAGTTCTAATATTGCTTCTGTGCATACCCCCCTCCATTGTATTGTTATATCGATTAATAATTCACTTATTTAAAAAGAACACTATATTAAAGCTTCAATTCGTCTAATACTCTAGCATTATTTTATTTAAAAATCAATAATTTAAATTATAAATTTATTTTTCCATTAAAAAAAGTGTGTTTTGAAGCACACTTATGATGTTACTTATTAAAAAAGTCTCTTTTATTAAATCCAGAAGTCATAAATCTCCAAGCTGCTTTTCCATTAGTTAGCCAATTAATTTTAACATTATTTTTTGTATTATTAATCATTGAATTAACTAAAAATTCTGCTACTACATCTGGATAATCACCTAAAATATTATATACTTTCTTTGTTCTTTCTGGTAAGTTGATTTTTTCTCCATTACCTAAAGCATTGGTAATAAAATCAGTAATCATAATTCCAGGTGATAATCTTCCTACAATTACACCAGTATCTTTTTCTTCACTTTCTTTAGCAAGAGCAATAGTAAAATGAGTAACTGCTCTTTTACTAGTACCATACATATTTAGACCTAACATCATAGCATCATTAGATCCATATCCTTCAATATTATAAATAGCACCTTGATGATTTTTCATCATTTCTTTCATTGCTAGTTTAGATCCAATTATAGCTCCTTTTAAATCGATATTTAAGATTAGATTAATTTCTTCTTCACTTAAATCCCATAATGCTTTATCTGGTTGATTAACACCCGCATTATTAATCCAAATATCTATTTTTTTATATTCTGTAACTGCAAAATTAATTAGTTCCTCTATATCAATACTTTTAGTAACATCACATATATGATAACTTACTTTACCTTCTCCTTTTATATCTAGTAATTCTTCTGCTGCATTTTTTAAATTTTCCTCTTTTAAATCACTGATAACTACATTGAAATTATTTTTTCTAAAGACTTTAGCCATGCATAGACCTAGTCCTCTTGCACTTCCAGTTATAACAACTGTTTTCATTATTATTACCTCCTATTTTACAATTTAATTATATCACAAAAAAAGAATAGATTTATTGCTATTCTTTAATTTTATCAAAATATATATCATAGCTATTTTGATATTGATCTTTTATTGCTTTAAGAAATTTTTCTTTAGAACTATCATTAAAACCAGAGAAAGATTGCTCTCCAATTATGGTATATGGAACGCCTTTAACTTTATCTCCTTTGGCTTTAGAAAATACTTCGAGTATTTTGACATTATCTTCATTAAACCAAGTTTCAAAATCATATAGATTATAATATTTACTATACTCAGATTCAATACTTTTAAAGAACTTAAATTCTTCTTCACAATGAGGACAGCCATCTCCCCAAAAGAAATAAATATTTACTTTATTATCTTCTCTAATGACATTATCTAATTCAATTTTCGTATCTTGAATATCATCAATACTACTATTTGTACTATTAATTAGATTGTCATTTGATATTTTATTTTCTAATTTAACGTACTTAGTGAACCATTTCTCAAAACCTTCACTATTTTCATAATACTCAATATCAGTATCTTTATCAGCTTCTAAATAATCAGTAACTTTTCCTTTTTCAAAAATAACAAATGATGGATAATACTTTATTTCTTTTTCTAATGATGTATTAGCTAAATCAGAAAAAGCTATTTTATAAAAATTTATTTTATATTTATTCATAAATTCTAATAACACTTCTTCAAAATTATTTGATGTTACACATAAAGGCTGATAAATAAAAATTCCAAAGCTTTCTTTTTCTTTAAGAAGTTCATTTAATTTTTGACTATCTATTTCTGTAAATGGATTTTCTGCATTATAATTATCATAATATTTTTCTTCTAATTTAAATGAATTATTATTAAATACTTTTAAAAAGATAAAACATATTATTATAAATAAACCAATTAAAAATATTAGTAATTTATATTTTTTAGGCATTATTTTTTCCTCAAATTATTAAAGTCTATATCATGATAACTTATTTTCCAAAAATCGTAGTAATCTTTTTCATTAATAGTTCTTTTAACCTCTACATTATGACTACCTTTATAAGACCAGTAACCACCTACATTATATATTTTATTAGCATCCCATCCTAGTGATACTAACATATTTTTAGTCATACCAGCATAGCCACCGCCACCGCACATTAGAAAAATATTCTTATCTTTAGGAAATAGATATTCTAATATGTCTAATGATTCTTCGTAATTTGCGACATATTCACCATCTTTTTCAGTAAATAAAGTTGTTCCAGTGTAAGTATCGCCTACTTCTTCTGGTAAACCAGTTACATTTACTAAATATGGATATGGTACTACTTCAAATCCTTCAACAAATCCTGATAAATAGGCATCTCCACCAATAGCCGCATAGTTTCCCGGATCTATTAACATTCGCATATCACGATATACACTATCACTTCTTCCTAGATAATTATCAATAGTACTCTCATTAATATTTTTATCTATTCCAAATTGTTCTCCTCTAATCCCCTCTGAAATTTCTGGTTTAGGTAATTTTTCTAATGTACTATTATTACTATTTATTGAAACTATTAACAAAATAACAATAATAATAACTAAACCAGCTATAATACTTAAATATTTTTTATTCATATAACTTCCCTCCAAGAACATTTTATCTAAAAATAATTTACTTATTCAATAAAGAAGAAGTTGAAAAAACTCAACATTTAGTTGAGTTTATATTTATTATTTAATTGGACATTTATCATCTAACTTAAGGGGAATATCATAAGTTATTACTTTATTTTCTTTATCAGTTGCTAAAATCTTTAGATTTAAAGTATTATCTTGATAATTTTTACAAGAATTTTCATAATCATCAATAGTAAAAGTTACTTCTTGTAAAAAATCTTCTAACTTAATTTCTTTATCTCCATTATATTTATATGAACTAATCCTTTTAGCAGTATCATTACTATATTCATATAACACACATTCAATATCTTTATAATTAGTAATGTCATTTCCACCACAATACTTTATATTACTTATGTATATAGCAGACTTATTTTTATTGTAAGCAATATTTCCAGAAATATTAAAATTAGTACAATTACTTGATAATGTTTTAAATGAAAAATCATTATTTCTACTTAAGAAAAAAATTACTAATAATATTAATAGTATAAAACTAATTATAGAAAATATAAAAATCATTTTATTATTACTTTTTTTATTATTTTCATTTTTAAATTCACCATCAAATAACTCATCTAAGCTAATATTAAAATCTTTACTCATCTGTCTAATTAAATAAGTATCAGGCATATTTTTACCATTTTCCCATTTAGAAACAGCCTGATATGTAACGTTATATTTATCAGCTAATTGCTTTTGAGTTAAATTATTTTTCTTTCTTATTTCTTTTATAAATTTTCCAAACTTTTGTTGATTCATACTTCACTTCCAAATTATGTGATTAAATTCTTTTATTATTTGAATTTTCATAAATATTATATCATTTTTTTCTAAAAAATAGTATTATATTGAATAGGAGATGATTGGATGAAGTTAATCGAAAATTTATCAAAAGAAAAATATGAAGATTTTTGCATGGAACATATAGAAAATTCTCATTTTCTTCATTCCTATGTTTGGGGACAATTTCAACAAAAAGAGCGTCATGTTAAAGCACATTATATAGGATATGAAAATGATGAAAGTAGATTAGTTGCTGTTGCTTTGTTATTAGAAAGACCACTAATTTTAGGATATACTTATTTTTATTCACCTAGAGGTTTTGTTATTGATTATCAAAATAAAGAATTACTTAAAAGTTTTACTATAGAACTTAAAAATTTTGCTAAGAAATCCAAAGCACTTTTTATAAAAATTGATCCTGATATTAAACTTCATCCATTAGATATAGATGGTAATATCATTAAAGATCAACCTAATAATGAAAAATTAGTTACTTATCTTAAATCATTAGGATATAAACATTTAGGTTTTAATAAAAATTTTGAAAATAATCAACCTAGGTATACTTTTCGTTTAAGTCTAAAACCAACTATTGAAGAAATTACAAAAAATTTTCATCCTACTACAAGAAAAATAATCAATAAGGGTAATCCTTATAATTTGATATTAATAAAGAATGATATTAATACTATTGATGATTTTTTTGAAACTATGTGTCAGACTGCTGATCGTGAAAATATAGTTAATCATTCATATGATTATTATAAAAATTATTATAAAGAACTCCATAAAGAAAATATGAGTGATTTATATGTTGTTAAAGTGGATGTTGATAAATTAAAAAAAACTTATGAAGAAAAGATTAATAATATAGAAAAAAATATCAATAAGATGAATGATGAAAAATATAAAAATAATGAGAAGAATAATAATAAAAAACAAGAGTTCATTAATCAATTAACTAAAGCTAAAAAAGAATATGATGTAATTAAAGATATTAAAGAAAAAGAACTAGTATTATCTGCTATTTTAACAGCAAAATATGGTAATAAAGTTTGGACATTACATGGTGGTAATAATAGTCTTTTAAGAGAGTTAAATGCTAATTATTTTATATACTATGAAATAATTAAAGATGCCAAAAAAGAAGGTTATGAAATTATAGATTTCTTTGGTACTACTGGTAATCCAGTTAAAGAAAATCCTGTTTATGGTATTCATTTATTTAAAAAAAGACTTGGTGGAGAATATTTAGAGTTTATTGGTGAGTTTGATTTAATTATTAATAAACCAATATATTATCTATATAAGTTATTAGTTCCTTTAAAATATAAGTTATATAAAATAGTTTACCAGTATAAAAGAAAAAAAGAGAAAAATTAAATTTTCTCTTTTTTCATTTCATGATATAAAATATCTTTCAACACTAATATAGCATCTACTTCACTATAATTATATGTTAATTTTAAATCTTCTAATAACTTTCTTAATTGAGTAGAATATTTAGGAATATCTACTTCTTTTTGATATGTTTTTAATATTGGGTATTTTGTACTCCAAGCTTTTGTCCAATTTACTTTGTCTTGATTCTTTTCTGTTGTTTTTTTTATTATTTTTTCTATTTCCATAAAACTCCTTATTTTGCAAATAATACTTTTTCTGATTTGTATTGTTTAATTATATATATAAATACGATACTTATATAAATTATAGAAGATATTATCATTAATGAAATATTTAATATATCTATTTTGCCACTATTAATATCTGTAAATATTACAGTAAAATTTAAGAATGGAATAATAGATAATAATGGGGTTGTTGTCGTTTGAAGCATGAAAGCTATCATACTTGGGAAGAAAGAAATAAACGTTAAAGGTGTTAAAGCACTTTGAGCTTCTTTAAATGTTTTTGAAGTACTAGCAATAGCAATACATAAGCCACTAATAAACAATGAATAAGCAATTATTACTATAACTGCAAATAATATACTAAGTGGAGAATATAATACGTTGACTCCCTCATAAATACTGAACATATCTTTAACTATAAATAAAGAACTAATAGCTAAAATTAAACTAACAAGACCTGTTATTATGGAAGAAATACTTACTCCTAAGAACTTACCAATTATAATATCTCTACTTTTGATTGGAAAAGTAAGTAATGTTTCTAAAGTACCTCTTTCTCTTTCACCTGCTGTTGTATCTGTTGCAGGATAAGTTGCTGATACAGTAATAGCCATTATTATAAAAAGAAAGGCATAATTTTTTATATAATCAGCATAAAAATTATCTTGCTCTATTAAGTTTTGTTCTACAGAAATTATATTTAGTACTTTATCTGAATCAATATTATTAGATTCTAAATAAGTTTGTTGGAGATATTCTTTATAAGTATTAAAATAAATATCCATTAAATTTGCTGCATAGACACTATTATCAGAACCATCAGTATTTATAGTATACTTATTATCTTCTTTAGTAATATATATATTGATATTACCAGCAGTATACTCTTCTTTTACTTCTTCTATGGTTCCAGTGACTACTTTTATTTTCATCTCTTTTGCTAAAAGTTTTTCTGTATCAGATAATTCATAAGCAAAACCAATTTTATTGTACTCGTTAACATCTTTATCTAATTCAGATTCAAATAAAGCGGAAATACCTATTACTACTAGAGGAATAAAAATAGGTATTATGAGCATCATTACTAAAGATTTTTTATCTCTAAATAATTCTCTTAATTCTTTTTTCAAAATATTTAATAAATTATTCGGCATTTGAAGCACCTCCTATAAGTTCAAAAAAAGCTTCCCTCAAGTTAGTAGTTTTAGTTTTATCTCTTATTTTCTTAGGAGTATCAGTAGTTATTATTTTACCCTTATTTATCATAATAACTTTATTACAAATGTTTTCAGCTTCTTCCATATAATGAGTTGAGTAAATAATAGTTTTTCCATTATCTCTTTCTTTTTTAATAAAATCTAAAATAATTTGACTAGAGATAATATCTAAACCAGTTGTTGCTTCATCTAAAATATAATACTTTGGATCATGAACTAAACATCTTGCTAAATTAACTCTTTGAGTTTGACCAGTAGATAAATTAGCTATTTTATTATATAAAAAATTATCCATATCTAATATTTTAGATATTTCTTTTATTCTACTATCTATTTTATTTTTATCTACTCCATAAATATCACAACACATTTTTAATAATTCATAAGAAGATAAAGTATCATATAACTTCGTATTACCAGATAAATAGGCTATCTGTTTTTTTATTTCAATTTCATTATTCTTATAATTTAATTTATCAAAACTTATCTGACCAGAAGTAGGTTCTAATATACCAGCAAGCATTCTTAATAAAGTAGTTTTTCCTGCACCATTAGGACCTAAAATACCAATTATTTCTCCACTATTAGCTTCAAAAGAGATATCTTCATCAGCATAAAATTCTTCTTTTTCTCGTTTATTTTTATTTCTAGTAAATTTCTTAGTAACATGTTCAACTTTAATCATAATACATTTCCTTTCATTAAAATATATTGGTGATTTTCATACTCTATTAATTTAATTAAATCAGCAAAATCAATAGAAATAGTTTTAGTATTTATATTAGGGTGTACTAATATCTTATTATTCTTTAAATATTCATCTAATACTACAATAACTTTATTATTATGATCATTTATAATACTTAAAGGTGTAACACTACCAGGTTCTAAAGAAAGAATTTCTTTTAATTCTTCTTTACTTGCGAAAGATAAGTGTTTTGAATTAGTAATTTTCTCTACCTCTTTAATATTAACTCTTTTATTTTCTTCAATAGTTACAAGAAAATATTTACCCTTTTTATCTGTTAAGAAAAGATTCTTACAACCTATTCCATCTAAATCAATATTCATTTCTTGAATTTGTTCTACAGTATAAGCAGCTTGATGCTCTACTTCTTGATATTTAATATTTAGTTTATTTAATATCTCATATATATTCATTTAATCAACCACCTTCAAAAGTAATATTTTTTTTAGTATAACATAAAAAAAGATAATTATTTCTAATTATCTTTAAATAATCTTACAATTATTGGTTTACATAATTCTAATATTATAAACGATAAAATATTTATTCCTAAGACAAATAATGCTTGAGAAAGATTAATGATAACTAAACCAAATAATTTACCTACTGGAGTAAAGAATACTATTATTTGGACTATAAATAACGCTAATATTCCAATATTCAAATGTTTATTAGAGAATATTCCTCTTTCAAAGATCATTTCTTTTAGAGAACGACAATTATAAGCAAAGACAAATTCATTAATTACAATACTAAATAGTGCTAAAGTTTGAGCTATTTCTAATCCTTCTTTAGCAAATAGGAAATATACAAATAAACTTATTCCTGCCTCTAATATTACAGAAGATATTAGGAATGCTGCAAAAAATGGTGTAAAGATTGGTTTATTAATGCCATTTGGTTTTCTCTTCATATTGTTTTTAGATGATTTTTCAAAAGCTAAACAAATAGACGGAAGAGTATCTGCTACAAGATCAATATATAATACATGAATAGCTGATATAATATTACTTCCCATAAACATACCTATTAAAATAATAGCTATTTCTGTAAAATTAGATGATAAATTATATAGAACATTTATAATAACATTATCATATATTCTTCTACCTTCTGATACTGCTGTTGTAATAGTACTATAACTATCATCTAATAAAATAATATCAGCAACGTTTTTAGTAACATCAGTTCCAGATTTTCCCATTCCTACTCCAACATTTGCTAACTTCATGGCAGGAGCATCATTTACTCCATCGCCTGTCATAGCTACTACTTTACCAAGTTTTTGTAAAGCTGTAACAATTTGAACTTTAGCTTCTGGACTAACTCTTGCAAATACTGAATATTTACTCACATACTCTACCCAATCCTCTTTACTTAAGTCAACTAATTCTGAGGCATTTATACCGTCTTCATCATTTTTACATATACCTACTTCTTTACCAATAGATAGGGCTGTTTCCAAATTATCTCCAGTAATCATTATTGGTCTTATATGGGCTTCTTTACAATGTTCGATAGCTGCTTTTACATCTTTTCTAGCAGGATCTTTAAAACCAGTCAAACCTACTAAAACTAAATCAGATTCTTCTTTAAAATAATCTTCTTCATTTTTTATTTCTTTATTAATAATCTTAAAAGCAAATCCTAATACTTTTAGAGCTTCATATGATAAATTATGCTCCATTTCCTCATATTGTTTTTTTATTTCTCTAGTTATAGGCTTAATATTTCCATCTATTAAAACAAATTTACATTTAGGAAGAATTGATTCTAAACTACCTTTAGTGTAAATAATTTTATCTCCATCTTGATAAATAGTACTCATCATTTTTCTTTTAGAATCAAATGGTAATTCTAAAATACGATGTTTAGTTTTTAATAATTTTTCAACATTTATCTTTTGATTTTCTAAATATTGATTTAATGCTACTTCTACACTATCACCATGGTATTTACCATTTTCATCTTTATTAGAGTTATTACAACATGCCATTATATCAATTAATGTTTTATATTCTTTGATATCTTTCAAATTAATTATTTTACCATTAGTATATACTTTAATAATTTCCATCTTATTAGTAGTTAATGTACCTGTTTTATCTGTACAAATTACTTCTGTAGCACCTAATGTTTCTATTGCTGCTAAATTACGAACAATTGATTTTTCTTTAGCCATTTGAGATACACCAATTGATAAAGTTGCTGTTATAGCAATAGGCAAACACTCAGGTACACTTGCTACTATCATAGAAATACAAAGCATGATAACGTTTAATAATGTATAATCCATAATTAAACCATAACATAATACGAATGCCACTAGAATAGCTGCTACACCTGAAATGAAAGTACTAATCTTATTTACTTTCACTTGTAATGGAGTAATTGGCTCTTCTTTACTATCAATAGTTGCAGCTATTTTACCCAATTCAGTATTCATACCTGTTTCAGTAATGATTGCCTCTATTTTTCCTGCTACTAAAATTGTACCAGAATATACCATATTATTTCTTTCTGCTATTAAAACTTTGCTCCTAACAGTATCTTCTGTTTTATCAACGCTCATACTTTCTCCAGTAAGAATAGATTCATCACACTTAGCAAAATAACTTTCTACAATTCTTGCATCTGCTGGTATTTTATCTCCTGCTTCTAATATTAAGTAATCTCCTCTTACTATGTCTTTAGAATCTATTTCAGTTATTGTATTATCTCTTTTTACTTTAGCTTTATCTGATGAATAATTTTTTAATTTTTCTAAAGCATTTTCAGCTTTAGACTCTTGCAAATAACCCATTAAACAATTAATAAGAGAGGTACCAAGAATAACTATTGGTTCTAAAAAATCCCCTGATGTAAATATAGCATATACTAATGACATTACACCTACTACCAATAATAAAATAATCATAATATTTTTAAATTGACTAATAAATATTTCCCAATTACTTTTTCTATTCTTTTCAATTAAAATATTTTGACCAAATAATTTTAATCTTCTATCTGCTTCCTTATCAGATAATCCTTCTTTGCTAGTTTTATATTCTTTATATATTTCTTCTATTGTTTTTTGATATACCTCTTTCATTCTATCACCTATCCTATATTTATTATTATAACCCAATTTATAAATAAAAAAAACACTACATATGAACTGAACCCCAAAAGTTGGATAGTTTATAAATAGTTTCTAATTAGAGGATTGTAACCTGTAATTTACAGGGGACAGTCCTTTTAGTTTTACTTTAATTCTATCATAATTGTAATAATAAATATAGTCATCTATTGCTTTTATCAAGTCATCTAATGTTTTAT
>CALVQT010000013.1 GCA_944358375.1 uncultured Bacilli bacterium
GCTACAAGTTGTTTACTATGTAAATAATTTTGCGAATGTTCTATTCCCATAAATACCTCCTTTACAAATTACTATTTGTGTATCACTTTTATAATCTAATTATACTACTTTTTAAGGCATTTTAATAGTGTTTAAGAGCAAAAAAAGAGAACTACTTATAAAGTAATTCATCACTTATAAAACATCCTCTTAAAAACTATAATTCAAAGTCATCTCGACCTTTATCTTTATGTTTATCATTTTCTTTATTCCAAACATAATCATCTTTAATTGATTCAATAGTTTCATCACTAAATATTCCGTGTTCGTACATATCTTTAGATACTTTCCAATAATCCTCTCGTTCCTTTTCTTTACCAAACATCTTATTTTTAATGAATTTTACTAATCTTCTAAATAGATTTTTGAAATAATCGACCATTTCTTGTAGGTGTTTATTATCATTTTTTAACTCTTTAATCTCTTTGTTTTTATTATCAATATTTTTAGATAAAGTATCAACTTTAAGAGTTAATGCTTTATTATTTTCAGTCAGTATTTTAATCTTTTCTCTATTTTCTTGTAATTCAGTATCAACATTATTTAAGGTTACTGATAACATTTCAGTCTTTTTAAAATCTTTGTTAGTATCCTGAACTTTATCAACATAGTCTATAATCTTATTTCTATCACTCTCTGAAATAGTGTAGGTATTTTTAACTATTGGTGCTTTTTTTAGATTATTGATAGTATCTTTAATATCATTTGTAGTTTTATCAAGTTCACTAGATTTTTTACTCGCAATTTCTAATGCTTCTTTGTTCTTATTAAGTTCTTCTTTCATTGCTTGGTAGTTAGTCATATCTTTAACATTTATGTCTTTATTTCTGCCTTTTTCTTTCTTCTTTAAGATATTATTAAGACCATATTCTTTATTAAAACTTGCAATACACAATGTTCTCATTTTATCTTGAATAGTACGTAAACTATCTCTAGTGAAAACATCGCCTTTACCAACTTGTTTAGACATACCATTTTTGCTTTTATATTTTATTGGTACACCTACAATATGAAGATGTGGACTTGTTTCATCATAATGAATAATTGCACTTGCTATTTTAAAATCAGGAACTAACTCTTGTAAATCATTAAGTTGTTCTTTAAAGACATTAGTCATTTTATGCTTAAATTTATCATCTTTAGTGTCCCAGTATTTTTTATCTCCAAGTTCTATAATAATCTCACAAGCAAGATCGTTTTTAGTATTATCACTTATCTTTTTAAAGTAATCAGTAATCTTTCTATCATTTCTACCTTTATTTTCTTGCTCTTTGTTATATTCAAGTCTTGCTTCTTCAAATTCTTCTAAATAGAGATTTTTAACATCTTCATAAAGAGAAGTAGTACCTTTGATTATTTCTATCAATTCGCTATTGTTATCATACTTACGATAGTTATGTTTATCTACTCTTGATAATTGCTTTGCATTTTGGATAGCATTATTAGATAGAGAGGTAGAACCAGAAGTATTGTTCTTTGCCATATTTTTTGATGATGGCTTTCTATTTTTATCACTACTTAAATGTAGTGAGTAAGACAATTCGCTCATAAACTATCAACCCCCTTATTTATCATTAAAATATTTTCTTGCATCTTCTAAAGTAGGGAAGAACTCTTGATTCATCATTGCATTAGAATTTGGTTCAATATAGGTACAAACGATATAGTGATTAAAACAATTATCAGCATAGATTAAATACAAGTTTTCTTTCTCATCAATTAGATGGCATTTACCATATTTTAAATTATAAAATTCTCGTTTATATTCAAAGTCCATATATAAAATCACACTCCTTATTTTAAACTTATTTTGGCTTTGTCAAAATGTTTAACCCCCTAGGTATTTTGACGTACCATCAAAATTACCTCGTGGGCTAGGGCTTCCCTAGAACCCTTTTGACTTATTCCATAATGTTTTAAAGCTAACGCAATAAAACAAAATTACATAAGTCTTGGTAACAAACTATCGCCACTTTCATTGAACTTCGTTCAACAAAACGTGCCACGTTTGTTATAACTTTTTTCATTAAAAAGTTAGCAAAAAATCTTTTATGATAGATAAGTCTAAAACAAGAAAAGTAAACTTTTTTGTTTTAAACTTGCTCCATTATTTATTTAATTATTTCTAGTCAAGGGTTTCACGAGTAAATAAATTTACCCTTGACTAGAAGTATCATTTTTCATTGTTTCCATATTTACTGGTTTAACACATATTTCTATTGGTATTGGTTCTTTCATATAGATAACACTATCATTGGTTTCATCAGGTATATAGTTAAATGCAGAATTTATATCTTGCATTTGAAATTCATCTTTACCACGAATATAGATAATTCCATACTTATACTCTTTCATTTTTATATCAGGGTCTATCTTGCAATAATCTTCAAGTGGGAATACTCTTATTATTGCTCGGTCATCTCTTATAAAGTTAAAATAGAAAACTCTATCTTCTACAAAATACGTTGCTTCTTCATAACCGACATCATAGTATTGCCTTAATCTCATTATGTGTTTACCAACTTCTTCTTCAGGTAGATAATTACTGAATCGGAGTTCACCAACTAAATTACCAAATAAAGCAGGGGTTTTAACATCAATATAACCTTTATCAAATAACTCATTACAAGGTTTGCAAATACTTTCTCTAAATAGTATTTCATCAACGTATATTAGACTATTCCTTTGTTTTAATTTTATCTCATCTACATATCTCATAATTAAATCAGATTTTTCTTCTCTAGTATAGTCTTTCCAAGTTTTAGTTCTTTTCTTATATTCATCTTTTAACTTAACTCGGTTAATATAATCAATATCTCGTTTTAAAAGTATATCTTGTGGAGTAAAGTTAAGTTCTTCACAACTATTGGTATCAGTTAGTTCATCATTTAATTTTGTGATAGCATCTTCAACAATTTTCTTTTCTTCATTATAAACTTTTAAATCAAATGCACCCTCAATATATGCTTTTCTAATACGTTCTAGTTTATCATTTTGTTTTGAAAGTTCCTTTTCTAATTGTTCTCTAGGTTCATCAAATTTTTGTTTAATCATTGGTAGGAAGAATTGATTAACAACACTATCATATTCTACTAACTCCTGTACGAAATTATCAAAATATTCATTTATAACATTTTCTTTTAAATTAACTTTGCAGTCAGTACAATAGTAGTAATAGTAAACATTACCATTTTTCTTTTTTGTGGCTTTTCCACCCATTAAGCGACCACATTTAGGACAAGTTAGTTTCTGTAAATATAGATAAGTTAAAGTTCTTTGATAACTACGTGAGTTCTTTTTCTTTTGCACTTGGCATTCTTCCCATAATTCTTTAGATACAATAGGTTCTACAACATCAAAGTAATAAGTAGGATGCTTTGTTCTTTTACCATGAACGAAATCACCTTTATATATTTCGTTTTCAAGTATTGCAGTGATAGAAGAATCTCGCCAGTTGTTCTTACCTAATACCTTTTCTTCATTTAGTAAATTAGATATAGTTTGATAAGAATTACCCTCATAATATAGATTAAATATTCTTTCTACAATATCTTTAGTAGAGTAGTCAATTACTAACTTCTTATCTTCGTGTTTATAACCTAGTGGTGCTTGACTTGGAATATGTCCTTGCTTAATCGCACCTGCTAAACCTATCTTTGTTCTCTCACTTGTTCTTTCTATTTCATTTTGACTAACACTCATTAAAAGTCTTGAAATCATCTTACCATTAGCATTAGTAGTATTTATTTCATCATTAGCACAGTCTAGGTAAGCATCATTTTCTTCTAAAAATGTCATTAACTTTTCCCAGTCAAAGATACTTCTAGTTATTCTATCTAGTTTTAAAGCAACTATGGTGTTGATTTTCTTACTTTTAATATCTTCTTTAAGTCTTTCAAATTCAGGTCTTAAATTGCCTGTTTTAGCACTTATACCAGCATCTTCGTAATAATCTACTATCTCATAATCTTTAAACTTACAAAATTGTTCTAGTCGTTCTTTTTGCTCTGGTAAACTAAAACCCTCACGTGCTTGATCTTCCGTGCTTACTCTCAAATATAGTCCACATAATTTCTTTTCTTCGTTCATAATTATTCCACATCCTTTCTAAAAAAATAAGAGATAAAAGCCCATAGATACATCTACTACCTTTATCTCTTTAACTTATGTTTTTAAATTGTGTACTTCCAAATCATAACCCCATTAAAAAGATTTGGTATGTAAATTCCCCTTGTTTTCGCTTTATATGATAAGGTTTTAAAGAGAAAAAGTCAATATCATTTGCAAAACTCATTAGTGTTTAAGCCATATTCTTTATGTAATCTTCAAGTTCTACTAATTTAATCTTTTTACTTAAATTACCTACATAAATATCAGTAGAATAGTTAAATGCTAGAAAAGTAGTATTGTTTATAATGATTTTATGTGGTTCTAGGTAGTTCAAGTTAGTATTGTTTATTCGTTTGATACTACCATTGATAATCTTTGGTGTAGTATGGCAAAACTCACAAATAAACTCAATACGTTGTTTAAGATTACTTTCCATTTCTAACTCTTGTGTAGTAAACTTTATCATAAAAATCACATCCTTTCCTTATTAATTCTTTTGTAAACACAAAAAAATCAACCCGAACGGATTGATATGTATCTCAAGTTCAAACTATAAAAGTTCGAACAGAAACGTCACTGGAGCAAGTAACCGGAATCGAACCGGCATCTTAGCCTTGGCAAGGCCACATTCTAACCGTTGAACTATACCTGCATATGCAATAATATTTTATCATATAATATTTTTTTTTCAAGTAATTTTAATTAATTTATAATAAAAAAGCCCCTTTTATATATTTAATGGACTTCTTTTATTCAAAATCGATTTTTATATTCTTTATAAAATAATAATATTTATCATTCTTCTTCTTGACATATCTATATTTTAGTCTTGTTAATAAATATGGTAAATTATATATTTTAAATCTTTCCATTTTTGATTCTATACATATTTTTTCTATTATTTTAAGAATAAAATCTTTATCTTTTTTAATAAATGCACTTCTATTATATAATTTTTCTACTTTTTTAAAAGTTTTTTTATCAAATAAATTTTCATAGTATTTATCACTATAATTTTTAAAATAATATTTATTACCATCTAAATTATATAAATATTTTAGTGTATCATAATATCCCAATGACATCCTATATTTTGCAATAGAAGGAGTAAACCTAACAATAGATCCCAAATTTTCTCTAGGTGCGATAATATGTACATTAACTCCTTTTTTATTTTTATATTTTAATTTGCTTCTCCATGCCTTAATGACATATATCTCATCATATCCTGCATCTATAAACATGTTTATAGGGCAATTCATATATATACCACCATCTAAGTAAAATTTATTATCAATTATTCTTTCTAATTTAAAAAATGGTAAATACGCACTTGATAGTATATAATCACCTAGTTTCCCTTTTGGTATGTCCTTTTTAAATACTTCTACAGGCTTAAATTCACTTAAATTAAAAGTATTAAGTGCATAATCTATCCTACTTTTTCTAATTCTATCTTCATTAAAATGCTTATTAATAAGTTTTTTCATATTTGTGGTATCTATACCTAAATTTTTTACTATTTTAACAATATTTAATATTCCAGCTTTTATATCTTTCATTGTGAAATCTTTATTATATATATTATCTAGCATTTTAGGATCTATTCCAAATAAATCATCACTATCAATTGTTTGCCATAACTTATACATAGAATTTAATTTTCTAGATACATAAAACGCAGCATTAACTGCTCCTATAGATGTTCCTCCTGCAGCATCAAAATATATTTTCTTTTGTGTTAGTGCTTTAATCGCACCAGCTTGATATGCTCCCTTAGCACCTCCACCTTCTAATACTAATGCCCTTTTCATAAATTCTCCTTAAAAAACATATTTATTAAATTAACAATCATAAATATTAATATTATTCCTATTACAAATCCACCTATAACATCTGAAAAAAAGTGGACTTTTAAATATATTCTAGAAAATCCTATTAATAAAACTAAAATTAATGTTATAACAAAAGTAAAAATTTTTATCTTTTTATTAGATTTTATTGTTAGCAAATACCATAATGTAAAATAAAAGACAATTGATGTAAGTGAATGTCCACTTGGAAAACTAAAACTATTAGGTAGTTTTATTATTGATTCTATTGGTCTTGGCCGTGATATTAATATCTTTAAAAATTGTGTTATTAATCCAGCAAATATATAATTAAATGATAATATAATTGCATGTATTTTTTTCTTTTTGAAAATAAATATACACACAATTATTAAAAGTGGTATATAAATATCTCCGAATAATGTTATAATCTTCATAATATTTGTTAATTTAGTGTTAATTATAGTATTAATAAAATTTATAACTTTATTATCAGCATTATTTATTATTTCTCTAAACGAAGTATTAAAAATAATAATAAAGCAAATTATTAATAGCAATAACAATATTATATAATTTAAATTTTTTTTTAAAAACCTTACCATCATATAATTATTATAACATAGAAAATTAATTATTTATATTTTTTATTATAGATATTACACTTTATTTATTTAAATTTCTTTGTCCATGAAACATGTATTGTATTACTAATCCTGAATATTCTTTAAATTTACTTTTAGCAAATTTTTCTATTTCTTTTTGAGTATTTTTAATATTATAGTTTTGTGATATGTATTTTCTTACCCATGTATCTATTGGAAAAACATCTAATCTTCTGTAACCAAATAACAATATACAAGATGCTACTTTTAATCCTATTCCTTTGATATTCATAAGTTCTTTTAATGCATCTGTTGTTGATATATTGTTTATATTCATTAAATCATTATAATTATCTAAATAATTTCTGATATATTTATCTCTAAAGCCAACTTTTATTTTCTTTAAATCTTCATCTGTTATATCTTTCAATTGTTCATATGTAGGAAATAAATAATATTCTTTATTATTAAATATTACTTTATTTCCATATAATCTACTTATTTCATTGATACTATTTGCTATTCTTTTTACATTATTATTTTGACTTATTATGTAACTAATACTTACTTCAAAAGAATTTTGATTTAATATTCTATAACATTTACATGACTCTACTAAATCTTTTAATTCACTATTATTTAAAATAATTTCATTATTTATTTTATCATAATCTCTTTTTAAATCAAAATAATCATTTATAATATTTTCTAAATTATCGTAGTTTGATGATTCAATATACAATATATCATTATCTTGTTTAATATTAATAACTCTATCGCTTAATATACTAGTTATGCTTTTATCTTCTTCAATTATACTTCTAAAGCAAGAACCGCTAGTTAATACATCTTCTACATTTAAATTTTTAATCCTCAGTTTCAGCATAATACTTTACCCTCTCATAGAAATTTGTATCTAATATTGTTGAAGATACCGAAAACTTATCAGATACTATTTCATTAATCATATCTATATATTTTTTATTAACTTCTTCATCACTATTACTAATAAATTTATTTTTTATAGAATCGTATTTTCCTTTATTTGTAATCCAACTTCTATCTGAAAAAATAACTATATGATCATCATCACTAAATATGTCTTTTCCCACGTAAAATCTAGAATCGTATTCAATGCCAAATAAATTATATATGGTTGGTAAAATGTCTAAACTACTAATTGTATCTTCAATAACAATATTTTCTAACTTAGGATTATACATAATTAATGATGTATGAAATTTTTCAAATTTATCGCATTTATTGTATTCACTAACTTCATTTAATTGTTTTGTATTCAATCCATATGGATAATGATCTGGAGAAATGATAATAAGAGTATCATCTAAAATATTCTTTCTTTCTAATTCATTAATTAATAATTCTAAAGCTTTATCTAATTCAATATGTGTGGCATAATAAGATTTAATCGAATTACTATAATCTAAATTTTCTACTTCTTTTTTATTTTTAATAGCCATATCATTTGAATTAAA
This sequence comes from uncultured Bacilli bacterium, assembly GCA_944358375.1. The sequence goes on from CALVQT010000013.1 coordinate 8,083, forward strand.
ATCATAATTTAAATGTCCACTTACTGTCATATAATATGTCAAAAATGGTTTATTTGAATCGATATAATAATCAATCGTAGACTCAATCATTTCATAATCACTACTTGGCCAATTATTACAATTCATAATCTCTTCAAGGCCATTCCCACATCCAATAAAATTAAATCCTATATTTGTATGTGATTTACTTCTATTATAAAAATTATAATCATGATTATGAAATGCATATGTTAAATAATCATGATTTTTAAACATATTACCTATAGAATATTTCATATTTAAATTAGAAGTTTTAGAAAAACTCCATGTCCCTTCTTGAGGTATTAAAGACATTAATATCATATATTCACCATCAGATGTTGAAATTGGATATATTGGTTGATAATAATTTTCAAACTTAACTCCATTTGTTGATAGCTTATATAAAGTTGGAGTTATATCTTTATCAATAGCAATAGTATCAAATGATTCAGCCGTAATTAATATAAGATTTTTATTTTTAAATAATCCTGTATATTCATTTTTTTTAGTAGGTTTAACACTATCAAAATAATTATATAGCAATTTAATTCTTTCATTTGATTCTCTATTAATTAATTCATCAAAATTAATATTATAAACATTATATAATTCATTATCATCTATAATATATTTTTCTTTATAATTCATCTTTTCTTCAAAACCAAAAAAATATCTATATGTGTCTATTATTTCCATAGTTAATAAACCCGTTTTGTTAATTGTCAATATAGAACTATATGTAGAATATATTAATTTATTTATAACACTATTAATATTTATATATACAACTAAGCCAAACAAAACAAATACCATCGAAACAAGTGAAATAGAAGCATTTTTTAATGATATTCTTTTATAAGAAAAAAATTTATTATTAAATTTTAAAAATAATATAAAAGGTATAATTACAATCAAAAATACATACCATATTCTAAATATAACATCTATTATTATTTTCCCAAACTGCAATACTTGTCCTGTTCCAGTAGTCAATGAAAAGAAAGAAAATATTGAATTATATATATTAAAGTAAACTATTTGTGCTAATGTTAATATAATCAAAAAAGATAATATAATAATCACTAATATTTTATTAATTCTTTCTTTGAATAAGCTAGTAAATATAAATAATATCAAAATCCATATCAAACTAAAAAATATTACTGATATGGTATTTAATGATAATAGATTATTTAATACAAAAGATTTATAAATAATTTCTAAATAAATAATCCAAAATCCCCAAATATAAAAAGAATCAATTTTTTTCATATTATTTGTCTTTCATTTTTTTAATAACAGTTAATATCATTATTAGAATAATAATGCCAATGCCTATTAATGATAAGATTATCACTTGTTCTTTCACACTTCCTTGTAATGCTAAGTCACTAAAATTCATTCATATCACCATAAATATTTTATCAAAATTATTAAATTCTTTCAATAAAATATATTACTTATATAAAATTCATATTACAATAAACATAATTATGTTATAATTAATTTGGTGATAATATGCGAAATAAAAAAAAACCAGAAAAAAAAGTTGAAATCGTTGAAAAAAAGTCTTTTGAAAACATTAAAATTGCATTTTTATTTAATTTAACATTTTCTTTATTAGAAGGACTTGGAGGTATCTTGACAAATAGTATTTCAATATTATCAAATGCAATACATGATTTTTGTGATTCATTTTCAATAGGTATTTCATTTTTACTTGAAAAGAAAAATAAAATAAATTCTGATAAAATAAATACATACAATTATCTTAAATATTCATTGTTAGGTGCAATTGTAACATCTGTTGTATTAATATTTGGATCAGGAATAATTATTTTTAATTCAATTCCAAGACTTATTAATCCTGATGAAGTTAATCATGATGCTATGATTATATTTGCAATATTTGGTATAATTATAAATGGATATGCAGCTTATAAAACATCAAAAAGTATTAAATATAAAGAAAAATCTATTAATTTACATATGTTAGAAGATGTATTTGGCTGGATTTTAATATTAGTTGGAAGTATAATCATAAAAGTATTTGGATTAATTATTATTGATCCAATAATGTCCATTTTATTAGGTTTATTTATATTATTACATGTATATAGAAATTTGAAAGACATTTTTGATATAATTATGGAAAAAGTTCCAAAAGATATTGATATTGAGAAAATAAAAAAAGATTTAAAGATGCAATATAATTTTATAGAAGATATTAATCATGTTCATGTATGGTCAGTAGATGGTGTAAATAATTGCATTTCAGCACATATATTAATTAATAAGTGTATAACAATTAATCAAATAAATGAATTTAAAAATAGTGTTAAATTATTTTTAAAAGATAAAAATATAATTTATTCGACTATAGAAATAGAATACGATAATGATAAATTTGATAAGAAATTAAAAGAGCTTTAAAAGCTCTTATTTTTTTATATATTTGCCATTAATTACATTAAATATATTCTCCTCATCAATAGCAGAAGATATAATTTCTAACCCATCATTATCTCTAAGAATATTAATTTTTCTAAATTCATCTTCTTGTTTTAGATTATTTATATTATCAAAATATATCATTTCCGATTCAGATATTTTTTTTGTTTTTAAAATAACATAAACCTCATTATCAGTTACTTCACTTATAATAACATAGGCATCATCATTATAATATAATCCAATCATATCACTTGTCGGTGCAGATACTTTTTGTAAATCTACATCTACATTAGTAAAATCGCTTCCTTCTTCATTAGTTGTATATTTTAAACTAATTCCAGTTTCATTTTTAACAATTGTTGATTTATAATTATATCCAAAAAAATCTGAATCATATGATACGTTATTGTTTTCAACAGAAGCGACAAAATTAGCAGTTTTAATTTCACCATCAACTATTTTTGAAATAAGAATAGCTATTTCATTTAAGCTTGATTGGTATATGTGAACTTCCATGTCATCTTTTTTATACACTCCATTCCAATCAAACAAATTTTTATAACCTTTAATCGCTTCAGATATTGTAATCTCACTATCAAGAGTATCATTAGGCTTCTTTAGCACCCCAAAATATATATATACTCCAATAGTCACCAATAAAATACCCACGATTATTGGAATTAATGTATTTTTTTTCTTTTTTTCTGGATTAGGTAAATTATTCGTTAAGTTATTATTTTGCATATTTTGGTTTATTTGACTACTTTGATCATTCATAATATTACTCTCCTTACTTTACTTTATATTAACACTAAAAACAATTTTTAACAATATAAAACAAATTAGTTTACAAAAAATAAAATTTAGGTATTACACAAAAAAATATTTGTGCTATAATTATCGAGTTGCGCAAAAAATAAGAAGAAAAAGAAGTGTTTTTATGAAAGAAATAGATTTAGGAAAAGAGAAAATTTCTAAATTATTAATAAGCTTTTCAATACCATGTATAATTAGTATGCTTATTAACTCCATTTATAATATTGTTGACCAAATATTTATTGGCCAAGGCGTTGGAACTTTAGGAAATGCCGCCACTAATGTAATTTTTCCATTAGTTATTATATGTAATGCTATTGCATCTTTAATTGGAAATGGTGCTTCTGCTAATTTCAGTTTAAAATTGGGCGAAAAAGATTTACAATCAGCCAAAAAAGGATTAGGGGGATCAATAACTTTATTAATTATTGTTTCTGTTATTACTGCATTATTAGGTGAATTATTTTTACCATTCTTGATTAAAATATTTGGGTGTACACCCACTGTGTATGATTATGCTATTACATATGGTAGAATTATTTTAATTGGTGCGCCTTTTATGATAATTTATACTGGATTATCATCTATTATTAGATCTGATGGTTCTCCTAAATATTCTATGGTATGTTTAGTTATAGGAGCTATATTAAATATTATTTTAAATTATATATTTATTATGATATTTAATATGGGTGTAGCTGGTGGTGCATTGGCTACAATAATTGGACAATTTGTATCATTAATTATATCATTAATTTATATTCCTAGAATTAAATCAGTAAAACTAAATAAAAGTGATTATAAACTAGATAAATCTATATTTAAAACTTTGGGATTAGGATTATCAAGTTTTATAACTCAAATGACTATTTTAGCTTTATTTATTGTAATGAATAATTTAATGACTATATTTGGTGCTAGTAGTAAGTTTGGTAGTGATATACCTTTATCAGTTTATGGTATCATATCTAAAGTGAATAGTCTTTATATATCAACTATATTAGGTATGGCTATTGGCTCACAACCAATTATAGGTTATAACTATGGAGCCGGTAATTATAAAAGAGTAAAAGAAATTATTAAAAAAGTTTTTTTAATTAGTTTTGTTATAGGTGTTATATTTAATTTAATATTCTTTATTTTTCCAAAACAAATTACATCAATGTTTATAACATCTTTAGATCCTAATTATGATTTAGTGATGGAATTTGCCATTGATTTCTTTAGAATATTTTTAATGGTATGCTTTGTTAATATATTTGAAATGTGCACAAGCATTATAATACAATCACTTGGAAATATTAAAAAATCAACATTAGTATCTTTTACAAGACAAATAATTTTGTTTATATCTCTTGCTATTATATTATCAAATATTTTTGGATTATATGGCTCATTATACGCAGGAGTAATATCCGATTTTACTTGCTTTATTTTTGTTCTATTCATTATATACAGCGAATATAAAAAATTAACTAAAATGGAAGAAAAAAGTCACACGATCACAGTAGAGGAAAGGGTTAATAATAAAAATAATAAGACATCTTTAGTTATTACTATCGCTCGTGAATATGGCTCTGGTGGAAGATATGTTGGTAAATTATTAGCAGAAAATTTAAATATTCCATTCTATGATAAAGAATTAATTAGATTAGCCGCCAAAGAATCAGGATTTACTGAAAAATATATTGAAGAAAATGAACAAACCAAAAAATCAAATTATATAAATGATAATAATATATTTATAGCTGAAGGAAAAGTAATTAAAAAAATAGCCAAAAAACCATGTGTCATAATTGGTAGATGTGCTGATTATGTATTAAAAAATAATAAAAATGTATATAATGTATTTTTATATAGTGACAAAAAAGAAGAAAGAGTTTCTAAATATTATGGTATAAAAGAAAATACAAAAAAAGAAATTGATAAAATTAATAAGCAAAGAGCAAAACATTATAAATTTTATACAAATACTAATTGGTATGATATAAGTCATTATGATATTGCTATTAATATTGATACATTGGGAGTTGAAAAAACAGCTGAAATGCTTAAAAATATAGTAATAAATAAATAAAAGAATATATTTAATATATTCTTTTATTTATTAAAAAACTAATCGTATGATTAGTTACTTTTTAATGGAGGAGCCAGTCGGATTTGAACCGACGATGAAGGTGTTGCAGACCTGTGCCTTACCACTTGGCTATGGCTCCATGTGCATATAATTATATCAAATTATATGCATTATTTCAAGATAATTGTGTATTTTATACCTCTAATTAATAAAATTAATTTAATTTCATCAGCATATTTTAAATTATTCGATACCTGAAGATAAGAGTATTCATCATTTTTATATTTAACTGGTATTGCTTGCATATAAGTTATATATTTAGAATCTAAATATTTATATTCAATATAAGCATACTTTTCTAGAAACTCAGAAGCACTATTTATATATTTTTTCATGTATAAGCTATCATCTAATTTTAAATTAGTTTCCAATTTTAAAACAGTTAAATCACCCTTACCAATATTATTTGGCGATACTACATATTTAATGTCTTTACATACATTATCCTTATCGCATTCATTGTAAATTTCATTAAATTTATCTTTTATATCATAATTATTTATATTTAATATAGAATCATTTAAAATTGTATCTGATAATAATAGATTAACAGATAATTTATATTCCCCTTTATCAACTATATTATTTATATTTTTAGGATTCAACACGATGTTTTTATATTGAACTTGAATTTCACCAATAGATCTATCATTATAATTTTTTACTTTAAGTGTATATTTATCCATTAATTCATCTGAATTTAGTTCAAATACTACAATAAATGATTTTATTTCATTTGCATTTATTATAGTTGGAGAATATGTTTGTCCAAAATCTAAAAAAATATTATTTAATGTAAATATAGGAAATAATAAACCTTTTTTAGTCTCTAATCTAAAAGTCTCTCTTGTTAAAGTATATATATTATTTAGTTTATTTTCAGCATTTATTTCGATTAATAAATAAGTTTTACCCTTTTCTATTTCTTTATTATTTATATTAGTAGTCGTAATGTAACTATTTTTTACTTTATACCATATTGTATTTGCTACAACTTGTACGTTTTCTTTATATTCAGCATCATAAACATTAATTTTAACAAATATAAATATGCAAGAAATTAAAACAAGTATTGAACACGCTGTAATAACAAATAATTTATTTTCATATATGAAATACTTTATTAGTCTAAATAATTTTCTAAAATATCTTTGTATTTTATAATTATCATTCCCAAGTGATAATTCAATTTCTTCATTATCAGTAGTATCTATACTTATTTCTTCTAAATCTTTTTTAAAATCGAATTGTTTTAAATTAAATCCAAGAGCTCTACCTAATATAATAAAACTAAATATTACTTCTGGTAATAACATTATCAACGAAAAATCTCTATATAGTCTTACTGATTCCATATCTATTGAATTTACATTTAAATCTTGAAAAATGTTAAATATAATCATAAAATAAATAATTAAAATAACATTATATATACTAACAACTAGATATGTTTTATTCTCTTTCCGTTTAATTGCCAATAAATAGAATATAATTGATGACACTATAATTACTAAAATTGCTATTATAAACATAATAAAATTTATGTATTCACTTTCTAAACTTCCAGTATTAATATAATAACGATTAGATACATAATTACTAAAAAATGAATATATCGAAAATAACTTAATCGATAAATATACTAACATAGCAAAAAGAACCCCATGTATTGGCCTAAAGTTTTTTATTAAAAATGCATAAGGTTTCTTAACTAGCAATCAAACCAACTCCTATTATAATGATTATATCATTTTTAAATAAAAAAGACTAGATTTTCTAATCTCTTTTATAAAATATCATTTGCTCTGGTAATAAATATATTGTTTTATTTTGTTCAACCAATTGTTCTTCTGACACATTAAATATATTACTTATATTTTCTAATGTGTCCCCCTCTTTAGTAATATAATAACTAACATTCTTATTTGGAATTAATAAAGTTTGATTAGGATAAATATAATCATCTATATCCAATCCATTTAACTCAGCCAATAATTTTGTATTAACATTATAATATTCAGATATTTTATATAAAGTATCTCCCCTTTTAATTTCATATGTTGTATAAAAAGGATTTTCTATACTTTTTCTAACTTCATAATCTAACACTTTAATCACCTAAAATATTATATGATACATTTAATATTTAGTTATTTATATATACAAATATTGTGTTATTACTATTAAAAGATAATTCATAATTATAAAAAATTAATTCACTTCCATTATTTGGAGTATACATATAGAAATTATCATTTTCTAAATAATATATTTTATTTTTGTTTTCTTTTATTGGCGTTACTTCATTAGAAACTATTTTTTGATATAGTTTTTTATTTTCATTAATAGACTTATATAATCCATTATTTACTAAATATTTATAATTAGATTCATAATTAACATTATATTTTATTTTATCTATTTTATACTCTGATTTGCTACACACCTCGAATTCTTCTCCATTATATTTAATAAATCCAATTTCATTATTTCCTTTAACTATGGTTTTTCCATTTTTAATATTTATTTCATATAATATACTATTTTTATTATCATATATGTATAAATTATTTTTAATATTACCAACTATATATGAATCAAAGTCTATTTTTATATTTAATTCGATTTCATTTTTTTTAAAACTTTTTAAATTTAATACTATTAATTTACTATATTCATGCTCTTCGTCGTAATTAGCAATATATATATTATCATTTATCAAATATGAAAGTGTATTATCATATTTATCTTTATTAAATAAATCTACTTTCTTATATGAGTTACCATTCATTATAATATATCCTTTATAATTCCATAATGCTATATATTCATCAGATGATAAATTATTATGGTATACAAAATCTTTATCAGATTTATCTATATTAACTACTTCATTCTTATATATTTCTAATTGTTCTGAATCTATCAAATTATAATCTGTATATTCTTCACCAACATAACATAAGGGATATGTTTCAACATCGTCTATTTGTGGATATATACAAATAAAATCATCTGATTCTATAGTTTTAATACTATTAATCATTTTTTTATTTAAACTACGCCTTTTATAGATGTCAAAATTATATACTTTATCATCTTTTCTTATTTCATAATAAAATCTTTTATCACTATACTTAGTATTTACACTATAACCATTTACTTCATATTTTATGTCATATTCACTATATCTATATTTTATGAAAATTAATATGAAAAAAATAATTATAGAATATAATAATAATTTTTTCATAATGTCACCCAATTAAATTATACATTAAAAAAAACTAGATTTCTAGTTTTTAATAACCTCAGTTTTTTTCAAAAAGTCAACAACAGCTTCTTCACTTTCATAGCCAACTAATGTGTCTATAACTTTAGCATCTTGAATAACAGCTGTAAATGGAATATATTCTGGATTTAATTCTTCATAAGAAGTTGTTAATTTTTCAACTTCATCTGTACTCATAGTATCAGTTTCAAAGAAATATAATTTAAACCCATATTCTTCTGATAGATCAGTTATTACAGGTTTATAACTTTGGCAATGAGGACATGATGTACTACCTATTATTGTTACAACAGGTGTTGATGTTTGCGTATCTGCAAGCCAATCGTCTATCGCCGGTAAAACAACTACTGGTTTACTAGTATTTCCTGATATCATAAATGATACTACAAAAAATAATATTAAACCAAGTACTATACTAACTGTTAATATAATATTTTTCTTCTTTTTCATTATTCACCTCTTACTTAATAGTTTAACTCATAATGTACATTAAAATCAAGAAAAAGAAATATGCTATTTGCATATTTCTTTGCCATTTACTATTTTTGTTTCCCCTGTTTTTGTCCATCCTGAAATATACGATTTAGTACTCCATTGATATTTATAATATTTAGTAGTTATTTTTTTAGCTTCGGCTTTCTTTTTATCAGTTTCATATTTATTACATACACTACCTTCTAATTTATAACCTTCGCTACACTTATATTCAGTATGCTCCTCGTTTATATATTTATAACATTTATTGCCATCTAATGTATATGTTTTATCTGGGCAACTATAAGTAACTGATCCTTCTTTTACTTTATAACATCTTATGTCTGAACCACTGCCCTCTTGCAAATTAGCATCAGCAGGACAACTATATTTTTTAACTACTTTATAACATTTTAAATTTTCTCCACTACCTTCAGTAATTGTATCCATCGGACAATAATAAGTTGTTACTGGTACTTCATTATAACATGTATCTTGATATGACTGAGTAACATTACTACATGTTTCTACAGGTACACTTTCATAACAAGTGCTACAAGTTGTACTTGATGTTCCATTAGGTCCTTCATGAACAGTACAATTACATGAATAAGGTCTTGGTACATACGTAGTAGAACATTGCTTACTTACTGTATTTTTTTCACAAGTATATGGAATTTTGTTAGTAGTTGTTTTTTCAATTCTATCTACATAAACTCGCTCAGATTCCTTAATAGGATTTAACTGTATTTTTTTGCCATCTACTTTATCTACTATTGCTGGGACTTCATATTTAGTTGTTGAGGTTGTAGTAACTTTAGCTGGTTTACTATCAGTTATTATTGTTTTATAACAATATTTTCCATCTAACTTATAACCATCAGTACAACTATATTGAGTTTTAGTAGATGTGGCTAATTTTTTATACTTATATGATGTTAACTTTTCAATGGTACATGTTTTAGCACAATTATCATCTTTACAATAAGTATGACATCCTAATATCTTAATTGTATAATCTTCTTCATTATTACAAACAAGATTTGTTTTTAATGAATAAGTCTCATCATCATTTTTAGTAATACTTACATAAGATTCATATTGATTACAAGAATTACCATCTTTATCAACAAAAGGTAAAACTAATTTTTTATCAAACATTTCTGATAAACTAATTTTAACAGTTTCACCAACTTTTTTAGGCATCTTATCATCAGTAAAATATGCCTCACCTGCGTCTTGCATGTATTTTATATTTTCTCTAAATACATTATTATAAAATGGAACCATATTTGGAACATTTTTATTAAATAACCATATAAGAATAAATATAAATAATGCTGCAAATAATATTTTAACTACTAAGTCTAAAACACTAAAATTAGTTTTTCTATTACTATACATAATTTCTTATCCCCCTTTTTTATTTATTTTAAAGATCTACTTTTACCAATTTCTAATTCATATTTGCTATCATAATAATTTTTAGTCATTTCATATAATTCAACAGGTAATGGTTCATGATTTTGAGCATATTCTTCATCATGTCCACTTCTCTTAGCTACCCAATCAGTAGGAACTTCACTTATTTGATAAATAATTTCAGATAATGGTTTATCTTGTATTTCATGAGTATTATAATCTATACAATAAGGAATACAAATATTTAAATTATGTTTTTGACTATATTCTAGAATATAAGGTCCATAATTGCCATACATAACTTTATATAAGAAATTTGCTTGATATGGTTCCATTTGAAATATACTTGGGTAATTACCATTAAAATCATTATATTCAAATATGTTTACTACTGCAACTCCCCATTCTTTAGCTGCGCTCATAAACGCTTCTGTATCATCTGCTCTAATAGCGCTAATAACTTTTTCCATAGCATTATCTAATATAACAGCACCTTTTTGAGCAAGAGAGCCATCTTCGAATAATGGAGCATATTGTACATATTTAACTTGATTTCCATATTGAGAAAATGATGCATAGTTGGCAATAGTAAATATATCATTAGCAGTATTTGAAATGTCTGTAGCGTTATATGTTACATCATCATTTCCATCATGTTTAAAATTCCCATTAATCATTCTAATATCATTTATCAAATCATTTAATCCAATTTGATTAACACCTTCGTTTTCAGAAACATACTTATTATAAAACCAAGTTGCTCTACTTTGAATTTGTTTTTCATTTTCAGAATCATTAAATTCACCATAAACTTCAAAAGGTTTTTCCTCGTTAATCAATTCATCATCTAAATCATTTTCCTCATCATCTAAGATTTCAACCTCACCAGTATTGTTTAAATAACTTCCAATTCCAAATCCAACAGTAGCAAGTCCTAACCCAGTTCCTAATCCAATGAAAAACTTATTTGAGCTGTTTTTGTCTTTAGTTATATTTTCTTTATTTAAAACAACAGGTTCATTAACTTTCTCTTCTTCATACTTAATGCCAAAAAAGTTTAACATTTGAATTAATGTTTCTTCATTATTTTCTTTAATAGCAGTATTTAATCTAACAAAAGTATCATCTAATGTTTCAACCTTTTTAACAATACTATTTTTTTCTTTAATACTAATATTTGTATAATATTCTTTTTCAAGTTTTCTTCTTTCATTTAAAATAATTTCTCTTAAATTTTTTGCGCTTTTTAGTAAATTTTCATTCATAACAACTTATTCCCCCTTTTGTTATTTAGCTATATTATATCACTAAGAGCACATTTTGTCAATCATTATTACTTTTTAACAACGAACTTTATGATTATTTTATGATAATGTCTTAAGTAATAACTTGGGAAAATGTCCCGGGTAATATATAATATGCTACTTGA
>CALVQT010000014.1 GCA_944358375.1 uncultured Bacilli bacterium
TGGAGAAGAAGCTACAGTAAGTGATTTAATAAAACTTCAAAAAATAATTAAAAACTGAGCTTGAAATTTTTTAAATACTTATCTTTTTATAGATAACTTTAAAATCCTAAACAATGCACAATTATTATTACTAATAATTTATTTTATACTCTTTTAACATTTTTTAATGACTTATTTTCAATATAGTAATAATCTCGAGTTATATTTTAATTTTTAGTTAAATATTTTTACAAAACTCAAATACCTTTCTCATCATCACTTCTAAGCAATTATTTTAAAAATATAAAATTACAAAAAGGCATAATAAAAGGATTATCGTAATAATCCCTTAATTTCAAATGGCAGGGGTATCAGGATTTGAACCCGAACGGAGCGTTTTGGAGACGCTAATACTACCATTATATTATACCCCTAACAAACAAAGAAATTATAACATACAAACTTTCCTTTTTCAATCATAACTTTTTACAACAAAATTATAATATTTCATATTATTAAATAGGTGATATTTATATGTTAATTAATTACACTAGTAAAGAACTCGATTTATGTGCAAGATTAATGAGAGCTGAGGCACTAAGCGAAGGAAACTTGGGGATGTTAATGGTCGGAAATGTTATAGTTAATAGAGCAATTGCAGATTGTTTAACTTTTTCAAACCTAAGAACAATTACTGATGTAATATATCAAAACAATCAATTTAGTGGAATCAATAGTTCACTGTTTTATAGCTCAGCTACTACAAAAGAAAAAGCATTAGCAGAAAGAGTTTTAAAAGGTGAATATTATCATCCAGCAACAAATGCTTTATGGTTTTATGCTCCTTCAGGCACGACTTCATGCAAAACAACTTGGTACGGTCAAACACTTTCTGGAAGATATAAAAGTCACTGTTTTTATGAACCAGATAGTGGAGTTTGTAAAGAATTACACTAAAAAATGTGAAAAACTTTCACATTTTCATTTTTTCTTCTGGATTAACTAGCGCTTTTTGAAATTCCATATCTATTAAACTTCTAAAAGCCAATGCATATGTAATATTATCTAAAACTACTTCACCATTAAATTTTGTCCAATCCAACTCAAGTGGTCCAAATGGCAAATCTTTACTTTTTTCCGCAACAAATTCCCTCAAAAATTCTCTAGCCGCCCTACCATTTCCCTCTCTAAATGGATGTATAGCCATAAGTTGTATATAATAAGTAGACAAAAACATCGCAAATTTATAAGAACTATCAACTTGTAAAAACTCTTCATTCATTAATTTTAATTCTCCAGTTAAATACTCATCAATACTTCTATAATCAGTAAAGCCTGTCTGTTTCTGCATATTAACGGTTCTATATTCCCCAGCCCAATCGTATAAGTCTTCAAAAATATATTTATGTATGTCTTTTAAATGTTGACTATCATAATTCCCAAATATAGGATTTTCATATAATTGAACTAATTTTTCAAAAGATATCTGTGCTTCTTTGCTTTTTAATTCTTCACTATCAATGATATTTAATTTATTTTTTAATGTTCGTGTTCCAGGATAAAAATAATCGTTCCAACGTTCTTCTTCACTTCTATCATTTATTAATTCCATTATTACCTCCAAATTTTAACATAAGTTTAGGAACATTAATATTCAATGATTCAGTTACCTTATTTTCATAATCTAAAAGATAAGATTCATCTACAGAAATACCGTCTATTTTTAAATTTGCTAATGCTTGAACAATTGCTTCGCGTTTATTTTCTAACTTTTCTTTCATAGTAATCCCTCAATTATATTCTAACAAACCAACATAAGAGTTTCAATAATTTATTTAGTAGGAATTATTAATTCTTGTCCAATAGATAAATTACTACTATTTAAATTATTTGCTTTCATTATATCATTAACAGTAACGCCATATTTATTGGCAATTTTCCACAAACTATCACCCTTTTGCACTGTATAATTAGCATAATCTTTCGTACCAGGAATAACTAAAATTTGTCCAATACTTAAAACATTTGAAGATAAATTATTTGCTTCTTTTAATTCATCTACTGTAACATTATATTTATTTGCTATACTATATAAGTTATCGCCTTTGACAACAACATATTTGATTTCATCAATTTCTTCTCCTTGATCAGGCTCAACAGTAGTTGTTTTAACTGGAACAATAAGTTCTTGGTTAATACTTAATAAATCAGATGATAAATTATTTGCTTTTTTTAATTCATCTACTGTAATACCATAACTATTAGCAATTTTCCATAAACTATCTCCGCTTTTAACCTTATAGATAATTTGGCTATTTTCGCCAACATTTATATCTAAATCTTCTTCTTTAGGAATTAATAATTGCTGGTTTATTTGTAAAGTACTTCCACTCAAATTATTAAGTTTTTTTATTGTTTCAACCGTCGTATCATATTTATTTGCTATACTCCACAAACTATCTCCCTTTTGTACCGTATAAATTAAATAATCACTAGGAACAACTTCATCTTCTTTTTGAACTTTTAAAGTTTGACCCACATTTATAATATTACTACTTAAATTATTAAGTTTCTTTAACTCATCAACAGTAATACCATATTTATTTGCTATACTCCACAAACTATCTCCTTTTTGTACTGTATAATAACCACTATCTACAGGTGCTATATAATTCAAATTTTTATAATCCATAACCGCTCTTACGACAGCCTCTGCATAATTTTTATAATTATTTTTTAATTGATTAACATCATCTTTAGAACTATCTAAAAAACCATATTCAACAATTATTGCTTCAGTATTAGGTGTTTCTCTATGAATAAAATAATAATCTTTCGAAGGATTACTTGGCAACCTTTGTTGATAATTTTTTCTAATATTTTGACCTTCTTTTTCTAACTCATTAAGTATTTTGGAAGATAAAGTACTAGTATTTCTAAGAGCATATATTACTTCAGCACCATCACCACCTCGCGATGGTCAAAGTGTGGTTATTTTATTGGTGTTATATGTATCGCATATACCCCATTTGTTTTTATTGCTTCTTCATATCCATTTAAACTATTTATTGATTTTATACCTTCACTAAAGTCATTAGTAGATGATAAGGTATATCTGGTACCTTCCATTATTAATAATTCTTCAATAGAATTATACCAATTAACATCTCCAACTATACACTTTAATGTTTCACCTTCAAATGACGTGAAATTAATAATATCATTTTCTTTTAATTTTGAATAATCAAAATGATTTTTTCCTACTTTTGTTGCTCTTATCTCTACTCTTTTTCTTCTTTCATTTATTGCTTTAAAAGCTCTATTATTTACATCAAAATAATACTCCATGTTATATTAACCTCTTAACTTTAGCCAATTTTATATCATTAGTTAATTCTACATATCTATCATCATAAGCATAACTTTGAGGTGGTGCAAATCCATAAACATCTTTAAGTTCTTTTAATCCTATTGGATTTTCTAACAAATCAACATGCTTTATCTCATAAGCATATTTTGATTGTTTTAAACCAGCATTAAAATCTGCATTACCATATCCTAATTCGTTTATTTTATTAGGATACTCCACTATCTTTTCTACTTCTATTATATATTTTAATTGACAAGTTGGCACAGTCTCATATACAAACAAAGTATCTATTGCTTCTTTTGGAATGTATTTTCTAAATTCATGATCTTTTTCACCGGTTTCAATCTTTTTTGTAAACTTTGGTTTTATGCTGATGTATATTGCTTTTTTCATATTCTTCAAACTCCTTTTTAAAATAATATATTGAATAATTTCTAAATAATAAATATGGTTTTTCTATCCATTCGTCAGTTATATTGTGAATAACATCTAATGCTTCAATACCTTTGGAATTTTTTAAATATTCATAATTTATAAGATAAGCTGGCAAATCACTATAAGCACCTTCTTTAACATATAAAGATTTTGATAATTTTGCACCTGACCAGTCTAATACAAGCGGTGTATATAGTATAGAAGGCAAATTATTTACCGGAAAACCTAACAATGCAGCTGGTTTGTATAATAATTCTTCTTGATAAAATCCAGCATAATCACTACCGGTAATTCGCATAATCTGATATTCTTGGTTTTCATCCATATTATGCATTCCATAAGCAATTGCTCTAACTAAATTTCTAACAGGAGTATTATATTCTAATTTATCACTTTGATTCTTAATGTTAGTAATATACTCACCATGTTCTGGGCAATAAGAATATATATTTTCACCAACAAATTTAGTAGTTAAACTATTTTTGTCAGCAAGTCCACAAAAGGGGCAAGCAACTCTAACTCTTAAATTTTTGTATTTTGGATCAAGAATTTTAGAAATATCATCTTGTTTTTCAATTAATTTCTTCACTATTGGATATATATATGGTTGTTTATTAAATTCACTCTGGAATCTAATTAAATAATCAACATTGTCTATAGCCTTAAAATAATCTAATATTTCCATATAATCATTAAAATTATTATTAATTTTTCCAGTATTTTTCAAACTTTTTTGATATTTAACCCCATTTATTTCAATTGTTTCGCTTGGCGCTGTATCTACAACTTCAAATAATACCTTGACATTTAAATTAGGATTAATTTCTTTCATTTTTTTTGCTAACGAAAACGCCGTAGAAAAAACAATCAATGTTCCGAAATGTGGAGAACTATTAGGTTGAGCACCAATACTTATCACGATGTTATCTTTTGTAAATTTTTGAAGCAAAAAATTTGCAATATCTTTTTCAAAAACATAAGACCCACCACCTAGCGGATTATAAATTTTACCATCACATTCAATATTCATATATTACACCTCACTTTTTTGCACTTATTATAACACATTATTGAAATTTTGTGGTTTTTATATAACTATTTTACTTTTTTATAAATTTTATAATAAATTATAATAATTCTAAATACTTCTTCAACATTTCCACTTCTAACTTAGTAACTAACTTAACAAAATCTGTATAATTACCAGTAGTATGTGCCTTATCTAATGCTTCATAATATTCTAATCTTGATTCTTTCTTTATAATTACAGGATTATATCCACTATTCATCAAGTCTAAATTCATAAGTAATCTTGATGTTCTTCCATTACCATCAACAAATGGATGTATTTTAACTAATTCCCCATGTAATAATGCAGCTTTAATTATTGGATGATATTCGTTCCAAGTGTTGTAATTAAGTATTAATTTTTCCATTAATTCAGGAATTTTAATATAATCTGGTGGGACATGAGTTGCACCTTTTATAGTTACGTTTTCTTTTCTATATCTTCCAGCATTCTCATTATCTATATCTTTTAAAATTAACTGATGAATATTTTTTATATTCCATTCAGTTATTGGATTTTTATCCTTTACTAAATCATCTAAATATAAAATTGCTTTTTCATGATTAATTGCTTCTAAATGTTCTTTAATAGACTTTCCACCTACAGTAATACCTTCTAATACAACTTGAGTTTCTCTTAACGTTAACGTATTACCTTCAATTCCATTACTATTATAAGTCCATTCTAAATTAATAGACTCTTTTAAAGATTTTAAAGTTTCTTTTGGTATTGGTCTTTTACTATCTAACTCTTTTTTTAAACTATCTACTTCATCGAAATAATTATCATCTAAATCAATGATAAATTTATTATCATCTGGTTTAATTATTCTTTTATCAACAGGTTTATCAGCGTCAATTGGTATATTCCAACTATTACCTACTTTAACAGCGCCATTAATTCTACCGTCTTGTAGTAATTGTCTTATTCTTCTTTCGCTAATATTCCATTTTTCAACCGCTTCTTTTGTAGTCATAAATTCCATACTTTTCACCTTCGCTACAATTATACCGTACTCGGTAGGAATTGTCAATATATTCATTCCTTATCGGTATAGTATTACATAAATTACCGACAACCTGTCTGGATTTTTAACTTCTCGCCAATTTGGCACGAAGTTATTAAAATAAAGCTCGATCAATTGCCTATATCTTCATAAAGTGTTAAAATATATAACTAAATTATGGGGGGGTATTTGCTATGTATTTTATTTTAAACAACAACTTTTTTGATATGCTAATTTCAATATTTTTAATTATTAATACAATAACAACAATAATTGTATCTTTTTCTGAATTTAAGAAAGGCATTAATAGCACTAAAAATGATAATAAATTGACTAAATTAGAATGGTTTAAATTAATTGTCAATATTATATATATTATTATCTTTGCAGTCATTTTTATTATTGTTGCAAACAGATATAAAATAACATCTTATATTACTTTATTATATTATTTGAGTTTTATTTGGATATCATTAAAACTCGCAAAAAAGAATCTCATAGATTTAACTACTGATAATAAAATGTCATATATTCAAACTACAATTTTATTTACTATTTTCTTTTCAAATAAAGCGACCGATATTTATATAAGTAGTTTTTCTACGATTCCACATACTGCAAAGGAATATTTATTAATACTCTTCCTTATTTTTAAATTAATATTTTTTATATATTGCATAATAATTAATTTTTCTATATTTATTTCTAATTTAAGCATTATATTTAAAAAACAATTAAAATCTATCAAGAAAATATTAATAGAAATTGAAAATAAATATTTCGAACTAAAATTATATAACTTTTATTTTTCAAAAAACAACAATAACAAAATCTTTTTTATTATAGATATTATCATTTATATATTATCTTGTCCATTTATAATGATATTATATTTTATATTTGCACTATTTATCTTATCTATAAAGTTTTTAATTAGAAAAATACTAGCATTATATACAAAAACAATTAATTATTTTAAAAATAGTTCAAAGGTAATAAGAAAAACAATTAAAATGTCTACTATAATTTCATTAATTATTATTTATATAATTATAACTTACAATAACAACATTTTTTCTACAAACACAAAAGATATATTTACCCTTTTATCAACAGTTATATTAATACCTTTAATTTATGATAGTATAAAATCTAATAAATAATTGAACTTCTGACCAAGTTGAACAGAAGTTTTAACTTTTACCCAGCTTGAACACAAGTTGCAACTTGACTTATGGCCATATTGTCCACAGGTTCATCTAACCTTTTCCCAATTTGGGAAAAAGTATATTTGTTTATTTAACCTCTTAACAATTTGCGACGAAGTTATAACTTTCGACCAACATGGTCGGAGATTGACTTCGTATCTAATTGGTATGAAGTTAATGATTTAACTTCTACACAGGGTGTGTCAAAGTTAAGCTTCTGGACAAGTTGTCCGAAAGTTACAATATTGTATTTTTTCAACTTCGTCTCAAGTTGGGACAAAGTTGCTTAGATTTAGACTTCGGACCACTTTGGACCAAAGTTATTTAGTTTCCAACTTCCCGACAGACTGTCGCGAAGTTAGTTTGTGATACATACGAATTTTAGTTTATGTACTCTTCTGTGCAATTTGCACAGAAGTTTTAAATCATGAATCTATAGAAAATTTCAATATTTTTATCTTTATCAATTTCAATCTTATCAATTAATGTTTGTAAAAGTTCTCTAGTAGGTTTCTTTATATCAATTAATTCTCTTATTTTCTTTTCATATTCTTCTAATTCTTTTGTTTTGATACTTTCTTTTTTAGTACTTTTATATTTTTCTAAATCTAACTGAGCTTTATTTAAAAGTCTTTCTGTTTCAAGAGATAATCTTTTATAAGTAACATCTGATATGTTACCTCTAAATTTATCTTCATATAGCATATCTATTTTTGAGATATATTCCTTTATCTTATTTTCTAAATATTTAATCTTTTCTTTATTATCTTCCTTTCTACTATTTTTATCTGCTATTTCTTTTGATAATGTTTTAGAATCAATTTGCTTAATATAATTTCTACAAGTCGTTCTTACTACTTCAAGTAAAGCTTCTTCTAATTTGTCATAAGGCATAAAATGTGGTTCACATAATCTTCTTCTTGGATCTCTTGCATATTTATTGCAATTAATAGTCCAATAATTATGATTCTTTCGGTAAGTAATTGTTAATGCATTTCCACATTCTTTACAAAATAGTAAATTTTCAAATAATCTTTTTTCTCTATTACTAACACTTACATTAGTTCTTTTAACATTACCTTGTATTCTTTCAAAAGTTAATTTATCAACTAATGGTTCATGTGTTCCAGGTACTATATCCCAATTACTTTTTGGAAGAACTTTTTTCTTTTTAGATTTATAATTTACTTTAGTCTGTGTACTTTGAACCATATCACCTGTATACATTCTATTTTTTAGTATCTTCTTAACTGATGATATAGTCCATTGTTCGTTATATCTCATTTTAGAATTAGGATTTTTTCGTTTTAAACTACTTGGTGTTTTAATTTTATTTTCATTTAAATATGAAGTTATATCAGATAATCCAACACCATTAGCAGCCATTTCAAATATTTTTTTAACTACTGGCGCATATTCTGGGTCTGGTATTAAATGTCCTTTTTCTTCTGGGTCTTTCATATATCCATAACTTGGATTACTTCCAATAAACTTTCCTTTCTTTCTTTTATCATTTAAAACACTTCTAATTTTAATAGAGTTTTGCCTACTATAATAATCATTACAAGCAATTATAAATGTTGATGAATCATTACTTGCTTGATTAATTGCACTATCATAGTTTTCTTGTAATGATATAAATCTTATATTATTTTCTGGAAAAAAGTTTTCAATATAATATCCTGTCATAACATGATCTCTACCTAATCTTGATAAATCTTTTACTATAACTAAATTTACCATTTTATTTTTTATATCTTCAATCATTTTAGTAAATCCAGGTCTTTCAAAATTAGTACCAGAATATCCATCATCAACATATTCTCCAACAAATATAAATCCTTTTTCTTTTACAAAGTTCATTAATAAATTTCTTTGATTAGTAATACTTTCACTTTCCGATTCATAAGATTTTCCTTCATCTGCTTCAGATAATCTTATATATATGACCGCTCTATAAATATTATTTGGCATTTGCATTAAACCGTTATACATTTACTACTCCTTTCTTTTTTGTATAACAATCAAAGCCATTTAAAGTATAATACTTTATTTTCATAATTACGAATGTGCTAATTTTTAATTAGTACACTTTTTATATATTTATTTAACAAATCCACCAAATTAAGAGCATTATCATCTTTTCTAAAAGTTTCCGTAATTTTAAACATAAGCCACCTCATAAAATTTTATGAGTGTCTTTTTCATTTTATTTCTTATTCCTCCTCGTATATATCACTTAATAATTTTTTTAATTCTTCTTGTTCTTCAATAGTTGCTTCATTTTTAGGTATTAACTTACCATGCCAGTATTCATTACCATCTTCATCTTTATAATAAATACTATCTTCTTTTTTATTTAATTTATTATTATATTGTTTAAAGTTTAGTTTATAGCCTGTATTAAAATTATCTTTAATACTTTTTAATTTTAAATTTAAGACTTCTGATAATTTAATTATACGCTTAGAATTATTTGTACTCGTATTATCGTATTCAGTCTTAATATAACCAAAGGTGGCTAAATTACTTATACTTTTTGATATAGTTACCTGTGTTACATTATAAATATCACAAAAATATCTATTAGTAGTCCAACAATAACCATTTTTCTTACAAAGACTTATTATATGAATTAATAATAATCTTTCTAAAAATGTTAATCTATCATCTCTTAGTATGGATTTTAAAATAAATACATTTATGAATTCTTCTTTATCCATAATAATCAATATATAAGATATATCTTGAGATAATAAAAGTGCACTTTTAAATATTATTTTCCCTAGGTGCTTTCATCTTATAACAAATTAAAATAAAAAGAAATTGTACAAAACATACAAAAGGAGTACATTTCTGTACTCCCATAATTTCATAATTTATTCAGCCTATTAATTATATCTTCTTTCTCTCGTTCTAATATCACTTCGGATATATCAATAGCAGGTTGAAAAATATTCATATTTCCCTCAAAATGATTGAATTCATTAAGCAATGTCTTTTTTGAAAAAAAGAATATTCTATTTTTATTATTTTCTATTGTATTTTCTTTAAAACATTGATAAATAATACTCGAAAGTTGAGCATACTTAGTAGTATTAATATTATATTTATTGACTAATAATTTTTCAGTTATCAATCTTAAATACAAGTATACTAAATTATTACATAACACTTTATTCAAAAGAGGATAACTATTCTTATCTATAATTTCATCAAGATTATTAATATCAATACTTAAAATATCATTAACGCTTATTATATATGGATTAGATAGTTGATTTTTAAATAAATCATTGTAAATTTGACCTAAATCAATTCGAACATTTTCATATCCATGCATTAATTTCGTTAATTTATCTTTAACTTCATTTTCTCCTATATACTTAACATATCCTCTCATAAATGGGATTAAAGAATATATATACAATTTTTCATCTTTTATAAATGATAAAATTGTATTTGAACGAATAAACGCTAAAAGATCTGGAATTGAAATTAATATCTTCTTTTCATTTTCATTAATCAAAATAAATCCATTTTTTTGACCTTCAAAGTTATTAAATAAATATATGTTAAATTCCCTATTAGTTTGAAAGCCAACTAATTTTATTAGATCCATATTATGTGTTAGCAATAATACTTTCTTATTATCAAGAAATTTAATTATTGCATATACAAGCTTATTTTTAAAAATGGAATCAAAACTAGAAATAGGGTCGTCTATTACAATTATTTCATTATCTACATTTTTAGCTTTTAACAACTCAAAAGTTAATGAAATAAAATTCTGTTCACCTGAACTTAGTTTTAGGTTTTCTCTTTCTACTCCTATTATATCTTCAGAATCGAGTGTAATAACTATTTTATTATTCGCTCTCTGTAGTTTAATTGTCTTATTAATGTTTTTTTCTATAAATTCTTCTATAAACATTAAATCTTCATCTGTGATATTTAAGTCTCTAGATAACATTTCTTTATATTCAAGATATTTTTTTATAAATTCATCATTTAATGACGTTACTAATGTATTAGTTAGTATATTTTTATATAATAAGATATAATGATCTATTTCTTTAATTAAATTAACAACGCCTTCTACATTACCTGTTGATATCGCATTTTTTAAAGTGTATTTTATATTAAACGGATCGTCTTCTCCAATTTTTTCAATAATATTATTTAATATTTTTTGTGTTCCCTCATCAAGGCTACTTACTATATTATCTTTACTATTTTTTTTATCAATTAATAATTGATTTACATTTATTTCTGTTTCGCAAACTATACAATTATTTAAATCTTTATATTTATTTAAAATATTAATAGCATCATCACATTGTTCAATTTTAAAAAAATCTTTAATCATTTTTATATCAGATATTTTTTTTACTTGCATAATAATATCATAATTATTATCTGTAATGATATATTTAAATTTCCTTTTATCATATTCTTCAATGTTTATATAGTTAATATTTTGAATTAAATTATAAAATTCATCTATATCAACATCAACAGATTTTGCTCTAGTATTTATAATTTTTTTCAAAATATTAGTTAAACCAGCATTAATCCACGATAGTTTATTATCAGTGACTTTTGATAAATTTAAATCATTTTTATATAATAACTTTATATCTTTATAAACATCATCAAATTTATCATCTATCCATTCTTTAAGTTCATATTCTTTAGCAATATTATCACCTAATAAAAAATCTTTGGCCTTGCCTTTGATAATATTTCTACTATTTTGATCATTTATAACATGAAACAAATTACAATTATTGCTGGAATATTCTTTATCATCATAATTTAATATAAATTCACCTTTATCATCCAGCACTTTACAAAGACTACTTTTTCCAACTCCGTTAGGTGCATATAAGATATTAATATTTGTATTATCAAAATTTATTACATTGTTATCTGTCATACTATTAAAATCTTCACAAAAGATATTTTCTTTTTGTATTTTTAAAAATTCTAATTTCATTAACTACCTCCCACTACTAAAAAAAGCGCAATACAAAACTTAATAAATTTTAAGCCTGTACTAGCGCTTTACTAATATTTATTTTATAATTACATTAAATACGTCATTTTTATCATCATAATTCCATATTGATTGTGCTTCCTCAAAATCAACATTTGATATAAAATCTTTATAATATTTTGTAACTCCACCAAAATAAGACTTATCCGAACTAATATTATATTTTTTATAAATTTCACCATTAATAGATAAATTATATGATGATTTATCCTTAATTAATTCCTTGTATTCACTTGGAATTCTCAATATCCTTGCTCTTACATCATTTTTAGTGACTCTTCTCTCAATAGTTTTAATATCTCGTTTTTCTTCTAATTTTTCATCATTAACAAAAAGATCATTTAATTTATTAATACTAAAATAATATTTGACATCGAACATCATATCACCATGAGATTTACAAAAGTCTATTAGTTGACTACCATTAATTAAAGTAATTGGTTGATTAGTATCATATGCTTCTTCTATTGCACCTTTAGTGTAATCACTAGTAGTAATAAAAATTTTTCTAACAGACATATCTGTTTTAGAACCTCTAAAATCTCTTATATCACTAGGACCAACTTTATTATTTATTCCGTAACATTTTGCCTGAACAACATAATCAATAGTATTTAAGTTTAGTTGCTCTATTTCTTTTTTATTACACTTTAAATCTATACCACCATCACCACGTCTTTGAGTAACTTGTATATCATCAAAGTCTAACCACTTTAAAAATATTTTGCAAAAATTTTCAAATTTATATTTATCTTCATCAAAATATTTTATAAATTGTTCTCTTAATTCCTTATCACTCATACTTTATACTCCTAATTAAAATATGCTTTTTTTATTCTCTCCAGTGCATCTAGAATATATTTTGAACATATTTTATATTCATCAATTATGATGTCATATCCCTTTTCATCATCACATACAAAGTTCCAATATTCTTTTCCAATCAATAATTCATCATCACTAAAATATTGTTTCACTCTCTCTTGACGCCATTCATTTCCTTCACCAAACATATTATAAGCAGTAGCTAAATAAATTTTTACACTTTCTTCATCATTCTCCAATGCATTTCTCAAAATAAAATATTCATCTAATAAAGCTTCTTTCTCACTTTTTGCTTTTTTAATATCTAAATCGCCACCGGCTTTTAATTCTATGATAAAATGTTCTCTCGTTGTAGGGTTATAAAAATGATTATCGGTTACATGTTTTTTCTTAAAACTATCTATATTCTCTGGCTTATATGCTTGTAAGTTAGTATAATCTTGTGTTTTAGGTTTTACATGCTTATCATACTCATTCATAATATTTGATTTCCTTTGTATTTGTTCTGGTAGTAAATATGAAGAAATATCTTCTAATACAACCTCATATGAAATATCCGCAATATCATTAGATAATTTTTCTAAAATCTTACCAAAACTAGAATCAAATGATCTACAAAATGCAGAATAAAACATAAATTCATTACCCAATTGTGAAACGAATGCATTATTTTTTTTAGCATTAATTACACCTGTTGGATCAGATAATTCTTTCATATATCTTTTTTCAAATTTTCTAACAAAATCTTCTATATTATTTCTAACTTTTTCTCTTATTTTTTGTTCCTTAATAGCATCCATTCAAAACCTCCTAAATTTCATAGTTTGTTATTATTAAATGTTCAACGTCTTTATCATTTCTATTTTTAATACTAACCAAATATTTTTTATCAAAAGATTTAATATATAATCCATCAACATTATACAAATTATAAATAAAATCTGTATTTTTTATAATCAACATAAACTTTGCTTTAGTTTTTTTTAAAAAATTAGCCAATCTAATTTGATCATTTTTATCAAACTCGTTTTTTGCATATGTTGAAAATTCAGTATCATAAGGGGGATCTAAAAATATAAAATCATTACTTGTTAACTTTAATTTATTACAAAAATCCTCAAAATCCAAATTATATATTTTTGTATTTTTCATATAATTTTTTAATTTCGTAGAATTTAAATTATTTATTTTTTTATTAAAATCTTTTCTATTATAACTTATACCACCATAAGGTACATTAAATTTGCCATTAGCATTATATCTAAACATTGATGCATAACAATATTCTCTTATAAAATAAAATATCGCACAGTAAAATTCATCTTCAATTTCTAATTCATAACGATTATTATATAAGTATCTAAAATGCATATAATATGAACTTTTAAAAGCACATTCTAAGTTTTCTAGAATATTAGCTTCAGACATTTTTCCTCTGTTTAATTCTATTTTTCGCATTCTCTCAATTTTTGATAATAAGTTTTTTTTTATTTCCGCTAAAAAATTATCAATTTTAATATTAAAATGTTCTGATAATAATCCGTTAAATTCTTCCGAATGTTCCAACACAAATTCATAAATTTTATCACTATAATTAATTTTTATGCGTTTATTAACCTTATCTTTTTTAACTTGCTTAGAATAATTATTATATAAAGCTATAAGTTGTTTTGAATTATTTTCAACGATTTTTTCTAATAACGTCCAATTCTTATTTATTTCTCTTAGTTTTTTTATAAATCTTTGATTGCCATCTTTAACCATGTTGTAAAGAAGTATTAATTCATCAGATTTATCGTTTATTATGCTCTCATTACAATTAATATTTAAATATACAGAACCACCGCCTACAAAAGGTTCTATATATCTATCAAATTTGGTAGGTAGATTTGATAATATAATTGGCAATTCTTTTTCTTTACCACCAGCCCATTTTATAAAAGATTTCTCATAAGCCATACATTCTACCTCCTAACTGCAAAAGTACCATCTATAAATAATTATAACATAATATTACATTTTTTTTAAGGGTTTTGGGAATTTCCCATAAAAGAATTTTGTACGGGAGTACAAATTCAGTGCTGGCTAGACAATAAACATACTCCTACAAGTAAAAACACTACCATTTTTGATAGTGTTAATTTTTCTGATAATATCTTTTTAATCTTAATGGATTACTATTTTTTACTACTAAATTATATTTAATTTTTAATATTTCTTTTACCCTAGGTATAAGTTTATCCATATCACATCTACAGTTAAATACATCTATTACCGAGTTAATATGATTCCTTAGAGGACAATCTGATAAGCAATGTCTACTATATCCATTTGCTAAATAGAATGCTACTAAATCTGGAATAACATAATTATTTAAATAATCATTAACATTGTTATAGAAAGGTAAATATATTTCTTCAAATTCTTTATCAGTTATATCACACATAGATATACTCCTTTAAAATAATTTCTTCTACTCTATTTTTTATATTATTCATTTTACCTATCCATAACATTTGATTACTACTTTTTAAATCTTCATTAATATTTTCTTTTTCAGCAAGTTCTTTAATTAAACTTTGTTCTTTCTCCATAAGAGTAATATCAATATCATGTAAATACTCATTCAACTTATCTTTCATAATTAGTTCAGTATATAAACCTTTTTTGTTCTTCTTTAAATACTTTAATTTAAGTAATCCATACTTTCCTATATTAAATCTTTCTTTATCTTCTAATTTTAAATCCGGCAATAAATAATCACCAGTTCTAGTGTAACTAACGTTCATAACTATTTCCTCATTTCTTTCTATTTATTTAGGCTTTAATTGTTATACATTTATTTGTTACACTCCAGCCTTCGCCACCTCCCGCATTTATGTGATTAGAAATAACTATAACATCTTTCCCATTCCCATAAGCGTCAAGAATTCTATCCACCCTTTCAGATGAATCTAAAGTTTCATCCGTAGTTCTAGTCATTTTAACTGGAACACCCAA
>CALVQT010000015.1 GCA_944358375.1 uncultured Bacilli bacterium
TAAGTTTCATTATCATATCTAACTATTACTTCACTAAACACATCTAGTTTTTCATTAAAATTTAGTTTTTCAAATTTCGATGCAATTTCTTTTTCTTCATTATTTAAATAAATACCTATTACATTTCCATTATATTCATAAGCATCTTTACTATTAGTAGCACCATTGTATAACATAGCAAAATATTGTAACAAAATAGTACAAGCATTTTTTGAAAGTCCAATTACCTCCGAATCAAATATTTTCATATCATCATCTTCTATCAAATCTGGATTAGGCTCATTCCTATCATTAATTTGATTGTTATTTAACAAATTAAAAATATATATAAGAAATTTTAATTTAGTAATATCATTTTTATTTTCCAATTCTTCAATTAATTTTCTAACATTTTCAGTAGTTTCAGTAATATAAATATAATCATTCCTCCCTTATATACTGTTTTTTACTTCATCAAAGATTTTATTAATTAATGTTTCACTTATTAAGTTAGACATATCATCACTTGCAGTATCACTATCTAATTGATTAAGCATATTATTTATAATCTCCACCTTTTAATTTAGGTGTAGGTAAATCTAGCATCTTTGAGGTTTTAATATCAGCAATTTCTTTAAATAAAGTCATTAATTCTGGAATATTAAAGAATTGAGCAAATCTTGCTTTTGTTCTAAAACCACTACCGTCAGGAGCAATTTCAAAACTATTAACAATTTCTCCAAAAGTTGATGCCCACTCATCAAAATGTTCAAGTCCCATTTCTCGTAATCTATCAAGTTGCAAATACTTTTGCATAACAAATAGTTCTCCCATGGAGTTTGAAATAGGAGTACCAGTTGCAAATACTGCACCTTTACCACCATTATTTTCTAATACATAACTTATCTTCATAAATAAATCAGTTGCTTTTTACTTTCACTATTATTTATCCCTGCAACATTTCTTATCTTTGAATACATTGGTAAATTTTTAAACATATGTGCCTCATCAACTATTAATTCATCTACTCCAAGTTCTTCAAATGTTACTACATCATCTTTTGGTGCATCTAATAATGCCTTTAATTTAGTATCCATACTTGTTTTAATTTGTTCAAGTTTTTTAACACTTAAACCATCACCAGACTCTGCTTTTATTCTTTCAATAGCATTAACAACTTCATCAATTTGTTGTTCCATATGTTTTTGTTCATATTCTTTACTCATAGGAATTAATTCAAAACTAGAATGAGCAATTAAAACTGCATCCCATTTCTCCGGTTCTTTGTCAAGTAGTTTTAAACGTCACCAACACTACTTGACAAAGAACCCTTTATTAAAATAAATATACATAATATAATAAAATATATATGGATTTAAGAATAATAATTTTACTAAAATATTCTTTTTCTTCGTATTTATTTTTTGAACATCTTTGGTATTTAATTTTTTTGCTATGACAAGTTCATTATAAAGTAAATTTTTATATTCCTTATCTTTTAAAACACTTATACATTTATACTGTGCTATATCCAAAAAACACCTTAAAATAGAATTAACCCTATTCATATCTAAATATAAATTAAGTTCATTATTATAATCATATAAATTTTCATATCGCTCATTTATCGCTTTTATATAATCTTTAACTGCACTCTTATTATAACAACCTGTAATACTACCTTCTCTAAAATAATAACCATATAAATTACAAGGAACATATGAAACAAATTCACTTTTTAAAAATAACTTATATATAGTTGAAATATCTTCATATTTTTTACCAACTGGAAATTTAACATCATCAAATAACTCTCTTAAATATAATTTATCAACCGCATGATTAGCTATTTTTTTGTCAATCATAAGTTCTTTTATCGCATCAATTTTTGTTAAACTAATACTTTCATAAGTTTCATTAAATGTAGGTTTGTCACTAAAACGGACAAAATCGCATATAGATATTTTACTATTATATTCATTTATTGCTTTATATAAAAATTCATACATAAAAGGAGATATTACATCATCAGAATCAACAAAACCAATATATTTGCCACGCGCTAGTTCAATTCCCCTATTTCTAGTATAAGAAAGTCCGTGGTTTTCTTGATTATACACTTTTATACGGTTATCTTTTTTTTCATACATATAACAAATATCTAACGACTCATCAGTTGAACCATCATTAATCAAAATAATTTCCAAATTTTTATATGTCTGATTGATAATAGAATCTAAACATTTTTCTAAATAGTTTTTGACATTATATACAGGAACAATTACACTTATTAAATCATTCATAATCATCTCTCCAATACGCTTTTATTTGATGATGTGAACGTCTTTGATGTTCTGGTAAATCTTTTTGATAATCACCATATAAATTAGATAAATAACAATCATAATCTTTTACACTTGTAAACATTTGAGATTCAAATTCATATTCGCTAGTACTATCAAATAAAGAAGTTGAAAAAATTTTAGGCGGATTTATATAAATAACTCCGGCATAATTTCCACAAGCATTTTTAGAAACTATTTTATCTAAATATTTAGCCCAAAAGTTATATCCTAATGGCAAAGATACAATATCTACAAAAGTATATATTATAACATTGAAACTTGTTTTTTCTAAATTATTCCTTATTCGAATTCTTCTTGCAGACATATTACGGACAAACCTTATTTTATAATAGTATTTCATTACATCTTCATCAAAATAATCAATTGGAAAAATATCAATATAAACTCCAAGTTTTCTTATTTCTTTAGCATTTTCAATAACCCTTGTTTTTTTATTAACTAATTTAGCATAAGGATAATAATAATCTTTTGTATTATAAACTGTTAATAGTTCATATTCTTCATTTTTCTCATTTTCCATTACTTCTAAAAGTTTAATATAATCTTTTCTTTTTAAACAAATATCTATATCATCATCCCAAGGAATATATCCATTATATTTAACCGTTCCAAGTAAAGTACCATTCGCTAAAAAATATGAAATTTCATTTTCATCACAAATTTTTTTTATATATGATAGACCCTGAACTTGAAGTTTTCTTTGTTCCTTTAAATCGATTTCTTTAGTCACTATTTACCTTCTTTCTCATACATATAAATTGTCAATTTTTTGTAAAAATGACCTTTCCTCTTTATACCAGACTTTAAGATGTTTAATATTATATCGGTAATGCCAATATATTTCTTTTAAAAATCTTATAAATGAATAATTTTTATTTTTAATTCTACTTATATTTCTTACATCTCTACGAAATAAAGCTTTTAAAAATGACGTTCTTTTATAAACAATTCTTTCGTTTTTAAACAACTCAAAATTAACCCTTTTCATGAAATACGAACCATCAAAAATAATTTTAATTTTTTCCTTTTTAATATATTTTTTAACAAAATTATAAAAACAATCACAAACATTTTCATCATTTTCTATCAAATGGGCTACTTTATATTTAGGATAACATCTACGAAATTTAGTTAAAATATCTTTTTCAATTAATGAAAGTTCTCTATTTTCATCATAATCGAAAATCATATCAAAACTAATTATTTCATAGCCATATTTTTCTTTGAGACTAATAGCCAATTGACTTTTGCCAGAACCACTCATTCCGGTAACAATAATCATATCTGTTTTTTTATCAAAATTAATATATAAATCTTTCTTTGAAAAAAATAAATTTACTTTCATACTATCTTCCCTTTAAAATTAATATTTTCTTTTTAACTTCTTTAAATTCATCTGTAAAAAAAGTAGTTAAAACTATAATAACTGAAATTATTAAAAATGTAATAATACTTTCTAATATTAAAATCCATATATTTCCTACTGGCATATTTATAAAAATGAAATATAAAATACAATAACTTAAAATAAATGGAATAGTAAAAATAATCATTTTTTTAAAATAATTTAAAAAATTAGTCTTAAAAATTTCTTTATATATTATTCTTGGCATATACCAAAAAGTCGTAATCAAAATTGATATAACCGTAGCTAGAAAAACACCTTTTATCCCCATTACTTTTCCTAGAAAAACTGATAACATAATATTGATTATCGAGCAAAATAACGGAGCTAATCTACCTTGCTTAAATAAACCTAAAGTATCTCTATATACATTACTAGCAAAAGCAATACCTCTAAGATATAATACAACGATTAATAGTATTACTGTAATATCATCAAGTAAATATTCTTCACCAATCCATAAAACTATGAACGGTTTTAATAACACTAACATCATTACTCCTGCAAAGCCATATAGCATACAAGAAATAAATAAAGTTTGATTATAAATTTTTTCTTGTTTCTTATTATCGTCAGTAGTATTTAAATTACCAATACTTCCAGTAAGTCCGGTTAATACTGTCCATAGTACACCACTTACAGCTGTAATAATTAAGCTATAATTTGAATAAATTCCGACCGCCACAATACCAATAAGCATTGAAATGATAATATTATCTGTTCCACTTAAAATAGTTGTTCCAAGCTTATACATAACTAATGACTTAACATTTGTCCACAATTCTTTTACTTCATTTTTACTAATTTTAAGAGATGTTTTTTCTTTTAAAAACGGATACTCTTTATTAGCTTTAATTGAAATGTATATATTAGATATAATAGTAGAAGCCACATAAACAATAAGATATAAAATAAAGTTTTGAGTAAATACTAATATCAATGCTTGAATAAGTGATTTTAAACCAGAAAAGCTTAAATCAATTAAACTATTAACATAATTTCTTTCATAAACCAAAAATACTGATCTTTTATAACCAAAGAAATATGTCCCTGCTGTTTCTAATAAATACAATAAATAAATAAGTATTAAACTTTCACTAATGTTTGGTGCTTCCTTAATTATATATGGCATAAATGGAATAACAAGTAAGCCAACTATTAAAACAAATATTCCTATACACATATATATTTTTCTATAAAATTTAATCCACGTTTTTATTTGTTCTTTATCATCATTTGCAACAGGTTTATATAATTTATATATAATAGCATTCCCAATACCAAGTTCGGCAAAATTTAAAATATATAAAATATTAGAAAATAGTCCATTAATTCCTAAGTATTCACTGCCTAAATAATAAATAAAAATGGTTCTAACTAAAAAGTTTAGAAATGTACTTATTATTTGTGAGATACTACCAACAGAACTATTTCTAAAACTATTTTTAGTTCTAGAACTCATTTTAACCCTCCTTTATTTTATAAAACATAGATGCGATTAAGTAAAATAAATTAACATTTATACTTAATATTTTGATAAGAAAATTTTTAATAAATGAAAAATCATATTTTGTGTCTTTAATAAGTTTTTTTAACATTTTATGTTCCAAGATGACTTTAGCATCTTTCAAATACTCTTTATTTTTTGATAAAACAATGTTTCTAAATAAAACAAAAATATTAAATATCCTGTTTTTGTTAAGTTCTTCTTTTAAATTAGGATACTCGCTTATTAAATAATCATATTTTTCTTTATAAACATTTAAATAATTTATTAATTTCTCATAACTATATGTATGAACATAACTATCTTCTCTTTGAAAATATCCATATAAAATAGAATCACTAATAACTATTTTATCCACTTTACCAATTAATCTATATATAACATCTAAATCTTCAAAAATCATATTTTCTTTGAATTTTATATCATTAAATAATTCTTCTTTTATAAGTTTATCCCAAAGAAAATTACTAATTTCTTCATTTAAATTCTTTTTTAAAGCTTCTTCTTTAGTATAAGAAATATAATTTTTATCTTCTTTAAAATTACAACTACTAGTAAATTTTGTATATTGACATCCAGCTATTAAACATTTTTCATCAGTCATTAAATTATATAAAGTTTCATACATTCTCGGTGAAATAATATCATCAGAATCGACAAAACCAATATAATCTCCAGTAGCTAATTCTATCCCTTTATTTCTTGTTTTTGAAATGCCTTTATTAGTCTGATTATAAACCACTATTCGTTTATCTTTACTCGCGTATTCAAGGCATATATCTAAAGAATTGTCTGTACTGCCATCATTGATTAAAATAATTTCTAAATCACTATATGTCTGATTGATAATAGAATCTAAACATCTATTCAAATATGCCTCAGCATTATAAATAGGAACAATTACACTAATTTTGCTCATTTTCTTCACCTTCATTAATTACTGAATTTAAAAGGATAATATAGATAAAATTTCCATATAGGTTACATTCTAAAATTCCATACATTAGAGTAAAAATAATTATTAAAACTAATCTATAATCATGTGCGACTACCTTTCCGCCTTTATAGAATAAATAGAAGTAAACTAAATAACTAATAATACCTGTTTTAACAAGCAACGACAAATAAAAATTATCAAGCACATATATTCCAACAACATCATGACCAAACAAATTAAAATATAAATGATTTTCTAAATAATAGTTAGAAAAATATGGTCTATTACTTAATAATTCATTAACGTCATTATGGACTGTACTGCCAAAAAACACAGCAAGTAAAACACTAAAAATTGTAAAGATTAAAAACAAATGTGGAATAATTGGTTTAATTTTTTTATTAATTTTTTCATTATAAATTAAGGATATAAAGATAAAAAGCACATATATATACATACCTGTTCGGCAGTCAGTTTCATTAAACATCCATACTGCGATTATTGTGGTTATAATGTAAATTAAAAATAATTTCCAAGGCTTTTTTCTAAAGAAATAATAAAGTCCAAAAACAATTCCCATAAAATATATAAATGGCGTATTAACATTTCCAAAACCTAAACTATTTCTATATACTGTTTCATTATCAATAAAACGCCCTGCAGTTACTGTTTCAACAATACCTAGTTGTCCTGCAATAAGAGTTACGACAAAAGATAAAATCGCAAAGGTTAAAAAATATTTTATTGTTACATTTATATCTTTATCAAGAAATGCCAAAGTAGCGATTAAATAAATAAATAGACTATCTTCATTATTAAGTAAAAATATAAAAGCACTTAATATCAGCAATATAAACATTTTTCTAAATTTTTTATCTTTAAATTTAATTGTAAAAATATTGAAAATAGTTAAAGCAAATAAAAGAAAAAGAAGAATATAGTTTAATATAGTACTAGAGTAAAATAAAGAAACATATCTAAAACAGACTGCAACAAACATAATTATTACTCTATTTATTTTAATTAAACTTTCCATCTTCTTTCCCCTCATTTCAATAATTTGAATTTTCTTTATAAAATTTTTCTAACTCTTTAGCAATTTGCTTTATATCATAATTTTCTTTATTCTTATTAAAATTTATATTTTTTCTATCATAATTATTTTCTTTTATTAATTCATTTGCCCACATTTCACTATTTTTATCACCATCAAGATATGTTAATCTATCGCTTATTAAAGCTGCTTTAGGAACTTTTTTATCGGTTGTATAGCAATAAAGTCCTGACATTTGAGCTTCTATCAAAACAATACCTAAACCTTCAGAAGTTGAAGGCAGTAAAAATGCATCAAAGGCTGAATAAAGGGCTGGTGTATCTTTTCTAACCCCTAAAAATCTAACATTATTTTCTAAGTTTAGGCTAGCCACTTTATTTTTTGTTTTTTCTAAAGTTTCACCAGTTCCAACTAACAATAGGACACTGTTGGGATTTATTTTTTGATAATCGTTAAAAATATCAATTAATTTATCATGATTTTTTTGCTCGCAAAATCTGCCAATATGACCAATAACCATAGTATTGTCATTAATTTTTAATTCTTTTCTAATTTTAGCCCTTTGCTGAACATCAAATTTAAATTTATCAAGTTCAATAGCATTTGGAATAACTGTATATTTTTTCTTACCAAATAAATATTTTCCAGCGTCCTGAGAACAAGCAAAATTATGAGTGCTTGTGTATTTAAAAAATTTTGATAAAAAGTTTTTGACATTACCCTTTAGGTTTTTTTCACAATTAGAATGATGAGAATGAGCAATTCTAACTTTAATTCCATTTTTTTTAGCAATTAGAAAAACTAGAAATCCAATACTCGGCATATGGCAATGAATTATTTTATATTCCTTATGGTTTTTAAAGAATTTATTTAACTGCCCTATATATTTAAAAATATTATGATCATCTCTAAGTGAAAAGCGATATATAGTACCTCCAAGTCTTTCAATTTCATCATCATAAAACTTTTTTTCTTTATAATGTACTAAAAAATCAAACTCTACTTCATCAGAAATATTACGCATAATATTCATAATAAAGGTTTCTAATCCTCCAGCTTGCATATTAGGAACAACATGAAGTATTTTAATCATCAACAGCCTTCTTTCTTAAAAAGTGCTTATAAATGAACTGACGAAATTTATTTGGCATTAAATAAACTAAAGAACGAATTATAACTGCATTATAATATTCTTTTCTTGTTAGAAAACCATTTTTATATTGTTTTTTTAAAAACGATAAAATTGATTTTAAATATTTAACTCCACTTCTTCTTTTATAAAAGTCATCACTTACACGCCAATAATGTAAATATTCATCAATATTATAGCATTTACTGCTACTTGTTATCATTCTAATCCATAGATCATAATCTTCACAAAGATGACAGGCTTGATAATTTCCAGCTTTAATAACCGCATCTTTTTTAAACATTATAGATGGGTGACAAAACGGATTTCTTTTTTTAGCATAAGAAACTATCTCATTATGTTCTACGGGAAATGTAGCAAGGCCACATACGTTATTTATATCATCTTTGAACTCTTTGGCCATTGTTCCACATATATCCACATCAAATTTTTCAAATATTTTTAATTGCTTTTCTATTCTTTTTTCATCACTAATATCATCGGCATCGATTCTAGCTATTAAGTTATTTTTACAAGCTAAAATACCTTTATTTAACGCCGGACCTAGCCCCATATTTTTTTCTAAAGCTACAATATTGAAGACATCTGGATTTTTTGCTTGAAAGCTACTGATTACTTCATCAATTTCTTTTGTAACCGGTCCATCTTTAACAATAACAAAATCATTTGGTTTAATAGTATTATTTAGTATACTAAATATGGCTTCATGAAGCCATACGGGCTTATCATTTTTATAAATGGACATTAATACACTATAATTCATCTTGCACCAGTCCCTTTGACTACAGATAAACATGTTTTAAAAAAACACAAAAGATCTAATTTCATTGAATAATTTTCAGCATAATATAATTCTTTTTTTACTCTTTCTTCATAAGTTGTATCACTACGGCCACTGCAAGCCCATAAACCAGTCAAACCAGGTTTTACACTTAATAATAAGTCTTGACCATTACCAAATTTATTCAGTTCTTTTTCAACAACAGGCCTTGGTCCAATTATTGACATATCGCCTTTTAAAATATTTAATAATTGTGGAAGTTCATCAAGTGATGTCTTTCTTAAATTTTTTCCAATCTTAGTAATTCTTGGATCATCTGTTAATTTATAAAATTTTTGAAATTCTTCTTGTTGTTCTTTAGTAAATTCTTTCATTTTAGCTTCAGCATCAACAACCATACTTCTAAATTTATACAAATATATTGTTTTACCATTTTTTCCAACCCGCTTATGTTTATAAAACACAGGTCCATGATCTTCTAATTTTATAGCTAATGCGATAACCAAGAAAATAGGAAACGCTAATAACAAAGCTATAACTGATACAACAATGTCAAACATCCTTTTAAAAAACAAATAAATTTTCTTATTATCCTTTAGTTCATTTTTATAACTCCAAATATTTTCATACATATTATAACTCCTTATTTATTACTTTTTTTGCTAGAACGAGTTGTTTCTTTAGTTGTTTTTTTATTAGTTTTAGCTATTTTGCTAGTTGAAACTTTTTTCTTAGTAGTGGTATTTTTTTTAGTTGTAGTCTTAGAAGTTTTTACCTTTTCATTAGTCGTTTTTGTTTCTTTTGTACTATCTTTTTTAATATTTTTACTGTTTTTATTTTTTAATTTAGTTGTTTTGTTCTTCTTTACTTTAGGTTCTTTTTTCTTTTTTTCTTGCACCAAAATAACGCCCAAATTATTCTTTTCACTTACTTTTAATTTTTCGGTTAATTGATAAAGTTCTTTACTTTTATTACGTTTTTTCTCAGCAAATATAACACCATCTACTAATTCTAAAATTGCTTTTGGCTCAAAATTGTCTTTAAAAGCTGGTGTATCTATAAATATATAATCATAGTCTTCTTTTAGGATATTTAATAGATTTATAAATTTTTCTGATAACAGTAAATCAATTTTTTCATAATCCCCTAACGGAATAATATCAATATTATCAACTTTATACTTAACTTCACTTAAAATACTAATATCATCAATAGCATTTAATAAACCTTTTTTATCTGCTAAGAAAGATTTTGTAATAATACCATCTTTCGCATTAGCGTCAACTAAAAGAACTTTTTTATTTGTTTTTTCAAAAAGTCTAGCCAAATTAAAACTAACATAACTTTTAGATGTATTTTGTTTGATACTACTAACCATAATTACTTTGCTTTCTTCTAAATTATTAATTAATTTAGCACGAGCATTTCTAAGTAAATGTTTTTCTTTTTCTGTAAAATTAATATCTAATTTTAAATTCTTTTTGTTTCTTACAAAGATTGTTTTTCCTAAAAAAGTAATGTTTAATTTTTTTACTGGTTTTTCTTCAGGTAATTGATTACTAAAAATAAATTTTACTATTATTAAAGTACTAGAAATTATAAATCCTAGAAAAATACAAATTAAGAATATTTTATTTTTACTATAAACCATATTTTCATTAGCCACAGCTTTATCAACAACTGTGATATTATCCATAGCGTATATATCATATACCTGGTCTTTTAAATTTTCAACTAGTTTATTACAAATTTCAACAGCTAAATCATCACTTTCGTTTTTAACAGATATTTTAATTATTTGTGAACTATCATAAATTGTATAATCAATCATATCCTCAAGTTCTTTTACACTATAATCCAAGTTTAAATCATCCTTAACACCTGATAAAAGTTTATTACTCTCTAATAACTCCATATAATTTTTAATCAAACTATCATATAAAGTAATTGTCGAATACGAAATTTCATTGCTATTTTCATCATTACTTTTACCTAAAATAATTGTTACTGACTCTTCATATAAAGGCACAAAAAACTTACTTATATATAATTGACCTATGCCAATTGTAATAAGCACAACAATAAAAACAATCCAAATGTGTTTAAAATAATATTTAAAAACATCGAGTAAACTAAATTCCCGCATATTATTACCCCCTATTTTAAACGATTCCCCTCGTTTGGCTTCGTATTATAGCACAAACAACGTTTCTTGTCAAAATTTGTCGATTTCGTGTTAAAATTTGTCTTTTTTTTGTCGAAAATTCTGAAATTTGATTTTATTTTAATAATAAGTTATAATATCTGCCGAAGGAGGAATGTTTATGAAACAATCCATTATTATAAAATGTTTATTAAGTTTAATAAGTGCCGGCTTATCTCTATATTTTGTAATAACAATGAAAAATTTAAATATATTACCAAATATTTATCTATATATACTAATTGGCATAATTATTTTATTAAACATCATTACTATTATTTTTATCTTTTTTAAAAAAAAGTGGATGAAAATTAGTGGAATAATTATTTTTGTTATTTTAATATCTTTTTTAAGTATTGGCATATATTATAGTCATAATACTTTAAATTTTTTTAATAATTCATTTAATAACCATACGATTGAAACGACTACATATAAAGTCTTAGTTCATAATAAATCATATAATCGTCTTACTGATCTAAAAAATAAATCAATGGGTTATTTTGAAGATGATATTCAGGTGGCAGACTGTTTAAAACATATAACCGTTAAAACTAATCAAAAAAACTATAATAATTTAATTAATTTATATGAAGATTTAATAAATGATAAATTAGATTCTATTGTTTTAGATAATGGATATATTTCTATTTTAGAAGAAATGTTCCCAGATTTAATTACTGATACTAAAATTATTTATACTTTTAAATTAAATAAAAATATTAAAAAGAATTATAGCATTACTAAAGAACTAAAACCGGTTAATATCTATATTTCTGGTAGTGATTCTCGTGATGAGATTATTTCTGATAAATCTAGAACTGATGTTAATATGATTTTAACAATAAATCCAGATAGTAAAACTATTTTAATAACTAGTATTCCAAGGGATTATTATGTTAGTTTATATAATACTACTGGCTTAAAAGATAAATTAACTCATAGTGGGATTTATGGAATAAATACCAGTGTAAAAACAATAGAAAACTTACTTGATATAAAAATTGATTATTATGTTAAAGTTAATTTTAAATCAGTTATATCTTTAGTAGATTTAGTTGGAGGCATTGATATTTACAGTGACGTCTCATTTAAAACCAACTGTGGTGATGGTGGTGCAGTTGTTACATATGTCAAAGAAGGTGTCAATCATTTTAATGGTGCACAGGCTTTAAGCTATGCAAGAGAAAGGTATGCATATGAAGATGGTGATAGACATCGTATCCAAAATACGCAACAAGTCTTTAAAGCTACTTTTGATAAAATTATGGAAGACAAATCTTTATTATTTAAATATGAAGAACTTTTAAATTCATTTGGTAAATTATATTTAACTAATATTCCAAGTGATTATGTTAAACTTTTAGTAAAAAAACAAATTTCAGATATGAGTTCATGGAACTTTACCCTAACTCAGTTAGATGGCTCTGGGGCAAAAATGGAAACATACTCAATTCCAAACTATAAAACTTATGTTATGATTCCATATGAAGATGATATTAAAAAAGCTAACGAAAACATTAATAAAATATTAAATGAAGGAATTATTAATTAAAATTTTTCCTCTTCAAAAACCACAAAAAAACGCCTTGGCGTTTTTATTTTACAACAATATTAACAAGTTTTTTAGGAATTACAACTACTTTAACAATTTCTTTACCATCGATAAATTTTTTCGCATTTTCATTTTCTAAAGAAAGTTTTTCCATTTCTTCTTTTGAAATGCTACTATCAACTTCTATTTTTCCTCTTACTTTACCATTTACTTGAACAACAAGCTCAAATCTTTCGTCAACAGTTTTTGCTTCATCATACACTGGCCAAGTACTATCACATAATTTATCACCTCCTAAATTTCATAAAAAAAGATACTATTTTGCTAGTATCTCGTAGATTTATATAAAATATGCTATGTCATTTATTACATATATATAATTTCCAATAATATGTTAAAGTATAAGGCTTGAAAGAGGTTATATTATTAAATCTTCTTTCATAAGTTCCAACTGCTATTACGTTCATGCTAATTCATTACCACTTCTAAGCATCAACCCATAAAGTAAATCTTTTAATTTAATTCTCTCTCCAATCTGTATATAAATACCAGAGCCATATGCTTTTAAAATCTCATTACCAATAACAACCTCTTTATCAATATCACTATTTTCAATCGCAACAATTGCTGTCATAATTTTAGAAATAGAAGCTACACTTTGAACATAATGAACATCTTTACCATAAATAACTCTTAAAGAATCCATATCCATTAAAATAGCTTCTTCTGCAGGTATTACAATAATATAACGGGTCATTATCAGTTATCATACATCCATCTAAAAATAATTCACCTTTTTCTGCCTTTTCAAAAACATCACAAGTAGGTATACCATAAAATATTTTTATCATCTTTTTTCCACATTTTGGACATTTCGGTATATTAATCAAAGACAAGTTCATGCTTAATCATCCTCACTATAAAAATCATCATCTTCTACTACTTCTTCTTCAAAATTGCAAGGCCTATTTTGACCACTTCTTACTAATTCTTTTTGCCAATCTTCTAAACCATAATTATCAATATCTTTTTCTAAGTCTTCATTTTTTGTTTGTTCTTCTAAAAATTTAAATAAACCAAATGAAGAAGCTCTTTTTTGAGGATTATCACTAAATAAATCATCAAATAATCCCATATACATTACCTTCTTCTTTTCTACCGTTTTTACCGTAACCAGATCCATCTAGAAACCATCTTATAAATAAAAGTGGTGCAAATAAAATTAATAAAAATTTCATCTATTATCCTCCTAACACATTTTTAAAGATATTTTATTACTAATATTATACAATTAAATTAGAATAAAATCTATATTTGAACCAAATACAATAAATACTTTATGCTAATTTTTTTAAATCAAAAAAATTTGATGATAATAAATTATATCCCTTATTATTTAGTTTTTCTTCTAATAGCATTACAACACATTCACAATCGACAGAATCATTATGACATTTCATATGTTTTTTTGATAATTTTGGTATTAAAGTAAATAGTGATTCGTTTTTATATTTATTTTTAATAATGTCAGTTGCTATTAATTCTGTTACATCATTCAAATCACATCTATTAATTTTAAATTTCCACTTAATATAATTAATGTGATGTTCTGCTAAATCTTCATAATCTATCTGATATTTTTTATAATCTTTTTTTTCTGCTTTTAAATTACACAAACTAATCATCATTAGATGAATATGAATTTCAAATTCTTTATATTTTGGATTAATTTTTTTTCTTATTTTTTCTGAAGAACATTTAAATAAATCTTTCTCTTCATAACAAATAGGGACTAATCGTTTTGCTTCAGCTAATAATTCTTCTCTAAAAATATGTAACAATTCATATTCATATGGAATAATTCTTGGAACATTTTGAATAATATTCAACACATCCATTTTACCTGATTCTAAATCATCAATTATATCAATTCCACATAATTTAATTAGGGTTTGATTCATTTCATAAAGTGTTTTTAAATATCCAAACAAAGCATTAGCTATAGTTATATTCATTATTACATCTCCTATTCAATGACATAATAATTATATCATATGTATAAGATTATCTCTCAAATTCTTCATAGTTATCATAGATATCTTCTGGTAAATTAAATCTATATATACTATTTTCAATAGCATTTTTAAAATAACCAAACTTATTTTTAATATCATTACCATCTTCGTCTTTAAATTTATTTGATATAACTCTTGGAACAATATAATGTATCATAGTCATAAGATCTCTATATGAATTATCTTCTAATAATTTTTCAAATAAATCATCATAATAGTATATTTGACTATCAAATTCATCAATATAATTTTCATATAGCAATTCTAATGTAAGTCTATTATGTTCTTCTTCAATAAAAAAAGATGATTTCGTTTTATCATCTTTATCAATTATTTCTTTAGTATTTATTATATTAGTATTTGTTTGTGTATCCTTTTGGGCATTCCCATTGTCGGTATCCCCTTTTTGGTAATACGGTGATAAATTATAAGGAGTTTCATAAATAGAATAATCATAGTAAAATCTTCCATACTCTCCTTGCTTTCTAGTTCTTACCAAATATTTATTTTTCTCTAGTTCTTGTAATATAGTCCTAATCGCTTTAATATTTTCTTTACTAATCTTTTCCAATCCTCTCATAGAGTAATCCCAGTTATCTGGTAAACTTAACATAAA
>CALVQT010000016.1 GCA_944358375.1 uncultured Bacilli bacterium
CGTTGTATTTAATAAACCATATCCGCTTGATAATAATAAATAAAAAAATAGTACGCAAATAGAGAAAACTATTGTTTAATTTCTTCTTGAGTAATAAAATCTATAACTCTATTTCTTGAATCTTTTTCTCATATATTTTCTATTCATATATTCCTCTTTATTTCTTACTATATATATTATATCTAAAATATCAATATTTAACAATGAATAAAAATCTATTACAATTCACACTTTATTTTAAACTATATAATTGTTTCACTTCTTTTATAGTAAGTGGTCTATATTCTCCGATACTAAGATTATCTAATGTTAAAAATGAATAAGATATTCTTTTTAATTTTAATACCTTATGACCAATATAATTAAACATATTTTTAACTTGATGATTTCTTCCTTCTGTAATAGTTAATTCTACATAAGATTTATTATTTTTTTTATCTATTTTTTTTATTTTAGCGCATGCTCTTTTGGTTTTAACACCATCTAATATAATACCATTTTCTAATATTTTTAATTCTTCCCTGTTTACTATTCCTTGAACCTTAGCATAATACACTTTAGCAATATTATTTTTAGGATGTATTAATTTATTTGATAGTTCACCATCATTTGTTAAAAGTAGTAATCCACTAGTATCATAATCTAATCTACCAACAGGAAATATTTTTTCTTTAGTATCAATTAAATCAACCACACACTCTCTTCCTTTATCATCACTAACTGAACAAATAGTTTTTTCTGGTTTATATAATAAATAATATTCTTTTTCTTCTTTTTTTACTACTATGCCATCAACACTAACTACATCATTTTTATTAACTTTAGTTCCAAGTTCTCTTACAACTACATCGTTTATTTTAACTCTACCATCAATTATTAATTGTTCACTTTTACGTCTTGAGGCTACTCCACATGCACTTAAATATTTTTGTAATCTTTCCATAGAAATCACCTGTATCAATTTTACATTAAAATTTCAAAAATGACAATAATTCTTTTATTTTACTTACTTTACTTTTATATGTGGATTTATAAAGTTTTTCTGTATGTATTAATTTATTAGACAAATATACTAATACATATTCATTATCTAAATCAATATTAATTTTCAAATCATCAATTTCATTTTTTGTCATTAACATATCAAAGTCATTAAGTATGTAATAATGATCATTATTAGAATCCTTTACCTTAAATGATAAAGTATATTTATTTAATATTTTATATTTGTCATACAAATTAAAATATTTTTCATATAATTTTTT
The DNA here is from genome assembly GCA_944358375.1 of uncultured Bacilli bacterium. The sequence goes on from CALVQT010000016.1 coordinate 1,266, forward strand.
ATGTAAATTAAATTTATCACTTTCATTAATAGTTGCTATTATTAAAGTTTTATTATTTTTTTTAGCTGCACTTACAAAAACTGGACCACTTTTCATAGTATAGCCGATTTTCCCACTTATTAAATATTTATAATCCGATAACAATTCATTTTTATTATACCAATCGTTATATTTTTTTGTACCTGAAATCTTAAGAAATTCTTCATTATTAATAGCATATTTCATAAGCAATGAAAGATCATATGCAGTTGAATAATTTTCAGTATCATCATTTAATCCATGTGGATTTTCAAATGAAGTATTATTCATTCCAAGTTTAAAAGCTTTAATATTCATTTGAGCTATAAAGTTATCATACCCAAGAACATTATTTGCTATTACCATTGCTGCATCATTTCCACTTCTAAGCATCAATCCATATAATAAATCCCTTAATGATATTTTATCACCCTCATTAAGATAAATCATAGAACCATTAACTTTCAAAATTTCATCTCCTACTGTATATACAGCATCCTCATTACCATTTTCAAGAGCAATTATACTTGTCATTATTTTTGTAGTTGATGCAATTAGCATCCTTTGAGACATATTTTTACTATATAACACCCTTCCACTATCTGCATCCATTACAACTATTGCTCCATTAGATGATGCATAAACATTATTAATTCCTAATATTAAAAACATTACTATAAATATAATTTTTTTCATAATAACTCCCTTCTATTATTTATATATGAAAAAAAAGACTTCAATAGTCTTTTTATTATATTATTTCTAACAATTTATCACATATTTTATCTATTATAAACTTTTTACAATCAATTCTTTTCTTATTTGGACATATTATTTTAAAATCATTATATTCATTAGTTTTAGCATTATAGATTGTCACAAATATTTCATTATCTTTACCATATAAATTTAATGGATCTACTGCATTTAATTTACCAGTTATTCCAACACCATAAGTACTTTGTGCAAAATTTGATATACATTTAGCCATTTCCCTAGAAACATTATTACTATACACACTATATTCATCTATTGTTTCTTTTTTAATTCCAAATTTGATTTTATATTCATTTGAATAAGTAACAATTGAAACTTTTATTGCACTACTAGAACCATCTACATTAGTTAAACTTGAAACCAAATACCCTCCAGTACAAGACTCCATTGTTGAAATAGTTTCATTATTAGAAACTAGTTTGTTTATTATTTTCTTCTCTTTCATATTTTCACCATTTTTAATTTTTTTTATCAATAATGTCTTTAATTCTATCTAATGTTAATTCACCTTGTATAGATTTATAATATTCATATGTTTGTAATAATAAAGTCTCATTAGATATTTTTTTCTTTTTTAATTCAAGAAGTTCTATAAATCCAACTATGCTTCTTCTAAATTTTTCAAATTTCATATATGTATAAATATCTTTTAAAAATCGTTCAGTGTTAATAAATAAAGAGCCACTCAATCTATCAACAACAACCACTATTTCTTGATTAGTATATTTTTCATTATCAAAATGTAGTGCTAAATCATATGCTATATCACCATAACAAGCTAATTCCCAATCCAATAATATATATTGTCCATTATAGTTTATTAAATTTTCTTTTTTAATATCTCCATGAATTAATACTAACTTTCTAGTATCATCTAATTTGAGATTTTTGAATGATAAAAGTGAATCAAAATTAATTTTTAACTCTTTTAATTGTTCAATATATCCACTTCTTCTTATAACTAACAATAAATTATTAACTTGATAATATAAAAATTCAGTATTGTTAGTCCATTTAGAATATTTTTTAATAGTTGTGCAATCAACTTTACTCATTTCATAAGAATAATTACAAATTAAACTAATTAAATATTTCTTATCTATTTGGCCTATCAAAGATTTTCCATCAATATATTCTATATCTACAGAATTTATATGGTTTTTAATCAATTTTGGATGTTTTATATTTGTATTATTTAATAATTTTAATACTTTGTTTTCAGGAACTATTCTTGGATAAGCACATAGACCTCTTATTTTTTTCTTTCTTATTCGTTTTTCATCTATGCTCTTTAATAAAGTTGCATTTGTACCATCAATTTTATATTTTTTCAAAATTATCACTCACTTTTACTTACAATGTTCTTCAATTGCTACTGCTACTGAAACAGTTGCACCAACCATAGGATTATTGCCCATACCTATAAGTCCCATCATCTCCACATGCGCAGGAACACTCGAAGATCCAGCAAATTGTGCATCACTATGCATTCTTCCCATAGTGTCTGTCATACCATAAGATGCTGGTCCTGCAGCCATATTATCTGGATGTAAAGTTCTTCCAGTTCCACCACCAGATGCAACTGAAAAATATTTTTTATTCATTTCTATACACTCTTTTTTATAAGTCCCTGCTACTGGGTGTTGAAAACGAGTAGGATTCGTAGAATTACCAGTTATTGATACATCGACAGCTTCTAAATGCATTATAGCTACACCCTCTCTAACATCATTACAACCATAACAATTAACTTTACTTCTATCCCCATTTGAATATTTTATTTTTTCTAAAACTTTTACTTTACCTGTAAAAAAATCAAAATCAGTTTTTACATATGTAAATCCATTAATACGAGATATTATTTGAGCTGCATCTTTTCCAAGTCCATTTAGTATAACTTTAAGAGGTTCTTTTCTTACTTTATTAGCACTTTTTGCTATTCCAATAGCACCTTCAGCTGCTGCAAAAGATTCATGCCCTGCTAAAAAAGCAAAACATTTTGTATCCTCTGATAATAGCATAGATGCTAAATTACCATGACCAAGACCAACTTTTCTATCATCAGCAACACTTCCTGGAATACAAAATGCTTGTAATCCTTCACCAATAGCTTTTGCTGCTTCACTTGCTTTTATTCTATTAGACTTAATAGCAATAGCTGCTCCTAGAGTATATGCCCAACATGCATTTTCAAAACATATTGGTTGAATACTTTTAACAATATCATAAGGGTTGAATCCTTTATCAATACATATCTTTTTAGCATCATCAAAATCTTTAATACCATATTTATCCATAACAACTTTTATTTGTTTAATTCTTCTATCATAACCTTCAAATAATGCCATATTCCCTCCTACTCACATCTTGGATCTATCTTACGAATAGCTTCATCAAATCTACCATAAGTTCCGCTTGCTTTTTCTATTGCTTCAATAGCATCCATTCCTTTTTTAATATTGTTCATCATTTTACCTAAATTAACATATTTATATCCAATAATTGTATCATTTTCATCAAGACCTATTTCTAATATATATCCTTCTGCTAAATCTAAATATCTTGGCCCTTTTGATAATGTGGAATAAATAGTTCCAACTTGACTTCTTGTTCCTTTTCCTAAATCTTCAAGACCTGCTCCAATAGCTAATCCACCTTCAGAAAAAGCAGATTGACTTCTTCCATAAACTATTTGTAAAAACAATTCTCTCATTGCAGTATTAATTGCATCACATACCAAATCAGTATTTAATGCTTCTAATATTGTTTTACCAACCAATATTTCACCTGCCATCGCTGCACTATGAGTCATACCACTACAACCAATAGTTTCAACTAATGCTTCTTGTATAATTCCTTCCTTAATATTTAAAGTCAATTTACAAGCTCCTTGTTGTGGTGCACACCATCCAATACCATGTGTTAACCCACTTATATCTTTAATTTCTTTTGCTTTTACCCATTTGCCTTCTTCTGGTATAGGAGCTGGTCCATGGTCTACACCCTTAGCAACTTTACACATATTTTCTATATCTTTTGTATAAATCATTATAACCTCCTTATTGTACATATATACAAAATTATATCATTTATAATAATTTTAAACAATCGCTATTTTTTTCTTTTTTAATACGATTTATTGTATTTAATACATCTGTATTGCTAATATTAAATTTTTCTATTATATTATTTACCTCACCAATTAATTTCATATTTTCTTTTACTATATTTGGATAATGATTAATTATTAGGTTATACCAACATATTAAAAACTTTGCAAATTCTATATCTATTAACATATTATACTTGATAATTTTTTTATAATCACTAATATCATTAGTAAATATTAATTTTTTTTCTACTATTAATCTTAAATTAATATATTTTAAGAATATATATATATTATTAACTATTTGTATTTTATCATCATCACTAGTATTCATTAAATCCTCTATTGATATTTTTTCTTCACTACAAGCTTTACCTAATATATAACTATAATAATATTCTTTATTTTTAAATGAATTTTTTAAAAATAAAGTGACCAACCTATATGGTTTACCACTTTTATGATAAAATTTTTCTAATATTGGAAATGTATTTAACATTTTTGGATTTTCTTTAAAATAATTATCTATTAATCTTTTTTCATATTTTCCTTTCGCTTCATCTTCTCCATCAATATTAATTTTATAATCATATGCAAATTTATAATTAATTGATTTTAAAATGTTATTAATATTATTTATTTCTTTAGATTTAGGAATATATTTTTTTAAAAAATTTTTCATATCTTTTTTTGCACTAATTTCAGCATCTATTTCATTTTCTGAATGAAAATAATTATTATTAATTTTTTGTGAATCTATTAAATCAATAGAATATAAATATTCTCTATAATTATCATTATGTTCATAAAAATCTCTATATTGCTCAGCATGAGCTAGTTCATGATATAATGTTTCAATATTTTCTAAACCACTAAAAACTTCATCATTAATTTTACTTGATTTTTTAAACGACATTCCTATCATGTGTCTTTTATTTAAAATAATTACTCCAATTAGATGTATACCAGTAACTCTTTGATTATCTTGCTCAATATATTCATCACAATTACCAAGAATTATTTCAGTATTAATTAATTTTTCTTTATAACATTTAACATAACCTAAATATTTCATCAAAAACTTTATTTCATCATAACTTAATCTTCTTTTATTCAATAATTTTTTTACTAACAATTCATAATTAAAATTATCTTTAACTCTATTATAATTAATATAATAACCTAAGAATTTATATAAATCTTTTTTAGATGTTGAAGACACTAGTAAATTATTACCTATTTTATTATTTATTTCTTTTGCTCTTTTTAATATTTCTTGAGCATTTAGAATAATAGTTTCAATATTTGGCATATATTTTTTATATGAAATTAATATATCGTAAGAAAGGTTACTTAATGGAACAGCAAAAAACAAATATGGATCTAAAATCATTTGTTTGTCCATATTTGTTAAATATATAATATCTATATTATTTAACTCTTTATTTTCATATATTTTTTTAACTACATTATTATCAATACATACACAAACATTTATTTCTTCGCAAAGAATTTTATATCCACCTATTGATTCAGATATAGATCTATTTAATAAAATTTTTTTTAAATACTTTTTAAGAAACTCTTTATCATATAATTCAATTCGACTTGCTAATAATTCATTAAATATTTTATTCTTATCTATTTCCAATCTTCATCCTCTTTAGATAAAAATTCTTCTATTTTATCTATATCTTCATCAAATAAAATATATTCCTCTTTATCATCAATATCTTCCAAATCTTCATTTGTGAATATATCATCTATATCTTTTTTTTCTTCCATATTATATTTTCCTTTCAATGTCATCTAATTGTATTTTTTCAAATAAATTTTTTTTATTAAATTTGAACAATTCAATTTCTGAATTTATTTTTTTCAATAATTTATTATTGTCTTTATATATATAATTAATTAAATCTGGAAAATGTTCAAATACGTTTAAATACCAATTTATTAATATTTGTCCCGCTTTTATATCCACTAAAATATTATAATCTATAAGTTTTTTACGTTCTTCTAAATTGTATTTATATATCATTTTTAAAGATTTAGCAAGTCTTACATTTATATATTTTACAAATGTATATATATTTTTTACTATATTTAACTTTTCTTTATTAGTTCTTTTTTGAAAATTATTTTTAGTAAGTGTTTCTCCATCATATAATTTTCCTACTATATGAGTATAATAATATTCTTTTCCTTCAAATAATGCATTAGATAATAATATTGAAAATTCATAGGGCTTTCCATTAGAATCATATAATTTTCTAAATATTGGAAAATCTTTTAATTTTTCTGGATTGTTTTTAAAATAATTATCGGTTGCTCTTTTTTCAAATATTCCTGTTATTTGCTCTTTATTACCATCAGTAATTTTATAATCAAAATCCATTAATATTTCATAATTTTCTTTTGATTTATTAGATTTGTTAATTTCACTATTAACAGGAAGATATTTTTGTAAAAATTTAGTTAAATTTTTATATGCATAAATATTAGCATCTTTTTCACTAAGGCAATGATAATAATTTTTATTTCCATATTTAGAAATTATTGAATCAAGTGAGTGTATATAATCCTCATAATTATCTTTATGCTCAATATAATCCCTATTTTGAACAGCGTGCCTTATCTCATGATACAATGTTTCTATGACCACTGGGCCGCTATAAACCATGCCACTAGTTATTGATTTAATTTTTTTATAATACTTTTCTATAAAAGAAGTACCAATCATGTGTTTTTTATTTAATAATACAAACCCTTTATTTTGTCCTCCAAGAACATGTTGATTTTCACTATTTTTAAACTTATCACAGTCAGTAAATAGAATTTCAACACCAGTTAATCCTTCTTCTACGCATTTACTATATCCTATATATTTCATCATAAAAATTAACTCATGATATGTAATCGCAGATTTATTCATTAGTTTTTTCACTAAAAATTCATTATTAAAATTACTTTCACTAACTCTATTATAATTTAAATAATATCCTAAAAAAGTATATAAATAATTTAATTCTAATGTGGATGTATGTCCAATAGTAAGTCTATCATTTATAGATTTAGCCTTTTTAAATATTTCTTTAGCATTAGAAAGTATACTTTCAATATTTGGCATATATTTTTTATATGAAATTAATTTTTCATAAGAAAGATTACTTAATGGCAAACAAAAAATCAACTTTGGATTTATTGACATCTCTCTATCAATTTCTTTTAAATATAAAATATCTAAATTATCTAAATGTTCATTATTATACATTTTTTTAACAACAGCATTATCCATTAAAATACAAAATGCTAAATCATTAATATCAATATCAAATGTTGGTGAAGACATAATAGCTACTCTAGTATTAAGAATACTTAATATATTATTTTTTTGTTTTAAAAAACTATATTCAGATGCTTGATCTAATAATTCTTTATTATATATTTTAATTTTTTTATCATTTTTATAATATTTTTTATATATATTAAAAATTTGTAAAAGTATTTTTTTATGTTGCATAGATAACATTTTATTTTCTAAATAACTATTTAAATATTTTACAAAATCATATTGATTTAAATGAACTACATCAACATATATCTTTCTAATAAAACTATAATTAGAAATATCTAATTTATTTTTTGTCTTAGTAGAAATATTATAATAATACATTGCCAAATCATATATTTCGTTTTTTATATATAACATTAAATTAGTCATGTAATCCCTCTTAAGCAATTATATCAAAAAAATAATAAATAATCAAAATATAAAAAAGCATGGTTAAAACCACACTATTATTTTTTATCATCTAAATAATTTACATTTACTTGTTTATCTATTTCCTTATTTACTGCATCTTCATCCACTATAATATCATAATCTTCTTCCATATTTGAAACAGCTATTTTTATTTTTGTATTACCTACTATTTCAATACCAAGTTCTTTAGATATAGTATATTTAATATTATTATTTTCACTGCTTACATCAATACATGTAGGATTTTTAAGACTTCTAATTATCACTTCTGTATCTTCATCATTAGAATTATCTTTTAATCTAACTTTAACTCTTTCCTCATAAAACATTTTATTACTAACAACATCAGTCTTTGAATTATTATCATAACTATACCAAATATTTATATCATAACTACCAGTTATTTTAATATAATCTCCTTCTTTAACGCCTCTCAAATCATGATTTATAACCCAACAGCCCAAAACTGTATCTACTATTTTATCTGTTTGTATTTCATATTCATTTTTAAAAGTTTTCTTTCCCTTGCCAATTATTGCCTTAGTAACTATTTCTTTATAATTATTAAACATAATATCACCCTAATATAGAATATGCTACATAAATTCATTAGGAACATCTTATTAAAAGAATATCTTTTAAAATAACATACATAATAATATTATGATAGATGAATTATATAAAACTAAACAACATATGCCAGATCTTCAAATTAAGGAGATTTCTTTTGGTGTAAATAAAGTTTATATAATTAATATTCAAACAGTCTCATCATCTCAACTTACTAATCAATATATAATGGATTATTTTTCAAAAAGAAGCTTAATTAAAAAAAAACTTTTTTCATTAAAAAAAGATATCATTAATTTTATACCATCTATTAGTTTTATAGAAATTAAAAAAAACGAATTATTTTATTATTTATTTAATGGATTTAGTGCATTAATTTACAAAAACGAAATTATTTGTTTTGAAACAAAAGCAAATTTAGATAGAGGAGTAAATGAACCTACTAGTGAACCTACTATCAGAGGTCCAAAAGACTCATTTAATGAAAACTATAATACTAATTTAGGTTTAATTAGAAAAAGAATTAAAGATGAAAATTTATATTTTAATGAATTAATTTTAGGTGATAAAACCAAAACCAAAATATGCATTATGTATATGAATAACATAGTGGATAAAGAACTACTTGAATACTCTATTAATAGTATTAAAAATATTAAAACTGATAAAGTATTAGATTCTTATTATATTAAAGAACTAATAAAAAAAGAAAATCCTTCATTATTTCCAACAATAAAATCAACAGAAAAACCTGATATAATAGCCAAATCATTAAGTGAAGGAAAAATATGTGTGGTTTGTGAAAATTCAAATAGTGTTTTGATCATTCCAACTTTCTTTATTGATTTTTTTTATAATGATGAAGATAACTATAATAAAAAAATATATGTTTGGTTTGTTAAAATACTTAGAATATTAGTATTATTTATAACAATTTTTGCACCAGCCATATATTTGTCATTAATTACATATGATCAGCAAATGCTACCAATCGATTTATTAATAGAATTTTCAATACAAAGAAATGGTGTTCCATTTCCAGTTATAATAGAAGCATTATTATTAATGTTAACTTTTGAAATATTATATGAAGCAGATGCTTTAACTCCTACTTCAAGAGGAACTTCTCTTTCAATATTAGGAGCATTAGTTTTAGGTGATGCTGCTGTTGTTGCTGGTGTAGTTTCACCTATTATGGTCATAATTGTTGCTATTACTGCTATAAGTTCTATATTTTTTATATATCAAAATTTTCAATCCTTTATAAGAGCATATAGATATACTTTAATGGTGTTAGCTTCAATATTTGGTATTGTTGGTATATTATTTGGGTTTATGTTTTTAATAACAGATTTATGTAGTATTAAATCATTTGGTAAACCATTCTTATTACCTATAAGTCCGGTATTAAACGAAAGCAAAAAACAATTATTAAAAAAAGGATTACTAGTACAAAATACAAATAAAGGTGATTTATGAAAAAAATTTTATTGATATTATGTTTATTAATGTGTAGTGGATGCGCTGATTATGTAGAAATAAACAATTTAGTTATTATTCCAGGAATGATATTAGATTATAAAGACAATGAATTTGAAATAACAACAGAATTAATATTGAATGATACATCTTCTTCAAAAAAAGTAATAACTACTAAATGCAAAATGATTAATGAATGCTTATCAGATATATCTAACTATGCTAATAAGAATATTCTTTTATCACAATTAAAAGTATTAATTATTACTAAAAATATAATTACTAATAATATAGACTTTTATGATTATTTTTTAAGAAATTCTAAATCAAAAATGAATTTTAATATTTTTATTATTGATGAGAAATTAACAAAAGATTTATTTAATATTAAAACAAATTCTAATAGTGTATCTCTATATATAGAAAAATTAAACAATTCTAATCAAAATATAATTTCATCTTCTGAAGCTTTATCTTTTATAGATCTTGTATATAAAAATTTAGAACCAAATTTAGAACCTATATTTCCAAGTTTAACAATAAAAGAAAATAATAATGAAAAAAATATATATTTAGAACATTTAGTTTTTTATAATAGCGAAAAAGAAATTACATTAAATGAAAAACAATCTATAAATTACAATATATTAAGTAATAATATTAACAAAACTTATTTTGATATAAAATGTAATGATAATTTATTTTCAATAACTATTGATAAAATTAAGACAACTAAAAATTGGAAAAATAATACAATGAATTTTAATATTAAAGTTAATGCTGATGTTGATAATTATATGTGTGATTATGATTTAGATGATAAAGATACTATTAAGAAATTAAATTCTATTGTTGAAAAAGAAATTAAGAAAAATTTAGTTGAAGTTATTAATATTTCTAAAGAAAATAATTATGATTTTTTAGGAATAGGAAATTATATTTATAAACATGATAATAAATATTACAAAAATAATAAAGATAAATGGAATTTAAAAAATATTAAAACTAATGTTAATATAGATGTTTCAATTAGTTCAATAGGAGAAAAAAGAATATGAATAAAGAAAAAATAAATAGTATATCTTTATGTAGTATGATTATTCCACTATGTTGTTCTACCTTTTATGGGATATTTAGCTCATTTGTCCTTGATACTGCAAAAACTGATACGTTTATATCTATGATATTGGGTTATATAATAAGTATTATTATATCAACTATCATTTTAAAATTATTTTCTTTTAGAACAAAAGAATGCATACAGGAAAAAGTGATTTTTGCATTTGGTAAAATATCACCGATTATTAATACACTTATTATATTATTATCAATGGTAATATACATATTCATATCATATAGATTAGTATCTTTTTTATCAAGTCAATATTTAATTAGGACAAATAAAAATTTAATCTATGCTCTTACATTATTTATTACTTATAATACGGCTAAAAGAGGAATAGAAGTAACTACCAGGGTAAGTACAATTAGCGTATACATATCACTATTTTTATATTTATTTGTTTTATTTGGATTATTTAAAGAAATTAATTTTGAAAATTTTTTGCCAATAATTACATCAAATAAAAAAGATATATTAATATCATCACTAATATTTTCTATTTATTTTACTGTACCTATATTCTATATAAATATAGTTAAAAAAAATGATTTAGTAGATTCTAAAAAATTCAATAAATATTTTTATATAACTCACATGTTTACTTTTTTACTAGTATTTTTTGCTATTATGTTGACACTTGGTGTATATGGAATTAATTTATCAAAAATATTTGATTATCCAATATATACTGTATTATATAAGATAAGAATATCAACATTCATTGATTCTGTGGAAAACATTCTTGTTATATTTTGGTTACTTTGCAGCATTAATGCATCTAATATAATACTATTATTTATATTTAATAGTATAAATAAATCTTTTAATTTTAAAGATAAAACAAAAGGAATATTAAAATATATATCCCTTATAATAATATTTATTATTCCTACTTTTTTATATCAAAATAATAATTATTTAGAGTCTTTTGATTATATAGTAATTCCGTTTTTAATAGCAGCCACTTTAATATTAATTTCTTTTATAACATTTATTATATTAATAATTAAAAAATATATAAAAAGCTATTAACATTGTATTCTTTGAAAACCACGATCAATCATACTCTTATAATAATCATATAGATAAGTTTCATCAAATAACGGTAATTTATCTACACAATAAATACCAGTTACACTAGAATAAGACTTTCTTTTGATATGATCATTCATTATAATAAAATGCTCAATTATTGAATAATCTCTATCTTCATCATCTAAATATTCATCAAGTCTATATAAATTTGCTTTAACAAAATAATTATTTTCCTTTCTTACTATAACCCCATCTATTAATCTACTTTCATTTTCATTACTAATAATACCATTAAACTTAATTCCCATACCATATTTACCAAATCTCATAGTATTAATTCTATATTCTCTATTAGCATTTTCATTTAATGATACATCACTATCATTTATTTCTTTCATATGTAATATTAAATTCATACATAAGTCTCTCGTATCGCTATTCATATAATTATAAGTTATATATTGTTCTAATAATATTTCATCTTCATAATCTAACATAATATGTTTCCTTTCAAATATATTTCATATAATAATTTAAAATTAATTATTATTTTATTAATGTTCATTTTTTACTTTTCTTACACTAGAAACCACATAGAAATATAAATCTCTATCCAATATATAATCCTTTATAGACTATTATCACATAATATTTATATTTTAATCATGTGCATAATTAAATTCACTAAATGTCATACTTTTTCCTAAAAAACTAAATATTAAACAATAAATTTGTTTAACAGTCCAACATTTAAATTGGTGTATATGGTATCACAAAAATATTAATTTGTCAAATTTATACTAAAAAATTATATAATAATTTTAGATTTTATTTAATGTAAAAAATAATAATGTTAATTATTACTTTTACATGAAAATTCCTTTAATAAATTTCATATTAACTCAAGAATTAAATAATTTTATTCCACTAATCATATCTTTAAAATTAAAATATATTATATTAAATATATTAGCTTTTTTAATATCATCTTTTACAATCAAATCATATGTATATTTTTCACCATCATAAGTTAATGTTAATTTTCCAATTATTGAATTTTTACTAATTGGAGCTTTTAAATCATATAATTCTTTATCTATTTTATATTTAACATCTCTAGAACCTTTCTTAGATATAATATTTACATCTTCATTTAAATAATAATTTACTTCTCTATTTTTTGCATTATTAATAATTATTTTATCTTTATATGTATTTTTATCTAATATATTATCTATTCCATATTGACTAAACCCATATTCCATCATAGAGATAGTGTCATTTTCTCTATTTTCTTTAGATTCTTCTTTCATAACAATACTTAAAAGTCTCATATTATTTTTTTTCATGGTTGCTGTTAAACAGTATTTAGCATTATCAGTATATCCTGTTTTAAGACCATCTATTCCCTTATAAAATCTTACCAATTTAATTGTATTTAAGTTTTACAATAAAAATATCTCAAATATCAATCTTCAGGTACTTTTATTATAACATTTAAGTACAATTTATGATAGATATTCTGATTATATTTTTTAAATTGTAAGCTCCATACATTTTTTTAATCTTTCTAATACTCTTTTTTTTATTCTAGATACTTTATATTGTGGTATATTAAGAATATTTGCAATTTCTTTTTGTTTGTATTCACGACAGCCTATTCCAAAAGACATTTTAATTATTTTTCTTTCTATATCATCCAATTTCGTATCTAAAATTGTGTATAATTCATTATTTGTTTCTTTTAAGATTATTTTTTCAATAATTGAATTGTCATCATCTATAATAGTATCTTCAATCCTTATATCATCAAATAATTTATCTTCTAACGAAATATATTTTTTCTCATTTTTTTTAATATATTTTAAAATTTCATTTTTGATACACACATAAGCATAAGTCGAAAAAGTTATTTTTAGATTTGGATTATATGTTTTTGTTGCATAGATTAATCCAATTACTCCAATTTGATAATAATCTTCATACTCACTAGAATTAAATATATTCATTTTTTTAATTACAAAATACACCAATTTCAAATTATCAGTAAGCAAATTATCCATAATTCTTCTCCTTTCCAAACAATAAAAAAAGGACTTAATAAAAGCCCTATTTTTATTTGTTATTTTTTGTATTTTTGTATCGTGTGTGCAATATCAAATCCACTTAATTCTGAATTCAATGATACTACAAGTGTTCTTTCATCAAAATAAGTTTCATTATCATATCTAACTATTACTTCACTAAACACATCTAGTTTTTCATTAAAATTTAGTTTTTCAAATTT
>CALVQT010000017.1 GCA_944358375.1 uncultured Bacilli bacterium
CCTTATTAATAGTCCTACTAAAAAGCTTTAAAAATATGATATTTTTGGCATTTTTACTCAAATTTTAACTATTTCAAACTAAAACGTGTAAGATCTAAAATCTCACAATCCCTTTATTTACAAGGATTTTCAAAGAGGTTGCAATAAATTGGTATCAACCAGTTGATACTTGTTTTATTTTCGTTCATATATATCACTTCCTTTTAATTATTTTGTAACCCTATGCTCATAATTTCTATCAATAAAATTAACATACTTATCTTTATATTTTTCAAGTGATTCATCTACATTAATCCAATATACACTTGTTAATATTCCATCATATGGATCAATTTCTGTTCTTTCTAATTTCCCACCTAATGCTTCCATAGTTTTACTTGATCCTAAATTTTCTACATCACAATCTAACATTACTTTATCTAACCCTATTTTTTGTGCTTCAATCAACCCAAGATATAAATTAATCTTGTTATATCCTTTTCTTCTTTCTGTAGGTCTTATTCCGTATCCTATATTTCCACCAAATTGTTTCATCTCTTCTGTCAAATTCCATCTAACATTTATAGTCCCAATTATTTTATCATCATTCTCTCTAATTAATAAAAAGGTCTTGCTTTGACACCTACCAAGTTTTTTAGCATATTCTTCATATTGCATATTTAAGCATCTTTCAAGGGCTTGTTCAAATGTATATCCATCCAATATCTTATCTAGCCCTCCGGTTCCGTTAATATCTGATTTATATTGTACAAATTCATTTATGTAATCTATTATTTCGTTTTTTCGTTCTAACGATGGCATTTCCAAATAAAAAAATTCCATTTGCATTCTCCTTCCCTATTTCAATTAATTTACTTCTCTTTAATAAGGCCTCCAATTTAATTTGTTTATATTATACCTATTTAATAAAATTATAAGTGGTTAAACGGTGGAATCACCTTATTAATTCTTTTACTAAGAAGACTTAAAAATAATTATTTTTCTTGCTTTTGCTCAATTTTAATCAATTTTTACATAAAACGTGTAAGATTTAAAATCTCACAATTCCTTTATTTACAAAGATTTTTAAAGGAGTTGTAATAAATCGGTATCGATCAATTGATACTCATTTTATTAAATACTTTATCTGATTTGTTCTCATTTATGTCGTTTCCTTTTATTATATTATAAATCAATATCTAAATTTTTTAAATTTAAATATTATTGTACTTGGACAGTTTTGAGTCTTTTCTTTTTTCCAAAAATTAGATTTATATCCATTAACATCATCTTTCAATACTGTTTCTTCTTCTAATATTATATCTAAATAAAAATTATTTTTTAATGCAGTATTAATCATAGTTGATATCATTACATTTTTTTGAGCCAATTCTACTTTATCTGACCCCTTAGTTATTATTTCTGATTCTTCTTTAAAATATGATTTTTTCAATATTACATCATTATCATTAATATCTAAACAAAAATAAAATGGATGTGTCCAGCTTATAATAAATTCTCCGCTTGAATTAAGATATTTATATGCATTTTCAAAAGTTTTTGATAAATCCGAAACATAACCAATGCTAAATATAGATATAACATAGTCAAAATAATTTTCAATTCCAATATAATTTTCCATTGGGGAAACATAAAAATTGTTGCTAAATTTGGGAAATTTTTTTCTTGTATTTAATATCTGCTCTTCTGAAATATCAATTCCCCAAATTTCTTTTGCACCTCTTTTATATAAATATTCTAATGATTGTCCTGAACCACAACCTAAATCCAAAACTTTTGCATTTTTAATATTTTTGAATAAATTAATTTGATTTTCGTTTCTTTTAAGAATGGTCCATACTCTGGCAATGAAGTATTTGCAAACTGTTTTTTTGACTTAATTAATTTGTTCCAACCAATTTTATTTATATTAATAATTTCATCTTTTTTCATTTTTTCTCCTTAACCATATATTGTTTAAAAAATTAAGTGGGGTTGCAATAAATTGATATCAACCAATTGATATTTGTTTTGTTTTCATTCATTTATTATATTTTTTTATTACTAAATTGTTCTGTTGTAGTATTTTTCTTCCGTTGTATTAGTTCATCTAAATATGAACAAATTTCAGAATCAGTTTCAATTTTTCTAAAGTTTTGAATTTCTTCTAAGGTATATTTTTTTACATTTCCATCTTCATCTAAATAATATTCAAATTTAAATTGTGGACATATAGCTAAATTAGGGAATTTTACTATAAGAAAATCAAATGCCTCAAACAAATCCAATTTATAATCGTTAAAATTATAATTAGATTCAAAATAGCGTTTTTTTATACTAATTTTTTGTTGCAATTTTTGATACATATTTTGAATTTTTTCAATATCCTCATTTGTCAAAACTTGTTGAAATAACTGTTCTATTACTTCTAATGCCGTATAATCACAAATTATTTCTTCTTTATTAATTTCATAATTATCATCATAATAAGTGCATTCATCAAAATTATAACCATATTTTTTATCAATTTTTCCCTGCAAAATAGGAGAAGTCATATGTTGAATTAATCTTTCTTTAGCAATCATAACCAATTCAGAATTTATTTTATTATTTGCCAATTCGCTAACTATTACTGCATGAGCTAATTCGTGAAATATTGTAATTAATCCTTCTAACAAATACCCATCATAAATATTTTCAATTACTTTTTTGTTAATTTTAATTATATCAATAAACCTATTTCTACTTTCATCTTTTTTCCTAACATGATTTCCTAAGGAATCAGATATATCATTTTCTATAATACAATCAAAATCACAATCATTATTATTAGCTATTAAAATTTTTTGCTGAACACTTTTAATAAAATTTTTAATTTCATCAACAAATTCTTCCTTAGAAAAATTAATTTTAGATAAGTCTTTTTTATAACATTTTAATATCATTTTAATAATTAATCCAAGTTCTTCTTTATTAATCATCGTTAAATATTTCAACATATTTTTCTCTCCTTCATAATGACTACATTTATCATTTTAAAACTAATTATCGTCTAAGATTTCTTTTTCATATATATAATCACTTTTAAATTATTAATTTCTAATATTTCTTTAATTATTCCTCTAAATATTTTTATTTACATTTTTTATCACAAAAATTTAGACTTTATCTTTTCCAAACTTCATTAATGAAAATACAAAATATTATTCTTAATTTTTCACTTAATATTTAATCTAAAGTAACTCCGTAATAATTCATTGTAAAAATTTTATTATCATTTTTAATTCTGTTTTTTATCTGCTAACTTTTTATGATTAAAATAATTTAATATTTTATTTTTTGAATTAATGTCATTTTTAAAGAATTGTTTTTATCATTATCAATGCCATAATTTTCTTCATAAATTTTCTTTATAATATTTTCAAGCAACAAATAACCATCATACCCCCAATAATCATTTTTATCTGGATCTATAATTATATTCATATCTTTATCAATAATTCCATAATATACATCTTCTGGATCAGTATAAACATGATATCTTGTTGTCACTATTGCTAAATCACCAACAGGATACATAACATTTTCAAATCTTTGTGAAATGACTACATCTCCATTTTTAGAAATTATTCCACAATTATTTATCACTTTTTCTGTATTCCTAAAAGAAAAATATTTTCCATCAAAAAGTGATTTTTCTATTATTATCATAACTTTCTCCTATCTTTATAATTTACTAATATTTATGTATTTTTTACTTTGTTACATTCTAATTAATCACATTTACAATAATACTAAAATCATAAATCAAATTATATCAATATATTATAATTATATTTTTATAAAAATTATTGTATTCCTTTTTTTAATCTATCAATTATTTTTAAATAATATTTAATACTTTATCATTATAATATTTTCTTATTAATTTATTTTTTCTTTACTAATATTTAATATATTCCTCATATATAATTATAAATAAACTCTTCTTATAACTTTTTAAAAAATAAATTTTCTATTTCTAGTAATACTTACTATAAAAATATTTGTTTTTTATTTCATTTACATTAAAAATGATAGATTCTTATATATTTAATAAAAAATAACAAATTTTATATTTCTTCTTCAATAGTTATCTTAGCATAATATTCTTTTTTAAAATCTTTATCATACTCTATATCACCAAAAATATCAGGCATTTCTTTTTGAAATAGCAATAGTAATGGTATTAATACTTGTCTTATCGCTGGATGAACATGTTTTGTAGTTCTTAAACTAAGTATATGCTTCCATTCTCTAATATTAGCAGTCATCGTATATTCTGCTGCTGTTGAATGTGGTAATAAATTTCTTACCATGTCTGTTGTAGCTCCTAGTTGTTTCATTTTTATATAACCTTTTTCCATATCCGCCATAGTTTTTTTCCATATTTTAAATATTTCTTTATCCTCTATATATATAGGATTTATAATTGAAATCTCATTTCCATACTTATCTTTATCATAACTACAATATCTTGTGGATTCAACTGAAAAACTAGCAAATCTGTGTCTTGTTAAATCTTTATATGAACCTATATCATTATAAATTCTTACAGTTATTTTTTCATGTTCTAATACAGATTCATGCCCACGAGTAATACAATTATTTAATAATTTCTTATAACTATCATCTGTTATATTCCCTTCTGATCTATAACAAGTTCTACAAGCCCTCTCTATTCTTTTCATTATTTTTGTACCATCAAATTTTTCTACTTTAATCCATGGTTCAACTAATCTCATATCTTTCCTCCTATTATTATTATTTTTTATTTACTATTAATTCTTTCACAACTCTTTTTGTACTATTTCCATCACATGCAGAACAAAAAAAATCATTAAATTTACTAATTTTTTTCTTATCAACCTTTCCTACTTTTATTTTCTCAATTAATTCATCATTAGTTGTTGCTGTACTACCATACATATATTTATCAAAATCATAATAAAAATCTCTGTTTTCTACATATTCTTTATAATCAGGGATAAAAAATACAACTGGTTTTTTAAAGAATGAATATTCAAATATAACGGATGAATAATCCGTTATTAAAATATCAGTAATAAATAATAAATCATTAATTTCTCTTTCGTCTGATAAATCAAAGAAAAATTCATTATCTATAACATCTGGTCTTTGTGTAATAAACGGATGAAGTTTTATTAAAAATATATATTCATTTTTTAATTCTTTTTTTATTTTATCAAAATCTAACCATTCAAAATTATAATATGCTGTTTTTTGACCATTACCACGAAAAGTTGGTGCAAATAAAATTATCTTTTTTTGTTTAATAAATGGATATTTTTTATTCAATTTTATTATTATATTATTTTTATATTCTTTATCAAAGAAAATATCTGTTCTTGGTATTCCTAAAGCATGAACTTTATCTATACTAATATCAAAAGCTTCAGCATAATCTTTACGAATATTTTCACTACTTACAATAGTTGCTGTATAATTTTTATGTGTTAAACTTTTAACTGTTGGTCCACCTACTTTACCCATACGACTATATCCAACCGTTTTAAAGGCTCCCATAGCATGCCACAGTTGAATTAACTCTGTTCCTTTACGTAGTTTCAAAGTATAAATCATAGGATAAAAGTCATCTAATAAAATAAATTTAGAACTAGCAATTAATTTCATTAATTCTATTTTTTCTTTTAAGTTTTCTTTAACTTTTAAATTTTTTTTCAATACAAAATTAATTTTATAATTATAATTATTTTTTAATTCCTCATAAACAAATTCAAAATTACCTGTTAATGAATCTCTTGAATCAGATAAAAATAATATTTTATTTTTATCTAATGGTAATTTTTTGCAAAAATATTTATACAAGAATATATTTTCACTTCTCCTTATTCTTTGTAAAATTATTTTTATAACTCCACTTACCTTCATATTTTATAATACCTAACACCTTTTCTATTAATTATTATAACATAATTATTTTATTTTCAAAATAAAAATAGACATCATTAAAGAAATAATGTCTTATATAATTATTTTTCATTCAAATTTCTTTTAAAAATAATATCTATTACATAAGTAGAAAAACTAATAAATAACATAATGTTTATTATATCAATTGGATTGCTCTTTTTTCTATTTATACTATTAGTATTGCTGTTTTTATTATATTGATTTTCATTATTTTGACCATGTTGATTTCTATTATTTTGTCCATGTTTATTTTCATTATTTTGACCATACTGATTGCCATAATCATTATTAACTAGTTTTATGTTGTTAGGTATCGATAATTTATTATATATAGATAATCTATCAAATGATAATATAGCATTTATTGTAATGATTATATATATAATTATTAAGAATATTCTTGCGAAATTACTTTTTAAAAATTTAATTTTAATAGTTTTAAATAAACTATCTAAATGTAAACCAATATGTACTGATAATAATATTAATAACCACCAAGAAAAGAATCTATGTAGTGGTGAAAAATTTATACTATCAATATTTATAATATTAGGAATAACTATTTTAGATATAACCACTCCACTAAATATAGTAAATATCATAAATATTAAAATTATTGAATCTAATATAAATATTATTTTATATCTTAATTTTATTTTTTTATTAAATAAATTCTTACCAAATGCTTTTATAAAATTAATATTTATAACTTTATGTACTAAAAATATAACTAAAATTATTAATCCTAAAATCTCATGTAATTTAAGCCCAGTTATACTAAGTCTCATTAATAAAATCATAATTACTATCATTATAACATCTAATATAAATTTCATTTTTTTCATTATGTATCACTCCTGTTTGATAATCTAATATTAGTTTATCACTAAATATAAAAATTATTTTATTTTTTTATAAAAAACATTTTTGTTTACACTATATTTTTTGTATAATAAAATAAAATACTAAAAGGAGACAAAATAATGATAGATATAGATAAATTTGATAAAGAATTGTACGATTCCATATATGGAAATCCTAAAGAACATGATTTTTTTAAAATTTGGAATAAAATTATTAATAATACAAAAATATTAAAAGAATCTATTAAAGTAATAAAAGATCAATTTAATGAATATGATACACTAAAAGCAACAACAATAGCTGAACAAATATTATTATTTCATGATAAGGTTGATTCTAATATTTACAATAAATTAATTAAAATTGTTTTTTCAAATATTGACATAGCAAGAACAGTAGTTAACGGATCTTATAATGGTGGATATTCTTTCCTTTTAATAAGTTTATGTAATCCTTCATTAAAACTAACAAAAAATCAAAAAATATTTGCAGTAAATGAAGCAATGAATAAAATAGGCACTTCTAGATATGTGCAATATAAAAATCGATTATCTAAAAAATTAGAAAGTATGAATATAAATGATACTAATACAATAACTACTAATTTTGGTAATGAAAAAAACTCAATTGGATTTAAATCTTACTTCATGTATATAAATGATTTAATTTCATCTTTAAGTAAAACACAAGCACATGGTTGTGGATGCTATGATATCAGATATTATATTTTAAAAAATCATAATTGGACAATAATGGAAAAGAAAAAGTTAATTATGAATTTTTGGTATGATGATGATGATTATAATAATACTTTTAAGCAATGGGAAAATAATATAATTAATAAATTAATAAAATATAATCTAAGAGGTAATATATATGAATATGATTATACTACATTACTAATTATACTTAATAATAAAGAAGAAACAAATGAAATTTATAGTGAGATTGTTTTTTGCAAATTAATGAAAGAGTTAAGACCACTAAAACTAGAACTTAAAAATTCAAAAGAAAAAATATTAAAATAAATATTAGTCATTACTTTATTAACATCATATATTATTTTCAAACATAAAATCAGTTGTTATTTTATATAAAATATGCTACACTATGTTTTACAAAGGGAGGTTTTATTTATGGATAATTTAAAAAAACAGTATGACCAAATTGTATCAGAAAGAAAAGATATTATAGAACAAATTAAAGTTTTAGCAGAAAATGAAACAGTAAAAAAATATTTTTCCTTACGCGAACTAAATGATAAATTATCAAAACAACAAAATGATTTATATACGCAAATAAAATTTGGAGAGTATTTATCATGTAACCATATATGGGTTACTACATTACATGAGTATGATAGTTGGGAAGGACGTTCATATAATTATCGTGGATGTGTAAAATGTGGTTTGGATAGAAGAGTTTTTCATTTAATGAAAAGTTATCATAATCCAGAATGGTTAACATTTGATCAAAGAATAATGTATGATTTTATGATGAATCATTCCCTTAATCGTGGAATAGACTCCAACCTATTATGTGATTTGGATTTAGCGAAGGCAATATATGCAAAAATAAAAGAAGTTCATCCTGATATTGATGATATGACTGCAATAAAATATTTAAAAGCCGCGCTTTACAATATAAGAAATATTAAAGTAAATGATAAAAGAAAATTAAGTAGAGCAAAAAGACTATCATTAAAAACCAATTTTAATAATTGGACTGATCCTAGTGTTATAATATAATTTATCAATTTTAATATGAGTCTCAAAAGTTGGATAATTATAAATAGTTAGAGGATTATAACCTATAATTTGTAGGTAATAATCCTTTTAATTTTACTTTAATTCTACTCATATAATTTATTTTTTTGATACCATTATTTCAATAACATCTTCGCAATACCTAAAATAAAATATTTTTTTCATTCATATACTTAAACTTCTTTTAATATAAAAAAGTATTAGTAATATTAACTATTCAATACTACTAACATATTTTGATAGTAATATATTTATCATATTTTAAAACACAAACTAATTTCTTTTTAATTATTTAAATACACATAAGATTATAGATAATTATTATTTTTCATTTTTTATAGCTTTACTTTTTCATATTTTATGATTTTTCCTAATTTATAAATAAATGCAGTATCATTATTTGCAATATATTACATATATGTTGATTTATATATGCCATGGCAATATTCCATAATTAACCAGGAAAATTACTTATTAAATGTTCTAAAAAAACTTCAGCTACTATTTTTTATAGGAATAATACAATAAATAACAATTTTATCAACTTTTTGTTTAATTTTTTTCTATATTCATAGATATTTACTTTGATCTATAATTTTATCTACATATTTTGACTAAATATATAATAAAAATGTAAACATATAACATAATTATTTATTAAAAGTATTTATATTAATTTTTCCTCATGCAATTTTTGTAAACTAACTTGTATAATTGATACGGGTGGCATTTTAAGAATACCTTTTTGCTTTAACACTTCATAAGATATGGGAATATCTAAGGTTTTATAATATTTAAAAAGTAAAAGTTTTGAATTTGACGAAAAATTTGATTTAATTTGTTCTAATGAATACATCGTTCGTTTAGTAGCCATAGCATATAGTTCTTCAGGTGAAGAAAAGTCACCAAAAACATTATCTACAATACCAATTGTTATTATACTTTTTTTATTCTCGCTTTCATAAAAAAGTAAAATATCACCATGATTAATTTGATTTGTTGGAGAGTTATATATATATGCTTTTTTTATTGTATTTAAATAAGTATTAATTACATAAATATCACCAAAAAAAGTTGAGTAATAATTTTCTGATTCTGGAAAAAGCATTTCATGATATTGTTGTTGTATTGGAACTATAAATACATTTTTATTTTCAAGACTAAAATTTGGATAAGTATTATCATTCATATTTTTTACAAGAACAAGTTCTTTTTCAATACTCAAATCAGCCTTTTGCGTTTCTTTAGTAGTAAATTTGAAAAAACCATATTCTAAAAACAAATTTATCAACGCCTCTTGTTTTTCAAAAATCGTCAAATAAATTTCATCAACTTTCTTTTTAATTGCTTCACTAATTATTATCTTTATATAACTTTCTCCAATTTTATTTCTAGTATTAGTTACCTTAAATGTTGAAACCTTCAAACGTTTACCTTTTTTAAAAGGTATTTCAAATCGAGAATAATCTTCTGTTTCATCTTCTATTTTAAGCATTAAGAATGAACCTAAATTACCAAAATTATCACGTGTTATATAAGCTTTAGCACCATCTCTTGATTTCTTTTTATACCATATTTCAAATCCATTATAATCTTTTTTTAAAGAGTCAAAAAAATTATCATTTAACTCTATGTTGTACAAATATTCATGTAAAATAAAAGCAGAAGTTTTAATTTCTTTTTCTTCCAATGATTTAAATTTACTTATTGCTTCTTCAATTCCTAAAATTCTATCAGCTATACCTATTTTTTGAGCTTTATTTTTAAATTTTTTATCATTTGTAATCAAATAACTAACACAATCTTTATATACTGCATAAAGTAAATTGTTATAAATTAAATCATTTGAAATTTTTGAATATCCAACTAAAAGATTAAAATCTTTCGTTGCTTGTGGTGGTTTGTCAATAATATTATAAATTTGAAGTTTATTATAAATAATCTTCTTTTTTTCTTTGTTTTTAATATTATTTATATCATCAAAAGCCATTGGGTGAATAACAATTTTATAACAATTAGAATCATAGAGTATTTTAGTTAACTCTAATATATTATTACCCACAACAAAAAAATCCTCTGTATATATCAGCATACTAGTGTCCAATAAAATTTTTATCATAAATATTCATCACCAAAACTTTTCTTTAATTTATTACTACAATTACACTTTGTATTATAACACATTTTATATATTTCTAAATCAAAGTCATCTATGATCTTGTCATTATCTTACTCAAATTATAATATTTTTTCTTATCAGCAACTGTTTTTTTACTAAATATTTTATTTATAAAAATAACAATAATACATATATATCATATTTTATAAAATTTACTAATGCACATTTTAGTTCAAAAAATTAATGTGGTTAAATACAACTTAAATTAGTGTGTTATATATCAATTTTTTATTAAGGTTAATTTCTATATCTATTATACTATAAAACCTATATTTTTAAAGCCTTTTTATTTAATGTTTTTTAGAAAAGTGTTTAAACTATGATACCACTTAAACATACCCAATTTTTTATCAGCGCATTTTTGAAATTCCTCTTCGGTATAATTTTGATTAGCATTTTTCCATCTGTTTAAAACTCTTTCATAACAAGTTTCTATACTTGTTCTCATAACTATAATTTGTCCTTTTAATATAGAGTGATCTTTTATATTTCTGTATTGTGCAGAATCAATGACAATGGTTTTATTACTATTTTTAAAATAATCTAAAACTTTTAAATAAAATTCATCAAAATTAGTAAACAAATAATCTTTTGGCTTATCTTTAAATATTTCTCTTAATTGGACACACTTTTTATTATTTGATGGTTGATTACTAAAAAGTATATCAGTATCTATTACAATATAATTATCATCATTAATATACTTATTACTAAAATAGGATTTACCACTTCCTGATTCACCAGTAATATTTATAATTTTATCATCTGTTAGATTTTTAACATATGGCTCTTTATCTATAAATCTGCTTATTAATAAATCAGATTTTATCTCATATAAATAGGTTTCAATTTGACTCACTAGATCATTAGCATCTTTTCTATCATTTTTGTTGCCATGAGATATAAAATCATTCCATTCTTCCAAAACTAAATCAATATTTTCTTTATTAACTTTATCTCTCAAAATTTGATATGCTGTTTTTTTATAATTCATAATACTAACAGCACCTAATGCCTTATAATATGATTTTTCTGGAATTCTAGAAATTTTATAAAAATGAAGAGCCATCTCATCATCAACTTTTCTAGGATTACTTATAATTATTTTATTTGTTCTATATATTGTTGTAGCACTTTCTAATTTAATGTTTTCCGCATCTTCAGGTACTATAACATCATAAATTGTTTCACCACGATGTAACCATCTTAAAATACAATCTTCACAGCAATAATTAAATCCACCAAAATCTTTCCCGTTTCCAGCATTAGGATTCCAATTATTTGCTACATTAACCTCATCTATTTTATATTTAAAATCACTTTTAGCCCCTGAAGTATTGCCATACATAACTTTTACATATTTTTTCATTATCTATAACCTCAATTCTATTTCTATATTAACTCAATTATTATTATAATCAAATTCTAATTTAAATGCTTCATAGTAATCCAATTTGACATCAAAAAAGTTTTACCCCTAAATTTATAACCACCTGCATAACCATTTTAGCCATTTACCAAATAAGTTAAATGGAATACAACCAAAACTTATTTATCATAACAATTATTAAGAATATTTTTAGCGAATTATATTTTCTATCAATTATTTCATTTATCTATTAACCATTAAACTAAAATCATTAAATTACCTTTTACCAAAAAAATTTTGATAATTCATCCCAATGATTTATACCAAAATTAACCTTTCTTATATTTAAAGCAATTATTTTCAACTAACATTTTTTATATTTTGATAATAATTTTTTATTATTTAACTTCGAAAAATAGTCTACTACATCTGTTAACCAATTTTCACTAGGTTTTTGAATAAATTTAATATCTTTCTTTTTTGCTAATAAATACCCTATTTCAAACATAACAGTATTTCCAACATATCCATCCTTATTACAAACAATAACACCTTCTGACTTTAAACAATTTTCAATAAAATTTGATTCTATTATAATAGGATTATCACTTATATCATCCTCGAAGATTATAAATCCATTTTCATCAGTTTTAATATTTGATAATTTAGGCGCTAAAATTTCATATCCATTTTCTTCCAATTGTAACGCTTTTTCTTTAATACATTCTATTTGTTTCTTCAAACTTCCTAACAATGAAATTGTATTTTTTTTATTTTTTTGGTTTTCTACTTGCAAATTAAATTCTATATTTCTCTCAACGCCTATATTTTCCTTATCATCAAATATTATTTCACCATATTTCCCTGGTTGCATTCTTAATTTTTTATTTTTAAATAAATATGGATATGCAAAACTTCTAATTATTTCTAAAGGAAATTGTATAACTTCTTTATAACCATTACTATTATCTTTAGAAATACATGACATTAACCACTCTGATTCATTAATATCGCTCCATAAAAAAATTTCTTGCTCCATTGCCATTAAGTAACCTAATACAAACATAGTACATTTATCTAAATCCCCATTTGAATTACAAACATAAACTGCATCACTTTTTAAACAAATATCTATCAGATTAATTATATCTTCTGAGGATAAATTAGGTAAACTAGATGTTTTAGGTATTCCATTATCATCAAATATTTTTCTTAATCCTTTATCATCAATTAAAACAGGTCCTCTTGTGCCAAAATAATATGCAATATTTTTTAAAATTGTTTCTTTTTCCTTATCATCAATTATATATTTATCACAATGATAAGAATTAGCATTTTGTGATAAAAATAAATATTTCATAAAAATGATATCATAAATATTATTTCCTAATAATGCAAAATCGATATAATTATCAGTAGGTTCTTTTCTCATCTAAATCACCTCTTATTTCAAATGATACAACATATAATATCATATTTTTATTTTTAACAAAATAATTAACCTATTAGGTATTTTGATACAAGTATCAAAATACCAATGATGATTTCGTATAAAATTTAAAAATCTGTCATATTTGAGACTAAAAATACATTTAAAAGTTCAAATAATCTGAACAAATTTCCTAATGGTGCCCTAAGGGAAGAAGTACAACAACTTTTAGTGCAAGAAAAACAGTCAGTAATATTTATTAACTAATATAATTATACTATATAATTTAAGAAATGTATCAAAAAAATAATAAAATTATGTTATAATCTTATTAAGAGGTGAAATTATGTCAGATAATATGTTTGATGAAAAAGGAATGTTAAAACCTGAATATGCTTGGACTGAATCTCAAAAAATAGCAATGTCTATTAATAACGGTATAGAAAAAATTGATCCACGAACTGATTTTGGGAAAGGTATTGTATTTAAAAGTATTGATGGTGGTGAACATGCTTCGATGGAAGCTGTTAAACAAGCTAATAAGGAATATTGGGATGCATCACTCAATGATTATGCTCGTTATGCAGAATTTGAAAAAGCATATTTTGATTGTATTACATCAAAGTTTAATATTAATGATAAAAACATGACTCAACAAGTTCTTACAGCACAACAAGAAAAAGTTGCTGCTTATATTAAAGAAAGATATGGAATTTATTTATCAGAATTATTAGAACAATATGATTATGATCAACAAGATAATAATAGAGGTCCAAAAAGATAATAAAAAAAATATATTAATTATAATAAGATTTAGAATTTAAAAGTACAAGTCTTTTTACACACGCTAATTGATATGTCAATTTGCAAGTGTATTTCTAAATTATTAAAAATTTAGTATAAATAAAGAATACGGCTAATAATGCTTTCGTATTCTTTTTCTAATGTTTCTTCTTTTATTAATTCATTTTTTCTATTTCTTTATAAGTATTTTTAGAAAAAACTATTAAATTATAAGAAGAATATAAATTTTTGTCATAACATTCTTTTAAAAGGTTTATAGTTTTATCTTTATCAACTTTGTTTTTAGAAAGTAGAATGCTTCTAAAAAATCTTTTAACATTTCTAATATATACCTAACAAAATCATTTAAATTATTATTCTTTTGATTAAGTTTTTCACACTCTTCTTCTAAATTATCTATTATTTTTTGTGAATGATTATATTCTTTTTCTAACTCTTTATAATTATAAATATAATCATCTAAATCATTAAAAAAGTTTTTATATATTACTTGGTTTTGAATTTCTTTGGTACATAATTCTAAATATTTTAGCAACAAGTCTTTAATAATGTCTAGTTATTGTCCTAAAGAAAGATTTTTAATTTTAGTTCCTTTTTCTCCACGCTCTAATTTAAAACCTAAATTATTTAATCTTAAACAATATTATCTTGTAATATACTTAAATAATTTTGGTCTTTTATATAATCTCTTTTATCAAACTTTTTAACAAGAGGTACTAATACTCAATGAATATGTGGTGTTTTTCATCTAAATACAATACTGAATGTAATATTCATTCTTTAGTATAACCTAAATCTTTATAAACAAATTCCATACATCCATTTGCCCATTTTAATATTTCTTCTTTATACAAAAAATTTATAATTACTTGTAAATATCATTTCGTCTGCGACACAAGTTTTACAATAACCTACCATTCGTTCAAAACTTTTATATCGATCTTGTCTAATAGTTTTCATTTCTTCTCTTGAGGCATTCGTTAAATTT
>CALVQT010000018.1 GCA_944358375.1 uncultured Bacilli bacterium
TTTATATCGTAAGAATCGGGTTTCATCTCTTTACCAAATATTTTTATACTTCCACTACTATAATTTAACAACGATAACAGACAATTTATGGTAGTTGTTTTACCGCTTCCATTTGGTCCTAAAAGACCTAGAATTTCTCCTTCATGAACTTCAAAAGACAAATTATCTACTGCTTTAATTTCTTTATATTCTTTAGTTAAATTATCAACTTTGATAGTATTTATCATTTTACACTCCTTTATTTTATTTATGCTATTTCTTTTTCTTTAAATATTATATCATTTTATTTAAAATAAACATACCTTTTGCACTTAAATAAATATAAAAAAATTAAAGTTATAACTTTATACATTCTATTTTTTTTAGATAATTGTATGGGAATTAAAACAAATATTCCTATTGTAATAAAAATTAGTGAAATTAATCTTAAATTTGAAAAAGAAAACATTGTTAAAAATATTATAAGCATTGGTAGTCCTATATACAAATTATCCCATCCTTATCCTATACCTGTTACAATATATATTTCTTTGTGGCATTACTGTTCTGATTGCTTCACTCATATTTTCTCTAATTTCAATTATTGAATCATCACTAAAAATTAATACCTTGCAAATAAATTTAAGTAAGTTTAGGCTTTCTACTATTCATTTTTATCTTCTTCAAGACCATCATTATATTTAATGTAATATGATATTGCTACTAATCTTAAAGAAATCCATACAAGTGAATCATATAATTGATTATCTTTAATACTAGAAGAAAGACAATAATTTTTTATATAGGAAAGGTTAATAGGAAGTTCCAGTTTTCTATTATTTTTTCCTAATGCTTTAAATAGTAAATCATTAGCAATATCATCACATTCTGAAACTATATCTGAGTTATCATCATAATATTTAATAAAATAATCTGTTATATCATCAACCTGTTTAAAAACACTTTTTATTTTTTCTTCTGATTTATCTTTTAATTCTACTAGTTGATTATTAATAATTTCTTCTAAAACCTTTTCTTTTTCATCAGTGTTTAAGTCTTTAATAGTTGAAGTTAATTCATCCAGTGTATATTCTTGAACTTTTATTACTTCACTTAAATTCAAAGTCATTTTTTTAGTTGTAGTTTGAACATAATCGGCATTATCTATTTTCATTTTTAATTACCTCCATTTAAAAAATCCTAAACTTACTATTAAATATTATACAATATTTCTAACCTATTTACCAGACAATTAAGGTTAAATACAAATTTAATGGGAAAATTATTACTAGGTGATAGTAATGATTGATAATAACTTAAAATTTTGTCGTGAAGAAATGGAAATGACACAAGAAGAATTAGGATATATCTTTGGTGTTAGTAGAAAAACTATATCTGGTTGGGAAACATCAAGCAATATAATACCATTTGCAAAATTAATAAATTTTTGTAATTTATATAACTATTCATTAGATTTTATTATGGGATTAACACGAAATAATAATAGAAACAATGCAAAGATAGAAACTAACAAAAAATTAATCGGAAAAAGGTTAAAAGATTTAAGAGATAGTTTTAATCTTTCCCAAGAAAAGTTTGCTAAAAAATGTGGTCTTTCACAAACTACATATAGTCATTATGAAACAGGTTTTAACTTAATTACTACTACAAATGCTTATTCAATTTGTAAAACTTATAATGTATCAATAGATTGGCTTGTTGGTAGAACTAATAATTATAAAATTAATAAATAAAAAAGTGAGAGTATGCTGATAAAACATATTATCACTTTTATAATACATTTAATGAATAACAATAGTCATATACATTTAATTGATTATTAATTTTATTATTTATCTCAAGATTTTCAAAATCAAATTCAAATATATTGAATAGTATTTCTACTGAAAACTTTTGTTTTTCTAATGTTGATAATTCCATATACTTTGCTGAAATGAATAGTAAATTATTATATTTAGCAAAGTTAGTTATAGTTTTTTTGGAGTTAGGATCAAGTTTTAATAATATTTCTTGTAATAATTTAATAAAATTATCAATATTATAGTTTGGTACAAATCCTAAATCTTCAAATAAATGAATTGCTAATCTAACTTTATCAATACCATTTAACTTATCTACCATATTAACTAATGTTATAACATTTTCAGTATTATTACTTAATAACATAATATTCTCCTTTCTCCTTTGCTATTTTAGGCAATTATTTTAAAGTACAGATAAGAGATTAAGCCTTACTTTAAAACTCCAATATAGGCAATTTAATAGGGTTAAATCTCGTTTTTCTGTATTTATATTTATCACTCCAACAATTAAAAAAATCAATACTATTTTTATCTTTTTATCTACTTAAATCAAAATCATCAGATTTATCATAATTTCTATCAAACTCATCTATATCTTTAACTCTTGTTTTTAAATAATCTGGTGCCTCTACATATTCAAATAACTCATCTTGTTTAGTTGTTCCTCTTGATATTTTAATTACATCATTCATATCAAAATCATTATTATCATAATAATCTTTAACTTCAATAGTTGTTTCATCTTTCGTCTTTTCATTACCAAATTGTAATATTTTTCTAAAAAATTTCTTAATTGCTTCTAATATTGCTTCAATATAGTTTCTTAATTTGTTATTTTCTTCAGTCAAGTTTTGATTTCTAGTAGTAAGAGATTTAACTTCTTTTTTTAGGTTTGTATTTTCTTTTTCTAGTATTTGATGGCTTTTAGTAAATGTTTTTACTTCATTAAATAATTGTTCTATTTTAGGTTGAAATTCTAATACTTTTTTAGTTTCTTTAATAACATTATTCATAGATTCAAAGGTTTCATTTTTAACCTTAATATATTCATTACCAAAAATAGTATTTTTACTAGATTTCATTTTATCATTTAAATCACTTATGGCTTGTTCTAAATTTTTATTAATAGTTTCCACCTTATTTTCATAATATTTAGTTGTTTTCTTTAA
Organism: uncultured Bacilli bacterium; assembly: GCA_944358375.1. The sequence continues at coordinate 2,972 of CALVQT010000018.1, forward strand.
TTCCTTTGTTTTTAAATGTTCTCTATTACTTCCTTTAATACCTCTTTCTAAATCAAATCCTTTTTCAGTTAATCGTTTGTGATATTTATCTTGTAATTGTGATAAGTGTATTTTATCTTTTATAAATTGTTTTTTTGATATTGTCCATCTTTCAGTATTAGTCCTTTTATCTATTTTTTTAATAAGTGGTACTACTACACAATGAATATGTGGTGATTTTTCATCTAAATGAATAGTTGCGTGAAGTATTTGTTCTTTCTTATAACCTAAATCATTATAAACAAAATCCATACAAGTATTTGCCCACTCCATTAAATCATCATTATTCATATTTTCAAAAAATTTTGGTGAAGCAGTAAATAATAATTCATCTGCTACACAATTTCTTGATTGATTAAGCATTTGGGTATAACTTCTTTGTCTTTCTTTTCTTTCAGTTTTTTGTTTTTCATTATGTTGTTTTTCATACTCTTTTGTTATCTCTTTAAATCTTTTAACATATTTATAATTTAATGGTACTAATTCTAAATTTTTATAGCTATCTTCAATCCTTATATCAGGATTAGAATTGTATGCTTTCTTTTCTCTTTGATTATGAGAACCAATTTGTGCTAAATCGTGTGTAGTCATAATAGGTTCACTTCTAAATATTGCATAATTCATTATATCAATCTCCTCTCTTTTTTAGCAAAATAAAAAGAATATGCATTCAACATATTCTAGTGTTTATAAGATACTAATTAAATTGATATAACCTCAAACTTATTCATTTATAAAAGTTGTGTACTTTTGTGTGTCATAACATAGACACCATCTTCATTTTTTAATATTATTTGTTCATAATCAGTGTCTTTATTTACTAATGAAGCCTTATAATAATCTCCTTCCAAATAACTAACACTAACACTATACTTATATAACTCTTCATTACTAGTTATTTCCATTTCACCCTTCATGACATAATGATCAGCATTTTCGATATTATTTTTAAACTTAGAAATTACATCTTTTGAATCCATCTTATTACATCCAAATAATAATAGACATGATATAAATAATAAAAATTTTTTTATACTAATTCCTCCTTATAATAAATTATATTGTTTAATAATTTTTATATGATTATAAGAAAATAATAATTTTTATGAATAATTTAATATTAATCGCACAAAATAGTAATAAGCAAGGAGGAAATGTATGAATACATTATACAAAGTTGCATTAACATTCATAATAATTGGAGCATTAAATTGGGGCATGGTTGGAATATTTAATGTCAATCTAGTTACCTTATTGTTTGGAGAGGAATCTTTCCTTACAAATTTAATATATGCACTAATTGGTATATGTGGACTAATCAGTATTGGATTATTATTAAAACCATTTGATGTTGTTCATGATGATAAATAAAAGGAAACATTAATTAATGCTTCCTTTTATTTGATTTTAATTTTTTTGAATAATAAATTAAATTAGCACTTTCTTTGTTTTCATATTTATCAAAACCATTTTTAATAAAATATACTATTTTATCTTTAGTTGTTCCCACTAATAATTTACTATATTTTTGTTTATAATTATCATATAAATATTTAATCATTTTTGTGCCATACCCATTAAATCTATATTCTTCCTTAGTAAATATACTTTTTATTTCAATTGTATACTCATCAACTTTAGTCACTAATGAAATACACGCATCTTGTTCTTTATACTTTAAAATAAATAAATCTCCATCTTTTAAATATTCTTTATTTTCATCAATTATAAAATCTATATATTGTTCTTTATTTGTTTTCACTTTTTTTATAATAACACTTTTTTTAACAGGTAAAAATTTTATATTATTCAAGAATTTATTATTATCATTTAATATAAATGATTCTTGTTCGCTAAATATACAGCCACAATATTTTTGCATATATAGCCCTGTTTGGTGGTACATTTCTTTTCCAATATAATAATAAGGCCTAAAATCTATATATTTAAACTTTATATCATACTTTTTACTTAAATTTTCACATATATTTTTAAGTAAATCATGTTTTTGATAAGGACTTATAAATAAAGTTGATGTAAAAGAATCATATCCATTTTCTTTGGCATATTTAACTACATTTTCCATTCTTGAATAATAACAATATCCACATCTATTATTAACATTATTAACCACATTTTGAACAAACTCTACAAGTCCATATGTATCATTATAAATAACATTTAAATTTATCATTTTAGAATATTCTTTTAAAGATTCTAATCTTTTTTGGTATTCATTATATGGATGAATATTTGGATTATACCAATACCCAGTAATATTTATATTACTATCTTTTAACACTTTTACGCATGCAGCACTACATGGACCACAACATATATGCAATAATAAATTCATTTTTACCACCAAATAAATTATAAATTAAAAAACTTGATTTCTCAAGTTTTTCATTATAAACCTAATGAATTTTTATCAATTTTCAATCCTGGACTCATAGTTGATGATAAACTTACACTTTTAATAAATGTACCTTTAACACCCGTAGGTTTATTTTTAACAATTTCTGATACTATAGCTCTTAAATTTTCTTCTAGTTTTGATTCATCAAATGATAATTTACCAATTGATAAATGCACATTTCCGTAAGAGTCATTCTTATATTCGACCATACCTTTTTTAACATTACTAATTGCTTCTTTTACATTAGTAGTAACTGTTCCTAATTTTGGATTAGGCATTAATCCTTTAGGACCTAATATCTTACCTAATTTACCTAAAGCTGGCATCATTTCTGGAGTTGCTATAATTGTATCAAAATCGAACCAATTTTCTTTTTCGATTTTTTCAAGCATATCTTCTGCTCCACAATATTCTGCCTCACTAGCTTCATTAGCTTTAGTCTTGGTAACAACTAAAATCTTTTTAGTTTTTCCAGTTCCGTTTGGTAGAACAAAACTTCCTCTTACATTCATATCAGTTTTTTTAGCATCAATATTTAAATTCATAGCTAAATCAACTGATTCATCAAATTTTCTAGGTTTAAGACTCTTTAGTACTTTAATCGCTTCAGTAACATCATATTCTTTATTTTTATCAATATTACCTAATGCTTCCACATACATCTTACTATGTTTCTTCATAAAACTTAACCTCCTTATGTGGTATTTGGATTATCTTTATTTCTCACGATTAATAATTAAATTTTATTATTCTTCGTCGTTTGTTTCAGTTTCTTTTGATTGATGTGTTGTTTCAACCTCAACACTAGTTCCCTCAGCCATTGCTTTAGCACTTTCTTCAAATTCTTCTAATTCTGCTTCTAATTTAGCAGCTTGTGCCTCAGCTTCTTGAGCTTCTTTTGCTTGTTCAGCAAGTTCACTATCATTTAATCCTTTAACAGCTATTCCCATATTTCTTGCAGTTCCAGCAACAATTTTAATTGCTTTTTCTAAACTATGACAATTTAAATCAGGCATTTTAATTTCAGCAACTTTTGCAATATCATCTTTAGAAATAGTAGCTACAATTTCATTCGCACCTTTTTTACTTCCCTTAGATATTCCAGCAGCTTTCAATAATAAAGAACCTGTTGGTGGGGTTTTTAATATAAAACTAAATGTTCTATCATCAAAGATAAATATTTCTACTGGAATTATATCTCCCATTTTCTCTCTAGTTGCTTCATTATATTTAGTACAAAATTCTTGTAGATTAATTCCTGTAGGTCCAAGTACAGTTCCAACTGGTGGAGCTGGTGTAGCTTTTCCTGCCGAAATTTGTAATTTTACTTTTTTAACTAAATTTTTTGCCACGAAAAACACCTCCTATATATTCTAGATATTTTTTTTCGCGAGTGGTCTAGTGATAATCCCATAATCTCCCACTTATAATTTGTATATTTAAATACAAATTGCTAATAAATAATAACACACAAATCCAATAAAATCAAGAAAAATCTATATAAACTCTGCTTTTTATTAAAATTATAAATCATTTCTACTTAAAATTTGAGCAGGTGTTTTACTAATAACTTTATAAACTGGTAATAATCCAATTAATAAATTAAATATATATGTAAACATAATAGAAATTAAAATAACAAAAATATTAATTGTAAATTTATCATTAATCATATCAATAGTACTTAATTGATATAAAATATAACTCATAAATAATATACCACTAATTCCCGCTATTGTACTAATTGATATAATTTCACCTGCAAATATCTTATAAATATCTATTTTTTTCATTCCAATTGCTCTATATATACCAATTTCTTTAATCCTTGATAAAAATGATGCACGTATCATAAAAAATATTTCTATTAAAGATATAATAAGAATAAATATAGCTATAAGAATTACTGTTTTGTTACTTTCTATTTTTTTATCTAAATACTCTTTTTTATAATATTCATAACTATCCTTAATATTATAACTATTTTTATATTTATCTATAGTAGATATTTTATCTTTAGAATATATTACCATATTTGTATTATTATCTATTAAATATCTTTTTACTGTATTATTGTTAGTTAAATAATTTACATAATAATCATTAGTTTTATAAAAACCTACCACTTTTAAATCTACGCCATTTACTTTATAATCTATTTCATCATTTAAAGAATAGTTATATTTATATATGTCACTTATAATGACTTCATAATCGTTCATAGGATATTTACCTTCAATTAATTGTATACTATCTTTATAAATTTCATAATCATATAATTTTTTATCATTTAAATCTACATCATATATATAATCTTTTAATTCATTATTATTTGATAAAATATTTATAAATTCACTTTTATATGAGTATATTGATGGATTTTTTGTATCTGATATACCAACTAAAATATATTTTAAATCATTAGAAACATAAAATGTTTTACCAACTAAATCTTCATATGATAAAATACCTGCTTGAGTAACATATCCTTCTTTATATGTATTATCATATACTATTTTATCTATAACTATTTCATTTTTATTTGTTGGTTTTTTTCCATAAATTATATCATCATCACTTAATATATCGCTGCTAAATAATGATCCTCTATATCTTGCTATTTGTTCACTTATATATGTTTGATAATAATTATCTAATTTAATATAAAAAGATGAAATTGAATTAGTAGGTAAAATATATTCAATATCACTATCTCTTTCTAAATTAGAAAATTCATCTATTGTTAATTTTTGACCTTTTATCAATAAATAATTTTTATCAATTTCTACAAAATTACTTTCATTTACTTTATTAATTGATACTAGCGATGAAATTGAATATGTAATAAACATTGATGAAGCTAAAAATCCAAGTAATAATAATTTCTTTAAAAAAGGATAATTTAATACTCTTATAAATCCATTATTAATCAAACTAAATATATTAAATATTGATGAATATTTAATTTCTATTTTTTTATCAATAATATTATCAAAATCGAAATTATATTCTTCAAATATAGATTTATCTATTTTTTTATAATTATCATTTATTATTTCAATACCTGAACTATTATCAATTGCTTGAATTTTATACTTGTTACTTTCGATATAAATATTGCCATTATTAATAATTAAATTTATTTTTATATTATCTTTTTCTATATCTTCATAATAACAATTTATTTCTAAATTTTCATTTTTAAAATTTTTGTTATTTTTAATATCTTTTAAATATATTTTATTATCTATTCTATAATCTAACTCATCACTATGTTCATTTATTATATCATCTATTATTTGACCATCTTGAATTCTAATAATTCTTGATGCATAAAATGAAGCTATATTATTTTCATGTGTTACAAGTATTACTAATCTATTTTTCGATATAGATTTAATTATATTCATTACTTCCAAGGTATTTTTACTATCTAAATTTCCAGTTGGTTCATCAGCAATAATAATAGCTGGATCTTTTACTATAGCTCTTGCTATTGCTACCCTTTGCCTTTGGCCACCAGATAGCATTGAAGTATATTTATTTCTATATTTATACATACCAACTTTATTAAGTACATACTCTACTCTTTTACTTATTTCTTTTTTATTATTAATACCATTGATTTTAAGGCTTAAAGCAACATTATCAAAAACACTCATATTATCAATTAAATTAAAGTCTTGAAAAATATAACCAACATCTAGGTTTCTAATTTTATCAATATATCTACTACTTTTATTTGATATTTTATTACCATTTATATAAATATTACCAGAGTCTATTTTATCTAATCCACCAATAACATTTAAAAGTGTGGTCTTTCCACATCCAGAAGGTCCTAATAATGCAACCAAACCTGTTTTATCTAATGTTAATGATGTATTATTAATAACATGAATTTGATTTTTTTTATGTTTATTAAAATATTTATTTACATTTTCTAATCTTATCATATTATATCTCCTGTTTATAACTATTCATCACAGTATCTTTAAATAATTTTCTAGAATATCTAAATGTTAATATTATTGTCATTATAAATAATATTAAGTATAAAATTATATAATCATATATTCTAACATAAGAAAATAAACTAAATAACATTTCATTATTTATAATAGAGAATTTTATAAATAACATAAATACTATAAAAATAATATATGCTAAATTAGCTAAAGTTAATAATTCGATATTTAATAAAGATTTAGTTGTCTTATATGATGAACCTAATATTCTAAGTGTTGAATAATATATATTTCGAGAATTTAATACTATTTTTATAGTAAAATAAGATATATAAAATAATACCAATAATAATAAAACTATTGCAATTAACATTACTATATTTAATATAGCAATTATTAAATTATCTTCATTATATATTGTATCTAAAACATATAGTGCTTTAAATCCTAAATTTTCTAATTCTTCTATTGTATTTCTAACATTTTTAATATCTTTAATAAATACACTACTTTGATAATTTCCTTTATTAAAAATATTTGCATAATCTTCATCACTTATGAATATAGCAACTTCATACACATACCCAGTTTTATCTTTTATATCATTCATAGTATAAACATCAGATATTATATAATCATTATTCATTTCATAATATAAACTATCAATATTGATATTTAATTTTTTATTTATACAATCATAGTTATTACAATAATTTAATAAATCACTACTAATAATTGCGTGAGATTTTTTAACTTTATCACTAGGTAATAATTCATAATTTAATAATTTATTGCTTGTATTATTATCAAATGTAAATGATATTTTACTAACTTGTTTATTATTTATTTCATTAAATTCATTCAACAAATTATCGCTTATATAAAATATATTTTTATAATTATCATAATTATAAATTATTCCGACTATTTTATAATTATTTTTATTTAATAAATCTATACTAAAATTATTTGAAATTAATTTATCATATATTTCATTGATTGAATATTCATAGGGATTAACATATAAAACTATTTCATTATCTTTCTCAATGGTTCTCCCTAGATCAATTTTATCTATTTCCCTTATGCTACTAACATTTCCATTAAAATAAAATTCTTCATTTGATATACTTACAATTTGATCCAATATATAATCATTCTTAATTATTTTTTCAACATTAGATAATTCATTTACTTTTTTATAATCTTCCTCGCTAATTATGCTATTATCATCTTTTTTGATAATAATTCTTGAATCACTAATATTGTTAAAATATATATTATATCCTAACATACTATTTTGATTTTGGATTCTTTTGAATGAGGAATAAACAAAAAATAATGAAAATATAACAAATAAATAAACGCTTAATATTAATATAAATTTACTAGGAATGTTAAAAGCGTTTCTAACGCCTAATCTAAGTTTATTAAATAAAGATATTTCTTTATAATTATTTTCTTTTATTTTATCTTCTGCTTCATTTTTTTTAATTTTAACATCTGATATAATTTTACCATCACTCATTATAATTTTTCTTGTTACATATTTTTCAATTTGATCATAATTATGAGTTACTATTATAACTAATTTATCTTTAGATATTTCATATAATAATTCAAGAATATTTTCAGAAGATTTTTTATCTAAGTTTCCAGTAGGCTCATCCGCTAAAATAATTGGGGTATTAAGTGCCAATGCTCTTGCTATTGCTACTTTTTGCTTTTGTCCACCAGATAATTTAGATACTTTAGTATTTTTATACTTCTTTAAATGAACTTTATCTATTAATTCATAGACCTTATTTTTTATATCACTTTTTTTATATCCATTTAAAAGAAATATTAATTCTATATTTTGATATACAGAATAACTATTAATAAGATTAAAATTTTGAAATATATTTCCTACATATTTTTTTCTATAAAATTCATAATCTTTTTCAGTATAATGACTGGTTTCTTTGCCATTTATATACATTTCTCCTTCTTCATAACTATCAAGCCCAGAAATTACATTTAACAAAGTACTCTTGCCACTTCCACTTTCACCAGTAATAGCAACAAATTCACCAATATCAAATTTTAAAGAAACTTTATTAAATCCAACTGATATTATATTTTTGTTAGAATAAAATTTTGAAACATTTTTTAATTCTAGCACAATTCCTCCTATAAATTATTTATATTATTAAAAACACCTTTAAAACAATAATTATAAATTTAAAGGTGTTTTTATATATTAATTATTTTATATCAATAATTTTTGTCTTATTTGGATCTACTAATATTTTAATTGCATCATCTTTACCACTAGTTAGTCTTTCAAATGCATTTTGGACATCATCTAGTAAAACAATATCATCAATAAATTTTTCTAAATTAATTTTCTTATTTGACACTAATTTTATTACTTCATCAAATTCTTCTGGTTTATATCCAATAGATCCTTTAATATTAATTTCCTTCATTACTGCCATTATCATTGGTACATTAACATTATTCATAGATATACCAACCATCACCAAATTACCGTTAGGTTTTATAAATAATATAGCACTACTAAGTGCAGCTGAATTTCCACAGCAATCAGCTACTATATCAAATCCATCTGGAACTATAGAAAATAATTTTTCATTTAATTTAGGATCTAATGCATTGAACCATTCATCAGCCACTCCTAATTTAACGGCTTTTGCTCCCCTTAAAGGGTTAGTTTCTGTAAGAGCAATATAAGAACAACCTTTAAGTCTTAAAAATACAGCTGTCAATATTCCTATAATGCCACCACCTATTACAAGTGCTTTATCTCCTTTTTTAACATTTGCAATATTTGCAGCACGCAATGCAACTGCAGCTGGTTCAATCATAGCTCCTGTATCATAGCTTACATTATCTGGGAGTAATCTAACCATATCTTCTCTTACTAAAATTCTTCCACCAAATCCACCTGGTGTATGTGTTGTTAAACCAATTGCGTTAGCCCATGTTTGTGAACAAATTTGAACTTCTCCACTTTTACAATATTTACATTTCATACAAGGAGAAATAGGAAGAGCAGTAACTCTATCTCCTGTATTAAATTTTTTACTTCCACCATTATCAATAACTATTCCGCTAAATTCATGTCCCATAACAAGACCTTTAGGCTCTCCAATATCCCAATAATGAATATCAGATCCACAAATTCCTGCTTTAATTACATCAATTAAAACATATCCCTCTTTTCCAATTGGTTCTTCTTTTTTTTCAACGACTAATTTTTTTGGGCCAACCAATGCCACACATCTCATATTATCACCCTCTATTCTAAAATTATTTTAACATATATTTTTAAAAATTGCATTAAAAAATCACACAATAACATTTTTTGTGTGATTAATTTTTTTAAATATAATTTTCAGCTTTAACTTCCATATAACTTTCTGGATGTTTACAAACTGGACAAACTTTAAGTGCTGATTTACCTTTGTAAATATGTCCACAATTTCTACAAATCCATACCTTTTCTTCACCTTTAGTGAACACTAAGTTATTTTCAACGTTACCAACTAAAGTCATGTATCTTTCTTCATGATGTTTTTCGATTTCTCCAACCATTTCAAACAATGCCGCTATTTGTGTAAAACCTTCTTCTTTAGCAGTTTCAGCAAATTCTTTATACATTTGTGTCCATTCATAATTTTCACCAGATGCTGCATCTTTCAAATTTTCAAGTGTTGTAGGAACATCTCCACCATGTAATTCTTTGAACCATAATTTTGCATGTTCTTTTTCATTATTAGCAGTTTCTTCAAAAATAGCTGCTATTTGTTCAAATCCTTCTTTTTTTGCTTTAGAAGCATAATATGTATATTTATTTCTGGCTTGACTTTCACCAGCAAATGCTGCTAATAAATTAGCCTCTGTTTTACTTCCTTTTAATTCCATTTTTTATTTACCTCCTATAATAAATTTCTAGTAAAATTTTAATATATTATAATTGAAATGTCAATCATTGTTAATCTTTATATAAATATTTTATGATTATTTTATGATAATGTCTTAAGTAATAACTTGGGAAAATGTCCCGGGTAATATATAATATGCTACTTGA
>CALVQT010000019.1 GCA_944358375.1 uncultured Bacilli bacterium
CCTAATACTGTTGATATGTCTTTTATTTCTATTCCACTTCTTAACACCTTAGTTGCAAAACTTCCTCTCAAATCATAGAACCTACAATTAATTTTTAATTCTTTATGAATTATTCGATATGGATATTTTATAATATCAGTACCTATGTATGTCCCATCTTTTTTAACAAATATCATTTCTACATTTTTCTTTTTATTCTTCCCTTTAATAATTTTATACTCAATAAGTTTTCCATATTTGTTTTTTACTTGTTCTAAATAATAAGATTTATATTTACTCTTATAAAATCTTCTATTTATATCCTGATATTTTTTAAACTTGGATAAAATTTTATATAAAGTATCACACATATATATTATTCTCGAGCTACCAACTGTTTTGGTTGTACCTAGAAACCATCTACCTTCATTATCTTTAATTTTACAATAAACTGTCTTATTGATTCTTATTGTCCTATTTTCAAAATCTACATCTTCCCAAGTGAGAGCAAATACTTCCCCTGTTCTCATACCTGTATAACAAGCAGTTAGAAAGAAATATATAAATGTTTTGTTTTTATTAAATCTAACTAATATTTTTTCTATTTCTTCTTCAGTATATATATGATTTATATCGTTTTTTTACCTCAAAAGATGATGCTCTAGGTATTTGTAAATCACTTGCTGGATTATTTTCAATAAAACCAAAATAATATGCAGCATCTCTTAAAGAACTTTTAATAACTTTTTGATAATTTCTTAATGCTTCCTTTGTACTAGTTTTTTGATATAGTTTTAGCAATGTTTGATTTAATAAATAAGGCGTTATTGTATTTAATTTATACATACCTATTTCTTGCTTTATTGTCCCAAATGTTTCTTTATATCTTCTTGCAGTTGAATATTTATAATTAATCACAAAATACTCTTTCATCCAATAATCTAAATAATCAGAATAAAACATTTCACATTCATTAACTTTTTCGACGTTTATAAATTCATCATAGGCTTTTTGTCCTGCTAAATATGCATCTCTTTTAGTCTTAAAACCTGACTTTGATATTTGTTTTCTTTTTCCGTTTACTTTTCCTACTTCAAATCTGTATTCATATAAGTTATTTCTCTTTCTTACAGAAATTATTTTATCATCCTCCTTCATTCCATAAACTATTTTACATAAAAAAGTATTAACAACTATTGTCAATACTTTTAAATATTATTATTTAAAACTTCTATTCATAATTGAATTATCTACTTGATTCGATATAGCAAAATTATACAAATCACTTTGTAATAAAAATTCTATTAATTGTTGTCTATTACAAACAATTTTTCTTTTTATCGGTGCACGAGTATCCCTATTAGGATTAGATGGTGTCCAATCATTTATTAAAATTAATTCATCTTCGTTCCAAGTTATATTGTCATGTCCAATAGCATTTTTAATATTCATCAACTTATCTTTATTTGTTAAATTAGCGGTTATATCAATTCCATTATTGTTTTCATCGTAAATACTAAAACCTGCTAAATCTAAATTATCTATCTCAGATTCTGTTTCTTTAAAGTGGTGCTCAATATTATATTGAATTATGTTATTCAGCATTAAAATTATCATCTGTTGAAAATCTTTTGAAGATGAGTTTTCTATTACATCTTGATAACTATTTGCTTCAATTATTTTTACTAAAAAATCATATTTTAATTTTGTATTATCAGATAAATTATCCATAACAAATTTATGAAGAATTCCATATTGAAGATTTATTCCAATTCTTGGAATGCCTTTTGAATTTTCTATTCTTACAATGCTACTTTCGCTAAGCAATTCTTCATTATGAATATCAAAATTCATATGTGCAAAATTATTTCTTTGATCATTTGGATAAAATTCTCCATGTGATGCAGCATCACGTAATATTTTTGCATATTTTTTTTCTTTTACTTTAACAGTAAAATCATCTTCTCTGCCGTCCCTTTTAATATGGTTTTCAATGATTGAAATAGATATATCAGGAAAAGAATAATTTTCATACATAGAAACATTTTTTTCATAATCGACATCCAACAAGAACATCAATGTATTTATTTTAAAACTATTAAAATTTGATAGTTTTTCCATATTATCATTTTTATAATATGAACTTAAAAAAGATAAAAAGTAATTATAACTAATTAAATTATTATTTAATCTTCCAAATTCGTTTATTATCATTCTGCTAACTAATTCGTTTTCTTTATCTGAAGATATTGGTGGGTCAAATCTTAATGACGCAATCTTTTCCTTTAATATTTTTTCAAAATATTTTCTTTTTCTTTCAAAATCAGAAACAATTGTAAGTGTTTTTATATAATCAGGATCATATTCATACTCATTGCTATCATCGTGTGTTTTTCCATGCATTAATACAAATCTTATGTTACTAATCTCAATTATTTCTTTTCTTAAATTTTGTTGAAATTCTATTATCTCTAATTTAATTTTTTCTTCATCAGTCAAAGAATCATATTGTTTTTTTTCTAAATCATATTCTTCAACTTTTTTTAAAAATCTTTCTATCTCACTTTTTATAAATTCTGGTTTAACATTTTTCAAATATTCTGATAAAGTAATTACTCCCTGATCATAATATTCTTTTGTAGATAATGAATATCTATTAAAGCTCATATTATCAACTCCTACATATATTATACCATTAATTATATAAAAAAGGATGTCCACATTTAAAATGTTGTCCACATCCTTATTTTACTTAGGTTTTATTAGTATTACGTGGACAAGTTATAAAACTCGAACCAACTTACTAATTTTCAAATTTTAAGTTTTCCCTTATTTTATGCTACTTTCCGCAGCAATTCTTATATTTTTTTCCCGAACCACATGTTCGTCCTTTTTTAGTATATATAGTACTATGGAATATATATAGTATTATAAGTTTTTCAAAGAAAAATGGGTCTGAGAAGAATTGGTACTATACGATACATATAGTACATACAGTACTATGAATTTTTAATTTTTTGCACACAAATTGCACACATTGTTATCATCAGCATTCGTCTCTAAAAATATTATATCATTTATAACTTTATTTAACAATCTCAAACTTAATACCTAATATTTTATATTTATATTGATCTTCATTTGAATATATGTTATTAAATATATTTATCAACTCTTCCTTGCTAATACCTTTATCTAATAATAATTCTATTTTATAATCATTTATCTAGTTTCGTAATTTAATAAAGCTACAACTCTTACCATTAATTTTTCTTTTGTATCTAAATTTTCAAATTCAATATAATCTCCTACACAAATAGTTTTTCTCTTTTCATCATTCAATCGTATTTCTATTCTCTTAGTTCCATTTTTAATATAATCAAAATTTTCATTATATAAACTCATATTAACAATTTTAGGTTGAGGTTGATATTCAAGGTGTATTGCATGAATACCATTTTTTTCAATTCCCTCTTTATAACCTGTAAATCTATTAATAGAATCAATACCTTTATTAATATCATTTGTTGATGATAAAGTAAACCTTGTTCCTTCCATTTCTAATAATTTCGAAGAATTTTCATACCAAGCATTTTCTTTTACTAAACATTTAATTTTTTCCAATTTTTCATTTGTAAATTCTAAAATATCCCCTTTTTTGATGTCTTCATAATTCATTCTATTTTTATCCGTAGTTACTCTAATTTCTATTTTTTTAGTACCAGCTTTGATTGCATCAAAAGCTCTATTATTTAAATTCAATTTATATTCCATTTTTTCACTACCTTTTTATTTTTAATGACTGCTCTAATCTTCTAGTTAACTCTGGATATCTATCATCATATGCATAAGACTGAGGTGGTGTAAATCCATACTCTTCCTTTAGGCATTTTAATGATATACTATTTTCTAATTCATAAATATCTTTTATCTTATAAGCATATTTAGCTTTTTGCCCATTATTAAATTCTAAATTTCCATCACCCTGTAACATTATTTGATTAGGATATTCAATAATTTTTTCAATTTTTAGCAAATATCTTAATTCGCTTTTAGGAGAAGTTGTATAAACATATAAAGTATCAAATTCTCTTTTAGGTATATAATTTCTAAATTCATGATTCTTAATTTTATTAATTATTTTTTCTACTGCAGTTTTATTTATGCTAACATATATTCCTTTACTCATACTTATTAAACTCCTTTATAAAATAGTAAATACTATAATGCCTAAATAGCATATACGGATTATTTATCCATTCCATAATAATATTAAATAAAATATCCAGTCCTTTCAAACCATACTTTTCTTTTAAAAACGTATAATTTATAAAAGCTTTGGGAATATCAGAATATGCACCTTTCTTTACATATAATGATTTTGACATTTTAGCGCCCGACCAATCCAATACTAGTGGTGCATAAAAAATCATAGACATATTATAAACATCAATTCCTAAATATGAAGCTAATTTATATCTCATTTCTTCCTGATAGAATCCCGCATAATCACTACCTGTAACCCTTAATATTTGATAATCATATTTATCACTATTATTAACAGTAGTATAATAAATACCTCTAATTAAATTTCTTAATGGTGAATTATATTCAAATTTTGATGTATCTTTAATTATATCCGCAGTATATTATCCATGATTTGGGCAGTAGAAAATAATGCTATTATCTGTATATTTATTTTTAATACCATTTTTATCCGTTAATCCACATTTCGGACAAGACATTCTTATTCTTAAATTATTATGCTTTGGATCAAGTCTTTTGCAAATATAATCTTTATTATCAATTATTTTTTTTACTATACCGCCTATTTCCGCTTGATTATTAAATTCATTTTGATATCTTATTTCATATTCAATTCCAGTTATTGCTTTATAATATTCTAGTATTTCAATGTATTCTTTCATATATCTGTAAACTTTACCAGTTGTTTTTAAATTTTTTTGATATTTAATGCCGTCAATAATAATTTCTTCACCTGGTGCCGTTTCTATAACCTCATACAAGATTATTACTTTTTTATTTGAATCTACTTCAGTTATTTTTTTCGCCAAACCAAATGATAATGCAATTGTTTCTAAAGTACCAAAATGAGGACTTGAATTTGGCTGAGCACCAACACTTATTTTTATTATATTTTTTGTTAAATTCATTAATAAATATGGAATTATTTCCTTTTCAAACATATATGATGCCCCTCCTAGTGTTCATCCTTTTTTGGTATATATAATACTATGAAATATATATAGTATTATATATTTTTCAAGTTTTAAAAGGTCTAAACTGTTCTGGTACAAATGGTACATATAGTATTATTTTTACTATATGTTTTTTGGTTTATGAGCACAAAATGTGCACAATGTTCCCATTCGCCTTCTCTAAAAACACTAATTATTCTAGTATATTAAAAATATACTATGAATAAATTATAATATAATTTTATAAAATTAACAACGAAGTATATCTAAACTTATCAAAAAATTCTATAGTTCACCTTTATAAAAATAAATTTTCATTGCATCTTCGTTATACGCAGGTTTTGAAATATCTATATTTAGAAAATTTGATATATAATATATCAGATATTGAGATGCGATTAATAAATCATACTCACATAATATACCATCAAATCTACTTTCAATAATAAAATTTTCATCTTTTTCTAAATATTCCAATAGCTTTGTTTCATATAAGCTTGTAGTTTTTTGTTTAAAATAAATATTTTTATTATGACTTAAATGTTCATAATTGATAAATCTTCCATGTGAAAAATTTTTCTTTTCATGAATTAAGCAATTATATATACCAGACTCAACTATTTTACTTTCCAAATCACTACTTGCCGATTCAGTAAAATCTCCTGTAAAAATATTAAAACCATTTCCTTCTTTTAAAAATTCTTTTAGCTTTTTTTTATTTTCTTTAAAATATTTATCAAAGTAATTTTTCCAATAATTTATACTATCTCTAATAAACTCTTCAATATCATTTCTTGATTTATTCCCAAAATATAATTTTAAAAATAAACTTGCAGGAGCTAAAGCACCTTCAAATGATAGAAAACCTCTTTCTTTCCCTTTATTGGTACCTGTTCGATATGAAATAACATTATTTTTAGATATTCCGGTTTTTGTTACAACTTTTTGCAATTCGCCTTTTGTTATAATATATTTATTATTGTTGTCAATTAAACTTGCACCAACAAGCAAATCATTTGTAGTTCCTGAGTAAGTGAATAAAAATACTGAATCAACACGATTATTGTTTCTATAATATAAATCTCTAGGATATAAAGCAATTGTATTTATTCCATATAAATGATTAATAAGTTTTGATGAAAATTTTGCACCTGCAAAAGAACCACCAGTTCCCACAAAAATGATATTATTCAAACCTTTAAAATCTATTTTAGATAGCTTATCATAAGCACTACTATTAATAGCATTAATTATTCTTGTTTCTAAATTGTTGATATTTATATTACATCTTTTTATTTGTTTTCTCAATGAAATATCAAAATTATTACAAGTACAAGTGTCTTTCACTTTTTTTATTTTATATAAATTTTGTATATGCCCTCTTGCGCCAAACTTTTTTACAACCTTTTTTGTAAGTTTAGTTGCTTTTTCAAAAGTTGAATCAATAAATTTATAATCAATAATATAGTTATTTTTTATATACTCACTAATAAACATTGAAAAAAATGCATCACCTGCTCCTGTTGGGTCAACTTCTACTTCAGGATTACTTAACTCTTTATTGACTTTATTATTATCAAAAACAAAATCCGAACCTTTTTTACCCCTAGTAACTATTATCATTTTAGGATGTAATATATTATATATATCCTCCAATGATTTTATAGAAAATCTATTTTTTAAATATTTTTCAACTCGTTCATTTAGGTTAATAATATCAAATTTATTTTTAATTTTTTCTAGTATTTCATTATCCTTATAATCTTCTAATTCAAAATATTGTCCCAAATCTAGCATTTTTCTATTATTACAATTATCTATGATAATTTGATTTTTCTTATTTAAATTATCAAAAACCAAAACATCATCTTTATTAATTTGTTTCAAAATATCATTGGGTTCTATTTTACTTTCTTCATACCATCTTTTTATATTACAAAATGGACATCGTTTTTTTGAAGTAAACTCTAATTTTCCATTTAGTTCTCGATATGATACATGAAAGCAGCGTGTATTTAGATTTTCAATTATTTTTATATTATCAATATTTGTTCCGACTTCCTTTAAGCTATTAATTGCTATAGTGCCTGCCATATCATCTCCACAAGCGCTACAAACAGATGTTTCCAAACCTAATTTAGCAATATTAGCAATTATATTATGAGAAGTCATTCCTCCATTTACTCCTACCAATTTACCATTTTTATAATAAAAATCTGTAACTAAATCTCCAATACTAATTATTCTCATTTTTTACCATCCTTTTTACATATAACACTTCACTCTTTTTAGAATAGTCGCCATTTTTTGCTAAACATTCTAGTATTTTTCTTCTATTTAAATCAAAAATTCCTAAAGAGTCTTCATATGGATTTGTACTATACGGATCTCTCCAACTATATGGACTAGGGAAATATAATCCTTCTATAAAATTAAAGAAATGTCTATAATCAATAGCTCCATGATTAGGCATGAACATTTGACTAATTCTATTTACTCCTGGATACCTTACAGCAACTATTTTATCAACATTTATTCCTATATCATAGAAAGTAGTTATAGCTAGTTGCATTGTTTTGCCAGTTAATAAATTGTCATCTAATATAATATATTCTTTATGTTTATCAATTCCAAAAAGTTCAATACCACCGGTTTTAAAAATATCAAAAAATCTTAATTCTAACGATTGTTTTTTTGCATATCCTGTTACATTCTTGTTAAATTTTAGTATAGAAACATCATTTATTCTATCGTCTATTGATTTCATTATAATTGGCAATTCCAAACCACCATAACATAATCCACAGATACCTTTATTAGAAATATTAGAATCTTTTTGTAGTGTCAAACAACAAGTAATAAAGTTTTCTGCAAAATTATCTATCTCTCGATATGCTCTAAAATCTTTAGAATAATTTTCTTTTTCAGGTTGTTTAATAAAATTCAATCTAAACTCATTAGTAATTAAAATTATATTTTTAATTAAATTTTCTATTTCGTTACTATTAATTTTATATTTTTCATTAAACGAAATATTTTTCATTAAATTTTCAGTACTTATTAAACTATTATAGAGTTTGTACATTAATGAATCTTTAGCTAATGTTTCCAAGTTAACCATTACATTTTTTTCTATCTGATTATTAACAATTTGTTGATTTAATAGAATTAACAAATAATTTCTAATATTATCTATTAACCCTAATATCATTTTAACATTATTTAAGTCATTTATATCTGAGGTATTATTAATTGCTATTAAAGACTTTGAAAAAAATTCCATATTATTATTTAACCATTCATATATCATTTCTTTAGTTGTTATATCTTCTCGTGTATTTTCGTCATGAATTCTTTGGGATAAAAAATAATAATATATACCAGAACCTCTTAACAATATATTCTCATTATCATACATGGAATAACACAAGCTAGAGTCGTTATATGTAAGCCATAGTTGTTTTAGTGGATTATTATCTGATATAGTAATCCATTCATACATAGGAATTTTTATGCTTCCACTTGACGAATCAAATAAGCTAGCTATTCCATCTACTGTCTTAAATTTATTATTAATTAAATTATTAAAATATATAATTTTATTATTTTTTCCTTGTGTCATTTTCTTTTCCACTTTAGCATATGCTCTTGCATACTCGCTTTGTGCAGCATGTTCTAAACAAATTGTAGGCAACAATTTTACTTTTTTTAATAAACTTAAAGTGCCATTTACGCCAGTTATTATTTTTCCGTTTTCAACAACTGGAAAACATTTATCAAAATCACCACTTGTTTTTTCAACGCTAAATCCTTGTGGACAATTTAACATAGAATAATCGTTTCCAAATTGATCACCACAATCTCCAATTCGAAGCATTGAATTTTGTGGAATTCCTATCATCCTCTCGGCAATTTGTATAGCTTTATTTTTAGTAGCAGTACCTATTTGTAAAACTTGTTTGCCATTATGCATTCCTATTGTTAAGTTTAAATTTGAGTTTTGTGAATCTCTTATTAATGAATTAATAATTCTTATTATCTCATTATTAAATTCTGCGTTATCGTTCAAAATCATTACTCTTATATTTATTATAGCGTTTGTTTTAGAATCTATTGAATAAGTAAGCTTACAATGTTCATTTAAAATAGATGTATTTAATAAAGAAATAATTTTTTTATTTAATTCTTCTAATTTAATAAAATCTTCTTTAGATGATATATATTCGCTAATATTAAAAAGTTTTTCACTACCATCACTAGTCATGAATATTCTTGCGCCATCATTAGTAAGTGCATACATTTTTAACAATTGTTTTTCAGTAACACCATATTTGTTTTTTAAATCATAAATAATATCACTTAATAAATCATTTAATCCAGTCTCTCCTCTACCTGTGATAAAAACTACTGGAATATGTTTTTTTAACATATTAGCTAGCATTGGCAAAACACGAGAATCTATCTTTGTTGAATTATCTTCTGTTAACGTCCCATCAATATCAAAGCATACTGCATTGTATTTTTGTTGCAGTGCTTTTTGATAATTATTTAACAATTCTTCACTTATCATAAAAAACCTCCTATAAAATTCTGCTCAAAGTTTTTACAGTTTCAAACTGACTAACAGATTCTAAATCTTCATTAAAGTAAATACTCTTCCCACCTTTTTGTTCCCAATCAATTAAATTTTTAATACTGTCATCAATTAAAATTTCTCCATTATTTGGTAAATATATTTGACTTTTTTTCACGTGTGGTGGAACAAACAAAATTGGTACTTCGACTTTTCTACTCCTTAATGCTTTTACCTTTGCCTCCATTTCAACCAGAGTATGTATTTTAGTTAAAATAGCAAGTTGTTTAGATTTAGCTTGTCCCTCTAAAATATAATCAATAGCATTATTGATTACTTTTGATTCATCTAGTAATTCAAACCAATCTAGTTTTTCAAAAAAGTCATTCCAGCTTATATCAGAATTTTGATTTTTTCTTTTAACAACCCTTTTTTCTGTATCAAATATTACTCCATCAAAATCAATAAATATTTTTTGATCAGACATAAATATCACCTCTTGTAAATCTATTATATCATATATATAGGCAATATTGTGTCTAAATTATTTGTTATTTAACTTTATTCTATTAATTTCAAAATGTCTAATATCATCTCTAAGTTCGCAATATGCTGTTACATAAAATTTATTATCATAATTAAATATTTGTAAAGGATGAATTATTCTTTCTTGCCATTCTTGTTTTAAATTTCTATATAATATTTTTAGTGGTGTTTTATTTGAAATTGCATCATTTAAAGTAAAATATAATTCGGATTTATCATTAGTTCCGTTATCCAAAAAGTATTTACTCTTTTCCTCCTCTACATCACTTGCAAACTTAATTTTATTAATTAATTTTTTATATTTTATAATATCTTCATATCCTAATTTTTCCAATACCATATTAACATTTTCTAACAATTGAAGATCATATTTATTAAAATGGTTATATTGGTTTTTAATATTTAGTATATAATATCCTCCATTCGGTCCCATAAATGTTTCTATTGGGATCCCTGCCTGTTCTAATTCTACTTTATAATATCTAACCATACGTTCAGTAATACCTATTTTTTCTGATAGTTCCCTTACGGTATATTTATTGCCTGTGTTCAAATAGTTTAACATTTGAATAGCATTTGATATTTTACCCATTTTTTCACTTCCTTTATTTTATTATATCATTTATATTATTAGTTTTATCAAAGCAATATAAATTTCACTTAAATTTTATTATATTAGAAATTACTTCTGACTTAATTTGCTTTTCAATTAATTTGGTAGCGTTTTTCTGATTTTCAGTAGAACTAGAAATATAATAATTTTCCGTTGTTTCTATCCTAGAATGACCTAACATTTCGGCAACATCTTTTATTTCGACACCACTTCGCAATGCTTTAGTAGCAAAACTACCTCTCAAATCATAAAACCTACAGTTTTCCATCCCTAATTCATCATGAATTACTTTATATGGATATTTTACAATGTCTGTACCGATATAAGTGCCATCGCGTTTAGTAAATACTAAATCAAGATTACATATTTTTTTACTTTTTTTAACGGTTTCAACAATCCTGTATTCTATTACTTTTCCGTGTTTGTTTTTTACCTCTTCTACATGGTAATAATGATATTTTTGGCCATATAATTTTCTTAGATTTTCTTGTTTGTTTTTATAATTATTTAAAGCAATTAATAGTGTGTCGCACATATAAATTTTTCTTTCACTATTTATTGTCTTTGGCGTTCCTATAAACCATTTTCCTTTTTCATCTTTAGGTTTACTATAAACGTTATGATTTATCGTTATAGTTTTATCTTCAAAATTAATATCATTCCAAGTTAATGCACAAACTTCTCCAGTTCTCATTCCAGTAAAGCAAGCTGTAATAAATAAGCATGTAAAAACATCGTTTTTGACAAACCTATTTAATATAGTATCAATTTCTTCTTGTGTATAAATATACCTAACTATCTTTTTTTTAATTTTGCAATGCTTGGGACTTTTAAAGTTATTGCAGGATTATAATTAATAAATCCATAAAAATCTGTAGCTATTCTAAAAGATGTTTTTATTACTTTTACAAAATTATTAAAATATCCATATGAGTAATCGTATCTCCTACAAGTTTCCATCATATATTTATTTAACTGACAACTTGTAATAGCATTCAGCCTTAAATGTCCTATATCTCTTTTTAAATATTTATTTGCAATAACAGAATATTCTTCTATTGTTCTATACTTCAAATTATCCTTGCAGTAATTTTCTATCCAATAATCTAGATAATCACCATAAGACATATATCCTTCTGTTTTACATCCTCCATTCTGATATTCTTCATAAGCCTTTTGCCCTGCAATAAATGCTGCATTTTTAGTTTTAAATCCAGATTTTGAAATCCATTTCCTTTTTCCATTAACCTTTGCAACTTCAAAACGATACTGATACACCTTTCCTCTTTTTTGAACACTAATCATATTTATCATCTTCCTTTCCTTTTTTTGATTAGTTTTACTAAAACAAAAAGGAATGTTAACATTTTATTTATGTTAACACTCCTTTATTTATAAGTGTTTTAGTAGTTTATTATTTATTTATGTGCACAAACACAAATTTCGCTACCATAGCTAATTTAATCAAATTATGCTCAAAGCCTTATTTTATCAGCCTCTGAGGCAACAATTTTTGTACTTCTTACCGCTACCACATG
>CALVQT010000020.1 GCA_944358375.1 uncultured Bacilli bacterium
ATTTATTAAAAAGTAATGCATTAAAAGAAGATATTGAAATTAAATATATGAATTCTACTGAAGCAGAGGCTGTAAAATTATATGAAAGTAAAATATTTTTATAATAAATGTTTTATTTTTTTATTATAAATTTAAAAAATGTGTTATAATAAAACAGATATTTTGTAAAGGGATGGATTATGAAGTGGATTAAGAAAAATATAAATATTATATTATTGATTATATGGATGATAATTATATTTGTTATGTCTTCTTTTAATGGAGAATCTTCTGGTAATCAGAGTAATTTTATTGTTAAAATAATAAGTGAAATATTTAGTATTAGTAATATTAATTATTTATCTTTTATAATTAGAAAATTAGCACATTTTACGGAATATTTTATCTTAGGAATATTAGTTATAAATAATTTTAAGAAAATAGATAAAAAAATAATATTTGGAAGTATTATTTTTTGTATGTTGTATGCTTTTACTGATGAATTTCATCAATTATTTGTTAGTGGTAGAAGTGGTCAAATAACAGACGTTTTAATTGATAGTATAGGATCTATATGTGGTATTTATGGATATTTATTATTTAAAAATTATTTTTTATTTTTGAAATATAATATAAAGATTAGTTAATAAGTATTAAATATATGCTTTTATAAGGACGCAACGTATTAAATATTTGGAGTATTTTTTCTTGAAAAAAAAACAAATTATTGTATAATTAGTTTGATTATATAGAGGGTGTTGTTATGGATAATAAAAAGAGAATAGTTAAATATTTAGCTTTATCATTATTAGTATTTATTTTATTTATGGTTATTCTAAATATTTATTCTAATATATTAAAAAGTAAGTTAACAGATCAAGTAATGATAACTTTAGAGGAAGTTGTTTATCAAAATAAAATGGTTGTAGAAAATCAAATTTCAAAACAGAAAAAAGTAATTGAAGAATTAGCATTTATATTGAATTCTGAAGAGGCTTTAATTAACGATCATGTTTTAGAGTCTATAAGTGAAATATATAAAATTGGGGATTATAAAAATATAGGAATAGTAACACCAAAAAAAACAGTATATATTTCTTCTGATGGTAAATTTACTACCAAAGAAGAAAATTATTTTAAGAATCTTGATGATAAAAATAGTTTATTTGTGGTAGATAATGATATAGTTGATGGTATATTTATAAGTGAACTGGTTACTTCTAATGATGGGGAAAAGGGATATTTATTTATTTCTTATGATTTGATGTTTTTAGTATCTAGATTATCAATACCATCATTTGATGAGAATGGATATGCTTATATTATAGATAGTGATGGTAATAAAATATTAAATTGTAATGATAAAAATAGTGTCTCTAATTTTATAAATATTTTTGATGAAATGTTAAAAGTAGATAAAAATAATTTAAATGCTGTAAATATACTGAAAGAGAAGATGAATAGTAATGAAGCAGGAATAGTTTCTTTTTCTAATATAATAAGTAAAGATATGTATTATTTCCCATTAAATATAAATGATTGGTATATTTTGGCAATAGTTCCAAGTATAACAATAAATAATGCATATAATAGTATTATGTTTATGACTTTGGTATTTACAATATGTATAGTTTTAATGTTGTTAATTTTGTTATCAATTATAATAATTGCTAACTATAAAAAATTATATAATTTAATTTATGTAGATCCAATTACTGGAGGATTTTCGTTTGCTAAATTTTCTAATGAAATAACCATAAGAGGAAATAATCATAAAAAAAAGGCTTTAATAGCGTTAGATATAAATAATTTTAAATTAGTAAATACTTTATTTGGATATGAAGAGAGTAATAAAATTCTTAAGAAGATAACTAATATTATTGATAAGGAATGTTCGATGCATGGTTTTTCAACTAGAGAGATGGCTGATTATTATTTGATATATTATGAATATGGAAATGATGAGAGATTGTTGCGTTTTGTTGAAAATATATATAATAGTATTTGTAATTTAAGAATATTAAATAGTGATTATGTATTAGTGCCTAGTATGGGAATTTATACATTTACTAAGTTGGATGAAAGTGTTGATGATATTAAAAATAAGGCTATTATTGCTTGGAAAAATATAAAAAATGATAATTATGCTTATTATGGATTATTTAATGATAAAATTTTAAATACTATGGTTGATAATAAAAAGATATTAGATAAATTAATTAATGCTACAGAAAATGATAAATTAGAGATAAATTATCAACCTAAATATGATGCGGTATCAAGGAAAATAGTTGGTGCAGAAGCATTACTTCGTTTTAGTGATAATGATGGAAATATGATATCTCCTAATGTGTTTATTCCAATTGTTGAAGAATCTGGATTTATTACGGTTATAGATAATTATGTTTTTAGAAAAGTGTCTATGGATGTTAATAAATTAAAGAAAAATAATGTAAAGACTGTTCCAATATCTATTAATATATCAAGAAAAAAATTAGAAGAGAGAAATTTTGTTAAAGATTATTTAAAAATAATTAAAGAAAATAAAATTTCTGTAAATGATATTGAAATAGAAATAACTGAAGGAACTATTTTAGCGGATAATAAATCAATAAAACATTCTGTCAAGGAATTAAAGAAAGCTGGTTTTAATATATTAGTTGATGATTTTGGGACTGGTTATTCTTCTATTTCAACCTTAAAAGATTTAGACATTGATGGAATAAAAATTGATAGAAGTTTTATTATTGATAATAGTGAAAAAAGCAAAGAAATTGTAAAATATGTATTTAATTTAGCTACTGCTTTAAAGGTTAAAACTACAGCGGAAGGTGTAGAAACAAAAGAACAATACGATATGTTAAAAAAACTAAATTGTAATACTATACAGGGATATTATTTTTCAAATGTTATTACATTAATTGAACTACAAACATTACTTGAAAATAATTAATTTTAAATTTTATTAAAAAAAGAGAAAAGTGAAACTGCCTTTTTGCAGATTCACTTTTTTAATTTTTGATATTTTTCAAATATAATTTACTGTAATATATTATATAGATCATTTTAGTAATATATAGAAATATGTTAATAAATTTGAATTTATATAAGTAGTAAATATTTTTTAGTTAACTTTTTTCATATATATTGTTTTAATAACATATTATGTATTAATTTAATGTATTCTTATAGTTAACATTTAAGAAAATATTATAAATACAACAAAAGTTTTTATTTGATATAAAAAATTACTTGCAATTTGTAGAATTTTATAATACAATAGGGCCGTATCAAGGGCTGTTGGCCTTAGAAGGGAGCAGGTTGTTGAGAAAAGTTTTAAGAGAAGAAGTAAAATACATGCTTAATTTAGATGAATATAGCAAGAAGTTGAATTATTTAAAATGTATTTTAGATCCAGATGAACATAATGGACAACAAGGTTATTTAGTACGTTCGCTTTATTTTGACACATTTGAAGATCGTGATTTTTATGAAAAAGAAATGGGAATAGAATTGAGAAGAAAAATACGTTTAAGAGTGTATGATCCAAAATCAAATTATGCTTATTTGGAAATAAAACAAAAACAAGGTAAATATCAACAAAAAAGAAGTTTAAAAATTGAAAAAAAAGATGCTATTGATATATGTAGAGGAATATATGAACCCTTACTAAAATATAAAGATTCTTTTGCTGTTGAATGTTATACTTATATGAAAGTGAATTTTTACAAACCAAAAGTAATTGTTGAATATTATCGTGAAGCATTTATTGCTAAAGAAAATGATATTAGAATAACTTTTGATCACAATATTCGTTCAACGGAATCAAATTTGAATATTTTTGATGAAAATTTACTTACTTCACCGGTCTTAGATAATTCAAATGTTATACTGGAAGTTAAATACAATGGATTTTTATTAAGTTATATTAAAGATGCACTAAAAAATAGTGTAAAGACTAATACATCAGTGAGTAAATATTCTTTATCACGAAATATTAGTCATAAACCAAGTTTTTAAAAGGAGAAATTTAAATGAAAGAAAAATTAATAGAATTGTTTGATGTTTCAACAAGAACATTGAGTTTTGAACAAATTGTTATGCATATTATTATTGCATTAATTTTAGGATTAGTTATTTATATATCATATTACTTTTCACATGAAGGAACTATTTATAGTAAAAAATTTAACGTTTCATTAGTAATGTTAACAATATTAACTACTGTTGTAATGACTGTAATTGGAAACAATATTGCTTTATCACTAGGTATGGTTGGTGCTTTATCTATTGTTCGTTTTCGTACAGCTATTAAGGATTCAAGGGATACTGCATACATTTTTTGGGCAATTGTTGTAGGAATTGCTTGTGGAGTAGGTGATTATTTAGTAGCAGGAATTGGTTCTTGTGTTGTATTAGTATTCTTATTAATGTTAGGTAGAATAAGAAATGATAATAGAATATTAATTGTTATTAAAACAAATTTAAATAATGAAAGAAAAGTTGAAGGAATAATTTTTGATTATTTTAATTGTAAAGCAAATTTAAGAGTAAAAAATACTGATCAAAAGAATATTGAATTTATTTATGAAATATCAAAAAAATATTATGATAAAACATTAGAAAATGAAAAAAGTATTATTGAGACATTATATAAATTAAAAGATATTGAATATGTAAATATTGTTACACAAAATGATGAAATAAGTGGTTAAAATGAAAAATAAATTAATTATATTGTTAATTATTTTAGTATTATGTGTTTTTTCTGCATTTGTTTCAGATAATTTAGATAATAGTAAAATGGAAAGATTTCATCAACATTTAAGTAGTCAACAACCAGATGAAAAAATAGATTTATCTAGTATTAATGCAGATATTTATCAATCAATTGATATAACTAAGGATAATTTTAAAACTCATTTGCCTATTATTGAAATTAATACTAATGATCAACTAATACCTGCAGCAGATAGTGTAGCAACAAATGAATATATAACAGTTGATTTTAAAGTTTATGATGAACAAGAAAAAAATAATACTTTTAATAATAAGCCTAATATAACTACTTTTGCTCAAATAAGATATAGAGGTAATTCAAGCTTAAAATTTGATAAAAAAGGTATAAGAATAAAATTAGTTGATGATAGTGGGAATGATAATAATCAAAAATTATTAGGAATGAGTAGTGATAATGATTATGTATTACATGGTCCGTATTTAGATAAAACATTATTAAGAAATTATTTAGGATATAATATAACTGCTGAAATAATGGGTTATTCTCCTAATGTTAGATTTTGTGAAGTGTTTATAAATAATGAATATCAAGGGTTATATTTATTAGTAGAAACTGTAAAGGTAAATAAAAATAGAGTTAATGTAACAAAAATACATGATAATTCTTTTGCAACTAGTTATATGTTAGAAATAGATACCAAAGATGACTTAAAAAATGCGGAATTATATTTAAATAATTTTTCAACTTATACTAAGATAAATCCTAAAAATTATTTTATTCAATATCCAACTAGTGAAAAGATAAATAATCAAATAGTTGATTATATAGAAAACGATTTGTCTTATTTTGAAAAAAGATTATATTCTTATGATTATGATTCTAATACGTTTGGTTATTATAATGACATAGATATTAATTCTTTTATAAATTATACAGTAATTAATGAATTCTTTTTAAATTATGATGCGGGTAGTAATTCAACTATAATTTATAAAGATATAACAGGTAAATATAAATTAGTTTTTTGGGATATGAATAATATATTTGATAATTATTTTGTTTCTTTACTAAATGATAATGCTTTTTATTTAAAAGATAAGCCTTGGTTCGAGATGCTTTTTAAAGATGAATATTTTACCGATTTAGTTATTGCTAGATATAAAGAATTAAGAGAAACATATTTAGATGAAGAATATTTAAATAATTATATCGATGAGGTAGTAGAATATTTGGGCCCAGCAATCTATCGTAATTTTGTTAAATGGGGAAATTCTTTTACAGATGAAAAAAATTTATTAATTCCTGTTGAAAGAAATATTCATTCTTATTCTGAGGCGATAGAACAATTAAAATATGCTATGAAAGTTCGTGGTCAATTTTTAGATGATAATATTGAATCAATTAGACAATTCAGTCACGAATCAAAAGTTAAAAATTATAATCCGTAGGGCGGTGAAATATGAAAAAATTTATTATATTAATTTCTATATTAATATTTTGTTATTTATTTTATGATTTAGCTTATTATCATTTTGGTTGGTATTTGTTTCCAAAAGATGGGAAGATAAAAATCATATCAAAAACGGATGAGAATAATATTTATTTAAATGGGGAAATATTTGATATAAAAGGTATTAATTTAACTAGCTCAATTCCTGGTCAATACGATACAGATTATGCTGTTTCTTATGATACTTATATGAAATGGTTTAAGCAAATTCAAGAGTTAGGAGCTAATACAATTAGAATAGCATCAATATTCAATGATGATTTTTATGATGCATTTTATGATTATAACAAAGATAATGATACTCCTTTATATTTGATTCAAGGAATAAATTTAGATGAATATACACTTTTATCGCATTATGATGGTTATAATAATAATTATTATGGTATTTTGTTAGAAAAAGGTAAAACTGCTATTGATATTGTTCATGGAAGAAAAAAAATTCTTATTGGAAAAGATGGGCAAGGTACATATAAAAATGATATATCTGATTGGGTAATTTCTTATATAGTTGGTAGTAGTTGGTATGATAAGACAATTGCATATACAAATAATAAATATGAAGATAATAGGAGTTATCAAGGTCAATTTTTAAAAACTAATGAAAATGCAACTGCTTATGAAGCAATGTTAACAAAAGTTATGGATAAAATGTTAACATATGAAAAAAACAAATATAATCAGTTAAGAACAATTTCTTTTATAAATAGTCCTGAAACTGATCCTGTAACAGAGATTTCTTATGTAGTTTCAGATAAAGAAAAAGAAATGGATTATTTAAAACCAGATTATTTAAAATATCAATATTATAAGACAACAAATTTGGATATATCGAATATTGAACAAATAAATGATTATAATGGTTTGTTTGCTGCATATAATGTTTATTCTTATTATCCTGATTATTTATCATATGAAAAAACCTTTTATGAGGATACTTATTATTCATATTTAGAAAAATTGAACAATTATCATAACATTCCTGTTTTAATTACAGAGTTTGGTTATTCATCATCGCGTGGTATTAGTGGTTTTGGTAATTCATATGGTTCACAAGGGGGTATGACAGAAACAGAACAAGGAAATGCTTTAGTTAAAGCTTATAAAACAATAAAAAATACTGGCAGTGCAGGTGCAATTATATATAATTGGCAAGATTCATGGAATGAGACAACTTGGAATATTATTGAAAAAGTAGATTTAAACAATATTATTTATTGGAGTGATGCTCAATCTGCTGATCAAAGTTTAGGTTTATTAACATTTGAATCACATATTTATGTTGATGGTGATTTAAGTGATTGGAATAATGTAGATACATTTATTAAAAATGATGAT
This sequence comes from uncultured Bacilli bacterium, assembly GCA_944358375.1. The sequence continues at coordinate 7,569 of CALVQT010000020.1, forward strand.
TATAAAATGAAAATTCAATATGATAATAAATATATTTATTTCTTAATAGAAGGAAATACTAATGTTCCTATATATATTCCAATTGATATAACTCCAAAAAGTGGTAGTAAAAAAGGTTTAAATTTAACGTTTGATAAGGATGTTGATTTTATAATTTGTTTGGATAATAATTCAAAAATACTGGTTCAAGAAAGATATAATGTTTTAAAAGCTATAAATTCTTATGAAGTAGATAATAAAAATATTTATGTTAATCCGCCTCTTAAAAATTCTTCTCAATTTGATACAATTAATTTACTTTTAGAACCATTTAGTATGTCAAAATTTAGTAAAAACTATAAGAAGTCAGTCGTATTTGAAACTGGTAAATTGGTTGAGGGTAATTCTAATCCTGATAATGAAGAGTATAATTCTTTAGCTGATTATTATAAAAAAGATAATATAATTGAATTAAGAATACCTTGGCAAATTCTAAACTTTTCTGATCCTTCAAATATGATGATTCATGATGATTATTATGAAAATTATGGTATAGAAAATATTAAAATAAATCAAATCTATATTGGTATTGGAAATGAAGGAATGATAAACTTGGATTCATATGGTTTAAAAGGTTGGAATTCATTAAAATATAATGAAAGATTAAAAAAATCATATTATATTTTACAAAAAGAATGGAGGTAATAATGACAAAGATTATGTATATTTATATTTTTATATTGTTTGCAATGATTGTTTTTAATGTTTTTTGTGTATATATAAGAAAAATAAATGATTATAGTATTATTAAAAAAACAAAAAAAATTCAAATATTGATTGATGAAAATAATATAAAAAGTTTAAAAAGAAAATTGAAGCATACATCTTATTTAATTGCCTTTTCTTATTGTGATTTTGAAAATGATATAGAATTAGCTGATTTATTTACTAAATTGCTTAATACATATAGTAAAAAATCAATTATAGAAAAAACTTATTTTGTTTATGTATTAAGTAAGTTTCCTTCAATATATGAAAATAATAAACAAATTATAAATTTTTTAATTAATAACAGTTATAGTAATTCTTTATATTTAAGTGAAAATTGTTTAAAAGCTATATATAAAACATCTAATCCAACATATGTTTTAAAAGCATTTGAAAAAATGAATTATATGGATTGTAATCATCATTATAAATTGTTAAGTGATGGACTATTAACTTATGAAGGTGATAAAAACAAATTGTGTTATTTATTTTTAAATAATCATGAAAAATTTAGTAGTAATTATCGTTTAGCAATTATAAATTATTTTAATAGAATAGATATTGATTTAACTAAAGAATTGTTTAATTTGTTATTGAATGAAAAAGATAAAGAAGTGAAAATAGCTTTGATAAGATATTTTCGAAATCATAAATATGATTTAGCTAAAGAAGAATTAATAAAACTTACAAAAGATGATTTTGAATATGCTGTTACTAGTATTCAATCTTTAAGAGATTATGATGGAACTGATATAATTGAAGCGTTAAAAAATAATCTTACGGATAGTAATTGGTATATTCGTAACAGAGCAGCAGAAGTATTAGTATATAAATTACCAAAGAAAGAAATAATTAAACTGTTAAAAATAGATGATAAATATGCTAAAGATTCCATTACATATCAATTAGGAATGAGTGATAAAAATGCATGAGTCATTAGAAATTGTTAAAATATTTTTAAAATTTGTTGAATATTTTTTCTTAACATATTTATTTTTATATTCGATATATTTGTTTTTATCTGCAACGATAGGTTCTTCGACTTTATTTACAAACAGATATAAAAATAAAATGGAAAATAAAATTAAACATAATTATTATGTTCCAATTTCAATTTTAGTGCCGGCTTATAACGAAGAAAAAACAATTATTAAATCAATTGAATCTTTATTATATTTAGATTATAAATTATATGAAATAATTGTTATAAATGATGGTTCTACTGATAAAACATTGAAATCTTTAATAAAAAAATTTAATTTACAGAAAGTTAATTATCCAATAAATCAAAAATTAAAAACTAAGAAAATTAAAAGTATTTATGAAAATAATGATAAAATAAAAATTACTGTGATTGATAAAGAAAATGGTGGCAAAGCAGATGCACTAAATACTGGTATTAATATGGCTAGATTTCCTTATTTTGCTACTCTTGATGCTGATTCTTTATTACAAAAAGATTCACTTGAAATGTTAATAAGACCAATATTAGAAGATAGTCGAATTATCGCTTGTGGTGGTTTTGTAAAGTTGGCTAATTCTGTTAAATTAGATAAAGGTGAAGTTGTAAAATACTCAATGAAAAACAATTTATTAGTAAATATGCAAATTCTTGAATATAATAGATCTTTTTTGGCATCAAGAATAATGCTTGATAAGTTTAATGGCAATTTAATTATTTCTGGTGCTTTTGGTGTATTTAAAAAAGATATTGCTTTAGCAATTGGCGGATATGAAACTAAAACAGTTGGTGAAGATTTCGAATTTGTTGTTAAAATGCATAGATTTTGTTTAAAAAATAAAATTGATTATGTAATTAAATATGTGCCTGAGGCTATATGTTGGACACAGGCTCCAAATAATTTAACGGACCTAATTAAACAACGTCGAAGGTGGTATATAGGTTTATTTCAAACTATGGTTAAACATAAAGAGGTTGCTTTTAACATTAAGTATAAGTGGTTGAGTATAATTTCTTATAATTATTTTTTATTCTTTGAATTATTGGCGCCTTTTATCGAAGTATTCGGTATAATTGCAACAATAGTCGCAGTTATGTTTAATTTACTTAATTTTAAATTTATGATATTATTCTTTTTAATATATGCTTTATTTGGAGTAATATTATCGTTAACGACTTTTTTAGCACAAATTCATGTTTTGGATTTGAAGATTAGTTCATTAGATTTTATTAAATCATTATTTGTTTGTACTTTTGAAGTTACTATTTTAAGGTTCTTGTTAATGCTTGTTAGAATAACTTCTTTTATTGGATATAAAAATAAGAAATTAAATTGGAATAAATTACAACGCGAAGAATTAAATAATTAGAAAAGGGGAATATTTTTGAAAAAGTATATTTTAATATTTTTAGTGTTGTTAAGTATATTTTTGTTTATAAAAAAAAATGATGATATAATTTTATATTCTTGGGATATGGATTATATTGATCAAGATGATTATAATAATATTAATAAAATTATAGATAAATTAAATATAAATATTTTATATCAAGATTTTTCTAGTGAATATCTTAGTAATGCTGATAATACTTTTTTAGAGCAAATGAAGATAAAAAAAGTTGATGTTTATCATTTGGCGGGTGATCCTAGTTGGGGACTTAAAGATGGATATAAGTATATAATTGAAGAAATAAATAAAGTTATTTTTTATAATAATAATGTTAATAATAAAATAAAGGGAATTGTGCTTGACATAGAACCTTATGCTTCTGAGAAACTTAAAAATTCTGATTTTTCTTCAGATAATTTTCAGATATATGTAGAGCAGATAGAAAAATCATATTTTCTTGCTAAAGAAAACAATTTAGAATTTGTTTTAGTTATACCTTATTGGTTTGATGTAGTAGATAAAGATTTATTAGAACAGTTAATTCATTATGTTGATGAAATTTCAGTTATGAATTATAATATTGATAAAACAGTAAAGAATATTTCTTTTGAAAATAAATTAAGCAAGAAATATGATAAAAAAATAAATACAATATATGAAATTAATTTTGATGAAGATAATTATTTTTCTTCTTGGGATGAGATAAAAAAAGATTATAAAAAATTAAAAAATAAATACAATAAAATTGGTATAGCATATCATCATTATGCTTCAATAGAAATTGATTGAAAAAATTAATGGGATAATAAATATTAAAATAAAGTAAATCTGTTAAGTAAATTTATAATAAACATGATATAAAGTATAGATAAAATTCATATTAAAAAAATTGGTTATAAATTAACCATTTTTTTATTATGTTCCGGGGTAGGAACAGGATAAAACCACCCGCTATGCGGGTGAGAGCAGAAGAAGCGATGGCGTTAAGAGAAAAATAAATCCTCCTTTGATACAATAGAAAATGGTCTGCCAACCAAAATCTAAAATCAAGGGAGGATTTATTTTATGAGAAGAAAAAACGATGATGAAAGTTCTTTATCTCATACAAGATGGAACTGTCAATATCACATAGTCTTCACACCAAAATATCGAAGAAAAGCAATACATAGAAAATTACGTAGAGATATAGGTGTATATTTGAGAAGACTATGTGATTATAAGGGAGTTGAGATAGTAGAAGCTCAAGCATGCCCGGATCATATACATATGTTAGTGAAGATTCCACCTAAGATAAGTGTATCATCATTTATGGGATATTTGAAGGGAAAAAGTTCATTAATGATTTTTGAAGAACATGCAAATTTAAAGTATAATTATGGAAATCGTCATTTTTGGGCAGAAGGGTATTATGTAAGTACAGTAGGACTTAATAAAAATACAATAAAAAGATATATACAAAATCAGGATCTAGAAGATAAAATAAAAGATCAAAGAAGTTTGAAGGAATATAAGGACCCGTTTACGGGTAAGTAAGAGAGACAAAGGCAATTGGCAGACTAAAAAAGCTACCAAATGGTAGCTGCCAGTATTAAGCCTTATAGGCTTTAGAGAAAAACCACCCTTTTTAAGGGTGGATTTTTACTTTATGGGATTATCTTTATTGTCTAGCCAGCACTGAATTTGTACTCCCACACGAAATTCTTTTGTGGGAAATATCCCAAACATGCTCAAAAAAAATACTTGACTGAATATAATTAATGTAGTATGATTATTTTGCTTTGAGTTTTCGCGAGAAAACTTA
>CALVQT010000021.1 GCA_944358375.1 uncultured Bacilli bacterium
AGTTTGACTGGGGCGGTCGCCTCCCAAAGAGTAACGGAGGCGCCCAAAGGTTCCCTCAGAATGGTTGGAAATCATTCGTAGAGTGTAATGGCAGAAGGGAGCTTAACTGCGAGACCTACAAGTCAAGCAGATGCGAAAGCAGGGCATAGTGATCTGGCGATTCAGAATGGAATGGTCGTTGCTTAACGGATAAAAGTTACCCTGGGGATAACAGGCTGATCCCACCCAATAGTTCATATAGACGGTGGGGATTGGCACCTCGATGTCGGCTCGTCGTATCCTGGAGGTGTAGTCGCTTCCAAGGGTTGGGCTGTTCGCCCATTAAAACGGCACGCGAGCTGGGTTCAGAACGTCGTGAGACAGTTCGGTCTCTATCCGTAGTGGGCGTTAGAAAATTGAGGAGAGCTTTTCCTAGTACGAGAGGACCGGAAAGGACGAACCGATGGTGTATCTGTTGTCACGCCAGTGGCAGCGCAGAGTAGCTATGTTCGGAAGGGATAATCGCTGAAGGCATCTAAGCGAGAAGCCCTCTCCAAGATGAGTTTTCTCTATCTTTAAGATATAAGATCCCTTGTAGACGACAAGGTTGATAGGTTAGGTGTGTAAGCATAGTGATATGTTGAGCTGACTAATACTAATAGATCGACAATTTAATCATTTTATTAATTTGATAATCACATTATCTTGTTTTGAGAGAATAATTGTGTTATAATTTATTTGATTGGTGACGATAGCAAAGTGGATACACCTCTTCCCATCCCGAACAGAGAAGTTAAGCACTTTAACGGCGAAAATAGTGTAAGCGAAGATAGCAAGTTGCCAATTTTTTTTTGATTTAAAATCCTTTAATTAGGATTTTTTTATGTTAAAAAATAATTAATTGTGCTAAAATATTAATATAAGGTGAAATAAATGAAAAAGAAAAAATTAACATTTTTTGGTAAATTATTTTTTGGATTAATATTTTTGTGTTTATTGTTTTTAATTTTTTTGATATTTTCTCCTAAAAATATTGAGAATATTAATATAATTAATGATTATGGTTCTTTGAATAATATAACATCTGATTTTATTGTTAATAGTAGTGAGTCTGATAGTGATATTATTCAGGACAAATTTGCTACTGGAATGAATGTTAATGATTTTATAGAACTTTTAAGTAAAATCGAAAATTATGTTGATAAGTCTAGTAAATATAAAAATATATATTATAATTTTGATGATAAGCTTCATTATTATGAATTAGAAAATATTTGGCATGAGCTTAATAATAGTGACATTGTCAAATTAGAAATTATTGGTAAAAGTGTTGATAATAGAAATATATATGGAATTGAAGTAGGTAATGGTGCTGATGTTATTTTTTTAGATGCTAATCTTCATGCTGCTGAAATAGCTAATACGCTTATTTTAACTAAGTTTTTAAGTGATTTAGTAAATGATTATGAGAGTGGAGATGAGGATGTTATTAATGCTTTAAATGATTTTAAATTAGCTGTTATACCTTCTATTAATCCTGATGGTTATGAAGTATATAATTTTGGAGTAGATTGTTTAAATAATAAAGATTTGTGGTGGTATGAAAATAAAGATAAATATGATTTTGAAAATATGAAAAGTAATGCTAATGGAATCGATATTAATAGAAATTTTCCTACTCAAAATGCTGGTTTATATTATAAAGATAGAGATATATTAAATAGTGTATCTTTCGATAAAACAACGAAATCTACTGTTTATTTTGGTGGTTATTCTCTAGGAAGTGAGCCTGAAACAAAAGCAGCTATGTATTTTATGTTAAAACATTATAAAAATACAAAAAAATATATAAATATGCATAGTCAAGGTAGAGTTATATATGCTGGAAAACCTAATTTACCAAGTGAATTTAATAATTTAACAAGAAATTTTGCAAGTGATGTATCCGATATAAATAACTATATGATTTTTGGATTATCTTCTGAGGAAGTAGGTCAAGGTAATGATGGTAGTGCTAGTGACTTTATGGCAGAGTTAGCTTGTGGGTTTAAATTTAGTAGTATAACGGGGAGGTTATTTTCAGATAAATATGAAAATAATTCAAGTAAGTTAATTTATTCTTATCCTGTAATAACTATGGAAACAATAACGACATATACTACAAATCCATCTACTTTTAAAAGTGAATATTATGATAAAAATTTAAAGGATGTTTTATATAGTTTGATTAATTTGTAATAAAAATATAGTTTATATAATTTATGTAAATAAGTTGTAAAAACTATTTTTTTATAATTTTTTCATGATATTTTCAGATAGAAAGGTAGAAGTGTGTACCTGACCTATAATGATACAATATATTGAGCAATTATATTAATCATAAATAAAATTAATATTTTAATTAGTATAAGTAGATAAAATATGTGAATAATTTTCATTAAGATCATAAAGATTATTTTTAGAAGTACTAACTAAAATTGTAGATAAATTATAATATTAATTAATTTATCTATTGTCTAGCATAATAGATATTTTTGAAATTTTTTTCATATTGTAAACTTTAAGTAATTCCTCTATTTCATTATTATAAAAATTCATTTATTCAGCAGTTTTTAAACTGTTTCCTACTTATTATTCTACAATTTTACTATTGGAATTTCCATGTTCATCTAATATATTATAAATGTCAAATTTTTAAATAATATATATATATATATTTATTAGAATATAGTTTTTTTAAAGAGATAAATATGTTAATATTATAATATGGAGGAAAATATGAATTATGAATTAGTTGAAAATGATGTATTTAGTTTAAATGAAGAAGATTATATCATTATAAGTATTTATGAATATGAAAATATTAAATATTATTTTACTAACAAACTTATAAGCGAAGAAGAGCCAGGAAAAGAATTTGTTATTTTTAAGGGGCTAAACGATGGATTAGTTATTGAAAATGACAAAAAAATATTAGATTTAATTCTTCCATTTTTTAATAATGATATAAATCATAAAATTGAATTATTAAGGGCTAATAGTAAAGAAGGTAGTGAATATGAATAATACAATAGATCTAGAAACTGACTTATCAATGTATTTTGAAAGATATGGTGATATAACTAATAAAGGATATGAAAACTTAAATGATAGATTAAATACATTAGTTAAAAAATTAAATGAACATGGAATAAATGTTCAAAAATTTAACGATGGCACTATTCTAACTACATCTTATGAGGATTCTAATTTTAAAGATAGTATATCTGAAAAAAATTTTAATAAAATTATTGAAATACAACAAGAGTATAAAAGAAAAAAGCAAATGCATGCAAAAAAGAATTCTGAAATTAATAAATATACAAAAATAATTAAAAATTATAAAGATAAAATAGAAAAAAATAGAAGAAATATAGAAGAAATTAAAAAAATTATTGAAGCAAATAAGACTGATTCTGAAATTACTGAAAAATTTAATTATTTATTGAATTCACTTGAAAATGAAAATAACACATTAGAAGGAATAGTGGAACTTTTTGAAAGAAGATTAGTTTCTCATAAAAAAGTTAGAGATGCTCTTAGAAGAGGAGGAAGCATAAAATCAACTATTGATAATGTTTTGGATAATGAAGCAAAAGAAAAAGCTGATAAAATAAAAAATGATTCACAAAATAGAGTTGATAACAATAATAATATTGAGAAGCCTCCAAAACCTAATGAAAATGTAATTGATGCTATTGATGAGCAAATAAATAAAAATTCTAAACCTATTATGCCAGTTAAAAAAGGAAATAAACCAAAAGTAACATTCAAAACAATTATGGCTCTTGCTGCTGGTGTAGGATTAGGTGCGACTGTATTTTTCACAACTGGCCCTGCTGGTGTGGGAATTATGATGGCAGCTGGTGGAATTGCTAAAACATTTATAAAGAAACAAGAGAAAAAATTGGCTACTGCTACATCGTTAAATGCTCCTGCGAAAGTGGAAGAAATAGAAAATCCTAAACCTCAAATTAAAGGTCCAATTGCTAGACTTAAGAGGTATTTGACTTCTCCAGAAGGTCTAAGAGATATGAGATGGATGATTAATGCTGCAATGTTAACAGGAGCTGGATTAACAATAGGTCAAGCTGCAGCTCAATATTTTGGTTCACAAGCACCTACTTCATCAGTTGAAACTATTACTCAAACTAATGCACCTAGCGTTAATACTCCATCAGTTGAAACTATTACTCAAACTAATACACAAAGCGTTAGTGCACCATCAGTATCAATTCCACAAACAAGCTCATCTATCCCAGGATATGATAGTGTTAGTATAGGAGAAAGTATTGGTCAACATAATATAAACGTTGGATATGATAGTGCATCTTGGGCACTTAATGGACAAAATGGAGAAATACTAAACCCGGATTTAGTTAATGCTGCTAATTCACAATTTGGTAGATTTAGAATATCCAACTTAGATGGAACTAGTACTATAATTGACCAAGCTGGCACATCAATTCAAGATTTGTTAAATCAAGGATATAATTTAAATCAAATAGCAATTGATGTTACTAATACACATGGTGCTAGTCAAGCATGGATAAGCGCTGAAAGTTTAGGCAATGGAGGTATGACATTATGATAGATAAAATACTTAAATTAGATAATGGCCTATCTTATTATATATTAGATGAATATCAATCTGAGGAAGGTAATAATTATGTGTTTGGTGTTCAAGTTGATGTTGATACTTCATCCGTGAGTAGTAATTATATATTTTTAAAAGAAAAAAATGATTTAAATGATATTTATTTTGATAGTATTGTCGATAAAGATGAATATGAAAAAATAGGTGGAATATTTATTGATAGAATATCTAATTAAAAAACACTAGCATTTTATTATAATTTATGATAGAATTAATTCAATTGATTATGAAGGAAAGAGAGAGAATTAATATTTTATAGAAAGTTAGTGGTTGATGTAAACTAATAAATATATTCTTGAAAATGGCTCTGGAGTCAAGTCGTATGTTCGCGTTAAGAATTAAAGTGTATGTTAAGACATAAATTAAGGTGGTACCGCGGAGAAATTCGTCCTTTGATTATGTCTTTTTTGTTGGAGATGATTTATGGAAAGATATTTTGAAAAAATAAGTGAATTACAATTTAAGAATGATTTTAAAGGTTGTAATATTGAGTATGATGAAATACAATTACCTGAGAGAAAAACTTTAAAATCCGCTGGATATGATTTTTATTTACCTTATAGTATTATTATAAAACCAAATCAGACAATAATAATTCCAACTGGAATTAAAGTAATGATGAATGATGATGAGTTTTTAGGAATTTATATAAGAGGAAGTATAGGATATAAATATAATATTCGAATGTGTAATCAAGTAGCTATAATAGATGCTGATTATTTTAATAATAAAACAAATGAGGGGCATATTTTTATAAGAATACAAAATGAAGGAGATAAAGAAGTTGAGTTTAAAAAAGGGGATAGAATTGTTCAAGGAATATTTCAAAAATATTTTCTAGTAAATAATGATAAATCAAGTAATAATAGAAATGGTGGCTTTGGTAGCACTGATAAGGGAGATGTGATTAATGAATAAAAAATATTATATAACGACACCAATATATTATCCATCAGCTAATTTTCATATTGGACATTGTTATACTACAATAATTGCTGATACAATTGCTAGATATAAAAGATTAAAAGGATATGATGTGTTTTTCCAAACCGGTACTGATGAACATGGACAAAAGATTGAAAAAAAAGCATTGGAAAAAGGTATTTCTCCAATAGAATATGTAAATCCTATTATTGAAAACGCTAAAGATTTATGGAGTAAACTTGATATATCATATGATTATTTTATTAGAACAACAGATGACTATCATGTTAAAACAGTACAAAAGATATTTAAGAAAATGTATGATAAAGGTGATATATATAAAGGTGAATATAAAGGATTATATTGTACTCCATGTGAATCATTTTGGACTTCAAGTCAATTAGATGAAGATGGTAAATGTCCAGATTGTCACAGAGATGTACAAGAGGTGAGTGAAGAAGCATATTTCTTTAGACTATCTAAATATCAAGATAAATTGGTTGAATTTTATGAAAAGAATCCTAATTTTATTTTACCATTAAGTAGAAAAAATGAGATGTTAAATAATTTTATTAAACCAGGATTAGAAGATTTATGTGTATCACGAACATCATTTAAGTGGGGGATTCCTGTTGATTTTGATAATAAACATATTGTTTATGTATGGGTTGATGCATTAACAAATTATATTACATCTCTTGGATATTTAAGTGATAATGATGAATTATTTAAAAAATATTGGCCTGCAGATTTACATTTAGTTGGTAAAGAAATTGTAAGATTTCATACAATTGTTTGGCCATGTATATTGATGAGTTTAGATTTACCATTACCTCATCAAGTATTTGGACATGGATGGTTAATAATTAATGGTGGTAAAATAAGTAAATCAATAGGTGGATATAAGGATCCAAGAGAGTATATTAAAGAATATGGGGTTGATGCAGTTAGGTATTTTGTATTAAGAGAAGTTCCATTTGGAAATGATGGTAATTTTTCAGAAGAAGCATTAATTGTAAGAACTAATGCAGATTTAGTAAATACTCTTGGTAATTTAGTTAATAGAACGATTGCTATGAGTAAAAAATATTTTGATTCAAAAGTGGAAAATCCAAAAGTTTCAGATAGCATTGATGATATGATAATTAATTATGCTAAAATGTTGCCAAATTTAGTTGATAATAAAATGAATGGTCTTAAAATTAATGAGGCACTTGAAGATATTTTTGAATTATTAAAAAGATGTAATAAGTACATTGATGAAACAACTCCTTGGATATTATCTAAAGATGAATCTAAATATGATAGATTAAAAACTGTTTTATATAATTTATTAGAGAGTATTAGAATATCAGCAATATTATTAAATCCTTTTATACCAACAACATCACAAAAAATATTTAATATGTTAAATACTAAAAAAACACAATATGAAACAATAGAATTTGGTAATTTAGAAACTGATATAATATTAAATGAAGCAGTTATTTTATTTCAAAGAATAGAAGAAAATAAATAAGTAAATTTACTTTAAATTTACTTATTTTTATTTTATAATATATTTTATGAAGAAAAGATGTAATTATATTATAGTAATAGTTTTATTTATATTAATAATGATACTTATTATATTATTTTTTATAAATAAATATGAAAAAATTGATTTAAAAAATAAAGCTAATTATATTTTAGAACAGATGTATGTTTTGAAAAAAGGAAAATATAATTTTAATAATGGAATAATATACAATGATGATAATACATATGTTAAAGATAAATATGATATTAGTGGTAATGGAAGTATAGAAGTAGATAAATATGGTAATGTAAAGTTTTATATTGATACAAATAAATATTGTATAAGTAAAACTTCATTAGGAAACATTAATATAAGTAAAGGAAAGTGTAATGGTTTTAAAGAAATAAAAGTAGAATTTATTAGAAACAATAATATACTATCATTTATAACAAATATAAATAAAAGCGAGTATTTAATTTCAAATAAAGATGATTTAAATGGTACTTGGATTGAAAATAACGAAGGTACTTTAGTATTAAATAGTTATACTCAAGGAGATAATTATATTTGGTTTAAAGATAGTTATGGTAATATTAGCGAACCAATTAAATTTAATGTTGATTGTTTAGATACAATTAGTAATAGTTATGATTCATCTGTATTTTATTGTAGTGGTTCTAAAGTAACTATTGATAATATTAAATGGATAGTTTTAAAAGATACAAATAATAAAATTACATTAATACAAGATAAATCAATAAAAGAAAAGTTATCTCATTGTATTTTAAATAAAAATGGTGAATGTCAATTAACTAATTTAGATAATCAGTATATATGGGATAATTCATATATTAATTTATATTTGAATTTTGAATACATAAATTCTTTATCTAATGAAACTAAAAATAATATTGTTGAAGAAGAGGTTTGTGTTGATAATAATTCAATATGTGGTAATGAAAAATGTATTGGATATACAAAAGAAGAGATTATAAACAATAATTATACTTGTAATAATTATAAGAAATATAAAATTAGATTAATCACATATGATGAATATAATAATTTATATAAAAAAATAAATAAAAATATAATTGGTACTAATCTTTGGATATTAAATACATTTATGGATAATAAATCATCCATGATTGATATTAATAATGATGTATATATAAATGAAGAATTAAGTGCGTATCATTATGTTAAACCAGTAATAACATTATTAAAGTAAGTAGTAATTATAAAATAATACTTGATTTTAAATATGTGATATGGTATAATATTCGCCAAGGAGGGTTGGTTATGATATATGATTTAAGTATGGAATTAAAAATGACTAAAATTTTTAAAAATGATATTTTAGGACTTAAAGAAATTTTTAATGATACATCTTTTAAAATCTCAGGAGATAAGCAAGTTGAAGAAAGACATGGTAAAAGAGAGGTATATTTAAAAAAATATGATAAAAAAAATCCTAAAAAAGAATATTATTTTTATATCAATGGAACTGAATGTGTGAAAATAATTAATCATGATGAAAATGAAGAATATGCTGTATTGTTAAAAAATTCTAATTCATATCCTGGTGTATTTAAAATTCAAGCTGATGTGACAAATGAAAATGGAAAAATTTGTATCGATACTATGGATATTACTGATAATGGTATTAAATTAAAATTCACATATTATGATAATGAAGTTTTAAATGAATTACATCCATTTATAAAAAAGAAAGACTCTGCAATTACTTTAAATGCATATGAATATAAAGGAAGAGAAAGTCTTAATAGTTGTGATTTTAAACAATTAGCATTAGAATATGGAATATTACCAGATTCTGAAAAAGAAGTTCTTTTGACACCACAAGAAGGATTGGAATTTATTAAAAATCTTATTATTAATCCTTGGGATGCATGTATTTCTTATAAAGAAAAAAATAAAAGTCTTAATATGACACAGTATTAATTATTATACTATCTATATAAGTTTACCTCTTGAATTTTTTTCTATAAATTGGTATTATAAATATGATACTAGGAGGGCTTGTGATGGAAGAAGGAAAGGGTCAATCTGTGTTTTTAATGGTAGTAGCAATTGCTACATTATTAGTAGCTATTGTTGGTGCTACATTTGCATGGTTTAGTATAAAGTTGTCAAATACGGATGATAAAGAAGAGATTATAATAACAAAATCAACATTAGGGTCAGTTGTTTTTGAAAATGGCGATTCAATTGATACAAATACTTTATTAACAACTAAAAATATTACTAAGAATTTTAAAATTTCCCAGACTAATAGAACGGCAACTGAGTTATTAAAATATAATATTAAATTAAATATTACTGAAAATACAATAAATACAGAAGAGCAAAATAATTTATTAATACATACATTAACTGGTAAAGGAAACTCAAATGGAGGTACTCTTGCTAATTTGGAATTAAGTAATGTTCCTAATACAAGTATTATTATTGGTAGTGGTGTAATAGATGGATATGAAACCCATGATTACACTTATTCAGTTTCTTTGAATAATACAGTAAACCCATTATTATTACAGGGAAAAAAATTTGAAGCATATATAACAGTTGAGTTGGAAGAAACTCAAAGCGAAAAATAAAAAGTGATAAAAGAAGTGATTTGAAAAAAATCTACACGAAATAAAAAGCGTGTAGATTTTTTATATGTTAAAATTAATATAAGGAGGATAAGTAATGACAAGGGAATATAGGAATTTTACTAGAGAAGAAAAAATTAAAGCTGTAAAAATGGTTTTAATTGATAAAAAATCTCAAAATGAAGTTGAAAGAATTGTTTTGGGCAAAAAGAAATGCACAGGTACAATTAATAGGTGGATTCGTGAATATATTCAGGAAGGCGAAGAAAATTGTTTTAAAAAGAAAAAAGGATTAAAAAAAATAGAAATAACTGAAGATAATGTGAGGTATGAAATACTAAAAAAATTCAACGCCTTCCTGGAAAAAGAAATACATACAAATTCCAATTTATTGAAAAATTCAAAGAACAATATCCAATAAATATAATGTGTGAAGAACTAGAAATATCAAGAGATACTTATTATAAATGGTTGAAAAGAAAAAATACTAAAAACAGATATGAATTAAATCATGAATCCTTAAAACCAATAATACAAAAATATTATGATTTATCAAATGGAACAGCCGGATATAGACAAATAAAAGAGCAAATTGAATATCATGAAGGAATAATAATTTCATATTATATGTCATTTTTAATCAAATGTTGCATAATGAAATTACCTGAAATTCGAAAGAAAAAGAAAAATAAAGGTAAATATACAGTTACAACAAAAGAAGATGAAAGAAAATATACTTATCAAAATATAGCAGAAAATATTAATATAGATGATATATACAAGGTAATATCAACAGATACAACAGAAGTAAAATTAGATGAAGATGGAAAACAAAATATTTCATTCTTTATTGATGCATATAGTACAGAGATATTAGTATCATGTATTGGTAAATCATTAGATAATGATTTTATAGAATATAATTTAGATTTGTTAAAAAATAGTAATTATAAACTTAATGATGTAATATTACATTCTGATCGTGGAGGAATGTATAAAAGTGGAATATATAATACAAAAACCGCTGAAATGCATCTTATTCCAAGTATGTCTGCACCTTATACATGCACACATAATCCTTGGATAGAAACTCTCAACGGTCAATTTAAAGATTTCATCAAGAACAATTATCCCAAAAATCTTGATGAATTACAAATTGCTTTAAAACAATTTGTATATTATAATAATAACATAAAAATCAAAAA
>CALVQT010000022.1 GCA_944358375.1 uncultured Bacilli bacterium
TTTAAAGTATCATTATTATTAGATAAATTAGGCCTTATAAAATAGTGAAATATTTCATGAATTACTATACTATCAACACATGATTTTATTATTTCATTATCTGTTTTACAATCGCTAAAAGATTTTGAATATGGATATATATGAATTTTATTATCACCTTTAGTTCTTCCACCATGTGCAGATGGGACATGATTTACACTATAATTTTCTGGATTATCTATACCATCTTGTTTACTAAAAAATTCAATATCTTCATTTGATGGTTTTTCAATTATAATAAATTGAGTATTTAATAAATTATTTATACTTTGTAATTGTTCTTGTGTTAAGCAATTTCCGTACTGATTTTTAATACAAGTTAATATATAATTACCATACTCATTAATTGATTGTTGGATTTTATCATAGTTAATGTTCATAATTATCACATACCTTCTATATATAATTATAACATCATTTTGATGCTTTTTAATCAACAAGTATTTCATTTTATATAAATTTATGTTAAAATGAATATAGAAATTGATATTATTTACCAAGAAGTAAAAAGTTGTAGATAACTTTACCACTTGCTCCATTTGAATACAACTTACGGACTATAATGGTTCGTAAGTTTTTATTTTGTCTAAATATTTATCCTAACACCAAGTTAATGCTAATGAACAATTAAAAAGATAAGAGCAATAAGATTAGAACTCTCACCGAAAATAATAAAGCACTTAACTTAAGAATTGAATCTTTAAATATATTATTAAAGAAAAAGATAAATAAATATCTAGATTAAATTCTATTATTACTGATATAAAAAGCACACTTAATTATTGGAAAGATAAATTTGATAAATTAATTTCTTTCTTACATAGTAAACTTCATAATTGGTATGATAAATACGATAAATATATTGATGTTGTTAACGATATGTATGAGGATAATGTTTTAGGTGATGAAGATATAGAAAATATTGCTTAAAAAAAGACGACTACGAATTGTAATCGCTTAGTTTAAATGAATTAATTTTCATCTTTTTTTTTGTAAAGAAATTTGTGAATATTCTAAATTTCCTGTTGAAATATCTAGTGAAAAATCGGGATTTAATATTTCATTATATTTTCTATTATGTGAAATACTTATAATTGTTCCCGGATATGATTCTACAAGTTCATAAATTACATCTAATGCTTCTTTATCTAAATGATTGGTAATTTCATCTAAAATAAGTACATTAATTTTATGAAGAGCTATTCTGGCTAAATTTACCCTTGTTCTTTGTCCAGGAGATAATTCAGAATATTTTTTATCTCTATCATCATAATTAAAACCAAAATTATTAAGTAGTGTAAAAACAAGAGAACGGTCAACATTTTCTAAACCTTTGGTAATATAATCGTAAACACTTATTTCTTTATCATCAATAATTGTATCTTGTGATATGTATCCTATTTTTACATCAGTTCCTATCACTATGTTTCCACTTATTGGTTTCATTATACCTAGAAGCGTTTTAATAAAGGTTGTTTTTCCGCTTCCATTATTTCCTTTAATATTAATTTTACTTCCAAAATCTATACTTAATTTAATTGGTACAGTATGAAAACTGTCATATCCACATATTAATTCATCCACATAAATATTTTTATTTCCTTTTTCGTTATCTAAATCTAAGAAAAAATTGATTTTTTTTCGTTCTTGAAATGTTGGAATTTCAAAATCATCTAATGCTTTCGATAGCTTTGATACTTCAGAAGAACGAGTTCTTTCTTTTGCAAAATTATTTGCTATCTTGTCATTGTCATTATGTGCTTTAGAAGAAGTACCTTTGTTTGACCAATCTTTAGCTTTTTGAAGTCTAGATTTAATTTTTTTTCTTTCTTCTATTGCACTTAAATATTTATTTTTATCTTTTTCATATTCAAGCTCTTTTTGTTCTAGATAATCGTTATAACCTAAATTATATTCAGCTAATTTACCATCTGACATTTCAAATATTTTACTAACAACATTATTCAAGAATACTTCATCATGGGAAACCATAATAATACTTTTTGAAGCATTGCGAAGATAGTTTTCTAACCAATCAATAGCTTCTATATCTAAATTATTTGTAGGTTCATCTAAAAGTAAAATGTCCCCATTACTAAGAAGCATAGCACAAAGTAAAGCCTTTATTTTTTCACCACCAGAAAGCATTGAAATTTTACTATCAAGGCTTTTATTTAAATTTAAACCATTTACTATATTTTGTAAATTGCTTTCAAAGGAATATCCGTCTAATAATAGGAATTTATCTAATAACTCTCCATATTCTTCCATATTTTCGTCAGTTAAATTTTGTTCTAATTCTGAAAGTTTTAATTCTAATCTACCAATGCCAGTTTGATTCTTTATATAATCAACTATTGTAAAATCATCAAAACTATGAGAAATTTCCTGCTTTAAATATGCTATTGTTTCATTTTCCAATCTAATTTTCCCTGATTCTATTTCTAATTCACCTGCTAATGCTTTAAGAAGTGTTGATTTTCCACTTCCATTTGGACCAACTAAACCAACTTTATCTCCAGATGCTAAATGAAAATTTACATCTTTTAAAATTTCAGCATTTTTAAATCTTGCCTTTAAATTACTTACTTGCATCTATGCCACACTCTTTACATTTAGAATTTTTCTCCCAGTTGATAATATTAGTTTGATATGTTAACAAGTCAAACATTAATGTTTGACCAATCAAATTACTTTCTTTATATTTTGAAAAATAATTGATAATTTCATTACTAACAATACTTGATATTAATAAACATAGTGGTCCAAACGATGGTACTAGTTCAACATTATCTATTGGTATTTCTGAATTTTCCTTTTCAATACAACTTAAACAAGCAGTTGTTTTGGGTTCTATAAATGGTCCTATCATTGCCACATATTCTGAAAAACCACAAAATAGAACAGGCTTATTATTTTGTACACACATTTTGTTTATTAATCGTCTAATTATTCTTTGAGGTTTATCTACTGTACATAATACAAAATCTGATGATATAATTTCTTCTATAATATCATCTTCATTTACAATTTTTAAATTTTTACTTTTGACTTGGCTTTCTTTTAATTTTTCTTTCAAAGCTCTAGTTTTTTGTTTTCCAATATCTTCACTATTATATGGATATTGTTTTATCAAATTTGATTCTTCAACAACATCGCAATCTACGATTGTAAAATTATTAAATCCAGCCCTTTCTAAAGTTATTGCAACATTTGAACCTATACCTCCTAATCCGAGAATCAAAATATTTTTGCCTTTAAAACATTTATTATATGATGCATAATTATCATTAAACATGCTAAAGAATAGATTTTGACGATTATATTTTTCATCGTGTATCAATGTTTGATATTTATCATAGTCAATAATAAAATGCTCTTCCATCAAATAATCTATTGCATCTTCTATTTCTTCTTCACTGACACCTGTTTCAAGATGGATTTTTTTGACTAAATCTTTTATTGATATTGGCTTTTGTACATTATTAAATATACTTAAAAGGCTTTCATCATCATATTCAATTTCTTTGCCCGTACCAGTAAAATTTCCCATTCTTATTACTTTATTTTTCTTATCTATATAAAATGGCTTATTTTTATTAATTATTATCATATGTCCTCCAAAAATAATAGGGTTCAGCACGCCGAACCCTAAATTGTCATCAAAACTATTAGCAGTTTTGATCAACGTGACAAGCAAATTTTACAACTTTTAGTTTTTTAACACCAAATTTCATAATATTTACCTCCTTCATCAGAAAGCCCAATAAAATGCTCTCTAGCGTTTATTATACATGCTTTTTAACTTTTGTCAAATTGTTTGACTATTACTGTATTTTATGAAAGTTTCTTATTAAATCATGAATTATTTAGAAAAAATTAAAATTGTGATAAAATAGTAAAAACGGAAGAAAAAATGGATAACGTAATTAATTTTTTACAGCAAAATAAAAATTATTATCCTGAGTATTTTGAAAAAAATAGATTATCAAAATGTAATTATGGATATACATGTGATATAAATCAAATATATTGTTATCTAGGTGAAAAGAATATCAAAAAAACTGAGTATTATAGTTTTTATAACATAAGTAAAAAATATTTTGATTTAGCAGATATGAGAATTTTGGATTCATGTTGTGGAAAAATACCTATATTGTCTTCTATCTATAATAATAACTGTTTGAAGATAGAAGCCATTAATGAGAAAATAGTAATAAAAAATTATAAAAAAATTAAAACTTATGAAAAAAATATTCTTCAATTTAATAAATACGATAAATTTGATTTAGTAATTGCATTTAGACCATATTATCCAACAGAAACTATTATAATAATTGTGTAAAAAATAATATTAATTTTATGATTTATTTATGTCCTTTTATTCACCAAGGAATTAATAGTGAATCGACTTTTAATACATATGAAGAATGGGTTAACTATCTTAAAAGCAAATTATCACAATTTAAAAATTATAAAATCGAATTTATTGTCGATAAAAATATGCCTGATGAATGTCCAATAATAGTAGGTAAGAAAAAATGAGTGATATTATAATTTAAAAATGTTATTATTGTTATAGAATTTGATATCACTTATCAATGAGCGAAAAAAGTTGTAAATAACTTTACCACTTGCTCCAAATTGATAAGAAACTCGTACATAGTACGAGAGTAATAAATTGCTAACTAGAAATAGTTAGTTTTTTGTTATCTAAGAAAGGTATGTGTTTATAACAATATAAACTAAAAAATTAAAATTAGATAAAAAACTTAAAAAAATAAAAATTAGATAAAAAACTTAAAAAAATAAAAATATTATGTAGACTTGCTTACTTTGCTTATGTTGATTACACTATTCAAAATGGTAATGATAAAACTTTGTATATTACTACAATCAAAAGTAACGATTTTTTAATTTTTGAATAAAGTTATGACATTTTTATTAATGACTAGGAACTTTTTAATCATCTTATTTCAGTTAGTAAAAGTAATATAGAGAAATTACAAATATTAATGAATAATAATAAAATTTATATGAAAGACTATTTGAAAAAAGTAAAAAATTAGTGATTTAGAATGGTCAAATTTGTGAATAATATAAAAAAATACGACTAAAAAAATTAGATTAAATGAATTTACTTTTGTATAAATAATTGTTAAAAATATAAAAATAATTTAATAGTTTTTTTATATTTTATCTAGTCTGTGAGTCTAACCAGTATTTAATTTATAATCCCTTACAAATTCTACCATCATAATTTTCATAAACTTATTTTGACTAATAATACCAATTATTAAAAAGAGCCTATTATTTTTGATAAGCCCATTGAAATCTAATTCATAAATTGTATGTTATATACATGATATTATTATTAAAGATATTCCAATTATTAGAAAGATAATTCCCCATACTCTTACTGCCCAAATTACTTTTTTATTATTATGAAGCCCTTTCATTTGTAAAAAAGCAGTATCTGGAGATTTTAAATTTAAAAATAATTTTGGAAATATTATCAATAGAGTTGATATTATACTTATAACTATTCCTATAATCAACATTTTTATTTTCTCCTTTATAAAATACTATTTGTTTTTTTCTTTTTTAAATTTTTCATAAACTGCTAATTTAGAAAATATGGCACAAAATAAACTTGGAATCACGGCAAATCCTGCATTTACTTGCCCCTTATTGATTAATACACATCCCGCGCCTATAAAAGTTATAATCATAAATATAAGTGTTAAGACTCTAAATATTTTTTCTTTATTCATTGTTTTTCCTCCTCAACAAAATTGATATTTATCACCTTAATTTCTCAGTGATATTTATAATAATATTTTAACATTTCATTTAAAATTACGAGTTTTATTTTAAGGTCACAATCACTAAAAAATATTTTCATTAATTAATGGTATTATTTGATTTTTTGTGTGATTGAACTTTCATTAATTTTAAATTTATGTTTTTGGATTTTTTAATTTCACCAACAATTTCTAATTTTTCTTCATTTGCAACATTTAGTATGTATTTTCCTTAATATATGGATTGGCTTTGCCTATTTTTTGAATGTTCATACATATTTTATTGAATTTAAACAATTAGTGTAATGTAGATTATACCAGTTCATTATCACAAATTAAATTTTTTACTTTACTAATCCTAATTTTATAGTTAAATAAGCCCTTATTAATTATTATTTTTGTTTTATTTCTAGATAGTTGTTTTTATCAATTTTAGATATAAAATAATTTAATGGCCTTTTTTAAAATTTGCACTCATTATATATACTTTTAAAATTTTTATAAATTTTGTTGATTTTTATTGTTCTCATTTTCTATTTTATTTATAAATAAAGTTTTTATAACATCAATAATAAATTCTTTTTCTTTTTTATTCAATTTTTTTGTTTCTCTAATTATAGATATAAAAGTACTTATTTGAGAAGTTTTAGAAGTTGTTTTTACTTTTGAATAGCTTGTT
This sequence comes from uncultured Bacilli bacterium, assembly GCA_944358375.1. The sequence goes on from CALVQT010000022.1 coordinate 6,523, forward strand.
TCAATTAAATTGAAAATAGTCGTGATAAATTTTTCTCTTTTTGTATAGTCATAATTATTTACCCATTTTGTGATTTTATTTTCTAATTGAACGGATGTTTCTGTTCTTATTCCTGTTTCAAAAAATAGCCCAAAACATTGCCACGATGTTGGATCGTGTTGCATAAAGCTTTTAGTATTACTTTTAACAATTTTTATATTACCTTGGTGGTTTAAGAGATAAGCTATTATACCATCTTCAGGAGCGAAAGTGATCAATTTATTTTGTATGTTATTCCATTCTTTACTATTAAACTGTTCAATATTAAATCCAGGGCCATCATTATTATAAATTACATTAATTCTTTTTTTTATATCTAACTTTGCATACATACTAGCGCACATAGCTAAATTCCCGCCTTTTGAGTGCCCGCCTATATATATTATTTTGTCTTTTTTCTTTATTGCTTCATTTATATATTTTATTGCTTCTTCTTGTGCTTTTACTGGAAATTTGTAAGATATTTCAAAGTCTTCTTTCCACCCAATTAATGATTTATCAGTACCTTCATAGGAAACATAAATTTCATTTTTATTAAATCTAAAACACATTGCACCAAACTGTGTATTTTCTCTAATTTTTTTATAGTTATATATTTGAATTGTTTTAAATCTTGTTTTTGTAGACATTTCTTTTAGCAATTTTGTTATTCGCCTATGAAATGAGCTAAAACTATTTATTTTATTTTGGTTAAATTTTCTAAAATAAAGTTTTGATATTTCTTCTAAAGTTATTTTGTTTTTAAATAATCCTTCATAATCTAAATATATAAGAAGTGAAAATAGTATATTGTCTACTTCATTAAATTTTATTTCATTAAAACTATAATTTCCGTATATGTTAATATATTTAATTAAACTGTCCATTTTATCACCTATATTAATGATATCATATTTTTGCACATAAGGTTAGTTTTTGATATAATTTAGTATAGTGAATGTATATGAATTATTTTAAAAAGTTTTTAATTTTACTCTTTATTATTTTTATTGCATTAGTAGTAAAGTATTATGGGGATTATAGTTTTTCTAGTGATGTAGAAGTCAATGGTAAGTTTATAGCAAGTTTTATTGATGTAGGGCAAGGAGATAGTATTTTTTTGGAGTTTCCTAATGGAAAAAATATGTTAATAGATGCAGGGGAAAATTACGAAAGTGAAACTGTTCAAAGTTTTATTAATTCTAAAGGTTATTTTAGTTTAGATTATGTTGTTGGAACGCATCCACATACTGATCATATAGGGGGGTTAGAAAGCATTATTAGAAGATATGAAATAGGTGAAATATATCTTCCAAAAGTGGTACATACTAGCAAAACATATGAAAATTTGCTTACGACTATTAATGAATTAGGATACAAAGTGAATAGCGCTATTTCTGGTATGGAAATTATCAATGAAAAAGGACTTGAAGTAAAAATTTTATCTCCTAAAAATTCTAATTATAGTGAACTCAATAATTATTCAGTTGTAATTAAAATTGTTTTTGGTAACACAAGTTTTCTTTTTATGGGAGATGCTGAAAAGGTTGTTGAGAATGAGATTTTGAGTGAAGTGAGTGCCGATGTGGTGAAGGTTGGACATCATGGAAGTGATACTTCTTCTAGCAGGGATTTTGTTGAAAGTGTTGGAGCTAAATATGCAGTTATTATGTGTGGCGTTGATAATCAATATGATTTGCCTAGTGATGAGGTCGTGAGCAGATGGGAAAATAGTGGTGCAAAAGTTTATAATACAAGTGTTAATGGTAATATTGTTATGGTTTCTGATGGAAATAATATTAGTGTGGAGGTTCAAGATGAAAGTAATAGTTGATAGGATTGTTGATAATTTTTTGGTTGTGGAATTACCTGATAAAAGTTTGGGACAAATATCTTTATCTTTAGTTCCAAATGTAAAAGAAGGGGATGTAATTGAACTTAACATTTTAAAAAAAGATACTAACGATAGGAAAGTTAGCATCAAAAAGTTAATGGATGATGTTTTTAAATAGTTAGTTAAGTATATATACTCCAATATTTATGTAAGTAGCATATATTAACCATATTAAATATGGAATGAGTAAATATGCTGATATTTTGTTTTGTTTCTTGTAGCTTATAAATAAAAATATGGTTAAAATAACTAAGGCAATAATCCAAATTATGGAAATTAGTCTTAACTTTAGTACAAAAAATATAATTGACCAAAGAGAATTAAAAAGTAGTCCAGTATAATATAGTTTAATTGTTTGTTTGTTATAATCTTTTTTTCTATATAAATAATATGATGTTCCAATTAATAAATATAAAATGCTCCATGCAATTGGAAATGCTAATTTTGGTGGACTAAGTGGTGGCCTTTCTAAAAAACTGTAATCAATATAGTTTTTTATTATGATTCCAACTATTCCGCCTATAATGATTGGTAAAAATAATCTAAAAAA
>CALVQT010000023.1 GCA_944358375.1 uncultured Bacilli bacterium
TTAACTTATTTTTGTTTATCTCTTTTATGTATAAATTATAAAGAAAGTGAAAGTACATTAGCTGTGAGTTATGAGCAAAAAGATCTATATTCACAAAATGTTTATATATTAACATTTGAAAATTTTAATAGTAATATAATACCTCAAGCATTTAACAATGAGGAAATAACAATATTGAGCATAACTCCTATAAATTATAAGAGTATTCAAAAAGAATTTATTGCAAAAGGATCTAACACAAATACAATTTATAAAAATTTTATAAAAGAATACACAAACTTATTAAATCAAAAGGGATTATCAGAGGAAGCTATATACGTATCACAAAAAGGAATTGGGATAAATCAAATAAAAATACTTGCTATAGAAAAAGAAATTATAAATCTTAAAAATCAGATTGATTTTGAATATACAATTGAAAACTAAACATACTAAAAATATGACAAATTTAAAAAAATACAATATTTTTATAACAATTACAACTTTTACAAAATTGATGATAGAAGTATTTATACCATTACTTCTTTTTAATATTGGTTTTAATTTAAATGAAATATTAGTATTTTACTTAATTGAATTTATTACAATTTTTTTATTTAATATACCTGCAACATATATTGGTCAAAAAATTTCGTTTAAAAAACTAATGATAATAAGTTCAATATTATTTAGCTTAACATATCTATACATAAATTATATGACTAATAATATTATAAAACTTGTGATTTTGAGTGTATTAAATGGATTATACTTATCAACATATTGGATAGGAAGACATATATATGGTATATCAATAATTAAAGAAAAAAAAGCAACTGATAACGTAAGCGCTTATATGATATTTGGAATAATAGGGTCATTGCCAGCAAGTTATATAGGAGCATTTATATTAGAAAAATACGGTTATATTGTACTATCTATAATTATATTATTTTTATCTTTAATAAGTCTTTTACCACTTTTTAAAATTAAAATAATTGAACAAAAGAACAAAATAAATATAAAAAAAATAATAACAAATTTTCCAAGACAAAATTATTTATTTTTATTTTTTGACCAACTAAAGTTTTTTACAATATTACTATTTCCACTATACATATATATAAACATTAAAAGCGAATTCAAATATATAGCAATAACTAATATAATAATTGGACTTTCAAGCATATTGTACATTTTTTATCTAGCTAAAAAAATGGATAAAAATAAAAAAGATTATTTAAAACCGATGCTAATAATAATGTTTATAACGCTTTTAATTAAACTTAATGTAAATTCTAGTGCAATAATGTTATTAATAATATTTACTGAAGGAATAAGCAAAACAGCTTTAGATACAATAATACTTAGAAATACATATAGTTATAATACAAATTACGATAATATATCATATATTTTATTTATAGAATTATTATATAGTTTATTTAGATTTATAATTATAATTGTTTATCTAATAATAGGAATAAACTTAAAAACTATACTTTATATTGGAACATTCAGTTTATTTATTAATACATTAATTGGATTTAAACAAGGAAAAAGTGGTTATAAAACTAATTGTTAATTTCTATTTAATATGATAAAATATATTAAGAATAGAAGGGACATACATGGAAGGAAAGAATAACCAATTTAATGTAGATATTTCAAAGGGGATTGCTAATCCTGAATGTGTATTTAAAGGTAATAAATTTAGAATTACTATTCTTTCAGATGTTCTTATACGATTTGAATATAATGAAGAAGGAAAATTTAATGATTATCCAACTTTGTTAGCAATTAATAGAAAATTTGCGAAAGTTCCAAAATTTTCTGTTAAGCAAGATGATAGATTTTTAAATATATCAAATAGTTATTTTGTACTTGAATATGCGAAGGAAAAACCATTTACATCTTCAAAACTAATGCCAGATGCAAATTTAAGAGTAAGTTTAATAAACACTGATAAAGTTTGGTATGTAAATCATCCAGAGGTTAGAAATTTTAAAGGCACATCATACAGCTTAGATTTAGACAAAGGTCATCTAAAATTGTGGAAAGGATTATATTCTACTGATGGTTTTGCATCAATAGATGATACTGCTAGACCTGTGTTTATAAGTGATGGTTCAGTCAAAAAAAATCCTTCAGATGGACTAGACATTTACCTATTTATATATAGAAAAGATTTTGGACTAGCTTTGCAAAGTTATTTTGAATTAACTGGTTATCCAACATTAATACCTAGATATGCATTGGGAGTTTGGTGGAATAAAAACGAAGCATATAAATCACAAGATATATTAGATTTAGTTCAAAAATTTGATAAAAATAATATGCCAATTTCATCAGTTATACTAGGACCAAGTTGGCATAAAACAAAAGATGAAAAAGGAAATAAAATAAATACTGCATTTACTTTTGATAACGAACTTATACCGAATCCTAAAGATTTAATAGATAGATTACATAGAGAAAATGTATTTGTAGGAATCAATATAAACACTAAGGATGGAATTAATCCTAGAGAAAGTGCGTACCCAGAAATTGCAAAAGAATTAAATCAAACTAAAAACGAGATAATTCCAATTAATGTATATAATGACAAAATTGTTAAACTATATTATGAAAAATTAATAAAACCACTAAATGATTTAGGAGTAGATTTATTATGGTTAGATGAAGATACAAAAGACATGACAAGTTTGTTTATGATAAATCACTACTCATTTATGCATTGCAAACAAGTTAGTGGTAAAAGAAGTGTAATATTATCTAGAAATCCAGGAATAGCAGCGCATAGATATCCAGTATTATATTCAGGGGACACATTAGTAAGCTGGAAAACATTAAAACTGTTGCCACATTATAATTCGAGTTCATCAAACATTGGCGTTTCATGGTGGAGCCACGATATAGGTGGATATAAAAATGGAACAGAAGATGAAGAATTATATGCAAGATATGTACAATTAGGAACTTATAGTCCAATATTTAGATTTGCAGCAGATGCAGGAAGATATTATAAAAGAGAACCATGGAAGTGGGACGTAAAAACTCAAAAAATTGTAAAAGATTATATGAATGTTAGATATAGACTAATTCCGTACATATATACAGAAGCATACAAATATAGTAAAACTGGTTCACCACTAATACAACCACTATATTATAAATATCCAGAATTATATGATGAACCAATATATAAAAATGAATACTTCTTTGGCTCAGAACTATTTGTTTCTCCAATAACTGAACCAAAAGATACAGTAATGAAAAGAGTAGTACATCGTATATTTTTGCCAAATGGAATGTGGTACGATTTTAAAACCGGTAAAAAATTTCCTGGTGGAAAAAGATATGTTACATTTTTTAAAGATGAAGATTACCCAGTTTTCGCTAAAAGTGGTTCAATAATTCCGATGGCAATACTTGATAGTGATCATTTAAATGATTCAAGACCACCAAGAAAACTAGAAATTCAAGTTTTCCCAGGAAGAAGTAATGCCTACAGATTGTATGAAGACGATGGAGTCAGCAATTTGTACGAAGAAGGATACTACATAATAACAAACATAGATTACAATTATAGAGAAAATAATTATACACTAATAATAAGACCTATTGATGGAAAAAGTGGATTAATTCCAGACAAGAGAGACTATAAAATCAGATTTAGAAATACGAAATATGCTGAAGATGTTAAAGTCAATGTTGGTAGACATGAAGTTGAATTTGAAAAATATATTGACGATGCGGACTTTATAATAGAAGTTAAAGACGTTCCTACAATACAACAACTCACAATTAACTGCGCTGGAAAAGATATAGAAATAGATGCAGTAAGACTAATAAATGAAGAAATAGATTCAATCATATCAGATTTAAAAATAGAGACTAAACTAAAAGAAAGAATAGCAGACATAATATTTAGCGACATGCCTATTAGAAAAAAACGTATAGAAATAAGAAAATTAAAAAAAGATGGATTAAAATCATTATTTGTAAGAATGTTCATAAAATTATTAGAATACATTGCAGAGATATAATATTTACTTGAAAAAACAAATATAAAATTATATAATACATTTAAGTTCTATTTGAAAGAGTAGTAATATATCAATATTTTAAAGAGAGTTAGTGTTAGGTGTGAACTAATAAATAAAAATATATGAACTTACTTTCAAGGAAAATCGTAAAAAGGCGTTAACTTAAAGAGATGCATAAACTTTATGAATTAAGGTGGTACCGCGGTTAAATCCGTCCTTAAGTTATAAAGTTTTTATTTTTAAAGGAGTTGTTATGCAGACAATAATAAAATATATAATGGTATTTATTTTAGCTTTTTTATTAGTTTTTATATTCTATTCAATAATGTTTAGTAGGAAAAAAGTTAAAAACAAAGAAAAAAATATTGCAGAAGTAAATTTATTAATAAAAAGATACAAACTGGATATGAGAAAAATAAAATATAAAAATTTACTATTTACTATATCAATAATAAATTCAACAATAATTGCTTTATCATTTACAGCTGTATTTTATGTAGAAAATTACTTATTAAGTCTATTAATAGGTTTTGTATTATTAATTGTTTTAACATATTCATTATATGAAATAGTAGGTAGGCATTACCAAAAGAAAGGAAGTAAAGAAAATGTACAACTTTAAAGAAATAGAAAAAAAATGGCAAAATTATTGGGAAGAAAATGAAACATTTAAAACAGATGTATATGATTTTAGTAAGCCAAAATTTTACGCACTAGATATGTTTCCATACCCATCAGGTGTTGGACTACATGCAGGACATCCAGAAGGATACACTGCCACTGATATAATTTCAAGAATGAAGAGAATGCAAGGATACAATGTGCTTCATCCGATGGGATGGGATGCGTTTGGTTTACCAGCCGAACAATACGCTATTAACACAGGTAACCACCCAGATGGATTTACTGAAAGGAATATAAAGACATTTAAGCAACAACTAAAAAGTTTAGGATTTTCATACGATTGGACTAAAGAAATTTCAACAAGTGATCCTAATTATTATAAGTGGACCCAATGGATATTTAAAAGGCTTTATGAAGATGGCCTAGCAAAATATATAGACATGCCAGTAAATTGGTGTGAAGAATTAGGCACAGTTTTATCTAATGATGAAGTGATTGACGGAAAAAGCGAACGAGGTGGATATCCAGTTATTAGAAAAAATATGAAACAATGGGTAATGGATATACCAAA
>CALVQT010000024.1 GCA_944358375.1 uncultured Bacilli bacterium
CAGAATATTTAAAAGAAGTAACAAGAAAAGCTATGGATTGTATTCAAGAAAAAAATGTAGATGTAGAAGATAGCGAAAGAGTGCTAAAAGAAATTGAAATTTGTAATGAAATATTAGATCTCTTAAGAACAAAATTAGATTTTGATGAGTATAAAGACTTAGATTTATCTATGGATGCAGAAGTTTTAGAATATGCATTTAAAAAATTAAATAATAATTCATTTGATGGGAAAAATATTGTTAGACCAGTTACTTCATTAGTAGAACCAACTTTATTTACAAATAGTTCTAAAGAAATTTCTTTATTATCAGAATTAAGAAAAGAAATTGCTTCATCTGATGAAGTGATGCTATTAGTTTCTTTTATAAGAATGACTGGATTAATGCCTATTTATGAAGATTTAAAAGAATTTACTGCTAAAGGTAAAAAATTAAGAGTTATTTCTACGACTTATACAAAAGCGACAGAATATAAGGCAATTGAAAAATTGTTAGAATTACCTAATACTTCCATAAAAATTTCATATGAAACTGAAAATCAAAGATTACATGCAAAAGCATATATTTTTAAAAGAAACAATGGTTTTTCTACATTCTATATTGGTTCATCTAATTTATCTAGATCAGCCTTAGTTTATGGTGATGAGTGGAATGTTAAGTTAACTGAAAAAAATTCACCACAAATTTTTCAAAATGTTATTTCTGAATTTGAAACATATTGGAATTCATATGAATATAAAACTTTAAATAATACAGAAGAAGATAAAATCAAACTAAAAGAGGCATTATCATATAAGACAGAAAAAGTTAATGTTTATCAAAATTTAATGACTTATAAACCATATGATTATCAAGAACAAATATTGGAAAAATTAGAGGTTGAAAGAGAAATTTATCATCGAAATAGAAATTTAGTTGTAGCTGCCACTGGTGTGGGTAAAACTGTACTTGCCGCATTTGACTTTAAAAACTTTCTAGAAAAGAATCCTAATGCTAAATTTTTATATGTAGTACATAGACAAGAAATTTTGAAAAAGAGTTGTGATACATTTAGACAAATTTTAAAAGATGCTAATTTTGGTGAATTATATGTAGGTAATTATAAACCTGAAAATATAAATAGATTATTTACAACACCATTAGGTTTGGAAAATATAATGAAACAAGTTGATTCTGATTATTATGATTATATAGTTGCAGATGAAATACATCATGGTGCGGCTAAAACTTATACTAATTTCTTAAACTATTTTAATCCCAAATTATTATTAGGTTTAACAGCAACGCCAGAAAGAATGGATGGACAAGATATAACAGAATTTTTCTGTAATACCATTGCAGCTGAAATGAGATTGCCTGAGGCAATAAATAATAAATTACTAGTTCCATTTCAATATTATGGAATTACTGATCCTACTGATTTAAGTAATGTAAGATGGTCATCATTTGGTTATAATAATAGTGATTTAGATAAACTATTTGTGGAAGATGAAACAAGTGCTAATGTAAGAGTTAATACCATTATTGAAAATTTATTTAAATATATTGATGATATAGACAAAGTACATGGACTAGGATTTTGTTCTTCGATTAATCATGCTGAGTATATGGCTAATAAATTCACTGAAAACAATATTCCATCAATATGTTTAACTGGTAATTCAGATAGTAATTTGAGAAATAATGCTATAAAAGACCTTGAATCTGGTAAGATTAAATTTATTTTTACTGTGGACTTATATAATGAAGGTGTAGATATTCCATGTGTAAATGTCGAATTATTATTAAGACCTACAGATTCATTAACAATTTTTTTACAACAATTAGGTAGAGGACTTAGAAAACATATTAATAAAGATTATTTGATTATTTTAGATTTTATTGGTGAATGTAATAAGCATTTTAATTATGCTGATAAATTTAAAGCTTTAATTGGAATTGAAGGAGTTAGTGTTAAAGATTCTATTAATAATGGATTCCCAATGTTACCAGTAGGTTGCTCAATTGCTTTAGAAAGAGTAGCCGAAGAATATATTCTGTCTAATATTAAAGCTAATACAAGTAATAGACAAGTTATGATTGAAATGTTGCAAAGATTTGAAGAAACAACGCATAAAGAATTAACTTTATATAATTTTATTAATCATTATAAATTAAATATTAATGATATTTATAAAAAAGATGTGTCTTTTTATAGATTGTTAACAGAGGCAGGAATTAAATGTTTTGCTGAAAAAAATTCGATAGAAAATGCTATCGTTGGTAGATTAAAAAATTTATTAACAATTAATTCTCCAAAATTTATAAATTATATTAAGTCGTTATTAAATGATGAAAATATTAATCATAATGAGTTGCTAGATACAATGACATATTACACATTATTTAATAAACTACCGGAAAAGGAAGGATTCAAAAATATAATTGAAGCCTTAGAATTTGTTAAAAACTCAGAATGTTTAAACTATGAAATAAACGAAATATGTAATTATCTTTATAATTCATTAGAAGTATTACCTATAAAAAATAATTTAAATTTTAATTGTCCTTTAGAAGTATATGGTGTTTATTCACAAGCACAATTATATTCAGGATTAGGTGTATTTAATGAAAAATATGCAGGACCAATGTTACAAGGAGTATGGTATTTAAAAGAACAAAATCATGATATATTCTTAGTTACAATAAATAAAGAATCTAGTCATTTTGGTGAATCGATTGCTTATGAAGATTATGCTATAAATGATGAATTATTTCATTGGCAAACTCAGAACTCAGTAGCAGATGGAAGTGACACTTTAAATAGGTATATTAATTCAAATGGTAGAGTAAGTTTGTTTGTAAGAATAAATAGAAAAGAAAATAATCAAGCAAGTCCATATATTTATTTAGGTGAGGCTGAATATGTATCTCATAGTGGATCAAAACCAGTTGGAATTGTTTGGAAATTAAAACATAAAATACCTGCAAAATATTTAGATAAAATGATGAAAATATAAATAGCATGGATTGGCACAAAAAAGCATTTTTTTGCATCGCTTAGTCATTGACTTCTATTGGTCAAGTGGTAAAATATAGTAAAATGAAATAATTAGCTGGTGAGAACTGTGTCTATATTATTTCATTTTTTTGTTATCTATATCTCAGTTTAATAACTGAGATTTTTTTGTGCACAAATTTTGATAACAAAGTCTACCATCCTATCATTTTTTTGTATTTTTCAAAAGTAGGATGGTATATAAGATATTTATTATCTTATGAAATAAGAATAAAACTATTGATGATCCTTAATATCAACCTATATAGTAGGATTAATTTCGTAAGTACGAAATAAGAATGGCACCATTAAATTTCCTTAGTTTATAAGGAATTTTTTAGTTTATGGTGCCATCTTCTTATGCTCCTAATTTATAATTTGATATTTTTGAAGGAAAAGTCATCCTAGTTAGAAAGGAGGTATTATAAATGGATTATGAACAATATATAAAAGTACCATTAGCAGTAATAACAGATAAAAATCTTAAACCTAGTTCTAAAGTTTTATTTAGCTTATTAATAATACTAGTACAACAAGAAGGATATTGTTTTGCTGGAAATGATTATTTAGCTGAAAAGTTAAATACAAGTAATAGAACTATTTCAAGATTATTAAAAGAATTATCTGACATAGGTTATATTAAAATGGAGTTTAAACATAAATTTCAAAGAAAAATATATATTATTAAATAGCCAAAAATATCATAACTTTAGACAATGTTATTTAATTCAATGTACATGTTTTTCTTTTTCAATGGTACTCTGTGTCTACAATAATATAATAAATATAATATAAAAAATTTAATTATATAAATTTAAAATATTTAAATAAGTTTTAAATATTAACATACTTAATCAAAATTAATTAAGGAAAGGAGTGGATATAAGTATGAAAAAAATATCAATAATGACTAATTTAAACATAAATTTAAATAGGTGGTTTAAATATGGAAGGAGCCTATTTGAATAATATTTCATTTAAAGATCTTATTTTAAAATATCTTATTGAAGAGATAATAAAAGAAACAAAAGGAGAATTATCTAATCAATGATTTGCATATTTAATTTTATGATGCTATCATGGATGAGTCTTAATACCCGATTAAAAGAAGGAGGTAAAAGTGAATAATAAATCGGGAATAGATTTCAATGTAGGAATCTATATAAGATTATCTCAAGAAGATAAAGATAAAGATAAAAAATATGAATCTGATAGTGAAAGTGTAATTAATCAAAGAGAATTATTAACTAATTATGTTAAAAATAATAATTTTAACTTAATAGGAGAATATGTTGATGATGGATATTCTGG
>CALVQT010000025.1 GCA_944358375.1 uncultured Bacilli bacterium
TTTTATTAGAGGGTGAAAATCTAAATAATGAAACTAGTTCTTTAGAGCCAAGTGTTTCTGAATGGGTAAATGATAGTCTAGAGGAAAAATATACTATTGCTATTATAGCTCAGACGACATGCGGTTATTGTGAAATGTATAAGCCTGTTGTTGAAAGTGTTCAAAGTAAATATGAAGATTTGAGTATATATTGGTTTCATACTGATAAATTATCAAATGCCGATTATTCTACTTTAAGTGGTACTTATGATATATCTGATACTTTTAAAGGAACTCCTTATACAATGTTAACATATCATGGTGTGTTAATTGATTACATAAGTGGTTATGTTGATGAAGATACTTTAGTTCAATTCTTAATTGATAATGGAGTAATTAATGAATAGTATTCATTAATTTTTTTGTATGTTATGAAGAAAAAAATATGTTTTATAATATTTGTATTATTGTTAGTTGTATTTTTAATAAAATATTTTGTATCTAGTTATAAAATAAGGTATGATTTAAATGATTTTGATGTAACTGAAATTTATGAAAATGGTAAATACTATTTTGAACTTTCTAATGATGATTTGGCTTTTAATATTTTATTTTATAATAAAAGGCGATTATCAAAAAAATTAATAAACGATATTAGTGTTTTTGAAGGAAAAAACTATAATTGTTTTGACGTGAACTTGGATTTTTATGCTCATTATCCTGTTTGTTATGATAAAAGCAATAATTTAGTTCATTTTTCATTGATTTCCGATAGAGATGTTATAGAGTATTTGTCAGATTTGGGTATAATTTCTACATCTAAAGTTGATTATGAGGATGAATTTTATTTTACTAATAGTTTAGGCAGTAATCAGCATATTGCAGTATGGAAATATGATGGATTTTATTTACTTGATGATAGTGGTGTTAAGTCCATTGATATGTTTGATAATGATAGGTATAGTAATACTTTGAGTTATTTGTATAAAGATATAATATTTTTACCTAATTATGATGAAGATTTGTTTTTCACTAAATTTATATTGTTTGATATTATAGATGGAAAATATGAAATTTACAATTCTGATTTTGAAATAAGTTACGATTCTTATATCTCTGGTACTCATGGAAAATATATCTATTTGTTCGATAGAAAGAATGATAATTTATTTGAAATAAATATTGAAAATGGAAAAATAGAATGTATAGGCAATAGCGAAAAAGGTTATATAAAGTATGAAAATGGTAAAAAAGTAGAGGCTTCTTTGAAAGAGTACGATGAAGAATATGTTATGTACTTTGATGTTAATTATAATAATATAACTGTTGATGGTTTAAATTATTTCTATACATATAATAAAAATATTCTTACTAGATTTAAAGATGATGAAAATTTTAGTATTATTAATATTTATAATAATGATATTTATTATTTATCTGATGATGATTTATATGTTTTTAATCCTATCTATGGTAATAAGTTAATATTGCATTATTTTGAACTAAATTTTAATGATTCTAATAAGATATTTGTTTATAATAAATAAATCACTTTTATATAAAAATCATATATTATATTAGGTGATTTTTATGTTATTAAATAATAATAGAGATATGGTTGAAACTCCTTTTTATAGTGTATATGTTGTTGTTAATGGAGATACATTATATAAAATTAGTAAAGATTTTAACGTTAATCCTAAATTAGTAGCTGAGCTAAATGGATTGAAGCTAGATGAATATATTTATCCAAAACAGGTGTTGCTTATACCTAAAAAGGGTGTTCAATTTTATATAACTAAAGATGATGATACTTTAAGAGATGTTAGTAAAATTTTTAACGTTAGTGAAGCGAATATTATAAAGCAAAATAAAAGTATTTATTTGCTTCCAGGACAAATGATTTTTTATAAAGATTAACCTAGTTACTAGGTTTTTTTATTGTAAAATGTTTAATTTTATCTTATAATTAATTTGTAAAATAAAGGAGTTGTTAAATGTGATAATAAGAAAACCGTATGCTTTTTTAATTAAACATTTTAGAATGATTCATTTGTTTATGTTTGCTTGCGTTTTATATGTATCATATAAATCAACTGCTTTATTAAATTTTTTTAATGGTTATGTTAAAAATGGTTATTATTCATATGTTGATAATTTGTCTGGGACTTTAATTAATTTTTATGTTTTTGCAGCTATAATTATTATTGTCTTGTTAGGCATAACTATATATATTTTGCTTAAATGGAAAGATAAAAAACGTACTTTGTATGTATTTATGTGTTGCTTTTATCTTGCTCTTTTTGTTGCATATATAGTATATTTTGGATTTTTAACTGTCATAGAAAATAATGTTATTGATGAGCGTGTTTTACGTACTTATAGAGATATAATTCTTATTTTGAATTTGCCACAGTATTTCTTTATAGTTATGACGTTTATAAGAGCAGTAGGTTTTGATATTAAAAAATTTGATTTTAAAAAAGATATGGAAGAACTTGATATTGCTGCTCCAGATGATGAAGAGATAGAAATAAGTTTTGGTGGGGATAATTATAAATTAAAAAGAAGATTAAGAAGATCTTTAAGGGAATTTAAGTATTATGCTTTAGAAAATAAGTTTTTCTTTGGTGTTATTTGTACACTTTTGTTATTGTCTTTTGTATTTGTAGTTTATTTAAACTATGATGTATATAATAAAAAATATAATGAAACTGATTTGTTTTCTATGGATGGAGTAAATTTTAAAGTTTTGGCATCTTATTCTAGTGATGTTGATTACAAAGGAAATTATATCACAGAAGGTAAAGAATATGTTATTATTTTGGTTAATATGATTAATAATACTGATGAGCGAAAGAATTTAAAAACAGAAAATTTGAAATTAATTGTTGACGGCGAAGAGTATTCAATTAGTTTTTCTAAAAATAATCACTTTGTAGATTTAGGCGAAGGTTACTATAATCAAACTTTATATCCTGGCGAGGAAAAAGAATATGTTTTTGTTTATGAAATTCCTAAAAATAAGATAGATAATTCATATATTTTCAGAATGAGAAGTGATGTTAGTTATTCTAATGGTGAAATAAGATCTAATCATCGTGATGTTATTGTTAAACCAGTTTCTTATAATAAAAATGATAAAATATATAATATTAATTTAGGGAGTTTAATAGATTTAAAATCTACTACTTTAACTGATATGAGCGCTATTGTGATGTCTTATGAGTTTAAGGATTCATATACTGTTAATTATAATTATTGTGTTTCTGATAAGTGCTATACTGGTGAAAAAGTATTGAAGCCAGATATTGTCGGAAAAATTCCTAAAATTATTATGAAACTAGAAGTGGATTTTGATAATAATGAGGATTTATATATTAATAAGTATTTAAAGAATAATGAAGATTTAATTAGTATGTTTGGTAAACTAATTTATAAAATTGGTGATGTTACAAAAACTACTTCAATTGAAACATTTGATTATGAATATTTAACTGGAAGAAACGTTTACGCTGAAGTTCCTGCGGAAATTTTGAATGCTTCTAGTATAATACTTAATATTACAGTTAGAAATATTGTATTTAATATTACTTTAAAATGAGGTGTTATTATGGAAAAACCTAAAAATAGAAAAGAATTGGTAAAGGCTTTGATAAGTACTAATTTGACTGAAGAAGAACATGAT
>CALVQT010000026.1 GCA_944358375.1 uncultured Bacilli bacterium
GCAATGACTACTAGAGGATTTAAGGAAAAGGAATTTGAATTTATTGCTGATTGTATTATCGAAGCACTAAAAAATAAAGATGACGCTGTTATTTTATATCAGATTAAAGGTAAAGTTTTAAATTTGTTAAAAAAATTTGATTTATATTAAAATTATATTTTTGTAATTATTATTAATTTAAAAAGTAAATATTTGTATTAAGATATTTGCTTTTTTTATTTTTAAAACTATTATTTTGCTTTTTGAATTTAGTGTTTGTATATGTTATAGTTCACTTTAGGAGGGTTATGAAAGAATATTTAGTGTTTGAAAATGTTAATAAAATTGTTAATGGAAATTATATTTTGAAAAATATAAATTTAAAAGTTTATAAGGGTGAAATAATTGGAATTGTTGGCTTAAATGGAAGCGGTAAAACGACTTTATTAAAATGTGTTTTAAATTTTGTGAATTTTGATGGAAAAATTTATGTTGATAATAAACAAAATAATTTTTTGGTTAAAACTGGTTTTTTAATTGAAAATCCAAATTTGTATTTAAATTTAACTGGAAAAGAAAATATTTCTTTTTGGTTGAGTTTTTTTGACAATGTAGATATGAATTATGTAAGTGAACTTTGTTTATTATTTAGTTTAAATTTGAATAAAAAAGTTAGAAGATATTCTTTAGGAATGAAACAAAAACTAGGGTTAATTTTGTCTTTAATTAATAAACCGGAATTATTGTTATTAGATGAACCAACTAATGGATTGGATATAAAGAATATAATAAATTTGCGAAACATACTGGTAAATTTAAATGAGACAACTATTTTAATTTCTTCTCATGATATAAATGAGTTATCTAAAATTTGTGATAGATTAGTTTTAATGAATAATGGAAAAATAGTAAAAATAATAGAAAAACGTGATTTTCCTATTTATCGTGAAAAAAAATTAGTTGATATTTTGGAGAATTATTATGTTTAAATTAATTGGTATATTGTTAAAAAGAGAAATAAAAAAAAGTTATTTTATTTTGTTTTTGATAATAATAACTTTATTTTCATTAGTTGTTTGTAGTGTTTCATATAAAAATTATAAATTCAGTGAGAAAGAAACTATTATAATTGATAGTAAACTAAGCGAAGAAGAATATTATGTAGAATATCCTAATGGATCATATGATAGATATTTATCTAATTATGAACTTTATATTAATGAAAGTATTAATGAAGTTAAGTTAAATAATTTATATATTGATAGTAAATTATTTTTGTTTGAAAATATTTATAAAGTTCAAGTTTTTTTATCTATTGTTTCAATTATTATTGGTTCTGTTATAATGTTAAATGAATATAAAAATGGAACTATAAAACTGTTTCTTAATAAGGGGTTTTCTAGATTTCAAATATTTATGTCATTTTTAATATGTTATTTAATTTTAATCGTGATTTTAAATTTATTTTTGTTTTTTGTATATACGTTGTCATTAATAATGGTAAGTCATTCTTTTGAGTTGTTTAAACTAAAAATACCTTCTATTTTGAGCGATGAGATAGTATATGTAAATTATTATTTAAAGTCTTTTAGTAAATTTTTGATTAATATGATACCTGTTGTTTTTATCGGACTTTTTTCATTTTGTTTGTCTGCTATTTGTTTAAATCGTTTAGTAGTTATTTCTGTTTCATTTTTTTTGGATGTGTTTGGTATAGTGATTTTTCAATGGTTACTTGAATATAAATTTAGATTTTTAATGTATACGTTTTTACCATATTTAGATTATACAATTTTTAATGATAAACTTAATATTATTTTGTTTAATATGCAATATGGAACAAATTTGTCGTTATTTAATGGAAATTTTATTCTGGCATTTACTTTAATTATTATGTTTATATTTTCTTTAATGCTTTTTATAAAAAGGGATATAAATTAAAAAAGAGTTATAAAACTCTTTCACATAAATCTTCATATTTTTCTCCATGAGGAATAATTTTAAAAATTCTGGTATTTTCATCTATTATGTTAATTTTTATATCTAATCTATTTTTAGGAAGTATGTCCTCAATCAAGTCAGACCATTCAATGATACATACACCTTTTTTGTTAAAATATTCAGTAATTCCAATGTCTTCTTTCATTTCATTTAGTCTGTATACGTCCATGTGAAATAGTTTTATTTCCCCTTCATACTCTTTAATAATTGTAAAGGTTGGTGAAGTAATATTATCTTCTATTCCCATTGATGCAGCAAATGCCTTTGCAAATACTGTTTTTCCGCTTCCTAAATCTCCTTGTAAACAAATGACCATATTAGGAAATTTTTCGCTTTCTATATTTTGAGCTAATTCTATAGTCTCTTCTTCGTTATTAGTTGTTATTTTGTACTCCATAAAATCACCACAATTTTATTTTATCATTAAACATGTATAGTGAACAATATATTTTTTATTCTTTACACATAAATTTATGATATTCGCCTTTTCTTAGTATATAAGACTACATATTATACATTGGGAGGTATTTTATGTATTTTGATGAAAGAGAAAATTACTTAGATTATATTGGTGAAGAAGTAAATAATTACATAGAAGTAGAGGATAAAGATTATAATGAAACTAATAATCATGAAGAATATCATTTTAAAGATAATAAAATTTATGATATTAATAATATAAATATTAATAACTATAGGGATAATATGTCAATAGATTTAAGTTTGCCAAAAGATGCATTAAACAAAGGGGGTATATTTAAAAGCATTTATGATCCATATAAAAATCATGTCTATAAAGTAATTGTTAAAGGTGAAAGAGACGAATTATTATTAAAAATTCAAGAA
Organism: uncultured Bacilli bacterium; assembly: GCA_944358375.1. The sequence goes on from CALVQT010000026.1 coordinate 2,827, forward strand.
TTAACTTTTTCTATGAAAGATTTGGGATTGTATTTAGATATTTATCCAAATAATATGCATGTTTTTGACATATTTAAAAGTTATGAAAAAGAATTAAAGGAATTAAAAAAGACTTATGAAGGTAAATATGGCCCTTTAAATTCGTTTGATGTTGAAGGAAGTAAATATGAATGGTATTTAAATCCATGGCCATGGGATAAAGGGGGTAATTAATATGTTTAAATATGAAAAAATGTTAGAATATCCTATAAATATACGAAAAAAAGATTTAAGAATGGCTAAATTATTAATGGCTCAGCTGGGAGGCCCTGATAGTGAACTTGCAGCATCCTTAAGGTATTTCTGTCAAAGATATACTATGCCTGATGCTAAAGGCAAAGCATTATTAACTGATATTGCAACAGAAGAATTTGGACACATAGAAATGATACAGACAATGGTTAATCAGTTAACAAAAGATGCTTCATTGAAAGAATTAAAAGAAGCTGGACTTGATACATATTTTGTACAACATAAAAAGGGAATTTATCCTGCTGATGCAAATGGTGTACCATTTACTGCCTCTTATTTTCAATCAACTGGAGATCCAATAGTCGATTTGCAAGAAGACATGGCTGCTGAAGAAAAAGCAAGGGCTACATATGAAAACTTAATGGATTTGACAGATGATGTTGATTTATTAGCGCCGCTTAG
>CALVQT010000027.1 GCA_944358375.1 uncultured Bacilli bacterium
GCTGAGTTTTCAAAACTATCATAATTAATAAAATCAAATATTATAAATATCAAAAAAACTACAAATAAAATTATAGATGCAAATAACGAAAACTTACGTACTCTATTTTTAATAATAATCACCTACTTAATTAATATAATCCGCTTTTGCGCATGCATTTAACTTTAAATCTATTTCATCTAAAAATTCATCTAAATATTTACTTTCTAAAATAACATAATTATATTCATATCCCTGTTCAACATACTTATCGCCAACATATAATTCATAATAAGTAGTATCACTTAAATCACCAAAATCATTATTAGTTTCATCCAAAATTTTCATAACATCATAAGAATAAGAACCTTTAACTGATTTAGTATAAACTAGCATTGAATTACAATTCTGATTTGATCTACAAGCTTTATATTCAGTGAATAATTCATAAATTCCATCTTCATAAATTGTTAACTGAACAGGAATACACGCATTATTTTTTAGCGATATAGTAAAAATAACATTTCCAGGATTTTCAAGCGGTTCACTAGCCCCACTATAAATATCATCCTCACAACCAGTTATAAAAAGCGATATAATTAACAAAAGCAAACCAAATAAATACTTATTTTTCATTTTTTTCTCCTTTTTCTATATTAATTATAACATATTTCATCATAATGTTTTTAATAATTATTTAACCATCAAATAATTTAACATCAAATTTATTATCATTAATTTTAAACAATATAGTACCATCCTTATCAGTTCTATATATTATACTATTTTTTAAATTATCTAAAACTTCATTACTCGGGTGATTATACCTATTATTTTCACCCACACTTATTATTGCATATTTTGGATTAATTTCATCAATAAATTCTTTACTTGAACTACTCTTACTACCATGGTGTCCAACTTTCAAAACGTCTACATCACTTAAATCATAATTAGTAATTAAATTTTTTTCTACTTTTATTGAAGCATCTCCCATAAGTAAAAACTTTAAATTATTTATCACAACTAATAAAACCAAACTATTATCATTTTCATTATCATATAAAACACTATTAATATTATAAATTTTAACATTATCTATTTCTATAAAAGAATTACCAAATTTTTTATAGTTATCAAGTTTTTCATAATCTGTAACACCATCACTATTAATAAAACTTTGTTTTACATTCATATTTTCCGAAATACATCTAGCCTCTTTCGCATGATCCACGTCTCCATGAGTAACAAACATATAATCAATTTCTTTTGCGCCCAAACTTTTATAAAAAGGAATTAAAGTATCTTCACAAATTGAATAGTTTGTCCTTCTAACTGCCCACTCCTCTTTTTCATAATTTATTTTCCCACCAGTATCAATAATAATACTTTTTTTATTTTCAGTAAGAATAAACATTGAGTCCCCTTGTCCTACATCTAAAAAGTAAAAATACGTATTTTTATCTAAAACAATGCTAAATTTTATAATTAAAATCAAAAGAAAATCCAAAACCAAAAATTTTAATTTTTTTGTTTTAAAAAGCAAAAATAAAAAAATATAATAAATAACTACACATATAAAAGTAATATTTCTTACTACAATAATTAATTTAAAATCATTTAAAAAGATAGATAAATGTTCCATAATTTCAACAAAAAAGTAAAATATATTTTGCATAAAAGGAAACATATAAGTAAATAAAGCAAGCGGAAAAATTATATAAGAAACAAATGGAACAAAAATAATATTATTAAAAATACTAAATAAATTAATTTCGCCATTTAAATTAATTATTATAGGTAAACTACTAATACATGAAATAACGCCTATTAAAAATGAAACTTTAATAGCATTTTTACTTTTAAACAAAAAATTACTAACTATAAGAAAATAAGTAACTATATAAGATAATTGAAAACCTACATTATATATATCATTTGGCTTAAATAAAAGCGAAACAGCAAAAGTAACTATCAAAATATTTTCAGTATTAACATTAAATTTTAAATACTTATTTAATGCAACTAAAAAAAATAATATAGTTGCCCTTATAATAGATGGAGAATACCCAGTAATAAAAGCAAAAACTAATAAAAGTGCAAAAACAATACATATCCTTTTAAACTCTTTTATCCTAAATATTTTTAGCAATTTCATTATTATAAGAGCAAAAACACCAACATGAAGACCACTTAAAGAAAAAAGATGCGTTATACCATTTTCTACATACATATCATTAATATCGCTACTAATATAATCAGTATTACCCAGTATAAAAGCATACATATAATTTGGATTTTTAAACAAACTAATCCGTTCATAAGCCTTATTTTTTACTACATAAAAAATATTATTACTTTGGCTTATTACTTTAATATTTTCTATTAAAATAGAATTATTTATCCCACTTTTTTCTAAATAGTCTTTATAATTAAAACCATTAGGAATAGTGCTATTGCTTTGATCAACAACATTCCCCTTTATCTCTAATAAAGAACCATATTTTATATTTTTTATTAAATACTGTTGTTCTTCAAAACTACTGATATAATAAGTTGCAATAACTTTTACATTAGAAACCTTTCCTTCAATTTTTAAATAGTCACCATCTATTTTAAAATCATCTACAAAAACCAAATAGTTATCTGAATCATTAAGTTGAATTGAATGAAACATATTAATTCTAAAAATAGTAAAAATAATTATCAAAAAGAACAAAGCATAATAAAAATAATTACACTGTAATATAGTCCTTAATCTTTTCATATATAGATTCGCCTATACCGCTTACATTTTTAATATCTAGAATATTTTCAAAATCACCATTAATATCTCTATACTCAATAATAGCTTTAGCCTTTGATTCACCTATTCCATCCAAAGACATCAATTCTACGACTGAAGCGGTATTTATATTTATCAAGTTAGAAGAAGATTCAATTTTTTCATCACTTTCATTTTTTTCAGATTGAACAATATCATCATTAATATCAATCTCATAATCATTTTTAATAGTAACATTTTCATAATCTTTTAAATAACTAGGAATTATAATAACAGATTCATCTTTAAGTTTCTTACTTAAATTAACATTATCTGTAGTTGCCTCATCAGTAAAACCACCTGCCATTTGAACAGCATCAATAACCCTATCGCCAATTTGTATTTCATAAACTCCAGGATTTACCACTTCGCCTTTAATATCAATAAAAATAGTTTCAAAAGTGTCTTCTATTATCTCATCTTTTTCTTCATCGTCACTTAATGCAATAACTTCTGGTTCTACAGTTTTAACATCACTATTAAAACTAACATAAATAATAGTAAAAGACATGCAAACAAATAACAAAAGAAAACTATACATAAAATACTTTTGATGCTCATAAAAAAACAGCTTAAACCTTTCTAGAAACATATAACCTCCTTTCATAAAAAAACAAGTTTTAAAACTTGTTTCTAATATTATTATTACAAAAAATTAATCAA